>NZ_JACYUT010000003.1:0-576672 GCF_014841915.1 Pseudomonas sp. CFBP 13727
TTTCCCCATGTGAGAGTAGGTCATCGTCAAGATTCAATTCCGAAACCCCTATCTGCGCAAGCAGGTAGGGGTTTTGTCTTTTTAGCGTTTCAAATCAGTGTCCGCCATCGCTATCATTGCGCCCTACCGAGACGCCGAGTTCGCTATGTCACCATTGCTGGATCTACTTAAAGACGGTCATTTTCACTCGGGCGAAGCGCTGGGCGAGGCTCTGGGGGTCAGCCGCAGTGCTGTGTGGAAGCAGCTGCAGCAGCTGCAAGCCGAACTGGGCATCGATGTGCACAAAGTGCGCGGCAAAGGCTATCGCCTTGCCGATCCTGTTTCTGCGCTCTCCAGCGAGACACTTGCGGCAAGCGCTCCAGCGGGCTGGGAGCTGCGTGTCATGCATAGCGTCGACTCCACCAATGCCGAAGCATTGCGTGCCGTCGCTGACGGGAGCCAGATGCCGCTCTTGATCGTTGCAGAGCAGCAGACAGCGGGACGGGGCCGGCGGGGTAGGCCTTGGGTAAGTCCCTATGCGCAAAATCTCTACTACAGCCTGGCGCTGCGTATCGAAGGGGGTATGGCTCGCCTGGAAGGATTGAGCCTAGTGGTAGGGCTTGCCGTGGTCCGAGCGCTGCATGCGCAAGGTGTAGGCGAGGCAAGGCTTAAGTGGCCTAACGATATTCTGGTTGGAGAAAAGAAGCTCGCAGGAATACTGCTGGAGCTGGTTGGCGATCCCAGTGATGTATGTCATGTCGTCATCGGTATTGGTATCAATGTGAATATGAGGCAGAACACGGCGGTGGATCGGCCTTGGACTTCCGTACGCCTGCAGCGGATGAGCCTGGTCGATCGCAATGACTTGGTTGCTGAACTCAACGTGCAGCTTCAGAGTCACCTGGAGCGTCACGCACTGTCCGGGTTCGAGCAGTTGCGGGAGGAGTGGGAGGGGCTGCATGCTTGGCAGGGCAGGGCTGTCGTCCTCAGTGCCGGGTTGAAGGCCATTGAAGGCCGGGTGTTGGGAATAGATGGCCAAGGTGGCCTGCGGCTTTCTGTAGGTGGCATGGAACAGGTGTTCAGTGGCGGAGAACTCAGTCTGCGCCTTGTAGGAGACAGCGGGCCTTCCGCAGTTTCCGATCCGAGGGGGGAGTGACGATGCGTTGGCTTGTACTACTGCTGTTGGTCCTCAACGTGTTCTATGCCGGGTGGCACCACCAGGAGCTTCCCGTGCGGCCCAAAGAGTTGGCGCCCCTGTCTACCTACAAGGGTGAGAGGCACCACATCCAGCTGCTGAACGAAAAGACTGAAACCCAGCGCTGAGCATTCTCATGGGACGCGCTCGGCACGCTTGTCCCGCCAGTGCGGTGAGCGATCCTCCCCGAGTGAGTGGGTGTATGTTCGGCCCCAATGAATTCAATGACTTAAAACATAAAATAATCTGATCTGGGGTATTGCCAGGCCCTGATGGTTTGCATAGAATGGCGCCCGCTTCACAGCGATGGTGCGAAAGCCCAGCGCTGTGAAACAGCTGTCGATGTAGCTAACCTCAAGATTTTAATGAGAAAAAGCTTGACAGTGAGGTGGCATAGCGTAAAATGCCGCCACGTTAAGGAGGGGTTCCCGAGCGGCCAAAGGGATCAGACTGTAAATCTGACGTCTACGACTTCGAAGGTTCGAATCCTTCTCCCTCCACCATTTTTAGCGTGAGCTGCAAGCTCCGCGGGTATAGTTTAGTGGTAGAACCTCAGCCTTCCAAGCTGATGATGCGGGTTCGATTCCCGCTACCCGCTCCAAGTTTGCTGTTTGTGCATGGTTTCAAGCTCTTGTAGCTCAGTTGGTAGAGCACACCCTTGGTAAGGGTGAGGTCAGCGGTTCAAATCCGCTCAAGAGCTCCATTTTTGCAAGGCAGATATGAAAATATCTGCCTTTGTTTTAATGGTAGGTGTGTGTCGCTCCTGTGGGTGTTGCGCATCTCTGCTGTTGGCATCTTGGGTTGTGAGGTCTGTGCCAGGGGTGATTGATGTCTCCTTGCGCAACATGGCAGTCCAATCAGGTGTTGAAATAGCTTTCCCGGGTCGGCATAATGTTCGGCCTGATTTGTTTTAGGTCAGTAGCTCAATTGGCAGAGCGACGGTCTCCAAAACCGTAGGTTGGGGGTTCGATTCCCTCCTGACCTGCCAGATTCACTCGGTGTGTCTGGCTTTCTTTTCACAGGATCCTCCTAGATGACTCCCAAGGCTGAAGCCCCAGAATCTCGTTTCGATCTGCTGAAGTGGCTCGTTGTTATCGCTTTGGTTGTGGTTGGCGTGGTTGGTAATCAGTACTACTCTTCGTCGCCGATCCTGTACCGGGTGCTTGCGCTTCTCGCTATTGCCGCTGTGGCCGCCTATGTGGCGCTGCAGACTGCCAAAGGCAAGTCGTTCTTCATCCTGGCTAAGGAAGCGCGCACCGAAATACGTAAAGTCGTTTGGCCGACTCGCCAAGAGACCACACAGACCACGCTGATCGTAGTCGCGGTCGTTCTGGTCATGGCGTTGCTGTTGTGGGGGCTCGATTCCCTGCTCGGCTGGCTTGTTTCCTTGATTGTTGGCTAAGGGTGTCCCGTGGCTAAGCGTTGGTACGTTGTGCATGCTTACTCGGGTTACGAGAAGCATGTTATGCGCTCTTTGATCGAGCGTGTAAAGCTGGCTGGTATGGAAGACGGTTTTGGCGAAATTCTCGTCCCCACTGAAGAAGTGGTCGAGATGCGAAATGGCCAAAAGCGTAAAAGCGAACGCAAGTTCTTTCCAGGCTATGTGCTGGTTCAGATGGACATGAACGAAGGTACTTGGCACTTGGTCAAGGACACGCCTCGGGTCATGGGTTTCATCGGCGGCACGGCAGACAAGCCTGCTCCGATTACCGACAAGGAAGCTGAAGCTATCCTGCGTCGCGTCGCTGACGGTAGCGACAAGCCCAAGCCAAAGACGCTGTTCGAGCCGGGCGAAGTCGTTCGTGTGACCGATGGTCCTTTCGCGGATTTCAACGGCACCGTCGAAGAAGTCAATTACGAAAAGAGCCGGATCCAGGTCGCGGTGCTCATTTTCGGTCGCTCTACTCCGGTAGAGCTCGAGTTCAGTCAGGTCGAAAAAGTCTGATTGGAAACGGATCCCATACCCCGCAGGCGTAAGCTGCGGGGTTTTGTCGTCACTGGGATAAAACGCAAGCAACTGGGGAGCCGAAAGGCGCTCGTACCCAATAGTGGAGTAGCTCATGGCTAAGAAAATCACGGCTTACATCAAGCTGCAAGTAAAGGCCGGCCAGGCCAACCCTAGCCCGCCCGTCGGCCCGGCTCTGGGCCAGCATGGCGTGAACATCATGGAATTCTGCAAGGCCTTCAACGCCCGTACCCAGGGTCAAGAAGCCGGCTTGCCGACTCCTGTAATCATCACTGTCTACAGTGACCGCAGCTTCACCTTCGAGACCAAAAGCACCCCTGCTTCGGTACTGCTGAAGAAAGCAGCCGGCCTGACCAGCGGCTCGGCTCGTCCGAACACCGTCAAAGTCGGTACCGTGACTCGCGCTCAGCTCGAAGACATCGCAAAAGCCAAGAATGCGGACCTGACTGCCGCTGACATGGAAGCAGCCGTGCGTACCATCGCCGGTTCTGCTCGCTCCATGGGCCTCAACGTGGAGGGTGTGTAATGGCTAAGCTGACCAAGCGCCAAAAAGCTATTGCTTCCAAGATCGAAGCAGGCAAGTTGTACAACTTCGAAGACGCAGCTGCGCTGCTGACCGAACTGTCCACCGTCAAGTTCAGCGAGTCCGTTGACGTGGCCGTGAACCTGGGCGTTGACCCACGTAAATCCGACCAGGTCGTACGTAGCGCTACTGTGCTGCCGCACGGCACTGGCAAGACCGTACGGGTTGCCGTGTTCACCCAGGGTCCAGCTGCCGAAGCGGCTCTGGCTGCCGGCGCAGACCGCGTAGGCATGGACGACCTGGCTGCCGAAATGAAAGGCGGCGATCTGAACTATGACGTCGTCATCGCATCCCCGGATGCCATGCGCGTTGTTGGTCAATTGGGTCAGATCCTCGGTCCACGTGGCCTGATGCCTAACCCGAAAGTCGGTACCGTGACGCCAGACGTCGCCAACGCCGTCAAGAATGCCAAGGCTGGTCAGGTTCGCTACCGCACCGACAAGAACGGCATCATCCACACTTCCGTTGGCAAGGTCGGTTTCGACGCCGTCAAGCTGAAGGAAAACGTTGAAGCCCTGATCGCTGATCTGAAGCGCATCAAGCCGGCTTCCTCGAAAGGCATCTACGTCAAGCGCGTCACCCTGAGCACCACCATGGGCCCAGGTCTGGTCATCGACCAAGGCTCGCTGGACGCGTAAGACTTTGCCGGTGGCACGGGTGACCGTGCCATTGGCTGAAAAATTGGGGTCCCTGCCTGGCGGGGGCTATCCAAGACCGTAGGCGGCGCAAGCCTTAAACCTCAAGCCTACGCAGATGGTGCTCCCGGTTCCTTACCGAATCAGACACCAAAACGACATCCGGCTTCGGCCAGATGAAACGGTAACAAGCAGGAGTTAAACCCGTGGCAATTAATCTCGAAGACAAGAAGGCCATCGTCGCTGAAGTCAACGAGGCTGCCAAAGCTGCTCTGTCCGCTGTCGTGGCTGATGCCCGTGGTGTGACAGTAGGCGCTATGACCGGACTCCGTAAAGAGGCTCGTGAAGCTGGCGTATACGTACGTGTCGTACGTAACACCCTGCTCAAGCGCGCTGTTGCCGACACTGAATACAGTGTCCTCAACGACGTGTTCACCGGCCCGACCCTGATCGCATTCTCTACCGAACACCCGGGTGCTGCTGCCCGCTTGTTCAAGGAATTCGCCAAGGGTCAGGACAAGTTCGAGATCAAGGCAGCTGCGTTCGAGGGCAAGTTCCTCGCAGCTAACCAAATCGACGTACTGGCAACACTGCCGACCCGTAACGAAGCCATTTCGCAGCTGATGAGCGTGATTCAAGGCGCTACCAGCAAGCTGGCTCGTACTCTGGCCGCAGTTCGCGAGCAAAAAGAAGCTGCTGCAGCCTGAGGCTGAGCATTTTCTCTCGCGCTTTTTTGTTTATTTCGATGGCCGTGTAGGCCGTCCCCCAATTCAGGAAATACAGCAATGTCTATCTCCCAAGACGATATCCTCAACGCCGTAGCTGAAATGTCGGTTCTGCAGGTTGTTGAGCTGATCAAAGCTTTCGAAGAAAAATTCGGCGTTTCCGCTGCCGCTGCTTCTGCTGGCCCAGCTGCTGCTGCAGTTGTTGCTGAAGAGCAAACCGAATTCAACGTCATGCTGCTGGAAGCTGGCGAGAAGAAAGTAAACGTGATCAAGGCAGTTCGTGAACTGACCGGTCTGGGCCTGAAAGAAGCCAAGGCTGTAGTTGACGGCGCTCCTGCCATGGTTCTGGAAGCTGTTGCCAAAGACGCAGCCGACAAAGCCAAAGCAACGCTGGAAGAAGCAGGCGCCAAAGTCGAGCTGAAGTAAGCATCGACCTTGCGTCTCCAGCCCGAGCGTCAAGCGAAAGGCTGATGGCTGGTGGCTCATGCCACCGGCCTTTTTCCGTTACTGGCAGTCGATCAGGTCGACGCCGGCAACGCGCTGTAACCACCCAAGGGTGGCGCAAACCACGGGGTTTGCACGATTTTCTGGCTGCTCCCGTCGGGAGAAGCCACAAGCAGGTGACCAAGCTGGGGAACGCTGATGGCTTACTCATATACTGAGAAAAAACGTATCCGCAAGGACTTTAGCAAGTTGCCGGACGTCATGGACGTACCGTACCTCTTGGCTATCCAGCTGGATTCGTATCGCGAATTCTTGCAGGCGGGCGCGACCAAGGACCAGTTCCGTGATGTCGGTCTGCATGCGGCCTTCAAATCCGTTTTCCCGATCATCAGCTACTCCGGCAACGCTGCTCTGGAGTACGTTGGTTATCGTCTGGGCGAACCGGCCTTTGACGTCAAAGAGTGCGTACTGCGTGGCGTGACCTACGCTGTGCCGCTGCGCGTGAAAGTGCGCCTGATCATTTTCGACAAAGAATCGTCGAACAAAGCGATCAAGGACATCAAGGAGCAGGAAGTCTACATGGGGGAAATCCCCCTGATGACCGAGAACGGTACCTTCGTAATCAACGGTACCGAGCGCGTCATCGTTTCCCAGCTGCACCGTTCGCCGGGTGTGTTCTTCGACCACGACCGTGGCAAGACGCACAGCTCGGGCAAGCTGCTCTATTCGGCCCGTATCATTCCTTACCGTGGCTCCTGGCTGGACTTCGAGTTCGATCCGAAAGACTGTGTATTCGTCCGGATCGACCGTCGTCGCAAGCTGCCTGCCTCGGTATTGCTGCGCGCTCTGGGCTACAGCACCGAGCAAGTCCTCGATGCGTTCTACACCACCAACGTATTCCACGTGCAGGGCGAAGTGCTCAGCCTGGAACTGGTGCCCCAGCGCCTGCGTGGTGAAATTGCCGTTCTCGATATCCTCGATGAGAAAGGCAAGGTGATTGTCGAGCAAGGCCGCCGCATCACGGCTCGACACATCAACCAGATCGAAAAAGCCAACATCAAGCAGTTGGAAGTGCCGCTGGACTACGTTCTGGGTCGCACCACGGCCAAGGCCATCGTGCACCCGGCGACTGGCGAAATCCTGTGCGAGTGCAACACCGAACTGACCACCGACCTGCTGCTCAAGATCGCCAAGGCGCAGGTCGTTCGCATCGAGACGTTGTATACCAACGATATCGACTGTGGCCCGTTCATCTCCGACACCTTGAAGATCGACTCCACCGGCAATCAGCTTGAAGCGCTGGTGGAAATCTACCGCATGATGCGTCCAGGCGAGCCTCCAACCAAGGATGCCGCCGAGACCCTGTTCAACAACCTGTTCTTCAGCCCCGAGCGCTACGACCTGTCTGCGGTCGGCCGGATGAAGTTCAACCGTCGTATCGGTCGTACCGAGATCGAAGGTTCGGGTGTTCTGAGCAAGGAAGACATCGTTGCCGTATTGAAGACCCTGGTCGACATCCGCAACGGCAAGGGCATCGTCGACGACATCGACCACCTGGGTAACCGTCGTGTTCGCTGCGTCGGCGAGATGGCCGAGAACCAGTTCCGTGTAGGCCTGGTACGCGTCGAGCGTGCGGTCAAGGAACGCCTGTCGATGGCCGAAAGCGAAGGCTTGATGCCGCAGGACCTGATCAACGCCAAGCCTGTTGCTGCCGCGGTGAAAGAGTTCTTCGGTTCCAGCCAGCTGTCGCAGTTCATGGACCAGAACAACCCGCTGTCCGAGATCACCCATAAGCGTCGTGTCTCCGCACTCGGCCCTGGTGGTTTGACTCGCGAGCGTGCCGGCTTCGAAGTGCGCGACGTTCACCCGACGCACTACGGTCGCGTGTGCCCGATCGAAACGCCGGAAGGTCCGAACATCGGCTTGATCAACTCCCTGGCGGCCTATGCGCGCACCAACCAGTACGGCTTCCTGGAAAGCCCGTACCGTGTGGTGAAGGACGCTCTGGTCACCGACGAGATCGTGTTCCTGTCAGCCATCGAAGAAGCCGATCACGTGATCGCTCAGGCTTCGGCCACGATGAACGACAAGAAGGTTCTGATCGACGAGCTGGTGGCCGTACGTCACTTGAACGAATTCACCGTCAAGGCGCCGGAAGACGTCACCTTGATGGACGTTTCGCCCAAGCAGGTCGTCTCGGTTGCCGCATCGCTGATTCCGTTCCTCGAGCACGATGACGCCAACCGTGCGTTGATGGGCTCGAACATGCAGCGTCAGGCTGTACCGACCCTGCGTGCCGACAAGCCGCTGGTAGGTACCGGCATGGAGCGCAACGTTGCCCGTGACTCCGGCGTCTGCGTCGTGGCTCGTCGTGGTGGCGTGATCGACTCCGTCGATGCCAGCCGTATCGTGGTCCGGGTTGCGGATGACGAAGTCGAGACTGGCGAAGCCGGTGTCGACATCTACAACCTGACCAAGTACACCCGCTCGAACCAGAACACCTGCATCAACCAGCGTCCGCTGGTGAACAAGGGTGACGTGGTTCAGCGCAGCGACATCATGGCCGACGGTCCGTCCACCGACATGGGTGAACTGGCGCTGGGTCAGAACATGCGCATCGCGTTCATGGCGTGGAACGGCTTCAACTTCGAAGACTCCATCTGCCTGTCCGAGCGTGTGGTTCAGGAAGATCGCTTCACCACGATCCACATCCAGGAACTGACCTGTGTGGCCCGTGACACCAAGCTTGGCCCAGAGGAAATCACTGCCGACATCCCGAACGTGGGTGAAGCGGCGCTGAACAAGCTGGACGAAGCCGGTATCGTTTACGTAGGTGCCGAAGTCGGCGCCGGCGACATCCTGGTCGGCAAGGTCACTCCGAAAGGCGAGACCCAACTGACTCCGGAAGAAAAACTGCTGCGTGCGATCTTCGGCGAGAAGGCCAGCGACGTTAAGGACACCTCCCTGCGCGTGCCTACCGGCACCAAGGGTACAGTCATCGACGTACAGGTCTTCACCCGTGACGGCGTCGAGCGTGATGCTCGTGCACTGTCGATCGAGAAGAGCCAGCTGGACGAAATCCGCAAGGACCTGAACGAAGAGTTCCGCATCGTCGAAGGCGCGACCTTCGAACGTCTGCGCTCGGCCCTGATGGGGCAGATGGTCGAAGGCGGCGCTGGCCTGAAGAAAGGCACCGAGGTCACCCACGAGGTCCTCGACGGCCTGGAACACGGTCAGTGGTTCAAGCTGCGCATGGCCGAAGACGCGCTCAACGAGCAGCTCGAGAAGGCTCAGGCCTATATCGTCGATCGCCGCCGTCTGCTGGACGACAAGTTCGAAGACAAGAAGCGCAAGCTGCAGCAAGGCGATGACCTGGCTCCAGGCGTGCTGAAGATCGTCAAGGTCTACCTGGCCATCCGCCGTCGCATCCAGCCGGGTGACAAGATGGCCGGTCGTCACGGTAACAAAGGTGTGGTCTCGGTGATCATGCCTGTCGAGGACATGCCGCACGACGCCAACGGTACGCCGGTGGACGTGGTACTCAACCCTCTGGGTGTACCATCGCGCATGAACGTTGGTCAGATTCTCGAAACCCACCTGGGCCTCGCGGCCAAGGGCCTGGGCGAGAAGATCAACACCATGCTCGAAGAGCAGCGTAAGGTAGCTGATCTGCGCAAGTTCCTGACCGAGATCTACAACGAGATCGGTGGCCGTCAAGAGCAGCTGGAAACCTTCTCCGACCAGGAAATCCTGGACCTGGCGAAGAACCTCAAGGGCGGCGTTCCAATGGCCACCCCGGTGTTCGACGGCGCCAAGGAAAGCGAAATCAAGGCCATGCTGAAACTGGCCGACATGCCGGAAAGCGGCCAGATGCAGCTGTTCGATGGTCGTACCGGCAACAAGTTCGAGCGTCCGGTCACCGTTGGCTACATGTACATGCTGAAGCTGAACCACTTGGTGGACGACAAGATGCACGCGCGTTCCACTGGTTCCTACAGCCTGGTTACCCAGCAGCCGCTGGGTGGCAAGGCGCAGTTCGGTGGTCAGCGTTTCGGGGAGATGGAAGTGTGGGCGCTGGAAGCATACGGCGCGGCATACACCCTGCAAGAAATGCTCACAGTGAAGTCGGACGATGTGAACGGCCGTACCAAGATGTACAAGAACATCGTGGACGGCGATCACCGTATGGAGCCGGGCATGCCCGAGTCCTTCAACGTGCTGATCAAAGAGATTCGTTCTCTGGGTATCGACATCGATCTGGAAACCGAATAACACGTGACGCGAATCGGGAGTGGGCGGCTACCGTCCACTCCCTGCTCCGCCAGGAGGAAAGGCCTTGAAAGACCTACTGAATTTGCTGAAAAACCAGGGTCAAGTCGAAGAGTTCGATGCGATCCGTATCGGCCTCGCGTCGCCTGAAATGATCCGTTCGTGGTCCTTCGGTGAAGTTAAAAAGCCGGAAACCATCAACTACCGTACGTTCAAGCCCGAGCGTGACGGCTTGTTCTGCGCCAAGATCTTTGGCCCGGTCAAGGACTACGAGTGCCTGTGCGGCAAGTACAAGCGCTTGAAGCACCGTGGCGTGATCTGCGAGAAGTGCGGCGTCGAAGTCGCACTGGCCAAGGTTCGCCGCGAGCGCATGGCTCACATCGAACTGGCTTCGCCAGTCGCCCACATCTGGTTCCTGAAGTCGCTGCCGTCCCGTATCGGCCTGCTGATGGACATGACCCTGCGTGATATCGAACGCGTTCTCTACTTCGAGAGCTATGTCGTTATCGACCCGGGCATGACCACCCTTGAAAAGGGCCAGCTGCTGAACGACGAGCAGTACTTCGAAGCACTCGAAGAGTTCGGCGACGATTTCGATGCCCGCATGGGTGCCGAAGCCGTTCGTGAACTGCTGCACGCCATTGACCTGGAACACGAGATTGGCCGCCTGCGCGAAGAGATTCCGCAGACCAACTCGGAAACCAAGATCAAGAAGCTGTCCAAGCGCCTGAAGTTGATGGAGGCCTTCCAGGGCTCCGGCAACCTGCCTGAGTGGATGGTGTTGACCGTTCTGCCGGTTCTGCCGCCAGACCTGCGTCCACTGGTTCCGCTGGATGGCGGTCGCTTTGCGACTTCCGACCTCAACGATCTGTATCGTCGAGTGATCAACCGCAACAACCGTTTGAAGCGCCTGCTGGATCTGTCGGCTCCCGACATCATCGTGCGCAACGAAAAGCGCATGCTGCAGGAAGCTGTGGATGCACTGCTCGACAACGGTCGCCGCGGTCGTGCCATTACCGGTTCGAACAAGCGTCCCCTGAAGTCCCTGGCTGACATGATCAAGGGTAAGCAGGGTCGTTTCCGTCAGAACTTGCTCGGCAAGCGCGTCGACTACTCGGGTCGTTCGGTTATTACCGTGGGCCCGACCCTGCGCCTGCACCAGTGTGGTCTTCCGAAGAAGATGGCTCTGGAACTGTTCAAGCCGTTCATTTTCGGCAAGCTGGAAATGCGTGGTCTGGCGACCACCATCAAGGCCGCCAAGAAGATGGTCGAGCGCGAGCTGCCGGAAGTATGGGACGTTCTTGCCGAAGTGATTCGCGAACACCCCGTGCTGCTCAACCGTGCACCGACCCTTCACCGTCTGGGTATCCAGGCGTTTGAACCGGTACTGATCGAAGGCAAGGCTATCCAGCTGCACCCTCTGGTCTGTGCTGCGTACAACGCCGACTTCGACGGCGACCAGATGGCGGTCCACGTACCGTTGACCCTGGAAGCCCAGCTCGAAGCCCGTGCGCTGATGATGTCGACCAACAACATCCTGTCGCCAGCCAACGGTGAGCCAATCATCGTTCCGTCGCAGGACGTTGTATTGGGTCTGTACTACATGACGCGTGAAGCGATCAACGCCAAAGGCGAAGGTCGTGTGTTCGCGGATCTGCAGGAAGTTGACCGTGTGTTCCGTGCCGGCGAAGCCGCACTGCACGCCAAGGTCAAAGTGCGTATCCACGAAACCGTCAACGACCGTGACGGCGGCAGCGTGAGCAACGTTCGTATTGTCGACACCACTGTCGGCCGTGCCTTGTTGTACCAGGTTGTGCCAAAAGGTCTGTCGTACGATGTCGTCAACCTGCCGATGAAGAAGAAGGCGATCTCCAAGCTGATCAACCAGTGCTACCGCGTGGTTGGTTTGAAAGAGACCGTGATTTTCGCTGACCAGTTGATGTACACCGGTTTTGCCTACTCGACCATTTCCGGCGTTTCCATCGGTGTTAACGACTTCGTTATCCCGGATGAGAAAGCTCGCATCATCGGTACCGCGACCGACGAAGTGAAAGAGATCGAGAGCCAGTATGCTTCCGGCCTGGTAACCCAGGGCGAGAAGTACAACAAGGTGATCGACCTTTGGTCCAAGGCCAACGACGAAGTGTCCAAGGCAATGATGTCGAACCTCTCGAAAGAGAAGGTCATCGATCGTCATGGCAACGAAGTGGACCAGGAATCGTTCAACTCGATGTACATGATGGCTGACTCCGGTGCACGGGGTTCGGCTGCTCAGATTCGCCAGCTGGCCGGTATGCGTGGCCTGATGGCCAAGCCGGACGGCTCGATCATCGAGACGCCGATCACCGCGAACTTCCGTGAAGGCTTGAGCGTACTTCAGTACTTCATCTCGACTCACGGTGCTCGTAAGGGTCTGGCGGATACCGCGTTGAAGACAGCTAACTCCGGTTATCTGACTCGCCGTCTGGTTGACGTTGCACAGGATCTGGTCGTTACCGAAGTCGACTGCGGTACCGAGCACGGTCTGCTGATGACGCCGCACATCGAAGGCGGTGACGTCGTCGAGCCGCTGGGCGAGCGCGTTCTGGGTCGAGTGATCGCCCGCGACGTGTTCAAGCCTGGCACCGACGAGGTGATCGTTCCGGGCGGTACGCTGGTGGACGAAAAGTGGGTTGAATTCATCGAGCTCAACAGCATCGACGAAGTCATCGTGCGTTCGCCGATCAGCTGCGAAACCCGTTACGGTATCTGCGCCAAGTGCTACGGCCGTGATCTGGCTCGCGGTCACCAGGTGAACATCGGTGAAGCGGTCGGCGTTATCGCCGCCCAGTCCATCGGTGAGCCGGGTACCCAGCTGACCATGCGTACGTTCCACATCGGTGGTGCGGCAAGCCGGACCTCGGCTGCCGACAGCGTCCAGGTGAAGAACGGCGGTACTGTCCGCCTGCATAACCTGAAGCACGTCGAGCGTCTGGACGGCAACCTGGTTGCAGTATCGCGTTCGGGTGAGTTGGCGATTGCCGACGAGTTCGGTCGTGAGCGCGAACGTTACAAGCTGCCATACGGTGCAGTGATTTCGGTGAAGGAAGGCGACAAGGTCGACGCTGGCGCTATCGTGGCCAAGTGGGACCCGCACACTCACCCAATCGTCACCGAGATGAAAGGTACCGTGACCTACGTGGGCATGGAAGAAGGCATCACGATCAAGCGTCAAACAGACGAATTGACCGGCCTGACCAACATCGAAGTGCTCGATGCCAAGGACCGTCCAGCTGCGGGCAAGGAAATTCGTCCGGCAGTGAAGATGGTTGGCGTCGATGGCAAGGATCTGCTGTTGCCAGGTACCGACGTACCGGCCCAGTACTTCCTGCCAGCCAATGCCCTAGTCGGCGTGGCGGATGGTGCGCAAGTGGGTGTGGGTGACGTTATCGCCCGTATTCCACAGGAAACTTCGAAGACTCGCGACATCACCGGTGGTCTGCCGCGTGTTGCCGACTTGTTCGAAGCGCGTCGTCCGAAGGAAGCTTCGATCCTGGCGGAAGTCAGCGGCACCATCGCTTTCGGCAAGGAAACCAAAGGCAAGCGCCGCTTGGTTATCACGCCGAACGACGGCACCGATCCGTATGAAGAGCTGATTCCGAAGTGGCGTCACCTGAACGTCTTCGAAGGCGAACAAGTGAACCGCGGCGAAGTTATCTCGGACGGTCCGAGTGACCCGCATGACATCCTGCGCTTGCTGGGTGTGAGTGCGCTGGCCAAGTACATCGTCAACGAGATTCAGGACGTGTACCGTCTGCAGGGCGTGAAGATCAACGACAAGCACATCGAGACGATTCTGCGTCAGATGCTGCGCAAGGTCGAAATCTCCGAGTCCGGCGACAGCAGCTTCATCAAGGGCGACCAGATGGAACTGACCCACGTACTGGGTGAAAACGAGCGTCTGAGTGCGGACGAGAAATTCGTTTCGAAATTCACTCGCGTGCTGCTGGGTATTACCAAGGCGTCGCTGTCCACCGAATCGTTCATCTCGGCGGCTTCCTTCCAGGAAACCACTCGAGTACTGACCGAAGCGGCAGTCACCGGCAAGCGCGATTACCTGCGCGGCCTGAAAGAGAACGTGGTCGTGGGTCGTCTGATCCCGGCTGGTACCGGTCTGGCGTATCACAGCGAGCGCAAGCGTCGCCGTGAACTCGACAAACCGACTCGCGTCAGCGCCAGTGAAGTGGAAGCTGCGTTGACCGAAGCGCTGAACTCAAGCGGTAATTGAGACCAGCGGTAGTGATGACGGGGCCCTGGTAGCCCCTGCCAACTCCGCAACGACACAAAATGTCGCAGCGGAGTTGGCAGGGGAGGCCGGGGCCTTGTCTTGACTGGGGACGAGATCCTCTTTAGACTCTTGTACCCCTAAATTTGGCGGGATTGATTCCTGCCATTTTTGCTTTTCTTGCAAGACAATAG
The DNA here is from genome assembly GCF_014841915.1 of Pseudomonas sp. CFBP 13727. Taxonomy (NCBI): domain Bacteria; kingdom Pseudomonadati; phylum Pseudomonadota; class Gammaproteobacteria; order Pseudomonadales; family Pseudomonadaceae; genus Pseudomonas; species Pseudomonas sp. CFBP 13727. Next base: position 14,255 of record NZ_JACYUT010000003.1, read on the forward strand.
CGTCGCAAGACAACAGTGGAGCTAGTAGATGGCAACTATCAACCAGCTGGTACGTCAGCCGCGCAAGCGTATCGTCGAGAAATCCGACGTACCTGCGCTGCAGAACTGCCCGCAACGTCGTGGTGTGTGCACCCGTGTGTACACCACCACGCCGAAAAAACCTAACTCGGCACTGCGTAAAGTATGCCGTGTGCGCCTGACCAACGGTTTCGAGGTTTCCTCGTACATCGGCGGTGAAGGCCACAACCTGCAAGAGCACAGCGTGGTACTGATCCGCGGCGGTCGTGTAAAAGACTTGCCAGGTGTTCGTTACCACACCGTTCGCGGCTCCCTGGATACCTCCGGCGTCAAAGGTCGTAACCAAGGTCGTTCGAAGTACGGTACCAAGCGTCCGAAGTAATCGGCGTTTGCACACTGCAGTTATCAATTTTTCTGAGTCGATAAGAGTAAGGTCGGGCCTGTCCCGAGCTAACCTGAAGACCGTTTGAGGGCTTATCCATGCCAAGAAGACGCGTAGCAGCCAAGCGCGAAGTGCTTGACGATCCAAAATACGGCAGCCAGATCCTGGCCAAGTTCATGAACCACGTGATGGAAAGCGGCAAGAAAGCCGTTGCCGAGCGTATCGTTTATGGCGCGCTGGACAAGGTTAAAGAACGCAAGAACAGCGACCCCCTGGAAATCTTCGAGAAAGCTCTCGACGCCATCGCTCCGCTGGTCGAAGTGAAGTCGCGCCGTGTAGGCGGTGCTACTTACCAGGTTCCGGTCGAAGTTCGTCCGTCCCGTCGTAACGCCCTGGCAATGCGCTGGCTGGTAGACTTCGCGCGCAAGCGCGGTGAAAAGTCGATGGCTCTGCGCTTGGCCGGCGAACTGCTGGACGCTGCCGAAGGCAAAGGTGCTGCAGTTAAGAAGCGTGAAGACGTTCACCGTATGGCTGAAGCCAACAAAGCGTTCTCGCACTACCGCTTCTAAATTCAGCGTCACTAATTTTGCGAGGGCTTTATGGCTCGTACTACACCGATTAACCGCTACCGTAACATTGGTATCGTTGCTCACGTGGACGCTGGTAAAACCACGACCACCGAGCGCGTCCTTTTTTACACCGGCAAAAGCCACAAAATGGGCGAGGTGCATGACGGCGCCGCGACCACAGACTGGATGGTTCAGGAGCAGGAGCGTGGTATTACCATCACTTCTGCTGCTATCACCGCCTTCTGGAAGGGCTCCGAGAAGCAGTACAAGGACGAGCATCGCTTCAACGTCATCGATACCCCGGGCCACGTAGACTTCACCATTGAAGTTGAGCGTTCCCTGCGCGTACTCGACGGCGCTGTCGTTGTGTTCTGTGGTACCTCGGGTGTAGAGCCTCAGTCGGAAACCGTATGGCGTCAAGCCAACAAGTACGGCGTTCCTCGTCTTGTTTACGTAAACAAGATGGACCGTGCTGGCGCGAACTTCCTGCGCGTGATCGGTCAGATCAAGCAGCGTTTGGGCCACACTCCGGTGCCTATCCAGCTGGCTATCGGTTCCGAAGACAATTTCCAGGGCCAGATCGATCTGTTGGCCATGGAAGCTGTGTACTGGAACGATGCTGACAAAGGCATGGTTCCTGTTCGCAAGCCTATCCCTGCCGAGCTGCAGGAGCTGGCTGACGAATGGCGCAACAACATGGTCGAAGCTGCGGCTGAAGCCAACGAAGAGCTGATGAACAAGTACCTCGAAGGTGAAGAACTCACCAACGACGAAATCAAGGCTGCTCTGCGTCAGCGTACCATCGCTGGCGAGATCGTCTTGGCTGTTTGCGGTTCCTCGTTCAAGAACAAGGGCGTTCCCCTGGTTCTCGATGCTGTGATCGACTACCTGCCGGCTCCGGTCGATATTCCTGCCATCAAGGGTACTGACCCGGATGACGAGACCATCGAGCTGGAGCGTCATGCAGACGACGCAGAACCGTTTTCCGCTCTGGCATTCAAAATTGCCACTGACCCATTCGTGGGTACCCTGACCTTCGTCCGTGTTTACTCGGGCGTGTTGAACTCCGGCGACGGCGTGATCAACTCGGTCAAGGGCAAGAAAGAGCGCGTGGGTCGTATGGTGCAGATGCACGCCAACGCCCGCGAAGAGATCAAGGAAGTACGCGCTGGCGACATCGCGGCCTTGATCGGCATGAAGGACGTCACCACTGGTGAAACCTTGTGCAACGGTGACAAGCCGATCATCCTCGTTCGCATGGACTTCCCGGAGCCGGTTATTTCGGTTGCCGTAGAGCCCAAGACCAAGGATGACCAGGAAAAAATGGGTATCGCTCTGGGCAAGCTTGCTCAGGAAGATCCATCTTTCCGCGTTAAAACCGATGAAGAGACTGGTCAGACGATCATCTCCGGCATGGGCGAGCTGCACCTGGACATCCTGGTTGACCGGATGCGCCGTGAGTTCAACGTCGAAGCCAACATCGGTAAGCCTCAGGTTTCCTATCGTGAGCGCATCACGAAGAACTGTGAAATCGAAGGCAAGTTCGTTCGTCAGTCCGGCGGTCGTGGTCAGTTTGGTCACTGCTGGATCCGTTTTGCCCCTGCTGACGAAGGTCAGGAAGGTCTGCAATTCGTGAACGAAGTCGTCGGTGGTGTGGTTCCCAAGGAATACATCCCGGCGATTCAGAAGGGTATCGAAGAGCAGATGAAGAACGGTGTTGTTGCCGGCTATCCGCTGATCGGCCTGAAAGCGACCGTTTTCGACGGTTCCTACCACGACGTCGACTCCAACGAGATGGCGTTCAAGGTCGCTGCCTCCATGGCAACCAAGCAACTGGCCCAGAAGGGCGGTGGTGAGTTGCTTGAGCCGATCATGGCGGTAGAAGTTGTTACACCTGAAGACTACATGGGTGATGTCATGGGCGACCTTAACCGTCGTCGCGGCATGATCTTGGGTATGGAAGATACGGTTTCCGGCAAAGTGATTCGCGCCGAGGTTCCGTTGGGTGAGATGTTCGGTTATGCGACCGACGTTCGCTCCATGTCCCAGGGTCGCGCAAGCTACTCTATGGAATTCAAAAAATACAACACAGCTCCGGCGCACATCGCTGAAACTGTATCCAAAAAACAAGGCTGATTCAGTCCTTTAGGCAAGGAGTTAATTGTCGTGGCTAAAGAAAAATTTGATCGTTCCCTACCGCACGTCAACGTTGGCACCATTGGTCACGTTGACCACGGTAAAACCACTCTGACTGCTGCTCTGACTCGCGTTTGCTCCGAAGTTTTCGGTTCCGCAATCGTCGACTTCGACAAGATCGACAGCGCTCCAGAAGAAAAAGCTCGTGGTATCACCATCAACACCGCGCACGTTGAATACAACTCGCTGATCCGTCACTACGCTCACGTTGACTGCCCAGGTCACGCTGACTATGTGAAGAACATGATCACCGGTGCTGCCCAGATGGACGGCGCGATTCTGGTTTGCTCGGCCGCTGATGGTCCGATGCCACAAACCCGTGAGCACATCCTGCTGTCCCGCCAGGTTGGCGTTCCGTACATCGTGGTTTACCTGAACAAGGCCGACCTGGTAGACGACGCCGAGCTGCTGGAACTGGTAGAGATGGAAGTTCGTGACCTGCTGTCGACCTACGACTTCCCAGGCGACGACACTCCGATCATCATCGGTTCGGCTCGTATGGCGCTGGAAGGCAAAGACGACAACGAAATGGGCACCAGCTCCGTTCGTAAACTGGTTGAGACTCTGGACAGCTACATCCCAGATCCAGTCCGTGTCATCGACAAGCCATTCCTGATGCCAATCGAAGACGTGTTCTCGATCTCCGGTCGCGGTACCGTTGTTACCGGTCGTATCGAGCGCGGCATCGTCAAGGTTCAGGATTCGCTGGAAATCGTAGGTCTGCGTGACACCACCGTCACCACCTGCACCGGCGTTGAAATGTTCCGCAAGCTGCTGGACGAAGGTCGTGCTGGCGAGAACTGCGGCGTGCTGCTGCGCGGCACCAAGCGTGACGACGTCGAGCGTGGCCAGGTTCTGGTCAAGCCGGGTTCGGTCAAGCCGCACACCAAGTTCGAAGCTGAAGTCTACGTGCTGAGCAAGGAAGAAGGCGGTCGTCACACTCCGTTCTTCAAAGGCTACCGTCCACAGTTCTACTTCCGGACCACTGACGTGACCGGTAACTGCGAACTGCCGGAAGGCGTTGAAATGGTAATGCCAGGCGACAACATCAAAATGGTTGTCACCCTGATCAAGACCATCGCAATGGAAGACGGCCTGCGTTTCGCTATCCGTGAAGGCGGTCGTACCGTCGGCGCTGGCGTCGTAGCCAAAATCATCGAGTAATTGTTGATCGTTTGAAAAGGCCCCCGCTTAGCGGGGGCTTTTTTATTGGGTTGACACTCGATGGGCGCGTCTATAGAATTGCGCCTCCTTTTAACGGGTGCATTGCGCCCGGTGGGAACAGCAGCCGGAGTCTGAAATCCAATGCAAAATCAGCAAATCCGTATCAGGTTGAAGGCTTTTGACCATCGCCTGATCGACCAATCCACCCAGGAAATCGTGGAAACCGCGAAACGTACTGGTGCTCAGGTGCGTGGTCCAATTCCACTTCCTACCCGTAAAGAGCGGTTCACCGTTCTGGTTTCCCCGCACGTCAACAAAGACGCGCGCGACCAGTACGAGATCCGTACTCATAAGCGTGTTCTGGACATCGTCCAGCCAACGGACAAAACCGTTGACGCGCTGATGAAGCTTGATCTTGCGGCAGGTGTGGAAGTGCAGATCAGCCTCGGCTAAGACTTGGGTCTTAGTCGTGTAACGCTCTGAAATGGGCGGCCATAGCGGGTGAAAGCCCCGTACACTCATGAGGTTTACAACATGACTATTGGTGTAGTCGGTCGTAAATGCGGTATGACCCGTATTTTCACCGAAGAAGGTGTCTCCATTCCGGTCACGGTCATTGAGATCGAGCCGAATCGCGTCACCCAGTTTAAAACTGAAGAAACTGATGGCTATCGTGCAGTGCAAGTCACTGTCGGCGAGCGTCGTGCTTCGCGTGTGACTGCTGCTCAAGCAGGTCACTTCGCCAAGGCGAACGTTGCTGCCGGTCGTGGCGTCTGGGAATTCCGCCTTGCAGAAGGCGAATACCAGGCTGGCGACTTGATCAACGCTGAACTCTTCGCAGCGGGCCAACTGGTAGATGTTACCGGTCAGTCCAAAGGTAAAGGCTTTGCCGGTACCATCAAGCGTTGGAACTTCCGCGGTCAAGACAACACACACGGTAACTCCGTTTCCCACCGCGTCCCTGGCTCCATCGGCCAGTGCCAGACTCCTGGCCGTGTATTCAAGGGCAAAAAAATGTCCGGTCATATGGGCGCTGAGCGCGTGACCGTGCAGTCCCTGGAAGTTGTGCGCGTCGACGCTGAACGCAATCTGCTGCTCGTCAAGGGTGCTGTTCCTGGCGCAACCGGCGGCAACCTGGTTGTGCGTCCGGCAGCCAAGGCTCGCGGTTAAGGGGAAGCGAAAATGCAATTAAATGTAAATGACGCTCAGGCGATCGAAGTTTCCGAACTGACCTTCGGCGGCGAGTTCAACGAGACGCTGGTGCACCAGGCAGTCGTGGCCTACATGGCTGGCGGTCGTCAGGGCAGCAAGCAGCAAAAGACCCGTTCCGACGTTCGTGGTGGCGGTAAGCGCCCTTGGCGTCAGAAAGGTACTGGCCGTGCTCGTGCCGGTACTATCCGTAGCCCTATCTGGCGTGGCGGTGGTACCACTTTCGCAGCTCGTCCTCAGGATCACACCCAGAAGCTGAACAAGAAGATGTATCGCGCAGCACTGCGCTCCATCCTTGCTGAGCTGGTGCGTACCGACCGTCTGGTCGTGGTTCAGGACTTCGCTGTCGAAGCACCGAAAACCAAAGACCTGCTGGGCAAGCTGAATGGCATGGGCCTTACCGACGTTCTGATCGTATCGGACTCCGTCGACGAGAACCTGTACCTGGCTGCTCGTAACCTGCCGCACGTCGATGTACGTGACGTCCAAGGTTCCGACCCAGTTAGTCTGATCGCATACGACAAGGTGTTGATCACCGTGTCGGCCGTGAAGAAATTCGAGGAGCTGCTGGGATGAACCAGGAACGCGTATTTAAAGTTCTGCTTGGCCCGCACGTTTCCGAGAAGGCTACGGTTCTGGCAGACAAGAAAGGTCAGTTCGTTTTCAAGGTTGCTACCGACGCAACCAAGCTGGAAATCAAGAAGGCCGTCGAAAGCCTGTTCAGCGTGAAAGTAGAGCGTGTTACTACCCTGAACGTACTGGGTAAAAGCAAGCGCACTGCTCGCGGTCTGGGCAAGCGTAATGACTGGAAGAAGGCAGTTATCTCCCTTCAGCCAGGCCAAGATCTCGATTTCAGCAGCAGTGCTGAGTAAGGAAGGGGTGCATCATGGCAATCGTTAAATGCAAACCGACTTCCCCTGGCCGCCGTTTCGTGGTCAAGGTGGTCAACCAGGAGCTGCATAAAGGCGCTCCTCACGCACCGCTGCTCGAGAAAAAATCGAAGACTGGTGGTCGTAACAACAATGGCCGCATTACCACCCGTCACATCGGTGGTGGTCACAAGCAGCATTACCGCATGATCGACTTCCGTCGCAACGACAAGGATGGCATCACTGCCACCGTCGAGCGCATTGAATACGATCCTAACCGTACTGCTCACATTGCTCTGGTTCTGTACGCAGACGGCGAGCGTCGCTACATCCTCGCACCGAAAGGCGTGAGCGCTGGCGACCAGCTGATTGCAGGTGCTCTGGCACCGATCAAGCCAGGCAACTCGCTGCAGCTGCGCAACATCCCGGTCGGTAGCACCATCCACGGCATCGAATTGAAGCCTGGCAAAGGTGCTCAGATCGCTCGCTCCGCTGGTGCTTCGGCTCAGCTGATCGCTCGTGAAGGTGTCTACGTGACCCTGCGCCTGCGTTCGGGCGAAATGCGCAAAGTGCTGTCCGAGTGCCGCGCAACGCTGGGCGAAGTCTCGAACTCCGAGCACAGCCTGCGTTCGCTGGGTAAAGCCGGTGCCAAACGCTGGCGTGGCGTTCGCCCAACCGTTCGTGGTGTTGCCATGAACCCGGTTGACCACCCACATGGTGGTGGTGAAGGTCGTACCTCCGGTGGTCGTCATCCGGTATCGCCATGGGGCTTCCCGACTAAGGGCGCGAAGACTCGTGGTAATAAGCGTACCGACAAAATGATCGTCCGTCGTCGCAAGTAAATAGAGGGATACGACAGTGCCACGTTCTCTGAAAAAAGGTCCTTTTATTGATCTTCACCTACTGAAGAAGATCGAAGTGGCGGCGGAAAAGAACGATCGCAAACCAGTTAAGACCTGGTCGCGTCGTTCGATGATCCTGCCACAAATGGTCGGTCTGACCATCGCAGTACACAACGGTCGCCAACACGTCCCCGTTCTCGTGAACGAAGACATGGTCGGCCACAAACTGGGCGAGTTCGCCGGTACCCGCACATATCGTGGGCACGTGGCTGACAAGAAAGCCAAGCGTTAAGGGGTAAGGAAATGGAAGTAGCCGCTAAGTTGTCGGGCGCTCGAATCTCCGCCCAGAAAGCCCGCTTGGTCGCCGACCAGATCCGCGGGAAGAAGGTGGGCGAAGCGCTCAACCTGCTGGCTTTTAGCAGTAAAAAAGCCGCGGAAATCATGAAGAAAGTGCTGGAGTCGGCCGTAGCCAACGCCGAGCACAACGAAGGCGCAGACGTTGATGACCTGAAGGTCAGCACCGTTTTCGTCAACGAAGGGCGTTCGCTGAAGCGCATCATGCCTCGTGCCAAAGGCCGGGCTGATCGCATCGTCAAGCGGTCTTGCCATATCACTGTCAAGGTTGCTGACAAGTAACGGAGTCGATCAGATGGGTCAGAAAGTACATCCCATTGGCATTCGCCTGGGAATCGTCAAGGAGCACACCTCCGTCTGGTACGCAGACGGTCGGACTTATGCGGACTACTTGTTCGCAGATCTGAAGGTGCGTGAGTATCTCCAAGACAAACTAAAAAGCGCGTCCGTAAGCCGTATCGATATCCATCGTCCGGCCCAAACTGCACGTATCACCATCCACACCGCTCGTCCTGGTATCGTTATCGGGAAGAAAGGTGAAGATGTTGAGAAACTGCGCCAGGACCTGACCAAGCAAATGGGTGTGCCTGTGCACATCAATATCGAAGAGATCCGCAAGCCGGAGCTCGACGGTATGCTGGTTGCGCAGAGCGTAGCTCAGCAGCTGGAGCGTCGTGTGATGTTCCGTCGCGCCATGAAGCGCGCCGTACAGAACGCCATGCGCATTGGTGCCAAAGGCATCAAGATCCAAGTGAGCGGTCGTCTCGGCGGTGCTGAAATCGCACGTACTGAATGGTATCGCGAAGGTCGTGTGCCCTTGCACACCCTGCGTGCCGACATCGACTATGCCAACTACGAAGCTCACACCACTTACGGTGTGATCGGTGTGAAGGTTTGGATTTTCAAAGGCGAAGTAATTGGTGGTCGCCAAGAAGAACTGAAACCACAAGCACCTGCGCCTCGTAAAAAAGCTGCTAAGTAAGGGGTACGCCAAATGTTGCAACCTAAGCGTACGAAGTTCCGCAAGCAGATGACTGGCCACAACCGTGGTCTGGCTCAGCGCGGTAGCAAAGTCAGCTTCGGCGAGTATGCGCTGAAGTCTGTAGCTCGTGGTCGTCTCACCGCTCGTCAGATCGAGTCAGCGCGTCGTGCCCTGACCCGTCACGTTAAACGTGGCGGCAAGATCTGGATCCGTGTATTCCCGGACAAGCCTATCTCCAAAAAGCCCCTCGAAGTTCGTATGGGTAAAGGTAAGGGTAACGTGGAATATTGGGTTGCCCAGATTCAGCCAGGCAAAGTCCTGTATGAAATCGAGGGTGTTTCCGAAGAGCTGGCGCGTGAGGCTTTCGCCTTGGCGGCTGCAAAGCTGCCTCTCGCCACCTCCTTTGTTAAGCGGACGGTGATGTGATGAAAGCGAATGAACTTCGTGAAAAATCAGCACAGCAACTGAACGAGCAACTGCTCGGCTTGCTGCGCGACCAGTTCAATCTGCGCATGCAGAAAGCAACTGGCCAGTTGGGGCAGTCTCACCTGCTCTCGCAAGTGAAGCGCGACATCGCTCGCGTGAAAACTGTGCTCAACCAGCAGGCAGGTAAGTGATCATGGCTGAAGCCGAAAAAACCGTCCGTACGCTGACTGGCCGTGTGGTCAGCGACAAGATGGACAAAACCATCACCGTATTGATCGAGCGTCGCGTAAAGCACCCGATCTACGGTAAATACGTTAAGCGTTCGACTAAGCTGCACGCTCACGACGAAACCAATCAGTGCAAGATCGGCGACAAGGTCACTATTCGTGAAACCCGTCCGCTGGCCAAGACCAAGTCCTGGGCACTGGTTGACGTTCTCGAACGCGCTGTTGAAGTCTAAGGGCTAGGGGTCGGAGAAATTCTATGATTCAGACTCAATCCATGCTCGATGTGGCCGATAACAGCGGCGCTCGTCGCGTCATGTGCATCAAGGTACTGGGCGGCTCGCACCGCCGGTACGCTGGCATCGGCGACATCATCAAGGTGACCGTGAAGGAAGCAATTCCTCGTGGCAAGGTGAAGAAAGGTCAAGTGATGACTGCTGTTGTAGTCCGCACTCGTCACGGCGTTCGTCGTGCTGACGGCTCCATCATCCGCTTCGATGGCAACGCTGCTGTTCTGTTGAACAACAAGCAAGAGCCAATCGGCACCCGTATCTTTGGGCCAGTGACCCGTGAGCTTCGTTCCGAGAAGTTCATGAAGATCGTCTCGCTCGCCCCAGAAGTGCTGTAAGGAGATCCGACATGCAAAAGATTCGTCGTGACGACGAGATCATCGTGATCGCCGGCAAAGACAAAGGCAAGCGCGGTAAGGTGCTCAAGGTTCTCGCTGACGACCGTCTGGTCGTTGGTGGGGTCAACCTGGTGAAGCGTCATACCAAGCCTAACCCGATGTCGGGCGTACAAGGCGGTATCGTCGAGAAAGAAGCGCCTCTGCACGCTTCCAACGTCGCCATCTTCAATGGCGAAACCAACAAGGCTGACCGCGTTGGTTTCAAAGTAGAAGAAGGCAAAAAAATTCGTGTCTTCAAGTCGACCCAAAAAGCGGTTGATGCTTGAACACTGCTAGGTAGAAGACCATGGCACGACTGAAAGAGATTTACCGGAAGGAAATCGCTCCCAAGCTTAAGGAAGAACTCAAGCTTGCGAACGTGATGGAAGTTCCGCGCGTTACCAAGATCACCCTGAACATGGGTCTGGGCGAAGCGATCGGCGACAAGAAAGTCATCGAGCACGCTGTAGCCGACATCGAGAAGATCTGCGGCCAGAAAGCCGTTGTGACCTTCGCACGCAAATCCATCGCGGGCTTCAAAGTCCGTGAGGGTTGGCCGATCGGTGTCAAGGTGACCTTGCGTCGCGACAAGATGTACGAATTCTTGGACCGCCTGCTGGCGATCTCCCTGCCTCGGGTACGCGACTTCCGCGGCCTGAATGCCAAGTCCTTCGACGGTCGTGGCAACTACAGCATGGGCGTGAAAGAGCAGATCATTTTCCCGGAAATCGATTACGACAAGATCGATGCTCTGCGCGGTCTGGACATTACCCTGACCACCACTGCTCGTTCGGATGAAGAAGGTCGCGCCTTGCTGCGTGCCTTCAACTTCCCGTTCCGCAACTGATTGGAGTAGGAAAATGGCCAAGAAGAGCATGAAGAACCGTGAGCTGAAGCGTCAGCTGACGGTAGCTAAATACGCCAAGAAGCGTGCTGAGCTCAAAGCAATCATCGTCAATCTGAACGCAAGTGAAGAAGAGCGCTGGAATGCTTCCGTAGCCCTGCAGAAGCAGCCACGTGATGCGAGCGCTGCTCGCATGCGTAACCGCTGCCGCCTGACTGGTCGTCCACATGGCGTGTACCGCAAGTTCGGCCTCGGCCGTAACATGCTGCGCCAGGCCGCCATGCGCGGTGACGTACCAGGTCTGGTCAAGGCCAGCTGGTAAGTCGGACCGACGAGATGCCTGCGCTCGATTGAGCAATCAACCGACCGCCGGTGTCACGGCGACTGAATCAAGCCCCTCATGGGGCTTGATTCATTTCTGCCGTACGTCTAGAATTGCCGGCTCGCCTGAGCCCGGGTTTTTGGACCGGATCAAACGCTCGGCGACGTTGTAGCCGCAAGGCTAATTATTTTTGTATCAGGAGCGTCTAGCCCATGAGTATGCAGGACCCGTTAGCGGACATGCTAACTCGAATCCGTAATGCCCAGATGGCTGAAAAGCCCGTCGTAAGCATGCCATCTTCCACGTTGAAGGTAGCTGTGGCCAAAGTTCTGAAGGACGAAGGTTACATCGCGGGTTTTCAGGTAAGCAGCGAAGCAAAACCGTCGCTTTCCATCGAGCTGAAATACTTCGAAGGCCGTCCGGTCATCGAGGAAGTCAAGCGCGTAAGTCGTCCAGGCCTGCGTCAGTACAAATCCGTTGATGACCTGCCAAAAGTTCGTGGCGGTCTCGGCGTATCCATCGTCTCCACCAATAAAGGTGTGATGACGGATCGTGCTGCGCGCGCTGCCGGTGTCGGCGGCGAAGTACTCTGCACAGTGTTCTAAGGGGGGATAAGCATGTCTCGCGTCGCTAAGAACCCCGTTAAGCTGCCAGCTGGTGTCGAAGTAAAATTCGCCGGCCAACAGCTTTCGGTGAAGGGTGCCAAGGGCACTCTGGAACTGAACGTTCACTCGTCGGTTGAAGTCGTTGAAGAGGCTGGCGAACTGCGTTTCGCTGCCAAGAACGGCGATCAGCAGACCCGTGCAATGGCCGGTACCACTCGCGCTTTGGTCAACAACATGGTCCAGGGCGTAAGCCAAGGCTTCGAGCGCAAGCTCCAGCTGGTCGGTGTTGGCTATAAAGCACAAGCAAAAGGCACAGTGCTGAACCTGTCGCTGGGCTTCTCTCATCCGGTGGATTACGAGTTGCCGCAAGGCATCACCGCTGAGACTCCTAGCCAGACCGATATCCTGATCAAGGGCATCGACAAGCAGCTGGTGGGTCAAGTGGCCGCTGAAATCCGCGATTTCCGTCCGCCAGAGCCTTACAAAGGCAAAGGTGTACGTTACGCAGACGAAGTCGTCCGCCGTAAAGAAGCCAAGAAGAAGTAGGGCATAGCAAATGACCGACAAAAAAGTTACTCGACTGCGTCGCGCTCGCAAGGCACGCCTGAAAATGCACGAACTCGAAGTCGTGCGTCTCTGCGTGTTCCGCTCTTCGCAGCACATCTATGCCCAGGTCATCTCGGCCGACGGCAGCAAGGTCTTGGCAAGTGCCTCGACTTTGGACAAAGAATTGCGTGATGGTGCCACTGGCAACATTGACGCGGCCACTAAGGTTGGCCAGCTGGTCGCTTCGCGTGCTAAGGCCGCTGGCGTCTCGCAGGTGGCTTTCGACCGCTCTGGCTTCAAGTACCACGGTCGCGTCAAAGCGCTGGCCGATGGCGCTCGTGAAGCTGGGCTGGAGTTCTAAGTTATGTCAAATAACGACCAAAAGCGCGACGAAGGCTACATCGAGAAGCTGGTTCAAGTTAACCGCGTTGCCAAGACCGTCAAAGGCGGCCGTATCTTCACCTTCACCGCGTTGACCGTGGTAGGTGATGGCAAGGGCCGTGTTGGCTTCGGCCGTGGCAAGTCTCGTGAAGTGCCTGCTGCCATCCAGAAAGCTATGGAAGCAGCTCGTCGCAACATGATTCAAGTGGACCTGAACGGGACCACCTTGCAGTACGCCATGAAGTCCGCTCACGGCGCTTCGAAGGTGTACATGCAGCCTGCTTCGGAAGGTACCGGTATCATCGCTGGCGGCGCAATGCGTGCCGTTCTCGAAGTGGCTGGTGTTCAGAACGTTCTGGCCAAGTGCTACGGCTCGACCAACCCCGTCAACGTGGTTCACGCTACGTTCAAGGGTCTGAAAGCCATGCAGTCCCCGTCGTCCATCGCCGCCAAGCGCGGTCTGAACGTTGAGGAGATCATCTGATCATGGCTACTGTAAAAGTTACGCTGATCAAAAGCATGACCGGCCGTATCCCTAACCACAAATTGTGCGTTAAGGGTCTGGGTCTGCGTCGCATCGGTCACACTGTAGAAGTCCAGGATACTCCCGAGAATCGCGGGATGATCAACAAGGCCTACTACATGCTTCGCGTAGAGGGTTAATCGATGAAACTCAATGATCTGAGTCCAGCTCCCGGTTCGCGTCGCGAAAAGCATCGCCCGGGTCGTGGTATCGGTAGTGGTTTGGGCAAGACCGGTGGCCGTGGCCACAAAGGTCAGACCTCCCGCTCCGGTGGCACCATCGCTCCAGGCTTCGAAGGCGGTCAACAGCCGCTGCACCGTCGCTTGCCGAAGTTCGGTTTCGTTTCCCTGAAAGCCATGGACCGCGCAGAAGTGCGTCTGTCCGAGCTGGCCCGAGTGGAAGGCGACATCGTCTCCGTGCAGTCCCTGAAGGATGCCAACGTGATCAACCAGAACGTACAGCGTGTGAAAATCATGCTGTCGGGCGAAGTGACTCGCGCTGTGACCATCAAGGGAATCGCCGCCACCAAAGGTGCGCGTGCGGCTATCGAAGCAGCTGGCGGCAAGTTCGAGGAATAAATGGCTAAGCAAGGTGCTCTCTCAGCGCTAGGCAAGGGCGGTATGTCTGAACTCTGGGCTCGTCTGCGTTTTCTGTTCCTGGCGATCATCGTCTACAGAATTGGCGCACACATCCCGGTTCCAGGTATCAACCCGGACCGACTCGCAGACCTGTTTCGACAGAATGAGGGGACCATTCTTAGCTTGTTCAACATGTTTTCCGGTGGCGCGCTGGAACGGATGAGCATCTTTGCACTGGGGATCATGCCGTACATTTCGGCATCGATCATCATGCAGCTGATGACCGCCGTGAGCCCGCAACTGGAGCAGTTGAAGAAGGAAGGGGAAGCTGGCCGTCGCAAGATCAGCCAGTACACCCGCTATGGCACCGTCATCCTGGCCTTGGTGCAGGCGATCGGCATGTCGATCGGCTTGGCCAATCAGGGTGTGGCGTTCACTGCAAGCTTCAGCTTCTACTTCGTGGCGGTCTCCACTTTCGTGGCGGGCGCGATGTTCATGATGTGGCTGGGTGAGCAGATCACTGAGCGTGGTGTGGGTAACGGTATCTCGATGTTGATCTTCGCGGGTATCGTTGCTGGTCTTCCGAGAGCGATCGGGCAGTCTTTCGAGTCTGCGCGTCAGGGCGATATCAACATCTTCGCGCTGGTTGCGATCGGTCTGCTGGCAGTGGCGATTATCGGTTTCGTGGTGTTCATCGAGCGTGGTCAGCGGCGAATAGCCGTTCACTATGCCAAGCGTCAGCAAGGCCGCAAGGTTTTCGCTGCGCAGACGAGCCACTTGCCGCTGAAAGTGAACATGGCCGGTGTGATTCCTGCCATTTTCGCGAGCAGCATCTTGCTGTTCCCGGCTTCGCTGGGCTCCTGGTTCGGTCAGTCCGAAGGTATGGGCTGGTTGCAGGACGTCTCGCAGTCGATCGCTCCTGGTCAGCCGTTGAACATTCTGCTGTTTAGTGCAGGGATCATTTTCTTCTGCTTCTTCTATACGGCGTTGATGTTCAATCCGAAAGACGTGGCGGAAAACCTGAAGAAGTCCGGTGCCTTTATTCCGGGTATTCGTCCAGGCGAGCAGTCGGCGCGCTACATTGATGGCGTTCTGACCCGTTTGACCATGTTCGGTGCCCTGTACATGATGTGCGTCTGCTTGCTTCCACAGTTCCTGGTGGTGGCTGCAAACGTTCCGTTCTACCTTGGCGGGACCTCGTTGCTGATTGTGGTAGTGGTTGTGATGGACTTTATGTCCCAAGTACAATCGCACCTCGTTTCGCACCAGTACGAATCCCTGATGAAGAAAGCCAACCTGAAAGGCTACGGTGGCAGCGGTCTGCTGCGCTGACAGTCCCTTAAGGTTCGAGGAGTTGGCAATGAAAGTTCGTGCATCGGTGAAAAAGCTGTGCCGTAACTGCAAAATCATTCGTCGCGAAGGCGTCGTTCGAGTCATTTGCAGCGCAGAGCCGCGTCACAAACAGCGCCAAGGCTGACTGTGATGTGCTACAAGCCCGGCAGCTAGTGCGCTGCCGGGTTGATTATTTGTTATTACAGCGATATTATCTCGCGCCCTATTTCTTGGCTTCCGGGGCGTAGGTAGCTGTCAATTGGAGTCCCACTGAATGGCCCGTATTGCAGGCGTTAACATTCCAGATAACAAGCACACTGTTATCTCGCTGACCTACATCTATGGTGTTGGTCGCACTACTGCACAGAAAATCTGTGCAGACACTGGGGTCAACCCAGCCGCACGGATCAAGGATCTGAGCGACGAGCAGATTGAACAGCTGCGTGGCGAAGTGGCGAAGTTCACCACCGAAGGTGATCTGCGCCGCGAAATCAACATGAAAATCAAGCGCTTGATGGATCTGGGCTGCTATCGCGGTCTTCGTCATCGTCGTGGTCTGCCAGTACGCGGTCAGCGTACCAAGACCAACGCGCGTACCCGTAAAGGTCCGCGTAAGCCGATCCGCAAGTAATCGCACCAGCGAATCGACAGGAATCTAGTCATGGCAAAACCTGCTGCTCGTCCTCGTAAAAAAGTCAAAAAGACAGTGGTTGATGGCATCGCCCACATCCACGCGTCTTTCAACAACACCATCGTGACCATTACCGATCGTCAAGGTAACGCCCTGTCCTGGGCCACCTCCGGCGGTTCGGGTTTCCGCGGTTCACGCAAGTCCACCCCGTTCGCTGCCCAGGTGGCTGCAGAGCGTGCTGGTCAAGCTGCGCTGGAATATGGCCTGAAGAACCTCGACGTCAACGTCAAGGGTCCAGGTCCAGGTCGTGAGTCCGCTGTCCGTGCATTGAACGGCTGTGGCTATAAGATCGCCAGCATCACCGACGTGACGCCAATCCCGCATAACGGGTGCCGTCCGCCGAAGAAGCGCCGCGTGTAATTCAGGAGACGATAGATAATGGCTCGTTACATTGGTCCAAAATGCAAACTGGCTCGTCGTGAAGGCACTGACCTGTTCCTGAAAAGCGGCGTTCGCGCCCTGGAATCGAAGTGCAATATCGAAGCAGCCCCAGGTATCCACGGTCAGCGCCGTGGCCGCCAGTCCGACTACGGCACCCAGCTGCGTGAAAAGCAGAAAGTCCGTCGTATCTATGGCGTTCTCGAGCGTCAGTTCAGCGGTTACTACAAGGAAGCTGCCGGCAAGAAAGGCGCAACCGGCGAGAACCTGCTGCAACTGCTCGAATGCCGTCTGGACAACGTCGTATACCGTATGGGCTTCGGCTCGACTCGTGCCGAATCCCGTCAGTTGGTATCGCACAAGTCGGTCAGCGTAAACGGCAAGACCGTTAACGTTCCGTCCTACCAGGTTCGTGCTGGTGACGTGGTCGCGATTCGCGAGAAAGCTAAAAACCAGCTTCGCATTGTCCAAGCTCTCGATCTGTGTGCCCAACGTGGCCGCGTAGAATGGGTAGAAGTAGACACTGAGAAGAAGTCGGGCGTTTTCAAGAACGTTCCTGCTCGCAGTGATCTGTCCGCCGACATCAACGAAAGCCTGATTGTCGAGCTCTACTCCAAGTAAGGGCTAGAAAATAGGTGCATCCATGCAGATTTCGGTAAATGAGTTCCTGACGCCCCGCCATATTGATGTGCAGGTCGTCAGTCCAACCCGCGCCAAAATCACCCTCGAGCCTCTCGAGCGTGGTTTCGGCCATACCCTGGGCAACGCGCTGCGACGCATCCTGTTGTCCTCAATGCCCGGCTGCGCAGTAGTCGAGGCCGAGATTGACGGTGTACTCCATGAGTACAGCGCCATCGAAGGTGTACAGGAAGACGTCATTGAAATCCTGTTGAACCTGAAAGGCCTGGCTATCAAGCTGCACGGTCGTGACGAAGTTACGCTGACCTTGTCGAAAAAGGGTTCGGGGGTGGTTACCGCTGCCGATATTCAGCTGGATCATGATGTCGAGATCGTTAATCCCGATCACGTAATCGCTAACCTGGCGTCTAACGGCGCCCTGAACATGAAGCTCGTCGTAGCTCGTGGTCGTGGTTATGAACCGGCCGACTCGCGTCAAAGCGATGAAGACGAAAGCCGCAGCATTGGTCGCTTGCAGCTCGACTCTTCGTTCAGCCCGGTACGCCGTATCGCATACGTGGTGGAAAACGCCCGTGTCGAGCAGCGCACTAACCTGGACAAGCTGGTTATTGATCTGGAAACCAACGGTACCCTGGATCCTGAAGAGGCCATCCGTCGCGCTGCAACCATTCTGCAACAGCAGTTGGCTGCGTTCGTCGATCTCAAAGGTGACAGTGAGCCTGTGGTAATCGAGCAGGAAGACGAGATCGATCCGATCCTGCTTCGCCCGGTTGACGATCTGGAACTGACTGTACGTTCGGCTAACTGCCTTAAGGCGGAAAACATTTACTACATCGGCGACCTGATTCAGCGTACCGAAGTAGAACTGTTGAAGACTCCGAACCTGGGCAAGAAATCCTTGACCGAAATCAAGGACGTTCTGGCCTCCCGCGGTCTGTCCCTCGGCATGCGCCTCGACAACTGGCCGCCTGCAAGTCTTAAGAAGGACGACAAGGCGACTGCCTGATCGTCGTAATCACCGAACGTTGTGTTTGGTAAGGAATGAACCATGCGTCATCGTAAAAGTGGACGTCACCTGAGCCGTACCAGCTCGCACCGCAAGGCCATGTTTCAGAACATGGCGGTGTCGCTGTTCGAGCACGAGCTGATCAAGACTACCCTGCCAAAAGCCAAGGAACTGCGCCGCGTTGCCGAGCCGCTGATCACCCTGGCCAAGGTAGACAGCGTTGCAAACCGCCGTCTTGCTTTCGACCGTACTCGTTCGAAAGAAATGGTTGGTAAGCTGTTCAACGATCTGGGCAAGCGCTATGCCACCCGTCAGGGCGGTTACCTGCGTATCCTCAAGTGCGGCTTCCGTACTGGCGATAACGCACCTATGGCGTACGTCGAGCTGGTTGATCGTCCTGTTGGTGGCTCGGTTGAAGCTGCTGAATAAGACGAACAGTCTGTTCTTGAAAAACCGGGCTTAGGTCCGGTTTTTTTATGCCTGCTGATTAGTCAAAATCTATCAGGCAAAGAAGATTTGCCCATTAGTCGAATGAGGGTGTTTTTTGGATACTTGCTTCAAGCCGCTGAAGTCGGCGCCTACACAGCAAGCCTTACCAAGGAACATCGTCCATGAGCCAGAGCAAGATCCTCACCACCGCTAGCGGCGCGCCGGTCGCCGACAATCAGAATTCCCGTTCTGCGGGGCCGCGTGGTCCCTTGCTGCTGGACGATTTCCATCTGATCGAGAAGCTTGCGCATTTCAACCGCGAGAATATTCCCGAGCGTCGTGTTCATGCAAAGGGCTCAGGCGCATACGGCACCTTTACGGTAACCCGTGACATCTCGGAATACTCCAGTGCCAAGCTGTTCAGTACCGTAGGCAAGCAGACCGAAACCTTCCTGCGATTTTCCACTGTGGGTGGCGAGCGCGGCTCAGCCGATACCGAGCGCGATCCGCGGGGTTTCGCCCTCAAGTTCTACACCGAGGAAGGCAACTGGGACATCGTTGGCAACAACACGCCTGTGTTCTTCATTCGCGACCCGATGAAGTTTCCCGATTTCATCCACACCCAGAAGCGTTTGCCTCAAAGCAACCTCAAGAGCGCGCAGATGATGTGGGACTTCTGGTCCCATTCGCCCGAAGCGTTGCACCAGGTGACCATTCTGTTCTCGGACCGCGGCATTCCGGACGGCTATCGTCACATGCACGGCTTCGGTAGCCACACCTATAGCTTGATCAATGCCAAGGGTGAGCGTCACTGGGTCAAGTGGCACTACAAGACGGCTCAGGGCATCAAGAACCTTGCTCCAGCCGACGCGGCGCGTATCGCCGGCACCGACCCGGATTACGCACAGCGCGATCTGTTCGATGCAATCGAGCGTGGGGATTTCCCCAAGTGGCGTGTATGCATGCAGATCATGAGTGAGGATCAGGCGAACCGTCACCACGAAAACCCGTTCGACGTGACCAAGACCTGGTCGCAGAAGGAGTTTCCGTTGATCGAAGTAGGTATGTTGGAGCTGAATCGTAATCCGCTGAACTATTTTGCCGAAGTAGAGCAAGCGACGTTTGGCCCGAGCAATATGGTGCCCGGCGTAGGACTGTCGCCCGACCGCATGCTGCAAGGCCGTGTGTTCGCCTATGCCGATGCTCACCGCTATCGCGTTGGGACCAATCATCAGCAGTTGCCGGTGAACGCACCCCGCAGCCCGGTTCACTCGTACCAGCGCGACGGTTCGATGGCCTTTGGCAGCAATGGCGGTGCCGCGCCTAATTACGAGCCCAACAGCTACGCCGATGCGCCCAAGCAGGCGCCTCAGTATCGCGAGCCGGCCTTGGCCGTGCACGGTGATGCTGATCGCTTCGATCATCGCGTGGACGCGGATTACTACAGCCAGGCTGGCGCTCTTTTTCGTTTGATGAATGCCGAGCAGCAGACTTTGCTCATCGACAACATTGCTGGCGCGATGATGGGTGTCAGCGCGGATGTGGTGGAGCGCCAGTTGCAGAACTTCTACCGTGCGGACGAAGCCTACGGTAGTGGGATCGCCAAGGCATTGGGCATGCAACTGGGCTGAACCTAAGTGATAAGAAGAACCGCCCTCATCTGGGCGGTTTTTCGCTTTATTTCGTCACATTTTCTCTGCTTTTTAGCGTATTTCTGCACTGTGGGCCGTGACGTATCCGCGACCTTGGTTCAAACTATGCCTTTCTGCTAGGAGATATACGGCGATGCAAGGCCACCCGGACGTAATCGATTACCTCAATACTTTGCTTACAGGCGAGCTGGCTGCCCGTGATCAGTATTTCATCCACTCGCGGATGTACGAGGACTGGGGCTTCGCCAAGCTCTTCGAGCGCATCAATCATGAGATGGAAGAAGAAGCAGGTCATGCCGACGCCTTGATGCGTCGCATCCTGATGCTTGAAGGCACGCCGCGCATGCGTCCGGACGACCTTGAAGTCGGTACGGATGTCCCGAGCATGATCGCTGCCGATCTGCGTCTGGAATACAAGGTGCGTGCGGCCTTGTGCAAGGGTATCGAGTTGTGCGAACGACACAGCGACTTCGTGACTCGCGACATACTGCGGGTGCAGTTGGCGGATACCGAGGAAGATCATACGTACTGGCTGGAGAAGCAGCAGGGTTTGATCAAGTCCATTGGCTTGGAGAATTACCTGCAGTCGCAGTTCTGATCTCATCGTAGCAGTGGTTCAAGGCCAGGCAGGATGCACGGTGATTCCGCAGGGTTATGGTGCTGGCCAATGACGCGGCTTGCGCCGCTGCTACAGGGATGGCGTTTTGTCTGAAACTAAAAAGCCCCGCTTGTGCGGGGCTTTTTAGTTTCAGGCTTTGTCGCGTTCGAGCAACGGTTTGAGGTAGTGACCGGTGTAGGACTGCTTCATGTCCGCAACCTGCTCCGGGGTGCCGACGGCGATGATCTGGCCGCCTTTGGAGCCGCCCTCCGGGCCCAGGTCGACCAGCCAGTCTGCAGTCTTGATGACATCGAGGTTGTGCTCGATCACTACCACGGTGTTGCCGTGGTCGCGCAGGCGATGCAGCACGTCAAGCAGCTGCTGGATATCGGCGAAGTGCAGGCCAGTGGTGGGTTCGTCAAGGATGTAGAGGGTCTTGCCGGTGTCGCGCTTGGACAGCTCGCGGGACAGTTTGACCCGCTGTGCTTCACCGCCGGACAAGGTGGTCGCCGACTGCCCCAGCTTGATGTAGGACAGGCCGACATCCATGAGGGTCTGCAGCTTGCGCGCCAGTGCCGGTACCGCATCGAAGAACTCGCGCGCCTCCTCGATGGTCATCTCGAGGGTCTCGTGGATGTTCTTGCCCTTGTACTTGATCTCCAGGGTTTCGCGGTTGTAGCGCTTGCTCTTGCAGACATCGCAGGGCACATAGATGTCGGGCAGGAAGTGCATCTCAACCTTGATCAAGCCGTCACCCTGGCAGGCCTCGCAGCGACCGCCCTTGACGTTGAACGAGAAGCGGCCCGGGCCATAACCGCGTGAGCGCGATTCCGGCACCCCAGCGAACAGTTCGCGGATTGGAGTGAACAATCCGGTGTAGGTGGCAGGGTTCGAGCGCGGCGTGCGTCCGATCGGGCTCTGGTCGATGTCGACCACTTTGTCCAGGTGCTGCAAGCCATTGATGCTGTCATGCGCCGAAGCTTCCAGCGTGGTTGCCCCGTTGAGAGCGGTGGCGCTGAGGGGGAACAGGGTGTTGTTGATCAGGGTCGACTTGCCCGAGCCGGAAACGCCGGTGACGCAAGTCAGCAAGCCGATCGGGATCTCCAGATCGACATTGCGCAGATTGTTGCCGCGGGCGCCCTTGAGCGTCAGGGCCAGCTTTTTGTTGCGCGGCGTACGCTTGGCTGGCACGGCGATCTTCACGCGGCCGGACAGGTACTTGCCGGTCAGCGAGTCGGGATGGTCCATGACCTCCTGCGCGGTGCCCTGGGCGACGATATGGCCGCCATGCACGCCGGCGCCGGGGCCGATGTCCACCACGTAGTCGGCGAGGCGAATGGCATCTTCGTCATGCTCGACGACGATGACGGTATTGCCGATGTCGCGCAGGTGCTTGAGGGTCCCCAGCAACCGATCGTTGTCCCGCTGATGCAGGCCGATGGAGGGCTCGTCGAGAATGTACATTACGCCGACCAGGCCCGCACCGATCTGGCTGGCCAGACGGATGCGCTGGGCTTCGCCGCCGGACAGCGTGTCGGCACTGCGGTCCAGGGTCAGGTAGTCCAGGCCGACGTTGACCAGAAACTGCAGGCGCTCGCGGATTTCCTTGAGGATCTTGTCGGCAATTTCGCCCTTGCGTCCGGTCAGGGCGAGCGTGCCGAAGTACTCGGTGGCGTCGCCGATCGGCAGGCCGGTGACGGCGGGCAGGGTTTTCTCGCCTACCCATACATGCCGAGCCTCGCGGCGCAGACGCGTGCCGCGGCAGTCCGGGCAGGGCTGGGTGCTGAGGAACTTGGCGAGTTCTTCACGGACGCTGGCCGACTCGGTTTCGCGGTAGCGGCGTTCGAGGTTGGGCACGATGCCTTCGAACGGGTGCGAACGTTTGACGATATCGCCCCGGTCATTCAGGTAACGGAAGTCGACGTTGTGGGTGCCGCTGCCGGTGAGGATGACTTTCTGCTGGTCGGCCGGCAGCTCGTTGAACGGCACGTCGAGGCTGAACTGATAATGGCTGGCGAGCGAGCCGAGCATCTGGAAATAGTAGACGTTGCGCCGGTCCCAGCCGCGGATCGCGCCCTCGGCCAGGGTCAATTCGCCATTCACCAAGCGCTTGTTGTCGAAAAACTGTTTCACGCCCAGGCCATCGCAGGTCGGGCAGGCGCCGGCCGGGTTGTTGAAGGAGAACAGCTTGGGTTCCAGTTCGCTGATCGCGTGGCCGCAGATCGGGCAGGCAAAGCGTGCGGAGAAGATGATCTCTTCGAACGGCTCGTCGTCCATCGACGCCACCAAGGCGATGCCATCGGCCAGCTTCAACGCCGTCTCGAACGATTCGGCCAGACGCTGTTGCAGGTCGGCACGGACCTTGAAGCGGTCCACCACCACTTCGATGGTGTGCTTCTTCTGCTTGTCGAGCTTGGGCAGCTCGTCCATTTCATAGAGCTTGCCGTTGATGCGCGCACGGACGAAACCCTGGGCGCGCAGCTCTTCGAAAATGGCCAGGTGCTCGCCTTTGCGTTCGCGGATGACCGGGGCCAGCAGCATGAGGCGGGCGCCTTCGGGCTGCGCCAGGACGAGGTCGACCATCTGGCTGACGGTCTGGGCCTCCAGCGGGATGTCGTGATCCGGGCAGCGCGGCGTGCCCACGCGGGCGTACAGCAGGCGCAGGTAGTCGTAGATCTCGGTAATGGTGCCGACGGTGGAGCGCGGGTTGTGCGATGTCGACTTCTGCTCGATGGAAATGGCCGGCGACAGACCTTCGATGGTGTCGACGTCGGGCTTTTCCATCATCGACAGGAATTGCCGGGCATAGGCCGACAGCGATTCGACGTAGCGGCGTTGGCCTTCGGCGTAGAGGGTGTCGAAAGCCAGGGAGGATTTGCCTGAACCCGACAGCCCGGTGATCACGATCAGTTTGTCACGGGGCAGGGTCAGGTCGATGTTTTTCAAATTGTGGGTTCGAGCCCCACGTACCAGAATCTTGTCCAAGGCGGCCTCGCGCGGCGGGCGTAAACAGGTGAGTATACGGGGCTTGTCAATGGCACGGCACGGTGAGTGCGCGCAAAGATGAAGAAGGCGCGTCATAGCGTCGCCGTCTGTGCCGTTACTGGGTGGGACTGGTAGAATCGTCACCGGTTCACACGAGGTTTATCCATGCACGATCCCCACAGCGAACGCATGAGCAGCGGTGAAACCCGCGCAGCCAGCGGGTTGGCCCTGGTGTTCGCTTTCCGCATGCTGGGCATGTTCATGGTCCTGCCAGTGCTGGCGACCTATGGCATGGACCTGGCGGGCGCCACTCCGGCCCTGATCGGTCTGGCGATCGGCGCCTATGGCCTGACCCAGGCATTCCTGCAGATCCCTTTCGGGGTCATCTCCGACCGGATCGGCCGTCGTCCGGTGATCTACGGCGGCCTGGTGATCTTCGCCATTGGCAGCGTGGTCGCGGCCCAGTCCGATTCCATCTGGGGTGTGATCGCTGGACGCGTTCTGCAGGGCGCCGGGGCGATATCGGCAGCGGTCATGGCCCTGCTATCGGACCTGACCCGCGAACAGAACCGCACCAAGGCGATGGCCATGATCGGCATGAGCATTGGCGTGTCGTTCGCGGTGGCGATGGTGGTTGGGCCACTGCTGACTCGCGCCTTCGGCCTGCATGGCCTGTTCCTGGCGACCGGCGGGCTGGCGTTGGTTGGCATCGCGCTGGTGGCGTTCGTGGTGCCCAAGGCGACGGCACATACCCTTCATCGTGAGTCGGGCGTGACCCGCAGCGAGATGCTGGCCACCCTCAAGCACCCCGATCTGCTGCGCCTGGACCTCGGCATCTTCGTGCTTCACTCGATCCTGATGGCAAGCTTCGTCGCCTTGCCACTGGCATTGGTGGAGCGCGCCGGGTTGCCCAAGGAGCAGCATTGGTGGGTGTACCTGACCGCCCTGGTCGTATCTTTTTTCGCAATGATTCCGTTCATCATCTACGGCGAAAAGAAGCGCAAGATGAAGCGTGTTCTGCTGGGCGCGGTGGCGACCCTGATGCTGGTGGAGGTGTTCTTCTGGGCGTTCGGCGACAGCCTGAGGGCGCTGGTCATTGGCACGGTGGTGTTCTTCACGGCGTTCAACCTGCTGGAGGCGTCGCTGCCTTCGTTGATCAGCAAGGTTTCGCCAGCCGGCGGCAAGGGCACGGCCATGGGGGTGTATTCCACCAGCCAGTTCCTGGGGTCGGCCATGGGTGGCATCCTTGGCGGTTGGTTGTTTCAGCAGGGTGGCCTGGGTGTGGTCTTCATCGGATGCGCGGCGCTGTGCGCCCTGTGGCTGGCCATAGCTGTTACTATGCGCGAACCACCCTACGTGACCAGTCTGCGCTTGCCGCTTTCGCCCCAAGCGATGCGCGAGACGGGATTGGCCGAGCGGTTGAAAGCCGTGCCCGGTGTAACAGATGCGGTGGTGGTGGCAGAAGAGGCCGCCATCTATATCAAATTGGACAAAGAAATTTTGGATCGCACCGCCCTCGAGCGCCTGGTCAATCCAGCGCCGACAGCGTGCGAAGCCTAGGAGAACGTTATGGCCCGTGGGGTTAACAAAGTCATTCTGGTGGGTACTTGCGGTCAGGATCCTGAGGTCCGTTTCCTGCCCAACGGCAATGCGGTCACCAACCTGAGCCTGGCCACCAGCGAGCAGTGGACCGACAAGCAGAGCGGCCAGAAGGTCGAGCGTACCGAGTGGCACCGTGTGTCGATGTTCGGCAAGGTTGCGGAGATCGCCGGTGAGTACCTGCGCAAGGGCTCGCAGGTGTACATCGAAGGCAAGCTGCAGACCCGCGAGTGGGAAAAGGACGGTATCAAGCGCTACACCACCGAGATCATCGTCGACATGCAGGGCACCATGCAGCTGTTGGGCGGCCGTCCGCAGAACAACGACCAGCAGGGCGGCGGTGGCAACAACTACCAGCAGTCGGCACCGGCTCCGCGTCAGCAGGCGCCGCGCCCGCAGCAGTCCGCGCCGCAGCAGCGTTCGGCTCCGCCTGCGCAGCAGCAGCCAGCGCAGCAGCCGGCTCCGGATTTTGACAGCTTTGATGATGATATTCCGTTCTAGAGTCTACCTCAGGCTTTTTTGTAAAGTCTTACGCCAAAACCCCCGCCATGCGGGGGTTTTTCGTTTCTACTGGTGTAAAGTTTTTCTTGATTTTAAATGTCTGTTCTGAAACCATGTAAAAACGTAAAGTATTGGTGTGGGCATGGATATCTCATTGCGAAGATTTAGGGGGGCTGATGGCGAGCGTTTCTCGGTGTTGGTTGATAGCCAAGGGATGCCACTTTTTTATCCAACCTTGTTCTCCACCTGGAATCTTCGTGCCCGCTCTCTGGCAGCAAACACCATCACGAATGCGCTTAACGCAATTAAGGCCTTATTCGCTTGGGAGGCCCATGTCGGCCTGAGGGTGGAGTCGATCTTTTCGCGTAGCGAGCTGCTTGATCAAAACCAGATCAGAGACCTCTGTGATTTCCTTCAGCGCTCGTTACTCAGCGACAAAGAAAAGAAGGTCATCCCAATCAAGCGACAGCCGAAGGTCGTGGGGACAAGCAATTACTATTTCCGGCTATCAATTGTTGCCGATTATCTCGATTTCATCGCGCATAGGCTGGCTCCGAGTCTTGATGGCGCTCGGATCGAAAAGATGGTCGAGGCAATTAAGGCTCACCGACCTAGCAAGCCTTATAGGTCGTCTGCAAACCGAGATGATATCCATCTGACAGAAGAAGTCATTCAGGTGGTCGAAGACGCTCTCAAGCCAAACTCCCCAAACAATCCGGCCAGGGATTATGGCGTTCAACTGCGAAACGCCCTGATGTTCTTCGTCCTCAAGCTGACTGGGGTTAGGCGGGGGGAGCTCCTCAATTTGAGGATTTCAGACTTCGACTTTGGTGCAAATACCATGGCCGTGGTTCGACGCCCAGATTCGAACCTCGATGTCAGGAAGCATCAGCCTACAGCCAAAACGTTACCTAGGCGTTTGCGTATTCACCCAGAGCTTATCAAGAAGGTTTACGAGTACGTTTCAACGCATCGGGGCAAAGTTCCTGGAGCTCGGAGACATGATTTTCTGTTCGTCACCCATAAGGCGGGCCCGACGCAGGGCGCCCCGCTCTCAATAGGCGCGTTCAGCAAGTGGATGGGCAGCATCGGAGATCTCGTCGACGGGGCCGGGTTTCACGCTCATGCACTGCGACACAATTGGAACTACGAATTTTCTCGTATGGCCGATTCGAAAGGCATCAGTTCTGAGGACGAGGAAAAAGCGCGCTCGTACTGGATGGGGTGGAGTGAGACGTCAGGGACTGCAGGCTTGTACAACGCTCGGCACACGAAAGAAAAAGCGCAAGAGGCTGGGCTTGAGCTTCAAGAGCGTTATGTGAACCGTAAAAACGAGGTGGGTAGTGATGAATGATGTCCTTTCTTTAATGACTGATTCCCCTGCGGCTCCCCTCGGTCATCAGGGAGAGGTATTTCTCTCGCGTGAAAGCTACACCGTGGAGCTCTACGGTGACCGTTGGCGGCTGAGCAAGGACATCGACTTAGCCATAGGAAATTTCTGTGATGAGTTTCCTGGTGAAACTGATGTTTTTCGGCATGTGTTGTCGTTCTATGCAAAACATAGCTCACCCTCCCATGTGAAAAACCTCATGGAGCGTGTTGCTCATTATGTAAAAGGCCTCAATGGGGCTCAGATATTTTCGGTTGAGTCGATTATTTCCTACAGAGCGAGCCTGGACAAAACACACGAGTGGTATCTTTCCACCTCTCGAGTATTTTTCAAGCAGTGGGCTCGCTTAGGCTACACGGGAATTCCGGAAGAGACCCTGACTCTACTTGATAACCTCGTTATCAAGGGGAATCAAAAAGGCCGGGCTGTGCAGTCTATGTGTCCAGATGATGGGCCGCTCACTGACATTGAAATGCAGGGAATTGTTGAGGCCACCATCCACGCTTTTGCTCAGAGGCGCTTGAGTCTTTCGGATACCTGCTTAGTGATGACGTTGGCGATGACTGGAAGGCGGCCAGGGCAGATATCGGCGCTGAAGATCAAAGACTTGATTCGGCGAGACAATAAATATTGGATCAATTTTCCACGTGCCAAGCAACGGGGCATGAAGTGGCGCTCGACCTTCAAGAAATTCGCAATCGTCGAAGATCTCTGGTTGTTGTTGAATCAGCAGGCTGATCAGGTGGAGAGGTTATTCTGCAAAAAAATGCAGATCGAATCGATGTCATCAGAAATCAGGGCTGAGCTACCACTTTTCCCAAAGATCAAAGGTCAACTTTCTTTGCTTGATGTCGGAGAATTGCTGAGCTCGGACAGGCTACACATCCCATCCTATGAGGTCTACACCAGCGTCAGAGATGCTGGAGTAAAAATCCATGTGGTCAGCGAGCGCACGGGGGAGGCGGTATACCTGAACCCCAACCGTTTCCGATACACCCTTGGGACAAACTTGGCTCGTGAAGGCCAAGGCGAGTACGTGATCGCGGAAGCGCTTGATCACTCCGACACCCAAAACGCAGGGGTGTACGTGCGAAACATTCCTGAGATCGCCGAGCGAATCAACAAGGCCCTTGCGAAGCAGATGGCACCCATCGCCCAAGCGTTCAGAGGTGTCTTGATTTCCTCTGAACGCGACGCACGCCGAGGGGGAGATCCGTCCAGTCGGATATCAAGCGGTGGGGCCAGCGTTGGTAGTTGTGGCAGCTATGGCTTCTGCGGTGCCTTGGCACCTATTGCCTGCTACACCTGTGCCTACTTCCAGCCGTGGCGTGATGGGCCGCATGAGGAGGTCTTGGACGGCTTAATTGAACAGCGTGACCGGGTGGCAGCGCTGACAGGCGACCTAAAGGTCGCTTCGACCAACGACCGGTTGATTCTTGCGGTGAGTGACGTGATTCATCGTTGCCAGGTGGCGAAGGGTGAGGTGGTACATGGCTGAAATTGTATTCTTCGCGCCTAAGGCCGAGAAGGAAGCAAAGCAAAATCTTGCGGATTTCATCGAGTTGTGTCGCGACCGGCTGACGGTATTTGGAAAGGATTTAGATTGGAGCTCTAATGCGTGGCGAGGAGCGGTAAATTTCACGGTCAGGGGTGCGCCTGCTCGCGGATACCGTCCGGATCAAATTCTCAATGTAGAGATTCTGCCATTTGCTAAGGCGTATGTTCGTTACCAGCAAGGTATCAAGCCGTCACAATTGTTCAATGAGATGAAAGCCTTGCGCTGCATTGAGCCAGCCCTGCTGTCCGTAAAGGGTGTTGCTGACATTACGTTGGTGGACAATACCGTGATGGATGTTGCCGGCGGTTTCGCGAGGCAATACAACGCCTCCAGCTACCAAGCTGGTAAGGCGCTGGAGAAACTGGTGAAGTTTCTCAACGAAAGTAAGATCATCCCACATCGGGTGGAATGGAGAAATTCAATCTCCAAGCCGAGCGAAATCGACCGTATTGATCCACAGACAAAGGCAAAACGGGCGTCGAAGCTTCCCACTGATTTCCAACTCGAGTGCATGGCTGAGATGTTCGCCAATAATTCTCAGCACCCACGTGATCGTTTCACAACCTCTATATTTGCCTTGCTCATGTCCGCCCCATCAAGGATCAGTGAGGTTCAGGAGCTTCCGCTGAATGTTTTCCATCGGGAGAGGGACAATAAAGGCGTCGAGCATCTTGGGTTGCGATTCTTTGCAAACAAAGGGTATGGCTGGGATATCAAATTCGTCCCTGAGTACATTGCAGATATTACTGAAGAAGCCGTAAGGCGATTGACAGAAATGTCTGCAGAAGGGCGAGCGCTAGCGCGGTGGTACGAGACTAACCCTTCAGAGTTCTATCGGCACGACGAGTGCCCTAACGTCCATGAAGATGCGCCGTTGACTGATCGCGAGGTCTGCCTCGCGCTTGGAATGAACGTCGATACTGACAGATCTAACATTGACGCTTATTTCAAAAAATATGGGCCGTACCAGCAGATCAAAAAAAAACGCGAACCCCTGACGCTCGCGTTTCTCAATTCATACTGCCATTCAGTCTTGCCCAAGGGC
Organism: Pseudomonas sp. CFBP 13727; assembly: GCF_014841915.1. Classification (NCBI taxonomy): domain Bacteria; kingdom Pseudomonadati; phylum Pseudomonadota; class Gammaproteobacteria; order Pseudomonadales; family Pseudomonadaceae; genus Pseudomonas; species Pseudomonas sp. CFBP 13727. Next base: position 43,759 of record NZ_JACYUT010000003.1, read on the forward strand.
TTTCCATGGATAGATGTCGAGCGAAAGCTCAAGTATTCAGAGGCTTTATGTTGCTACCGGGCTCACGAATTTAGGCTCGACTTGACAACCAGCCGGGTCAAACTGTGGGTGCCAGGAAAGAGCTTGTTTTCGACCGATTTGAATTTTATCCCAGGGCAAGAGCGAAGTATTTGGAATCGCAATGGGTATAAAAATCCTGATGGTTCGGAGATAACTTTGACTTCCCACGCCATGCGGCACCTGCTGAACACTGCTGCTCAGCGAGGCGAGTTAGGCCAGTTGGACATCGCACGGTGGTCTGGTCGAGCGAACCTGCACCAGAATGCCGTCTACAACCACATGACGGAAGACGAGTACATCAAGATCAGCGAGAACGCCTTGCCAGAAGGCGCGCTGGAAAAGATTCATGCCAATGTCCCGGTGACCTTCGCAGATTTAGACGCCGTAGGTGACGCCATTGCCCACGTTACGATTTACGGTTTTTGCGTCCACGACTACTCGATGACTCCATGCCAAAAACACATGGACTGCCTTAATTGCACTGAGCATGCGTGCGTCAAAGGTGATGCCGAAAAGCTTGAGCGTCTTCGACTGCAGCGCCGCCTTACTCAAGCCCAGATGGATAAGGCCAAAGCGGCGGACGCATCTGGCTACTTTGGTGCTGATCGGTGGAGCCAGCACCAACTCAAAACTCTAGCGCGTCTTGATCAGCTCATAGAGATCATGGAGAACCCGGACATCCGGGACGGAAGCGTCATCATGCTTAACAACGATCAGGAATATAGTCCGTTGAAACGCGAGATTACCGCTCGCCAAAACATCAAGCAGTTGGCTGAACCAGTTGCCGAGCTGCCTCTGTTGGATTTCGTGATGGATATGTTCTGACATGGCTACGCATCTGACAGATAGGCACATACGGATACTCATCGACCTGATCGACGCTTGGTCGGGAAAGCTCACATGGGATGCACTGTGCGAAAAGGGGGCTGAGGTGCTTGGCTTCCGACCGACCCGCCAAACGCTCAATAGCCATAAGGCAGTCAAGGCCGCCTTTGACGCAAAGAAAAAACATCAGAAAACAAGCCTAATGCCCAGCAAGCGCCCAGGGAGCCTTGCTATTGCCGAGCAACGAATTCGAAAGCTTGAAAGCGAGATTGCCCGGTTGACCTATGAAAATGAGCGCTTTATCGAGCAGTTCATTCGGTGGCAGTACAACGCTCAAAAGCGTGGCATATCAAGGGCATTGCTGGACGATCACCTCCCTGTTATTGACCGAGACTCGGCGGAGAAAAAAACCTGATGGCCAATGGTCGTAACCGTCCGGGCAACACACCTTCCTGACACCGTCGCTTGAGGCGATGGTGTCCACCCAAATATAGGTGGACACCATTTTTAGCCTTTTTAAGCGGACGCCCATGCCACAAGAACGCCGTTCCTATTCCAAGTCCTTCAAGGCCCAGGTCATTGCTGAGTGCGCCCAACCTGACACTTCAATTGCCAATGTCGCCTTGACCCACAACCTCAATGCAAACCTCGTCCATAAATGGATTCGGGTGCATGCACAGAAAAACCTGACACTTCAAACCGCCTTCATCCCGGTCAAGACATCGCCGCCGGTGCCGATGCATCAGGCCCTTCCTGCCACGATCCGAATCGAAGTGCCGCATTCAAAAGGCGTAGTCGCGGTGAGTTGGCCGGCAGAAAATGCAGCGGCGTGTTCTGCTTTCCTGCGAGACCTGCTGCGATGATCCGCATCGACTCCATCTGGCTTGCCACCGAGCCCATGGACATGCGCGCAGGCACTGAAACTGCGCTGGCGCGGGTCGTGGCGGTGTTCGGTGCGGCGAAGCCGCACTGTGCTTATCTGTTTGCCAACCGTCGTGCCAATCGCATGAAAGTGCTGGTGCATGATGGCTTGGGGATTTGGCTTGCTGCCCGGCGCTTGAATCAAGGACGTTTTTTTTGGCCGGGCGTGCGGCACGGCTCTGAAGTCGAGTTGGATGCAGAGCAACTTCAAGCCTTGGTGCTCGGCTTGCCTTGGCAACGCGTCGGTTCCGGAGCAGCCATCACGGTGCTCTAATTCGCCTGCCATGGCCTGCTTGCCAGCGCAATTGGCCCATCAGTCTATCGCCGCCACTAGCCCTCTCTGGCAAAATCGGCGGCATGACTTCGCATCCGAATCTCGATCAATTAAACCCTGAAGAACTGCGTGCCTTGGCGGCGCAGTTGATCCAGCGCGTCGAGACGATGGACAAGCAAATCACTCATCACAAATCGGTCAACGAGAAGCTGGCCCACGAGATCGCGCTGCTCAAACGCTTCAAGTTTGCCAAGCGCAGCGAGCAGTTGAGCCCGGATCAAGCCAGCTTGCTCGACGACTTGATCGATACGGATATCGCCGCTATCGAAGCCGAGTTTGAGGCGCTGCAACCGGCACCTGTCGAAGCCAAAGTGCGCCAGCAACCCAAGCGCGCACCGCTGCCACCGCAGTTTCCTCGCACACTGATCCATCACGAACCGGACAACAGCCACTGCCAGTGCGGCTGCGCACTCAAGCGCATCGGCGAAGACGCCAGCGAAAAGCTCGACTACACGCCCGGCGTGTTCACAGTCGAACGCCACATCCGTGGAAAGTGGGCCTGCGAACAGTGCGAAACACTGATCCAGGCGCCGGTACCGGCGCACGTCATCGACAAAGGCGTCCCGACCGCAGGCCTGCTGGCCCACATCATGGTGGCCAAGTTTGCCGACCATCTGCCGCTGTATCGCCAAGAGAAAATCTTCGGCCGCGCCGGGCTGCCCATCGCCCGTTCGACCTTGGCGCAGTGGGTGGGCAACTGCGGCGTGCAATTACAGCCGCTGGTTGATGCGCTGCGCGAAGCCGTGCTGACGCACGACGTCGTTCACGCCGACGAGACGCCGGTACAAATGCTGACGCCTGGTGCGAAAAAAACTCATCGCGCTTACGTCTGGGCCTATGCCACCAGTCAGTTCTCCAACCTGGCGGCGGTCGTTTACGACTTCAGCCCGAGCCGCGCTGGCGAACATGCCCGAGCCTTCTTGGGCAGTTGGAACGGCAAGCTGGTCTGCGATGACTTTGCCGGCTACAAGGCAGGCTTTGAACTGGGCGTTACGGAGATCGGCTGCATGGCCCATGCCCGCCGGAAGTTCTTCGACTTGCACGTGACCAACAAGAGCCAGGTCGCCGAAAAAGCGCTGAACTACATCGCGGCCTTGTACGAAGCTGAACGAGAAGTCCGAGAGCTGGAGCCGGGTGATCGGCAGCGAATACGGCAGGAAAAAGCAGCGCCAATCGCCGACGCACTTCATACCTGGATGATCGCCCAAAGACAGCTTGTGCCTGAGGGTTCGGCCATCGCCAAGGCGCTGGATTACAGTCTCAAACGCTGGATAGCGCTGACGCGCTATCTCGATGACGGTGCCGTGCCCATCGATAATAACTGGTGCGAGAATCAAATCCGGCCGTGGGCTCTTGGGCGTTCGAACCGGCTGTTCGCGGGATCGTTACGCAGCGGTAAACGTGCAGCGGCGATCATGAGTTTGATCCAATCGGCGCGACTCAACGGCCATGATCCGTATGCTTATTTGAAGGACGTCCTCACGCGCCTGCCGACGCAGCGGGCAAGTGAGATTGCGGAGCTACTACCGCATAGGTGGCGACCGGTTTAGTTGCGCAAGACGGGATGCCCGGACGCACCTCCAACTGGTGCCATTACCGGTCTACTTAGCCTTTATGCTGGTTATCCATGCATTCCTCCCTACAGCTTTGCCCGGTTCAGCCGATAGTTTTCGTACCAAGAGAAGCGCGGCAATTCGATCCTGTAACAAAGGAGAGTAAGCGGCTTTTGAGGAAGATCTCTTGGAATGCTTTCATTACCTCATAACCATAAATGAGAGATGGGCACTTTTTAACGCCTAAGAAAGCACTCACAGACCTTGAGTGATCGAGAACCCGATGAATTTATTAGCGCCTGCCCTGTTCGTTACCAACCGTGTTCGATTCCCCATGAAATTCGCAATTTTGGGATTTATTGTCCTGATTCCTCTGCTCCTGCTAGGCACCCGGGTGATGCTTTCACTGAACACGAGCATCACGGGCATCAAGCATGAACAGGTGGGTCAACAATACTTGTTGGACGTCACCCCTATCCTGCGTCTAACCATGATTCAGAGGGCGCTGACACACGGCATGCTCAGCGGTGACACCAACGCAGTAGCCAATGCAGCACGCAATGCTGAAAAGCTTAACGATGCCTATGCGACTCTTGCTGCGCAGGACGCAAAATTTAGCACCCAACTGGCAACGACAGACCGAGTTCAGACGTTGCGTACCGCTAGTGTGCAGCTGGTTGAACGCGCCAAAGCAGGCGAAGCACCTTTGGTGATCTTTTCCGCGTGGAACGACCAGTTAACCGACCTAATGAATTTCGTTTACTACATTACGGCCACTTCCGGCATGATTTTGGACGAAGAAGCAGGTTCGTTGTACCTCATCGATCTAAGCTCTATACGTCTGCCTCGGCAAATAAATCTGGTCGGACAGATTCGCGGTCTGGCCAGCGGTTTTAGCGCTGACCGTCCTCTGGACGACACCACTCGTATTTTTGCCCAGACTTTGTTGAAACAGGAGCTGCTAATGCGTCAAGAGTTGCAGCAGAGCCTTTCCCTGCTTCGCCGAGAAGAGCCGAAATTATATGGTGTAGTTCAGCCGTCTGTAACAACAGCCATTACCGACCTGGAAAATCTGCGTAAAGACCTGGTGGACTACCTTGATCCGAGCAAGCGCTCAAACGTGAATGCCAACACCTTGGGCGAGCGTGGAAACGCCGTCGTTGCTCAGTTTTACAAAGCTCAGGATCAGATGCAGGAATCGCTGCGAATTCGAATTGATGAGCGTCTGAATACACTGAGTAATGAGCGTACTTTCGGCACTGAGCTATTTATCGCCATTGCGATACTGCTGCTCTATGCGTTCGTCGGCATCTACAAGGCTCTGCGGATTGGGGTTGATGAGCTCCTAGCTGTGACGGCACGTATTGCTCAAGGCGATCTGAGCGCGCGCGTCCGAATCAACAGCCACGATGAAATCGGTGATGTAGGCGAGGGACTTAACCGCATGGTAACGGCCTTCTCTGGCTCACTGAGCCAGGTGGAGCGTAGCTCGCATTCAGTCTCAGATGCGGCAAAGCGACTAGAGATCTCCATAGGCCAAGCCAAAGCCTCAATGAACTCACAACAGGCTGAAACCGAGCAGGTTGCTACTGCCATCAACGAAATGACCGCGAGCGTTGCCGACGTGGCCCAGAATACCGAGGGCGCGGCACGTGCCGCTGAATCTGCAAGCAGTGCGTCTAACGACGGCTTGAAAGTTATGATTGAAACAAGTGCCGCTATTGAGGCGTTGGCCAACGAAGTGGAGCTCAGTGCAAGCAAAGTCGAAGCGTTAGCGACACACAGCAAAGAAATCGGTGGTGTCATCGAGGTCATCAGTACCATCGCGGATCAGACTAACCTGCTGGCCCTTAACGCGGCCATCGAGGCGGCGCGAGCTGGCGAGCAAGGCCGTGGTTTCGCGGTCGTGGCTGACGAAGTGCGGACTCTGGCCTCGCGCACACAAAACTCCACAGAAGAAATTCGACGGATCATCCAACAGTTGCAAGGCGCTACTGATGCCGCTGTTCAACAGATGAAAGCTGGGCAAACCCGAGCTAGGGAATGCATTCAGGCAGCGAGCCAAGCGTCTGGCAGCCTGAACCAGATCAATGAAGCAGTAGACGGAATTGTGGGCATGAACACTCAGATTGCAAGTGCGGCGGTGCAGCAACATTCGGTCTCAGAGGATATCAATCGCAACGTCATCGGCATTCGAAACAGCAGCTTAATCGTCATGAAAGGCGTAGAGGACAACGCCGTAACGGCTGACGAGCTTTCATTGCTCGCTAATGAACTTCGCAGCGTAGTCGGCAAGTTTAAGTTATCCAGCAACGCTTGAAAGGAATCTCAAGCGTTTCAATTGTTGATAGCACGAGAAAGTGCTTTGATCGGGTCTGACTGGGGTGATGATGCCCGGCAGTCCCTGATCGACATTGAGGGCTGAGCTTCATCGTTGCGCAATCTCGTAAAACAATAGAGCCAGCTACGCTAGATGACTTGCCCGGACGGTTACATTTCGTACGTCTTCCCTTCGAATTCATTCCCGACCTTGAACGTGACCCTCAGCCTTGGCGTAAACGCTTTCGCAGCTTTCATCTTCGCTGCAGGAACGACAGTCGGCTTCGTGAACACAACCTCTGGCATGGGCTCCTACGCGGGAGGAGCAGAAAACTGCTCTTCGGGCTGAGCTGTACCGAACAGGGCACGGCGCATTTCTTCTTCAGTTAATTCAGGGGACATAGAACATCTCAGAGGCGGTATTTAGCTCGCAAATTCTACAGGGCTTCTGATCACCGTTACCTGCTACGTTGGGGGCTAGTATCGTTGGCGTTTAGCCGTCGCCCGTCAGACAATAACGCCTTGGCATCAATGGATTGCTTCCCAGATGGAGGTCACGCGCGAACAAGTCGCAAAGTATTGAGACTGTCTCAGAACGAGCAAGGGCGTGACTTCGTCGTCGGTGACATTCACTTCAAGACTATTGACCTGCACAAGGGGCTGAAGGCGCTTGGCTTCGACAGCACGGTGGATCGTGTGATCGCCGTAGGAGATCTGATCGACCGAGGGCCAGGCGCCTTAGATGGTCTCAAGCTGCTGGGCGAGCCATGGTTCTTTACGGTCAGGGGCAATCACGAGCAGATGCTGATCGATGCATAAGCACCATAACTCGAGCTTGCCAGCATGTATTCACCGCTAGCGGCATTAGGTAGGTATTCTGCAACAGACCATCGAAAAGGTACGGAATGAATGCGCTACGACCTCATCACAATGGACGTTTTCATCGCTGTGGCCGAAGAGCGCAACCTTACCCGCGCCGCTGAACGATTACACTTGGCTGTATCGGCTGTAAGCAAACGTATAGCCGAATTAGAAGAACAGGTTGGCTCGGCCTTGCTGCTGCGTTATGCACGAGGGGTAGATCTGACACCTGCTGGTCAGTCGGTTCTGCACTACGCGCGTGAGCTGCGTTCGGTGCTCGGCCACATGGACGAAGAGTTGGCCAGTTACTCTGCCGGCGTGAAGGGTCATATTCGGATTCACGCCATCACATCTGCGCTGGCGCAATTTCTCCCCACCGACTTGGAGCGCTTTCTAGCCAGCTACCCCCTCATTAATTTCGACATAGAAGAACGTGTGGGCTCGGCTGTAGTGAAGGCCGTGGTAGAAGGCCGGGCTGATCTCGGTATATTCGCGGAGCACACCCCTGCCGCAGGTCTCGAGGTTCTCCCTTACCGCCAGGATCAACTCGTTGTGGTAACGCCGAGTGATCATGCCGTGACTGAAAAGGGAAAGATCTCATTTCAGGATGCCTTGGAGCATGAATTCGTTGGCCCTCACCTCGACAGCTCTCTCTACACACTGTTCGCCCAGCAACAGCCGGACTCAGGGAGAGAAATGCGTGTACGCGTTCGCGTCAGCAGCTTCGAATGTATGTGTCGACTGGTGAGCGCCAAGGTGGGGATCGCGATATTGCCTAAAGCAGCTATCCAGCAATATCTGCGCCCTTTAAAACTCAAGATGACGCTCCTTGACGAATCATGGGCGAGGCGCAGTCTGGTAATTGGAATGAGGAGCTCAGAGCTGCTGTCGCCAACGGTGAGGACGCTCGTGGAACATTTGGGAAAGAATCACTAATGGCATCAATGGTGTCTTCCTAACGGAGCGTTCTCCTCTCACGAACGCTGGCTTGGCGAATGACCAATTTTCGTTTACCTTCTGTGCCCATAGGATCGGGTCATTAGGGCATCAGATTGCCCGTACAAGCACGAGACAATCATGACCCTTACCGCCAAGTCTTACTTTAGTCTTCTCGATATAGCTGAAGAGCGTTACTCCTACGTTGACCTTCGCAAGCTTCTGACCCAGTCAGAGTTAGAGAGCCTTCCCTACTCGATTCGTTTGTTGCTGGAAAACGTAGCACGCTGCTCGCCTGAAGCTCTCGAATCGGTACTAGCTTGTGCTGTTGGTAAAGGGCCGGCCTGTGAAGCTCCGTTCTTCCCCAATCGTCTTATGTTCCATGACACCACATGCCTGCCTGCGCTTGCAGACTTTGCGGGGATGCGAGACCGGGTAGCGGAGCTAGGTGGTGATCCTGAGCGAGTGAATCCGGTCATTCCCGCTGTGCTAGCCATTGATCACTCGGTGATCGTCGAGCGCTATGCCGATCCAGATGCAGTAGAAGCAAATCTGGACATCGACTTCCGCCGCAACGGCGAGCGCTATCAGTTCATCAAATGGGCCCAGAAGAGCCTGGAAAACTTCAAGGTCATTCCTCCAGGCACTGGCATCATCCATCAGATGAACATGGAGGCGATGGCCCAAGTCGTCTGGGAGAGTGTAGGCCCGGAAGGCGAACGTCTGTTGCACCCGGACGATATGGTCGCTACCGATAGCCACACCCCCATGATCAACGCTATCGGTGTCCTTGGCTGGGGCGTTGGAGGGCTTGAAGGTCAGGCCGCCATGTTGGGAGAGCCGGTACCCATCAGTTTTCCGGAAGTGGTTGGCATCCGCTTTACCAATGCGCTGCGCCCTGGCGTAACAGGGACAGATCTCTCCCTCTACGTTGCCGAGATTCTTCGCAAGCGCAAAGTGGTCGGTAAGTTTGTAGAGTTCTGCGGCCCTGGCTTAGACAATCTCACTTGGGCTACCCGAGGCACAGTAGCCAATATGGCGCCTGAGTACGGCGCCACCGTAGTGTTTTTCCCGTTCGACAACGAGACGTCCCGCTATCTGAAGCTTTCCGGTCGCTCACCAGCCCTGCGCGCTAAAGCTGAGCGTTATATGGAAACCCAGCAGCTATGGCGCCATTCGCACGCACCAGAGCCTATATTTGCAGATGTAATCGACTTGGATCTCGCAAGCCTTGAACCAAGCGTTGCTGGCCCGCACCAGCCTCATCAGCGTCAGCCTTTAGCTCAGGCAGGTTCGTCATTTGACGAGCACGTTATCGGCGCTCAGTTGATCGCAACTACCGCACCTGAACAATTTGATGAGCCAAGTTTTGGAGAGCCTATTGGCCACGGCGCGGTGGTCATCGCGGCTATCACCAGCTGCACAAATACGGCCAACCCGGCACAGATGATTCAGGCTGGCCTACTGGCACGCAAGGCACGGAATATGGGACTTACCCGCAAACCGTGGGTGAAGACCTCCCTTTCGCCAGGCTCCCAAGTAGTAGCCGACTACCTGCGTGAAGCCAAACTGCTAGAGGACTACGCCGCCCTGGGCTTCGATCTTGCAGGCTTCGGATGCATGACATGCATTGGTAACTCGGGCAGCTTGGAATATCACGTCGAAGCCTTTGCTGAACAGGGACTCAAGGGCGTAGCCGTGCTGTCGGGCAACCGGAATTTTGAAGGACGGGTGAACCCCAAGGTGCCTGCAGGTTACCTTGCCTCCCCTGCATTGGTGGTCGCGTACGCCATAGCGGGCGATATCCATGTTGATCTGGTCAATCAGCCATTGGGCCAAGACAGCAATGGACGGGACGTATATCTCAGCGAGCTCATGCCAAGCGATGAAGAAGTTGCCGAACTCGCTAGCCGCGTAGTAAAGCCAGAATTCTTTGCGGAGCGTCTGCGAACCGTATGGGACGGAACTCACCATTGGCAGGCGCTCAGTGCAGCAGGAAGCACCCAGTTTCCATGGGATCCGGCCTCGACCTATCTTCGCCGGCCACGCTACTTAGAAAGTATTGAAGCTGAGCCACCAAAAACCTTGGCAATCGACAATGCCAGGATTCTCATGGTTTTGGGCGACAACGTCACCACCGACCACATCTCGCCCGCTGGTTCTATACCTAGAGATAGTCTAGCCGGAAAGTGGCTTATTGAGCATGGCGAAGATCCAGTCGACCTCAACCAATACTCAACGCGACGTAGTAATCATGAGGTCATGCTGCGGGGTGCATTCACCAACCGCTCGGTGCGCAATTTGCTACTCGGTGAGCAGCCTGGCTTAGGAGCCTGGGCATGGACAGCAGATGGTCAACAGGTGCTGCCAGTTTATGAGGCTTCTGCGAGTTACTTGGCACAGGGGACACCGCTGGTTGTGTTCGGCGGAATTAACTACGGCGCTGGCTCCAGCCGCGACTGGGCAGCGAAAGCGCAGGCATTGCTCGGAGTGCGTGCCGTCGTAGCACGTAGCTTCGAACGAATTCACCGCAGTAATCTGATCGGAATGGGTATTTTGCCGCTGACCTTTGTCGAGGGTACTAGCACTCAGAATCTGTCGCTCGAAGGGCATGAACAGCTGACATTCAAAGGGCTCGAGCAACTGGCTGTTGGCGTGAACATCGTCACCTTGCGTATCGAGCGAGCTGGTAAGCAGGAGCAACATGTTGATCTGCAGCTCAAGCTCGACTCCCGCCAGGAGCTCATCTACCTGTCTCAAGGCGGAATACTGCCATACGTGGTGCGCAAGATGCTTCGCCGCGCAGACAGCCCTGCCCACGCCTGATGGCATTGACCATGGAGAATGCTATGTACGCCTATGTCGGTAGCCGCACCACTCGCGAGCGCAACGCGCGTGGAGAAGGTATAAGTGTCTACGCCGTGAATCAGGACGAAGGAACCTTGGAGCTGGTTCAAGTAGTACGTGACTTGGTCAATCCATCATTCCTCGCACTCAATCGCAGCGCAGACACGCTCTACACAGTTCACGGCGATCAGAGCGATGTGAGCGCATTCCGCGTCGACAAACGCACCGGGCAGCTGACCTTCTTGAATACGCAGAGTACGCAAGGTAAGAACCCGGTACACCTGGCGCTGGATCCATCAGAGCGGTATCTGGTCGTTACCAATCACATAGGCGCTAGCCTTGCCGTCTTTCCAGTTCAGGATGACGGCAGCCTTGCTCCATTGAGCCAGTTGCTAGAGGTGGTGGGCGAGCCAGGGCCACACAGGATCGAACAGCCCCATGCCAAGCCCCATTACAGCCTATTTGATAGCCATGGTCGGTACGTGATCGTACCGGACAAAGGCTTGGACAAAGTTTTCTCTTTCCGCTTCTCCGCTGGACGCCTGAGCGCCGCCACGATGCCGGCAGTTGCTACTCGTGAAACAGCCGGGCCTCGTCACGTGGCCTTTCACCCCGGAGGGGATTTTTACTACGTGGTCAACGAGCTTGACTCGACTGTCACCACCTACGATTACGACGCCGAGGGCGGCACACTTAGCCCAAAACAAATTCTGTCTACGCTGCCACAAAGCTATACCGGCAATAGCAGAGCAGCAGGAATTCAAGTAGATCGTGATGGACGGTTTGTCTACGCATCAAATCGTGGATACGACAGTATTGCCGTCTTCTCGGTCGACCCTCTAAACGGGTTGCTTGGCTTCAAGGAGGCGGTTCATAGCGGAGGATGTACGCCGCGCTTTTTTGCACTGACTCCTAATGGGCGCTATCTGATGGCGCTGAATGAAGACAGCGACAGCATCGTCACCTTTGCCGTAGATCAAGAGCAGGGCACGTTGCGGGCCACGGGTTTTCAGACATCCACTGGCAGCCCAGTGTGCATGATTTTTTCCCCCTCGCAACGATGTTGATGTCCTGCAAGAGCTAGTTGCCGGCTCTTTCGATAACGCGCTTACAACCACGAACAAGAACAATGCAGGCCGCCTCGAAGCGGCCCCGTGAGGCCCTATGTCTACTGAAAGCTCAGCCTTCGAAAAGTCGGTGGTGCGCAAAGTTACGCTGCGTATCATCCCTTTCGTGTTCCTGCTCTATATCGTGTCCTACCTGGATCGCGCCAACATTGGTTACGCCGCGCTCCAGATGAACGCAGATTTGGCGCTAACCAGTGAGGCGTTCGGATTTATTTCCGGGATTTTTTTCATCGGTTATTTTCTGTTTGAAGTCCCCAGTAATGTTTTGCTCAATCGCTACGGTGCCAGGGTATGGATAGCCCGCATCCTCGTGACCTGGGGCATTATCGCCGCCGCCACGGCATTCGCGGAGACATCTACGCATCTGTATGTCTTGCGTTTTCTACTCGGGGTTGCCGAGGCCGGGTTTTTCCCAGGCATCATCGTCTATCTCACTTATTGGTTTCGCTCCAAGGAGCTAGCCACTACGGTCGCGCTTTTTACCGCAGCGATTCCCGTTTCCTACATCATAGGCGCGCCCCTCAGCACCTGGATCATGGACAACATTCATTGGTTCGGCTGGAGCGGCTGGCGCTGGATGCTGTTTCTGGAAGGCATCCCTGCGGTATTCCTGGGCGTGGCATGCTTTTTCTATCTGACGGACAAACCAGAGCAGGCGAAATGGCTTAAACGCGATGAAAAAGAATGGCTACTAGCCGAACTGGAACGTGATCGTCAGTCGCGCAAGAATGTGAAGAACTTTGGCGCATTGAAGGCCATGACCAATCCTAAAGTGCTGTACTTATCCTTCATCTATTTTGTGTATCAATGTGGCAGTTTGGGGGTCGGTTACTGGATGCCGCAAATCATTAGGGGGTTCTCGGATTCCCTGACCCATACCCAAATCGGCATGATCGCGATGGTGCCTTACATCTTCGCAACATTGATGATGATAGGTTGGTCACGCAGCTCTGATCGGCATGGTGAACGCAAGCTCCACTGCGCTATACCATTGGCTGTCGCAACGGCTGCAATGGTAGGCGCGAGCATGGTAAGCAGTCCAATCGTCGCCGTCGCCATGATCAGCCTTGCTCTAGCAGGTCTTTACAGTTTCAAGTCGCCTTTTTGGGCACTTCCAACGCTTTTCCTAAGCCGATCTACTGCTGCCGTTTCAATAGCTGTGATCAACTCGATTGGTAATCTTGGGGGTTTCGTCGGCCCTTTTGCGATAGGCATGATCAAAGGATCGACCAACAGCGCTTCGATGGGGTTGCTGTTTCTTAGCGGTCTGTTGGCAGTAGCCTTCGTTATGACGCTGTTGATGCGAACCCACAACGACGACGCTCCAAACCATAAGCACCCAACCATTGCAGAGAAGCACCCATGACTACTTTAGATTCAAGCGTTCTCGCTGACCTAGCCCCTACAGGTGTCTTGCGTGCTGCCATCAACTATGGAAATCCGGTGTTGGCTCAGCGCGACATGAGCGGAACCCCTGCTGGAGTATCTGCCCGCCTAGCCAAAGCCCTGGCAGACGAGTTGAACGTGGCCATCGAATTCGTGACATTCGATGCTGCAGGCAAAGTATTCGCAGCCCTGACCGAATCGATCTGGGATCTGGCGTTCCTGGCCATAGAGCCCGTACGCTCAGCGGAAATCGAGTTCAGTCATCCCTACGTCATCATTGAAGGAACCTACTTGGTACGTGACGCAAGCGCGTACCAAGCCGTAGCCGAACTTGATCACCTAGGTGCGCGACTTGCCGTTGGTAAAGGCGCGGCCTACGACTTGTACCTAACCCGTACGCTGACGGCTGCAGAACTGGTTCGTGCACCGACATCCGCTGCAGCGGTGGAGTGGTTTTTGGAAAAGGGTCTTGAGGCCGCCGCTGGCGTTCGGCAGCCCTTAGAGGCATTTGCAGATAAGAACGAAGGCTATCGCGTATTGCCGGACAGCTTCACTGAAATCCGCCAGGCGATGGCCGTACCAAAAGGACGTACGGCGGGAGCTGAATACGTACGAGCATTTTTGGATCAGAAGATATCTAGCGGTTTTGTTGCAGATGCATTACGTGCCAGCGGCCAGGAAGATGTCCGCGTGGGGCCAACGCTGAACGAGCAGCGCCAATGAGCATCACGGTGCTGAGTGGAGCCTCCTGAAGCGAAAGCAGGAGGAATTTTGCGGATTATCGCATTGCCAATCTATTCGTTTGCACACAGAAAGCGTTCCACGCTTCGCTGCACGTGCATAAAGCGTCAGCTCAGCGCTTGCTCCGCTATTGGCAAGCGCTCAGCCCTTTCTTGGTCATCCTTACCTACGTTCGTTATTTCTCAGTAAGGACGCTATCTCTGGCGTCTGTTGGGTACTGGCAGCGGCTGCGCTCACAGAGCAGCTGCTACCCACCTGTCCCACCTAAGGCTCGTGGTAGTGCCTCAATTCCATCTGGCAGGCATACAGCGATTTGCTCCACTCCTCTCTAACGTGTGGCAGCCCCGACGAATCCCACTGAGCGGCAGGCCTTCGCATTAATATCTCGGATTCGCTACCGATTTCCCATCAAGTCTCAAGGCGAGCGTCGGTGCGATGGTTTGACTGAGCGACGCTGCTATACGCAGCCCCTAGTTTCTGATCGATATCACCGTCCGACTGTCCCCAGCATTCTCATTTGGAGAAGGCTACGTTACCTAATGACCAATTCAAATGTCGTGTGCGCGCCCCTAGGATGAAGACTCAGCCAGTTCATGAAAACAATAAAAGAGACTCGCCCGTGGATAGACTCCTCCAGATACGCCGGATCAATTTCCCTCCACTGAGTTATCGGCAACCGCCTGCCGGGCCGAACCGCCGGGTGACCTTTTAGGCCTTCGTCTAGTAGCGGTAACCGGTATGCGAATTACCGAACTACATCCGACGAAGAGCTCCGGTAAACGCCCAAACTTCCGATGCACCTTGTCACTTAGGAGGACTGCTCATGTCCAAACGAATCGCGTTCGTAACAGGTGGTATGGGCGGAATTGGCACCGCTGTATGCCAGAGACTTCATAAAGACGGCTTCATTGTCGTAGCTGGCTGCGGGCCAGATTCTGCGATCAAGGACGCTTGGTTGAAGAAGAACAAGAAGCTGGGATTTGAGTTCATTGCGTGTGAAGGCAACGTAGCAGATTGGAATTCTACAGTGGCCGCCTTTGACAGGATCGTAAGCGAAGTGGGCCCTATCGACGTGCTGGTAAACAATGCCGGTACCACATGCAATGTGGTTTTCAAGGACATGTCTCCGAATGATTGGCAAACCGTCATTGATACCAACCTCAACTCGCTGTTCAACGTGACCAAGCAAGTTGTTGACGGCATGAGCTCACGACGCTGGGGACGGATTATCAATATCTCAACGGTTAATGCACAACTGGGGCATATCGGCCAGGTGAACTACACCACGGCAAAATCCTCGATTCGTGGTTTCACTCGAGCCCTTGCTAGGGAGGTTGCCCACCGTGGGGTCACCGTCAATACCGTCTCCCCAGGCTACATAGGCACCGAGCGGCTCAAATCGATCACCCACACGTCCCTGATGGACAAAATCGTGGAAGACATCCCGATGAAACGTCTTGGTAAACCCGAAGAAGTCGCGGCGATGTGTTCATGGTTAGCGTCAGAAGAATCCTCGTTCGTCACAGGTGCCGATTTCGCCGTGAACGGCGGGTTGCACATGACGTGAAGCCGGGGCTCTGCGTAACTACCTCCTTATAAAAATAATCTTGATCAGGAGAATTCAATGCTGTCCTTTTTTGGCTACGGCATGATTGTAGTGTTCATGACATTGATCATGACCAAGCGGCTTGCACCCTTGGTAGCTATGACAATCATCCCCATCATCTTTGCCATGATGGCTGGGTTCACAGGCGACATGGGCACCATGATGATCGAGGGGCTGCGCAAGGTCGCACCCACCGCAGTGATGGTCATGTTCGCCATCCTCTATTTCGGGATGATGTTCGATACCGGCCTGTTCGATCCCATTATCAAAACGTTCATTCGTCTGATCAAAGGCGACCCCGCCAAAGCCGTAGTGTTTGCGACAATATTGGCTGGCATGGTTTCCCTCGACGGCGATGGATCTACGACATACATGATTACGCTTACAGCCATGCTGCCATTATTCAGGAGGCTTGGACTCAATCCACTGATTCTTCCCTGCGTGGTGATACTGGCCGCGAGCGTGACAAACCTACTGCCTTGGGGAGGGCCGCTCGCACGCGCCGCTGCGGCGCTGCAAGTCGAAACTACTGAGTTGTTCCTGCCTTTGATTCCATCAATGCTCATTAGCTTTGCCGGCGTAGTTCTGCTGGCTTTTTACCTGGGGATACAAGAGCGCCGACGGTTAGGTACGCTAAAGCTACCCACTGAACGAAGCGGTCGTTACGCCCAGGGCGCAGATGAAGACATGTCTGACCTGATGACCCTCAGCGCGGAAAACGCTGAGTTGCGTCGCCCTAAAATGTTCTGGCTCAATGCAATTCTGACCGTGACGTTGATGGGTTGCCTGGTGGTGGAGCTTCTGCCGCTGCCGATCTTGTTCATGATGGCTTTCTCGGTCGCTTTGGTAATCAACTACCCCAGCATTGATGACCAACGTCGGCGTATTGCCGCACATGCCCCGACCGCACTGAATCAGATAGCCATCTTCCTAGCAGCGGGTATTTTTGCGGGCATCTTGTCCGGGACAGGGATGGTAAAAGCCATGTCCGATACGCTCCTGTGGGCTTTACCTGAATCGTGGGGTGCCTATTTAGCACCGATTACCGCCTTGCTTAGCATTCCGGGCACCTTCTTCATGTCCAACGATGCTTTCTACTACGGCGTGCTTCCGGTGCTGGCTCATGCTGCTGAGGCTTACGGCATTTCCGCAGCGGAAATCGGGCGTGCGTCTATGGCAGGTCAGCCGGTGCATCTGCTTAGTCCTCTGGTAGCCTCCACCTACTTGCTTGTAGGTCTCGCCGGCGTGGAATTCAGTGACCATCAGAAGTACACATTCAAATGGTCACTGGCGCTTTCCTTACTCATCATGATGTCTTCAATGTTACTGGGCTTGTTCCCACTGTACTCAGTGGCATCGTAAAAAAACGAACTCGGCTGGTGCTTCGTGCCGGCCAAGGAGCTAAGGCTATGCGTTTATTAGTATTACCTGGTGACGGTATCGGGCCCGAAATCGTGGAGTGCGCTCTGGTCGTCCTCTCAGCGGCTAATGAGAGGTTCGGGCTAGGGCTGAGCTTTGATCATGACGTCATCGGCTTCGCCAGTCTCAAGGAGCACGGCACCACTCTGCGGGATGAAGTATTGGAAAAAGCGAAGGGGTACGATGGCATCATCCTCGGTACCCAATCCCATGCCGACTATCCTGCACCAGAAAAAGGAGGGCGTAATATCTCCGCTGCCTTCCGTACAGGACTGGATCTCTATGCGAACATCCGGCCTGCCAGAACGCGTCCCTTCTTGCAATCGAACCTGCGCGAAGGGAGAACCATGGATCTTGTGATCATGCGAGAGGCGACCGAAGGTTTTTATCCTGATCGCAATATGAGCCGGGGCTGGGGTGAGGTGATGCCGACGCCAGACATGGCACTGTCTACCCGCAAGATCACACGTCACTGCTGTGAACGAATCGCCCGCCGCGCCTTCGAGCTTGCATCGGTAAGAAGAAAGAAGGTGACTGCTGTCCACAAGGTCAACAGTTTCCACATGACCGATGGCTTGTTCGTGGAGTGTGTACGCGACGTCAGCCGCGACTTCCCAGAAGTACATCTGGATGACTTGCTGGTAGATGCGTGTACTGCGCATCTGGTACGCAATCCGGAACGTTTCGATGTGCTGGTAACTACCAATTTTTACGGCGACATTCTTAGCGACTTGGCTAGTGAGCTATCAGGCAGCCTTGGTCTCGCTGGGTCGATAATGGCCGGCGACAAACACTGCTGCGCTCAGGCCCAACATGGGTCTGCACCCGACATTGCGGGCCAGGATAAAGCCAACCCAGTATCGATGATTCTATCTGTCGCCATGTTGCTTGGTTGGATTGGCGAACGTCGCGAACACCAAGGGTTGTTAGAAGCGGCTGCCGCCATCTCTAGGGCAGTAGATGTCGTACTAGAGGATCCCAGCAAGCGAACCCACGATATCGGAGGCTTGCTTGGCTGCAACGCCTTTGGACGGGAGACAGCGGCTGTACTGCGCAGTTACTGAATAGTGGATGCGTTCGATAGACACGAAGCATCAATTTGTAAGCCGTTTGCTGACGCTGGTCACCAGGAGGCAATCGGGCGGGAAGGTAGAAACAAATCAAAGTAAGGGCCGTGAAGCTGTATTGGTCGCCTGCTACCCCAGAACATGACCCAAGACAGCTCCTAGTAGCTCCCGGGCTGACACTTTGCAACTCTGTTATAGCTTAAGTGCCTTGCTGATCAAACTCCGAGTGGCTCGCCAGCGTCGGTGACTACGCCACCGTAGCCAACATGGCGGCTTTGATGGGCTTGCCGCTTTGCATACCTCGCTGGCTATTCTCGCTTAAGCCTGGAGATCATAAATCAATGTCTATGAATCACAAATTCGGCAATCTCTTGAGCTTTAGCCATGGATATCCCGGCTTCCTGATCCCGGATCAAAGGATGATCATCCTCACCGCCTGAGTGCAAACGCACTATCGGTCTGTTTCCGTCCGGCTGCACATAAACGTTGGCGGCTAAATTCCCTGCTTCCGGGTACCAAGGGATGGCGTTTGAAACCCAACCAAAGAACCCGTCACCTGCCGCCGGAGCATCGAAGGTTTCAACGTAGCGGTCGTAGCTTTGCTGCGATGCAGAAACCCAGACGCCCCACAGAAAGGGCTCGGTCACGCCATGGATGGGGACTTCGAGAATCGCGCGGATAAAATAATCTGTGTGTCCCTCGAACGTGACTTTGCACAGGTCATCGGTGATCCAGCCATACGATTCCTTCTGCTCTTCAGTAAGGTGCGCATAATAGTCGGGAGCGTCAAAACCAAACGACGGGGCGCCCTCATGAATTTCGCCGCAGCATTCACATCGGTATGCGAAGGTTCCAGCCATAACCAAGTCCTTTAAGGCGGGTTAGGCTTAGCACCCTACAAGGGTGACTCAGCCAAACCAAGCTCGGCTACGAATTTTCGCCACGGAAGATCAGCCAACGATGCCAGCCAGCCCAATCTGAATTCCAGAGGACAGGCAGCCCCCTGACCTGTCTAGCCCCCAACGCTTTAGGCCTTTGGTGCATCCTGTTCACCCGTCGCCCTGCGTTTGCGTTGGTTTAGCGCTGGCTTACGGGAATAGTGCTGGCCAGCTTACAATCGGGATGGCAACAGAGGGAAGGCGATGATCATCAGTAAGCCGAACCGACGACATAGCTAAGCGTCGCAGCGGTGAGCCGCTCGGGACTAACCGTCTGCGTGTGCCATTGCGTGTCTCGCGTGAAGTCGAACAATCAATCAGGACTGAATTGCTTTAATGAATAGGATGATCGCAAGGCCTCGGCACCGAATCGGCCATTGGCTGGCTGTAATAGCTGTCACCGTGCTGTCAGGATGTGACGACAGCAGTGAAATGTACTGTCCCCAGGAAGGGCAGGCTTTCTTTGAAAGCTCAATCGATGCGTACTTCGAAAGGCACCCGCCACGACAAGGCGACACGGTGCATATCCTGCCGGGCGCTAACTACGATAGGACGACGAACTGGTGGCTAGTCCCGGTGGATGTCGGCCCCGAAAAACTATTGGCGCTTCTTAGCTGTGATGGACACCTTGAGTTGTCTGGCCGCTGAGTCACCGCGTCCACCTGCACGAATACGATCCCTTAGCTCGCGGAGATCGAAATGCAGTGCTGCGAAAGCAGCCGCTTCGCCCTACTGGTTTACGGGGTAATGAGCGCTGCTGAGCCAAGCACCTGGAGTCCTGCAGATTCAGATGGGGCAGTTGTAATCGTAAACACCATTTTCCGGGGCGCGTTCGGAACCGACCATTCATACGATATGGTATGTACCGTCCCGCTTGCGGCGGTATGCCTCTGCTCATCCTGTACCAGCTTTGCGGTAATTGGAGGGGGAGCGTTAGCCACTAGCGCAGTGAACAGCCTAGCTGCCGTCTCAGTGTTCGCTCGACGGGCATGCACTGCGCAGAAGTTCTTTCCGTTCAGAAGGGATAGTACAAACGTTCCGTGCTTGTCGGGCACAGGCCAGACTTCGCCTTGTCTGCCCGAGAGAAAGAAAGCTGCTTTGTCTGGTGGAAGCTTCGGCAACGGTGCCAGCTTTTCGCGAAGCGCCTCTAAATCCTGAAGGTTTTTCAGGCAGAGCGATGCGTAGATCTTGGCAAATGACTTGGCCTGATCATCACCTTCGGAGGCGATGCTGACATTCGACACAAGACTAAGCGCAACTACGGCGAAGCAACATCTCAGCATGCAAAATCACCTCGGGGTTAATCAACCTAAGCGCCACCTCTAGCGACGAACCAGTCAGAGCGGAAACCTTGTATTTCACACATACGTAACTCGGCATCATCACCGCTCTCATTCTGCATCAGCCTGGTCTCGAAAGCTCTCATCCATGATGGCCGGACGATGTTAACCTCCTACCAATTTTTCCTGCCTATCATTCGGAGCACCCATGTCAAAACTTGCTGAATTCCGCCAGCTCGAACGCCACCTCGCATAACAGTTGGCCGCTCTGGAGGCTATGAAAGGCGACGAGGGCCTGGAGCAAGAAATTGAGTTTGAGACCAAACTGCGAGCTCTCCTGGGTGAGTACAACAAGAGCCTGAAGGACGTGATCGCGATCATCGCTCCGCAGGCTGGAGCCAAAGGTGGCCGTGCTCCTGTGGCTTCGTCGAAACAAACACGCAGGGCGCGTGCGGTGAAGCTCTACAAGAATCCACACTCAGGTGAAATCGTCGAGACTAAAGGTGGTAACCACAAGACGCTGAAGGCGTGGAAAGCTGAGTACGGTTCGGACGTCGTGGAGTCGTGGCTTTCCTGAGTTGAAGCAACTCCTAGGAGCGGAGACAGCTGCTTAGCTCTGCTACCTAGATGGCCGGTAGGGCCTGAGTTAGAACCATCTGCCCCATCCTCCTCCGGACGCGAGCTTGACCTTCAACAAGCAAGGTATGATCGGATCAAGCGGAAGTCGTATTTACCGCTTGTAGAGCGCACTAGCGTAAGCGTCCGGCCAACACACCTATCCGATCCAAAGCCAATGATCTCTTGCTCCCAACTTCGTGAGCCCAAGTTGTTCCAAACGCCGTGCCCGCAAAACCGTGGTTACCAAGCTTCAGTAGCTGCGATACTAATTAGCTATCGGAGATCTTCTGGGCGAAATTGACATCGAAATAATCTCTCCAAGCGACGATGTGATCGCCGTCAAGCTCAAGTATTCCCATTACCGTTGGCGCTCCGACCTGGCTGCCATCAGCGCGTTCGAACATATCAAGCCGTTCGGTAAGCACCTTGTTACCGTCAGCGGCGATGGCGAGCATTTCAAAGCGCACCGTAGCGATGCCCGAGGCCTTCTCAAGCGCATCAATGAACGCAATCGCTTCATCGATCCCGGTAGTAGTGGCCACACCTTCATTGACCCAAACCGTGCTGGGCGTGAACCAACGCCGTATGGCAACCCTACCGCCATCTTCAGGATAAGCAGCAAAAAAAGCGGTGACATTCTCGATTGGTGTTGGCATGGAGGTGTCCTCTATCAAATGAAATGAGGCAGTGCGGCGAAAACACTTTCTTGCAGTGGTTCTCCGTAGTATTTGAGATCCTATCTACTCAAGCCTGCTAGAAGGTCGTTACGTATCGAACCTGACAGCAGTGACTGCTGGTTAACGAGATGCTGCTGGAGTCGATTGGCGTAATCTTCTCCCACGGCAGACATGACACTTGGCCTGTCCGCCAATGAAGATCGCCAGGCCGATACGCGGGGAAGATCGTTGAAGATCGGCTGGGAGACGACTGGGCTCAGCAAGTCGAAGTATCGAAAAATAGGCGCAAACACCGCATCGACCATACTGAACGATGATCCTGAGAAATAGGGCCCTTGATCAAGCTTTGATTCAAGCTGATGCAATTTATCTCTAAAGGCAGTTTTCTTGCTGTCGGCCATTTCCAGATCTTTGGCATTTAGGAACTGCCAGGCATCGGAGAGCGCCGCCACGCCAAACTCTGCCCAGGCACGTTGTTGGGCACGAGACAGCGCATTATCGGAATAAAGACTGGCGCCACCCTGCGTTTCGTTTAGGTATTCGCAGATAGCCGTGCTTTCAAACAACGTTGCGTGCGTACTGTCCGCTAGCGCCACCCCGAGTAATGGCACTTTTCCCGACGGCGAAAGCGCCAGGAACCAGGCAGGCTTCGCTGAGAGGTCAATGTTGATCCTCTCAAAGGGCACATGTTTTTCCAGTAGCACAATGGCCGCTCGTTGAACGAACGGGCACAGAGGATGGCTGATGAGCGTTAGTTGAGCGTGCGGCATGGTGGTCTCTCGAAAAAGCCAGTGACGGGGTGGAGTTAATCCGGCTGTGGCTACAGCAACTGCCCGCCCGAGATGTCAAAAGTCGTCCCATTAGCCCAGGCCATGTCATCTGACAGGATGGCAGCTACCGCACCGCCGATGTCGTCCGGTAGGCCCACACGCCCCAGCGCGATGCCCTGCGCCACGTAGGCGTTCACATCCTTGTTGTCACGCACTGCACCACCGCCAAAATCGGTTGCGATGGCACCTGGGGCAATCGCATTCACTCGAATCTGGCGCGAGCCCAGTTCTACAGCCATGTATCGGGTCAGCACTTCGACTGCCGCCTTTACCGCTGCATAAACGCTGTACCCTGGCAAAGTAAACCGCACGAAGCCGGAGGATACGTTCAGGATACGACCGCCATCTTCCACGAGCGGTAATAGCTTCTGAGTCAGGAAAATCGGGCCGCGAAGGTGCGTGGCGATCAGTGAGGCAAACTGATCCTCGGTTGCGTCAATAAAGTTCGCAAAGAGGCCATTGCCGGCATTGTTGACGAGGAAGTCGAAGCGCTCGCGACCGAAGTCGGTTTTCAGAATATCAGTCAGTGCGTTTGAAAAAGCCTGGTAGCTGGCAGTATCGGTGATGTCGAGCGGCAGCATCGCTGCCTTGCCGCCTTGCGCTTCTATTTCCCGCATCAGCGATTCGGCTTCTGCCGCGCCGCTGCGATAAGTGCCGATGATGTATACGCCGCGCTTGGCGAGGTGAAGGGCCATGTTGCGGCCAAGGCCACGGCTGGCGCCAGTGATGAGTGCGATCTGATTGGTCATGGACTGTCTCTGCTAAGTTAGGCACGCCTTTCAGCGGTTTCTTGACCTGCCCAAGATAAGCAATGACGGGCATGCAACCCAAACCCAATAAGCTCAATTTATTGCCTGATTATATCAATCCGCTTGCATGGTGTCGGAGCTTGGTCATAATCGGCGCATGAATAGAGATCTTGCACCGCATCTTGATATAGCCCTGCGCCATGCGCCACCGGGTTTGACCGCCACGCGGATCCCGCGTGTGGATCTCTGTGTTGGCCAAGGTTCTACAGACAAGGCGCCGTGTCTTTATCGCTCAATGATCTGCTTCATCCTACAGGGCTCTAAGAGCGTTTCTATTAACGACAATCTTCTTAGTTACGGCAGCGAACAATATCTCATCAGCGCTCTGGATCTGCCTCTGATCGGCCAGATTTTTGATGCTGAAGACGGACAGCCCTACGTTGCGGTATCGCTCGTGCTGGATCCGGCCATATTGGCTGAACTGGCGGCGAACATGCCGCCGATTCGCGAGAGTTCACAAACAGGAATTGGCATCACGATTAACCCGATGACCGCTTCGCTTCGCGATACGTTGCTACGCCTATTGTCATTGCTCGACACGCCTGCCGATATCCCAGTTCTCGGCCCCATGGTTGAACGGGAATTGCTTTATCGTCTTCTACTGGGCCCTCAGGGGCGGCTGCTGCGGCAGATTGCGCAACCCGATGGCGCACTTGGCAGTATCCGTCGTGCTGTTGCCTGGATCAGGGACAATTACGACACTCGACTGCGCATCGAGGCCTTGTGCGACGCAAGTGGCATGAGCCGAGCAAGCCTTCATCGCCACTTTCTGTCGATGACAGGCCTAAGTCCGATCCAGTATCAGAAACTGCTTAGATTGCAGGAAGCTCGGCAGCTTTTGCTTGCTGGCGAGCACCGCGCATCTGATGTGGCGTTCGCTGTGGGATATGAAAGCGCTTCACAGTTTAGCCGCGAATATTTGCGACAATTCGGCGCTTCGCCTGCCCGCGACGTGCGCGCGATACGGCAAGCGATCACTGGCGAGGCAGCTCAAAACGAATTCAAGGCTTGATATCCGTTAGTCAAGCAGGCCACGACTAATTAGCTGGTAATGTTCGGCACGATTAATTCGAAGTGCTATCGCCAACCGGCGTTCCGAGACTCTGTCTACTCGCACCTTGTATGCATCTTCCAAAGTCACCTTGTGTGACTCAGGCAGATACCCGCTGATGCGGCAATAACTGGTCAATCTGACTCGCCCGCTGCGTCGGCAGCCGCGTCAGCACATCTTTGAGATACTCATACGGATCGTGCCCATTCATGCGCGCTGACTGGATCAAACTCATGATCGCCGCAGCCCGTTTCCCACTGCGAAGCGACCCGGCAAATAGCCAGTTGGAACGTCCAAGTGCCCATGGCCGTATCTGGTTCTCGACCTGATTGTTGTCGATGGGCAAAGCTCCATCGTCCAGGTAGCGCGTCAGCGCTACCCAGCGTTTCAAGCTGTAATCCAAAGCCTTGGCCGTGGCCGAGCCCTCGGGCACGAGGTCGCGCTGACCCAGCATCCACTCATGTAACTTCTGTGCAATGGGCGCCGCTATTTCTTGGCGTAATCGCCAGCGTTCTTCATCGCTCATGTCTTTGGCCTGCCGTTCGACTTCGTACAGCCCGCCGATTGAGTGCAGCGTTTGTTCGGCCAACTGGCTTTTGTTCGCTACATGCAGGTCGAAGAACTTACGGCGGGCATGCGCCATGCAGCCGATTTCGGTGATGCCCAGGTCGAAGCTGGCCTTGTAACCCGCGAAGTCATCACAGACCAGCTTGCCGTTCCAGGTGCCCAGGAAGTTACGCGCATGTTCGCCGGCGCGGCTGGGGCTGAAGTCGTAGACCACCGCCTTGAGGGCCGAGAACGGCGTTGTGCAATAAGCCCAGACATAAGCGCGATGCGTTTTCTTCTCTCCGGGCGCTAGCATCTGCACCGGCGTTTCATCTGCATGCACGACTCGCTGAGCCAGCACCGCTTCGCGCAGTGCATCCACCAGCGGTTGTAGCTGTACGCCAGTTGGCCCACCCACTGAGCCAGCGTTGAACGCGGGATCGCCAGGCCTGCACGGCCAAAGATCTTTTCTTGCCGGTACAGCGGCAGATGATCAGCGAACTTCGCCACCATCACATGAGCCAACAGACCGGCGGTCGGAATGCCCTTGTCGATCACTTGGGCTGGCACCGGTGCCTGGATTAGCGTTTCACACTGACGGCAGGCCCATTTTCCACGTACATGTTGCTCGACGGTGAACACGCCCGGCGTGTAATCGAGCTTCTCGCTGACGTCCTCGCCGATGCGCTGAAGTTGGCAACCGCAAGTGCACTGAGTGTTTTCTGGTTCGTGGTGAATGAAAGTGCGTGGAAACTGCGGCGGCAGCGGTGCGCGCTTTGGTTTTTGGCGCACCTCTGCTGGAGCCGGAGCCGGACGCAGTGCCGTCAGCTCAGCGTCGATAGCCTCAAGATCAGTGTTCAGCAGATCGTCGAACAAGCTGCCTTGCTCAGGGCTGATCTGCTCGCTGCGCTTGGCAAACCTGTGCCGCTTGAGGATCGCGATCTCGTGGGTCAGCTGTTCGATGATGGTTTGATCGCGGTGGATCTTTCTGCCCATGGTATCGACCTTCGACGTCAACTTCGCAGCGAGGGCGCGCAGTTGGTCGGGGGTCATTTGGTCGAGGTTGGGCAAGGAAGTCATGCCGTGGATTTTACCAAAGCAGACCGCCTACGGCAGCAGGCCCAAGCGTTAGTTACAGCCTTTTTAAAGGATCGTGATTGCACCGCCAGCGCCAACGCGCTGCCACGGCAGACCAAGTACCAAGGCCTGAAGTTGCTCGGTATCCAGTTCCAGCTCGCTACCTTGTCGAATGCCTGGCCATTGAAACTTGCCCTGGTTCAACCGGCGTGCCGCCAGCCAAACGCCGATCCCGTCATGCACCAGCACTTTCATCCGGTTGGCCCGTCGATTGGCAAACAGATAAGCGCAGTGCGGCTTCGCCGCACCGAATACCGTAATGACTCTGGCCAGCGCGGTCTCGGTACCAGCACGCATATCCATGGGCTCGGTGGCGAGCCAGATGGCGTCGATGCGGATCATCGCAACAGGTCTCGAAGAAAGGTCGCGCAGACAGCAGCACTTTCAGTTGGCCAGTTTACTTTAACGGTGCCGCGTGGGTGCTGGATCTCAACGCAGATATTCGATGACGTTGCGAGCGAACTTGCTCCGGCCAACGGAATGGGTAATGGAATAAATGCAGGTTGCAGCACGGTGCTTCTCTGCGCCTGCACCCGAATCCATTTGTGGACGAGATTTGCGTTGAGGCTATGGCTGAGCGCAATGCTGGCAATCGAAGCGCCGGGCTGGGCGCACTCTTGAATGACCTGGGCTTTGAAGGACTTGGAATAGGAACGGCGTGTTGGCTGCATGAAATACCCGCTTAAAAGGCTAGAACTGGTGCCCACTTAAATTTAAGTGCACACCATGTCTTGGCTTTGCGGGGCTGGGTAGGTGACTTGGCCGGACGGTTACGCACTAGCGGCTCGGGCTACCTGCCATTACCGACTCGCCAAGCATAGGCAGTGACGCTGCAGAGCATCAGGCTCGTACCGGGTAAATGTGGTAGCGGTTAACACCGTTTTTTTCAATCACGACCTTACTGCCAGCGGCCAGACCGTGGGCTTGGAAAAACTCCCGCACCCAGGAACGTTTTCTGAAAATTTTCTTATCGCCGGCGATGTCGGTAAATACTGGCTCCGCGATCCCACAGTGAATCTCCAACGCTGCGCCGGATTCACACTGATTATGACCGCCAACAGATTCTGCTGGGAACATGTCAATAACACTGCTGAGGTACAGATGGTCATGGGTAAGGTTGCCTTGCGTGAGCTCAATTATCCGAAATGCCATAAATTCTCCTTGTTGAACAGGCAACCTGTCAGGGTGAGACGGGCGTGGGTCTCTGCGCTGTCAAGCACGCTGCGTACAGCGATCATTTTCAGCTGACCTTCTTGCGCCATGTCGAGGCGACCAAGCCTTGTTCACGCCATACGCAGCACTTGCGCGGTATTAAAAAACGGGAGGGCTTGCTGTCCCGCAATGCGACGACAATCTAGTCCTCAATATATGACCTTGTAGTCAGGGGTGACAACTGATGCCTTTTATGCGCCCCTCCCAATACGCCATGCAGCAACGTACCGACGGTGGCCCTTTTCCCCGTATTGATTTTGATGACGCAATGGCTCAAGGCCGCTGAATCGAAGGGTGAGTATGAATCGAAACTCGTAGTGTCTTTTGGGCGCATGCCCGGACGTCAGATGCCCAGCTCGATTGCAAGACAGGAGCCTCTCCAGGCACGCGAAAGCAGGCCTTTTGGCAGTCGCGTAATGAGCCCGTCCGCTAGGTCGCTCGCGTGACGAGCGTACAGTGTCACCATACCAGGCGCCGGCGTTTGGCCAGGTACAAATGCCCCGACTCGCTCCTGGGCAATATTCAGTACATTCAGCACTGGTTGGCTCAGGTTGCTGGTGCTGAGATGCTCTACTAATCGTGTGGGCGGAGGAGAAACGCCTCGCCACAGCTCTACTACCAGCTCGAGTAGCTCATTATGGCCAAGGTGCTGGAGGGCCATATCCCACAGCTGTCCTTCCTGCTCCATATTTAGGCGAGCCCTAGTCATCACGGAGTTTTTGCAGCATGAGGCTCTATCTCGATTGCGAATTTACACGGCTTTCAGCGGCAGCGAAGCTGATATCGGTCGCATTGGTAGCTGAGGATGGGCGCGAATTCTACGTGGAATTGCAAGACACGTGGCGACTCGAGGAGTGCAGTGATTTCGTAAAGGAAATCGTGCTTCCGCAGCTCTGGGGCGGTGAGTACGCCATGCCTCTGATCGAGGCCAGATCAGCGCTCCTCCGGTTCTTGGCAACCTACGACGAACAGCTCGAGGTTGTCACTGATGCGCCTGAGTACGACTGGGAGTTGTTTTGCGAGCTCGCCTACTACGATGGGAAGTGGCCCAGGAACATCAGAAACTTCCCTACCAATGCGACGACCCTGTCGCCTACAAATGAAGGAAAAGAACTGCCTCACCACGCTCTTTTGGACGCCAGGATCATCGCGAGCATGTTCACCTCCCCAGCCAGCAGCTAGAGCGTGAACATCTCTCGTTCGATGGATTGCCTGAAGTGTTCGGAGATGTTGTTGTGGATGTGGAGGTCGACCGGCACACCGACCAGGGCCCGAAACTCGTCTTCAAACTCAAAGACATCGAACAAGGAAATCTTGCCGACCATTGCTGGAGGGATGGTCACGAGCAGATCAAGGTAGTTACCCTTGTGATCATCGCCTCGAGCAACTGAGTCGAACAGGTTGGGCTCAGTGAAGCCATAGGTCTCGATGAGACGCTGAATCTCCACTTCCTTTCCTCGTATCGCGTCTGCAGGCCTCACCGTTTTCTCCATGGATGCAGATAGGTCGTCAAATCAGTGCAATTTCTCAGTTAGACGCAAATCTGTCAGTCACTATGTCTCGACCGAGTGCTGCCGTCGTGCATCGAGCACAATGTACTGATCCAAGCGCCGCCAACCTGCTTTCCAGGCGCTCCGCAATACGAGCAGGTTTTCGTCGATAGCTGGATCGCTGCGTCTACTGCCCCTCTGCAGTACGCATCCCCACCGTCGAAGAAAAAGTGCAGCTCGCCGAATTTAGATTTGATCTGCACGACAGTCACGGGGGTAACCTCCGGGTGGCGCCTCAGGTAATCCTGGAGAACTTCACAAACCGCAATCAGGAGATTCTTCCACCCGGGGTCGCAGTAGATCTCATCGACTGCAGGGTCTGAGAACATCTGAGGATAGCGGCCTCGAAACTCCTTGATGTCAATTTCAGGTAGGGCGTCAGTTGGCTGATTCATAGTATCCAAGGTGTATCAGGGGCCGGGATCTGCAGCGTTAGCCTCGCGGCCAACACGGCAAGCGGAGCGCGCAGGCCACGGGCCGGAGGCGTGCGGATGGAAGCCCGCGAGGGCCGAGACCCGGCAGGGACTTGGTTTACGACAGCCGTCCCGTAGGGCACGCCAGAAAAACAGTCTGGGAATGGACTACTGGAAACGGCTGGGCGTTGGCACATACCGCCCACTCGCTACACGCATAAACTCCCGCAAGCTACGCCGCCCGACGTCACGCCTAAACGTCGCGATCACGTACTTCGAGTTGAGCGTGTCGATCACCCAAAACCTACCTTGCTTTGAGACAGACTGAATGTCCGACGTCCGGATCAGGTGACCGTCTGAAAACCGGTCATATGGCCCTGGGCAAATATGGCTGAACACGACACCAACAGCGCTGCACGCATGAATGTGGACGTTCACCAGGAACGCAGTGACCAACCCTTCGTAATCCTGGGTAGCAGCCTTAGCGATTCGAATGAGGTCGAAATCGGAGTAGCGTTTTACATGTAGATCGACCGACACGGTGTTGACTCCAGCCACGACTATAAGCCTCTCAATGAGGAAAATACGGTAGGGTTTGACGCGCTGCGCCGGTATAGCTCTTTCAAGCCGGTCAGCGAATTGACATCAAGGTCGCGTTGATGGGTATTGACGTACACATCACCACTCTCCACTTCCACCACGCAGATGGGTACGTCAACCTGGTTGAATCCCATGGACAGGGAGGTCAGTTTTTCCATCCTCCAGCTCGAGCCCTTATTCATCCAACTTGGAGTGACGATCTGGACTTCTTGGACGGCCATACTCTCGTCTTGGGAGACCAGAAGCTCAACAAGTCGCGGCTCGTCGTTTAGCATTTCCTCATAAGCCACGAAGCGACCGTCGTGCCGCCGCTGCAGGCTTACGTGATACCAATGCGTAACCAAGGTGCGCGACACGGCGTGGAAGTGAGCCAGGCCGTCGCCGAACATTCCCACTGGGCCCGCCTGGTCTTGCATGCTAATCCTAAACATCGTGTATCTCGTGTAGAGCAGGCCCGGGAAGCGCACCTGCGATTAACATAAGCCAAATATTGTCTTCAGCGAGGCAGTCATCTCGCGCCCTTTTCCCATGAGCACGTACACGGTGTTTCGCGTCTCGAAAAGGCAAACACCGTCGAACGATTTGCAAAGGGTTGAGCGTACCCATCCCCCTGGCGGGAACCGGCCATGACCGTCATGGATGACGCAATGGGCATACATGAACATCGGCTCTAGGCCAGTTGCTCGTACTTTCGCGAGCGACTCAGGGGGCTCGTCGACATGAAAGATGAGCCAATCCTCAACAGTGCAAAAAGGCTTGCGACCGAAGCGCTGCGCTACCAATGCCTCCACCTCGGTATGAGATAGAGACGTGCCAGCGGAGGACTGCCTACCATCCTGGAGCAGCTCGTGTTCAGGAGAATTAGCCATAAATTGATGATCCCCTTGGCGACAAAGAAAATAGGGTTCAGCGTACGTACAGATCGCAAAGGCGGCATGCCTTTAGTTCCATCGCAATGACTATATACATTTGTGTGGAACTCATCAAACGCGGCATACGTTCTCCTTTTGGGCAGAGGTGCGCTTGATGTCTTTGCGCAAGGCATATGCGGCAACGCTACAGTGGCTGAGGGTTCGACATGGGTTGTCGCAAGCAGACCTCCAGCATCAGACCGATCAAGCACACATAAGCCGCCTGGAAGCATCGACGACATCGGCAACCGTCGATCTCAGTGCCGACTTAGCTAAAGCGCTAGGCCTGATGCCACTCTCTTTTCTCACGCTGGTGGCCGCAGCTGATGAAGGCAAAACCGCGCGCTCAGTTCTGAATGACACAATCAAAGAACTCATGCAGCTTGGTGTTCTTGATGAGCAGCTACCTGCTGAACCCCAAAAGCTCACTACGCCCCAGAGAATCGCTGCCGCAGAAAGACTCAAAGCGGTGCGCGATCTCAAGGCTGCAGGCCTTTCTCAGGCGGAGGTTTGCCGGCAATTAGAACTGCCCAAGAGCACCGTTAACCGGCTGTGGTACTTTTCCGGTTGACCGTGTTCAGGTCTCAAACTCAAGAATATCAGCGGCCTGCCTTGCAACGAGAACAACGTTCCGATCAATAGGTTCTGATCCCTGATCGGGTCGCTCAAGATATGGAGACTCAGGAATCTCCTGTTGGTAATGCCTTAGGACGTACATCGCCCGCTTTCGCTTGCCACGAAGGGAAATGAATCCTGGATCCTTGGAAACCGCCTTCGCGACGTTTTCCATCCCACTATTCAGTCTTGCCTGGTCTAGAGATGACGCCATTTCCTCAGCCTCATCCGCAGCCTGCTCAAATCTGTCGAGTGCCTCTGTGAAGTCCTGGTAGTCACCTACCTCAATGTGTAGTGGTCAACAATTCCCGGACACTAAATTGAGTTTTTCCTCAGCGACCGCAGGCGCTAGCCCTTCGTTGAACTGATGCGGTCGCCGCCAGTTGTATCGCTCCATCAGGAACCGGCCGATGTCCTGTTGCGCTAGCGCAGCGCTCATGTAGCCCACCGTCGGTATCCATTCAGTTTTCAGGCTGCGAAATAGCCGCTCCATCGGCGCGTTATCGTGGCAGTTGCCGCGCCGACT
Source organism: Pseudomonas sp. CFBP 13727 (assembly GCF_014841915.1). Lineage (NCBI taxonomy): Bacteria > Pseudomonadati > Pseudomonadota > Gammaproteobacteria > Pseudomonadales > Pseudomonadaceae > Pseudomonas > Pseudomonas sp. CFBP 13727. The sequence goes on from NZ_JACYUT010000003.1 coordinate 75,474, forward strand.
CATGCTCTGTGTGAAGCGGTATCGCCATAGTCTTTGGCGGAAACTCCTGCTGCCATACTGGCTGCCCTGATCGCTATGAAACATTACGTTTTGCGGCCTGCCACGCTGCTCGTAAGCCATGTCCAACGCCTTGATCACCAAGTCGGCGTCGGGCTTGGATGAGAACGCCCAACCCACAACACGGCGGGCACAAAGGTCGATGACAGCCGCCAGGTAGTGCCATCGACCCTCAGCCCAAACGTACGTAATGTCACCGCACCAGACCTTGTTCGGGGATGTAACGTTGAAGCCCCGATCAAGCACGTTCGGAATATCAGGCCGCTCCACAGTAGCCTTTTTGTAGGCATGTGAGCCCGGCTGTTTGCTGATCAAGTTCATCTCGCGCATCAACCTACGTACCTTGAATCGCCCGATCTGCATGCCGTCCTCTTTCATCATCAGCATGATGCTTCGGCTGCCCGCAGCGCTTCGGCTTTGCGTGAACAGCTCGTTCACGCGACTACGCAAAACCACCCGTTCGGCATCCGGATACCGACGTTTTCGGCAGTACGCGTAGTAGCAAGATCGGGTTACTTCAAATACCGAGCACAACAGATCAATCGGCTCTTGAGCCCGCAGTTGATCGATTAACGCGAACGCTCGTGTTCCTCGGCCATCAAGAGCGCGGTGGCCTTTTTTAAGATCGATTTTTCCCGTTCTAGCCGATTGATACGGGCTTCGAGTTCCTGGATTTTTTGCTGCTCAGGCGTCAGGGCTTTGCTGGTCGGAGTAACACCGCCACGCTCCTGCTGGAGCTGGTTCACCCAACGACGCAGAGCCGACTCAACCAGCCCAAGCGAACGGGCTGCTTCGGTATGGCTGTAGCCTTGATCGAGCACCAGGCACGCCGCCTCGCGCTTGAACTCAGGGGTAAAGGTACGACGTTGCTTGGTCATCAGACACCTCTCTGTGGCGAGCATTCTCGCCTAAATGGGTGTCCGGTTTCATTAGACCACTACAAAGTAAGGGCCCTGGAAATTGAGTATGGATGCGTTGATGAAAACAGGAGCCCCAAGGGCCCCGCTTAATCGTGTAGCCACGCAGTCAAGCCGTCAGGTACTCGTCCACCGATTTGACGGTAGCGTAGCCGAACTCCAAAGCTGCCATCATCGTTACATGCACTTGGACGGCGGGAACGTTTACACCGTTGAATGTGAGATCCAAGGTAGCGCAGGCATCGTGCAGCACGGTAACGGGATAGCCCATGTCTGCCGCCGCCCGCACTACCGCGTCGATGCACATATGGCTCATGGCACCGATGACCACGACTTCCTGGATATCCGCAGCTTCCAGCTGCTGCTTAAGATCAGTTTCACGGAAGGCGTTGATGTGTTTTTTTACAATCACAGGCTCGTGACCTACAGGGGCAACAGCCAGTTGAATGCCTGCGCCGCTGGAGCCCTTGACGAAAATCGGAGCGTCTTCATCACTGGACTCGTGCCGAATGTGAAAAACAGCAACATCTGTTCGGCGCGAGTAGCTGATCACTCGAACAGCATTCGCGACAGCCGCTTCAATGCCGGTCAGTGGCAGGTTGCCGGTGGGCAGGTATTCGTTTTGCAGATCAACTACTATAAGGCCACGTTTCATGAACGATCTCCGGTCAAATTATCCGAGTATAGGGATTGGGTAGTGAAGGCTCAGATCGGCAGGTTGAGCACCTGCCTTATTCCGAACCTAAAAGGTTTGAGTCAGAATTCCAGTGAAGCGCCATCTTCCGGAATATCGACCCGGCTCTCGATACCTTGCTTTTTGACGTATGTGCGTAGCTCTTCACGAGTCAGGGACATGTGGTTAATTGCGTCCATGTGCACTGCGACGATTTTCGCGTCCTTCGCAGCCTTTGAGGCGCGTAAAACGTCTTCCTCGCCCATGATGATCGATCCCTTATAGCCGGTCATCATTGCTTTCCCGGCATTCAGTACGATGACTTCGGGATGATATTTCTCAATGGTCTGATCAACCTCTTTTCGCCAGATTGTGTCGCCGGCGAGGTAGAGGGTCTTGTAGCCCGGCGCCTTAAAAACTACGCCCATTGCTTCGCCCAGAGGCTTCGCGAGAGCTGGAACGGCATACATCTCGTCGGTACCGTGCTGCCCACCGGTCTTGGTGATTTTGACGCCGCCGAATTCAGCTTCGTCAGTCAGCACGCGCACATTCTTGAAACCTTGGGAGCGAATCAATTTCGCATCGTCTTCATGCTGTGCAAACAGAGGGATGTCTTTGGGTAACGCTTTTTGAGCGGCATCATCCCAGTGATCGAGATGCGTATGCGTGACGATGACAGCGTCTACGCCAGAAATCACTTCTTCGGGCGACTCTGTCAGATCGACGAGGGGATTACGCAGGTTGCTGCGGTAAGTATTGTCAAATCCTGGGTAAGTACCTTTCTTGGACAGCATCGGGTCGATCAGAAAAGTTGTGTCGCCATAAGAGATTTTCACCGTTGCATTACGGATTTGCTGCAAACCGACTTTATGAGCTGCATCGGGAGTTTTGTGAGCGTCGGAACCTGCGAATGCCAACGGAGTGGCCGCAGCGCAAGCAATGCTCAGGGCGATGGGAAGTGTTTTGAGATTCATAGGCTTAGTCCTTTGAATAGGTTATGACCCCATTCTCATGCAACGGTATACCGGGTACCAGTGGCCTGAATGACATATTTCGATATAATCGGGCCATGTAATCAACGCTGTTCACGAATGTGAGGCTTACCGATGAAATCCATCAGGGTTGCTGTTCTGGCTTTCGAAGGCGTGAGCCTGTTCCATCTCTCCGTGCCCGGAATGGTGCTGGGGACGGCTCAATCCGCTCCTGGCGAACCTCAATACGAGGTCAGCTACTTCACAGAGTCGCCAGGTATGGTCAGCAGCGACCAAGGCATCGGCTTAAAGGTCAGTCACGGTCTGGAGCTGATGCAGGTATCCGACGTGATTGTCATTCCGGCGTGGGGCGATCAATCGGTCGCTGCGTCTGCAGAACTTGTGAAAGCCTTGCAGCTCGCGAACACTCAGGAAAAACTCATCGTGGGCTTATGCCTGGGCGCGTTTGTGCTCGGGGCTGCCGGACTGCTTGACGGTAAAGAAGCCACCACTCACTGGGCAGCCCGCGACGAGTTCGCACGCCGTTTTCCTGAAGTTCGTTTCAGGCCCGAAGTGCTCTATGTCAGTGATGGCAACATCATGACCTCGGCGGGTACTGTGGCGGCAATCGATTGCTGCCTTCATCTGGTACGCCAGCGACTTGGCGCTGATATCGCGAATCGCACCGCGAAGATGCTGGTGACCCCGCCGCACAGGCAGGGAGGCCAAGCGCAATACGTGGAGCACCCGGTGCCGCAGCTATCCAGCGAGACGCACTTATCTGATGTACTAGGGTGGGCCCGGAAGAATCTGGCCAAAGATCTGACGCTCGACGTGCTGGCGGACAAGGCGAAAATGAGCAGGCGTACATTTACCCGGCGATTCAGAGACACCACTGGCAGTACCGTCTCGAAATGGTTGAACGCAGAGCGCGTCGTCAGAGCACAAGAGCTGTTGGAAACCACCGATTTGCCGATCGAATGTATTGCCGGCGAGGCAGGTTTCGGAACGCCTTTGTCGCTGAGGCAACAATTCGCTGTTCATCTCGGGACGTCGCCGTCTGAATACCGACGGGCGTTTTCTCGCAAAATGAACCCAGGCCGCAAGACGAGCGGCAGTACGCTCATCGCCAAAGAGTCGGCTCACTCTCCTGCATGAAATAGAGATCTCGAGTGGTCAGGCAGTATCATCTCTGACCACTGCGAGCAGCGCCTGCAGCGGATGCAAGATGGTTACTGCGTCCTATCGCTTAACTTGGCTTCGGCAAGAATATCCGTCAGCCAATTACCGGCCTCAAGCGTTAAGCTTTTTCACAAGCGGTCTTCATGACTGTTTGTAAATTACGCCAGAAGTGCCAGCGTTCTTTGCCTCATGCCCATAGGTGCCGGACATGCCACAGCATCCGCTGGCTTACACGCTTAGTTTTAACTCCATTCGCTCATAGACTTGCTGCCATAGGCCAACGATACTGGGCTCATGTGTTTTTTCTGTGCAGTGGGGAAGGAATTGATAGGGATCGCCATCTTTCACAATTTGCGACTGTGGAAGCGTATTGGCGAGCCATTCCTGCGGCAGTAGTACGGTTGGAACCTCGTGACTGCCAATCGTCTTCGCATACTCCTGGCGATACACCAACGTCATCGCGGGATCGAGGCCCACCAGCGGTATTGCGTACTCCTGAAGCTGGTGCAACGCTTCACTGTTGAAACGTGCGGCCTTTTCAAAGGCTTTGATGAAGCCCTGTACCTGAAGCGGTTTGCCATTGGGTTCAGAGGGTGCGATATAAACCTGATAGCCAGGCCTTGAGATCAGTTCGATCCAATCAATGAACGTGACTTATCGACACTTATCAGCCTGATGCGTAAAACAAAAGATAGGGTTGAGAAACGTTTTCTACTTAGATCTCAAGCAGGGTTACAAGCTCAAAGTCATTCGTAGGTGCAAACGCTCTGAGCACTCATTCTTGTGCTTCCTCGCCAGACCTAAAGCGTTCGCGATACTCGCCAGGTGTCACAGCATAGGTTTTCATAAAACTACGTATCAAGGTCGCTTCATTAGATAGGCCGCATTTTCGGGCAATTGTTTTGAGTGGCGTACGTGACGTTAGCAGCATATGACAAACGGCTTCCAAGCGGATTTTTTCGACCATTTTGCTAGGTGTAAACCCACTGTCCTCACGATATTTTCGAGCAAATGTTCGCTCACTCATATTCATGAAGTTTGCTAGTGAAGATACCGATAGATCGCCACTAATATTAGTGTTGATCCATGCGTGAAGGTCGGAGAAATTGCTGCTCTTTGACTGTAGGGTTAGTGTTGAACTGAACTGATTCTGATCGCCGGAACGCTTCAGAAAGACAACCAGATGTCGTGCAACCTCTAGTGCAGTAGCATACCCCAGGTCTGCCTCGATAATTGCAAGAGCTAAATCGATTCCTGAGGTGACGCCAGCAGATGTCCATATATCTCCATCGTTAATAAATATAGGCCCGCGCTTCACCTTGATAGATGGGAATTCAATTTCCAGCCTATCGTAGGCCGACCAGTGTGTTGTGACATTTCGTCCGTCTAATCTTCCGGCAGTCGCCAGTGCAAAGACCCCTGTGCAAACTGAAACTAAGCGAGATGCTTTTTCACAATGCCCTACAAAATTTCTAAAGAAATCTGGATGTTCACAAAAGTTGTGAATTCCAGGCCCGCCCGGCACGATCAGCGTGTGCGGTGCTGGTGTATCTATGCCCAAGACTTCGGCGCTGAACGAGAAACTAGGAAATATCTCCGTAGTTGGATCTAACGACAGAATGGATAATGAATATGGTGCATGATCAGCTTGCGCAAAATGGTTGGCAGCAATGAAAACGTCTAAAGGGCCGGCTAAGTCAAGCAGGCTGACTTCAGGATAGGTAACGAACTGAATACATTTGGCAGGCATCTGCGATCGACCCTCGTCTAGAGACTACTATGCGGATTTGTGAATCTTGGCAGGAATCGGCAACGTTTTGGCATTTTTTTTACCAATTTTCGTTTATTTTAGCCTCTTGAGAGTTGTGCAGGCTGGATCGATGGTAACTGAGGTTTTAGTAATATTTCGGTTTGTCTATATTTAATTTAGCAGTTTACCTAAATTTATAAATTCTTTTCAGCTGGGAGTTTTAATTTATGCCGAGTCTTATGAGAACAGCTATGGGATTCGAGATTAAGATGGATGATGATTTTCAGAACAGGATATCTCACGTTCTTGAATTGTTAGAAAGCGATTCTGTGGGTAATGCAACATGCGAGTTAAAAAAAGGTTCCGAATCAGATGGCTGGGTAGTAGAGTGTTTATGGCATGATCAAAATGCTATGCGTGCTCATTTCGTGTCGAGTCACCTGCAAGATTTGATAGCCCTCCTTGCTTTGCGATCCCGTATAATTAAATTCGAGTGTGGAATTTTATTGATCTAATTTCCAATGGTGCTGGAGTTTTATCAGGTTATTTCCTCTTTCGATGAACAGCATGGAAAGCAGGGCACGTTAAAACATTGGCGGNATAAAGTGCACGACCATCACCTGGCGAATGCAGGGATGCCTGCGCGCCATCCGGGTCGTACCAGACATATTCATAGTATCGATTCGTGAGATTCTTCAGCTGCAAGTCAACACTCACTGATTGAGTCACCTTGTAGGTTGCGCCAAGGTTCATTAGCACGTAACCGCCGTAAGTCCCCTTCGTATTTTCCCGCTCCAGATAATAATTAGTCTGACCGTTCATCCACGCGGTCAGCTGTAATGCAGGTGTCGCGTCATAGCTGATGCCAGCGTTGTACAAGTGATGCGGGATGTGGTCGATTTCCTGACCTTTGCTGTTAGGCAACGTGGCACTTGGCTGGAGTATTTTCGAATACTGCCAGGAGTAACCCATCCAGATATTGGTGCGTTCATTCGGATACAGGTTCATCTGTAAGTCGTAACCCCAGCGACGTGTTTCACCGACATTATCGGATTCGCCGCTCGGGTCGTTCAGCCGGCGACTGACTTCCCCAGAGGCCTTTTGCTGCCAATAGGCGACGCGTCCATCCACCCAGTCAACCGGCGTGAATTTGATGCCTGTTTCCCATCCCTCGTTGATCGAAGGTGCTAGGTCAGTATCTCTGGGCGGAATCTTGTAAGCCGCCGCCCCGCTGCCCACCTGGAAGGTACGCCCCCAGTTCGCGTAGAAGCTGGCAACTTCCCACGGAGAATAGACAACGCTGATCTTCGGCTGCTTGATCAGTCCGTAGTCGTTGATGTCGAAATTTGTGCCGGTCGTTTCATTAGTGAAATCGCCCTGGATCTTGTCGACCCGGTAGGCGGGTACGATCTTCAGAGACTCGAAAGGTTTTATCTCTGCCTGGGCATAAGCGCCGTAGGTGTCGAAGTCGAACTGCTGGTCGCGGGTTGTAGCTAGACGCTTACGGTCTCTGGTGCGATATCGCTCACTTTTGTTTTGCTGCTGCTGTACGTCTGCGCCACCTTCCAACGCGAAGTCGTATAGCCATTTGACTTCCGGTCGCCAGGTCAGGGAGGTGAGGGCGCCATATTGCGTCTCATAAGCGTCGCGTTCCTGTTGTGCGCTGGTGCTCCAGTATTGTGTCCAGCGCCTGTCATCGAAGGTGTTGACGTAGGTCTTCGCTGACCAGGCAAGCGTATCAGCCAAGTCTGTATCGAAATGCAGACTGACCTGATTCATACGACGAGTACCCTTGTCCGTCGCGTTGAAGCTGTTGGTCATTTCCGGGTGATGACGTGCATCATCTTCACTCAGATAGCCTGGCTCCTGAGCCTCGGTTTCGTAGTGACGAGCGATCAGTCCAATACGGTAACTGTCATCGTCCGGCGTATAGAACCATTTGCCCGACATCGAAAACTTATCTGCTTCAGCGTGATCTCTGTAGCCATCAGATTTTTGATAGGCGAAGAAATAGTTTTGCGTCCAGTTGCTGCCCTCAATGCCATTGGCAAGTTGGGCCTCGTGGGTATTGAAGCTGCCATAGCGCAGCCGCGCCTTGTTGTAGTCGCCCCCCGTGCGAGTCAGCATGTTCACGTTGCCGGCAATATTGTTCAGGCCATAGCGCGCATCGCTGGTGCCACGCACCACCTCAATGCTGTCCAACTCCATGGGGAAAATCATGTCCATGTACGGCATATTGCCGTCATTGCTGTTGCTTGGGATGCCATCAATCAGCAATTTTACTGCGTTCACTTCACCTTCGCCGTTGAAGCCTCGGAAGGAGATTTTGCCTGACGTGGTGCCTTGGTTGAACTCAGTCAGCATTACCCCCGGAGCGCGGCGGAACAGCTCCCAGCTGTAATTGACTGGCATCTTTTCGAGGATTTCCGCGCCCAAAATATCCACCGAGCTGAGTACGCTGCGGGTAGCCAAAGGGCCACTGGCGGAGCCTTGAACGCTCACGGCGCCCAAGGTGAGCGTCGAGCTTCCGGGCTCGCCGGCTTCAGCCTGTGCCAAGGACAGCGGGCTGGATACCAGTACGCCTATCGACAATACAGGCCACATAGAACGGGACACAGACAAACGCTTTGCAGAGCGCAAAGAAAATGGAGCAGGCATAGCACGCACTTCCTGATCATCAAGAAACTTCAAGGGCGTTCAGCAACCGTTGCAGATCGCTGAAAGAATTTAAAGCGAGCAACACCGCACGCAGTGGGCGGTGTCGTGATCAGGCAAAAGGGGAGGCGCGTGGACTCAGGCTGGGCCAGCGGATTCTTGGGTGCAGCGTTGGCAGTTCAGGATCTTCAAGGACAACGCCGGGTGTGTACTGCGGCAAGAAATGGCGGTAGTAATCCGAGGGCAGGGCTGCCAGCCCGGCATGGCCGCAACAGCAGTCCGCATGGTGCATGGCGTGTTCGGGTTCGGATTGAGGTATCTGAAGCGCCTCGATCGCCTGGCGAAACTCAGCTGAGACGACGCTCGAGTTTCCCCCGGAACAAAATCCGCCCCACAGCATGAGATTTACATCGGGCGCTTGCATCGCACGGCTGAGCGGCATGGCCAGAATGTTCAGCAAGATCGCCAGGCAGGCAATCCAGGGTCGGATACGTCTCAACGAACTCATGAATGAAATCGCTGCAAAGGGGAGGCTATTTAGCGCTCTTTAACACGCGATGTACATTTTACAAGGGTGCGCCATTTCGCCGCAGGTACATTGAGCAGGAGCAGAAGGGGTTTCATCCAAACACCACGCATGTCCAGACTGGTAAGCTCGCCCATCAATTCGATGGATGAATGGCTATGTCGCTACGCGCACTTCGAACACTGCTCGCTATTTCCCAGCACGGCTCTTTCGTCAGAGCAGCGGATGCCGTGCACCTCACCCAGTCAGCAGTCAGCCTTCATGTTCGGGCGTTGGAGGAGGATTTCAACGCACTTCTGTTTGATCGTTCAAGGCGGCTGGCGGTGCTCACGGATGCAGGTCATATCGCAGTAGAGCGCGCACGAGAAATCCTATCCCTATACGACGGCATCTCATCCGAGATTGGTGGCGACAGTGAGCTGCGCGGCAGGCTTAGAATCGGCGCCATTCAGACAGCGCTGGCCGGCGTCCTGCCCCATGCGCTATCAGCACTGCGTACCGATCATCCCCACCTGCGAATCACGGTTGCTTCGGGCATGTCCGCAGAGCTGGCTACGCGCGTTGAAGCGGGCGAGTTTGACGTTGCGATCACAACGGAGCCGGTCAAACCGCACCCATATGGTCTGACGAGCACGGCGCTTTACGAGGAGGGATTCTGGATCATCGCGCCGGTGTCACTTGCTCTTCAAGACCTGCAGTTGCTGCTCAAAAGCCAGCCGTTCATTAGGTTCGACCGCCGCGCCTGGGCAGGTCGAACCATTGAGCGCGAGCTACGCGCTATGAGGCTGCGCGTGCAGACTAGCATGGAGCTAGATAGTCAAGATGCAATAATAAAGATGGTTTCGAATGGACTTGGCATCTCCATTATTCCGCTTGCTAAGCATCAAGTCGAAAGCCTAACGACACTGACCATCGCGCCGTTCGGCACGCCGCAAAAAACCAGGCGCGTCGTGTTGCTGGAGCGTGAAGACCGTCCACTTGGACGGTTGGCTTCAGCACTGGCGAACGCCGTGAAGGCGCATCAGCCGAAAGCTGACCTATGAGAAAAACTTGTTGATTTCTGAATTTTAAATCGTTTTTATTTTAGAGTCGAACTTCTTATCGTGGTGCCTATCTTGATGATTCGCTGAGGGGCACCATGATCATTTCATCTACCGACACTACTACGTTGCGGTCTCCTATCTTAATCATGGCTGAGCGCGCCGCGCTGATACGCGCTCAGGGCAGGGATGTCATCGACCTGACATTGGGAGAGCCGGATTTCAATGCGCCGCCCCACGTGCTTGAGGCTGCGCACGCCGCGCTTGAAGGTCGCCTTACTTACTCACCTTCGAACGGTATCGAACCGCTTCGTTACGCGATCCGTATGCGCATGAAAGCCATTCGAAACCTGGATTACTCAGACGATCAGGTGACAGTCGGCTGTGGCGCGAAGCAGATCATTTACAACGCTTTCCAAGCGACATTGAAACAGGGGGATGAGGTCATCGTTCCTGCGCCCTATTGGGCAAGCTATCCCACCATCATCAAAATGTGTGGCGCGCGACCTTTGATGGTGCCTACTACCCTAGAAGCCGGTTATCGCCTCACCGCAGAGGCTTTGGATGCAGCGCTTCGCGTGGCAAGGTCGCCCAAATGGGTCATCTTGAACGCGCCCGGTAATCCTTCAGGCTCGCTCTACTCAAGCCAGCAACTGTCAGACATCGCTGAAGTCCTGCGCCGATACCCAGGTGTGATGGTGCTTTCAGATGACATCTATTCAGAAATTCGTTACACGGATGATGTATATCAGACCTTGGCGGCGGTGGCACCTGATTTGACTCACCGTATTTTGATCGTAGATGGCGTGTCCAAAGTCTACGCAATGACCGGCTGGCGGGTAGGATGGGGATGTGGGCCAACGCCATTGATCACGGCCATCAATTCGGTTCAGTCACAGAGCTGTACTCAGACCAGCACTCTGAGCCAAGTGGCGGCGGTGGCTGCGTTGACTGGGCCTCAGACACTGGTGAAAGAGCGAAATGCTATTTATCGCCAGCGGCGTGATGCCGCTCTGAATGTCTTCGAGGCCTGCGAAGCGATTGATGTCGCGTGTCCGGAGGGTGCGTTTTACCTGTTACCTCGGATCAGAACGATCAAAGATGATCAGGCTTTCGCACTAACCCTACTCGAAGTAGGCGTAGCTACCGTTCCAGGTAGCGCATTCGGTATGCCGGGGCATCTCAGGCTTTCATTCGCCCTTGATGAGTCAGTTCTGATTGAGGGCTGTGAACGGCTGGTTCAGAAAATCAAGGCAAGCGCATGACGCTCTCTTTGCTGACAGCTTTGTTGCCTATCGCATTATTGATCGTGTTAGGCGCATGGCTCAAACGTAGTCAATTCTTGGCAGATAACTTTTGGGCGCAGGCAGAGCGCTTGGCATATTACGTACTGCTTCCCTCTCTTTTTTTTCACGGGCTGGCTACAGCTAAGCTTGATGGGGTGCCCTTTCAAAGCATGGTCTCTGTGCTCATCGTATCGACTGTTGTGGTATCGCTGATGTTAGTAAGCGCGCGAGCGCTCATCACCACAAACGATGCGGCATTCACCTCCATATTCCAGGGTGGTATACGTTTCAACAATTACGTGGGCGTGTCGATAGCGGCGGGATTATTCGGTGTTCAGGGCATTGCCCTGGCAGCCGTTGCGAACGCGGCGATAGTGCCCACAGTGAATATCCTGTGCGTGTTGGTCTTTGCGAAGTACGGGGCGGGTGGCAGGATGCCATTGAGCAAAGTCCTTAAGCAATTGGCTCTGAATCCGCTGTTGCTGTCGTGCTTGGCTGGTGGGTTGATCCAAGTGACAGGTTTGGGACTGCCCATCGGTATTGAGCCAGTGCTCAAAGCGTTGGGCCAAGCGTCACTCCCTCTAGGTTTACTCTGCGTGGGCGCCGCGCTGGAGTTCGGGAGCATGAGGCAGTGGCTGCGCCCAGTTGGCTATTCGTCACTGGTGAAGTTTTTAGTCATGCCACTGGTCACGCTTGGAGCTTGCCATTTGTTCGGGCTGGAAGGAAAAGCTGCCATCGCAGCACTGCTGTTTCAGGCGCTCCCCACTGCTTCATCGTCCTACATCATGGCGCGGCAGCTAGGTGGAGATGCACCGCTTATGGCCGGGATCATTGCTTGTCAGACCCTGCTGGCGGGAGTGGCCCTTCCCATCGTTATCCTTGCGGTGACCCAGTGGGTTTGAGCCTCATATCCACGTGGTACCGTCCAAAGCACATTCATTACCATTTGAGTTTCATTGCGAAATCTTTTACAAACGGAGGGCGCAGGTTGCTAGGCCGAATGTGGGGTATGGACGCCCGAAGGGCCAAGCCAATGGCTTTCCCCTTGGCTTGGTTTACGACAGCCGTCCCCGCGAGGGGTCTGCACAAACACTCAAGCCGTCATCTTTAAGGACGGCATGGCCACAAGACTTGCCTACCTGCAATTACCTGCCTTTCTAAATCCGGCAGCTTCCGCTTCTGACTCTGACCCGAAAGTGATCTGATTCTTCGTTGCTACTTTGTCATAGCTCGGGCACCCATTCGGTAGGTGATACACATGGCTATTCGTGTTGCCAATAATCACTCCTGTCGAAGCGGTACTGATGACCTCAGGGGCGGACGCTGACTTCGCTACCCTCTGCGGTATCGGATTCACAATCCCATCACCAGCCGGTTTGTACCCCGGCGTCCATGAGCGCTCGCCTGTCACGAATGGATTCGCATGCCCCATGATGGCTGCAATCCGTTTGTTGCGCTCTTGCTCCCAAGGCGTGACTGGATACTGCTTGTCCCAAGCCATAAGCAGCTGTTGCTGCTGTCGCGACATGTTGAGTTGATACCGATCAAACATGTAGAAGGTCGTTCGGGCGACAAGGCCTTTGACCTCGTCACGTGGTTCTGCAGCACGCTGATCGAAGTCAACCTTGGTCTTGCACTGACCGTACTGCGGAGCCACACCCGAAGCCATGCCGTAGTTAAAGTTGCTTCGATCACCGTTCACCTCACCCACAGACGGGTAGAGGTTGAATAGGTCTGCTTCCATGGCGCGAAATACTGGATCGTCGTCGACACAGTGCTTACGACCGCCGTTCTGCCAGCACTGACGCTGATGTCCAAACGTCCATGCTGGAACGATGTGTTCCCATTCAGTGCGCTCTGCGCGAGTCTCCTGTTTCCTGGTCTTGAGTCCGCAGGATTCCGCGTCAATGCGACCTCCAGACTTACCGACCCACGTCCATTTACAGCCGCAGTAGAGTTCGCCCATCACGCTATCAGCTTGGTCAAGGTAGACCTTCTGCTTCGCGACAATCTTTGCTTCGGTAAAGGTGGCAGGAGGGGTAGCAAAGGCTTGAAGGTTGAACGAAAGGAAGATGGCTAGAACGGTAAATAGGTTTTTCATGGGAACGGCAATGACTGAATGAGCAGCGCATTGTACTGACGTCCGTCAGGGATGCCGAAAGCTTATTGCTGTGGCCATGGTGCCCAGCGGATCTGCGACGGCCAAAGCCTTGGATTACAGCCTTAAACGCTGGGTAGCGCTGACGCGCTACCTGGACAATGGGGCTGTGCCAATCGACAACAATCAGGTCGAAAACCAGATTCGACCGTGGGCCCTTGGGCGTTCAAACTGGTTGTTTGCTGGATCGCTACGCAGCGGAAAACGGGCAGCGGCGATCATGAGCTTGATCCAGTCTGCACGCATGAACAGGCATGATCCGTATGCGTATCTCAAAGACGTTCTGACTCGTCTGCCGACGCAGCGGTCGAGCGATATTGCCGAGCTTCTGCCGCATAGATGGACGCCCGTTTAATCACGCACTGTTTTCGGGCTGATGCTTATAGCATCGAGCGCAGATTAGACATGCTCAAAAAACATTGCTTAGCAACCATCCGATCAAGCCACTGCCCAAGACAACCAACCAAGGAGGGGCCTTCCAGAACATTAAGGCAACAAGGGCTATAAGCGCCAACCCGAAGTCTTGGGGTTTTAATATGGCACTCGTCCATACCGGGTTGTACAAGGCCGCCAAGAGAAGCCCGACCACTCCCGCGTTGACTCCTGAAAGCGCCGCTTGGGTGCGAAAGCTATGCCGGAGTTGCTCCCAGAATGGCAACACCCCGATCACGAGGAGGAATGAGGGCGCGAAGATAGCAATGAGGCATACAGATGCGCCCACCCAACCAGAGGGCTGAACGTTCATGGACGCACCGAGGAATGCTGCAAAGGTAAAGAGTGGGCCCGGTACGGCCTGCGCTACGCCATACCCGGCCAGGAAAGTATCATTGGCTACCCAGCCGTTGGGTACCGTTGCCGTCTGAAGTAACGGCAGCACAACGTGCCCCCCTCCGAAGACTAATGAACCGGCTCGGTAAAAGTCGTGCACCATAGATAGCGTTTGAGAAGGCAAAGCCTCCATCAATAATGGAAGGCCAGCCAACAAGCTGAAAAACACCACCAACGAGATCACACCGACTTTCCGGCTGATCGAGATCGGTAAAGATTCCGCAGCTTGACCTTGAGCGGGTTTATGCAGCGTCAAACCGACGACGGCGGCGCAGACGATCACACCAATCTGCCCCATTGGATTGGGCCACAACAGCGCAGCGCAGGCAGAGAACGCGGCGATGGTCACGCGAGGCACATCGGTACAAAGATTGCGGGCCATTCCCCAGACTGCTTGAGCGACGACAGCGACCGCGACAATTTTAAGGCCATGCAATAGACCGCTTGGGAAAGCACTTCCCCAAGTGGACACACCCTTAGCGAACAGAACCAAGATTATAGCCGATGGCAACGTGAAACCTGCCCAAGCAGCGACGGCTCCAGAAAACCCGGCACGCGATAGTCCTAAACCTATGCCAACCTGGCTACTCGCAGGCCCCGGAAGGAATTGGCACAGAGCGACCAAATCGACATAGCTGCGCTCGCTAAGCCATCGGCGCCGAGCAACGAACTCTTCGCGAAAGTACCCCAAGTGCGCAATCGGGCCTCCGAAAGAAGTTAGTCCTAAGCGCAAGAACACCAGAAACACTGACCATGCGGAATCAGCCGTAACCACCCTGGTATTACCTTCTGGTGACAAAACTCGTGCTCCCCACAGTGCCTGATGTAGTTGGATTGCCAAATATCATTCAAGCACAACTCTACTATTCAATCAGCTCATTCGAGGGGTGAGCAAGCTCATTACCTAATGCTGGGCGCCCATTGAATTGCGCAAGGCGTGCTGAGCGGACGCTTACGACTCGTCAGCAATGGTCGACCACCAGCCGGCGCCATGTGCGCTGTAAGGTGCATCTGGGTTTGTGCGATAGGCGTTGATCAACATCTGCTCGTGGTTGCCTTGGACGGTGAGGAACCATGGCTCACCGAGCAGTTTCAGGCCGTCCAGCACCCCTTGGCCCCGGTCAATGAGATCACCGACAGCGATGACTCGGTCGATTGCGCTATCAAAATCCAGAGCCTCCAAGCCTTCGTAAAGCACGATTGTCCTGAAGTGGATGTCGCCTATGACGAAGTCGCGACCAATCTCGTTTGGGGGAAGTCTCAGGACTCTTTCAGTCATGCCTGCAGTATCCT
The DNA here is from genome assembly GCF_014841915.1 of Pseudomonas sp. CFBP 13727. Taxonomy (NCBI): domain Bacteria; kingdom Pseudomonadati; phylum Pseudomonadota; class Gammaproteobacteria; order Pseudomonadales; family Pseudomonadaceae; genus Pseudomonas; species Pseudomonas sp. CFBP 13727. The sequence goes on from NZ_JACYUT010000003.1 coordinate 90,810, forward strand.
CAACAATAGGCCACCTCCCAGGACTGGCAGGTTGTCGTGGAGCAATCCCACCGATACCGCAGAGCCTTCCAGGCCTTTCAAAAAATCGCTCGTGCCGTCGTTGGGATCGACCACCCAACACCACGGATTCCCCGTGAGTACATGGCCAGTCTCTTCACCCCACCAATCGTAATTCAGTATGGCCAGTAGCTCAACTCGAAGTTGAATCTCAATTTCGACATCGATATCAGCTTTGTCTCCAAAGCCTCGTCGGCCATCTGGGCGGACGCACTCAGCTGCAAGGAGCGCGCCGGCGCGTTCGACGGTGGCGATCACGGCTGGGAGGATCCGCAGGAGGTTTGGGGCGTCCATTGCGGTACCGTCAGGTTTGTGGGTAGTGCGCAGGGAAGGGGCATAGCCTCGATGCATCGTAGCATCTTGGCAAACGCTAGGGAGGCCCGTGGTGAGAGCGGCGGTTCGGGATTGCTGAATAGGGGGACTGCATAGGCACCTACCAACAGTGGGCTACATGAGCGCTGCCTTAGCCGAACAGGATGTTGACCGATTACTGTTGCAGCGGTACAACTGGCAACGGCCGCATCAGTTCAACAAAGGACTAGCGCTTGGGGTTGCTGAAGAGAAACTTAAAGGAGTGTCCGGGATCATTAGACCACTACAAAACTAACAAAGCTCTGGAGCTGCAACCTGCTTTCATTCCTCTACCTTTGCAGCTCGCCGGAGGGCATTCGCAGGCTCCGTCATCGAGCATCTGCGTTGAAATCCAGCATTCGCGTGGCATCATCAAAGTGAATTGGCCGACCGAAAGCGCTGCCGCCTGTGCCTCCTTTCTGCGAGACCTATTGCGGTGATTCGAATCGATGCGATCTGGCTCGCCACCGAACCGATGGACATGCGCGCCGGCACCGAAACGGCGTTAGCCCGGGTCATTGCGGTGTTCGGTGCGGCGCAGCCGCACTGCGCTTATCTGTTCGCCAACCGCCGCGCCAATCGCATGAAAGTGCTGGTGCATGACGGCTTCGGAATATGGCTGGCGGCGCGCCGGTTAAACCAAGGCAAGTTCCACTGGCCTGGCATTCGCCATGGTTCTGAGATGGAACTGGATGCCGAGCAACTTCAAGCATTGGTGCTGGGGCTGCCATGGCAACGCGCAGGTTCTGGAGGCTTGATCATACTGCTTTAACGGCTGCCATTAGCCTATCGGTCTATCGTCGCGAAAAGCCTGCTCTGGCAAAGTCCGGCGTATGACTTCTTCGCCCAATCTCGACCAACTATCTCCCACTCAACTGCGCGTCCTCGCAGCGCAGTTGCTCTCGCAAGTCGACACTATGGGCAAGAAAATCAACCGTGATCAAACAGTCATTGAGAAACTGACCCATGAGATCGCCCAGCTCAAGCGTTTGAAGTTTGCCAAGCGCAGCGAGCAGATGAATCCTGAACAGGCCAGCCTGCTAGATGACCTGATCGATACTGATATCGCGGCGATTGAGGCCGAGCTTCAGGCGTTGCAAATAGCACCAACGGCGACCGAGGAAAAGCAAAAGCCCAAGCGCACGGCATTGCCGGCAGAATTTCCGCGAACGTTGATCCATCACGAACCGGACAACACTCACTGCCCATGCGGCTGCGCCCTCAAGCGCATCGGTGAGGACGTTAGCGAGAAGCTGGACTACACGCCCGGCGTGTTCACCGTCGAGCGCCATGTCCGTGGCAAGTGGGTCTGCGATAACTGCGAAACGCTGATCCAGGCACCGGTTCCGGCGCAGGTCATTGATAAGGGCATCCCGACTTCGGGCCTGCTCGCACAGGTCATGATCGCCAAGTTTGCTGACCATCTGCCGCTTTACCGTCAGGAATCGATCTTCGGTCGAGCGGGCCTGGCGATTCCACGTTCAACCTTGGCTCAATGGGTTGGCGTGACCGGAGTTCAGTTGCAGCCGCTGGTCGATGCGCTGCGCGAAGTAGTGCTTGGGCAACAAGTCATCCACGCAGATGAAACACCGGTGCAGATGCTCATGCCGGGAACAAAGAAAACCCATCGCTCCTATGTGTGGGCCTACGCTACCAGCCAGTTCTCGGATGTGGCAGCGGTGGTTTATGACTTCAGCTCCAGTCGCGCCGGAGAGCATGCTCGCAACTTCCTTCAGGACTGGAAGGGCAAGTTGGTCTGCGACGATTTTGGCGGCTACAAGGCCAGCTTTGAACTCGGCGTGACAGAGATCGGCTGCATGGCCCATACACGGCGCAAGTTCTTCGAACTGCACGCTACGAATAAAAGCACGCTCGCCGAGCAAGCCCTGCGCTATATCCAGTTGTTGTACGAAATCGAAAGAGAAGTCAGAGACCTGGAGCCGGATTTACGGCGCCGAATACGGCAAGAAAAAGCCGTACCGGTGATGGACAGGCTGCATGCCTGGATGATCGCGCAGCGTGATCTTGTGCCCGAAGGTTCGGCCATCAGCAGAGCACTCGATTACAGCCTTAAACGCTGGGCAGCGCTGTCGCGCTACCTCGATGACGGGGCGGTTCCCATTGATAATAATTGGGCGGAGAACCAGATCCGGCCATGGGCTCTTGGGCGCAAGAACTGGCTCTTCGCCGGGTCGCTACGCAGCGGAAAACGGGCTGCGGCGATCATGAGCCTGATCCAGTCAGCGCGGCTGAATGGCCATGATCCGTACGCCTATCTAAAGGATGTTCTCATGCGCCTGCCGACGCAGCGCGCGAGTGAGATTAACAAGCTGCTGCCGCACATGTGGGCGCCTATTTAATCGCGCAGGGTGTCTGCCCTGGCATCTACATTTTGCGCCACACCAAAGCAGGAATTGCTCGGATGTAAATTAGTTCGCTGACCAACTCAATCAGCGTTTGAGTAATGACTGCTGCCGCAGCGAGCCCTCTGATTTCCTCGGGCAAGGCCAATGCCAATGGCAGAACCACTAATGAGTTTCGTGTCGAGCTGCTGAAAGCGACTGATCTTGCCGTGCTGGCCGGTAACTTAAACGCCCGAGCCACCAGCGCACCTACCACTGGTGCCAAGAGCATGAAACCAATGTAGGCGGGAATAACAGGCAGCAGCTTGTCCATGTCTCTGACCACCGTTGAAATCTGAGAGCCGATCACTACGACCAATACAGCCGCCATAGCCGGTACAGGCATCCAGGCCCATGCGTTGTTCCAGCTTTCAACGATGCGTGATCTCTTTGCCCCGGCAGCTGTTGCTACCGCTAAGACCAAAGGCAAAGCGATCAGCATCACAAAGGCCTCAACAAATGGGCCTATAGAAATGACCACTGCTGAGTCGTTACCCAGCATGAAGGTCAGGTACACCGGCAGCAGCACAAGCTGCATCAAAAGAAGCAATGGGGTGGCCGCCAGAGTGAGTTTGGAGTCGCCTTTACCGATGTGGGTAAAAACCACCACATAGTCGATACAAGGCGTCAGCAAGACCAACAGGGCACCCACCAAAATCGCCGGGTGATTGGTTATCCCCATCGTCAATGCCCAAACCAGCAAGGGGATTGCCACGAAGTTGGCTGTGAGCAGCGCCGCCATGAAACGCTTATTTGCGAGGCCATTACGGAGATCCAAGAACGGGATCTGTAGAAACATGGCGTACATCAGCACTGCGATGGTGGGTGTCACCGTCAACCCTAATGCTTCAGACGCATTGGGGGCGAGCAGGCCTCCGAGGGCTGCGACAATGACCGCGATGAAGTAAATGGGAATCTGGTTCGTCTCTAGCTGTTCTCTGTCCACAAAATGCCCTTCAAGCGCGTGAAATTATTTTCAGAAGACAGGTTAATATCTGTAGCTACTACAGGTTCAAGAAAATGCTTGGAGAGTTTGCATGTCAGGAATCGGGGCGCTGTCGAAATCAACGGGTTGCCACATTGAAACGATTCGCTACTACGAGAAAATAGGCCTTCTACCTCCCGCCCTGCGGTCGGCTGGGCGGCATCGAATCTATACTGAAAAGCATCGATCAAGACTCGTCTTCATCCGGCAGAATCGTGAATTGGGTTTCCCGCTCGAAGATATCCGAGAACTCATCGCGCTCGCAGCAGATGCTGATCGTCCGTGCGCTGACGCGCTTTCGGTGGTCAAAAAGCACCTAGCGGAAGTAGAGTCGAAGGTAGCAAAGCTTCAGCAAATCCGGGTAGAGCTGCTCTCAATGGCAAGTATGTGTGAGTCAACATGCCTAGGTTCAAACACTCCAGACTGCACGATTGTTGAGTCACTTTTTGAACCTGCTGCTGGGGTTCGCTCTGGTTGCTGCTCCTAGACGAGTCAAGAGCATAGGGGGAGCAAGCTGCCATCGAAACCGAATAGCGCGATAGCCTCGACAGGGTGTTTCGAGCGTCTGTCTACACCAAACGGGCTGGTACAAGATGTGTTCGGCAGACGCTTACTCGCAATGTGACTTCCCAGGACGCTTACCGAGTTTCAGCGTTTTGCGGCAGGGCTGCACCATTTCACCCATGTGTGTTGCAGTGATCTTTTAGCGGGGTGGCTAGGGGCGCTTTATAGGAGGTCTTGGCTCTGACGGGCTTCCATCCTCATGTCTCCTGCCAAGTGGCCTGCGCGCTCCGCTTGCCTAAAACCCAGGAGGAGTTATTGAACGGCCAGTAGTCATTCCTGCCACTGGCCGTTTCTCACACCTATATCGGGCTATGCTGGTGCAGTTGAGGTATTTCTGGTCACCGTTGCCTTGACACCTGTCCGAGGATTGCCCTCGAGGTGGATAGTATTCAAAAGGTATTCGTCGGGCAGACTGGAAAACTTCTGCGCCAGATGTCTCGCCAGGGTATCGCTAGCTGTAGTCAGGATCAGATTCATGTTATCCATCGAGGTAGCTACGAGCCTGAATATGTCCAGCATGGCTACCCTGTTGAGGTCGTCCAGGTGAGCGATTGGCTCGTCAAGCAGGAAGCTGCCTCCCGTGGACTTAGCCCTGGACAGGTAAAGTGACAGCGCCAAATCCTGCCGCTGTCCTTGGCTCAACTTTTCCTGCGCGGCGAGCGGAGTATCGTTACCTTCCGCAAGCACCATCCAGTTCAGATCGTCTCCAGATACGCTCAGCTTGTGATACACCTCGTTAGCATGCATCCGAGAGAACAGTTCTGTCGCCGGGGTCAAGAGAGGAGACAGGCATGATACAGTCACGTTACGAACATGTTCACCATATCGACTGATAGCTTCGTCCGCAGTAAGGATGTAATTTTGACCTGTTTGCAGTTTTTTGCTCACAGCCGCTTTTTCTTTCTGAAGTTCGCTCAGTTTTCCAGAGTCGTCGTCGACACTCAGCAAGACTTGGCATTCGGTGATTTGCGACTCGTATCCTTCCGCTCTGATGAGCTCTGCCTCTACGCGAGCTAGGGTCGCCGCGTACAGCTCCTTAGAAATTGGATGACCATCATTAACCTGATTCCACTCGGCTTGAAAGTGGCTCACCACTTGAGAAACTGCAGCAATGCTTGCATTGAGTTGATTGGACTCTTGGGCTTTGGCTTGTATGGCGCGAAGTTTTTCGCCCACAGAGCGGGCAAGGTTAGTACGCTGTAATGTTTCCGTGTCCAGTTGGCGCTGGTAGTGCTGCGAATACTGAGCCAGTCTTTGACGCGCCTCCAGCACTCTTGTGATCGCATTAGGAGAGGCTTGAACTTGAAAGAAATCTTCGACCTCTAGCAGTGATCGAGCTACCTTTTTCGTCCCGATAGCAACGATGACGCGACCCCGCAACCCTTCAAAATGAATGACGTCAGAGTCCGCAAAGTCTTCCTTGCCCATGGTGGAGAGGTAGTTTGTTTTTGACTCAATAGCCTTTAATCTTTTGCGCACTGACTCAAGCTGATCGGCGTAATCCGTGGCGGATTTTTGCTGTGAGCGCGCGGTCTTTAATGTGCCGTTCCAAAGATTGTCTGTTTTCTGAGCAGTCTCCAGTTTGGTCTTCGCTGCCTGTATCTCAGGAGTTATTGCCGCGTAGGTGAGGTGCTGGCGCAAGGTTTCAGCATTCCCCCAGTCGTGGCTGCAGAGAGGGCAATGGCCGGTAATCAAATTCTGCGCGGCTTCATGCCCTAACGCTCTCAAGCGATCTACCACATTTGATAGGGCGTCGAATTCAGATTGGGCCTTCTCTCGCTCTCGCTTAGCGTCATTTGCAGATTTTGAGATCTGGACGAGGTCTGCTGGAGGAAGGACAGGGCTGCGCAGCAAATCAGACCTTTGCTTTAGGAGGCTTAGCAGATTGTCTTTGTTGTCGATCAGATACTCTAGGGCGCTCAGCCACCCCTGTTGTCGGCTGTCCTCCCATCTATATTCGACGAACTCGTCCTCCACCGCTTTGAAAAAATTGACGGCGTCATGATTTGTTTGAGCGACGATAGGGTTCTTGGCGACGCTGTCCCATTGCTCAAGGAGGGCAGTTTGCGATTGCGCCCATCCTACGCCCAGCTTCGCTTGGCCGATGCTTACATCGACCTCGGAGAGCTGCCCGGATAATTTGAGGTGCTCCTTGCTCAACGTTTCACTGGTGTCTATGGTTTCTTTGAGCTGCTTTCGGGTAGTTAAGAGCAGTTCCTGACTGGATTCATATCCTGCCCACCCTTCGAGCAGGAGATTTAACACCTCCTTCTGTTGCCTAGTGGCCTGCAGCAATTTGGCGACCTTCAGCTGGGCATTTTTAAAGTCATCCAAAACGTTCCCAGACAGCTGGCTGTCAGGAAATCCAGATAACACTGCGTTCAGCTTCGGAATGGCTTGATCACGCCCTTGCTGACTTTGAGCCAACCTTGCCTCTAGGATTTCGATGTTTGCCAAAACGCTCTTGAGCTTCGTCTCCAAACCTTGAGTCTTGGGTAACTCGTTTCGATACTCCTTCAAGTTGCTGAGCGTGCTAGCGAGATGGCCAAGCCCAAGTATGTCGGCAAATATTTGCTGCCGGGTTGCTGATTCGCTGTTGTCTACAAGAAGGGCTAGGGAGTTTGCGTACAACCATCGGCTGTTGCGCAGCCAATCTCGTCTGGCTTTGCTGGTAGCCTGCGCTGTACCACCCGAGACTGAGGTAGGAGTTAACATCCCGAGCAGGTCAGGATCTTTAATCTGCCTCATCTTCTTGTCGGTTGCGGCTTTGATCCAGGCTTTGCCCTTGATTCGTTCTAGCTCGTACCTGACGCCGTTTATTTCGCATTCAACGTGGACAGCAGTATCACCAGATCCCCACTCGCACGAAAAATCAGTAGTCGTTGGAAGGTCATTCACTTTGTTTGTCAGCAGCCACTCCAACGCATAGCAAATAGTGCTTTTGCCGGTTCCATTTGCAGCGTGGATAATAGTGAGACGTGCGTCGAGAGGAATTTTCAAGACTTTCGGGACGCCCCGAAAATTTCTGATCTCGACCGAGAGGAATTTTATGGCTGAGTTATTCATTCAAATCCCACTTCTTTCCGTGTTGGCGAGCTAGTACCTTTCCGGTTGACCCAGCGATTGCCTGCAGCAAGCTAGTCACACTCTCGTTGTCAGTGTCGAATGCTGAGAATTCGGTCTGCCCTGATGGCGCCGCCAATCCAAGCGGGGTAACGCGCTGACAACGTTGCCAACCACCGGCGTCAGGGTAGACAACATGTTTTCTCACGAATCGTGTGTCTTTTTCGACCTCGTTCATGAAATGCTTCAGCTCATCGGTCATTCCCGAGAGCGCCAGGACTAAGTATCCGTCTACGACTGAACCTTTTTTTTCCAGTCGCAGAAGTCCTGCGTCCAGGAAAGCCTCAGCCTGTCTGGTTTCGGCCCAGACTTCATCTGGCGTAGCGCCTTCAATCCGTACCAGCAGAACCGCCGCAAATTTTGTAGACCAATATTTCACTTGAGTCGGCAATGGTGGGCCAGGCCAGTGAGGGTCGTTATCAAATATCAGGAGCTCTTCCTGGGGCGATGCGAAGCCAGCATCGATAGCTCGCTCATCCAAGAGCTTGATCAGTTCATTGAGCATCTAGAGTTTTCCTGCGAGTGGCAATGTCATCCATGAAGTCCTCGACCGCCATTGTTTCCTCTTCGTCGCAGCACGAGTGAACTTCATCAAGCGGAAATACGTACACTCGATTTACCATGCTGACGTCCGTGAATGACCCCCTTTGATGCGGGGCTGCCGTGATGTCCAGACGTTCTTCGCTTTCATTTTTGAGCTCGCCCAGTTTTTGGTCTTTGATTCTGCCCTCAGCATTGGCAAAAACGACGAGGTGAGGGTGGTTGGCGGTGTCTCTCGCCCACTTGTAAAGCTCTACGGTCATCTGTCTTACTAGGTAGTCGTCGTTTGTCCACGCGAGCACGTTGTATTCACCTTCGCTCGCTGTGCTGAGCTGGAGATGACCTTTCGATCCAGGCTCGGTTATCCATGTGGCGCTGCCGTGTGACTTGAGATAGCTGAGGGCGCAAACCGCCTTCATTACGTATTTTCCAGAGGCGGCGAGGTCTTCCAAGGTGAATGCTTTTTCCGGCGCAACGCCATGACGTGTCTGATACGCAAACGACTGTGAATCTTTCAGCCCTCCTTGCTCGATCAAGTCGTCCAAGATAGCTAGTTGATTCCTTACCTCTGGGATGTAATAGCTTGAGGCTGGGTGTCGATCAAAGAGCTCATGCAATTCGACCGCTGATGGCATCAGGTCGCATGTGATACCCCCTGCCTGCAATCGATGGCCTCTAACACGCTTCAGAGTGATATTCGTATCCCAACTGAGCGTCAGGGTAAGGCTACCGCTTGTACTCCTGCGCATCACGCGGCTGGGGGGCTGCATGGAAGGAGGGCTTGATCGCATGTTTAGATCGGTCTCGGTGGCAGGAAAGATGCCCGTAGCACTGTGAAGCTGCAACTTACAGTTTAGAAGTCGGGCGCTGTTCGCCGACGCTATCGCAACCGGGGAAATCAATCGGCGTGCATGGTAGTCGGCGAGTGATGTCACGACACCCATAAGATCGTCGATGTGCTGGGAGGCCAAAACCAGATTCGGGCGTTTGAATTTGTCCTCGGCTTGACTGGCGATGAGTCTGCGTAATTGAGAGTTTCTGTTCGAGGCTGGATTGACGAAATCATCACCTAACATTGGCCATATGATCACGTCCTTGAAGGCGAGTCGAAGTGAGAAGTTGCCGTGATCAAGAGTTGGATCTTTAGGGGCGGTTTCGACCAGCACATGACAGTTGATCTCACCCTGCGCGTCATTTTTTACCCAGCACCATCCTGCTCTGTATTCTTGAGCCGACGCGGGCTCCCAGAGCGGATCGATCCAAGAGATATTGTCCGCAACCCGCCAAGCGTTGAGTTGCCCCCCCGTCACTGTCCCGCACCCCACTAGAAGTACGAGCGGGCTTGGATACGCTTCTACCAATTCGCTAATTTCAAGCCACTGGGCAGGCGTGGCTGCTGTCGAACCGGCTGTTACAACCACAGGCCTACTGCCAAACACCTCCTTCAGAACTCCGGATTTAGGGTTGAGCATGCCCTGTAAGAATGGCAATAAGTCTTGGCCTTGGATCAGGCATACATTGAGATCATCTCCCTCCCTCAGCTCCCAACTGATGTACTCAGTGCGGATTTTGCTCAGGGACGCCTCATCTCCGGAAGGCAATGTCCCTCCAAGAGAAGCCAGGTAGTCCCGTACGACCTTTAGGGTTTCACCGGCATCCGATTCCAATTTGAAGTATGTATTTCTTACCGAGGGGTACCTACCTACCAGCGCTGATAGGCTGTCCTTTTTTAGAACCCTGGTTTCTAAGGTGGGTATCCGCTGCCACACGATTGCACATAGTTCAGCAGGCGAGAGTTTGTTCAGTGCATCACTGTTCTGAAGGGTCTTGGATTTCTTCAAGACCTTCTCACAGCTCTCTTGGAATGCCGCTAGCCTGTCGTCGAATCGCTGTGTTCCTGCCGCTTGAAGAAACTCAATCGCCTCCGTGGTGACGCCATCTGCAGCTGCAAAGTAATACTTAAACGCTTCACCAATCGGAGGTGCGATCTGGGGGCGGATGTGTGCATACAGGAAGAACTTGCAGGTCTCGTAAATTACAGTGCCCAGATCAAGATTCTTCTTTAGACGCTTGCACTGAATAACTCCGACTGGAACGCCTGCTTTGTGGAGAATGACATCGCGGCCTTGGTCGGCTCCATCGTTGAGGCGACCCACCACGTCGTACCACGTGTCATTGTCGCGCTCGTATTCGGCCCTATAGACGTCTGCAACCAAAAGCTCAAAATGAGCATCACCCATACGTTCGAATGGGAGTTGCCCGCAATCCATAGCGAATAGATCTGGAGCGGTTGTCTTGTCCGCTCTAACCTCCGCTTCCTCCTCAGGGCTGATGAGTGAGATTTCTTCTTCGGCCAATTTCCGCTCCTAGCGTTCAGTGATTGGCATCGAGCTGAGCTCGGCGTTTATCCACAAGGACAGTGGTGGGCAGCTGGCTACGCATATTCTGTTCCGTGTTTGGAAGCCTTGTGCCCCAACGCCCTATTTGAAAGGGTGGAGATGCCAAGCGGCCATCATCATAAATCGTGCAGGAGCCTGAAGATAGCCGCTTAACTCATACGTTCTCCCTATTCCGATAAGCGTCAGTGAACCCAACCGGCTCGAATATCCCTCCCTCGGCTTAAAGCAGATCTAGGCTCAGCTCTTCAAGCTAGTTCGGGCATAGCTCGAAATGCGGGTATCCGCACCCGCAGGGTCAGGATGAGGCATCCTGGGGGATGCAGCTAGGGACTATAGGGCGATGGCTATGAATAGCCTTCACGCAGGGTGAGCTTGCCCGATATTTACCTGCGACTCCTCATAGACCCAGTGGGCTCTCAGGGATAGCAGTGAGCGGTAAATCACTTACCGGATAGATACTAAAACCCGATTATTCCAGTTGGTCAAAACACTCTGCTGCAGAGCGCGCGCGGTGGGGATAAGAGACTGTCAGTTCCTGTTCGTTCAATGCCAATCTTTTGAGTTTAAAGGTTCCATAAATCTCACGCATCTCGTACATTTTAATAGGTTTATCCCGCCCCTCTAATGCTTTGATAACCGTGTGCTTAACCGAGTCTATGCAACGTGTGCCAAAGGTCACGTCAGTTAGTTCAAGTGGTGAGTCTGATAGGCCCCGGCGTCCTATCAATCTCCACTCTTTTTCATAACGCCAGTCTTGAGCTTTACGCAGCAACACCGAAGCATCAACTTCCTTTCGCGCAGCATCATCGGCGTTAAGCATCGCGGCCACTTTGCTTGCGTCAATGAGCCGGCTGCCTCCATAGGCCACTTTATGAAGGTTTTCCTGAGCGTCCAGAGGAACCTCATAACCTATACAAAGACCATGATGCTGGTCACCATAGTGGCTCCACATAAGTGGGCAGGAGTTTCTCGCCGCGAGCGAGAGCACGCCCTTGTCATATGCTTGAATTAGTTCAATCTGTAACTGGTAGGTCAAGAGCTTAATTTGAGGGTTGGGTGAAATGGCAGAATATTCGGGATTGGTCGCATTGTAAGCAATGTCCGCAATGATTCTCTCTGCTTGACGTTTACTATGCCGCTGGATGTGATCTATGGTCTTAGGGCCCCGATACATTATCGCCTTGGCAGCGGCTGTCATCTCAGCAGATATTCTGTTTTCTATTAGCATTCGGAGTGTGTGCTCGAGCTGGTCAACAGGAAGATCTGGGTTAATGCAAGGCTTTGTGTCAAGTGGGTCATTGAATGAAGCAGGATCGGCATAGTAGATCTTGTCCGACACCAGTAAATCGACGGTCAGCGCACTGAATGCTCTGTATTTGTACAGCCGTTTTGGTGCTTCCATTTTGGCATCCTTGGCAAATCGTAAAAAATCTCAAACAGCATAATCTAGTCGTAACGCGCTTACCCCAGCCTGATTTTTCCCGAGTGGCTGATGCGAAGGGCATGAGTTCTGCGGAAGAGGAAAAAACTCGCTCGTACTGGATGGCGTGGAGTGAGACTTTAGGAACTGCGGTTTTGTACAACGCGCGCCACACGAAAGGAAAAGAGCAAACAGCAGGTCTTGAGCTCCAAGAGCGTTATATAAATCGCCAAAATGAGGTGAGTATCCGCTTTGGGCTTGCCCTCTTCGGGCTACGGCTGTCGTGAACCAAACCCGGCTGCGCCAGGTTTTGGCCCTCTGGGCTTCCATCCTCAAGCCTCTGGCCCATCGTGGGTCGGCGCGCTCCGCTTGCTCTCGACGTACGTGTGACAAACGGGTGGCTCAGTCAGCCGCCTAGCCAGGTTAGCTGGGCCGTCTACATCGATTTGACCGATACCACTTCAACATATTTGTACTTCTTCCTGGCAGCCTTCACAGCCTCTTGCTCGGCAAGCAGCGAGCTCAACGTGTCGGCCTCGTGAATCAACTCCTGCATCTTCCCCTCAAATTCGTTCCCGACCCGGAGCGTGACCCTAAGCCTAGGCGTAAACGCTTTCGCCGCTTTCTTCTTTGCTACGGGAGCAGCTACTGGCGTCGTAAAGACAACCTCTGGCACAGGCTCCTCTACTACAGGATCTGACACCTGCTCTTCGGGCTGAGGCGTACCGAACAGGGCACGACGCATTTCTTTTTCAGTTAACTCAGAGTTCATAGAGCATCTCAAAGGGGCGGCACTTAGCTCAACAAATTCTACTAGGATTGTTACTGACCGCCAGTGTTCAACCCACTGTAATCCTCCGGCGCCGGCAGAAGTCGGCCAAAGGCAGTCGTTTGGAAAAGGGAAATAAATCTGCCCCTCTTTCTGTCATTAAGTTCGGTGCATCTCTGCAGGTAAGTGCTATGAAATAACTGAGCTTCATTCAGAGACTGACTAGCTGTTTTTCCATTTGTTTCTCAGACTTTTTATTGAGCTACCCAGAGAGGCTTTTTTGGCTTCAGGCGTCAGTAAGCAAACACAGCCACGAGGCAGACCAAAAACCTTCTCAATAGTTGATTGAATTGTTTTAATGGAAGCATCACTGCGAGCAACCTTGAATCTAGTGCCATTAGGCTTTTTATCCTGCCCAAGCTCTTGGTCGTCATCGTCTGCGCTTATTTCAAGCTCCCATGAAAAAGGCTTGCTACATAACGTTCTACCTGGCTTGCTGATGCGTTGAATCTTAACTGTGTAGCCGTCAAATTCGAGATCATAAACAATGTGATCTTCAACTCTCTTCACATTGCCTGAATTTCATGTCGTCCAGTCAATCGCCTTGGTTGATACTTCGATTGTGCACAACAATGAATATCGACGACCCATCAGCGAATCAGAGAGATCCAGCCTGCTGCGTGCAGATTCGGCAATGATTTCGCCATTGGAATTCATGCACTTTATTTTTGAGTGCGCGGGCCATTGATTCACTGGCTTAAATCTCCATAAATATTCAATTAAGTGACCAGGCAGATTGATCGACAAACGATATTTCGAGGTCTTTCAAGCTTGGAGTGGCTGAAGTTTTAGCTGAGTCCTATCGCCGCAGCGAGAACTACCGATTACGACTCGCCGGCGATACCACTCAGCAATGCGCGCTGCTCACAGGCTAGATCGTTACAGGGTTCCAGCAGAAATCACGAACGACAATGACGTTATTGCCATAAATAATATGGAGGTCATTTTTCTTCATGTGTTTGGCGATGTTTTCCATGACCACATCCGCGAGACGCTCGCGCTCACATACTTTATAAAACTGAGCCCATTTCAGGGTCATGCATTCATTGCCATTTTTACGCATGATTTCGTTAAGCTCTGCGGCGATGCTCTGTGCTGTCTTTGCCATAAAAACTCCTGAAACGACTGCCTTTACAGGTTTTTCCGGGGGAAGGAGCGGGAGTCTTATGGAAATCTTAAAAATAATCAATAGAAATCTTAAGAAAACCTTACAAGATCCTTGCAGATACCTTGTAGAGTCATTGGAAAGCCAAGGTGTGCGTAGTGTTAGCTGCTCGCCCAGCGCCTAAAACGCACGTCATGGAACCCTGACTCAGCGCATCCGGGCAGCACAATAGCCTCGTCCCCCCCTTCGGGTGAAGTTTTGAAACGCTCGGACTCCAGGCACTTGGTCAATTGGAGTGTAATCACGCACGGGTAGTTAGCTCAGTTGGGCTGGCTTGGGCAAGTGGAGCGCGCAGGCGTGTAGGATGGAAGCCCGAAGGGCCGAGACTCAGGCTTTGCCAAGGCTCGGTTCACAACAGCATTTCCCCGCAGGGGCACGCCTGACAACGGGCTATTGAACTGTGGGGAAAACCGACCATGCTACGTGGAGAGTCAGATGGGTATGACGGACGATGACGACACAGTGTATTGCGACGTTCAAATGCCCTTGGCGGAGGGCAGAGAGCTGCTGCAACTGGTGACCACGCTGAGGGAGTCGAATGCCCATCCGACTCTCAACCGGGTCTTTGAGCGCATGCAGTACGAGCTCAGCACCTCAATCGATATCGTCGAGAACCCACCTACGTGGGGGCCTAAGTTCCAATGAGCCGAACTACGCCGCTTACAACCCGAGATCAGCCTCAACCTTTATACCGCGAAGCTTTCTAGGAAGTGCATTCGGTGGGCACCATTCAAGTGCTTTGGAGATGCACAGATGCCAGATCTCAACCTGGATATAAAGAACATCATCAGCCGTGTCCAGAGGCATCAACCCACGCGGCTTCAGCACCTGTTTAACAGCGTTGATGACGCCCCGAGGATAACGACCGCGCCCTTGAACATCAGAAATTGCCGCGTACCGCAAGCAACCAGCGTCACGATAACCATCAGCAACCTTTTTCAGCCGCTTTCGGAGCTCTTTATTGCTCATCCTAGAAGCGACTGTCCACCAGATGAGTTCCACCTCTTCTATATCCATGCCCTCTGGTGGGATGTCACCGTAATCTTCGTACTGCACAAGCGGAACCGGACGAGCCTTTCTGTTTTGTAGGGACATCAAAGCGCTGCGTCCCAGGCATTCATCGCCTCACCCACAGTCGCATACCAGTGGAACTCTCTGTTCTGGAAGGCGCTAGCGACTTGCCTGTTCATATTGCTATCAACCCAAGGCGGAAGACTTTCGGTACCCCCTGAGAACAGGCTAGCTGCCGCGACAACGAATCGACCTGTACTCGCGCGCTGGAGGCAGGTGTAACGCACTGCAGCGCCACTGGTTAGCCGACGCCAAGCCACGACCTCGATGCAGTCCAAGGCACCGTCTGGAGACTCCACGCTGGAACTCGCTTCCTGTTGTGCCACGGGACTGAATGGCCCGCTAGGTACTCTTGGTTTGTGGACAAGATGCTTCAACTGCTCACGTGACGTGACGATCTGTTCGCGAAGCTCTTCTGGATCGATGGACATCCCGCCCTCCGGGGTGACCCTGAGGGTTTTGAGGCTGTTCGCTGCCTGGATGAACCCGCGTTCACGGGCCTTCTCCCGCTCGGGGCGGCGGTCGGGGCAGACGATGCTCCAGAGGCTCGATAGCAGATTCAAGGACGTTTTCCTACCTTCAAGCATTGGGCTATGATCCTGCGATCATACGACACCGTGAAGCGGCGTTCGAATGATCTTGCGGGCTCAATGAGCGTAAGCGGATGGCGAACACAGCTAACTTCCTGGGCACCTGGATAGGCAAGCTGGTCTGTGACGGCTTCGTTGGCTACTAAGCCAGTTTCGAGCTGGGCATTACCGAAATCGGCTGCGTAGAAGCGGGCTTTTTATTGTGAACATCCATTGATGCTTTAATTTCAACGTCGGGGGACGGTCGCTGACGCTGTTTAGCGCAAAACTGATTTGTAAAGTCTTGGACTGATTTCAGCGCCTAATCGACTAAAAATTTACAAAAAACGCTACGTTTTTATTTGCGTTTCGGACTTTATAGTTGCAAGAGCCCTGTTCTGCGGTGGTTTCACTCACTCACGCGATAAGATTATAGTGCTTTATGGTATGCATTACCGTTTTAGAGTATAGCTGCACTGCCCGTATGACCTGAAAAAGCCCCGCTGCCACCCGGCACCGGGGCTTTTTGCCGCTCGCCAAAAAGCAGGCGAGGGTGCTGCTTCGAACAGGCCTTGCAAAGCGGCTTTGACGCCAGTTTTTCAGCTGTTTTCACAGCGGCAAAATATAAATATATGCATCGCGTATTACCTTGCCCTGGCCCCGCCGCTTCACTAAGATTTTTCCAACTTCGCGGCCCTGTTGCCCACGCTTCGTTACCTGGAGCGCACTGCCTGCAGCCGATACACCCTTCGAACGGAATCACGTCATGGCTTCAGGTCAACGCTTTCACGCGCTCGACAGTCTTCGCGGTATCTGCGCGTTGGCCGTTGTGCTGTATCACCTGCACGTGGTCGGCAGTGTGACGGAGCTGGCGTTCTTTCGCAGTGCCGATTTGTTCGTGGATTTCTTCTTCGTGCTCAGCGGCTTCGTGATCACCCATGCCTACGGCGCGCGGCACGATCTGGACTTGCGGCGGTTCTTCATTCTGCGCACTTTTCGGCTGGCTCCCTTGCATGTCTGTTTGCTGGGCGTGTTCATCGTCTTCGAGTTCGTGAAGTGGGCCGCCGCGCAGCAAGGGGTCAACTTCAACAAGGAGCCGTTCACCGGTATGTATGCGCCTTCGCAGATCGTGCCCAACTTGCTGTTGATCCAGGCGTGGACGCCGTGGACGGAAAACATGTCGTTCAACTATCCCTCCTGGAGCATCAGCATCGAGTACTACATGTATTTGATTTTCGCCGCGGTGGTGCTGTGCACGTCGGCGCGTCGTCGGGTGCTGGCCTGGGCAGGCATCGTCATGGGTGCTGCGGCGTTGTTGTACAGCGGGGCAGGGCCGTTCACCGCGCTGGCCTACAAGGGGCTGGCGTGCTTCTTCGCCGGGGCGCTGTGCTACAAGGCCTTCGAGGCACTGCGCCGACGCGTGCAGCCGGGGTTCGCAATGGCTTCGCTGCTTGAAGTCGTGGCGGGCGGATCTATTGTCTGGGTGCTCAGCAGTGACGAGCCGAACAAGGCCATGCTGGCCAGCGCTCTGTTCTGCCTGACGGTGACCTTGTATGCGTTCGATGCCGGGGTCGTTTCCAACGTGCTGAAGACGCGTGTGTTCGAGCTGCTGGGGCGACTTTCTTACTCGATCTACCTGACCCATGTGATCATTTTGAGTGTGTTGATCCTGCTCTTCATGGTGTTGGAGAAGAAGACCGGCTTGCCGCTGGCGCCGGTGTTCGGAGATTTCCGTTATCTGGACAGCGGTTATCCGTGGCTGAACAATCTGCTCGTGGGCCTGGTATTGCTGGCCGTGATCGGGGTTTCCTTCATCACCTACCACCTGATCGAGGTCAACGGGCAGAAGCTGGGGCGTCGTTTACTGGGGCAACGATTGCCTGCGCAGGCTGTGCCGGGCTGAGGCTGCGGGGCTGTCACTAACCCCTCTTTTTGATAGCGCGTGACGTCGGCGTCAGAAAAACGCAAAATGGCTGTTCGATTCGAGTGCGGGCGAAGGTTTTGTCGTCGACTACGCGCCTGCGGTTAATCTGAACTGCCAATTTGAACGGACCTGCTGACTCTATGCGAATGCGCCTTATGCTGTTGGGCGGTGGGAATGCCCTAGGACAAGCGCTGATTCGCCTCGGAGCGGAAGAGGGCATCGGCTTCCTGGCCCCGCGGCCGCCGGAAAACGGTTGGGACGGGGCGAGCCTCACCGACCTGCTCGATGAAACCCGCCCCGATGCGCTGATCAATCTGGCGTACTACTTCGACTGGTTTCAGGCCGATGCAGTGAGCCAGGCGCGCCTGGACCAACAAGAAATCGCGGTAGAGCGCCTGGCCGAACGCTGCCAGCAGCACCAGATCGTGCTGTTGCAGCCTTCCAGCTATCGTGTGTTCGATGGCTCGCGGGCCACTGCCTACAGCGAAAAGGATGAGCCGGTGCCCCTTGGCCTGCGCGGTCAGGCGCTGTGGCGCATCGAGCAGAGCGTGCGCGCGGCCTGCCCACGGCACGTGCTGTTGCGGTTCGGCTGGCTGCTGGACGACAGCGCCGACGGCGTGCTGGGGCGCTACCTGCAGCGCGCCGAGCTGCCGCAACCGCTGCCGCTGGCCGATGACCGGCGCGGCAATCCGACCCCGGTGGATGATGCCGCGCGGGTGATCCTCTCGGTGCTCAAGCAGCTGGACTGCGAAGCGCCGCTGTGGGGCACCTACCACTATGCCGGCAACGAGGCGACCACTGCCTTGGCCCTTGGCCAGGCGATCATCAGCGAAGCCAGGACGATGCACGCACTGGCGATCGATGCGCCCACCGCGCAGGCCCACGCCGCGCGGCCCGATGCCGGGGAAGAACCGCAGCACGCCGTGCTGGCCTGCAAGAAAATCCTGCACACCTTCGGTATCAAGCCGCGCGCCTGGCGTTCGGGGCTGCCGAGCCTTCTGGACAGATACTACCGACATGGCTGATACACCCATTCTGATCACCGGCGGTGCCGGTTTCATTGGCTCCCATCTGGTCGATGCGTTGCTGGCCGAAGGTCACTCGGTGCGGGTGCTCGACGACTTGTCCACAGGCAAGCGCAGCAACCTGCCGATGGAAAACCCCAGGCTGGAGCTGATCGAAGGCGATGTCGCCGACGCACGCCTGTTGGCACAGGTGGTAGGCGGCTGCAAAGCGGTGGTGCACCTGGCCGCGGTCGCTTCGGTGCAGGCTTCCGTGGACGATCCGGTGAAGACTCACCAGAGCAACTTCATCGGCACCTTGAACCTGTGCGAAGCGATGCGTCTGGCGGGGGTCAAGCGTGTGCTGTTCGCTTCCAGTGCCGCGGTGTATGGCAACAATGGCGAAGGTGAGGCGGTCGGCGAGAACACACCCAAGGCACCTTTGACGCCCTATGCATCGGACAAGCTGGCCAGTGAGTACTATCTGGACTTCTACCGCCGCGAGCATGGGCTGGAGCCGGTGGTGTTTCGCTTCTTCAATATCTACGGGCCGAGGCAGGATCCTTCCTCGCCGTATTCGGGCGTCATCAGTATTTTCAGCGAGCGCGCCCAGCGTGGGCAGCCGATCAGCCTGTTCGGCGATGGCGAACAGACCCGCGACTTCTTCTATGTCGGTGACCTGGTGACCTTGCTGATGCAGGGGTTGCAGCAGGCCACCGTGCAACCGGGGCCGGTGAACGTAGGGTTGAACCAGGCGACGTCGCTCAATCAGCTGCTGGCGGGGCTGGGCGCAGTGCTGGGCGGTTTGCCGGCGGTGAGCCACGGCCCGGCGCGTGCGGGCGATATCCGTCACTCGCGCGCCGATAACGCCTTGCTGCTGGAACGCTTCGAACTGGGCCCGGTGACGCCGCTGGAAGAAGGGTTGCGGCGCCTCCTGGCACCGTAACCGCCCACTGTCGCCAGCCCGTTGCCGCACCGATGGGGCAGGGCTGGCGGCAGGATCGTTGCCTAGAACTTGTAGCCCACACCCACCATGTACACCCACGGATCGACTTCCAGGTCGACTTTGGTGCGGCCGACGCCTAGCGCCGTGGGGCCGTCGACGCTGGCCTTGGTGTCGATGTCGACGTACCAGACCGACGCATTGAGCATCATGTGCTCGCCCAACATGTAGTCGAAACCCAATTGCCCGGCAATGCCCACCGAGTCCTGGATCTTCAGGTTGTCGAAGCCCTGCTGCTTGCGCGCGCCACTTAGGTCTTCGTCGTAGAACAGGGTGTAGTTGATGCCGACGCCGGCGTACGGCTGGAAGCGCGACGTTGGCGCCAATGGGTAGTACTGCAATGACAGGGTGGGAGGCAGTTGCTTGACGTCTGCCAGCTTGCCGTCGAGCCCGCCGATACCGGTGGCGGCGCTGATTCCGCGCACGCCTACGGTGTGCTGGAATGGAGTGGCCGCCAGCAGCTCGATGCCGACGTGGTCGGTGAGCATGTAGGCTAAGGCCAGGCCCAGCTGCGTGTCGCTGTCGAGGGTGGCTTTGGTGCCTGCGATCTTGGCGCCGTCCAGCTTGAGCTGGCCGCTGTCTTCATTGGGCGCGGTGGTGGCGGCGCCGGCGCGAATGATCATGTCGCCGGCCTGGTGGGCCTGGGCCGGTGAGGTTGCCAGCGCCAGGGCAATCAGTGAGGCGCCGAGCAAGGACTTGTTCATGGGGGCTCCATTGGGGAATGCGAAGGACATTCGCCCAATGGTAGTCAGTGCGTCGCTACGGTTTTTTGATCTGGCTCAATGAAAAGTCATTGGCTCAGTCGGGAAGTTCGTAGGCATAGATCTTCGCCGCGGCCATCTGGTAGCCGGCCTGGGCCAGGTCGCTGGTGCTGGCCTTGACCTGCATCGGTCCCTCGATCCAGTAGGGCTGGTAGAGCTCCTCGACCTTGACCCCGACGGCGCTGGTGACGTGCACGATCTGGTTGGACGGCGGCGGTGGTACATGGATGCAGGCGCCAAAATAGGGCACCAGGAGAAACTCGGTGGTTCGACCGGCCTCGTTGACCTCCAGCGGCACGATGTAGCCGGGGATGCGCAGCTGCTGGCCGTCCAGTGCCTGGACCACGGGTGCATCGGGCGCCTGCTGGTGGACGGCAGGCGCTGCTTCGGCCAAGGTCGTGCCGATGTTCGCCAGATCGTGCATTGGCGTCATCTGCGGGGTCAGCTTGGGCGCATCTGGCGGGATAAGCGCCTCCCAGCTGACTTCCTTGAGATCGGCTGCGGACAGCGACATGCTGGTCAGCAGCAACAGGGCCATTACCGCGCGCAACATAGGTGAAATCCTCACAGGTGGATCGACAGGCCGTCTGCCAGAGATTGCCGGTAGGCGCGCCAGGCCGGGATCGCGCCCATGACCACTGCGGCTGCGAGGATGATCCCCAGCAGCGACCACTCATAGGCGCTGGGCAGGCTCAGCGGCAGATACAGGCCGTAGTTGGACTGCACGTAGCCCTGCGCGCAGGCAATGCCCAGGTACAACAATGCCATGCCCGCGAGGATTCCGACCAGTGCCAGGGCGAAGGCTTCGAGAATCAGCAGGCCGGCGATGTGCCAGGGACGAGCGCCGACCGAGCGCAGGATGGCCATCTCGCGACGGCGTTCGTTGAGGCTGGTGACGATGGCCGTGAGCATGCCGATCAGGCCGGTCAGCACGACGAATACGGAGATCACGAACAACGCCTGTTCTGCAGTGCCCATCAGGCTCCACAGCTCCTGCAGGGCCACGCCGGGCAGGATCGCCATCAACGGTTCGCCGCGAAAGTCGTTGATGTCGCGTTGCAGGGCGAAGGTGGCGATCTTGCTGTTCAGGCCGACCATGAACGCGGTGATGGCGCTGGGTGTGAGGTCCATGTTGCGCGCCTGGTCGGCGCTGATGCGTCCGGCGCCGCGCGCCGGGACGCCATTCTTCCAGTCGACATGGATCGCTTCCATGCCGCCCAGGCTGATGTGCAGCGTGCGATCGACCGGCGTACCGGTGCGGGCGAGGATGCCGACGACGGTGAACGGCTTGTCGTCGTGCTTGACCAGGCTGATTGCCGCCACGCCGTGGGCCAGCACCAGTTTGTCGCCGAGCTTGTAATGCAGGGCATCGGCGACCTGCGCGCCAAGCACCACCTCGAACGGGTCGGTCTGGAAGGCACGGCCCTGGACCACCTGCAGCGACTGTCGGCGGCCGTACTGATAGTGTTCGAAATAGCTCTGGTTGGTGCCCATGACCCGGTAGCCGCGGTGCGAGTCACCCAGCGAGATGGGGATGGCCCACTTGACCTGAGGGTTGTTGGCGTAATGCTCGAAACTGTCCCAGCGGATGTTGTTGGTGGCGTTGCCGATGCGGAACACCGAGTAAAGCAGCAGGTTGACCGAGCCGGAGCGGGCGCCGACGATCAGGTCGGTACCGCTGACCGTGCTGGCGAAGCTGGCACGGGCTTCGTGGCGCACACGTTCCACGGCCAGCAGCAGGCACACCGACAGGGCAATGGCGAAGGCGGTCAGGAACGCGGTGAAGCGGCGGTTGGCCAGGCTGGCCAGGGCAAGACGAAGCAGGTACATCAAGACACCTCGGGTGAGGCAGGGCGTGCTGCGTGATTGAGTTCGGCCAGGGACAGGTGGCGGTCGAACAGAGGCGCCAGGCTTTGATCGTGACTGACGAACAGCAGGCTCGAGCCAGCGGCGCGACATTCGGCGAACAGCAGTTGGATGAAGGCTTCACGGGCGTCGCTGTCCAACGCCGAGGTCGGCTCGTCGGCGATCACCAGTTCGGGCTGGCCGATCAGCGCGCGCGCAGCCGCCACGCGTTGCTGCTGACCGATGGAGAGGGTGTCGGCACGGCGTTGGAGCAGGGCCGGATCGGTCAGGCCAAGGTGTGCCAGCAGTTGCGTGGCCGCCTGGGCAACACTGCCATGGCGCTGCACGGCGCGAGCGGTGCGGCGGCGGGAGAAGCGGCAGGGCAGCTCCACGTTCTCACGCACCGACAGGAACGGCAGCAGGTTGAATTGCTGGAAGATGTAGCCCGTGTGTTCGACGCGAAACCGGTCACGGGCGGCAAAGCTCAACTCGCTCAGGTTCTGCCCGAGCAAGTGAACGCTGCCACGCTGCGGCGTGTGCACGCCGCCGAGCAGGCCCAGCAGGGTGGTCTTGCCACTGCCGCTGGGGCCCTTCAGGAACAGGGTTTCCCCACGCTCCAGACGGAACGCGGGAATGTCCAGCAACATCGCTTGGCAAGGCCAGGCAAAGCCCAGTTCGGCCAGCTCGATCAATGCATCGCTCATGGGTCAGAATTTCAGGCTGCTTTGCTTGGGGGTGAGGTCCGTACCCTGCTGGCCGGACGGGCCGATCAGTTGTACCTGAATTTTCTGGGTGGCGGGGAAGGTGCTGAACAAGCGCGCCAGGTCCAGGTGTTCCAGGGCCTGTGGCGACGCGCAGGTGAAGTGGTAGTGCGCATGAATCTCGCTGTGCTCGTGGTGATGCTCTTCACCTTGCTTGGTTTCTGCGGCGTCGTGCTCGTGGGCAGGCTTGTCGCCGAACAACGGGCTTTCCAGCTTCTGCTCGGCGACTTTGCAGTTGGCTGCGGCGGGCAGGCCGAACAGGGCCAGGGGTTGCTCGAGGGTCTTGCGTGCCGCGGCGACCTTGGCCTTGTCGGCATCGCTGCTGGCGGCATGCTCGAAGCCCACCAGGTTCATGGCCGGGCTTTGCAGTTCCAGTTCGAGGGATTGGCCATCCAGGGCGGCGTCCAATCGTGCCACGCCGTGTTCGTGGGCGCCGAGGCTGCCGTGCTCATGCTCATGCTCGTGGCCCTCCTCGTGGGCATGGGCGACGAAGGGCAGCAGAGCGAAGGGCAGGGCAAGCATGAGACGGCGCATTGGGGAATCTCGTGAGCGATATGGAAACGCAATGTTATAACAAATTTACATTGGGTTGCCATGTGTCTGTAAAGATTCATGTTCGGTTCAGGCAATGCGTGCAGAGGGCTTGAAGTCGAAGCCGGGATTGCTTCACCCGCGAGGCGCTGCTACAACGAGGCCTCGTTATGGAAGGGCATCCGCATGATCAGAATCAAAGGCACCGTAGGCAACCTGCCGGTGGACCTGGCCATAGACATGGACGCTGAGGACTGGGCGCACCTGACCGGTCCCTTCGCGACAGCATCCGAAAACGCGACAACGGCGGCAACGCCGCCTGCGCAGAGCAAGGCCAGGGCCGAGGACAACGGCGTGTGGCGCAGCGTGCTGTTGCTGCTGGAACAGGCAGGAAGGATAGAGGGCCCGGCGTTGCTGGATCAGGTTCAGGGACTGGTGGGGGACGTGGCGGCTGGCAAGCGAATGCTGGTGCGCTTGCGCCATTGTCCGCAGGTGAAGGTAGAAGCCGGCGCGGATGCGCCGGTCTATTGCTGGGTAGGCTAGCCAAAAGCACGGCGTGCCCGGCAGTTCGTCAGTACAGCGCGGCGAACAGCTTGCGGCGGTAGCTGGTCACCAGCGGGTGATCGTTGCCGAGCAGTTCGAACACCTGCAGCAACGTCTTGTGCGGCAGCCCTTCGCTGTAACTGCGATTGCGCATGAACAGCTGTAGCAGTCCGTCCAGCGCTGCTTCGTAATGCTGCCGTGACAGCTGCTGGATGCACAGTTGGTACGCTGCTTCGTCGTCGCTAGGGTCACGGGCCAGGCGTGCCTTGAGGTCGGCTGCATCGGGCAAGGCCGCCGCCTGACGCAGGAAGGTCAGTTGCGCCTTGGCCCCGGCCAACGCAGCCTTGTGCTCGTCACCACTGACGGCATCGAGTACCTGTTGCGCTTCGTCCAGCTCGCCGCGCTCGGCCAGGCAGCGGGCGAACAGGATCAGCGCGCCAGGGTTGGCATTGTCTTCGGCCAGCAGCCCCTTCAAGGTCTGCTCGGCTTCGCCGAAGCGGCTCTCGCTGAACAGGGCCTGCGCCAGTTCCAGTGGGTCGGCGGCCGCCGGCGGTGGCATCTGCACATGGGGCTCGAGCAGGGCGCGGATGGCCGATTCCGGCTGCGCACCGGCGAAGCCGTCGACAGGCTGACCATCCTTGAACAACACCACGGTGGGCAGGCTGCGAATGCCGAAGCGGCCGACGATGTCGGGTTCGGCGTCGCAGTCGACCTTGGCCAGAATCAGCTCGCCTGCGTAGCCCTCGGCAATCTGTTGCAGCAAAGGCATCAGCACTTTGCAGGGGGCGCACCACTCGGCCCAGAAATCCACCAGCACGGGTTTGATGTAGGAGTTCTGGATGACGGCCTGATCGAAATCGGCTGTGGTCACGTCGAAGATATACGGGGTTTCTTGACTCATGTGAATCTCGCGGATCTGCGGTTCGGTGGACTATAAGGGATTCGAATCGGGCCCACCACCGCCGCTCGTTTGGCCGGATGGTGGGCGTTGCCCGAGCGTTTCAGGGGGCCTTGATCATTTCCAGGTTGCCCAGCAGCTGAGTGGCGGGCTGGTTGATCTGCACGGCAGGCAGGTGCAGGATCAACTGCCCCGACTGACTGGCGCGGGCGCGCAGCTCGACCCGCGAACCGGCCGGGAAGGCTTCGGCGGCAAAGCGCAGCTGGAAGGGCAGGGGTTGGCCGGTGCCCCGCTGCTTGGCGCTGGCCAGCAGTTTCTGCGGACGCGCCCGGGAATCGATCACCAGCAGGGCCATCTCGACTTCGGCGCCGGCGGGTACGCCGAGCAGGTTGCCGCTGAGCTGGCGCTGGTAGGCCGGCAACGGCCCCAGTTCCACGGGCGCCTTGATGACGGGCGCTGCCGTCGGCGGCGGGGTAGCGCTGGCCACGGGCTTGGGCGCATCGCTGCTGCAGGCGGCGAGCAGGCTGAAGAGAGCGAGCAGAACGAGCGACTTGGACGGCATTTCGAAACCCAACGAAAGTAGAGCCGTCTGTATACCGCAAAGCCCCGGGCTTGTCTTGCCAGTGGGATGCGCTACCATGGCCCTCCCTTTTTTTGTTGCCTGCCACCATGCACTGTCCCTTCTGCGGTGCCAACGACACCAAGGTCATCGACTCACGACTGGTCGCCGAGGGCGAGCAAGTACGCCGGCGCCGTGAGTGCCTGGCTTGCGGTGAGCGTTTCACCACCTTCGAAACCGCCGAACTGGTGCTCCCGCGACTGATCAAGCAAGACGGCAGCCGCCAGCCTTTCGACGAAGAAAAACTGCGCGCGGGCATGCAGCGAGCGCTGGAAAAACGCCCTGTCAGTGTCGAGCGCCTCGAGGCGGCGCTGGTGCACATCAAGCATCAGTTGCGCGCCACGGGCGAACGCGAGGTCAAGTCGCTGGTCGTCGGCGAGTGGGTCATGACCGAGCTGCAAAAGCTCGATGAAGTGGCCTACATCCGTTTTGCTTCGGTGTACCGGCGCTTCCAGGACCTGGACGAGTTTCGCGAGGAAATCGACCGCCTGGCGCGCGAGCCGGCCAAGGAATGATGAGCATGCCCGACCCGACGGCCAGTGATACCCGGCACATGGCCCGCGCGTTGGAGTTGGCGCGCAAAGGCGTGTATTCCACTCATCCCAACCCGCGCGTGGGTTGCGTGATCGTGCGTGACGGTGAAACGGTCGGCGAAGGTTGGCACGTCCAGGCCGGCGGCCCCCATGCCGAGGTGCACGCTCTGCGCCAGGCCGGCACCCGCGCGCGGGGCGCCACGGCCTATGTAACACTCGAGCCGTGCAGCCACTACGGGCGTACGCCGCCATGCGCCGAGGCGTTGGTCGAAGCCGGCGTGGCGCGGGTGGTGGTGGCCATGCAGGACCCCAATCCGCAGGTGGCCGGGCAGGGCCTGGAGCGCCTGCGACAAGCGGGCATCGCCGTTACGTGCCCGCTGCTTGCCGCCGAGGCCCGGGCGCTGAACCCCGGATTTCTCAAACGCATGGAACACGGCCAGCCCTACGTTCGGGTAAAACTGGCCATGAGTTTGGACGGGCGCACGGCCATGGCCAGCGGCGAGAGCCAGTGGATCACCGGGCCTGCCGCGCGTTCGGCAGTGCAGCGCCTGCGGGCGCAATCCAGCGCCGTACTGACCGGCGCCGACAGCGTGATTGCCGACGGTGCGCGGATGACCGTGCGCGCCTCCGAGTTGGGGCTGGATGCCGAGGATACCGAGCTGGCAACGCGCCGCGTGCCATTGCGCATTCTGATCGACGGCCGCCTGCGGGTGCCGCTGGATGCGCCGTTCTTCCAGGCCGGGCCGGCGCTGGTCGTGACCTGCGCAGACGCAACGGATCACCCCGAATACGTTCAGGCCGGTCACGAACTGCTGAGCCTGCCGGGCAGGGATGGGCGAGTCGATCTGCCGGCTCTGTGCGGCGAGTTGGCGCGCCGAGGCCTCAACGAAGTCCTGGTGGAAGCTGGAGCGAGCCTGGCAGGGGCCTTCGCCCGCCAAGGCCTGGTGGACGAGTATCAGATATTCATTGCCGCCAAGTTCATGGGCTCCACGGCGCGGCCGTTGCTCGACTGGCCACTGACGCACATGAGCGAATCGCCGCAGTTGCAGATCATCGACATGACGGCGGTGGGCGACGACTGGCGCGTGATCGCCGTCCCGACCCTTGCGCCACAGCCCGCTACGGCCCCGGCAAAGCGCGTATAATTTCCGGCTTGCGCCTCGCGCCAGCCTTGTTCTCGAGGAGGACTCATGTTCACCGGCATCATCGAATCCATCGGCAGCATCCGTGCGTTGACCCCCAAGGGCGGTGACGTGCGCGTACACGTTGACACCGGCAAGCTCGACCTGGGCGATGTCAAACTCGGCGACAGCATTGCCATCAATGGCGTCTGCCTCACGGCCGTCGAACTGCCGGGCAACGGCTTCGTCGCCGACGTCAGCCGCGAAACCCTGGACTGCACCGCTTTCCACCAGCTCAAGAACGGCAGCCGGGTCAACCTGGAAAAGGCCCTGACCCCCACCACGCGTCTGGGTGGGCACCTGGTCAGCGGCCATGTCGATGGCGTCGGCGAGGTGGTTTCACGCCAGGAAAACGCCCGCGCCGTGGAATTCCGTATCCGCGCGCCGAAAGAGTTGGCCAAGTACATCGCCCACAAGGGTTCGATCACCGTCGACGGCACCAGCCTGACGGTGAACGCCGTGGATGGCGCCGAGTTCGCACTGACGATCATTCCGCACACGCTGAGCGAAACCATCATGGACGACTACCGTCCAGGTCGCCTGGTCAACCTCGAGGTCGATCTGCTGGCGCGCTACCTGGAGCGTCTGCTGCTGGGCGACAAGGCCAGCGAGCCGAGCCAGGGCGCGATCAGCGAAAGCTTCCTGGCGGCCAATGGCTACCTGAAATCCTGAACAGCGCGCTGTTCTGAACACAAGGGGGTGCCGCGTGGCGCTCAACACGATCGAAGAGCTGGTGGAAGATATCCGCCAGGGCAAGATGGTCATCCTGATGGATGACGAAGACCGCGAAAACGAAGGCGACCTGATCATGGCCGCCGAATGCTGCAAGGCCGAGCACATCAACTTCATGGCCCGCCACGCGCGTGGCCTGATCTGCATGCCGATGACCCGCGAGCGCTGCGAGACGCTCAAGCTGCCGCTGATGGCGCCGCGCAACGGGTCGGGCTTCGGTACCAAGTTCACCGTGTCCATCGAAGCGGCCACCGGCGTGACCACCGGCATCTCCGCCGCCGACCGCGCCCGCACGGTGCAGGCCGCGGCTGCGGCCGATGCGCGCGCCGAGGACATCGTCAGCCCTGGGCACATCTTCCCGTTGATGGCCCAGGCGGGCGGCACGCTGGCCCGCGCGGGCCACACCGAGGCTGCGTGCGACCTGGCGCGGATGGCCGGCTTCGAGCCCAGCGGGGTGATCTGCGAGGTGATGAACGACGACGGCACCATGTCGCGCCGTGCCGAACTGGAAGTGTTCGCGGCCCAGCATGACATCAAGATCGGCACCATTGCCGATCTGATCCACTATCGGATGATCCATGAACGTACCGTTCAGCGGATTGCCGAGCAGCCGCTGGACAGCGAACTGGGCCAGTTCAACCTGGTGACCTATCGTGATTCGGTGGAAGGCGACGTGCACATGGCGCTGACCCTGGGCACAGTGGTGGCGGACCAGCCGACCCTGGTGCGGGTGCATAACATGGACCCGCTGCGCGACCTGTTGATGGTCAAGCAACCGGGCCGCTGGAGCCTGCGCGCGGCGATGAGCGCGGTTGCCGAGGCCGGCAGCGGTGTGGTGCTGTTGCTCGGCCACCAGCAGGACGGCGACGTACTGCTGGCGCACCTGCGTGAAAGTGCCGGGCAGGCCGTGGCAAAAACCCCGACCACCTACAGTATCGTCGGCGCCGGTTCGCAGATCCTGCGCGACCTGGGCGTGCGCAAGATGCGCCTGCTCAGCTCGCCAATGAAGTTCAATGCGATATCCGGATTCGATCTGGAAGTTGTAGAATACGTGCCCTCCGAATAAAGACAGGCTGCAAGGGTGGCGGCGGTGCCGATGCATCGGCCTGCCCGTGACCTGCAGTCTCGATGTTCGTGATCCATTATCCGCAGAGGCCGCCTGCAGGCGGCCTGGCTCTTTAAGATGAGACAGACCCGAATGACCCTGAAGACCATCGAAGGTAACTTCA
Source organism: Pseudomonas sp. CFBP 13727 (assembly GCF_014841915.1). Lineage (NCBI taxonomy): Bacteria > Pseudomonadati > Pseudomonadota > Gammaproteobacteria > Pseudomonadales > Pseudomonadaceae > Pseudomonas > Pseudomonas sp. CFBP 13727. The sequence continues at coordinate 119,846 of NZ_JACYUT010000003.1, forward strand.
TCGCCCCCAAAGGCCGCTACGCCCTGGTGGTTGGCCGCTTCAACAGCTTCGTCGTCGAAAGCCTGGTGAGCGGCGCCGTCGATGCCCTGGTTCGCCACGGCGTCAGCGAAAGCGACATCACCCTGATTCGCGCCCCGGGTGCGTTCGAGATCCCGCTGGTCGCGCAGAAGGTTGCGCAGCAAAGCGAATACGCCGCGATCATCGCGCTGGGCGCGGTGATTCGAGGCGGCACGCCGCACTTCGAATACGTTGCCGGCGAATGCACCAAGGGTCTGTCCCAGGTGTCGATGGAGTTCGGTGTGCCGGTCGCCTTCGGCGTCCTGACCGTGGACACCATCGAGCAGGCCATCGAGCGCTCCGGCACCAAGGCTGGCAACAAGGGTGCGGAAGCTGCGCTTTCTGCCCTGGAAATGGTCAGCCTGCTGGCGCAGTTGGAGGCCAAGTGATCAACGACGAAAGCGATCGCTTCAATCCACGCGATCCCAAGCCTGCGGACGCCGGCAAGCCTTCACGCAGCGCCAAGCGCCGCGAGGCGCGTCAATTGGCAACCCAGGCCCTGTACCAATGGCACATGGCCAAGCATTCGCTGAACGAGATCGAAGCGCAGTTCCGCGTCGACAACGATTTCGGTGACGTCGACGGCGCCTATTTCCGCGAAATCCTGCACGGTGTGCCGGCCAGCCGCGATGAAATCGACAGCGCCCTGGCGCCGTGCCTGGACATCACCATCGACGAGCTCGATCCGGTCGAGTTGGCCGTGCTGCGCTTGTCCACCTGGGAACTGCTCAAGCGGGTCGACGTGCCTTACCGTGTGGTGATCAACGAAGGCATCGAGCTGGCCAAGGTGTTCGGTTCCACCGACGGCCACAAGTTCGTCAACGGCGTGCTCGACAAGCTGGCGCCGAGCTTGCGTGGCCCGGAAGTGGCAGCGCACAAGCGCTGATCGCGGACATGCAGCCCATGGGCGAATTCGAGCTGATCCGACACTATTTCGCCGCCGCGTCCTGTGCGCGGGCCGGCGATGGTGTGGCCTTGGGCATCGGCGACGATTGTGCCCTGCTGGCGCTGGCACCGGGCGAGCAGATGGCGGTTTCCACCGACACCCTGGTTGCCGGCGTGCATTTTCCCCAGGGTGCCGACCCCCTCCTGCTGGGCCAGCGCGCCCTGGCCGTCGCGGCCAGCGACCTGGCTGCCATGGGGGCCAGCCCTCTGGGATTCACCCTGGCCCTGACCCTGCCCAGCTTTTCGGCGCAGTGGCTGCAAGGGTTCGCCACCGGCCTGGATACCATGGCCGAGCGCTGCGGCCTGCGCCTGGTCGGGGGTGACACCACGCGTGGCCCGTTGAGCCTGACCCTGACTGTGTTCGGCCGTCTGCCCCATGGCTTGGCGCTGACGCGTAGCGGTGCCCGACCGGGTGATCTGCTGTGCGTCGGCGGCAGGCTGGGCGACGCTGCGGGCGCGCTGCCGCTGGTGCTTGGCCAGCGACATGCCGAGCCTGCGGTGGCCGGGCCTTTGCTGGCTCACTACTGGTCACCGCTGCCGCAATTCGCGCTGGGCCAGGCCTTGCGGGGCAGGGCCAGCGCGGCGCTGGATATCTCCGACGGCCTGTTGGCCGACTGTGGCCACATTGCCAGGGCGTCGAAAGTCGCCTTGCGGGTGGAACGCGAGCGACTGCCGGTGTCCAATGCCCTGCAGTCGCTGCTTGGCCTGGAACAGGCCTGGTCAGCGGCGCTGAGCGGGGGGGACGACTATGTACTGGCCTTCACCCTGCCTCCTGAAGAAGAAACCACCCTGCGCGCTCAGGGCGCGGTGTTTTTCGTCATCGGCCAAGCGAGTGTTGGCGAAGGCGTCACGCTGGTCGACCGTCACGGCCAGGACATCACCCCGACCATTCGGGGCTACCAACATTTTGCGGAGACACCGTGACAGACCATCCCAACCAGGTTCCAGCGGAGTTCGTGCCCCCTTCGGTGTGGCGTAATCCATGGCATTTCCTGGCCTTCGGTTTTGGCTCCGGAACCTTGCCCAAGGCGCCGGGCACCTGGGGATCGATGGTCGCCGTGCCGTTCATTCCGCTGTGGCAGATGTTGCCCGACTGGGGCTACTGGCTGATGCTGGGCGTAAGCATGCTGTTCGGCATCTGGCTGTGCGGCAAGGTCGCCGACGACCTGCGCGTGCATGACCACGAAGGCATCGTCTGGGACGAGATGGTCGGCATGTGGATCACCCTGTGGCTGGTGCCCGAAGGTTGGGTCTGGCTGTTGGTGGGGTTTCTGGTGTTCCGCTTCTTCGACATTCTCAAGCCATGGCCGATTCGCTGGATAGATCGCCACGTGCATGGCGGTGTGGGTATCATGTTCGATGATGTGCTGGCCGGGGTCTTTGCCTGGTTGGCCATGCAGCTGCTGGTGTGGGGCTGGAGCTTCGTGTGAATCGGCGTGCAGGCCGGCTTTGAGGGCGCAACGGATGGCTGGGTGGCGAGGGTTGCTGGGAGCGGCGATGCTGTTGGTGTGCTGGGCAGCCAGTGCAGAGGTATCGCTGCCGCCTGCGCGCATCGATCTGGTCAGCGAAGCCTGGGAAGACTACACCAACGCTGACGGCAGTGGCCTGGCCTGGGACGTGCTGCGCGAGGTCTTCCAGCCGGCAGGCATCGCCGTGGTCACACGCAGCGAGCCCTACATTCGGTCGGTCGGGCTGGTACAGCAGGGGCAGGCCGATGCCTGGGTCGGTTCTTACCAGAACGAGGCACATGCCCTGTACCCGCGCTGGCATTACGACACCGATCATATCTTCGCCTTGAGCCTGGCCGACAAGCCTCAGGTCGATTTCGCCAGCCTGGGCGGCTATCGACTGGCCTGGGTACGCGGCTACCAATTCCAGAAATACCTGCCTAACGTGCGAACCTACAATGAGGTCCAGCGCCGCACCGGCATCCTGTCCATGCTCGAACACGATCGTGCCGACTATTACGTCGACGCCCTGACCGAAATCGAAGTGATCCTGCGCCAGGCCGCCGAGCCCGAGCGTTTCAAACGCGTGCACGTGGCCGAGTTGCCGCTGTACCTGGGCTTCAGCGACAGTGCGCGTGGCCGGGCATTGCTTGCCGTCTACGATCAGCGCATGGAACAGTTGGTCAAGACCGGCCAGCTGCGCGGGATCTACCAGCGCTGGGGCCAACCCTATCCGTTCGACCCCGCGTTGCCAGCCCCTTGATCGAGCCGCGGCACAGGCGCGACGATCATCCACTGAGCAGGTGCGCAGAGCTGCTGTTACAATACTGCCCTTGTCAAGTTCATCAAGAATCAGGAGCACCCGGTGCCCGTCGTTTTTGTCGCTGCTTCTCAGCTTCCCACGCCTTTCGCTTTGTTCACCATGCATGGTTTTCTCGATGAGGCCACGGGCCGCGAGCATGTCGTGCTCAGCCTGGGCGATGTGGCTGACGGCGCGCCCGTACTGGGGCGCCTGCATTCGGAATGTCTGACCGGGGACGCGCTGTTCAGCCAGCGCTGCGACTGCGGCTCGCAACTCGAGGCCGCATTGCAGGCCATTGCCCGGGAAGGGCGCGGCGTCTTGCTGTACCTGCGCCAGGAAGGCCGGGGTATTGGCTTGCTGAACAAGATCCGTGCCTATGAATTGCAGGACGGCGGTGCCGATACGGTCGAGGCCAACGAGCGCCTGGGCTTCGCTGCCGACCAGCGCGACTACGGCATGTGCGAACCGATGCTCGAGCACTTGGGGGTCAAGGCCTTGCGCTTGATGACCAACAATCCGCGCAAGGTCAAGGCGTTGACCGACATGGGCATCAGCGTGGCCGAGCGGGTACCGCTGCACACCGGGCACAACCCACACAACAAATACTACCTGGCCACCAAGGCCGGCAAGCTTGGCCATATGATGGGCAGCGAGCATCAGGGGGAAGTGGTCGGCACGATCCGCAAGGGTAGTGAAGGGGTGTAGCGCGCTGCAGGGCTGACGGTGTGAGCCCTGCAGCGAAGTGACGTCAGCGTTGCAGCAGGCGCTGGCGCAGGGTAATGGCCGCTTCGATACCCACCGCATCCAGGCCACATTCGGCCAGCATCTGCGCAGGCTTCGCGTGTTCAACATAGGCATCCGGCAAGCCGAGGTGCAACACGGGCTTGAGCACGCCTTCGCGGGCCAGGAATTCACTGACCGCTGAACCTGCGCCACCCATGATGGCATTCTCTTCGAGCGTGACCAGCAGATCGTGGCTGTCGGCCAGCTCACGGACCAGTTGCTCGTCGAGCGGCTTGACGAAGCGCATGTCGGCAACGGTGGCGTCGAGCTTTTGCGCCACTGTCAGCGCCTCGGTCAGCTGCACACCGAACACCAGAATGGCGATGCCACGACCCTTGCGACGCACCACGCCCTTGCCAATCTCGATGCTGTCCAGGCCGGCGCCGATCACTGCGCCCGGGCCATTGCCGCGTGGATAGCGTACGGCCGCCGGCCCCGGGTAGTGGTGGCCGGTGCTGAGCATCAGGCGCAGCTCGTTTTCGTCGCTGGGCGTCATCACCAGCATGCCGGGGATACAGCGCAGGTACGACAGGTCGTAGCTGCCGGCATGGGTCGGACCGTCTTCGCCGACCAGGCCTGCCCGGTCGATCGCGAACAGGACGTCGAGGTTCTGCACCGCCACGTCGTGGATCAGTTGATCGTAGCCGCGCTGCAGGAATGTCGAATAAATCGCCACCACCGGCTTGGCGCCTTCGCAGGCCATGCCGGCCGCCAGGGTCACCGCATGCTGTTCGGCAATGGCGACGTCGAAGTAACGCTCGGGGAAGCGTTCGCTGAAAGCGACCAGGTCCGAGCCTTCCTTCATGGCCGGGGTAATCCCGACCAGACGTTGGTCGGCTTCCGCCATGTCGCACAGCCACTGCCCGAACACGCCCGAGTACTTCGGCCCGCTGGCCTTGGCTGGAGCCACGACCGGAGCGTCGAGCGGGTCGAGCTTGGTGATGGCGTGGTAGCCGATCGGGTCGACCTCGGCCGGGGCGAAGCCCTTGCCCTTCTTGGTGACGACGTGCAGGAACTGCGGCCCCTTGAGGTCGCGCATGTTGCGCAGGGTGGCCACCAGGGTTGGCAGGTCATGGCCGTCGATCGGCCCGATGTAGTTCCAGCCCAGTTCTTCGAACAGGGTGCCGGGAACCAGCATGCCCTTGGCGTACTCCTCGGTGCGGCGAGCGATTTCCCAGGCACCGGGCAGGCGCGATAGCACCTTCTTGCTGCCCTCGCGCATGCTGGTGTAGGTACGGCTGGAGAGAATCTTGGCCAGGTAATTGGACAACCCACCGACGTTGCGCGAAATCGACATGTCGTTGTCGTTGAGGATCACCAGCATGTCGGCATTGACTTCAGGCGCATGGTTCAGCGCTTCGAAGGCCATGCCTGCGGTCAGCGCGCCATCGCCGATCACGGCAATGGCCTTGCGCCCGCTGTTCTGCAGGCGCGCGCCGATGGCCATGCCCAATGCGGCACTGATGGACGTGCTGGAGTGGCCGACGCCGAAGGTGTCGTATTCGCTTTCGCTGCGCCGCGGAAAGGCGGCGATGCCGTCCTTCTGGCGCAGGCTGGCCATGCGCTCGCGGCGGCCGGTGAGGATCTTGTGAGGGTAGGCCTGGTGGCCGACGTCCCACACCAGACGATCGTCGGGCGTGTCGAAAACGTAGTGCAGGGCGATGGTCAGCTCTATGACGCCCAGGCCGGCACCGAAATGCCCGCCGGTCTGGCCGACCGTATAGAGCAGCTCCTGGCGCAGTTCGTCTGCCAGTGTTTCGAGCTCGGCTTCGCCCAGACGGCGCAGGCCGGCAGGAGTGTCAGCACGGTCGAGCAGAGGCGTCGCCGGGCGTTCGCGGGGGATCTCTTGAAACGTCGTGGGCATCAGGCGAATCGTTATGAGTTCTAGGAATGGATCAGTTTACCTGATGCGGCGTCGGGTGCGCACGCGCTCGTCAGTTGCGTCGCGCCACAATGTAGCGCGCCAGTTCGCGCAACGGCTCGGCAGCGGCGTCGAACGGACGCAATGCATGCAACGCCTGATCGCGCAGATCCAGCGCGTACGCCTTGGCCGCATCGAGCCCGAGCAGCGCCGGGTAGGTCGGTTTGTTCAAGGCGATATCGGCACCCTGGCGCTTGCCCAGGGTGGCGGTATCGCTTTCGACGTCGAGGATGTCGTCCTGCACCTGGAAAGCCAACCCAACCGCTTGCGCATAAGTCTGCAGGCACTCGAGCTGCGACGGGTGTGCCCGCGCGCTGGCCAGCGCGCCGAGGCGTACGCTCGCCTCGATCAGGGCGCCGGTCTTGTGCCGGTGCATGAATTCGAGCGCCTGCTGGTTCAACTGCAGGCCCACCGAGCCCAGGTCGATGGCCTGGCCACCGACCATTCCCGCCGGGCCAGCAGCCTGGGCCAGCACCTGGACCATGCTCAGTCGTATGGCATCGCTTTGCGGGCTCAGGGTTGGGTCGAGCAGCGCGGTGAAGGCCAGGCTTTGCAGGCCATCACCGGCCAGGATCGCGCAGGCTTCGTCGAACGCCTTGTGCGTGGTGGGCTGGCCACGGCGCAGGTCGTCGTCGTCCATGGCCGGAAGGTCGTCGTGCACCAGCGAGTAGGCGTGGATCAGCTCCACCGCACAGGCGGCGCCATTGGCTTGGGTAGCATCGGCGCCCAATGCCTCGCAGGCGGCGTAGGCGAGCAGCGGACGAACCCGCTTGCCGCCGTTCATGACGCTGTAGCGCATGGCCTGGTACAACCGGGTCAGCTCGGCCGAGGGCGGCACGAACAGGTCTTGCAGGGCGCCGTCCACGCGCTGTTGGCAGAGAGCCTGGTAGGCGGCGATCATTCAGGCTGTTCCGTATCGAAGGGCTCTTCGGTGAGCTCGCCGTCCTTTTCCAGCAGGACCTGCACTTTCTGCTCGGCCTGGGCCAGCGCGCTCTGGCAGTCACGGGTAAGGCGGATGCCGTTCTCGAAAGCGCTCAGCGAGTCTTCCAGCGACAGCTCGCCGTTCTCCAGGCGTTCGACCAGCGTCTGCAGGTCGGCCAGGGATTGTTCGAAATCCAGGGATGCTTTTTTGCGGGCCATGGCAGCGGTCTCGGCGAGAAGGATTGAAACCGGGCGACGTTAGCAGACGGGCGGCTGCGGGGCAAATGGAGCGCCGCGCCCAAGCCGCGCTTAAAGAGCCTGGACCGGCTCTTCGCCGACCTGCATCACCGCTCGATAGTGGACTCGTCCTTTGCGCAATTGCCGTATGGCGTGGTTGACATCTTCCAGCGGCCACGACTGCACCCAGGGCCGCACTTGGCGCGCCGCCGCGAAAGCCAGGGTGTCTCGGATATCCTGACGCCCACCGACGTTGGCGGTGGTGATGCTCAGGGTCTTGTACATCATGGACGCGATATCGAACGTCACCGGCGGTGGCATGCCGGCAAAACACAGCACGCCGAAGGGGCGGAGCATGTCGACGATGGTTGACCAGTCGCACGCGACCGCGCTGGTCACCAGAATGTAGTCCAGGGCATTGCGGACCTGATTGCACTCCACCGGTTTGCTCAGGTCGATGAAACGGTTGGCGCCCAGGGTCAGGGCATCGCGCTGCTTGTGCGGGCTGCTCGAGAGGGCGGTGACCCGGCAGCCGCGCTTGGCTGCGAACTGGATGGCAAGATGGCCCAGGCCACCGATGCCGACGATGCCGACGGCCATGCCGGGCCAGGTGGCGCGCTTGAGCGCCGTGTGCACTGTCACGCCGGCGCACAGCAGGGGCGCGGCGTGTTCGCTGCTCAGCTCGTCGGGGATGGGGAACACGAAACGGCTGTCGCAGTACAGGTAGTCGGCCAGCCCGCCGTGCTCTCCGTGGGTGCAGGTAGCGATCAGGCAGGGGCAGTGCTGCTCCTCGCCACGCAGGCAGAATTCACAGGCCAGGCAGGCGCTGCGGTACCAGCCCACGCCGACGCGTTGTCCCAGGCGCACCCCGGCTACTTTGTCACCCACGGCGCTGACGCGGCCGACCACTTCGTGCCCGCACACCTGAGGGAAGACACTGGCCTCGCCCCAGTGCCCATCTATCAGGTGCAGATCGCTGCTGCACAAACCGCAATGAGTGACCTGGATCTCCACCTCCATCGGCTTCAGGGGTGGGCTGTGGTAGCTGAGCGTCTTCAGTTCACGCTGGCGTTGTGCTGCCGCCCAGGCGGTGACCATTCGCCCATTCATCGACAGGCCTGCCCGATGTAATGCAGCAGTTGTCGAGTCAGTCGGGCGGCCCATTGCGGGCTGAGGCGAATCGGAGAAGTGGCGGGAAACTCGAAATCATTGTGCGGCGCTGCGGCGGCCAGGTCGTCGAGAATCATCGGCAGGATCAGGCGGGTCTTGGCAATGATCGGGTGCTGACGCTGGTCGTTGTCCAGGCGCAGCCGCCAGCGCGCCAGGGGCAGCGGTGCGAAACTGCCCGGTGCGAGGTTGTCGGCCACCCAGCCGCAAAGGGTTCGCCAGGACAGCGCGCCGTGTGGGTGGCACAGGTTCGAGGCCCGACCCAGTTTGCTGGCGGGTGCCTGGATGGCCAGGCTTGCCATGATCTGTGCGGCAACGTCGACCGGCGTCAGATTGACGCCCCCTTCCAGGTCGGCCGGCCAGCACCCCAGCAACAGGCAGGCGCCCAGCAGCAGGCACACGTAGTCGTTGTCATTGATCGTACTGTGCTCGACTTCGAGCGGCGCGGCCAGGTCGCCACAGCGGGCGATGATGACCGGCAGGCCATGTTCGCGTGCAGCGTTCAGTGCCAAGGCTTCGGCCACATGCTTGCTTTCCTCGTAGCCTGTACGCGCGCTGCCGCCTGCGGCCAGGGTCGACACCATGATCAGCGGCATCGCACCGTTGAGGGCCAGTTGGACGATCTGGGCGGTGCCTTCGACATTGCCCCGCACCAGGTTGGCGTAAGGCTTGACCCAGTTGACTTCGGCCCCGGCGTGAACCACGCAGTCGACGGTCTGCGTGAGGCTCTGGTAGGCAGCGGGCGACAGCCCCAGGTGCGCAGCCGCCAGGTCGCCGCATTCCATCTGCAACTTGCCGAGCCAGTCCAGGGGCACGCCGGGCGGTACCAGGCCATGACGCTGCAGGTTGCCCAGGCAGCGCCGACGCGCGTCACTCAGGTTCTGGGCGCGCACCAGGCAAATGACCTGCTCGACCTCGGGCTGGCGGGCCAGGGCGGCGAGCAGGAAGGCGCCGAAAAAGCCCGTGGCGCCGGTCAGCAGGATGCGCTTGCCCGGTTTGGTCCGATAGGCGTGAAGAATGTCTTCCCCGCGCTGCGGTCCGGGGATGAATGCGTAGCGCGCCGCCTCCACGGCGACTTCGCGCAGGATCGCTGCGGCGGGCAGCCCGGCCCGAGTGCGGTCGACGGCCAGTGCCATGCCTTGCAGGCGGGTGTCTTCGAGCAGCGCGGCCAGGGAAAGCTGCACGTCGAAGCTGTGGTTGAGTTCGAGCAGCAATTCGCTCAGTTGCAGGCTACCGCCGCGGTCGAAGAAATCATCGTCCGGGTGCAATGCGGGGATATCGTTGCCCAACACGGCCTGCCACACCGTGGAAACCTGGGCCTGGGTGGCGGTCAGCGAAACCTCATCCTCGGGCAGTGGCACGGCCTGGCTCGAGTGCGCGTCGCTCAGCGGCTCACGCTTCTGATTGTGACCGGCACCCAGGCTGGCCACGGCATAGTAGGCGCTGGGCACGGCGAAGAACGGCAGGTGCAGGCTGGCCCAGGCGCGCAGGGCCGTGGCCGTGGGCAGATGCTCCGGGCTTGCGGGGACGATGTAGGCCAGCAACTGGCGTGCGGCGCCCTCATGCCTGCTGCCGATGTAGCTCTGCACCACCAGCGGGTGGCTGTTCAAGACCTGCTCGACGTGTTCCGGATGCACCTTGTAGCCACGTATCTTGAGGTGGGCACTGTCGCGCCCGAGCAACCGCAGGCGGCCGTTGCCCAGCCAGACCACACGGTCCCCGGTGTCGAACAGCCCGCCGTTGGGTAGCGGCACGCCGCTGGGCTGGCCGAGGTAGCCGCGCAACAGCCCCGGCGTGCGCAGGTGCAGGTGGCCCGCAGCGCCGCGGGGCACGGTCTGGCCTTGCCGGTCGAGCACGCGTGCCTCCACGCCCTTGATCAACTGCAAGGTGCCGTCTTCGTGCTTGAGCGCAACGTCGCCGGCTTCGTTGGAACCGTACAGGTCGATCAGGCAACAGTCGGGCAGCAGCGCCTGCACCCGTGAGCGCAGGGCCGCCGACAGGTGCTCGCCGCTGCTCCAGAGTACCCGCAGCCCGGTACAGCAGGCCACGAAGCGAATCTCTTCGCGGACCAACCCCTGCAACAACGAGGGGGTGATCATGATCTGCTGCAAGTGGTTGTCGGCGATGAAGTGCATCAGGCGCAGCGGATCCAGCACCACCTCATCGGCAATGACCACCGTGGTGCATCGGCTGAGCAGCGGGTAATACAGGTAGCCGGTGAGCCAGGCATTCAGGCCTATGCGCTGCCCCGGTTGCAGGTAGCTCTGCCACAGGCTCAGGGAGTCGAGCATGGCCGGCGCTGGCATCAGTGCCACCTTGGCCGGGCCGCTGGTGCCCGAGGTCAACAGACCGTAGGCGATCGACGAACGCGTGCGCGCCCACTGCGGGCAATCGGCAGGCGCCTGGCGGGCAAACTGGCTCTCCAGCACATGGGGTTGTGCAGCCGGTAGCTGCCGTGCGCTGTCGGTGTCGCACAGCACCAGGCACTCGCCCAGACGCTCCAGCAACTGCCGGCAATGGTCGGCGCTGTACCAGGCAGGTACCTCGAGATACGGGCGGCCGGCCAGGGCGCAGGCCGTCATGGCAACGGCGGTGTGAATGTTCTTGCGCTTGAACAGCACCGCCCATGCATCGGGCGCCAGGCGGGCTTGCAGAACGTTGGCCAACTGCTGGGCGCGGTCGTGCAACTGCTGCAGGGTCAGGCTGTCGCGTCCATCGCTGACGGCAATGTGATCCGGGTCGGCAGCCACGACGGCGCTGAACGTGGCCAGCCAATCGGCAACGGCTTCTGTGCCTTGGTTGTAATGGTTGAACGTGGCCCAGTCATCGAGGCTGCGCTCGCGCAAGCGCTGCAGGTGCAGCGTGCAGGCTTGGGGCGCGGGCAATGGCGAAGGCCCGGTCCGGCCCTGGGCATCGAGCAGATGGAAGCCGGTTTCGGTCAGCAGGCCGATCACGCACGCCTGCGCCGCCAGCCGGTCGAGCAACTGCTGCTGACCGGCAGCGCCTGCTTCGCTGCAGGCGAGCAGCAATGGCTGGCCGACCAGATCATGCTGCTCTGGCAGTTTCCCTGCGTCCGTGGACATGAGTGCCAACGTGTCGAGGGCGTGGCAGTTCACTTCGGGGAACTGGGCAATGCTCCAGAGCAGATGGCTGAGATCTTCCTCGCCACGGTGCAACAGGACGATATCCAGCTGCGCCGACGGCGCGCGATGCAGGCTGCGCAGCAGGCCCGCTGGACTGCCCGGCCGATGTCGACCAGCCAGCAGGGCGAAGAAGCGCCAGGTGGGTTGCGCACCGACTGCGCATTCGTCGACCACCGCAGGGTAGGGCTGGTCGGGATGGTGCACTGCGGCGAAACCGGTCGAGCGCTGTGCCTCTTCGTGCCAGCCCTTGAAAAACTGCCAGGCGGGCACTTCTCGCGCTTGCCATTGCAGCATGGCCGCGTTGAAGGGTATGCCCATGAAGTCGCACAGGGTGCTCAAGCCGCCCGGGCCGTCTTGCATCAAGTCGTGATCGCTTTCCAGGGCCAGCAGACTCTGGGCCGGGCACGCCCGCTGCACGCGCCAATACAGCGCCAGCAGCTCCTCGAACCCTGACTCGTCGGGATCGAACCAGGTATTTTCGCCCTGCGTGCCGACGCGATACAGCGAGCGCATGACCGCCAGTGGCTCGCGCACCAGGAAGACGTGCTTGAACTGCTGCAGCCAGCCATCGTCGATCTGGGCGAAGTCGCAGAACCAGGCGATTTCCTTGCTCAGCAACACCGACTTGCCCGCAGGCAGCGGGCCGTGGGCGAGTGCCTCCAGGGTCTGGCCGTAGGTCGGGACAGGCTCCCGGTTGCCGGTCTTGCGGCGAGTGTCGAGCACGCTGCGGTACTTGTGGGGCCAGTGCTGCATCAGGAAGGGTTCACTCAGCCGCTCGTGCAGCACGTGCACGGCGGGGTGTTCCATCACGCAGCGTTCGAGTGCGGTAGAGCGGCTTCTGGACACAGCCCAGATGATCACTCGCAGCGGTCGCATCAACATGTCCAGCTCCTTGGTCAACTGCGCATTACCCAGACCCCGGATGCGGCAATCAGGCCCATGCCCAGGGCCATGCCTGCATCGGGGACTTCCTTGAAAAGGACAAAACCCCAGAACATCGCGAACAGCAGATAACTGTAATCGAAGGCGCCCACCACCGCGCTCGGACCGATCTGATAGGCCCTCGCCACGCCGGCGCTCATCAGCACCATGAGGACCGCGAGCACGCCCATCAATAACCACTGCACAGGCCCCAGAACCACCCAGTGCAGAGCCAAAAAGTCGCTGGGCAGTGGCGGATGGGGCGAACTGAACAGTTGGTGGCCCAGCAGCATCGTCGCGCCGACCAGGCACAGGCACAGGTTCAGGTTGAGCGCCAGTGCCAGCGCCGAGTGATCGCCGCAGCGGGCGCGGGTCAGTACGGCGGCCACGGCATAGAGCAGGGCGGCCAGTACCGGCAGCAGGGTCATGCTGGAAAAGTCCGCAGCCGTCGGGCGCAGAATGATCAGCACACCGACGAAACCCAGGGCGATGGCCAGCCAGCGGCTGGGGCTCACCTTTTCGCGCAGCACCAGCGCCGACAGCAGCGCAATGAACAGCGGCGCGGTGTAGAGCGCCAGAGCGGCCAGGCTCAGGCTCATGTGCGGCAGCGCCGCGTAGAAGGCGATCCACATCAGGGTCAAGGCGGTGCTGCGCATGAGTATCCAGCGATCGCAGGCCAGGTTGCGCCACACGCTGGCACTTCGCGAAGCGCCCAGCCACAGCAGCAGCAGGACAATGGCGATCGAAGAACGCACCACGTACAGCTGCCATACCGTGAAGTCGGCGCTGCCCAGCTTGATCAGCGCATCGGAAGCAGACACCAGGAACACCGACGCGATGATCAGTGCCACGCTCGAGCGTGTGTCGTGGAGGTGCGGTCGCTGTTCCATGCGGTGAACCCCCGGCGGTCAGTCTTTGCATGATGCGTCAAAAGATGACATCGTTTGAAACGACCATTTCGCAGGACAGGGCAACTTCAGGTTATGGAAAACCTCCGGCGCAAACTGCCGCCTTTATCAAGTCTGATTCCCTTCGAAGCTGCTGCCCGGCTGCAGAGTTTTTCTCGCGCAGCAGAGGAACTGCACCTCACCCAAACGGCGATCAGCCGACAGATTCGCTCCCTCGAAGAGAACCTGGGCGTGCAGTTGTTCGATCGAAAAAGCCGCGGGGTTTTTCTCACCGAGGCGGGCGAAAGCTTTCGCCAGACGGTTGCAGCCGCCTTGTTCGATATCGCTCGGCAAACCGAAAAGCTGCGTCAGCAGCAGTCGTCGACCGGCACCGTGGTGCTGTCGTCGCAGTTGGTGGAAGCGTTCTACCTGTTCATGCCGGCGCTGGCCGGCTTTCATCAGAAACATCCGCACATCGAGCTCAAGCTGCATTCCACGCTGGCGGCCATAGGCGAGGAGCGCGAGCGTTTCGACGTGGCGGTGCAGACCATGGGCCGGGCCAGTGCCGATCACGTGCTGCTGTTCAGCGCGCCCGATGAAGTGTTCCCGGTCTGCAGCCCCGACTACTTCAAGAGCATCGCCCCGTGGCTGAGCCTGGACAATCTGCCCAAGTGCCGACTGTTGCATTACGAACCCCGTGCGCAGGACTTCGTGATCTGGGATCAATGGCTGGAAAGCGTCGGTGCATCGTTTCGCGTTGGCAGCCAAGGCATGGGCTTCAACAGTTTCCCGGTCATGATGCAGGCAGCCCTGGAAGGTCACGGTGTGGCCTTGGGCTGGGGAATGACCACGCGCCAGATGCTGGCCGACGGCAGGCTGGTGCGCCTGTTCGACAAGCAGTGGTCCATGGGCGATGCGTTGGGAGTCTACAAGTGGCATGCCAACCCGCTGTCGCCGGCAGCCCGACTGCTGGTGCAATGGCTGCAGGAGCTGTTGCTCGATCCTCGGCCCGTATTGGCCTGATCTTCAGTCTATGGCGGCGCGTTGCTGCAGGCAGTCGAGCAGGGCCTGCACCGAGCATGCGCAACTCATGCTGGCGGTGGCTAGCCTGAGGTGGGGCGCCGACGGCGCTTCGTAGGTGGCATCGATCCCGGTGAAACCGTTCAGCGCGCCGGCGCGCGCCTGCCGATACAGCCCCTTGGGATCGCGTGCCTCGGCGAGCGCCAGCGGTGTATCGACGAAGACCTCGACGAAGGCTTCGTCGCCGACGATCTGCCGCGCCAGGGCCCGGTGCGCAATACGCGGTGAAATCAGCGCAACCAGCACCAGGCTGCCGTCGGCACACAGCAGGCGTGCGACCTCGGCGGTGCGGCGCACGTGTTCCAGCCGGTCGTCGTCGCTCAGGCCCAGGTCCCGGCAGAGTCCGCGGCGCAGTTCGTCGCCATCGAGCACCAGGCAGTGATAGCCGAGGGCGGCAAGTGCCACCTGGGTAGCCTTGGCGATGGTGGTCTTGCCGGCAGCCGGCAGGCCCGTCAGCCACAAGACCGTGGGCCGGCTGCCCAGGCGCCGCCAGGTTGGCGGTCGGGAGATGTCGGAAGAAGGGCTATCCATCGCGTGCTCCATGGCCGGCGAGTGCTTCCAGCACCCGCTTCTGAATATCATGCACGGCATGTTCGCTGAAACCGCTGCGAGCCGTGTCCACCACCAACCGGCCACCGCTGTAGCCGTAGCTATGCAGACCTTTCTGGACACTTTCGCACAAGGGCAGGTCCTCTTCACGCACCACCGCCACGAAATCGATCACTGCCTGTTCCAGAGGGTCGGGGTGTGGGCTCTGGGTGAACCACTGCACACGCTGCTCACAGCGCTGCGCGCCCGTTGGCACGTGGTGCAACAGGTTCATGTAGCCGCCCGGATAGACCTCGATGCACAGGTTCGGCCAGACGTACCAGGCACCGAATTCGCCGCTGCGGGGTGCGTCAGGGTTGGTTGCGTAGCCTTGCCG
The DNA here is from genome assembly GCF_014841915.1 of Pseudomonas sp. CFBP 13727. Classification (NCBI taxonomy): domain Bacteria; kingdom Pseudomonadati; phylum Pseudomonadota; class Gammaproteobacteria; order Pseudomonadales; family Pseudomonadaceae; genus Pseudomonas; species Pseudomonas sp. CFBP 13727. The sequence goes on from NZ_JACYUT010000003.1 coordinate 135,083, forward strand.
TGCACCCTGATCGTTGCTCAGGTGGGCGTGGAAGCCCGGGTGGATGTCGATCCGGTAGCTGCTTAGATCCAGGGTCTGGTGCGACAGACTGGGGTGGCAGCCGGGACAGTGATAGCACTCCGAATAGTTTTCCACCGAGACCTTCCAGTTCGCCCGCAGCGCATAGGTATGGCTGTAGCTGTGGTGCAGCGACTCGGGCGCGGGCGCGAAACTGCGCAGTTGCGCTTCGAGCCCGGCGAGCTGGCTGGCCAGGGGTGGGGCGTGCGCGTCCAGATTGACGAAGACCAGGCCACACATCACTTCCAGGCGCACGCCGGCGAGGTGCGCGCGGGCGGGTTCGAAGCCTGCCACGTCACAACTGTGCCTCGCGCTCTGCAATCTGCCGGCGTGATCGTAGCGCCATGCATGGTAGGGGCAGGTGATCGCGCCACGCAGCTGTCCGCAGCCTTCGAGCAGGCGATGCGCACGGTGCTGGCAAACGTTGTGGAACGCCCTGAGCTGGCCGTCCTGGCCGTGCAGCACCAGCACGCTTTGCTCGCCGATCTCGCACACCAGATAGGCACCCTCCACGGCCAGCCTGGAGACATGACAGGCGTACTGCCAGGTGCGGTAGAAAATATGCTGCAGTTCCTGCCCGTAGTGATTCGGGTCGAAGTAGAAAGCGCCCGGCAGGTTGTGCGAGCGTCCTGCATCGGGGTGGAAGTCACCGCTGTCCAGGGGCATGGTTGCAGGCCTTGGCAATGAGTCATTCATGAATGGCCACCGCCTCGCCCAGTGCGTTCGGGCACAGGGTCAGCCCAAGCCCCGGCGTGTCGTCCAGGCGGGCGATGCCGCGGCTCACGTGGACGCCGCCCAGGGCCGTGACGATGCTGTGATGGCGGCAGGCATTCCAGCTGGCGCGCAGGTATTGATTGGGGGTGGCCAGGGCCAGGTGCATGGCCGCGGTGTCGGCGATCTGGCTGCCGCCGACGTCTTCGATGTTCAGCTGGATACCCTGCTGGATGCAGTAGTCGCGCAGCTGCCGAGCCTTGGTTAGCCCGCCGACACGGGCGATCTTCAGGCCGATGGCCTGGGCCGTATTCGCGGCGCTGGCGCGGTACAGGTCGCCAGCGCCGTGAATGCACTCGTCCAGGATCAGCGGCTGCCGCGTCAGGCTGCGGACATGCTGGCACTGTTCCAGGGTTTCGCAGGGCTGCTCGAAATGCACATCGCACTCCCTGACGGCGTTCATCACGGCCACCGCCTGTGCCGGCAGCCAGGCACGATTGGCGTCGAAGGTCAGCTGATCGCCGTTCATGCGCTCGGCGAGCAGGCTCTGGATTCGCGCCAGATCCGCCACCACGCCCGATCCGACCTTGCATGAATGGGTCCGATAGCCTTCGGCATGCGCCAGGTGCATGTCGGCGACCATTTGCCGGGGCGTGGCGGTGGGGATGCTGCTCTGCAGGGTCAGCTCGGCGTTCAGGCGCCCCCCCAGCAGGGCGTGTACCGGCAGGTTGCTGTGGCGCCCGAGAATGTCCCAGCAGGCCATGTCGATCGCTGTCTTGACGTAGGGGTGGCCAGGCAGTGCCTGGTCCATGACCTGGTTGATCGCATTCAGGTTGAGCGGGTTGCAGCCCAGCAGGTGAGGTGCCAGTTCGGCCAGCCCGGCACGCACGCCGAGGGCGAACGCCGGCAGGTACGAGGCGCCCCACGGGCAGCTTTCGCCGATTCCGAACAGCCCCTGGTCGGTTTCGATCACCACGATGGTGCTGTCCAGCGCGCTGTAGTGCAGGCGCCCGCCGGACAGCGCGTAGGGTTTGTCCAGCGGCAGGTCGACCTGGTAGATACGCAGGCGGGTGATCTTCATGATGCATGCCTCACGGGGTCGACGACGGTGGCGAGGTTCAGCTGATGCAGCATGGGCAGGTGCAGCGAGCCCATCAGTTCGGGGAGGTCACGCAGCAGCGCAAGGTTCGGCCTGTAGTGGTCGCGGTGATCATCCACCCAGCTGGCGCCGCAACTGCGGCTGACCACCTGCTCGAGCAGCGACGGCTCCAGGCCCATGGCGCGCCCCAGTTGCAATGCCTCCTGCCGGAGGTTGTGGTTGATCCAGGCCATGACCTCCAGCAGGCACTGGGCGTAGCGACCGCAGGCGGGATGGCTGAGCGGGTAGCGAAAGCGTTCCGGCAAGCTGGGCTTGCGCCGCCCGCGCGCGTCGATGACAAAGGTGCCGGGATGGCGATAGGTGCGGTCGGCGCCATAGGGGGAGGGCGCGGTGAAACCGTCGATCAGCAGGCGGCGCTGGTTTTCCGTTTCCATCAGCGCCACCACCTTGAGGTGGTTGGCATGGGCCGGATAACGTTTGCCGGCCTGGCGATAGCGCGTCTCGATCCAGCGACCCAGCCGCAGCTCGACATCGAGTTCGTCGGCCAGGGCCACGGTCAGGGCCATGTCCTTGACGGTGATCTCCAGGGTGCAGGAGTGGTCATAGCTGCCGTCGAGGAGCATCGGTGTGACCTGGTCGACGACGAAGCAATCGGCTCGCGAGTCCTTCGCCACGTTCCACAGCCAGCGCAGGTCCAGGCCCTGGTTCTGTGCCACCAGCAACAGCTCGCCCCACGCCAGCGTGGCGCCGTAGAACAACAGGTTGGTCAGTAGCTTGACCGACTGGCCGTGACCAATGGCGCCGACGTGAAGCGTGTGTTGGCCCATCGCGTCCAGCACCGGGCGCGCGATGTCGCACGCCGCTTGCTCGCCGCCGACATAGAAGCAGACGTTGTTGAAGTCCACGCCCATGTGCGAGAGGTTGCTGACCGGTGCTTCCAGGCTCATGACCCCGCGCTGCCCGGCCAGTCGGGCGATATCCAGCGTGTTGTGGTAGTCGGTGGTCGAGGTGTCAATCCATACCGCGCCACTGCCCAGAGCAGCCAGGGCGCCGCTGTGACCGAGCATCGTTTCGCGTACGTGCCTGGGCAGCGGCAGGCAGGTGATCAGCACGGCGGCGCCTTCGGCCGCAGCGGCGGGGGTCGCTGCCCAGTGCGCACCTTGGCTGCGTACCCAGCGCTCGCAACCGGGGTCATGGTCGTGGACGGTCACTGTGAAGCCGTTGTCGAGCAATGCGCGAACGAATGGGCGGCCCATGTTGCCTGCGCCGATAAAACCGATAGAGGGGGTCATCGAACCAATCCTTGTGTGTTCAAACCAGTTGGCGGGCCCTTCCAGCGCCCTGCTTGCGTACCCAGATCGAATCGAAGTTCTCCAGCATCACCTCGGCCGTGGAGAAGCTTGGCCCGCCGCCGATGGGTGCGATGATCGCGTCGATATCCGGGTAGATGAAAAACGCCAGTGACACCCGTGGGCTCGGCTGACGATGCAGGACCTGATGCGCGGTGCTGACCAGGCGCTCGTTGGTCCAGCGCTGCAGCATGTCGCCCAGATTGACCAGTACCGCGCCCTCCAGGCACGGCACGTCGACCCACTGGCCACGGCTGTAGATGCGCAGTGAAGGCTGCGGCAGGGGTTGCTGGATCAGCAGGGTGAGAAAGCCGTTGTCGGTATGTTTGCCGGCCGTTCCCGCCCCGGCTGGATAATATGAAGCGCGCTGGATCAGGGTTGGCTGACGGAAGTGCGCATCGAACGCCTGCGCTGGCAGCTGCAAGGCGCTGGTGATGGCTCGGCGCAGCTGGGGAAACACCTGTTCCATGACGTTGTCCTGCAGGGCGTAGGCGCAAGCGTTCAGACCAGGCGCGAGCTCGTCGTCGGGCAGCAGGCTCGGGCCGCTGAACGGCGCGCCACCGGGCCGGTCGATGCCCCAGTCCAGGTGCTGCTTGTTGTCCGGGCCTGCATCGGGATGCAGCGTTTCGCCATAGGCCCCGACGTAACCCCGTGCAGTGTGCGGGTAGCCGGGCTGGTGAGCATGGCCGAAGGGCTGCTTGACCGGCTCTGGCAGCGCGAAGAACGCCTCGGCGGCACTCAGGTAGCGCTCGATCAACGCGGCCGGAAGCCCGTGATCCACCAGATAGAAGAAGCCGTCGTCGGCGCACGCTGCGCTCAGTTGCGCAATTGCCCCAGGCTCACCTGCCGCCAGTTGCGCCAGGGAGATGACAGGAAGAACCGGCATGTCGTAGACCCCGTTCATGCGACGTACAAGGCCAGGTAGTGGGCGCGCGCATTTTGCAGGTAGCGGGCCGACATCCGGGCTTCGAGCACGACAAGTCCCTGCTCGCGCCCCAGGCTTTGCAACAAAGGCTCGAAGCCGGCGGTGTCGAAGTAAGTCTCGCGAACACTCAGCACCACCACGCCGCCAGACCGGGTCATGGCGACCAGGCCACGCAGTGCGGAGGCAGGCAGGTGCCCGGGAATGAAGGCGCCGCAGCAGACTACCGCGTCGAAGTGCCGAAGCAGGGCCGGTGGCAACGGCTGGGTCAGGTCTATCTGGCTGTGCAGATGCTGGTAGGCCCGGGAAGCCTGAGCCTGGTCGAGCATGGGCCGGGACAGGTCGCAGCCGCTGATCTGCCGATAGCCGCGCTCCTGCAGGGTGCGTCCGACCAGGCCGGTGCCGCAGCAGGCATCGAGCACGCGACTGTTGTGACCGAGGTTGCCTCGCTGAGCCACGGCATCGAGCAAGTCGACGACCATCGTCGGCCCGCAATAGGCTTCGGCCTCGACATCGGCGTCATAGTGACGAGCCCAGTGATCGTAATAGCGCTCCAGGTTGTGAATGCTCTGGTGCGACAGCGCAGCGGCGATCGAGCGGGTGCTCGAAGCCTCTGGCGGCAAGGCCGGGGGTAGGGCGGTCGTGGCTGTATTCATGGATAGCGCCTCGAAGGAAAACTGACGGTCGGTGTCGCTGTCCTAAGAGTTAGCAGCGCGCCAAGGCACGGTCAATCGAGGCGCAACAGGCTTGGTTTGAAAGGATATTTACACTCGGGTTCCCACGGTCCGCACTCACCGGCCTGTGCTCGAAGCCCTTGCCGATCGATAGCGACAAGCGCCCGATGAATGCGGGTGGGCAGGCGTGAAAATTCCTGTACAGGCGTTTTCCCGGGCCGGTTGTGCACGTCCTACCCACGATATTTTCGAGGGCCATGCCGACCTTTTAATCGTGTCTGGCAAACGGGATTTTCCAGCTGCGGGAGTGTCCCGTGGTGACCCCTTCGACGCTTTGCGCTAACATCGGCGGCGGCCCATGCTGCCCGCCGCTCGCTCCGCAAGGAAAGGTGAAAGCATTTTTGCATCCTCACGCCTTCATACCTCTCTTGATGGTCGAGGCCTGGCAACGCGAGCACCAGCATGCATCGACTCGGGAGCTGTCATGTTTTCAATCGAGCACGCCAAGCAGATGGCCAAGACGCTGCGCGTCGCGCTGCAGGCGCAGGGTCACGACGTATCGCATTCCACCGCTCTGGAAATGGTTGCCCGGCAGATGGGGCACAAGGACTGGAACACCGCTTCGGCCAGCCTGGCGCCGACTGCCTCAGTGGTGATCGGTTTCGACAAGGCTATCCCCATCCTGCGGATTTTCGACGAAGCCAAGGCGCGCGAGTTCTATCTGGACTTCCTGGGTTTCACGGTCGAGTTCGAGCACCGCTTCGAGGCCGACCTGCCGCTGTACCTGGGTGTCGAGCGGGGGAATCTGCAGCTGCATCTTTCCGAACACCACGGCGATTGCTCACCGGGCTCGACCGTGTTCGTGCCGATGCACGGTGTCGAAGCGTTGCGTGATGAGCTGCTGGCCAAGCGTTATGGCTACGGCCGTCCGCAGATCGTCGAGCAGGGCTGGGGGCGGCTGTTGGAGGTGTATGACCCCTTCGGTAACCGGATTCGATTCTGCGAGGGGTGATGAGGGCAGGGTCGGGGCGGCCGCGGTGGAGTCTTCGTGGCCGATGACCGCTTTCACAGGGAGCGTGTTTCCGCTGCTGTTCGGTAGGAGCGGTCCGTGGCCGCGAAACAGGCGCTGCGGACTTTTCTCGGGGCATTAAAAAGCCGGCTTATGGCCGGCTTCTCGTCGACGATCTTGCCTTACTTTTGGTAAGCCGCAACCGCCTGCAACTGATGACCAGCCTGGGCTGGTGAGGGCCAAAGAATACGCAGGGCCGCTCGCCTGTGCAAATCTCTTTTCGCCCGATACCTTTGCAGCGCCCATGAAAAACCCCGGCCATGGCCGGGGTTTTTCGTACAACGACGGCTCAGCCCTTGAACGCGGCGACCGACTTGGTGATTTCGGCGCGGGCGGCGTCTGCGTTGCCCCAGCCTTCGATCTTCACCCATTTGCCTTTTTCGAGATCCTTGTAGTTCTCGAAGAAGTGCTTGATCTGTTCCAGCAGCAGCGGCGGCAGATCGGTGTATTCCTTGACGTCGACATACAGCTGCGACAGCTTGTCGTGCGGTACGGCGATGACTTTGGCGTCGCCGCCGCCGTCGTCGGTCATGTGCAGGATGCCGACCGGACGGGCGCGGATGACCGCACCAGGCGTGACCGGGTAAGGCGTGACGACCAGCACGTCGAGGGGGTCGCCGTCGTCGGCCAGGGTGTTGGGGATGAAGCCGTAGTTGGCCGGGTAGAACATCGGCGTGGCCATGAAACGGTCGACGAACAGCGTGTCGCTGTCCTTGTCGATTTCGTATTTGATCGGCGCGTGGTTGGCCGGAATCTCGATGGCGACGTAGATGTCGTTCGGCAGGTCTTTGCCAGCCGGAATCTTGCTGTAGCTCATTGGGCGTTGCCCCCGTGGTTTGGGCCAGTCTGAAGGCCATGCAGGCCGAAAATGTGGGCGCGATTATAGGCACATTGCAGGGGCGCATGCCATATGCGCCGTGGGCCGCGTCACATCAGGCGGTGACCGCCGACGCGGCTTGCGCCGCTGCTACAGGGAATGGTTTTGCCATCAAGCACGGCGTTGGGGAATGGGATTGGATGTCGACGGCCGACGCGGCGTGGATGAACGCGGTCCCTGTAGCAGCGGCGCCAGCCGCGTCACGGCGTTACGCAGGTCGGGGGAGGGCCGAGAGCCGTTCGAGCGGATCCTGGCGGTAGAACAGGCGCAACTGCTCGTAGACCTGTGGGTAGGCCTGGTGCAGCAAATCCGGCGCGGTGAAGAAATACTCGCTGGTGACGGCGAAGAATTCCGCCGGGTTTTCCGCGGCATAGGGGTCGATGGCGGTTTGCGCATCAGGATTGGCATCGAGCTGGCGATCGAGGTCGTCGTAGGCGTCCTGCATGGTGCGGGCCCAGTCGCTCACGCGCATGTCGCCATGCAGTGGCGGCAGCCCATTGGCGTCGCCATTGAGCATGTCGAGCTTGTGCGCCAGTTCGTGGATGACCAGGTTGTAGCCGTCCCAGCCGCCGCTGGCTGCCACACCGGACCAGGCGAGAATCACCGGCCCCTGCTGCCAGGCCTCGCCACTGTGCTCGCCGTCCCATTGATGCTCCACGCCGCTGGGGTCGCGGTAGCGCTGCGGGCTGACGAAATCGTCGGCGTACAGGACGATCTCGTGGAAACCCTGGTACCAGTCTAGATCGCCCAGCTGCAGCAACGGCAGTTGCGCCTGTGCCGCCAGGTGCAGGCGCGCCCGGTCGTCGAGTTCGACGCCGGGCAGGCAGGTCAAGGTCTTGGCCTGCAGGAACAGCACGCAGGCCTCGCGCAAACGGAGGTCCTGCTGCGCATCGAGGCCGTCGAGGATCGGCAGGTCGGCACGCACCGCCTGCCACAGCGATTCATCGATACGGTGGCGGTCCAGGGTTCGCTGTCGCCGCCAGGCCTTGTACGACCACATGGGCTCAGCGCGTCGGTGCGGTGCGGGCCGTGCGGCTGCGCAGCAAGCCGACGATCATCGGCAGCAGCGAAATCAGAATGATCGCGACGATCAGCAGGGTCAGGTTCTGCTTGATGAACGGCATGTTGCCGAAGAAGTAACCCAGGGTCACCAGACCACCGACCCACAACACCGTGCCCAGCACACTGAAGCCCAGGAAGCGCGGGTAGTGCATCTTGCCAACGCCAGCCACGAACGGGGCGAAGGTGCGCAGGATCGGCAGGAACCGCGCCAGGGTTACCGTCTTGCCGCCGTGGCGGGCATAGAAGGCGTGAGTCTGGTCCAGGTAATCGCGGCGGAAGATCTTCGAGTCCGGGTTGCTGAACAGCTTGTCGCCCACGGTACGCCCGACGATGTAGTTGGTGCTGTCGCCAAGGATGGCGGCGGTCATCAACAGGCCAGCGAGCAGAAACGGGTCCATGCCGCCACCTGCCGCCACCGCGCCGGCGATGAACAGCAGCGAGTCGCCAGGCAGGAAAGGCATCACCACCAGGCCGGTTTCGCAGAAGATCACCAGGAACAGGATCGCGTAGACCCAGGTGCCGTACTGGGTCACCAGCATGTTGAGGTACACATCCAGGTGCAGGATGAGGTCGATGAAGCTGAATTCCATGGGAGGTACCTGTGCGGATCCGGTCGTGAAGAATCCGCGCAGTATACCGATGGGTGAGGCAGGTTTGTTGGGCAGGCTCGTCACGCCGGGCAAACCGACGAACGGTCGCGCGCCGGACGTGCGCAACATCCCGTGTTCGCAGCGGCAGGCGACGGACGCCGGAGCGTCCCTGCGCCCTTTGGGTCAGAAAAAGCCCAGTGGGTTGATGTCGTAGCTGACCAGCAGGTTCTTGGTCTGCTGGTAGTGGTCGAGCATCATCTTGTGCGTCTCGCGGCCCACACCGGATTTCTTGTAGCCACCGAACGCGGCGTGCGCCGGGTACAGGTGGTAGCAGTTGGTCCAGACACGCCCGGCCTTGATGCCGCGGCCCATGCGCCAGGCACGGTTGATGTCGCGGGTCCAGACGCCGGCGCCCAGGCCGAACTCGGTGTCATTGGCGATGGCCAGCGCTTCGGCTTCGTCCTTGAAGGTGGTGATGCTGACCACCGGGCCGAAGATTTCTTCCTGGAAGACACGCATCTTGTTGGTGCCCTTGAGCAGGGTCGGCTGGATGTAATAGCCGGTCGACAGGGCACCTTCGAGCTTCTGCACCTGGCCACCGGTCAGCAGCTCGGCGCCTTCGCTCTTGGCGATTTCCAGGTAGGACAGAATCTTGTCGAACTGTTGCTCCGACGCCTGGGCGCCGACCATGGTGTCGGTGTCCAGCGGGTCGCCGCGCTTGATCTGCTCGACTTTCTTCATGACTTCTTTCATGAAGGCCGGGTAGATGGATTCCTGCACCAGTGCGCGGGAAGGGCAGGTGCACACTTCGCCCTGGTTGAAAAAGGCCAGCACCAACCCTTCGGCGGCCTTTTCGATGAAGGTCTGCTCGGCCTGCATGATGTCTTCGAAAAAGATGTTCGGCGATTTGCCGCCCAGTTCCACGGTCGAGGGAATGATGTTCTCGGCGGCGCACTTCATGATGTGCGAGCCCACTGGCGTCGAACCGGTGAAGGCGATCTTGGCGATGCGCTTGCTGGTGGCCAGGGCCTCGCCCGCCTCCTTGCCGAATCCTTGGACCACGTTGAGTACGCCCGGCGGCAGCAGGTCACCGATCAGCTCCATCAGCACGGTGATGCCCAAGGGGGTCTGCTCGGCCGGCTTGAGCACCACGCAGTTGCCGGCGGCCAGGGCCGGGGCGAGCTTCCAGGCCGCCATCAGGATCGGGAAGTTCCACGGGATGATCTGCCCGACCACGCCCAGCGGTTCGTGGATATGGTAGGCCACGGTGTTGCCGTCGATCTCGGCAGCGCTGCCTTCCTGGGCACGCAGACAGCCGGCGAAGTAGCGGAAATGATCGGCCGCCAGCGGGATGTCGGCGTTCAGGGTTTCACGGATGGCCTTGCCGTTGTCCCAGGTTTCGGTGATGGCCAGGGTTTCCAGGTTTTGTTCGATACGGTCGGCGATCTTCAGCAGGACCAGCGAGCGGGCCTGCACCGAGGTCGCGCCCCAGGCATCGGCGGCGGCATGGGCGGCGTCCAGCGCCTTGTCTATATCCTTGGCGTTGGAGCGGGGGAATTCGGCGATGGGCTGGCCGTTCACCGGCGAGGTGGTGGTGAAGTAGTTGCCGTCCACCGGCGCGACGAATTCACCGCCGATATAGTTGCCGTATTTGGTCTTGAATTCGACCTTGGCGCCTTCGGTGCCCGGGTGTGCGTAACGCATGGGGTGTCTCCTGCTGTTGTGGTTCTGTGGAGGACGCGCCGTGGCGCCTGGTAAGCGTAGAACAAAGGCGAGCACGGCGCCTTGAAACACCTGTAAACAGCAGGCCGAAGAGGAGGGATCACCAATCAAAGGATGCGATTTTTCCTACCCTACGCTACCCTGCCTCGACGTTTTACGAGGCCAATCATGCACATTCACATTCTCGGTATCTGCGGCACCTTCATGGGCTCCCTGGCAGTGCTCGCCAAGGAACTGGGGCACCGTGTCACCGGTTCGGACGCCAATGTCTATCCGCCCATGAGTACCCAGCTGCAGGCTCAGGGCATCGAGCTGACCCAGGGTTACGACGCTGCCCAGCTGGAACCTGCGCCTGACCTGGTGGTGATCGGCAATGCCCTGTCGCGCGGCAACCCGGCGGTCGAGCATGTCCTGAACAAGGGCTTGCCCTATGTATCGGGGCCGCAGTGGCTGGCCGACCACGTGCTGCAGGGACGCTGGGTGCTGGCCGTGGCCGGTACCCACGGCAAGACCACCACCAGCAGCATGCTGGCCTGGGTGCTGGAGCATGCGGGCATGGCGCCCGGCTTCCTGATCGGCGGCGTGCCGCAGAATTTCGCGGTGTCGGCGCGCCTGGGGCAGACGCCGTTCTTCGTGGTCGAGGCAGACGAGTACGACAGTGCGTTCTTCGACAAGCGTTCCAAGTTCGTCCACTACCGTCCGCGCACGGCGATTCTCAACAACCTCGAATTCGATCATGCCGACATCTTCCCCGACCTGGCCGCCATCGAGCGCCAGTTCCACCACCTGATTCGAACCGTGCCCAGCGAGGGCCTGGTGATCCACCCCACCACCGAGCCGGCACTGGGCCGAGTGATCGAGATGGGTTGCTGGACACCGGTACAGACCACGGGGGAGAACGGCCAGTGGCAGGCAAACCTGCTCAGTGCGGATGGGTCGCGCTTCGAGGTTTCCTTCGAAGGTGTCGTGCAGGGCACCGTGGAGTGGCCGCTGACCGGCCAGCATAACGTGGCCAACGCCTTGGCAACGCTGGCTGCTGCCCGCCACGTGGGCGTGGTCGCGCCGTTGGGTATCGAGGCGCTGTGCGCGTTCAAGAGCGTCAAGCGGCGCATGGAGTGGGTGGCCGAAGTGCAGGGCGTTACCCTCTATGACGACTTTGCCCACCACCCCACGGCTATCGCCACTACCCTGGACGGCTTGCGCAAGCGCATTGGCGATGCAGCGTTGATCGCCGTGATCGAGCCGCGCTCCAACTCCATGAAGCTGGGCGCGCACCGCGACGGCCTGCCCGAGAGTGTCCGCGATGCCGATCAGGTCATCTGGTATGCGCCGCCCAACCTGGGCTGGGATCTGGCCGCCACGGCTGCCCAGTGCCCGGTTCCGGCCATCGTCGCCGATTCGCTGGAAGCCATCATCGAGCGGGTCAAGAGCCAGGCACGGCCAGGCACCCACGTGGTGATCATGAGCAACGGCGGTTTCGGCGGCCTGCATCTGAAACTGGCGGAGGCCCTCAAGTGAGCGGCCCGCAGCGGATCACCCTGGCCATGACCGGCGCGTCGGGCGCGCAGTACGGCTTGCGCCTGCTCGACTGCCTGGTGCGCGAAGACCGCGAGGTGCATTTCCTCATCTCCAAGGCCGCGCAACTGGTGCTGGCCACGGAAACGGACGTCAGCTTGCCGGCCAAGCCCCAGGCCATGCAGGCCTTTCTCAACGAGTACACCGGGGCGTCCGCCGGACAGATCCGCGTGTATGGCAAAGAAGACTGGATGTCGCCGGTGGCATCGGGCTCCGGCGCGCCCAGCGCCATGGTGGTGGTGCCGTGCTCGACCGGCACCCTGTCGGCCATCGCCAGCGGCGCCTGCAACAACCTCATCGAGCGCGCTGCCGATGTAACGCTCAAGGAACGTCGGCAGTTGATCCTGGTGCCGCGCGAGGCACCGTTCTCGACCATCCATCTGGAGAACATGCTCAAGCTGTCGCAGATGGGCGCGGTGATCCTGCCGGCAGCGCCGGGCTTCTATCACCAGCCGCAGACCATCGACGACCTGATCGACTTCGTCGTCGCACGGGTGCTCAACCTGCTGGATATTCCTCAGGACATGCTGCCGCGCTGGGGCGAGCACCACCACGGCAGCGACGACTGACGCGCCGGCTGCGGGCTATTTGCCCAGGCGCCGCAGCTCGTCCGATTCCACCACGCGCACGCCGTCCTGCTCTTCGAGCGCCAGGCGCCACAGGGCGCGCGCCAGTTGCAGCGCTTCGATGCCGTGGTACTTGCCCGGAATCAGCTTCGACAGAGGTCCGGCAATACGCTCGGCCAGGCGTGCTTCGACGCGGTCGCCGATCAGCACCGACGGCCGGGCGATGGTCAGTTGCGGCCAGCCCTGGGCACGCAGCGCCTGCTCGGTCTCACCCTTGACGCGGTTGTAGAACACCGAGGATTGCGGGTCGGCATCGATGGCGCTGATCAGCAGGAAGTGGCGTGCGCCCAGTTCGCGGGCGCGCTGGGCATAGGCGACGATGAGCTGGTGGTCGACTTCGCGAAACGCTTCTTGCGAACCGGCCTGCTTGATGGTCGTGCCCAGGCACGAGAAGGCGATGTCCACCGGGCCCTGCAGATCCGCCAGCAAGGCCAGCAGTGGCCCCACCGGGTTGTCCAGGTGCGCGTGCTCGGCCAGAGGGCGCCGGGTGGGAGCCAGGACCCGTTGCACGGTCGGCTCGGCGAGCAGGCGGTCGAGCAAATGCTCGCCGGTCAGGCCGGTGGCGCCGGCCAGAAGGATGTGCTGCGGCGTCAAGTACATGCAATGTCTCCCTTGATACAGGCAGCGTGAAGCAGATGCCCTATTGCTTGTTGTCAGGCGCGGCGGCGTCGAGCAGCGCCCGCTTGGCCTGTTGTTGGCGCAATCGCTGCCAATGCGCGAGGACCCCTTTGGGCGCCCAGATCTGCGGCTGCGAGGCTTCGTAATTATCGGCGATCTCCCGTTCGGCAACGTGCCGGCTGGCAAGTTCGAAAGCCTGCTGCAGGTCGTCCGTCTGGTTGAAGGCCTGGGCGAACAAGGCGTCGCCGAAATAGGTGAAGTCGGCTTCTTCGGAGCAGCCGAAAGACACCCGGTCGGCCCGCGAAGCGGTCATGACCAGGGTTTTCTCGTCCCTGAGCGCGGGGATGAATCCGCCCGAATAGCAAGCCGAGATGACCACCACCTTGTCGCGGCCCTTGAGCGGCGCCAGCACTGCGGCGAGTTCATCGGCCGGCAGGTCGCCCAACTGCAGGCGTGGCTGATCGAGCACCAGTTCATGTTCGCTGGTGCCGTGACTGGTCAGGTAGATGAACACCAGGTCTTCCGGGCCGCTGCGCGCGGCCAGCGTCTGCACGCTGCGGCTGAGGGTCTCGCGGCTGGCCATCAGCCGATCGGCCAGATGATCGCGGTGGTTGGCCAGGGTGATCTGTCCGACCGCGCCAAAACGACTGGCCAGCATGCCGGTGACGTAGTCGGCTTCGCGCATGAACACGCTTTGCTTGCCGTCGCCGGCCAGCGCCAGGCTGTAAAACTCGATCGCTGCAGTGGACTGCGGGATTGCCGCGAGCGCTTGTTCCAGCAGTTGCCCCTGATTGAGCAGCCCCAGTTCCAGCGGATCGGGCAACAGATGACCTTGTGCATCACGGATACGCTGGCCATTGAGCCAATAGCCGACCTGGCTGCTGCCGTCCTTCAGGGTCAGGCTGCCCTGGCCCTGGTAGGTGTCGTTCTCGAAGGTGCCGCTGTAGATGCTGCCGTCGGCCAGCGCCAGCCAGCCCTTGCCACTGAAGCGCCAATCGGCGAACTCGCCCTTGTAGTGGCTGCCGTCGCTGGCGAACATCTCGCCCTTGCCGCTGAGTACGCCTTCCTTGAACGTGCCGATCCACACATCGCCTGCGGCGTTTTCGTAGCGGCCGCGACCATGCAGCTGGTTGAGGTGGAAGTTGCCGATGTACTGATCGCCGTCGGCATTGCTGAACGTGCCGTGCCCTTCGAGCAGGCCATTGACGAAGGTGCCGCTGAACTGGTTGCCTGCGGCATCGCTGCGGGTGCCTTCGCCATTGGGCTTGCCGTGGGCGAACCAGCCCTGGTACTGGCTGCCGTCGTCGAGTTCGATGTGCCCGGCGCCCGAATACTGGTCTTCCTTGAACCCGCCGCGGTACGCCACGCCGGCTTCCTTGAAGGTCCCTTCGCCCTGGCGCCGACCCTTGACGAAGCCGCCGGTGTAGGTGGTGCCGCGAGCGATCAGGGTGCCTTGGCCATGGAACAGGCCATGATCGAAGCCGCCGGTGTAGACCTCGCCGTTGCGCCCATGCCACTGGCCCTGACCCTGCCACTGGCCGTCCTTGAACTGCCCGGCGTAGCCGCTGCCATTGGGATAGTCGACACGCCCCTGACCCTGCAATAGCCCATTGACCACCTCTCCGCGGTAGCGACCGCCATCGGGCAGTCGCGCGTCGGGCGGCGACAGTGGCTCGCCATCTCCGCAAGCGGCGATCAACAACGAAAGGGCGAGGGGGGCGAGAGGGCGCATGACGGGGTCCGGGCGATTGAGGCGCCGAGTATGCCGCAGATGCAAGGGTGCACAACAGATGCAGGGCGCTTTTAAGGCCAGAGCCGGATGACTGTCGGATGGGTGTACCGTTACCGGGTCCGATCATGGGGGTGCGCCATCTTGCATCACCCTGGGGCATGCCTTGGGGGCTTATAATGCCTGGCTTGCGAAGGAGACCTGCAATGTTGCTACGCGGTTTGACCTGGCTGGTCCTGTTCCAGCTGCTGGGCACTGCCCTCAATCATCTGTTGCTGCCCGTGTTGCCCGGTCCGATCATCGGCCTGGTGCTGCTGCTCATCTACCTCATGGTACGTGGCGAGGTCGGCGAGCCCTTGGGCCTGGCGGCCAACAGCCTGCTGCGCTACCTGCCGCTGCTGCTGGTGCCACCTGCGGTGGGCGTGATGGTCTATGCCCAGCAGATCGCCGATGACTTCTGGGCCATCGTCGGCTCGCTGGTGATTTCCGTCACGGTCTCTACCGTGTTCGTCGGTTGGTTGATGCAGCGGTTGATTCGCAGGCGTCGGCATGATCACCCGGTGCAACCATGATGCTGGACTGGCAAGGCACCCTGCAGGCGGTCATCCACCATCCGCTGTTCGGCATCGGCATCACCCTGGGCGCCTACCAGTTGGTGCTCGCCGGCTACGAAAAAACCCGCTGGATCTTTCTGCAACCGGTGCTGCTGTCCATGTTGCTGCTGGTTGCGGTGCTGGTAGGCTGCGGGATCAGCTATGCCGAGTACCGCAAGAGCACCGAGATTCTCGGCATCCTGCTCGGCCCGGCGACCGTGGCCCTGGCGGTGCCACTGTTTCTCAACCTGCGGCGCATTCGCCAACTGCTTTGGCCTACCCTGATCACCTTGGGCCTGGGCGGGCTGTTCGCGACCGTGCTGTGCCTGTTGCTGGGTTGGGGTTTGGGCGCAGACCACATGATTCTGATGACCATGGCGCCCAAGTCGGTCACCTCGCCGATCGCCATGCTGGTGGCGGAGCAGATCGGCGGCGTCGCGGCGCTGGCGGCCGTGTTCGTGCTGATCACCGGCGTCATCGGCGGAATCTTCGGCCCCGGCCTGCTGTCTTTGCTGGGCATCGACCACCCGGCGGCGCGGGGCATGGCATTGGGCCTCAACGCGCATGCCGTGGGTACATCGCTGGCGTTGCAGGAAAGTGAGGAAACCGGTGCCTTCGCGGCGCTGGCCATGAGTCTGATGGGGGTGGGTACCGCCGTTTTCCTGCCACTGGCCATCAGCGTATTCGCGTGAGGACACAAGCCATGACATTGCCACTCTTTCCCCTCAATACCGTGCTGTTCCCCGGTTGCGTGCTGGATCTGCAGATTTTCGAAGCCCGCTACCTGGACATGATCGGTCGCTGCATGAAGCAGGGCGCCGGCTTTGGCGTGGTCGGCATCATGGCAGGACGCGAAGTGGGCCAGGCACCCAGCGAACACGCCGCAGTCGGCTGCGAAGCGCTGATCACCGATTTCCAGCAGCAAGACAACGGTCTGTTGGGTATCCGCGTGCAGGGCGCTCGGCGTTTCCGTGTCGAGGCCACCCATGTGCAACGCGATCAATTGCTGACAGCAGACGTGCAGTGGCTGGAAGATCAGGCCGAGCAGCCGCTGGCCGATACCCACGCCGACCTGCAGGCACTGTTGCTGGCCTTGGCCGAGCACCCGATGGTGGCGGCGCTGGGCATGACCGCCGGCGCTCAGGGCCAGCAGTCGCTGGGCAACCAGTTGGCCTATCTGCTGCCGTTCACCGAGCAGGAGAAAGAACAGCTGCTCGCCGAAAGCGACCCAGGCCTGCGCCTGGTGGCGATCCAGGCCCTGCTCGACAGCCTGCAGGGCGACGCCCTGGTCTGAGACGAACAGGCCTGGGACGAACAGGCCCAGCGCGCCGGGTGCGCCTGGTTACATGTAGCGATACCCTTCGAGTGCCGACGGCAGCCCGTGCACCGCAAAAAAGCCCAGCAGCAACGCGCACGCCGGTACCACCAGCCACCAGACACGCAACGGCATCGCCGGCAGCGGCTGGCGATATTCCACGGCCGCCAGGCACGAAGCGCAGACGAAGCAGGCCAGCATGCTGCCGGCAATGATGTCGGTCGGCCAATGCGCGCCCAGGTACACCCGCGACAACGCAATCGACAGCGCCGGAATGCTTGCCAGGATGACCCACACCAGGCGCATGCGCGGTGTCTGCCGACGCCCGGCGAGTATGGCCAGGCTCAGAAAGAAGGCAAAGGCTGCCGAGCTATGCCCGCTGGGCATGCTGAACGTGGTCAGCGGTTCGAGCAGCACGTCGGGCCGCTGCCGGGCGACCAGGTGTTTCAACGAGCCGTTGAGCAGCGCCGTGATCAGCATGGTCGCGCAGGCGAACAGCGCCTGACGCCATTGCCGGGTGATCAGCAGCAGCGCGGTGAGCAGTCCGGCCACCATGAACTGGGTGCGGAAATCACCGATGCGCGTGACCAGCACCACGAAGGTTTCCGCCGCCTCACTGCGATGCTCCTGGACCAGCGCCTTGAGGCCGTTGTCCAGCGCGCTCAGGTGCGGGAAGCCGAAGAACAGGGCAATCAGCATGATCAGCGAGGCGAGGGCAATGAGCAGCGTGCCGCGTCTGCGATCGCGCCAGGTGGCATGCAGGCTCAGGCCCATCAGCAGGGCGATGCAGGCCGCAACGATACCGGCCTGTGGCCAGAAGTCCTCGGGCAGCGGCAGGCGGAAAGCGGCGCCCGTCGCCCAGCCCGGCAGCAGATAGGCCACCGACCAACCGGCGGCCGCCACCAGGCTGACCAGGATGAAGCGCGGCAACGGCATTTCCAGCATGCCGGCGACCATGGGCAGCATCGGCCGCAGCGGGCCGATGAAGCGCCCGATCAGAAGGCTCGCCACGCCATAGCGATGGAAGTAGCCTTCTGCGGTTTCCAGCCATTGCGGGTGCGTGCGCAGCAGCGGCAGGCCACGGATGCTCTGTTGAAACCGTCGACCCAGGGCGTACGAGATGGCGTCGCCGAGAAGGCCGCCGGCATAGCCCAGCATCAGTGTCTCACTGAGCGACAACGCACCGTTGCCGGCCAGTACGGCCACAGCGAACAACACCACGGTGCCGGGTACGACGATGCCGGCGATCGCCAGGCATTCGATGCAGGCGATGGCGAAGATTGCCACCCCCAGCCACTGTGGATGCAGCGTCAGCCAGCCTGTCAGACTGTCCAGCCATTCGCCCATGAGTCAGGTTCCTTGAAAGATCGAGAAGTAATCGCGGCCGTCTGTCTGGCCGCGACGCAGGGGGTTGCGTGTGCAGAAACGGGCGTAGCCGGCATCCACGAAGCGGTACGGCAAGTGTTCGTCGCGACCCAGGGGAATACCCAGGCGGGTGGTCTGCAGGATGTGCGGGACATCGGCACCGACGTCGTCGACGAACAGTTGTTCAGTGTCGAAGCGCTGGGCGTCCCACACCGGTACCTTCAGCCCCAGGGCCTTGCACAGCAGGGTCTGCCCGGCGCACAGGCGCTGGGCCGGGCGCGGCAGGCCGCTGGCGTCGGGGTTGTTGAGCTGCATCCGGGCGAAGGCATCGTCGCCGGTGTGCGCGTCGAGCCAGGGGTAGGCGGACTTGATCAGTACCGCATTGCCCGGACCTTGCGCGCTGAAGTTCAGCGAGTCGCCGCCACGGGCGTAGTACATATAGATGTGCCCGCCTTCGAGGAACAGCGCGCGGCGTTTGTGGGTATAACCCAGCGATGCATGGCTGCCGCGATCCGTGACGTAATACGCCTCGGTTTCGATGATGCGCGCCGACAACCAGTACGGACCCTGACGGTGGCGGATCACCTTGCCCAGCAATGCACGGGCGAGGGATTGCGCGTCGGTGTCGAAAAAGGCATCGGGCAACGGGTTGAACATAACGGGGTCCATTCGGTGTCGCGGTGGATGATAGCAATTGCACATCGGTGAGGCCCGCGGACATATGTTTAAAGAGGTGTTTTCGACCATCCGCCCGTCACCGCTGTTAGTGGGCGTACGTGACAGCTATAATCAGCCGCTTTCCTCTTTGCCAAGACCACAGAGACCATGACCGAGTCCGTTCTTGACTACATGACCCGCCTGGGTCGCGCTGCCCGTGAAGCCTCGCGGGTCATTGGCCGTGCCAGCACCGCGCAGAAGAATCGCGCCCTGCAGGCGGCGGCCAGTGCCTTGGACAGCGCCCGTGCCGAACTGGTTGCCGCCAACGAGCAGGATTTGGCAGCCGGTCGCGCCAATGGCCTGGACGCGGCCATGCTCGAGCGCCTGGCGCTGACCCCTGCGCGCATCGACGGCATGATCGTCGGCCTGCGCCAGGTGGCCAGCCTGCCGGATCCGGTCGGGGCGATCCGCGACATGAGCTACCGGCCCTCGGGCATCCAGGTCGGCAAGATGCGCGTGCCGCTGGGTGTGGTCGGCATCATCTACGAGTCGCGGCCCAACGTGACCATCGACGCGGCCAGCCTGTGCCTGAAGTCGGGTAACGCCACCATTTTGCGTGGCGGCTCCGAGGCCATCCACTCCAATCGTGCCATCGCCACCTGCATCCAGCGCGGCCTCGCCGAAGCCGGCTTGCCCGCCGCCGTGGTACAGGTCGTGGACACCACCGACCGCGCCGCGGTCGGCGCGCTGATCAGCATGCCCGAGTACGTCGATATCATCGTGCCAAGGGGCGGGCGAGGGCTGATCGAGCGCGTCAGTCGTGATGCCAAGGTGCCGGTGATCAAGCACCTGGACGGCATCTGCCACGTGTTCGTCGACGCTGGCGCCGACCTGGCCAAGGCGCAACGCATCGCTTTCAACGCCAAGACCTATCGTTACGGCATCTGCGGCGCCATGGAAACGCTGCTGGTCGACCAGTCGGTGGCGGCGAGTTTCCTGCCGCCGATGGCGGCGCAGTTCCGCGAGAAAGGCGTCGAGCTGCGCGGTTGCCCGCGCACCCGCGACCTGATCGAAGCCGTACCGGCCAGCGAAGAAGACTGGAACACCGAGTACCTGGCCGCCATCCTGTCCATTCGGGTGGTCGACGGCCTGGACGAGGCCATCGAACACATCAACCAGCATGGCTCCCATCACACCGATGCGATCGTCACCGAGCAGCAGGGCCATGCCCGTCGCTTCGTTGCCGAAGTCGACTCCGCGTCCGTGATGGTCAACGCGCCGACCTGTTTCGCCGATGGTTTCGAATATGGCCTGGGTGCCGAGATCGGCATTTCCACCGACAAGATCCACGCCCGCGGCCCGGTGGGCCTCGAAGGCCTGACCTGCGAGAAGTACGTGGTGATCGGCGATGGCCAGTTGCGCGGCCAGGAGCCGGTCTGAGTTGACCGCACCGAACCGGCCCGGTCCCTACGCTGTACAATCGCGCACTGCACGTCGAATCGGCGTGCTGGGCGGTACCTTCGACCCGGTGCACATCGGTCATCTACGCGGCGCCGTGGAAGTGGTCGAGGCCCTGGGCCTGGACGATCTGCGATTGGTGCCCAGCGCCCGGCCGCCGCATCGCGACCAGCCGCAGGTATCGGCCGAGCAGCGTCTGGCCATGGTGCGGGCCGCAGTAGAGGGGCTGGCGCCCCTGACCGTGGATGACCGTGAACTGGCGCGCGACAAACCGTCGTACACCCTCGACACGCTGGTGTCGATGCGTGCCGAGCTCGACCCGCAGGACCAGTTGCTCCTGCTGCTGGGGTGGGATGCCTTTTGTGGCTTGCCCTCCTGGTACCGCTGGGAAGAACTGCTGCAACACTGCCACATCGTCGTGTTGCAGCGACCTGATGCGGACACCGAGCTGCCGGATGCCCTGCGCAACCTGGTGGCGGCGCGTTCCATCAGCGACCCGCAAGCCCTCAAGGGAGCCTGCGGACAGATTACTTTCGTCTGGCAGGCACCGCTCGCGGTGTCGGCCACCCAGATCCGTCAACTGCTGGCCAGCGGCAAGTCGGTACGTTTCCTGGTGCCCGACGCAGTATTGGCCTACATCGAGGCGCACGGGCTGTACCGTGCGTCCAATTGAACTGAACGAGTTTTTTTATGAGCAATAAGCAAGCAATCCCCGCTGAAGAAATCGTCGAGCTGACCCAGCTCGCCCTCGAAGACGTCAAGGCTCAGGACATCCTGGTCATCGACGTGCGTGACAAGAACAGCATCACCGACTTCATGGTGATCGCCACCGGTACCTCCAACCGCCAGATCAGCGCCATGCGCGAAAAGGTGCGCGAGCTGGTCAAGGCCAAGGGCGTCAAGCCACTGGGCGAAGAAGGCGCGGGCGACAGCGACTGGGTGCTGCTGGACCTGGACACCGTCGTGGTGCACATGATGACCGCTGCCGCGCGCCAGTTCTACGACCTAGAACGCCTGTGGCAGGGTGCCGAGCAGAGCCGTGCCGCCAGCGCCGCGCATCACACCCCTGGCAACGAATAAGCCTGGGCCATGCGTCTGCGTCTGATCGCGGTGGGTTCGCGCATGCCCAAGTGGGTGGAAGAAGGCTGGCATGAATATGCCAAGCGTCTGCCCGCCGAGCTGGCACTGGACCTGGTCGAAATCCCGCTCAATACCCGCGGCAAGAATGCCGACGTGGCCCGCTTTATCCGCCAGGAAGGCGAAGCGATGCTGGCCAAGGTCGGTCCGGGGGAGCGCATCGTTACCCTGGAAGTGCACGGCAAGCCCTGGAGCACCGAGCAGTTGGCGGTGGAACTGGATCGCTGGCGCCTGGACTCGCGCACGGTGAACTTCATGGTCGGTGGCCCCGAGGGGCTGGCGCCGGAAGTCTGCGCCCGTGCCGAGCAGCGCTGGTCGCTGTCGCCGCTGACCTTGCCTCACCCGCTGGTACGGATACTTATCGGTGAACAGCTGTATCGCGCCTGGACCGTGCTGTCCGGGCACCCTTATCACAAATAGGCCGTAAACCAGCCGATGTCCCAGCCGATTCGCCTCAAGGACCATGAGAAAGACGCGCGCACCGTGCGCAGCCGCGTCGTGGTCGGTGCAGCGGCCATCCTGGTTCTCATCTGCGTGCTGATCGCGCGCCTGTATTTCCTGCAGGTGATCCAGTACGAATATCACTCCACGCTTTCGGAGAACAATCGGGTGCATGTGCAGCCGATACCCCCCACCCGTGGGCTGATCTTCGACCGCAACGGCGTGGTCGTGGCCGACAACCGCCCCAGCTTCAGCCTGAGCATGACCCGCGAACGCTCCGGTGACTGGCGTCAGGTGCTCGATACCATCGTCGAAGTGCTGGAGCTCAGCGACGAAGACCGGCAACTGTTCGAACGTCGCATGAAGCAGGGACGTCGACCGTTCGAGCCGGTACCGATCCTGTTCGAGCTCAACGAAGAGCAGATCGCCCGGGTCGCGGTGAACCAGTTTCGCCTGCCGGGTGTGGAGGTGGTCGCGCAGTTGGTACGGCACTACCCGCAGGGGGCGCATTTCGCGCACTCGGTGGGCTATGTCGGACGCATCAACGAGAAGGAACTCAAGACCCTGGATCCGGTGGACTACAGCGGCACGCACCATATCGGCAAGACCGGCATCGAGCGCTTCTACGAGCCGGAACTGCACGGCACGGTGGGCTACGAGGAAGTCGAGACCAACGCTCGCGGTCGTGTGCTGCGGGTGCTCAAGCGCACCGATCCGAAACCGGGCAAGGACATCGTCCTGAGCCTGGACATCAAGTTGCAGGAAGCCGCCGAAGAGGCGCTGGGCGGCCGTCGCGGCGCGATCGTGGCGATGGACCCGCGCACCGGGGAGGTGCTGGCAATGGTCAGCCAGCCCAGCTTCGATCCCAACCTGTTCGTCACCGGCATCGGTTTCCAGGCCTATGCCGACCTGCGCGATTCCATCGATCGACCGCTGTTCAACCGTGTGTTGCGCGGCCTGTATCCGCCCGGTTCGACGATCAAGCCTGCGGTGGCGATCGCCGGGCTGGACTCAGGCGTGATCAACGCCGGGTCGCGGGTGTTCGACCCAGGCTTCTATCAACTGCCCAACTACGACCATAAATACCGCAACTGGAACCGCACAGGCGATGGCTGGGTAGACCTGGACACCGCCATCATGCGTTCCAACGACACCTATTTCTATGACCTGGCGCACAAGCTGGGCATCGACAAGCTGGACAACTACATGGGCCAGTTCGGCATCGGCCAGAAGGTCTCGCTGGACATGTTCGAAGAGTCGCCGGGCCTGATGCCCTCGCGCGAATGGAAACGCAAGACCCGCCGGCAAGCCTGGTTCCCCGGCGAAACGCTCATTCTGGGCATTGGCCAGGGCTACATGCAGGCCACGCCGCTGCAACTGGCCCAGGCCACCGCCCTGGTCGCCAACAAGGGCAAGTGGAACCGCCCGCGGCTGGCGCGCACCATCGAAGGCGTGCCGCCGGTGGACGAGAACCCGGTGCCCGACATTGTGCTGCGCAATCCGTCCGACTGGGCCAAGGTCACCCACGGCATGGAGCAGGTCATGCAGGGTGCCCGCGGTACCGCGCGCAAGGCTGCCATCGGTGCCAAGTACCGAATCGCCGGCAAGTCCGGTACGGCCCAGGTCGTCGCCATTCGCCAAGGCGAGAAGTACGACCGCAGCAAGGTCCAGGAGCGCCATCGCGACCATGCCTTGTTCGTCGGCTTCGCGCCTGCGGACAACCCGCGCATCGTGGTCTCGGTCATGGTCGAGAACGGCGAGTCCGGCTCGGGCGTGGCGGCGCCGGTGGTGCGCCAGATCATGGACGCCTGGCTGCTCGGCCCCGACGGCCAGTTGAAACCCGAATACGCCAGCGCCACGGGCGCGGAGATCACCGCCCTTGAAGAGTAATTTCGACCGCATCCTCTCCAGTGAGGATGTGATGCGCCGCCGCGCAACATTTTTGCAGCGCATTCACATCGACGGCCCGTTGCTGATCCTGCTGCTGACCCTGGCGGCGGGCAGCCTGTTCGTCCTCTATTCGGCCAGCGGCAAGAACTGGGACCTGCTGATCAAGCAGGCCACGTCCTTCGGCCTGGGCCTGGTGTCGATGTTCGTCATCGCCCAGCTCGAACCGCGTTTCATGGCGCGCTGGGTGCCCCTGGCCTACGTGACCGGGGTGATACTGCTGGTGGTAGTGGACGTCATGGGCCACAACGCCATGGGCGCCACGCGCTGGATCAACATCCCCGGGGTCATCCGCTTCCAGCCCTCGGAGTTCATGAAGATCATCATGCCGGCGACCATCGCCTGGTACCTGGCCAAGCGGACCCTGCCGCCGACCCTCAAGCACGTGGTGGTGAGCCTGGCCCTGATCGGCATTCCCTTTGCGCTGATCGTGCGCCAGCCAGACCTCGGCACGTCACTGCTGATCCTGGCTTCCGGCTCCTTCGTGCTGTTCATGGCCGGGTTGCGCTGGCGCTGGATCGCCAGCGTGCTGGCGGCGGCGGTACCGGTGGCGGTCGGCATGTGGTTCTTCATCATGCACGACTACCAGAAGCAGCGGATCCTGACCTTTCTCGACCCGGAGAGCGATCCGCTGGGTACCGGCTGGAACATCATCCAGTCCAAGGCGGCGATCGGTTCGGGTGGCGTGTTCGGCAAGGGCTGGCTGCTGGGCACCCAGTCGCACCTGGACTTCCTCCCCGAAAGCCACACCGACTTCATCATCGCGGTGCTCGGCGAGGAGTTCGGCCTGGTCGGTATCTGCGCGCTGCTGTTGATCTATCTGCTGCTGATCGGCCGTGGGCTGGTGATCACCGCGCA
Source organism: Pseudomonas sp. CFBP 13727 (assembly GCF_014841915.1). NCBI lineage: Bacteria > Pseudomonadati > Pseudomonadota > Gammaproteobacteria > Pseudomonadales > Pseudomonadaceae > Pseudomonas > Pseudomonas sp. CFBP 13727. The sequence goes on from NZ_JACYUT010000003.1 coordinate 159,534, forward strand.
GGCCCAGACCCTGTACGGAAAGTTGCTCGCCGGCAGCTTGACCATGACTTTTTTTGTTTACGTTTTCGTCAATATCGGTATGGTCAGTGGCCTGCTGCCGGTGGTGGGGGTGCCGTTGCCTTTCATTAGCTACGGCGGAACTTCGCTGGTGACCCTGCTGTCAGCGTTTGGCGTTTTGATGTCGATCCACACCCATCGCAAGTGGATCGCACAGGTTTGAATAAGGTGAGCAATTGCATGCAAGTAATGCGTAGCTGGGCAGCTCGGAACGTTCCCTGGATCGGCCTGATGGGCCTGTTGGGGTCGGCACAGCATGCCAGCGCCGGCGACTACGGTGGCTCGCCCCAGGTGACCCAGTTCATTGGTGAAATGACCCGCGACTATGGCTTCGCCAGCGAGCAGTTGAACGAAGTGTTCAGGGAAGTCGAGCGCAAGCAGTCGATTCTGGACGCGATCTCGCGTCCTGCCGAACGGGTCAAGCCGTGGAGCGAGTATCGGCCGATGTTCATCACCGATGCGCGCATCGCCCGCGGCGTGGATTTCTGGCGCCAGCACGAAGCGGTGCTGGCCCGTGCGGAACGCGAATACGGCGTACCGGCGCAGGTCATCGTCGCGATCATCGGTGTCGAAACCTTCTTTGGTCGCAACACCGGCAATTTTCGGGTGATCGACGCGTTGTCCACCTTGAGCTTCGATTACCCGCCACGCGCGGCATTCTTCCGCAAGGAACTGCGCGAGTTCTTCCTGCTGGCCCGCGACGAACAGCTCGACCCACTGACCCTCAAGGGTTCGTACGCCGGCGCCATGGGCCTGCCGCAGTTCATGCCCAGCAGCTTCCGCGCCTACGCGGTGGATTTCGACGGCGACGGTCACATCAACATCTGGACCAACCCCGATGACGCCATCGGCAGTGTTGCCAGCTATTTCAAGGAGCATGGCTGGGTGGCCGGTCAACCGGTGGTCAGCCGTGCCGGCGTTTCCGGCCCGCAGGTCGACGACGGCTTGAGCCCGGGCATCGACCCGGTCAAGAATGTCGCGCAGTTGCGGGCGCTGGGCTGGTCGAGTCATGATGCGCTACGCGATGACCTGCCGGTGACCGCCTTTCGCCTGCAGGGCGCCGAGGGCCCGGAATATTGGCTGGGCCTGAAGAATTTCTATGCAATCACTCGCTATAACCGCAGTGTGATGTACGCCATGGCTGTGCACCAACTGTCGGAATCGCTGGTTCAAGCACGGGGCGTCAAGTAATGCGGGCAATGCCGATACATACATCCTCCGCCATCGCGGCCTGCGCGGCCTTGGGCCTGCTGCTCGCCAGTTGCTCATCGACGCCGCCGCCGTCGCGTACCGTGAAGCAATCCGGCCCGACCGTCAAAGCCATGCCTGGCCTGAACATCAATCGGGCACACAAGGACGGCGCACCGTGGTGGGACGTCGACGTGTCGAAGATTCCCGACGCCGTGCCCACCCTGCACACCGGACCGTACAAGGCCAACCCCTACACGGTACTGGGCAAGACCTACTTTCCGATCGCCGAGTCGCGTCAGTATCAGGCGACCGGCACGGCGTCGTGGTACGGCACCAAGTTCCATGGCCAGAACACCGCCAACGGTGAGGTCTACGATCTATATGGCATGAGCGCGGCGCACAAGACCCTGCCGCTGCCCAGCTATGTACGCGTGACCAACCTGGACAACAGCCGCAGCGTGGTGCTGCGGGTCAATGATCGCGGGCCGTTCTATTCCGACCGCATCATCGACCTGTCCTATGCCGCGGCGAAAAAGCTGGGCTACGCCGAAACCGGTACGGCGCGGGTACGTGTCGAAGGTATCGACCCGCAGGAATGGTGGGCGCAGCGCGGCCGTCCGGCGCCACTGGTGCTCAACCAGGGCCCGGTGGTGGCGCAGGCCCGGCCTAACATCACGCCGTCGGCTGGTACGGTCGAGCAATACACACCGCCGCCGCAGCAACACGCGGTCGCCACGCTGCCGGTGCAGATGGACGCAAAAAAAAACGGTTCTGCACAAGCGTCTGGCCTGTATCTCCAGGTGGGAGCGTTCGCCAACCCCGACGCTGCGGAGCTGCTGCGTTCCAAGCTGAGCTCGATGGTGAGCGCGCCGGCCTTCACCAGCCAGATCGCCGTCAACCAGCAGACGTTCTATCGGGTACGCCTGGGACCGATCAATTCCCAGGGTGAAGCCCAGCAGATTCAGGACAACGTGCGCATGGCCAATCTTGGCGTGCCCAAGTTGGTGACACTGGATTGAACCGCGCCGCCTGCGGGCGGCGCTGCAATGAGCGCCCGGCAACGGGCGTGCGACACCGGGCCGCCGCCCACAACAAGACTGCCCGCAAGGGCATGTGCCCATCAGCAATTTCGAGAGACGGATGAACATCACCACACTTGCCAAACGCCTGTGCCTGCTTGTACCGCTGATCATCGCCCCTGCCGCTTGGGCGGCAGATCAGATGATGCCAGCGCCGCCGCAACTGGCTGCCAAATCCTACGTGCTGATGGAAGCTTCCAGCGGTAACGTGCTGGTTGAAAACAACGGCGACCAGCGTCTGCCGCCAGCCAGCCTGACCAAACTGATGACCGCGTACATCGCGACCCTGGAAATCCGTCGTGGCCAGATCGGCGAGAACGACCCGGTCACCGTCAGCGAAAACGCCTGGCGCACGGGCGGTTCGCGGATGTTCATCAAGGTCGGTACCCAGGTATCGGTCAGCGACCTGCTGCACGGCATCATCATCCAGTCGGGCAACGACGCTTCGGTGGCGCTCGCCGAGCACATCGCCGGCAGCGAAGACGCCTTCGCCGACATGATGAATACCACGGCTGGCAAGCTGGGCATGACCAACAGCCACTTCATGAACCCGACCGGCCTGCCGAACCCCGAGCATTACTCCACTGCCCACGACATGGCGGTACTGGCCCGTGCCATCATTCACGAAGACCCGGCTCACTATGCGATCTACTCGCAGAAGGAGTTCTTCTGGAACAACATCAAGCAGCCCAACCGCAACCTGCTGCTGTGGCGCGACAAGACCGTCGACGGCCTGAAGACCGGCCATACCGAAGAAGCCGGCTACTGCATGGTGTCCTCGGCCGTACGTGACGGCATGCGCCTGATCGCCGTGGTCTTCGGCACCAACAGCGAGCAGGCCCGCGCTGCCGAAACCCAGAAGCTGCTGACCTACGGCTTCCGCTTCTATGAAACCCAGACCTTCTACCAGAAGGGCACCGAGCTGGCCAAGGCACCGGTATGGAAGGGCGACATCCGCGAAATCAAGGCCGGCCTGGCCGAAGACCTGACCATGACCCTGCCCAAGGGCCAGTTGAAGAACCTGGCTGCGAGCATGACCATGAACCCACAGCTGACCGCGCCTATCGCCAAGGGCGACGTGATCGGCAAGGTCGAAGTGAAGAACGGTGACAAGATCGTTCAGACAACCGACCTGATCGCGCTGGACGATGTACAGGAAGGTGGTATTTTCCGCCGCGTATGGGATAGCGTTCGTCTATTCTTCTACGGCTTGTTCAACTGATATCGCGACCGCGCGCCCTCGCCTTTGCAACAGGCGAGGGCGTTGTCGTTTTCACGGTTTACCCGAGGCCGTCATCGCCATGACCGATACCGAAGTAAAAGAGCCGAAAATCGAATTTCCCTGCGCCGACTACCCGATCAAGATCATCGGCGATACCGGTGTGGGCTTTCGCGACACGGTGGTGCAGATCGTCGAAAAGCACGCAGCCGTCAATCACGACAAGAATGCCGAGCGCCAGAGCAGCAACGGTAACTACACCACGTTGCAGCTGCATATCCTGGCCACCGGCCAGGAGCAGCTCTACAACATCAACAGTGAGCTGCGCGCCACCGGCATCGTCAAAATGGTGCTGTGATGCCGCAATGCCTGGGGTTTCGCGAACTCGGCCCGTTGCCTTACGAGCCGGTATGGCACGCGATGCAGCGGTTCACCGACCAGCGCGGTGCAGAGACTGCCGATGAGGTCTGGCTGGTCCAGCACCCGGCCGTGTTCACCCAGGGCCAGGCCGGCAAGGCCGAGCATCTGCTGGTGCCCGGCGAGATCCCGGTGGTGCAGGTCGACCGCGGCGGCCAGGTGACCTACCACGGCCCCGGGCAGTTGGTCGTGTACCTGTTGCTGGACGTGCGCCGGCTGGGCTACGGGGTGCGAGAGCTGGTCACCCGCATGGAGCACACCCTGATCGATCTGCTGGCCTCCTACGGCGTGCAGGCTGCCGCCCGTGCGGATGCACCCGGAGTCTACGTGGACGGCGCGAAGATCGCTTCGCTGGGCTTGCGTATCCGCCGCGGTTGTTCGTTCCATGGGCTGGCGTTGAACGTCGACATGGACCTTGCGCCGTTCCGGCGGATAAATCCATGTGGATATGCCGGCCTGCCGATGACGCAGATGTGCGATCATGTCGCACCCCTTGAATTTGCCGAGGTCAGTGCAAGGCTGCGAGCGCAGCTGGTCAAGCACCTCGACTATGTTGAGCAGACGACCCTTACGGGCGGAATCGACTGATATGACTACCGCGACAGAAGCTGTGCAAACGCTGATCCCCCTGCAGAACCTCGCCGAGGGTGCGCCCAAGGCCAATGCGCCACGGCCCAGGGTCGAGGCGGGCGTCAAGCTGCGCGGTGCCGAAAAGGTCGCGCGCATCCCGGTAAAGATCATCCCCACCGAAGAGCTGCCGAAGAAGCCCGACTGGATCCGGGTACGCATCCCGGTGTCTCCCGAGGTCGACCGGATCAAGCAACTACTGCGCAAGCACAAGCTGCACAGTGTCTGCGAAGAAGCCTCCTGCCCCAACCTGGGTGAATGCTTCTCCGGTGGTACCGCGACTTTCATGATCATGGGTGACATCTGCACCCGCCGATGCCCGTTCTGCGACGTCGGCCACGGTCGCCCCAAGGCACTGGATGCCGACGAGCCGATGAACCTGGCCGTGGCCATCGCCGACCTGCGCCTCAAGTACGTGGTGATCACCTCGGTGGACCGTGACGACCTGCGCGACGGTGGTGCCCAGCACTTCGCCGACTGCCTGCGGGAAATCCGCAAGCTGTCGCCGGGCGTGCAGCTGGAAACCCTGGTCCCCGACTACCGTGGGCGCATGGACGTGGCCCTGGCCATCACCGCGCAGGAGCCGCCGGATGTGTTCAACCACAACCTGGAAACCGTGCCGCGCCTGTACAAGGCCGCGCGCCCTGGTTCTGACTACCAGTGGTCGCTGACCCTGCTGCAGAAGTTCAAGGAGCTGGTGCCTCATGTGCCGACCAAGTCGGGCCTGATGCTGGGTCTGGGCGAGACCGACGAGGAAGTGATCGAGGTGATGCAGCGCATGCGCGAGCACAACATCGACATGCTGACCCTGGGCCAGTACCTCCAGCCTTCGCGCAGTCACCTGCCGGTACAGCGCTTCGTGCATCCGGACATCTTTGCCTGGTTCGCCGAAGAGGGCCACAAGATGGGCTTCAAGAACGTCGCCTCCGGGCCGTTGGTGCGTTCCTCGTACCACGCCGATCAGCAGGCGCACGAAGCCAAGATCAAGCTCTGATCGACTAGATCATGTGGGCGCGGGGCGAGTGGCGAGCCATTCGCCGTGAAGCGCGCCCACGCGCTGATAGCCTGAGGGCAGGGCGCGCCGCTCGTTCCTGCCTGGATTGAGAATTTCGACCATGCGATTACCCCCACGCCTGCCCGACCACGGCACGATCGCCTTGATCGCGCCCGCCGGTCCCATCGAGCTGGACGTAGAGGCAGCCTGTGCCTGGGTCCGCGCGCGTGGCTACACGCTGCGCATCTACCCCGGTGTCGCGCTGGCCCAGGGTTACCTGGCCGGCAGCGATGAAGCCCGTGTGCAAGACCTTCACGACGCTTTCGCCGACCCCGAGGTAGACGCCGTTCTTTGCCTGCGCGGTGGCTATGGCACCCCCCGCCTGCTGGACAAGATCGACTTCGCGCTGCTGGCGCGAAACCCCAAGCCATTGGTTGGCTACAGCGATATCACCGCGCTGCATCTGGCCATCGCTCGCCACGTCGGGTTCGTCACCTTCCATGGGCCACTGTTCAAGGCCGATCTGCTGACGCAGAAGCGGGCGCCTACCGAATCTTCGCTGTGGCAGGCGCTGCGTGGCGAGATCGGCGCAGGTGACCTGCTGCGTCATCCGCCCGAGTGGCCGTTGACCACGGTAGTGCCGGGGCAGGCCCAGGGTTGCTTGATGGGCGGTAACCTGGCCATGATCAGTGCCACGCTCGGCACGCCGTACGAGCTTCCCGGTGATGGCATCGTGCTGTTCATTGAAGACGTCAACGAGCCCTTGTACCGCGTGGATCGCTTTCTGACTCACCTGCGTCTGGCAGGCAAACTGAAGGGCGTGCAGGGCGTGATCGTTGGCGACTTCGCCGGAATCGCTGTCGAGCAGATGACCCCGTTGCTGCTCGAGACGTTCCAGGCCGAGGGTATCCCGGTCCTGGCTGGCTGGCGCAGTGGCCACTGCGACCCGAACCTGACCTTGCCGTTGGGCGTGCAGGTCAGGCTGGATGCCACTGCGCAGCAGGTCTGGCTGGAGCAGGATGTGGTGGCCTAGGCGAGGCCTGGGCCACCCGTGCAGGTCAGCGCGCTCACTGTTGCGTACGCAGCGCCTCGAGCAGCTTGTGGGTCGGGTACCCGTCGGCTGGCCAGCCCATGGCTTGCTGGGCACTGCGGATGGCCTTGCGGGTATTGGCACCGATAATGCCGTCCGCAGCGCCAGCATCGTGGTTGCGTGCGCTCAACAGGCTCTGCAGCTCGATGCGTTCGGTGCGCGTGAGTGGCATGTCATCCTTGGGCCAGGTGCCTTGGATGTAGCCCGACCCCTGCAGGCGCAGGGCCAGGAGGCTTACGCCCAATGCGTAGGACGAGGAATTGTTGTACTTGAGGATCGCACGGAAATTGTCGAAGACCAGGAAGGCCGGGCCCCGGTAGCCCGCCGGCAGAAGCAGCGCTGCTGCGGCATTTTCGCTGCCCGCCGGGACTGTACCGCCTGGCATCGCCGCAACGCCCAGGCGCTGCCATTCGCTGACCGGCCTGCGGCTGTTGCCGTCGGCCAGGGCGTAGTCGAAGCCCTCGGGCAGGCGCACTTCCAGCCCCCACGTCTGGCCACTCTGCCAGCCCGAACTCTGCAGGTAGTGGGCGGTGGAGGCGAGGGCATCGGCGGCGCTGTTCCAGATGTCGCGCCGGCCATCGCCGTCGAAGTCCACGGCATGGGAATTGTAGGTGGTGGGAATGAACTGGGTCTGGCCCATGGCACCGGCCCACGAACCCAGCATGCGGTCGGGCTGGATGTCGCCGTTCTGCAGGATCTGCAACGCCGCCAGCAGCTGGCTCTGGGCGAATTCGGGGCGACGGCCTTCGTAGGCCAGGGTCGCCAATGAGCGGATTACCGATTTGTCACCCTGGATCTGGCCGAAGCTGCTTTCCATGCCCCATACGGCAACCAGTACCTGGCGTTCGACGCCGTAGCGCTGTTCGATGCTCGAGAGCACGTCGGCGTACTGCTCGAGCATGGCCTGACCACGGCGCAGGCGGGTCGGGGAGATCGCCCCGTCCAGGTATTCCCATACCGGGCGGCTGAATTCGGGCTGGCTGCGATCGGCCTTGATCACGCTCATGTCCGGTGTGACGCCCTCGAAGGCGCGGTCGAATAGCTGCGCGTCGACGCCGCTGCGCAGGGCTTGCTGACGAAAGCCCTGCTGCCATTCGGCGAATGTCTGGGTGGGCAGCACCGGGGTGTCGACGCTGCTTGGCGCGGGCGCCATGGGCACCGGCAACGCAGGCTGGACGATGGGGGCAGGCAGGGTATCGGCGACGGTGGGTTTTTCCGCGCAGGCGACCAGCAAGGCCAGGCAGGTAGTCACGGCGAACTGGCGCATGGGCCAGCCTGAGGTACGACGAGAAGACATTCACAAGTCCAGGGCTTTCGGGGCAGAGGCAAACCTTAACATGCCAGCCGAATCAGTAGCATGGGTTTAGCCTTGTCAGCGATCACCCCGACAGACCGCAGTGCAGCTTTCGCGGCCACGGACCGCTCCTACGGGGATCACGGTCACCCTGTAGGAGCGGTCATCGGCCGCGAAGGGTTCGGCGCGGTTGACCAGCCATACCGCACGCCGCTTTCGCGGCCACACCGCAGGTCACCTGTGGGAGCGGGCTCTGCCCGCGAAGGGGGCGCTGCTATTCTGCGGGCAGGCTCAGCCGTTGGCCGGCCATCAGCAACGACAACCGCGACAGGCCTATCCATACCGACCCTGGCGCCTGGCCCTTGATCTGCGCGTCGATGCGCTGGGCATCCTGCAGCAGCTGTGCCCAGCGCAGCGCCGAATGCCGCTGCAGGGCCTTGCTCATCAATGGCTTGCGCTTGTCCCACACTGGCGGACGGGCCTGGCTGAAGGCCTTGTCCAACGGTACGCCCTGGCTGTACTGCTGCGACAGGCTGGCCAGCAAGCGCAGCTCACGGGCCAGCGCCCAGAGAATGACCGGTGGCTCGACACCCTCGCCACGCAGCCCTTCGAGCATGCGCAAGGCGTGTTCGGCCTGGCCGTTGAGGATCGCGTCGATAAGGCCGAACACGTCGAATCGGGCGCTGTCGGCAACCGCCGATTGCACCGTCTCCAGCGTCACCTGACTACCCTCGGCGAGCAGCTTGAGCTTCTCGATTTCCTGCGCTGCCGCCAACAGGTTGCCTTCCACCCGAGCGGCGATCAGCTCGACCGCCTCCGGTTGCGCAGCCAGCCCAGCCTGGGCCAGGCGCTGGCGGATCCACTGCGGCAACTGCTGCGCATCGACCGGCCAGATCTGCACGAACTGGGTCTGCGCGCCATCGACCAGCGCCTTGCCCCACTTGGTTTTCTGCGCACTACCGTCCAGTTTGGGCAGGCTGATCAACAGCACGGTATCTTCGGCGGGCCGCGAGCAATACTCGATCAGCGCCGCAGCGCCCTTGTCGCCTGGCTTGCCCGACGGCAGGCGCAGTTCCAGCAGGCGCCGCTCGGCGAACAGCGACAGGCTGGCGCCGGCCTGCAGCAGCGTGCCCCAGTCGAAATTGTTGTCGGCGCTGAACACCTGGCGCTCGTCGAAGCCCTGCTGGCGCGCCGCCGTGCGAATGGCGTCGGCCGCCTCCTGACAGAGCAGCGGATCGTCGCCACTCACCACGTAGACGGGCGCGAGCGGCCCTTGCAGGTGCTTGCCGAGTTGGGCGGGGCTGATCTTCATGGACGCATCGACAGGATTCAAATCTTCACGGGGGCAATGACAGCGAAAAGGGCGCTTGAGCGCCCTTGTCTGCCTTACTGGTTGGGAATCTGGATCGGCGACTGCTGTGGCGTCGAATCCATCACGCGCTGAGCTTCGGCAGCAGCGTCGGCTTCAGCCTTGGCACGGGCGTTGGCGTCCACCTGGAGCTTTTCCAGCTGTGCAGGGGTGATCTGCTGCAGACGCAGCATCATGCGCTGCACCAGTTCGTTGCGCATTTCACGGCGCACCTGGCTCGCCTCCTGATCGGAGCCGGTCAGGTTGTTGCCGTCGTGAACGTAAACCTTCTGCACTTCGAGCTTGTCGTTGAGCAGCGTCAGGTTGTTCTGCCCGCGGATCTCGTACTGCAGCGTGTTGCTCAACTCGTACTCGGACGAGCGCGCCGAACCGCTGTAGCTGGCCGTGCGCTGGTCGCCACGCTCGTCCACCAGGTCCAGGGTGTATGGAGCGCCGCTGGCCACGTTGACGCCGCTGCCCTGCAGCGCCTTGCGCAGTTGCACCACGGTCTGGCCGTAGGCGTCGCGGGCAGTGAGGTTGAGTTCCTTGATGGCCAGCTGGTTGGTGCCGGTACCCCGGAGCTGGAAACCACAGGCGCTCAGCAGGACAGCCAGGCCCATAACCAGCAGATTGCGTTTGATCATCTTGTTGCTCCCTTGAAACCTTGTTGGCTGTGGCGTGCTTGACGGGCGCCCGATGAAGCGGGCGCCGGTCGATCAGCTGGCGACGATGTTGACCAGTTTACCCGGTACGACGATGACCTTGCGGATGGTCAGGCCGTCGGTGAAACGCAGCACGTTCTCGTTGACCCGTGCGGCGGCTTCGATCTCTTCGCGGCTGGCGCTGGCAGGCATGTCGATCTGCCCACGCAGCTTGCCGTTGACCTGGATGACCAGCTGCAGGCTGTCCTGCACCAGCGCCGATTCGTCCAGCGTCGGCCAGTTGGCGTCGATCACGGCGTCGGTGTGGCCCAGTTGCTGCCACAGCTCATGGCTGATGTGCGGAGTGATCGGCGCCAGCAGCAAGGTCACGGCTTCCAGGCCCTCGTGCAGCAAGGCACGGTCCTGGTCGGTGGCCTGCGGGGCTTTTTCCAGCACGTTCATCAGGGTCATCACCTGGGCGATGGCCGTGTTGAACTTGTGGTTCTGGCCCACGTCCTGGCTGGCCTGCTTGATCGCCAGGTGAATGGCGCGGCGAATGGCCTTCTGCTCGTCATCGAGCGCGGCGACGTCGAGGGGCGCGTGCGAACCCTGGCCAACATGGGCCTGGGCCAGACGCCAGACGCGCTTGAGGAAGCGGTGCGAGCCTTCCACGCCGGAGTCGGACCACTCCAGGCTCATGTCGGGTGGCGAGGCGAACATCATGAACAGGCGGCAGGTGTCGGCGCCGTACTGGTCGATCATCGATTGCGGGTCGACGCCGTTGTTCTTCGACTTGGCCATCTTCTCGGTGCCGCCGATTTCCACCGGCAGGCCGTCGCTGATGAGCTTGGCCGAGATGATCTTGGCCTTGGCATCGCGTACAAGTTCGACGTCGGCCGGGTTGAACCAGGTCTTGCTGCCGTTGGCTTCGAGACGGTAGTAGGTTTCGGCGATGACCATGCCCTGGGTGAGCAGGTTCTTGAACGGCTCGTTGGAGCTGACCAGGCCTTCGTCGCGCATCAGCTTGTGGAAGAAGCGTGCGTACAGCAGGTGCAGGATCGCGTGCTCGATACCGCCGATGTACTGGTCCACGGGCAGCCAATGGTTGGCCGCTGCGGGGTCGACCATGCCGCCTTCATAGTGCGGCGACGCATAGCGGGCGAAGTACCAGGACGATTCCACGAAGGTGTCCATGGTGTCGGTTTCGCGCTTGGCCGGCGCGCCGCATTTTGGACAGCTGCACTCGTAGAACTGGGGCATGCGCGCCAACGGCGAACCGGCGCCATCGGGGACGACGTCTTCGGGCAACACGACCGGCAGTTGATCTTCCGGGACCGGCACGTCGCCGCAGGCGTCGCAGTGCACGATCGGAATCGGGCAGCCCCAGTAGCGCTGGCGGCTGATGCCCCAGTCGCGCAGGCGGAACTGGGTGCGCGACTTGCCCAGGTCCTTCTTGATCAAGGCCACTTCGATGGCATCGAAAGCACCTTCGAAATCGAGCCCGTCGAATTCGCCGGAATTGATCAGCGGACCGTGCTCGTTGTAGGCCGCGACCCAGGGCGCAGGCGTCAGGTCGCCCGCGCTGGTGCGCACCACCGGCTTGATCGGCAGGTCGTACTTCAAGGCGAACTCGAAGTCGCGCTCGTCGTGGGCCGGCACGGCCATGACCGCGCCGTCGCCGTAGTGCATCAGTACGTAGTTGGCGACCCAGACTGGCAGCTTCTCGCCACTGAGCGGGTGCTCGACGAACAGCGTGGTCGGCATGCCGCGTTTTTCCTGGGTGGCCACGTCGGCTTCGGCCACGCTGCCGCTCTTGCACTCGTCGATGAACGCCTGCAGCGCAGAATCGGAGCGTGCTGCCAGGGTGGCCAGGGGGTGCTCCGCAGCGACGGCCACGTAGGTGGCGCCCATCAGCGTGTCGGGACGGGTGGTGAAGACCTTCAGCGTGCCGGCTTCGCCAATGGAGGCCTGGTGGTACGGGAACTGGACTTCCATGCCCTTGGACTTGCCGATCCAGTTGCGCTGCATGGTCTTGACCTGTTCCGGCCAGCCCGGCAGTTCGTCGAGGCTTTCCAACAGCTCATCGGCGTATGCAGTGATCTTGAAGTAGTACATCGGTATTTCGCGCTTCTCGATCAGCGCGCCCGAACGCCAGCCACGACCGTCGATGACCTGCTCGTTGGCCAGTACCGTTTGGTCGACCGGGTCCCAGTTCACGGTGCCGTTCTTGCGGTAGATCACGCCTTTTTCGAACAGGCGGGTGAACAGCCACTGCTCCCAGCGATAGTAGTCGGGCTTGCAGGTGGTGACTTCGCGCGACCAGTCGATGGCCAGGCCCAGGCTCTTGAGCTGGGTCTTCATGTAGGCGATGTTTTCGTAGGTCCACTTGGCCGGCGCGACGTTGTTCTTCATGGCCGCGTTTTCCGCCGGCATGCCGAACGCATCCCAGCCCATCGGCTGCAGGACGTTCTTGCCCTGCATGCGCTGGTAGCGCGCGATCACGTCGCCGATGGTGTAGTTGCGCACGTGCCCCATGTGCAGTTTGCCGCTGGGGTAGGGGAACATCGACAGGCAGTAGTACGTGTCCTTGCCTGGCTGTTCACTCACTTCAAAAGACTTCTTCGCATCCCAGAAAGACTGGGCGGCGGCTTCGATTTCGCGGGGCTGATAGAGTTCGTGCATGGCTACTTTGCGCTGAGAAATGGGTGACCTTATCCGGCAGCTGCTAAATAGGCTGAGCCTGTTGGCAAGGTACGATGATATTAAACGCCGTAGCATACATGACCCCCCTCTATCGAGGGAAACCTTGATTGCAGCTGCCTGGACGTGGCAGGCACTTGACGCATTCCGTTGGTCGCTGCAACCGGCTGATTTTCCAGCCAGCGCTAAGCTGATGAAGCAAAGAACGTTTTTTCTCAAGTGAGGTGAGCGAATGCTGGAGCCGCCTATCAAAGCCACGCAGCCCGATGTCTACGAGCGACTCATCGACCGCTTGGGGCTAGCCCTGGATGTGGCCCGCACTGCGGTGCGCCTGCGCGATGAAAAACCTGCGGAACTGGAGTTGCGCGGTTTGAGCCGGGCCGAATACGAACTGATCGATGCCTACCTGCACGCTTGTGGCGAACGTGCCTGCGTCGAGCCCCAGGCTCCGGCCCCGGTCGCGCCTGCGCTGAAGCCGTCGGCGAAAGTGTACTGGCTGCACGAGCACGATCGGCGCCGTTCGCCAATCGGCAGGCACGGTCACGGGTATTCGGGAAAGTCGTGACGGCAGTTGTTCGTCATCGTGGCAACCCTTAGGCTTCGGGCATCTTCTGGAGATGCCCGATGTTTTCCCGCTTTGTGCTCAAACAGCTGTTATTGCCCCCCGGTATCTTTCTCGTCCTATTGTTGGCGGGCTGGTGGCTGCGCCGTCGTTGGCCGCGCCTGGCCGGGGCCTGTTTCGTGGTCGGGCTGGGCGGGCTGTGGTTGATGAGCCTGCCGGTGGTGGTGCAGGGTGCGGCTGGCTGGCTGGAAGACCAGCCGGCACTGCCTGTGCAAGAGTGGAGCAGCCTGGCGCAGCGTGCCGACGCCATCGTCATTCTCGGCGCCGGTCGCGAGCGCGGCGACCCGGCCTGGGATGGCATCGACCAGCCTACCGGCGTCGCGCTCGAGCGGGTTCGCTATGCGGCGCGGCTGGCCAAGGCATCCGGGTTGCCGGTGCTGACGTCCGGCGGCTTGCATTTCGGCTCGCCGCCCAGCGAAGCGTGGATCATGGCGCAGTCGTTGCGCGACGATTTCGGCACTTCCGCGCGCTGGATGGAAGAGCGCAGCCGCACGACCTGGGAGAACGCCCGGTTCAGCGCCGAACTGCTTGCCCAGCATGGCATCAAGCGTGTGGTGGTGGTGACCCAGGCCTGGCACATGCAGCGCTCGCGCTGGAGCTTCGAGCAGAACGGGTTGGAAGTGGTGCCGGCGCCGGTGGGGTTTCTGGGCACCGACAATGCACGGCCGCTGGGAGGCTGGCTGCCTGAGAGCAAAGCCATCTGGCAGAACGGCCAGCTGCTCAATGAAGCGGTGGGGTTGGTAGGGTACAAGATGTTTTATCGGTGATCTTGAGGGCCTCTTCGCGGGCAGAGGGCTCGCCGCCCGCCCCGCGCCCACAAAGAACGGGCTACAACACGAACCGGTGGGAGCGGGCTCTGCCCGCGAAGAGGCCAGCACAAACGCCATCAAACCCTGCCAGCAGCCCTTCTACGCAGCAACGCCCAACCCAGCAGCAATACGCACACTACTGTCATCGGCCACGAGCGCAGCAATAGATAAGGCGTCAAACCCTGCATGGGCGTCACCTCCCCATACAGCACCGCCTCTTCGAACTGCGGCACCTGAGTGGTGATGTTGCCGAACGGATCGATCAGCGCCGTGACCCCGTTGTTGGTAGCGCGAATCATCCAGCGCCCGGCCTCCAGCGCGCGCATCTGCGCCATTTGCAGGTGTTGCAGCGGGCCTATCGAGGTGCCGAACCAGGTGTCGTTGCTGATCGTCAGCAGCAGGTCGCTGCGCGCGGCCATGCTCGCCGCCAGTTCCGGATACACCACTTCGTAGCAGATGAACGGCGCGATCCGATACCCCTTGGCCTGCAGCAACGGCTGGTCGGCCGGGCCGCGGGCAAAGTCGGACATGGGCAGGTCGAAAAACGCGATCAGGCCGCGCAACAGATCCTGCAAGGGCACGTATTCACCGAAGGGTACCAGCTTCTGCTTGCGATACAGGCCTTCGCCTTCACCCACCACGGTGATGCCGTTATAGAACCGGCGCTGCCCGTCCTCGACCTGGCGAATGGGGACGCCGGTGATCAACGCCGAATGACGGTCGCTGGCAAACCGGCCCATCACGGCCAGGTAGCCCTGGGCCGAGTCCATGAGCACCGGCACCGCCGTTTCCGGCCAGACGATGATATCCGCCGGCTTGGAGACGAACGTCTTGTCGCGGTACAGCTGCAGTTGATGGTCGACCGCTTCGGGGTTCCATTTGATGCTCTGGGCAATGTTGCCCTGCACTGCGGCCACCGTGAGTGGCTCGCCCGCAGGCGCCGTCCACCCGTGCCCCTTGAATGCCAGGCCCAACAGCCAGGGCGCCAGCAGCAGGATCACGCCTGCGGCGAGCAACGGCTTGCGCTCGCGCAGGCGCGACAGGTTGCACAACAGCGCTGCGCTCAGGGCCAGGGCAAAGGACACCAGCCACATGCCGCCCATGGGTGCAAGGCCGGCGAGCGGGCCGTGCAGCTGGCTGTAGCCACTGTAGAGCCAGGGAAAACCGGTCAGAAACCAACCGCGGAACGCTTCCTGGCCCAGCCACAGCGCAGCGAAAGCAAGCGCGTCGGCCAGCGGCGCATCGGTGCGCCGGAACCAGCGCGCCCAGGCCCAGGCGGGCAGGGCGAAGAACAGTGCCACGGCGGCGACGAAGCCGAGCATCAGCAGCGCCGCCAGCACCACCGACGCACCGCCGTAGGTGTGGATGCTGACGTAGATCCAGCTGGTGCCGGCGCCGAACAGGCCGAAGCCATAGCACCAGCCACGGCCCAGCGCCTGGCGTGGTTTCAACTCGCGCAGACCAAGGTAGAACAGGGCCAGCGAAAGCAGGGCCAGCGGCCAGATATCGAATGGGGCCAGGAACAGCGGGGTCAACCCGCCGGCCGCCATGGCCAGCAGGTTACCGGGCCAGCCGGGGCGGGTGATCCAGCGCATTATTTTCCTTAACGAGGAGTCTGGGCAGAGGCCTCAGCGAGCGATTGGCGTGAGGCGCAGCAAATGGATGCGGCGGCTGTCGGCATTGAGGATGCGAAAGCGATAGGCACCGATCTCGGTCGTCTCGTTGCGCTTGGGCAGATGGCCGAAGGCACTCATCACCAGGCCGCCGACGGTGTCGAATTCGTCGTCCGAGAACTGGCTTTCGAAGAACTCGTTGAAGTTCTCGATCGGCGTCAGCGCCTTGATCAGGAAGTCACCGCTGGGCAGCGGCTTGATGTAGCTGTCTTCCTCGACGTCGTGCTCGTCCTCGATGTCGCCGACGATCTGTTCCAGCACGTCCTCGATGGTCACCAGGCCCGCCACACCGCCGTATTCGTCGATGACGATGGCCATGTGATTGTGGTTGGCGCGGAACTCGCGCAGCAGCACGTTCAGGCGCTTGGACTCGGGCACGAAGGTGGCCGGACGCAGCAGGTCCTTGATATTGAAGTTCGCGTGGTCGTTCTGCAGGATCAGCGGCAGCAAGTCCTTGGCCAGCAGCACGCCGATCACGTCGTCGTGATTCTCGCCGACCACCGGGTAGCGCGAGTGCGCAGCGTCGATGACCGCGGGCAGGAATTCCTGCAGCGTCTGGGTGGACTTGATGCTGATCAGCTGCGAGCGCGGCACCATGATGTCGCGCACTTGCAGGTCGGCGACCTGGATGGCGCCTTCCACGATGGTCAATGCTTCGCTGTCCAGGAGCTTGTTCTGGTGCGCTTCGCGCAGCAGTTCCAGCAGTTCCTGGCGGTTCTTGGGCTCATGGGCAAAAGCCTGGGTCAGTTTACCCAACCATGACTTCTGCCCGTTGCTCGATCGATCTTCGCTCATAGCCCTTTACTCGTGATCCTTGCCAATTGCTTTGGTGGGGGTGTCGTCGACGTGTTCGTCGGCGGCATAGGGGTCCGGATGACCCAATTGTGCAAGCAACTCTCGTTCCAGTGCTTCCATTTCCTCGGCCTCATCGTCGTCGATGTGGTCGTAGCCCAGCAGGTGCAGGCAGCCGTGCATCACCAGGTGCGCCCAGTGGGCGTCCAGGGCCTTGCCCTGTTCGGCGGCTTCGCGTTCCACCACCGGCACACAGATGACCAGGTCGCCCAGCAACGGGATGTCGAGCATCTCGTCCGGCACGTCCGCAGGGAATGAAAGCACGTTGGTTGCGTAATCTTTGTGACGATAGGTCAGATTCAGCTCGCGGCCTTCGGTTTCATCGACCAAGCGAATGGTCATCTCCGAATCGGCGCTGCGCTGGCGCAACGCCAGCTCGCACCAGCGGCGGAACTCGGCGTCGCTCGGGCCAGGCGCGGTGCTGGCCCGTTGCAGGTCAAGCTCAAGCATCGCGGCGTTTGTCCCCGGCCTCGTTGACGGTGGCGGGCTGGGCGTCGAAGCGCTCGTAGGCCTCGACGATGCGCTGCACCAGCGGGTGACGGACGACGTCCTTGGGCTTGAAGTGGGTGAAGCTGATGCCCGGTACGTCCTTGAGCACTTCGATGACCTGGCTCAGGCCCGACTTGGTGCCCTTGGGCAGGTCGACCTGGGTGATGTCACCGGTGATCACCGCCGTGGAGCCGAAACCGATCCGGGTCAGGAACATTTTCATCTGTTCCACGGTGGTGTTCTGGCTTTCATCGAGGATGATGAAGCTGTTGTTCAAGGTGCGTCCGCGCATGTAGGCCAGCGGCGCGATCTCGATGACCTGTTTCTCGATCAGCTTGGCGACGTGTTCGAAGCCGAGCATTTCGTAGAGCGCATCGTAGAGCGGGCGCAGGTAGGGGTCGATCTTCTGTGCCAGGTCGCCGGGCAGGAAGCCAAGCTTTTCGCCCGCTTCCACGGCAGGGCGCACCAGAAGAATGCGTCGGACCTGCTCGCGCTCGAGGGCATCGACGGCGGCGGCCACGGCCAGGTACGTCTTGCCAGTACCTGCCGGGCCGATCCCGAAGTTGATGTCGTTGCTCAGGATTTCCTTGACGTAGCGCTGCTGGTTCAAGCCGCGCGGCTTGATCATGCCCTTGCGGGTACGCAGCGCGACCGGGACTTCTCCGGACGCTGGATCGTCGAGTTCCTGGACCGCCGACTCCTGCAGAAACAGGTGGACCGTATCGGGGGACAGCTCGGTGGCCTTGGTTTCCCGGTACAGGCGGCGCAGCAGGTTTTCTGCTGAGCGCGTGTGTCGGGCGTCGCCGATCAGTTCGAACTGATTGCCACGGTTGCGGATTTCGATTTCCAGGCGCTGTTCGATCAAGCGCAGATGCTCGTCGAATTGCCCGCACAGGTTGGCGAAGCGGCGAGCCTCGAAAGGCTCGAGCAGGAAGCGATGTGGTTCGATAGGTGCGTTCAAGGTCGTATTCGGCCGCCCGACGGCAATTGAAATAAGTCCAAGGATAACCCCTGTCAGGGGCGGGGCGAAAGGGGTGGGCGGCGAATGGCCTTGGCCAGCGCCTGGCTGGCTGCCGGCGGTGCGGCTTTCGCGGCCACTGACCGCTCCTACAAGGATCGCGGTCACCCTGTAGGAGCGGTCATCGGCCGCGAACGTCGCGCCGCGGTGTGGATCTGTCAGGCCAGCAGTTCGCCGCGCAGCGAGTGGGGGCGGGCCTCGGCAATGTGGATGTCGACGAACTGGCCGATCAGCCGTGCATCCGAGCAGGTGAAGTTGACGATACGGTTGTTCTCGGTACGCCCCTGCAACTGGCCGGGATCCTTGCGCGAATAATCGGTGACCAGAATGCGCTGGGTAGTGCCCACCATCTGACGACTGATCTCGAAGCCCTGCTGGTTCAGCCGATGCTGCAGCGCATCCAGGCGCTGTTTCTTCACCGTCTCGGGCGTGTCGTCGGCCAGATCCGCCGCCGGCGTACCAGGCCGCTGGCTATAGATGAAGGAGTACGAGAAATCCATGCCCACATCGGTAACCAGTTTCAGGGTCTGCTCGAAGTCTTTCTCGGTTTCGCCGGGGAAACCGATGATGAAGTCCGAGCTGATGCAGATGTCCGGTACCGCCGCCTTGAGCTTGCGCAGCTTGGATTTGTATTCCAGCACCGTGTGGCCGCGTTTCATGGCCGCCAGCACGCGGTCCGAGCCCGATTGCACCGGCAGGTGCAGGTGCTTCACCAACTGCGGCACTTCGGCATGGGCCAGGATCAGGCTGTCGGAAAACTCCAGTGGGTGCGAGGTGGTGTAGCGGATGCGCTCGATCCCGTCGATCTGTGCCACCACCCGGATCAGCTCGGCCAGGTCGGCCAGGCGACCGTCGTCGGTCTGGCCGCGGTAGCCGTTGACGTTCTGCCCCAGCAGGGTGACTTCGCGCACGCCGTTGTCGGCCAGGTGCATGACCTCGGCCAGGACATCGTCGAACGGTCGGCTGACTTCTTCGCCGCGGGTGTAGGGCACCACGCAGAACGTGCAGTATTTGCTGCAGCCTTCCATCACCGAGACGTAGGCGGTCGGGCCGTCGATGCGCGGTTCGGGCAGGTGGTCGAACTTCTCGATCTCGGGGAAGGAGATGTCCACCTGCGGCAGGCGGGTGATGCGCGCCGCGTCGATCATCTCGGGCAGGCGATGCAGGGTTTGCGGGCCGAACACCACATCGACGTAGGGCGCGCGATCGCGGATGGCTGCGCCTTCCTGGCTGGCCACGCAGCCGCCGACCGCAATGACCATGTCCGGCTTGGCCAGCTTCAGTTCGCGCCAGCGGCCCAGTTGCGAATAGACGCGGTCCTGGGCGCGCTCGCGGATCGAGCAGGTATTGAGCAGGATCACGTCGGCGTCTTCTGCGCGTGCCGTGACTTCCAGGGCTTGATGTTCACCCAGCAGGTCGACCATGCGCGAGCTGTCGTACTCGTTCATCTGGCAACCGTGGGTTTCGATATAAAGCTTCTTGGCCATGGGGTGATCATCAAGTGGTTCAAAGAACCGCGCATTATAGTGCCCGTGGTCGGTGGTTCCTAGCATTGCCTGTCGGGCGGCTATGCTATAGTTTTCGCCCTCTTTCAAGCTCACGACCTTATATCTGCCGACGATGACCAAACGCGAAGCTCCAATCTACAAAGTGATTTTCCTCAACCAGGGCCAGGTATTCGAGATGTACGCCAAGCAGATCTACCAGAGTGATCTGTGGGGCTTTCTGGAGGTCGAGGAATTCGTCTTTGGCGAGCGCACCACCGTGGTCGTCGACCCCAGCGAAGAAAAGCTCAAGGCTCAGTTCGAAGGCGTGACGCGCAGCTTCGTGCCCATGCACTCGATCGTGCGGATCGACGAAGTGGAGCGTCTGGGCACGCCGAAGATCAGCGAGGCACGCATGACCGGCAATGTAATGCCATTCCCGATGCCGATGCCCGACAAGTAGTCATCAGTCGGGCCGCTGCCAGGCTCAGGGCAGCGGGGCGAAAGGCGAGCGGCGGTCATCGGCCGTCTGCAATTCGAGCAGGTACTTGCGGAAAATCTGCCCCAGCACCTGAGTGGCCACTTCGAGGTCTTCGCGGCGCATCTGCCCGGACACCTCGTCGGCGACGTCCAGTGCATCCTCGGCGCCATTGACCGCTGCCATCTTCAGCACGATATAGGCCTGGATGTTGTTGGCCGCCACGCCTTCGCCCTTGAAGAACATGGTGCCCAGGTGATACTGGGCCTCGGCATGGCCTTGCAGGGAGGCTAGTTCGAAGTAGCTGAGGGCCTGGTTCAAGTCGCGTTCGGTTCGAGTACCGTCGTAATAGAACTGACCGAGTTCGAATTGCGCCTGGGCGTCGCCGTCCTTTGCAGCCTGCTGACACGCAGTCAGCGCCGCGGGCAATGCCTGGGCAGAGGTATTGAGGGTGCAGCGACCCACCGCCGGAATCAACAACGAATTGCCGCCTGCGGTAGCCATTAGCGGCTGAAGAAGCAACAGGCAGCCCAATGCAAGGGCGCGGCCGGTGCGGTTCATGGGGATCGACTTACCTCTGCGAAATGCGGGCGGACCCGACGTCGAAACGTGGCGGGTGCTGCATTATGAAATAAGCGGGGGGGCTGTTACAAAGTCTTTACTCGTTTTTCTGCGATATCGCCCAGATGGCAATGTTTCACGGGGTGCCAGCCGCGGCAGCGGTCCGTGGCCGTAGACAATCCAGCACGCTGTGTCAGGCGCACCGTGTTGCCTTCTTCGCGGCCGCTGACCGCTCCTACGGATTTAGATGCAACCCTCTGCGTAGGAGCGGTCCGTGGCCGCGAACGATGCGCTGCGGTCGGCCAGGCATACCGCAGCGTCCTTTTCGCGGTCGCTGACCGCTCCTACGGATTTAGATGCAACCTTCTGCGTAGGAGCGGTCCGTGGCCGCGAACGATGCGCTGCGGTCGGCCAGGCATACCGCAGCGTCCTTTTCGCGGCCGCTGACCGCTCCTACGGGAGTGAAGGTGGTTATTTCAGCGCAGCAAACGCTTTCTCGGCAGCATCCAGGGTAATCGCCAGCTCGGCATCGCCGTGGGCGATGGACGTGAAGCCTGCCTCGAATGCACTTGGCGCCAGGTACACGCCGCCGTCGAGCATCAGGTGGAAGAAGCGCTTGAAGCGATCGGCGTCGCTGGTCATGACGTCTTCGAAGGTGACGATGTCATCGGCGCCGCTGAAGTACAGGCCGAACATGCCCCCGGCCTGAGTGGTGACGAACGGGATGCCCGCGGCATCGGCACGCTGCTGCAGGCCGTCGAGCAGGCGTGCGGTGTAGTCGCTCAGCTCGTCATGGAAACCGGGGCGGCTGATCAGCTTCAGGGTGGTCAGGCCAGCGGCCATGGCCAGCGGGTTGCCCGACAACGTGCCGGCCTGATAGACCGGACCCAGCGGCGCAATGTGCGACATGATCTCGCGCTTGCCGCCGAAACAGCCGACGGGCATGCCACCACCGATGATCTTGCCGAAGGTGCTCAGGTCCGGCGTCACGCCATAGTAGGCCTGGGCACCACCGAGGGCCACGCGGAAACCGGTCATGACTTCGTCGAAGATCAGCACCACACCGTACTGGTCACAGAGGCGACGCAGGCCTTCCAGAAAACCGGGCGCTGGCGGTACGCAGTTCATGTTGCCCGCCACCGGTTCGACGATGATGCACGCCACTTCATCGGCGACTTCGGCGAGCATCTGCTCTACTGCGGCAATGTCGTTGAACGGCAGGGTCAGGGTGTGTTTGGCGAACGCCGCCGGCACGCCAGGCGAGCTGGGCACGCCAAGGGTCAGGGCGCCGGAACCGGCCTTGACCAGCAGGCTGTCGGAATGACCGTGGTAGCAACCCTCGAACTTGATGATGCTGTCGCGCCCGGTGAAACCACGGGCCAGGCGAATGGCGCTCATGGTTGCCTCGGTCCCCGAGCTGACCATGCGCACCATTTCCATGGACGGCACGATCGCGCAGACCAGGTCTGCCATCTGCGTTTCCATTTCGGTGGGGGCGCCGTACGACAGACCATGTTCAAGCTGCCTGCGCACCGCATCGAGCACGTCCGGGTGGCTGTGGCCGAGAATCATCGGACCCCATGAACCCACGTAGTCGACGTAGCGCTTGTCGTCTTCGTCGGTGACATAGGCGCCGGCGGCGTGCTTGAAGAACAGCGGCGTGCCGCCCACGCTCTTGAAGGCGCGCACGGGCGAGTTGACGCCCCCGGGGATGTGCTTCTGGGCGTTGGCGAACAAGGTTTCGGAACGGGACATAGATAAGCTCTCTTGCATCAGGCAGTTTCGAACAACGCGTTCAGCGCGCGGGCGCGGCGGGTGACTTCCTGGGCCGTGTCGGCGCCGAACAGCGCATGCACCACGGCCAGCAGGTTGGCACCCTGGGCCACCAGCGGGGCGGCGTTGTCCAGGGTGATGCCGCCAATGACGGCAATCGGCAATTTCAATTCGGCACGCGCCTGCGCCAACAGTTCCAGGCTGGCAGGCGATGCGTCGGGCTTGGTCTGGGAGGCGAAGAAGCGTCCGAAGGCCACGTAGCTGGCCCCTTCGCGGGCGGCCTGGTGGGCCAGGTCGAGACGGTTGTGGCACGTGCTGCCAATGATCGCCCTGCGCCCAAGCAAGGCGCGTGCAGGCGTCAGCGGGCCATCGGTCTGCCCCAGGTGCACGCCGACGTTGAGCCGCGCGGCCAACTCGGCGTCGTCGTTGATGATCAGGTGCGCCTTGTAGCGCTCGCACAGCTGGCGCAATTTCTCGGCTTCGCGCAGGCGCCGGGCGTCGTCGTTGCTCTTGTCACGGTATTGCAGCAGGGTAATGCCGCCGTCCAGTGCAGCCTCGACGTACTTGAGGAACTTGCCGGCCAACAGCTGGCTGTCGGTGATGGCATAGACGCCACGTAGGTTCATCGCTCGGTCCTGAGGCAGGGGGCAGGGGTTCGGCTCAAGAGCAGAAATCCAGGGGCAGGCGGCGCGGCACGAATTGCCCGTGGCCCAACTGCTCGGCGTCGCGCAAGGTGCGCCAGGTGTAGTCGAGCGCCGACTGCACCGCGCTTTCCAGGCCTTCGCCCAACGCCAGGCGGCCGGCCAGGGCGCTGGCCAGGGTGCATCCGGAGCCATGGTAACTGCCAGGCAGACGCTGGCAGGTGAACGTGCGACGACTGCCGTCGCGGCTGTACAGGCGGTTGTGCACTTCGTGCTCGTCGCCATGGCCGCCGGTGATCAACAGGTGCTTGCAGAACGGCAGCAGCTTGTGTGCGCATTCATCGGCGCTGCCGTCGGGCAGGTCGGCGAGAATGCGCGCTTCGGGCAGGTTCGGCGTCGCGATGGTCGCCAGCGGCAGCAGCTGTTCGCGCATCGCGTAGCCGACCTCGTCCTTGCCCAGGCTACCGCCACCACCGGCGCGCAATACCGGGTCACAGACCATCGGCAGATGGGGGTGGGCGGACAACAGCTCGACCACGGTTGCGACCATGTCTACCGAACCGAGCATGCCCAGCTTGACCGCCGCCACCGGCGAGTCGCTGAGCACGGCATTGGCCTGGGCCAGGATCCACTCGCGGTCGAGCACGCGGAAATCGCTGACATTGACCGTGTTCTGCACGGTCAGCGCCGTGATCGTCGGCGCGGCATGGCAGCCCTGCGCGAGCAAGGCTTCGATATCTGCCTGCAGGCCGGCGCCGCCACTGGGGTCGTGGCCGGAGAGACAGAGGACAACGGGGCGGGAACTATAGATATTCATGGTGCGCGAGCTTATCACGGCGCACGCCGTTGTAGCAGGGCCGCAAGCGGCGGTGCGCGTGTCTGACGGTCTGCGTTGGCGACCGGCGTTCGCGCTTTGCAGGGGGGGTATGTATCATATTGACACTACGCTGCAACACATCCCGAAGGCACCATGCGCTATTTGCTTATCTTGATAATGGCCTGGCTGCCCATGCTGGCAGGTGCGGTCGACTTCGACGAGACCACCCGCAGCCTCGCCCTGGGCCGCACGATGCAGGTCTACGAAGATGTGTCGGGCGACGCCACCATCGAGCAGATCACCACCGACCTGGCCCCTGCCTTTCGTCAGCATCACAGCGACGTGCTCAATGCCGGTTACTCGCAGTCCGTGTACTGGCTGCGCATCGATCTGCGCTATGTACCGCGCGCCGACGGATCATCGCACAGCTGGTTGCTGGAGCTGGCCTATCCGCCCATGGACCATCTGGAACTGTTCTTGCCCGATGCCGCCGGCCAGTACCACTCGGTGCAGCGAACCGGCGATGCCTTGCCGTATGCCAGCCGCCAGATCAAACAGAACAACTACTTGTTCGAACTGCCGTTCCAGCCAGGTGAAGCGAAGACCGTGTATCTGCGCCTGCACAGCCAGGGCTCGGTGCAGGCGCCGGTCAGCCTGTGGTCGGCCAACGCGTACCTCGAGGCACAACCTTCAAGGCTGTACGTGCTCGGGCTGATCTACGGCGTGCTGCTGGGCATGCTGGTGTACAACCTGTTCATCTTCCTCAGCGTGCGTGATCGCAGCTACCTGTACTACATCGTCTATATCGCGTCGTTCGGCCTGTATCAGGTGTCAGTGAACGGTGCCGGGGTCGAGTATTTCTGGCCCGACAACCCATGGTGGGCCAACGCGGCCACGCCGTTCTTCATTGGCGCGGCCGGCTTCTTCGGTTGCCAGTTCTCGCGCAGCTTCCTGCAGACGGCGCGGCACAGCCGCTGGAT
Source organism: Pseudomonas sp. CFBP 13727 (assembly GCF_014841915.1). NCBI lineage: Bacteria > Pseudomonadati > Pseudomonadota > Gammaproteobacteria > Pseudomonadales > Pseudomonadaceae > Pseudomonas > Pseudomonas sp. CFBP 13727. Next base: position 184,388 of record NZ_JACYUT010000003.1, read on the forward strand.
GGATCGACTACTGCTCGGCCTGATGGTCTACGGCGCCGTGGTCATGGTGCTGTCGCTGTCGACCAGCTACGCCTTGGCATTGCGCCTGGCCACGTTGCTGGCGCTGTGTTTCACCGTGGTGATCTTCTCCGCTGGCATCCTCGCCTGGCTGCGTGGCATGCGGCTGGCGCGTTACTTCATCATTGCCTGGAGCGCGTTCCTGCTGGGCGGCATCGTCAATACCCTGATGGTGCTGGGCTATCTGCCCAATGTGTTCATCACCATGTACGCCAGCCAGATCGGTTCGGCGCTGGAGGTCGGCCTGCTGTCGCTGGCCCTGGCCGACCGGATCAATGTGCTGCGCGACCAGCAGGCGCAGACCTTGAAGGAAGCCGGGCTGAAGCTTGAGCAGGCGAACCAGGAACTGGCGGCCAGCAACCGGCTCAAGGACGAATTTCTCGCCACCGTCACCCATGAGCTGCGCACCCCGATGAATGGCGTGATCGGCTCCCTGGAACTGATGCAGACCGTGCCCATGGGGCCGGAGCTGGCGCAGTACCAGCACACCGCGGCAGGTTCGGCGCGGCACATGATGCGCATGGTCGACGACATCCTGATCCTCACCGAGCTGCAGGCCGGGCGGCTCTATCCGCGCAACGAACCGTTCAGCCTGCAGGCGCTGCTGGACAGCATGCAGATGCAATTCAGCCGCCAGGCCCAGAGCAAGGGGCTGGCGTTCACCGTGGAGCGCGTAGCCGGTCTGCCCGACCGCCTGCAGGGCGATTCGCAGAAGCTTGCCCTGTGCCTGGGCTGCCTGATCGACAACGGCATCAAGTTCACCCGCGAAGGCAGTGTCAATGTGCGCGTCAGTGGCGGCGAGCCAGCAAGTGATCACCTGCAGATAACCTTCACGGTCAGCGACAGCGGCATCGGTTTCAGTCATCGCGACGAAGAGACCCTCTACCAACGCTTCTACCAGCTCGACGGCTCGGTGACCCGCGAGTACGGCGGATTGGGTATAGGCCTGGCGATCTGTCGGCAGCTGGCCGAGCTGGTAGGCGGGCAGCTTCATCATCAGTCCGAGCCCGGACGCGGCAGCTGTTTCGAACTGAGCGTGCGCCTGGGGGTTGTCGAAGCGCATCCGGGCCGTGCCTTGAGCACCCGCGCCGGTGCCCTTGGCGCGCAGCGCGCCGCCCATGAATGCACCGTATTGCTGGTGGACGCCAACAGCGTCGACCAGTTGGTGGTGCGGGCCATGCTGCTCAAGCTCGGCTACCGCGTGCGCACCGCCGAGGACGGCGCCGGTGCGCTGGCCCTGCTGGCTCGCGAGCGTTTCGATGCCGTGCTCATCGAGCACAGCCTGCCCGCAGAGAGCGCTCTGCACACCACCCGCGAACTGCGCAGCGTGCCGGGGTGCGAGCAATTGCCGGTGCTGGCGATCACCGAACCCGGCCAGGCCCGGCGCGAGGCGTGCCTGGCTGCCGGGGTATCGATCTGCCTGGCGCGCCCGGTACGCTTCGAAGAGCTTCAGGCGGTTCTGCACGGCTGCATCCTCAGCCATCCCAAGCCTGTGTCGCCACCGATTGCAGATGCGCCCCCCGGCGCTGCCCCGGCGTAACCAACGCCGTCGCACCGGGGGTGCCTTTCGTCGGCATTGCAGGCAAGATGCAAGCCTGCCAGATCAGCCAGGACATGCCCCATGAGTAATGCTCCAGACTTCGTAGTTGTGCAAACTGCCGAACAAGCCGTGGATCGGTTGGCAGAACTGCACGAACGGGCCACTCGCGCCTTGAGCCAGGCGCTCAAGCGCTACCTTAAGGATCGCAGCGAGCCGGATGCGGCCGAGCGCGATCTGTTTCGCTACCCTGAACTGCGCCTGACCTACGCCTACGGCGGCGAACTGCCTGCCATCACCCGAGCCTACGCCAAGGTCAACCTGCCTGGCGTGTACTCGGTAACCGTGACCCAGCCGGCCGCCTTCCGCGGTTATCTGCTGGACCAGTTGCGGCCGCTGATGCGCGACTTCGCGGTCACCATCGAAGTCGGTGTCAGCGAGCAGAACATCCCTTATCCCTATGTCGTCGACCAGGGCGACGAGCTGGCCGGCAGCGGTGTGACCGCGGCCGCTCTGGCGCGGGTGTTCCCCAGCACCGACCTGTCTGCCGCCACCGACGGCATCGCCGACGGCCTGTACGACTGGGCCACTGCCGATCCGCTGCCGTTGGCGCTGTTCGACGCCGCGCGGGTGGATTTCTCCCTGCGTCGCCTGATCCACTACACCGGCAGCGACTGGAAGCACGTGCAGCCGTGGATCCTGCTGACCAACTACCATCGCTACGTCGACCAGTTCGTCACCCACGGCCTGGAACAGCTGCGCAACGACCCGCGCTTCGTGCGCCTGGTGATGCCCGGCAATGTGATCATCGAAAAGAGCATGGACAACGGCGAGGCCCAGGCGCTGGTGGCCAGCGTGGTATGGCACCGCTATCAGATGCCGGCGTATCACCTGATTGCCGAGGACGGCGACGGCGTGACCCTGGTGAACATCGGCGTCGGCCCTTCGAACGCCAAGAACATCACCGACCACCTGGCCGTGCTGCGCCCGCATTGCTGGCTGATGATCGGCCACTGCGGTGGCCTGCGACAGTCGCAGACCATCGGCGACTATGTGCTGGCCCACGCCTACATGCGCCAGGACGGCATTCTCGATCGCGTCCTGCCACCGAACATCCCCATTCCGGCCCTGGCCGAAGTGCAGCTGGCATTGCAGGAAGCGGCGGCACAGGTCACCGGCGAGCGTGGCGACGACCTCAAGAAGCGCCTGCGCACCGGCACCGTGCTGACCTACGATGACCGCAACTGGGAGCTGCGCTGGGCCCAGGAGCGACCGCTGATCAATCTGTCGCGCGCCGTGGCGGTGGACATGGAGAGCGGCACCATTGCCGCCCAGGGTTATCGCCTGCGGGTGCCGTACGGCACTCTGCTGTGCGTGTCGGACAAGCCGTTGCACAGTGAGATCAAGCTGCCGGGCTCGGCCAACGCGTTCTACAACCGCGCGGTCAGCCAGCATCTGAACATCGGCATCACGGCCTTGAACCTGCTGCGTACCCAGCTCAATTCGCTGCACTCACGCAAGCTGCGCAGCTTCGACGAGCCGCCGTTCCGCTGACAGGTTTGCCGTGGCTGGCAAGGGCCTCTAGCATGAGCGCCCTTGCCAGCCCGAAAGCCGCTTCGTCATGCCTCTTCCTCCTCGCTTCAACAAACGTCCACCCACCAGCGGCCGCCGTGTGGCCAAAGCCCCGCCGGCCCAACCGCGGCTGGTGCTGTTCAACAAGCCGTTCGATGTGCTGACCCAGTTCAGCGACGGTGAAGGGCGGGCGACGCTGAAGGATTTCATCGACATTGCCGGGGTCTATCCGGCCGGTCGCCTGGACCGTGACAGCGAGGGGCTGCTGTTGCTGACCAACGACGGCCAGTTGCAGGCGCGCATTGCCGACCCGAAGCACAAGCTGGCCAAGACCTATTGGGTGCAGGTGGAAGGCGTACCCGACGAAGACCAGTTGCAGCGTCTGCGCACCGGGGTCGAGCTCAACGATGGCATGACTCTGCCGGCGCAAGCGCGGCTGCTGGACGAGCCGGACCTGTGGCCGCGCGATCCGCCCGTGCGCTTTCGCAAGAGCATACCTACCCATTGGCTGGAGCTGGTGATCAAAGAGGGGCGCAACCGTCAGGTGCGGCGCATGACGGCGGCGGTGGGCCTGCCGACCCTGCGCCTGGTGCGGGTGCGCATCGGCGACTGGAGCCTCGAGGGCCTGGGGCAGGGCGAGTGGCGCGAGGTGCCGGCCAGTCTCTAGCCAGCCTGCACCCCTGTGGGAGCGGGTTCTACCCGCGAAGGAGCTTCAAGTCTGGCTCAGGCCTGAAGCTCAGCGTAGATGGGTCAACGGCAGTTCAGTGCTGGCCATGACCTGGTTGAGAACGAAGCTGGAACGCACGCTGGTGACGCCCTCGATCCGCGTCAGGTGGCCCAGCAGCAGCTTCTGGTAGTGGTCCATGTCCGGCACCACCACCTTGAGCTGATAGTCGGCATCCATCCCGGTCACCAGGCTGCATTCGAGTACCTGAGGCAGTCCGCGAATCGCCGCTTCGAAGGTTTCGAAGCGTTCCGGCGTGTGCCGGTCCATGCCGATCAGCACGTAGGCAGTCAGGCTCAACCCCAGCTTCTTGCGGTCCAGCAGGGCGACCTGACGGGAAATGTAGCCGTCGTCTTCGAGCTGCTTGACGCGCCGTGAGCAGGGCGACGGCGAGAGACCGATGCGTTCGGCCAGTTCCTGGTTGGAAATGCGCGCGTCACGCTGCAGTTCCGCCAGAATGCTCAGGTCATAGCGATCAAGCTTGCTCATCAAATCTGCCTTCGTGTTTTGCGTTGCGGCAAATTATCTATCCGAAGGCAAAAATTGCGCAAGTGCTGTGTAAATCAGCAATGTTCGCAATCGGCTGCTGCGTCCGTGGCGCTATTGTTATTCACAGAATCACTGCCCGGACACACGTCCACTGCGATCCGCTGAATCAAGCGAATTGCGGCCACCGCCCCCACCGGGGTCGCGCTGGCCCCCGGGCTGCATGCGGCCCAGAAGGCAGCGTGAGGTGAGCCGACGTCACAAGCGTCGAGCAAGGACACAGTTTCGCGAGAGGAGGCCTGCGGGTCTCCTCTTTTTTCGTCTGCGAAATATGTGTGACCGGTGCCTGGCGTGCGGTCATGAACGCGCGGTACGTGCCGATATCCTTTGCAGGCACCTGACGGGATCTTCACAGAACCGCGTTCGGGTTTGTCAGTCTGATACTGGGTCGCCCCCTTTTTCTACGAGGAACAGCATGAACTTGCCCCTATGGCGTATGGCCGGTGTCGCTGTGCTCTGCCTGGCTGTGGGCGCGCCTGCGTATGCGGAAGGCCCGCAAGACCAGTTGCGCGGCAGTTCCAATGGTGGCCAGCGTGGGCAGGGAGGGGGTAATGCCGGGCCTGGGCAGCCGCAAGGCGGTGGGCAGTACCGCCCACAGCAAGGTGGCAATCAGGGTCAGTGGCAGGGGCGACCGCCGCAAGGCAATCAGGGCCAGTGGCAAGGTCGGCCAGGCGGCGGCAGCCAGAACCAGTGGCAAGGCAACCAGCCGGAGCAGGGTCGTCCAGAACAGGGTCGCCCGGATCAGGGTCGTCCCGAAGGTGGCCAGCAGGACAATCGGCCGCCGATCATCGGCAAGCCCGACGCAGTGCGCCAGACCCAGGCGCCGCTGCGCGGCAGTTATCCAGACCTGCGGCGCGACAACGACAGGCGCTGGGAGGGCGGTCGAGACCGTTGGCCCGGCGGCCACGGCGGTGGTTGGGGGCCTGGCCCGCAGTATCGTCCGGGGCAGGTGATTGATCGCTTCCCCGGCCAGAATTATCGCGTGCCGTATCGGGGGCAGGATTACTACTACTCCGGTGGGTACTGGTATCGGCCGCAGGGTCCGCAATACGTGGTGATCGAGCCGCCGCGCGGCGTTCGGGTGCGCGTCTTGCCCGACTACGCCCAGCGCATGTGGATCGGTAGTTCGGTGTTCTTCGTCGCGGCCGGTACCTACTATCAATGGGCCGACAATACCCAGGAATACGTGGTGGTTAATCCCCCAGTGAATGCCAGCACCCCGCAACCAGCGCCGACCTTGACCAACTATGACGTCGCAGCCTATCCGGCCCAGGGCCAGAGTCCGCAGCAGATCGCTCAGGATCAATACGAGTGCAAGCGCTGGGCTGTCGAACAGAGCCGCTTCGACCCAGCCAGTGCTACCTATGCGCCGTCGCCGGAAGTGGTCAGCGTGTACCGGCAGAGCCTGGCCAATTGCTTCGCGTCACGTGGGTACACGGTGAATTGATAGGCCTTGCAGCGCTGCAATGGGGCACCGCGTTCTGGCTGACACATCGCATCCACCGCCGACGCGGCTCGCGCCGCTGCTACGGGGACTGCGTTTTGGCTGACATACCGCATCGGCCGCCGACGCGGCTTGCGCCGCTGCTACGGGGACTGCGTTTTGGCTGACATACCGCATTCGTCGCCGACGCGGCTTGCGCCGCTGCTACAGGTATCGCGTTTTGCCTGAGACACTGCATTCGCTGCCGACGCGGCTTGCGCCGCTGCTACAGGCATCGCGTTTTGTCGGCACGCGGCATGGGTTTACGTGGTGCCGAGATCCCCTGTAGCAGCGGCGCGAGCCGCGTCCGGGGACACTGCGGTTTTGCAGGCTGACCGCGCTTCTCTCAAATGGGGTCTGCGTGAACCAGCACTTCGGCACGTGGATACCGGCTTTCAATGGCAACTTCCACGCTCTCGCAGATGCCATGGGCCTCGGCCAGCGACAGCTGCCCCGGCAACTCGAGATGCAACTGCACGAACCAATGATTGCCCGACATGCGCGTGCGCAGGTCATGGGCGCCAAGCACGCCCGGCACATCGCACGCCAGCGCCAGCATCTGTTCACTGACATCCACTGGCAACTCCTTGTCCATCAGAATCGCCGTGCTTTCGCGAGCGATCTGCACCGCGCTCCACAAGATGTACAGCGCAATGCCCAGGCCAAAGAAAGCATCCAGCTGCGGCCAACCGTAGCTGGCCAGGACCAGCGCTACTAAAATGCTGCCATTGAGCAGCAAGTCGGAACGGTAGTGCAGCGAGTCCGCCCGCACGGCGGTCGAACCGGTTTCGCGAACGACCTTGTATTGCAGGGCCAGCAGCGCCACGGTCAGCGCCAGCGAAAGAATCATCACCGCGATGCCCACCCCGGCCGCGCCCAGCGGCTGCGGGTCCTGCAGCTGTTTCCATGCCTGGTACCCGATCAACACCGCGCTAGAACCGATGAACAACGCCTGGGCCATCCCCGCCAGAGCCTCGGCCTTGCCGTGTCCATACCGATGATCGTCATCGGCCGGACGCAGCGCATAGTGCACCGCCAGCAGGTTGAGAAACGACGCCGCGCCATCCAGCACCGAATCGGTGAGCCCCGCCAGCAGACTCACCGAACCACTGAGCCACCAGGCAACGGCCTTGGCCACGATGAGAATGCTGGCGACCGCCAGTGACGCCCTTGTCGCCAGTCGGAGCAGGCGTGCGTGTTCCTTGCTGGTTGCCATTACAAATCCCTAGATGACCGGCTTCAAGCCATACATGGCCAGCTGTTCGACGCTGCCGGTGTGCTGGATCAGGCGCGGATCGTCGAGCGGCAAACTGCGGCCCAGCTCGGTTTCCAGGATGGCCTGCAGCTTCAGGTTATCGACCTTGCCGTCGCGATCAATCGCATGCTGCAGCTTTTCCGGCGCTACCTGCGCGGTCTTGCCGTCGTTGAGGTAGATCGCGCCGGTGGCGAAGTCCACACCGAAGGCAATCAGCCCAGGCAGCACATAGAAGAGGATGCCGATGGCGTCCAGCGCGGCCACCACAGGGTCGATACGCCCTTCGATCTGCCCGCGCCGATCCGGCCAGAACAGGGTGCCGCAGGCGGTCAGTTGGGTCACCAGGGCAGCGACAACGGCGCCGCCGATCAAACGTGAAGGAATACGCATGGCAATCTCCGCAAAATAGGCCGCAACGATACAAGCAAATGGTCAAGCCGAGTAGATGGACCTTGTTACCTGAGGGTCAGTTCGCTGACCTTGGCGTGCTATCCATACGTGCTCGGCGCCCGCACCTCGGAGCGGCGTTATACTTCGCTCCCGACCTGGAGCCTTCATGATCTCGCTACCCATCGACGCCGTCCTGCCTGCCCTGCGCCAAGCCCTGGCCGAGCGCCATGAAGCGGTGCTCGAAGCCCCGCCCGGCGCGGGCAAGACCACTCGCGTGCCTTTGGCGCTGCTGCACGAGCCTTGGCTGGCCGGGCAGACCATTCTCATGCTCGAACCGCGGCGCCTGGCCGCGCGGGCGGCGGCGGAGCGGCTGGCCAGTGAGTTGGGCGAACAGGTCGGCGAGACGGTCGGCTACCGCATTCGGCTGGACAGCAAGGTAGGTCCGAACACCCGTATCGAGGTCGTGACCGAGGGTATTCTTACCCGGCGCCTGCAGGATGATCCGGCCCTGGACGGGGTGGGGCTGGTGATCTTCGACGAGTACCACGAACGCAGTCTGGATGCCGACCTCGCGCTGGCCTTGAGCCTCAATGGCCGGGAGCTGCTGCGCGACGAGCCGCCGCTGAAGATCCTGCTGATGTCCGCCACCCTGGAAGGCGAGCGCCTGTCGGCATTGCTCGACGATGCCCCGGTGTTGCGCAGCGAGGGCCGCATGTACCCGGTGGATGTGCGCTGGGGGCGGCCGTGGCAGCCGGGTGAGTTCATCGAGCCACGAGTGGTGCAGACCTGCCTCGATGCCCTCGATGAACAGGCTGGCAGCCTGCTGGTGTTCCTGCCGGGGCAGGCCGAGATCCGCCGCGTGCATCAGCAGTTGGCCGAAGCCCTGGCTGGCGATGTAAATGTGCTGCTGTGCCCGCTGCATGGCGAGCTTGATCTCAATGCCCAGCGCGCCGCCATCGAGCCTGCGCCCGCCGGCAAGCGCAAGGTCGTGCTGGCGACCAACATTGCCGAAACCAGCCTGACCATCGATGGCGTGCGCGTAGTCATCGACGCCGGCCTGGCGAGGGTGCCGCGTTTCGACCCCGGCAGCGGCATGACCCGCCTGGATACCCAGCGCATCTCCCGCGCCAGTGCCACCCAGCGGGCCGGACGAGCAGGGCGCCTGGAGCCGGGCGTGTGTTATCGGTTGTGGTCCGAAGACCAGCACGCCCAGTTGGCGGCCTACGGCAGCCCGGAAATCCTCCAGGCAGACCTCGCCAGCCTGGCCCTGCAACTGTCACGCTGGGGTGTCGAGCCGGCTCAATTGACCTGGCTGGACGAGCCGCCCAGCGCGGCGTATGCGCAGGCGCAGGACCTGTTGCTGCGCCTCGGCGCACGCCTGCCCGACGGCCGTCTCAGCCCTCATGGCCAAGCCATGGCGCAGCTGCCGGCGCACCCGCGCATCGCTCATCTGTTGTTGCGCGGCCATGCCTTGGGCCTCGGCGACATGGCCTGCGATGTGGCAGCATTGTTAGGTGAACGCGACATTTTGCGCGGTGCCGGTGCCGACCTGCACAGCCGTATTGTGTTGCTGTCCGGCGAGCACAAGGCCCAGCGCCAGAGCCACGGCGCCGTGCAACGCATACGGCAGTTGTCCCGGCAGTACCGCGGCTACTTGCGTGGCAGGCCGGCGACGCCGGTCGAGAACCCTGCGCACCCGCGCTGGCTGGGCTGCCTGCTGGCCCTGGCCTACCCGGATCGCGTGGCGCAGCAGCGTCGCGAAGGCGGCGCCGAGTACCGCCTTGCCAACGGCCGCGCTGCCTTGTTCGGCGAGGTGGACGGCTTGATGAAACAGGCCTGGATCGTCATCGCCGACCTGGGCAGCCGCCAGGGACAGCGCGAAGAACGTATCTACCTGGCTGCCGAGTTCGATCCCGCGTTGTTCGATACGGTGCTGGCCGAACAGGTCAGCCGCGTCGATCACCTGGAATGGGACGAACGTGAAGGTGTGTTGCGCGCCGAACGCCAGCGCAAGGTCGGTGAACTGATCCTCAGCCGCGAACCCCTGCCTGGGCTGGACGCCGACGCGCGCGCCACCGCGCTGCTCGGGCTGGTGCGGCGCAAGGGCTTGGAGCTGCTGCCCTGGACCCCGGAACTGCGCCAGTGGCAGGCGCGGGTCGCGCTGCTGCGCGCGCTGGACACCCAGAACCCCTGGCCGGACGTCAGCGACGCGGCGTTGTTGCAGCAGCTGGAACACTGGCTGCAGCCGTACCTGGGCAAGGTCACACGCCTCAGCCACTTCGGCCAGCTCGACCTGTCCTCCATCCTGCGCAACAGCTTGCCCTGGCCGCTGCCACAGAAACTCGACGAGCTGGCGCCAACCCACATCGCCGTGCCATCGGGGTCGTCGGTGCGCCTGGACTACAGCGAGCAACCGCCGATTCTGGCGGTGCGTTTGCAGGAGCTGTTCGGCCTGGCTGAAACCCCGCGCATCGCCGGTGGACGACAGGCGGTGAAGTTGCATCTGCTGTCACCGGCGCGGCGACCGGTGCAGGTGACCCAGGACCTGGCGAGTTTCTGGGCCAACACCTACGAGGAAGTGAAGAAGGATTTGAAGGGGCGGTATCCAAAGCATTATTGGCCGGATAACCCACTGGTGGCCGAACCCACGGCGCGCATCAAACCCCGCAAGTAAAACCCCACCTACCACAGCGCAATGTCATACGTGAGGTACAGCCGATTGCTGTCGCGCCCGCGCGCGGTGTCGGAGCGATAGACGTAGTTGCGCAGCTTCACCCCCAGGCCCTTCAAGGTGCCGGCCGGTACCACGTAGGCGAGTTCGATGTCGCGCTCCCACTCGTTCACGCCGGCAGGGCCCGACTTGCCGTCCGAGCCGCTGATGTAGCGGGTCATGAAGCTCAGGCCGGGCATCCCAAGCTGCTTGAAGTCGTAGCCGTAACTGGCGAGCCAGGTCTTTTCATCTTCTTCGATGAATTTGCCGATGCCGACGTTGCTGAACGAGTACACGGTAGCACCGTTGATGTAGGGCAAGCCGCCGTCGCCGTGCAGCTGCTGGTAGCCGGCGGCAACGGTGTGGCCCGCAATCGCGAAGCTCAGCTGACCGCTGAGCATGCCGTTGTCGATCTGTCCGGAATAGTGGTTGCCTTCGTCCCGGCTGAGGAAATACCGCAGGTCGCTGGTCAATGTGCCGGTGCCCAGCGGCAGGGTGTGCAGCAGGCCGAAGAAGTCCTGGCTGTAGAAGTCATCGAGCTGGCCGCGAAAGTAGCTGAGTCGCAGCTGCTTGTTCACCGTGTAGTCGGCGCCGGCATAGGTGAAGTCGCCACCTTCTTTGCCGGAATAGCCGTCGGGGATGATCGAACGGCTGTCTGTGGAGTCACGCAGCTTGAACTGATCGAGTTGGCCGGCGGTGAGCAGCCAGCCCTCGAAGTCCTTGCTGACGAGTTGAGTGCCTTGATAGGTCTGCGGCACCAGGCGTGCATCGTTGTAGACCAGTACCGGGGTCTTGGGCAGCAGGGTGCCATGCTTGACCACGGTTTGCGCGACGCGGGCCTTGGCGGTGAGGCCAAGGCTGGTCGACTCGCCGGCGGCGCGGCCATCGCTGTGCACGGGCAGCAGCCCTGTGCCGCTGCGGCCGCGACCGGAGTCGAGCTTGACGCCCAGCAGGCCCAGGGCATCGAAGCCCACGCCGACGGTGCCTGGGGTATAGCCGGATTGGAAGTCCAGCAGCACGCCCTGCGCCCATTCGGTTCGCTCGCTTTTGGCAGTGGCCGCCGCGCGTGCGCTCAGGCCGTTTTCATCGCGAAAGTTTTCGTTGAAGTACACGTTGCGTAGTTGCAGTTTCAAGGTGCTGTCTTCGATAAAACCTTGGGCCAGGGCCGAGCCTTGGAGCAATACGCTCAGGCACGGCAAGGCGAACCCGCCGATCAGGGTTGTACGCATCAGATGGACTCTCTTCTTGTTATGAATAGCGGGGGATCAGGTTCACGCGAACAAGGTGATTGCACCTGTCAGCAGTGCCAGGGCGGTCACTACCAGGGAGGTCAGCACCGCCCATTTGACGGTTGCCTTCTGAAAGTCGCCGATGTCGCGGTCGACCATGCCGACCAGCAATAACGTGGACGCTACCAGCGGGCTCATCAGGTGCACCGGTTGGCCAAGGATGGAAGCTCGGGCGATTTCCACGGGGGAGATGCCATAGGCGGCCGCAGCGTTGGCCAGGATCGGCACTACGCCGAAATAGTAGGCGTCGTTGGACAGCACGAAGGTCAACGGCATGCTGGTAACCGCAACCACCAGGGGAAACAGGTGGCCCCAGGACGGCGGAATCATGTCGACCAGCGACTGTGCCAGGGCGTCGACCATCTTGGTGCCGCTGAAGATGCCCGCGAATACACCCGCTGCAAACACCAGCAGCACCACCGTCATGGCGTTGCCGGAATGGGCGAGGATGCGTTCTTTCTGGATGTCGAGTTGCGGGTAGTTGATCATCAGTGCCAGCACGAAGCCGATCAGAAACAGTACCGCCGAGTGAGCCAGGCCCATCACCAGCGCCACCATCACGCCGATCACCAGCAGCAGGTTGATCCAGACCAGCTTGGGCCGCTTGTACGGTTGATCGCCAAGGATCGCCTCGATATAGCATTCGCCGCCGCCGCTTTGCAGCTGCACGCTGCCGATGCGCTTGCGCTCGGCCCTGCCCAGCAGGTACGCCGTGAACACCACCCAGGCGGCGCCCCCGGCCATGGTCGGCAGCAACGGAATGAAATACTCGCTCGCGTCGATGCCCAGCACGGCGATGGCTCGGGTGGCAGGGCCACCCCAGGGCGACATGCCGCTCATGATGCCAAGCGCCAGCATCGCCACGGTGGCCAGGACCATCGGGTTCATGCCGATGCGCTTGTACAGGGGCAACATGGCCGCGCAGGTGATCATGTAGGTGGTGGTGCCATCGCCATCCAGCGCAACGGTCAGCGACAACAGCGCGGTGCCGATGGCGATCTTCACCGGGTCGCCATTGACCTTCTTGAGAATCTTGCGAATCAGCGGGTCGAACAGGCCGGAGTCGATCATCAGGCCGAAGAACAGGATGGCGAACAACAGCAGCGCGGCAGACGGCGCGACCACTTTCAGGCCATCGAGGATCATCTTGCCGGTGGATCCGCCGAACCCGCCAATGACGGCGAACACGATCGGCACCACGGTCAGTGCAACGATGGGCGACAAGCGTTTGGACATGATCAGGTAGGTGAACACGACCACCATGGCTAAGCCTAACAGCGCCAGCATATGAGTTATCTCTTGTAGTTATTTGAGGAGTTGCGCTGATGCAGAAGCAGGTCGATCAGGGTGAAGCGGGTATTGCCTCAACCGGCCAGCCGGTGAGCATTAGGAACATGGACATTGCCTGAGAACAGCCTGCGCGCGGTTCTGACCACCGACGCCCGTACGATGCTGGCATTGTGCCCGACGTAAGACAGGCCGACTTCGATGGCGCCACTGGGGTGTTCGAGCTTCACAGTGGTCAGACGCTTCTCATGGCGCTGGCCGAGCATGCGTTCCAGCACCGTGCCGTCGGTGACACAGGCGGTCGCCAAGCCGATCGAACCGGTAATGGCCAGCGCCGTGTGGCAATTGTGCGGCATGAAGTAGCGCACCTGCAGCGTACCGCCGGCCTGGGCCGGGGCAACCAGTACAGGCTTGGGAATGACTTTGTCGGTAACGTCACCCAGCCCCATCAGTTGGCCGGCGCGCAGGCGAAGGGTTTCCAGTTTGTGCAGGAAGTCCTTGTCGGCGTCGAGTTCAGCCGGGCTTTCGCTGCCGGTCTTGCCCAGCTGAGCCGCTTCGACCAGCATCATCGGCATGGCCATGTCGATACAGGTGACGGGTACGTCGCCCAGCCAGTCCACCGTGGCACCGGTGGGAAACAGCTTGCCGGTCTTGCTGCCGGCGGCATCGAGAAAGGTCAGCCCCACCGGGGCGGCCGTACCGGGTACACCGTCGATCGCGGTATCGCCTTCGTAGGTGACCTTGCCGTCGGGCGTGCACACATCGGCGCAGACGAACGTACCGGTATTGAGGTTGCGAATGCGTACTTGGGTCACGCCCGACTGCGCCTGGACCAGGCCTTGGTCGATGGCGAACGGGCCGACTGCGCAGAGCATGTTGCCGCAGTTGGGCGCGGTGTCCACGCGTCGTTGCGAAACCATCACTTGGACGAACAGGTAGTCCACGTCCGCGTCCGGGTGATCGGAGCGCGACACGATGGCCACCTTGCTGGTCTGCGGGCTGCCGCCGCCAATGCCGTCGATCTCGAGCTCATGCCCCGAGCCCATCGCGTCCAGCAGCATCTCGTCGCGCTCGTCGGATCTGACCGGTAAATCGGACGCCAGAAACACTGGCCCTTTGGAGGTCCCGCCACGCATCAGTACGCAAGGAATCAGTTGCATAAGTCACGACTCTGGTAATCAATGGACGTCATTGATGTATTGGAGTGAAGATTTACACAGCTTGAATTGCTAGATCCAATGCAAATATCGTAGCGATTATTCCATCAAACGAAATAAACAAGCGGCTGGAGCGTTCCGGCAGGGGAGAGCGAAATTCATGCAATATGAGCTGGTCGACATACGATCATTCGTGAAAATCGCCGAAGTGGGCAGTTTTCACGAGGCGGCGGATCAGCTGCACATTTCTCAGCCGGCACTGACCCGGCGTATCAAGAAGCTTGAAGAAGGTCTGGGCACATCACTGCTCGACCGGACCACTCGCCGAGTCAGCCTGACCAGCGTCGGGCGCGACTTCCTGCCCAAGGCACGGCGCCTGCTCGACGATTTCGAAGACTCCATTCTCAACATCAAGGAGTTGGCCGAGCGGCAGGTAGGGCAGGTGACGTTGGCGTGCATTCCCACGGCGGCGTTCTATTTCCTGCCTTCGGTCATTCGTATCTACAACCAGCAATACCCGCAGATTCGCATCAGGCTTCTGGACCTCAGTGCCAACGAGGGGCTGGAGGCCGTTCTGCGTGGCGAGGCGGATTTCGGTATCAACATGATGAGCGGCCAGCATCCGGACATCGAGTTCCATGCCCTGGTCAAGGAGCCGTTCGTGCTGGCTTGCCGGCGCGATCATGAGCTGGCGAGCCGCAAGTCGGTGAAGTGGACCGAACTGGCGGGCCATCAACTGATCGGGGTCGGCAGGCTGAGCGGCAATCGCATGCTGCTCGACAACGCCCTGGCAGGCTTGCCCTGGCGCTTGAAATGGTTCTACGAGGTGCAGCATCTGTCCACGTCGCTGGGCTTGGTGGAGGCCGGCTTGGGTATTTCAGTGATGCCCAGCCTGGCCATGCCGGCCGGGGAGCATCCCACCCTGGTGAGCGTACCGCTGATCGAACCGGTCGTGGACCGAACCCTGGGCCTGGTCACGCGACGGGGCAGCTCGCTGTCGCCCGCCGCCGAGAAGTTCGTCGCGATCTTGCTGGAGCAGTGGCCGCAATAGTCACCCGACCTGAGACGCAGGCGCCGCAGGTCGAACGATCATTGGTCCGCTGCCAGAGCGCTTAGCGTGGCACCGAATCCAGCCCGGTGGCACGTACCGCTTGCTGTGCAGCGGGTGAGGCCAGGTACTGGAGCAGTTGTTTGGCTTCGGCGGGATGCTGGGCGTTTTTCGGAATGCCGGCGGCATAGCGAGTCACTGATTGTACGTCTTCCGGGATCTTGCCAACGAAGGTGATGCCGGGAATCGGCAGCAGTTCGGCGACTTGCTGGAAGCCCAGTTGGTAGTCGCCCTTGGCAACCACGGAAGCCACGGGAATGCGCTCGATCATCTTGCTCTTGGGCGCCAGTTGATCTTCGATGCCCAGTTTCTTGTACAGCTGTTTCTCGATATAGACGCCACTGGCGCTGTCGGAGTAGGCCACCGACTTCGCCGCCAGCAAGGTCTGCTTGAGTTCGGCGTCAGTGCCGATGGCAGGTTTCGCCGCGCCCGCCTTGACCGCCAGGCCAATGCGCGAATCGGCAAGTTCGACCCGCGAGCTGGCGTCGACCTTGCCCTGCTTGATCAGCTCATCCAGCGCGTAGCCCACCATGATCACCACGTCGGCGTGTTCTCCACGGTCCAGTCGATTGGGAATGGCTTCCTGGGCCTTGCCCATGGACGGTCCCAGAAGGGTGTTCAGGGTGTTACCAGTGTCTTTGGTGTAGCCGGGAGCCAAGCTTTTGTAGGCGGCAGTGAAGCCACCGGAAGTCATTACGGTCAGCTCTTGGGCTTGGGCGAGAGGACTTAGCACAAAGGCGGCGAGGGCCAGTGCGGGCAGGGTTTTGACGAACGATTTCATGGTGACTCCAGCGCTTTCGAGAGTGTTTGTAACTAGGTGTAACAGAGCATTCTCGGGTAAACCGGACGTCAGGGTAATTGTTGATTTCGCATGAATCGATGCATGAACGCGATCAATGCGCTATTGAAGTTCGATATTCGCTTGGCCACGGCCGCCGTTCAGGTGCGGAAAATCTCGGCGGCCTGGTCGATCCTGCCGTGCCCGGTCAACCACCTGGCGAGCACGGCAATGAAACCTAGAACTGGTACTTCACCAACAAACTCGCAGTGTTCTGGTCGGTGGTGAAAGAGCCGTCATCCTTGATGCCATATTTGTCGGACCAGTAATCGTATTCCACGCCGACATACAGATGCTTGGCCTCATAACCGAGGCTTTTGCCAAGGTCATATTTGATCTGGGGGTTGAAATGCAGGTTGGCGTGGTAGTCGGACTGGTTGTTGCCATGGCCGCTCTTGTTGTTCACCACCCAGTCGATGAAACCGTCGATCAGCAGGTTCGAGTTGCCCAGCGGCAGGGTGTAGGACCAGGCCGGAGTGATCTGCCAGGCGCCTGACGGGACGCGGTTGCCATCGGGTTTGCGGTAGTAGAAGTTCAACTGGAAATAGTCGAAGCCGGGAATGGCCAGATCGAAGCCCGGACCTATCAGGTAAGCGTCTACGTCGTCATCGCCGAACTCGTAGGTGGTGGCCAGCAGTATGTCTTTCACCGGCCCGAACGACAGGTCCTGGCCCAGCAGCTTGCCGGCGCTGAAGCGCGGGCTGAACTCGCCATACAAACTGTAATTGCCGTTGCCGGACCGGGCGCCGTTGTACCAACTGTTGTCGACGAAGGCGAACAGATCGCCCCACGTCCATGCGCTGGCATGTTCCAGTGTAATGGTTTGCTGGATGGCCGGATCGACGTTGTAATTCTTGCCATACAAATACGACACACTTTCGCCATGCCACAACAGTGGTCCTTGTGCATGAACGCTTCCTGCTCCCAGCAGACCCAACATGCACAGTGATGCTCCCCAAGCGTTTTTCATGTTTTACCCATCAATCAATGTTTTATTCAGAGCGCACCGGTATTGGTTGGACGCATGTCCAGGACCGGGCACCGTATTGGTGGGCAGACCACGCAGTTCGATAGCTGAACCTGCACAAGGCGCAGGGGTGTAGCGCAATGGCGTCTTGAAAACCGAAACCGGTTGTACGACGCTTCTTGTTCAATCGCGGTCAATCGCAAAGGGTCCCCAGGCCTGGCGCACGGGGACCATTTCCAGGCGGTTGATATTGATGTGGGCGGGCAGTGTGGCGACGTGGAAAATCTGCTCGGCGATATCGTCCGCCGTCAGTGGGGTCGTGCCTTGATACACCTGGCCTGCAGCCTTCTCGTCGCCCTGGGTGCGCACCAGGGTGAATTCGGTTTCGGCGATGCCGGGGGCCACGTCGGTGACGCGTACGCCCGTGCTGAGTAAATCGCAGCGCAGGTTATAGGAAAACTGTTTGACGAAGGCCTTGCTCGCGCCATACACGTGACTG
Source organism: Pseudomonas sp. CFBP 13727 (assembly GCF_014841915.1). Taxonomy (NCBI): domain Bacteria; kingdom Pseudomonadati; phylum Pseudomonadota; class Gammaproteobacteria; order Pseudomonadales; family Pseudomonadaceae; genus Pseudomonas; species Pseudomonas sp. CFBP 13727. The sequence continues at coordinate 201,807 of NZ_JACYUT010000003.1, forward strand.
CCGGGATAGGGGCATGCACCGGCGATCGAGCCAATGTTGATGATGCTGGTGCCGGCGCCGGTTTCCAACAGCGCCGGCAGGACCGCATGGGTGACATTGACCAGGCCGGTGACGTTGGTGTCGATCATGGTGTGCCAGTCGTCGAGGCTGGCCTGCTGCGCCGGCACGGGTGCCAGGGCCAGGCCGGCATTGTTGATCAGTGCCGTCACGCCCTGGAAAGCCTCGGGCAAGCCGGCGACCACTGCGGCGACGGCCGCGGCATCGCGCACATCCATGGCGGCGACATGCACGGGCACGCGCGCAACCAGTTCATCCTGCAGGGCATGCAAGCGCTCCAGGCGCCGCCCGGTGAGAATCAACGACCAGCCTGCCTGCGCAAAACGACGGGCCGTTGCCCGGCCGAAACCGGACGTTGCGCCGGTGATGAAAACAGTACCGCTCATGTTGAAACCTCGACAGGTGAAAATCGGTCAACGTCGCTCTTCGCGAACATAGGGCTCACCCAGCGCGCCGGGCTGGCTGGCGCCCGCACGCTTGCTGGCGGCAACCCAGACCATGACCGCCAGGGTCACGGCATAGGGCGTCATCAGCATGAAATATTGCGGCAGTTGCACCCCGGCGGCGGCCAGTTGCGGAATCAATGCCTCGATGCTGCCGAACAGCAGGGCACCGGCGAAGGCGCGCCAGGGCGACCAGCGGGCGAAGATCACCAGCGCAATGGCGATCCAGCCACGACCGCCGGTCATGTCGGCGATCCACATCTTGGTACTGAGCACGGCGATGAACCCACCGGCCAACCCCATCAGCGCACTGCCGGCCAGAATCGCGGCCAGTCGATAGCGCAGCACTGGCAGGCCCGCGGCATCGGCAGCCTGGGGGTTTTCGCCAACGGCCCGCAGCTTCAGCCCCGTGCGCGTTCGATTCAGAAACCAGACCACCGCAACAAAGATCAGCACGGTGAGGAACACCATCGGGTTCTGCCTGAACAGACCGCCGACCACCGGTAGCTCGCTCAATGGCCAGAGCTCCACGGCCTGCAAACCGCTGACCGGGCGATTGGTCCAGCCCAGCAGGGTGCCGAGCAGCCCGGTAAGGCCCTGACAGAAAAACACCAGGGCCAGGCCGGCGATCACTTGGTTGATGCGCAGCACCAGCACCATCAGCGCGAACAGCAGCGAGACCGCACTGGCGGCAAGCATGGCGGCGAGCATCGACAGCCCCGGCAGGCCGAGCGTCAACTGCATGCCGATGCCTGCCAGGGCGCCGACCAGCATCATGCCTTCGGCACCCAGGGCCAGCACGCCGGCGCGCTCGATGATGATCAAGCCCAGCGCCGCGAGGGCGAAGGGCACGGCGAATTCGGGAACGCTGCTCAGCCAGTAAGTCACCAGATCCATCACTGTTCTCCTGCCTGGATGCGCCGCAAACGGTGGCGTATGAAGAAGTCCGACGAGGCCACGCAGATCACCAGGATGGCCTGAATCAGCTGCACCATCGAAAAGGGCACCTGGTAGAACACCTGCAGGTTGCGCCCGGCGACGAACAGCATCGCCACCAGAAGCGCGACCACGGCGGCCGCGAACGGGTTGTTGCGGGCCAGGAACGCAATGAGGATTCCGGAGAAGCCGTAGCCCTGGTAGAACGACTGGGTCAGCCGACCTTCCTGGCCCGCGCTGACGATGAAGCCTGCCACCCCGGCCAGAGCGCCGGAGAGCAACACGGTGCCGAGGATCATCCGCCGTACGGGGACGCCGACCGCGCTGGCGACCTTGGGGTTGGCATCGACGAAGCGCAGGTACAGTCCGGCGCGCGATACGCTGATGAACCACACGGCCAGGGCCATGATGACCAGGGCGATAACGATCGCCACGTTGTAGCCGGCGAACAGGTCCGGCAGGCGTTCGAACGGCTGGAAGGCCGGTGAGTAGGGGAAGTTGTCCCGCGGGTCTTTCCAACTGCCGTAGAGCAGGTGCAGCAGAAAGTTGGCGGCGATGTAGTTGAGCATCAGGGTCGAGATCACTTCGTTGACCTTCAGGCGCAACTTCAGCAGAACCGGAGCCAGGGTCCAGAGCATCGCGCAGGCGATGGCAGAAGCCATCATCAACGGCAGGCGCAATGCTTCGGGGCCGATCTGGAAGATCGAGACGGCCGCGGCGCCAATGCCACCCCAGATCATCTGGCCTTCCAGGCCCAGGTTCCAGAACCTGGCGCGGAATGCCAGGCAGCCAGCCATGCCGACCAGGATCATCGGCGCCGCCTGGAACAGCACGGCCTTGAAGTTGCCGGCATCGAGCAGCGTCTGCCCGACGAACTCTTCCAGCAGTTGATCGGCCGGCATGCCCGCTGCCACCAGAATGGCTGTGCTCAAGGCCAGGCCGACGATCACCGCGAGGCCGATCACCAGGGCTTGGCCGCTCCAGCCCATCTGCTGGCGCAGCTCCAGGGTGTAGCGTCTGCCGAGCAAGGGTTGGCGTGGCGCCTTGGCCAGCGGTTGGGAGAGTTCAGTCATGGCTTACCATCGCTTTGCCAATGGCCTGGCGGTCTGCCGGGCAGTCGAATTCGGCGACGATGCGGCCGCCATTCATCACACCGATGCGATCGGCCAAGGCCATGACCTCGTCAAGGTCTTCGCTGATCACCAGCACGGCGGCCCCGGCGTCACGCGCGGCGCGCAGGCGTGCATGCACCGCCTGGCTCGCGCGCACGTCCAGGCCACGGCTGGGGCTATGCACCAGGATCAGCCGCGGATCACGGCTGAACTCGCGTGCGATCACCAGCTTCTGGGCGTTGCCGCCCGACAGCAGCGCCGCTTTCTGCTGCAGCGAGCGCACACCCTGCACATCGAAATCGGCCACGGCCTGGGCGGCATCGTCCAGCATGCGTTGGCCGCGCAAGCGCAGGAAGGAGCCGTAGCGCCCATCGTGCAATTGGCCGATGGCGAAGTTTTCCGCTACCGAGAGCGAGCCGGCCAGCGCGGCGCCGTATCGATCGGCAGGGATGGCAGCGATACGCAGGGCCCGGCGCTGTGCCGCGCTGGCGTTGCGCAGGTCGCCGAAGGGCTGCAGATGGATATCCCCTTCGGTGGGCTGTTCAAGGCCCATCAGGGCATTGGCCAATTCGCCCTGGCCGTTGCCACCGACGCCGGCAATGCCGTAGATCTGCCCGGCGCAGAGCGTCATGTCGACACCCCGCAGCGCGCCGGTGCCGGCCACGCTGGTGAGGTTCCTGACCCGCAGCAACGGCTCGCCAGGCGTTGCCGGCAACACCGCGCCGCGGGGCGCCGACTCGCCCACCGTCAGGCGCACCAGTTCTTCGATGCTGACGCCTTGCGGGTCCAGGGTCTTTATCGTGCGGCCGCCGCGCATGACCGTGACCCGGTCGGCATAGCGTTTGACATCGGCCATTTTGTGAGTGACCAGCACTACGGCGGCGCCCTGGCGGGCAAAGGACTGCACGGTGCTCAACAAACGCTCGGCTTCCTGGTCGGTAAGCACGGCGGTCGGCTCATCGAGAATCAGGATGCGCGCCCCGGCCAGCAGCACCTTGAGGATTTCCACGCGCTGCTGCTCGGCCACCGACAGGGTCTCTACCACCTGGCGCGGATCGAGGACGAAGCCCAGTTCCTCGGCCTTGCTGGCGATGGTCTGTTCCAGCGCTGCAAGCCGCTTGCGATAGCTGCCTTCACCCGGTTGCTCGGGCAGGGCCAGCAGGATGTTCTGCGCCACGGTGAAGGGGCGCACCAGTTTGAAGTGCTGGTGAACCATGCCGATGCGGTGCCGGCTGGCATCCTTCGGGCTGTTCAGCCGCACGCTGTTATCGTCGATCAGCACGCTGCCGGTTTCCGGTGCGTACAGGCCTGCGGCAATGTTCATCAGGGACGACTTGCCGGCGCCGTTCTCGCCGAGCAGGGCATGCACCTCGCCCCAGCGTGCGCTGAAGTCGGCTTCGCTGAGCGCCTTGAAACCGTCGAACGACTTGCTGATACCGGTGAGTTGAAGCGCGTTGGCCTGGCTCATTTCTGCGTCTTCACGCCTTCGACGAACCAGTCCATTTTCCACAGGTCCGGATCGCTCATGACCTGGTCGGGAGCAAGCCGCTGTTGGCCATCGCGGTCGGCCATGGGGCCTTTGTAGAGGGTTTTCGTGCCCGCCAGCAGTTCAGCCCGGGCGGCTTCGATCTTCGCCCGATTCTCGGGGCTGATCGCGGCGTCCTTGGTCAGGCTGATATCGGTGCCGCCCTGCTGCATCGACAGCAACGCGCCGTTGGCCTCGGGTACCCAGTTGCCCGCCATGATTTTCTTGATTTCAGGCGTAAGGAAGCGATCCCACACCCACATCGACGAGCACACCGTGGCTTTGGGCGCGAACTCGCTCAGATCCCGATGATGACCGGTGCCATGAATACCGCGCTCTTGTGCCACGATCTGCGGAGTAGGGCTGTCGACATGCTGGCCGATCACGTCGATGCCGTTGTCGATCAGCGCCATGGTCGCGGCGCGCTCCTTCACCGGGTCGTTCCACGCACCGGTGTAGATGACGGTGACCGTGGCGGCGGGATTGATTTGCTGAGCGCCCAGTTCGTACGCGTTGATGGTCCAGTTGACCTGGCCGAAGGGGTTGGCGGCAACGAAGCCCAGCTTGCCTGACTTCGACGCCGCCCCAGCCGCCATGCCGCACAGGTATTGGCTTTCGTAGGTGCGGCCGTAGAAGGATTCGAGGTTGGCGGCGTTGGTGGTGCCCGAACCATTGAGGAAGGCTACCTCGGGGTATTTCTTCGCCAGCGCCAGGAAGGTGTCGGAGTAGCCGAATGCGGTGCCGATGATGATGTTGGCGCCGCGCGCGATCAGCCGGTCGACCACGGGGGTGACGGCCGCAGCGTTTTCAGGGACGCTTTCGACGTACTGGATTTTCTGATCCAGGCTTTTTTCCAGCTTGAGGCGAGCTTCGTCGAAAGCCTGGGTCCAGCCACCGTCGTTGCGCGGGCTGATGTAGACCATGGCGATCTTGGCCGGGCCCTTGAGGGTCAGGCCCTCGGCGTATGCCGCACTCCCTGTCCCGTAGGCCGAAGCGGCGAGCAGCATTCCTGGCAGCAGTGTCTTGAGCATGAGGCGCCTTCCTGAAATATGAGCGTGGGGCAGCAGGGCGCTGCCAGGGCCAGGAATCTGCCCTTGGCCGCCCGAAGCTCGAAAGCAGCATCCGTGCCATATCAGAAAAACGCTTGTTTAACAGTTGCTTGAGTTATTCATCAAGCTTAATTCAGAGCAGTTGGTCCGAAGTAGAGCACTTGGTTTGTGCGCCCGGCACGATTACGGGGCGCTCAGCTGGCTCGGGGACGCACGCCATCGAGTATCAACCCGCGCAACCCCACCAGGACCTCTTCGAAGAACACCGGATCGTGCAAGGTCTTGCCGGTCACTGCCTCCACCTGGGTGCGGAAGTCGGCGTAGTGCTGGGTGGTTGCCCACAGCGAAAAGATGAAGTGGTGCGGGTTGACCGGCGCCAGTTGGCCCGTCGCGATCCAGTGCTCGATCACCGCGACCTTGGTGTCGACGGTTTCGCGCAGGGGCTGCTGCAGTTCACTGAGCATCAGCGGGGCGCCCTGCATGATCTCCATGCAGAACAGGCGCGATTCCGCTGCGTGATCCCGGGACAGTTCGAGCTTGGCTTTTATATAGGCACCGATGGCCTCTACCGGGTTCTTGTCGGCAGTGAAGTACTGCAGGGGGCTCAGCCAGACCTCCAGCAACTGCCTGAGCACGCTCAGGTAAAGGTCGTCCTTGCTGGAAAAGTAGTACAGCAGATTGGTCTTGGACACGTCGGCCCGGGTGGCTACCTGATCAAGACTGCTGCCGTGCAGGCCATAGCGCGAGAACACATCCAGTGCGGCGCCCAGTATCGCGGTGCGCTTGCTTTCCATCAGTTGCAGCCGGCGCTTGAGTGCCGCGGCGCTGGGCTCTCGGGTCGCCTTGACCGCAGGCTTGGGCTTGACGTTGCGCGCGCGCTTGGCACGGGGCTCGTTGGCGGGTGGCTGTTCTTTCACGCGACTGGAACCTGCAGCTGGATGTAGGCGGCCATGATAACGGGCGAATGTCTGCCGACGATACAGGCAGGGCAGCGGCGTGCATCGTTTTGCACCGGCAGCCGGAAAAAGCGCACAAACCAAGTGCTCTACTTCGGACCAATTGGTCCACCAATACGCCTGTTTAATTCATAAGTTTATGAAAAGCATAGCTTAATCAAACCTGGCCCGATCCCTGCTAAGTACCCTTTCATGCGCAACCTGTCCGGTGCGTAACGCTCATTACTCAGAGAGGGACCCACATGGATATCGGTGTTTTCACTCCTATTGGCAACAACGGCTGGCTGATTTCCGAAAACGCGCCGCAGTACCTGCCCACCTTCGAATTGAACAAGCAGATCGTGCAGAAGGCCGAGCACTATGGCTTCGACTTTGCGCTGTCGATGATCAAACTGCGCGGCTTCGGCGGCAAGACCGAGTTCTGGGAACACAACATGGAGTCGTTCACGCTGATGGCTGGCCTGGCCGCCGTGACCAGCAAGATCCAGTTGTTCGCCACCGTAGCCACCTTGACCATTCCGCCGGCCATCACCGCACGCATGGCGGCAACCATCGACTCGATTTCCAATGGCCGCTTCGGCGTCAATCTGGTCACCGGCTGGCAGAAACCGGAGTACGAACAGATGGGCCTGTGGCCCGGCGACGAGTTCTTCGGTACCCGCTACCAGTACCTGGGCGAATACGCGCAGGTACTGCGCGATCTGTGGAGTACCGGGCGCAGCGACTTCAAGGGTGAACATTTCACCATGCAGGACTGCCGTGTCAGCCCGCGTCCGCAGGCCGACATGAAGCTGATCTGCGCCGGCCAGAGCGAAGCGGGCATGGCCTTCTCGGCGCAATACGCCGACTACAACTTCTGCTTCGGCAAAGGCGTCAACACCCCGACCGCGTTCGCCCCCACCGCCCAGGCGCTGGTCGAGGCCAACAAGAAGACCGGGCGCCACGTGACCTCCTGCGTGCTGTTCATGATCATCGCCGCCGACAGCGACGAGGCAGCACGTGCGCGCTGGGAGCACATCAAGGCCGGTGCCGACCAGGAAGCCATTGCCTGGCTGGGCGAGAAGGGCTCGGCAGACAAAAGTGCCAGCTCCAACCTGCGGCAGATGGCCGACCCCACCTCGGCGGTCAACATCAACATGGGCACCCTGGTCGGCTCGTGGGCCAATGTGGCGCGCATGCTCGACGAAGTCGCCAGCGTGCCGGGCACCCAGGGCGTGATGCTGACGTTCGACGATTTCGTGCAAGGCATCGAAGACTTCGGGCAAAAGATACAGCCGCTGATGAGCAGCCGTCGCCACGTGCTGCGCACCCTGGAGGCCGTGTGATGAATACGCCCGTGAACGTTTCCGGCGTGTCCCTGCCGCTGGACCCGCACCCTGCCCGTGAACTGCCCGCCCGCCCCGAAGCGCTGCGCATGAAAGCCAGCGAAACCGCGCTGGTGGTGGTCGACATGCAGAACGCCTACGCCACGCTGGGTGGCTACCTGGACCTGGCCGGCTTCGATGTGTCGAGCACGGGGCCGGTGATCGCCGCCATTCAGCGATCCATTTCGGCAGCCCGCGCCGCTGGCATCCCGGTGATTTTCTTCCAGAACGGCTGGGACCCGTCCTACGTCGAGGCCGGCGGGCCCGGCTCGCCCAACTGGCACAAGTCCAATGCGCTGAAAACCATGCGCAAGCGCCCCGAACTGCAAGGGCAGCTGCTGGCCAAGGGCGGTTGGGATTATGCCCTGGTCGACCAGCTCAAGCCCCAGCCGGGCGACATCGTGGTTGCGAAGACCCGCTACAGCGGCTTCTTCAACTCCACCTTCGACAGCACGCTGCGCGCGCGCGGCATCCGCAACCTGGTGTTCACCGGCATTGCCACCAACGTGTGCGTCGAGTCGACCCTGCGCGACGGCTTCCATCTGGAGTACTTCGGCGTGGTGCTGGCCGATGCCACTCATCAGGCGGGCCCCGCATTCGCTCAGCAAGCCGCGTTGTTCAACATCGAAACCTTCTTCGGCTGGGTCTCCAGCGTCGATGACTTCTGCACCACCTTCGCCCCTGTCGGGCAACCCTCCTGAGGACGCACAGATGACCAAGCAATCGATTATCCCTGCAGGCACCGGCAAGCCCCTGGCGCCGTTCGTTCCGGGTTCGCTGGCCGATGGCGTGCTGTACGTCTCGGGCACCCTGCCGTTCGACAAGGACAACAACGTGGTGCACGTCGGTGACGCGGCAGCGCAGACCCGTCACGTGCTGGAGACCATCAAGGGTGTGGTGGAAACGGCCGGCGGTACCCTGGATGACGTGACCTTCAACATGATCATGATCCGCGACTGGGCCGACTACCCCAAGGTCAACGAGGTGTATGCCGAGTACTTTGCCGGCGAGAAACCTGCGCGTTATTGCATCCAGTGCGGTCTGGTCAAGCCCGATGCGCTGATCGAAATCGCCAGCATCGCTCACGTCGGCTGACGCTCAACCCGGAGGTTTCCATGTATCACTCCATTCAAGGTCGCCAGGACCCCAGCGCGCCTACTTTGCTGCTCAGTTCCGGTCTCGGCGGCTCGGCCGGGTTCTGGGCCGGTGATCTGGCGCTGCTCGGCGAGCATTTCCGGGTCGTGACCTACGATCACGCCGGCACCGGGCGCAGCCCTGCGCAACTGCCCGAAGGCTACTGCATCGCGCACATGGCCGAAGAGCTGCTGGCACTGCTCGATGAACTCGACATCGAACAGTGCCATTTCATGGGCCATGCCCTGGGTGGACTGGTTGGGCTGGAACTGGCAGCGATGTGCCCGGAGCGGTTGAGCAGCCTGGTGCTGATCAACGCCTGGAGCAGCCCCAATCCGCACAGCGCCCGTTGTTTTGCGGTACGCAAGAACCTGCTGCGCCACTGCGGCTCGCAGGCTTACGTACAAGCGCAGGCGTTGTTCCTGTATCCCGCCGACTGGATCGCCAGCAACGGCGCGCGTCTGGCCGAAGACGAGGCCCATGCTCTGGCCCACTTTCCCAGCCATGACAACCTGCTGCGGCGGATCAACGCGCTGGAAACCTTCGACATCGAATCGCGGCTGCAAGGCATTCACACGCCCACGCTGCTGATCGCCAACAGGGATGACATGCTGGTGCCGTGGCAGCGTTCCCGGCACCTGGCCGATCGGCTGCCCAATGCCACGCTGGTGGTACTCGAATACGGCGGGCACGCGTCAAGCGTCAGCGACCCGCAACCCTTCCATCATGCTGTGCTGGACTACTTTCAAGGACTCTCACTATGACCGTGCCTCATTCGCTTCCCGTCGAGCGTCAAGCCTTTCGTGACGCCATGGCCGGCCTGGCCGCCGCCGTGAACGTCATCACCACCGACGGCCCCCATGGGCGCGCGGGTTTCACTGCCACGGCGGTGTGCAGCGTGACCGACCAGCCGCCGACGCTGCTGGTGTGCATCAATCGCACTGCATCGGTGTACGAGTCGTTCACGGGCAACGGCACGGTGTGCGTCAACACCCTGGGCAATGGCCAGCAAGCCTTGTCCAATGCCTTTGGCGGCAAGACGCCCCAGGCGCAGCGCTTCGAGGGCGGCTGCTGGAGCCAGGGGGTCACCGGTGCGCCGATACTGGAAGGTGCCAAGCTGTCTTTCGACTGCAAGATCACCAGCAGTACCAGCGTCGGTACCCACGACATTCTGGTGTGCGAAGTACTGGATATTCGCCAGCAAAACGAAGCCGATGTGCTGGTCTACTTCGCTCGCCGCTACCACGAGCTGGCCGGCACCCAGGCCAGCGCCTGAACGCAGTGGTCAGTCAGGCTTGCTCATCAACATGAACAGGCGAAACAACACCACGCTGGGCAGCAGCTGCAGGAAGCTGTTGACGCTGTCCACCAGCAGCCGCACCAGCGTGGGCTGGGTGTCGGTCCAGGCCATGGCGCTCAGGCCGTCGAGCAGCCACAGCGGGATCATGATCGCCAGCAGGGTGAACAGGATCGGCCAGAACTTGCCCTTGGTCATGTCGAAGCTTTCGCGCATGGCCTGCAAGGGGGTGATGTTGCGCAGCACCAGCAGGTATTCCGAGAACGACAGCTTGATCATCAGGTACAGGCCCGGCAGCACGAACAGCCACATGCCGAACATGATCAGCAGTGTGCTGAGGGCAGCCATCAGGGCGAAGCGTGGCCACAGGTGCAAGGCCTTGCCCAGCAGGTGCCGACCCTGCGGCTCGTAGCCGTCGGTGCGGGCGTCGAGAAACAGGATCAGTGCGGCGGTGTACAGCGGGTAGAACAGCAAGCCCACCGCCACGTCGTACATGACAGTGGCGTCGGGGCCACTGGCGCGCGCCACCAGTTCGCGCGCCAGGGCCTCGCAGACCACCAGCGGCAGGCACAGGCGCAGAATCGCCCACAGGTTGATGCGGAAGAAATAGAACGAGTCGCGCAATACGATCAGCGGGTTCATGGGGCCGGGTCACAGGTCAAAAAGCAGGTCGACACTTTAGCCGATGGTGGCGCTTTTCAACACCCGGCCCGCAGGCTGCGAACGGCGGCAACGGGGGAGGGTGAACAAAGTTTAATCGCGGCCGGTCATTGAAAGGCGGGGCGCCAGCCCCATCATTGAAGCAGAACCGACGCACTGTGCGCCGGCTGTACCCATTTTGTGGGCAATCGAGCGAGGTCGCCATGAACACTGATGAACAAAGCTTGATCGACGGTCTGTTCACCCGCCTCCAGCAGGCCGAAAAAGATGGCAGTGCGCGTGATGCGCAGGCTGACGAACGCATCAAGGGGCATGTGGCCGCCCAGCCGGCCGCGCCTTATTACATGGCGCAGGCGATCCTGGTCCAGGAAGCGGCGATCAAGCACCTGAGCGAGCAGAACCAGCAGCTGCAGACCGAATTGCAACAGGCGCGCAGCCAATCGGCAGCACCGGCACAGCAGGGCGGTGGTGGTTTCCTGTCGAGCATTTTCGGTGGCGGCACTCGCGATGCACAGCAGCCTGCGCGGGCAGTGCAGCCGCAGGGCAATGGCTGGCGCGAGCCGGCCCGCCAGGCGCCGGCGTACCAGCCACCGCCACAGCAGAACTACGCCGCCCCAGGTGCTCAGGCGCCGGCCGCAGGTGGCGGTTTCATGCGCGGCGCCCTGCAGACGGCCGCGGGTGTGGCCGGTGGTGTGATGCTGGCGCAGGGCATCAGCAGTCTGTTTCATCACGACAATCCGCAGGAGGTCGTCGAGGTGATCAAGGAAGAGCCCGCCCAGGCCAGCGACGGCGGTGGCTGGAACGAAAGCGGCGATGCCCAACAGGTCAGCAATGACAGCTGGAATGAACAGGGTGGTTTGGCGGATGCCGGTTATGACAGCGGCGATGACGGCGGCTTCATGTCCGAGGATGATGATTTCGTGTAAAGGCCGAGGGCCTCTTCGCGGGCAGAGGGCTCGCCGCCCGCCCCGCTCCCACAGGATCGCGCACAACCCTGTAGGAGCGGGTCTCTGCCCGCGAAGAGGCCGGCACAGTCACCCCCATCTCCACCCCATCCTTGCCCCAACACTGGCATACTGGCTATCCAGAAGCTCAGGCGCCCAGCGCGACGAGGAAGTGCGGTGAAGAAGATCGCGGTGTTCGCCGATGTACAGAACCTTTACTACACCGTGCGCCAGGCCTACGGCTGCCATTTCAATTACGCCGCGCTGTGGGCCGACATCGGCCAGCGTGGACAGATCGTCGAAGCCTATGCCTACGCCATCGACCGTGGCGACAGCAAGCAGCAGCAATTCCAGCAGATCCTGCGCAACCTCGGCTTCACGGTCAAACTCAAGCCCTATATCCAGCGCAGCGATGGCTCGGCCAAGGGCGACTGGGACGTGGGCATCACCATTGATATCATGGACGCCGCCGATCACGTCGACGAAATCGTGCTTGCTTCGGGCGACGGCGACTTCGACCTGCTGCTCGACCGCATTATCGGCAAGCACGGGGTCGAGGCCGTGGCCTATGGGGTTCCGGGCCTGACCGCCAACTCACTGATCCGCGCCGCCACCCGCTACGTGCCCATCGAAGGCGCGTTGCTGCTGAAGAACTGAGGTTTCACCGCTTTGGAACGCATTGCTGTCATCGACTTCGAAACCACTGGCATCTCGCCGAACATGGGCTGTCGCGCCACGGAAATCGCCGTGGTCATGCTCGAGCGCGGCGAAATCGTCGGGCGCTACCAGAGCCTGATGAACGCCGGCCTGCCCGTGCCTGGCTTCGTTGCCAGCCTCACCGGCATCACCACGGCCATGGTACGCAAGGCCCCACCGGCCGCCGAGGTCATGGCCGAAGTGGCCGAGTTCGTCGGCAGCACGCCGTTGCTTGCGCACAATGCTTCCTTCGACCAGAAGTTCTGGGACCACGAGCTGAGCCTGCTGCGCCGGGCACGGGTGCAGAGTTTCGCCTGCTCGATGTTGATGGCCCGGCGCCTGTTCCCTGGCGCGCCGAATCACAAGCTGGGCACCTTGACCCAGTGGGCGAAACTGCCACACACCGGCCAGGCTCACCGGGCCATGGCCGACGCCGAGATGGCCGCCAACCTGACCCAGCACCTGGCGCTGGAACTGCGCGAACGCCACGGGCTGGCCGAGGTGTCCCATGGGTTGTTCTGCACGCTGCAGAAAGTGCCGATGGCGAAGATGCGCGAGGTGTTGCAGAAGTATCGGATGGGCTAGGGCTGGAGGGCCTCTTCGCGGGTAGAGGGGAGTGCCGCCCGCGCCGTTCCCATCAGGAAAGAATAAAAACACACCATGGATGACCTTTGAAATGCCTGCCAAGTCCCGCTTCCCCCTGCTGCTCATCGGCGCTTTTCTGGCCCTGTACTTCGTCTGGGGCTCGACGTACCTGTTCATCCGTATCGGCGTCGAGTCCTGGCCACCGTTGCTGATGGCCGGGGTGCGCTTTCTCATCGCCGGAACCCTGCTGTACAGCTTCCTGCGCCTGCGCGGGGCGCCCAACCCCAGCTGGCCGCAATGGCGCGCAGCCGGGTGCGTGGGCATCCTGCTGCTCAGTTGCGGCAATGGTGGGGTCACGGTCGCCGAGCACGCCGGGGTGTCCTCCGGCGTGGCGGCGCTGGCCGTGGCCACCGTGCCGCTGTTCACCCTGTTCTTCGGCCTGTTTCGCGGCCAGCGCAATACTCGTCTGGAGTGGGCCGGCATCGTCCTCGGGCTGATCGGCATTGGTCTGCTCAACCTGGGCTCCAACCTGCAGGCCAGCCCGCTGGGCGCCGCCTTGCTGATTTTCGCGGCGGCCGCCTGGGCCTTTGGCTCGGTATGGAGCCGCAGCCTGCCATTGCCCCAGGGCGCCATGGCAGCAGCGGCGGAAATGCTCATCGGCGGCGCGGTGCTGCTGCTCGGCAGCCTGATTTCCGGCGAGCGCCTGCAGCAATGGCCGACCGCCGCCGGCTGGGGCGCGCTGGCCTACCTGGTGTTCTTCGGTTCGATCGTGGCCTTCAGTGCCTATATGTACCTGCTCAAGCACGTGCGTCCGGCAGCCGCCACCAGTTATGCATACGTCAACCCGGCAGTGGCCGTGCTGCTGGGCATTCTCTTCGCCGGCGAGCACATCGGCGTCGAGGAGTGCGTGGCGATGGCGGTGATCATCGGTGCGGTGGTGTTGATCGGGGTGCCGCAATGGCGCAAGGCGAAAGCGCTGCCGACAGGGTAAACTGCCGGCCATTGCGAAACATCTTCTGACGGTAGACCCATGACATTCGCCACCCTTGGCCTGATCGAACCCCTGCAGCGCGCCCTTGAAACGCTTGGCTACCAGACGCCGACCCCGGTGCAGACCCAAGCCATTCCGGCAGTGCTGGCCGGCCGCGACCTGATGGCTGCGGCCCAGACCGGCACCGGCAAGACCGCCGGTTTCGCCCTGCCATTGCTGCAGTTGCTGGCCATGGAAGGGCCCAAGGTGGCAAGCAATTCGGTGCGCGCGCTGGTGCTGTGCCCCACGCGCGAGCTGGCCGAGCAGGTCCACGCCAATATCGTCGAGTACGGCGAGCACCTGCCGTTGAGCACTTATGCCGTGTACGGCGGGGTCAGCATCAATCCGCAGATGATGAAGCTGCGCAAGGGCGTCGACCTGCTGGTGGCGACGCCTGGGCGTCTGCTCGATCTGTATCGGCAGAACGCGGTCAAGTTTTCCCAGCTGCAGACCCTGGTGCTGGATGAAGCGGATCGCATGCTCGACCTGGGCTTTTCCGAGGAGCTGCGCGACATCTATGCGGCCTTGCCGAAGAAGCGTCAGACCTTGCTGTTCTCGGCGACCTTTTCCGATGCCATTCGCTTGCTCGCCGGGCAGATGCTCAACGACCCGCTGAGCATCGAAGTCAGCCCGCGCAACGTGGCGGCCAGCTCGGTGCAGCAGTGGATCGTGCCGGTGGACAAGAAGCGCAAGGCCGAGCTGTTCTGCCATCTGTTGAAGAAGCAGCGCTGGAAACAGGTGCTGGTGTTCGCCAAGACCCGTAACGGCGTCGACGCGTTGGTCGAGAAGCTGCAAGGTCTGGGTGTCAACGCTGATGGCATCCACGGCGACAAGCCCCAGGCCACGCGCCAGCGCGCGCTGGATCGCTTCAAGGCCTCGGAGGTGCAGATCCTGGTGGCCACCGATGTTGCCGCGCGCGGCCTGGACATCGAAGACCTGCCGTTGGTGGTCAACTTCGACCTGCCCATCGTTGCCGAAGACTACATTCACCGCATCGGTCGCACCGGTCGCGCCGGGGCCACCGGTGAGGCTATCTCGTTGGTCTGCGCCGACGAAGTGCAGTTGCTGTCGGCCATCGAAACGCTCACCCGGCAGACGCTGAAGCGCGTCGACGAGCCTGACTTCGTGCCCGACCACCGCGTGCCGGACACCGATGCCAGCGGCCAGGTGGTGAAGAAACCGAAAAAGCCGAAGAAGCCCAAGGTCAGTGGCAGCAAGAGGAACCTGGGCAAGTGGGTCGACAGCGGTGACTCACCGGTGGATGCGGTGCCGGTGGTCAAGCCAGTGCGCAAGGTCCCGGTGTTCAATACCGGGCCGCGCAAGCGCAAGCCTTGAGGTGTGTGGGGGGCTGAGGGCCTCTTCGCGGGCAGAGCCCGCTCCCACAGGTTAAAGGGAATGCCGACCCTGTGGGAGCGGGTCTCTGCCCGCGAAGAGGCCCCCTGCGGTAAACATCACCCCCGCGCCAGCCACTCCAGCACGCCATCCGCCGCGCGCCGCCCGCTGGCGAAACAGGCTGTCAGCAGATAGCCGCCGGTAGGCGCTTCCCAGTCCAGCATTTCACCCGCGCAGAAGGTGCCTGGCACGGCGTTGAGCATCAGGTGCCGATCCAACCCTTGCAAGTCCACACCGCCCGCCGTGCTGATGGCCTCGTCCAGCGGCCGCGCGCGCACCAGCGTCAGCGGCAGGGCCTTGATCGCCAAGGTCAGCGCATCGAGGTCGGCAAAGGCTTGCGCATCGGTCAGCTCCCGCAGAAGGCCGGCCTTCACCCCTTCCAGGCCCAGTTGCCCCTGCAGGTGCCGGGCCATGCTTTTAGACCCCCGCGGCTTATGCAACGCGGCCCGAACCTTATCCACAGGACGGTCCGGCAGCAGGTCCAGATGCAGGGTCGCTTTGCCTGTGCGGTTGATCGCCTCGCGAATCCCGGCTGACAGTGCATACACCAAACTGCCTTCCACCCCTGTTTCGGTCAGCACGAATTCACCCCTGCGCAAGGGCTCGCCAGCCAGCCCGAGGGCAACGTTCTTCAACGGTACGCCGGCAAACTTCTCCCGCAGCAGCGCGCTCCAGCCCGGCACTTCGAAGCCGCAGTTGGAGGGTTGCAGCGGCTTGATCGGTACACCGCGATCATGCAACCACGGCACCCAGGCGCCGTCGGAACCCAGCCGCGCCCAGCTAGCGCCACCCAACGCCAACACCGTGGCATCCGCAGGTATGGCCAACTCGCCTTGTGGATTGGCGATGCGCAAGCTGCCGTCGGCGTTCCAGCCCAGCCAGCGGTGGCGGGTGTGGATAACCACGCCGGATTCGCGCAGGCGCTTGAGCCAGGCCCGCAGCAGCGGTGCGGCCTTCATGTCGGCGGGGAACACCCGCCCGGAGGTGCCGACGAAGGTGTCGATACCCAGGCCATGAATCCATTCGCGCAGCCGTGACCCATCGAATGGGTCCAGCCATGCTCGAACGTCCTGCGCACGTTCCGCATACCGCGAAACGAAAGCCGGGTAGGGCTCGGAATGGGTGATGTTCATGCCGCCGACGCCTGCCAGGAGGAATTTGCGGCCCACCGAGGGCATGCCGTCGTAGACGTCGACGGCCACGCCGGCAAGGCTCAGCACTTCGGCGGCCATCAGGCCCGCCGGGCCGCCGCCGATCACGGCGACGCGAGGGGAAGAAGAGTGCATGTATGCGGATCGACAGGGAAAGAACGAGAATTCTACACGGCTCGTTCCGCTCCTGTATCCACAGCCGTCGCTGATCAAAATGTGATCACATCACTGAAAGCCCCACAGCGCAAGGCCTGCAGCCTGTTTTGCGCAGGTTATCCACATGCGGTTGCACAGCGGATGTGGGTAACTGGCGCGTGCGCTTGCAAAACCGCTCGACATCACTGATCAAAAAATGACCGCTTCGCTCATACCCCCGCCTGCACGGCACGCCAGGCGCTTATGCGCAGATTATCCACAGGCAGTTGCACAGCGATTGTGCGTAACTTATCCACCGCTGCGCCGGTGTGCATAACTCATACGGTCAGGAAGAACACCATCAACAAGGGCCCGACCACCGTCAGCAGAAAACCGCTGACCAGGGCCACCGGGAGCAATTGTGGCGGGCACTTCTGCTTGATGATCGGCAAGGTCGAGTCCAGGGATGTGGCACCGCCTGCAGCGATGCATTGCAGCGGACGCCGCGCGCCCAGGCTGTAGAGCAGACCGATGGCGAGGATCTCGCGGAACAGATCGGTCAGCAGGGCCATGGCGCCGAAGGCTTCACCGGCATGGTGGCCCACCAGCACGCCGGACAAGGTGAACCAGCCAAAGCCACTGGACAGCGCCATGGAAATGGCCAGCGGCTGGCCGGTGGCCCAGGCTGCGAGCAGGCCGCCCAGCAACGAGCCGATCACCACCATCGCGGGAATCTTCAGCGTGCGCAGCGAGTACCACGACGGGTCGGGCCGGACTCCGTAGAGGTCCAGCCCAACCAGCACGATCAGTACATAGAGGAAGTAGCTGGTCGAAGGCCAGGCGAAACCCGAGCCGTCGGCCGCGCCCCACAGGTGATACATGCCGACGCCCAGCGCCAGGGCGAGCAGCGCGATCAGACACTCCTTGAGCGGTGGGACAATGCCCGCCAGCCCCTGACGCGCCGACGCTGGGTGGGCCACTGCAGCAGCGGTGCCCCACGACAGCATCAACCAGGGCACGGCGGTGGTGAGCAGGGCGAAGACCAGCGCGGTGAGCGCCGATTCGCGTGCCGAGTTCAAGGCGCCCAAGACATTGCCGAATTCGTAGCCGATCGAAAACAGCAGCAGCCAGATGAATGGGGTGATCAGCTTCACCAGCCGCTGGCGCAGTGCGGGGCTGATGAAGATTGCCAGCAGCCAGCCGCCGGCCAGCGCCAGCAGAATGGGCAGGAGTGAAGCGACGATCGAAAGCATTGTTGCAGGCCTTGTGCAAAATCCATGGAGTGGTGCGGGTGACGAAGGCCGGCATTATTCCAGATGCGCAGCGCGTTCGGCTGGGCTTTTTCCAGGTAACGGCACCTGGGCCATGACCCGGTGCCGCCTGCTGCCATGGGTCAGTCGTCGGCCTGGATACGACCGATCACGGCGCCTGCCTCGAAGTAGTCACCGGCCTGCTGGCTGATGCGTACACGGCCTGCACACGGGGCCAGCACCGAGCTTTCCATCTTCATCGCTTCGACCACTGCCACTACCTGGCCGCTGGACACCGTCGCACCGTCTTCCACTACCCAAGTGTGCAGGTTACCCGCCACCGGGGTGAGCAAGGCCTGGGGATCCACGTCTGCAGCGGCCGTTGCGTGCGGTGGGGCCGCGGCCGGCGCATTCAGGCTCATGCCACGCAACAGCGCGCTTGGCAGGCCGAGGGCGTGGCGCTTGCCATCGATCTCAACGAAGGTGCGCAGAATGTCCGTGTCGGCCACGGGTGCGGCCCGCGGCGCAAGGCTGATGGTCTCGGCGAAGTCGGTTTCGATCCAGCGCGTGTGCACGGCAAAACCGTCGCTGCCGGTGAAGTCCGGGTGATCCATCACGGCGCGGTGGAACGGCAGCACCGAGGCGATCCCCTCGATGCGGAACTCGGCCAGGGCGCGCCGGGCGCGGGCAATCGCCTGCTCACGGGTGGCGCCGGTGACGATCAGCTTGGCCATCATCGAATCGAAGTGGCTGGGCACGCTCGACCCGCTGGTCACACCGCTGTCCAGGCGCACGCCTGGGCCGAACGGTGGCATGAACTCGTCGATCTGGCCGGGAGTGGGCAGAAAGCCCTTGCCCGGATCCTCGGCATTGATGCGAAATTCGAAACTGTGACCGCGCGGCGCCGGGGTTTCATCGAACGACAGCGGCAAGCCGTCGGCGATGCGCAGTTGCTCGATCACCAGGTCCACGCCGGTGGTCTCTTCGGTGACCGGGTGTTCGACCTGCAGGCGCGTGTTGACCTCCAGGAACGACAGGGTGCCATCCTGGCTGAGCAGGAATTCGACCGTGCCGGCGCCGACATAACCGGCCTTGACGCAGATGTCGCGGGCCGATTGATGAATACGCTCGCGCTGCTGTTCGGTGATGAACGGCGCGGGCGCTTCTTCCACCAGCTTCTGGTTGCGGCGCTGCAGGGAGCAGTCGCGCGTGCCCACCACCACCACCTGGCCATGCTTGTCGGCCAGTATCTGCGCTTCGATGTGCCGGGGCCGGTCGAGAAACTGTTCCACGTAGCATTCGCCACGGCCGAAGGCGGCCTCTGCCTCGCGCACCGCCGAGGCGAACAGCTCAGCCACTTCGTCCAGGCGCCAGGCGACCTTCATGCCGCGTCCGCCACCCCCGAATGCGGCCTTGATGGCGATGGGCAGGCCGTGCTGTTCGGCAAAGGCCAGCACCTCGTCGGCGCTTGCCACCGGCCCCGGCGTACCGGCAACCAGAGGCGCGCCCACGGCCTGGGCGATCTTGCGCGCTTCGACCTTGTCGCCAAGTATGTCGATGGTCTCGGGATTGGGGCCGACCCAGATCAGCCCCGCGTCGATGACCGCGCGGGCGAAATCAGCCCGTTCCGAGAGAAAGCCATAGCCCGGATGCACGGCGTCGGCGCCACTGCGCCGGGCCACCTCCAGGAGTTTCTGGATGTTGAGATAGGTCTCGGCGGGCCGCTGGCCATCGAGCCCGTAGGCTTCATCGGCGTGGCGAACATGTAGGGCGTCGATGTCGGCATCGGCGTACACCGCCACGCATTGCACGCCATGGTCGCGGCAGGCACGGGCAATGCGCACGGCGATCTCGCCGCGGTTGGCAATCAGGAGTTTTTTCATGGAAGTCTTTCCACATCGGCAGGGGAAGAAAGGGCTGGCGCGGTGGGCTGGATGTCTTCGAAGGCGGCCACCGGGTTGAAGCGGATCCGTGCATTGACCGGTATCTGCCCTGCCAGGTCGAGGTGGTAGCTGGCGACCACGGCGATGACCGGGTAGCCGCCGGTCAGCGGGTGGTCGGCCAGGAACAATACGGGCTGGCCGCTGGCCGGCACCTGGATCGCGCCCACGGCGGTGCCTTCGCTGGGCAGCTCCTGGGGGTTGCTGCGCGTAAGCGGCGTTTCACCGGCCAGGCGGATGCCGACGCGGTTGGATTGCGGGGTGACCTGCCAGAGCTGGCTGCTCAAGCGCTCGATGGCGTCGGTGGTGAACCAGTCACTGCGTGGCCCCATCAGCACATCCAGGGTGACGATGTCGGCCGTCTTGGGCAGGGCGAACGCCGGGGCTTCGCTCAGCGACACGCTGGTGCCGCCCTTGGGCGGGGTGAACCCCAACTGGTCTCCCGCAGCCAGGGCGGGCGGGCCGACCTGGGCCAGGGTGTCGGTCGACAGGCTGCCGAGCACCGGCGCCACGTCGAAGCCGCCGCGGATCGCCAGGTAGCTGCGCAGCCCGGCGCTGGGCGTACCCACGGTGACCGTGTCACCCGGTACCAGTTCGAGGGGTCGATAGTTGTCCACAGGCCATTGCAGGCCACTGGCGCTGGTCAGGGTAACCGGGGTTTGCGCGCCGGTGACGGCGATCACGGCGTGGCCGTGGCAGACGAAGCGCAGGCCGCCGAGCACGGTTTCCACGCAGGCCATGTCCGAGCGGTTGCCGACGGCGCGGTTGGCGGCCCGCAACGCGCCCAGGTCCAGCGCACCGGAGCGGGACACGCCCTGGCCGGTCTGGCCAATGCGGCCGGTGTCCTGCAGCACGCTGTGCAGGCCAGGGCTGAGGATCTGCAGGTACGCGCCGCTCGGTGGCAGGGCCGCAGCGGGCTGGCTGGGCACCGGCAAGCCACCTACAGGCAGCGGCCCGGCATCGATGAAACGTACCTTGTAGCCGGGGCGCAACAGAGCCGGTTCGGCGCGGTCCAGGTCCCACATCTGCAAGGGCGTGACGCCGATGATCTGCCAGCCACCGGGGCTGGCCTTGGGGTAGATGCCACTGAATTCGCCGGCCAGCGCCACGGCACCGGCCGGAATGCGCGTGCGCGGCGTCTGCCGGCGCGGTACCTGGAATCCGGCGCCGCCGGTCAGGTAGCCGAAGCCCGGCGCGAAGCCGCAGAACGCCACGCTGTAATCCTCTGCGGTATGGCGGCGGATCACTTCGTCGCGGCTGATCTGCAGCAGCGCGGCGACCTCGTCGAGGTCTTCGCCGTTGTAGTGCACGGGAATTTCCACCCGGCGCTGCTCGGCGGCCCGGCGTTGACCCAGATCCTGACGGGCGACGTGGTCGACCAGCGCCTGGCGGGTAATGGCGCTGGGGCGGAACTGGATCAGCAGCGTCCGCGCGGCCGGGATGATCTCTTCCACCCCCAACAGCGGCTCGGCGCTCAAGGCGTCGAACAGGGCCAGGGTCTGCTCCAGGTCGTTCAGCTCGACCAGCAGGGTGTCCAGGTTGACCGGTAGAAAACGCACGGCAATCTCCTAGACGTGGTACGTGCTGTCAGGCACGTCGGTGATGAACATATGGCCCGGCGAATGGGTGATGGCGAACGGCACGCCCGACGCCATGACCGCCGCCTGGGGCGTGACGCCACAGGCCCAGAACACCGGCACCTCGCCCGGTTCGATGCGCACGGCTTCGCCGAAGTCGGGATGGGCCAGGTCGGCGATGCCCAGCAGCGCTGGATCACCGACGTGCACCGGCGCGCCATGCACCGAGGGATAGCGGGCGGTGATGGTGCAGGCTTCGGCCACCCGGTCGGCGCGGATAGGGCGCATGGACACCACCATGTCACCGCGCAGTCGCCCGGCGGGGCGGCAGGCACGGTTGCTCAGGTACATCGGCACATTGCTGCCGTCGGCGATGTGCCGGACTTCGATACCGGCTTCCTGCAGCGCGGTTTCGAAGGTAAAGCTGCAGCCAATGAGAAAGGTCACCATGTCGTCGTGCTCGGCCCAGGCGGGGCGGGCGTCGCTGATCTCTTCGGCCAACTGGCCGTTGCGCCAGACCCGGTACAGCGGCAGATCGGTGCGCAGGTCGGCGCCTTCTGCCAGTACGGTGTGCGGGCTGCCCGCATCGGTGACGTCGAGGATGGGGCAGGCTTTCGGATTGCGCTGCGCGTACAGCAGGAAGTCATAGGCCCAGTCGCGGGGCAGGGCGATCAGGTTGGCCTGGGTCATGCCCGGCGCGATCCCGGCAGAAGGTGCAACCAGACCACCACGGTAGCCCGCGCGCGCTGCGCGGGCGGCGTCGACAGCGCGCCGGGCGGCGAGCTTCAGGGCGCTCACGGTCGGTCTCCGGCAAACGCTTGCAGGCGCATGTTCGCCTGCTCCATTACCCGGCGCAGCTCACGGGCCATGGCCACGGCGGCCGGGCTGTCGCCGTGCACGCAGATCGAGTCGGCCTGGATGCGCGTGATGCTGCCGTCGATCGCTTCCAGGGTGCCGTCTTCGACCAGGCGCAGCATGCGCTGGGCGATGAGTTGCGGATCGTGCAGCACCGCGCCCGGCTCGCGCCGTGAAACCAGCGTGCCCTGCGGGGTGTAGGCGCGGTCGGCGAAGGCCTCGGCAATGCAGGTCAGGCCTTGCTCACGTGCCAGTTCGATCAGGCTCGAGCCGGCCAGAGCGACCAGCACCAGGCGCGAGTCGACTGCGCGGATCGCGGCGATCACCGCCAGCGCCTGACGGCGGTCGTGGGCGATGGTGTTGTACAAAGCGCCATGGGGCTTCACGTAGCTGACGCGGGTGCCGGCGGCCTGGGCCAGGCCCTGCAGGGCGCCAATCTGGTAGATCACGTCGGCGGTCAGCTCGTCGCTGGCCACATCCATGTTGCGGCGGCCGAAGCCGACCTTGTCCGGGTAGGACACATGGGCGCCAATGCTGACCTGCCGGGCCGCGGCAGCCTTGAGAGTGCGCAGGATGCCGGCCGGATCGCCGGCGTGGAAGCCGCAGGCAACGTTGGCGCTGGTGACGATGTCGAGCATGGCATCGTCGTCGCCCATGCTCCAGGCGCCGAAGCTTTCACCCAGGTCGCTGTTGATATCGATGCTTGGCATTGCAGAGATTCCTTGTAATTGTTCTGGTTCATACGACCTTGAGGAAGGCAAAGATCGGCCCGACCGATTTGATCGCCATGTACCAGGTCAGCAGGCACGTCAGCAGGCCCAGCACCAGCAGCCAGCGAGGGTAATGGTAGCCGCCCATCAGGTCGGACCGGCGCCAGCCCACGTAGATGAAGATGCTCAAACCGATGGGCAGGATCAAGCCATTGAAACCACCCGCAAAGAGCAGCAGCGCGGCAGGCGCCGTGCCCATCAGGACATAGATCAGCAGCGACACAGCAATGAACACGGTGGTGGCACGGTTACGTGCCTTTTCGCTGATAGTGGGCGAAAACACAGTGATGAAGGAGATGGAGGTATAGGCCGCACCGATCACACTGGTGATGGCGGCCGCCCAGAGAATCAGTCCGAAGATGCGCAGGCCGAACTCGCCTGCGGTGGCCTGGAAGGCCTGCGCCGCCGGATTTGCGCCCTGACCCGAAATGTCGATGACCACGCCACTGGCTACCACGCCAAGAATGGCGAGGAACAGGATGTAGCGCATGAGGCCGGTGACCAGGATGCCGCTCAAAGCCGCCTTGTTCACCGCCTGTAGATTCTCGATCCCGGTGGTGCCGCGATCGAGCAGGCGATGGGCGCCGGCGTAGGTGATGTAGCCCCCCACCGTGCCACCGACGATGGTGGTGATGATGGCGAAATCCACGGTTTCCGGCAGGATGGTTTGGTACAACGCCTGACCCAGCGGCGGGTTGGAAGCGAAGGCGACGAACAGCGTCATGCCAATCATCACCAGGCCCAGCACCACAATCATTCGGTCCACGGCCAGGCCTGCACGGCGAGACAGGAAAATGCCGATGGCCATCAGCGCACTCAAGGCGCCCCCCCATTTCGGATCCAGCCCCATCAGTGCATTCAGGCCCAGGCCTGCACCGGCAATGTTGCCGACGTTGAACACCACACCGCCGAAGATGACCAGTACGGCCAGCAAGTAGCCGCTGCCTGGAATCGCCTTGTTGGCGATGTCGGCCGCCCGCATGCGCGTCAGCGTGACGATGCGCCAGATGTTCAACTGGACCACGAAGTCGATGAGAATCGACGCCAGGATGCCGAACGCGAACGCCGCGCCCATTTTTGCCGTGAACGTGGCGGTCTGAGTGATGAAGCCCGGGCCGATGGCCGAGGTCGCCATCATGAAGATCGCGGCGATCAGGGAAGAGCGACGCGCCTTGGTGAAATCCTTGGCGGTCTGTGTCGCGGCTGTCTGTGTCACGGCATCGTTCCTGCGATGGGAGATGACAGGGACAGAGCAATGAACATGCCAGAGCCTGCCAATCCAGCGGAAGGTGTTGATCTGTATGCTTTGGATTGTTCAACAATACGTTTTAAAGTAACCCACAATGTGCACCAGTTTGTAACGCTTGCAAGGATCGCTGTTACTTAATGATGCACAGAAGTGCCATTCGCCTTGCCTGAGATCTGGCAGTGGGTGAACATCGAATCGACTTTTCCGACCCTGGACCGTACATGACCGACCTCTCACTTTCTGCGCCTCGTTCCCTGGGTGAATCCATTACCCAGGAGATTCGCCGGATGCTGGTGGAAGGTGAACTGGTCCCTGGCCAGCGCCTGTCCGAGGCCGCCCTGGCGGAAACCCTGCAGATCTCGCGCAACACCCTGCGCGAGGCCTTCAGGGGCCTGACCCGTGAAGGCTTGCTGAAACACGAGCCAAACCGCGGCGTGACCGTGGCGGTGCCCGACATGGCGTCGATCATCGACATCTACCGGGTACGCCGCTTCATCGAGTGCCAGGCCCTTGCCCAAGGCTATCCGCTGCACCCAGGCACAGTGCGCATGCGCGAAGCGGTTGCCATGGGCAAGCAGGCTGGCGAGGCCAAGGACTGGAAGGCCGTGGGCACGGCCAACATGATGTTCCACCAGGCGGTCGTCGAACTGGCCGACAGCCCGCGCCTGGAGGCGTTCTATGCGCAGATATCGGCGCAATTGCGGCTGGCCTTCGGCTTGCTCGACGATCCGCGCTTCCTGCACATGCCCTACCTGGACATGAACGGTTGCATTCTGCATTGCCTGGAAGAGGGGCGTGCGCAAGAGGCCACGCAGTTGCTCGAGGCCTATCTGGTGCGTTCGGAGCGTACGGTGCTGGCCGCCTGGGAGCGCAGTACCCGGCGCTAGCCCGCCAGGCCGAGCGAAACGCGTCCGGTCGAAATGGCTGCTCGACATGCCTGCATGCGCCGTTGGTCTTGCCGTGAAAACTCCCTTGCCACCTCGCGTTCGAAATGAGCGGGAAGGTGCTTGCCAGGCCGAATCGGGTCGGGGCGGGCGGGTATCGACAAGGAATCAGCAATGAGCGGGATCCTCCAACTTGAAAGTGCGCGACTGATCTTGCGTCAGTGGCGTGACAGCGATCTGCCCGCGTTTGCCGACATGTGCGCCGATCCGCGGGTCATGCGTTATTTTCCCGAAACCTTGGGACGGCTGCAGAGCGCAGCGGTCATCGGTCGTGTGCGCGGTCACTTTGCCGAATTGGGCTATGGCCTGTGGGCGCTGGAGCGCAAGGACAGTGGGCAGTTCATCGGCTTCGCCGGGCTGGGCCAGGTAGGTTTCGATGCGCCTTTTGCCCCGGCTACCGAGGTTGGCTGGCGTCTGGCCTATGAGCATTGGGGGTTGGGTTTTGCCAGTGAAGCGGCCTGGACCTGCCTGGCTTGCGCCTTCGATCGCTTGGGGCTGGATGAGGTGGTGGCGTTCACGGCGGTGGCCAATGTGTCGTCGGAAAAGGTGATGCAATCGATCGGCATGTTGCGCGACCACGAGGGCGACTTCGACCACCCGAACCTGCCCGGGCATGAATTGCAGCGGCACATGCTGTACCGCATCACCCAGGATCAGTGGCAGCACACCCGCTAGCGCCCCCGCAGGTGTCCGCAGTACAAGTGTCCGCTATCATTGCGCCCATTTGGTTCTGCCTATGTGGGTGTTGCCTATGCCGAGGAGTTTTGAATGAGCCATGTGTTGGACGATCTGGTCGAGCTGCTGAGCCTGGAACCCATAGAAGAAAACCTGTTCCGCGGCCGCAGCCAGGACCTGGGCTTTCGCCAGCTGTTCGGTGGCCAGGTGCTGGGCCAGTCGTTGTCGGCCGCCAGCCAGACGGTGGAGCCCGATCGCCACGTGCATTCGCTGCATGGCTACTTCCTGCGCCCCGGCGATGCCCAGCTGCCGGTGGTGTACATGGTCGACCGAGTGCGTGACGGCGGCAGTTTCAGCACGCGCCGGGTGACCGCCGTGCAGAAGGGCCAACCGATCTTTACCGGTACCACCTCGTTCCAGTACGACGAAGAAGGCTTTGCCCACCAGAGTGTGATGCCCGAGGTGGTCGGCCCGGAAAACCTGCCCACCGAGCTCGAGCTGATGCAGCAGGTGGCCCATCTTATCCCTGCGCACATGCGCGACAAGCTGTTGTGCGGCAAACCCATCGAGATGCGCCCGGTGGCCGAGCGCGACCCGTACAACCCCACGCCGACCGACCCGATCAAATACATCTGGTTTCGCGCCGACGGCGCACTCGCCCAGACCCCGGCCTTGCACAAGTACGTCATGGCCTATGCCTCGGACTTCAACCTGTTGACCACCTCGCTGCTGCCTCACGGCAAGTCGGTGTGGCACCGTGACATGCAGATCGCCAGCCTCGATCACTCGCTGTGGTTCCACGGCAACCTGGTCGCCGACGACTGGCTGTTATATGCACTGGACAGCCCCTGGGCGGGCAACGCACGTGGTTTCGCCCGCGGCAGCGTGTACAACCGCGCCGGCCAGTTGGTGGCCTCTTCGGCCCAGGAAGGTCTGATCCGCCATCGGCAGGACTGGTCATGAGCCTGGCGCGGGTTCGCCACTGGGTGTTCGACCTGGACGGCACCCTGACGGTGGCCGTGCACGACTTTGCTGCCATCCGCCGTCATCTTGAGATTCCGCCGGAGGCCGACATCCTCGGTCACCTGGCCGCCTTGCCAGCCGATGAGTCGAAAGCCAAGCATGCCTGGTTGCTGGAGCACGAGCGTGCTCTGGCAGTGGGCTCGACGGCGGCGCCCGGGGCTGTGCAACTGGTGCGCGAACTGGCCGATCGGGGCCACCGCCTGGGGATTCTCACGCGCAACGCGCGCGAACTGGCGCACATCAGCCTGCAGGCGATCGGCATCGCCGACTGCTTTCAAACCGACGATGTGCTGGGCCGCGACGAAGCTGCGCACAAGCCCGACCCGGCCGGGCTATTGCACCTGGCCGACGCCTGGGGGGTACGCCAGCCGGAGATGGTCATGGTGGGGGATCATCGAATGGACCTGCTGGCAGGTCGGGCGGCGGGCACCGCCACGGTGCTGGTGAATCAGCCAGAAAACCTCTGGCCGGAACTGGCGGACTGGCATGCGCTGGACTGCAAACACCTGCGCGAACTGATCTGAACCCGCTACCACCTGCTGGGCAGGTGGTGGTTGGCAAACCATTCAGAGGCTCTTGGCCGCAAACGTGTCGCACTGGGCAATCTGGCCTTGGGCGAAGCCGGCCTTGAACCAGCGTACGCGCTGTGCCGAAGTGCCGTGAGTGAACGAATCGGGCACTACACGGCCCTGGCCCTGCTGCTGCAGACGATCGTCGCCGATGGCATTGGCGGCGTTCAAGGCTTCTTCGATGTCACCCGGCTCCAGCCAGTTCAAGCGCTTCTGCCCATTGAACGCCCAGACCCCGGCGAAGCAATCGGCCTGCAGTTCCTGACGCACCAGCAACCCATTGGCACCTTCCATGCGCTGGCCACCCTGACGCGCTTTCTGCACCTGATCCGACACACCCAGCAAGGTCTGCACGTGGTGACCCACCTCGTGAGCGATCACGTAGGCCTGGGCGAAATCACCGGCGGCGCCGAAACGCTGGGACATTTCGCGGAAGAACGCCATGTCCAGATACACCTGCTGGTCGGCCGGGCAATAGAACGGTCCGCTGGCTGCCGTCGCGTGGCCACAGGCCGATTGCACCTGGCCGCTGAACAGCACCAGCTTGGGTTCCTTGTAGGTCTGGCCGCCTTGCTGGAAGATCTGCTTCCAGGTGTCCTCGGTATCGCCCAGTACCGTGCTGACGAATTCGGCCTGCTCATCGTTGGCCGGTGGCGCCTTGCGCTGGCTGGTGTCGACCGGCGCGGCCTGCTGACCCTGGCCGGTCAGTTCGCCGAGAATCTGCATGGGGTCCTGCCCGGTCAGCAGGCCGAAGCCGACGATCAGCACCACGGCGGTCAGGCTCAGGCCCTTGCCGCCCATGCGCATCCCGCCGCCGCCACTGCCGCCACCATCACCGCGGGCATCCACGACGTTATCGCTGCGTCGGCCTTTCTTCCATAACATGGCAAATCCTCACTCGATTCATGCATAACCATTCGGGTATGCCTGTGACCGTGTTTTTCAATATTCGTTGTCGGCCATTTCCTTGAGACTAGTACGAAGCCTGAAAACAGGTCCTCTATAAATCGAATAACAGGAGAACGGCATGTCTTCCCAAGACAGCAGTCGCTTCATCATCCGTGATCGCAACTGGCACCCCAAGGCGCTGACGCCGGACTACAAGACCTCGACCATGCGCTCGCCGCGCCAGGCCTTGGTGAGCATTCCGCAGTCGGCCAGTGAAAGCACCGGCCCTAATTTCGCCCACCTCAAGTTCGGCGAGTTCGACAATGACCTGCTGCTCAACTACAACCATGGTGGCTTGCCGATCGGTGAGCGGATCATTCTGGCCGGGCGCGTCTGCGACCAATTCGGCAAACCGATTGCCAACACCCTGGTGGAAATGTGGCAGGCCAACGCCGGTGGCCGCTACCGGCACAAGAACGACCGCTACCTGGCGCCGCTGGACCCCAACTTCGGCGGCGTCGGTCGCACGCTGACCGACAGCGAGGGCTACTACAGTTTCCGTACCATCAAGCCGGGCCCGTACCCATGGCGCAACGGGCCGAACGACTGGCGCCCGGCCCACGTGCATTTCTCGGTGAGCGGCCCGTCGATCGCCACCAAGTTGATCACCCAGCTGTATTTCGAAGGCGACCCGTTGATCCCGATGTGCCCCATCGTCAAGTCGATCAACGACCCCGAGGCGGTGCAGAGCCTGATCGCCAGGCTGGACATGGCCAACGCCAATCCCATGGATTGCCTGGCCTACCGTTTCGACATCGTGCTGCGCGGTCAGCGCAAGACTCACTTCGAAAACCGTTGAGGGGAATCGACATGCCTATCGAACTGCTTAAAGAAACCCCGTCACAAACGGCTGGCCCCTACGTTCACATCGGCCTGGCCCTGGCGGCCGCCGGCATCGAGCCGCGCGAGCATGAAATCTGGAACCAGATGGCCAAGCCCGAAGCGCCGGGTGAACACATCCTGCTGCTGGGCAATGTCTACGACGGCAATGGCCATCTGGTGCGCGACTCGTTCCTGGAACTGTGGCAGGCCGATGATCAGGGCCACTACCACATCGATTTCGACCAGGAACAACCCTTCAACAGCTTTGGCCGTACCGCCACCACGTTCGATGCCGGCGAATGGACCGTGCAGACGATCAAGCCGGGCATGGTGAACAACGCCGCTGGCGTACCGATGGCGCCGCACATCAACATCAGTCTGTTCGCCCGCGGGGTGAACATTCACCTGCACACGCGGCTGTATTTCAGCGATGAGGCCGAGGCCAATGGCAAGGATCCGGTGTTGAATCTGATCGAACAACCCGCGCGTCGGGAAACCCTGATTGCAACGCGCTGCGAGGTGGACGGCAAGCTGGCCTACCGTTTCGATATGCGTATCCAAGGGGAAGGGGAGACGGTGTTTTTCGATTTCTGATCGGATAATGCGGTGCCTTGATTCGCGGGCAGAGCCCGCTCCCACAGGTCTCCCATGTGACCTCTGGGCAATCTGTGGGAGCGGGCTCTGCCCGCGAATGGGAGCACCGCGATTCAAAGCCCTGCCTCAATCCCACTCAGGCGCAAAATCCGGGCTGACCAACCGCTGATCCTTGGGCAGCGCCGCAATGATCCGACGATCTTCATCGTCCAACTGCACCTTCAGTGCATCCAGGTTGCTCTGCTGGTTGGCTTTGCTCGCCGCCTTCGGAATTGCCGCCACGTTCTCCTGATCCAGCAGCCACTTGAGTGCCACCTGGGTCGGCAGCACACCGTGCTTGCTGGCGATCTGCTGCAGCTCGGGAATCTGCGACACCTGGTTGCGCACCAACGGGCTGTAGGCGGTCAGCGCCAGGTCATGTTTGCGGGCGTAGTCGAGCAGGGCGTTCTGGCCCAGGGTCACATGGTATTCAACCTGGATCGCCGCCAACGGGGCGTTCAACTCCTCCATGACATGGCGCAGCAGCGGCAGTGGAAAGTTCGCCACGCCGATGTTCAGCGCACGGCCGTCCTGCTTGAACGACACCAGGGTGTCGATGGCCGCTTTCACATCCCAGCCCTCCTGGCCGGGCCAGTGGATCAGGAACAGGTCGATGTAGTCGCTTTGCAGGGCGTTCAGGGTGTTCTGGAACGATTCGCGCATGGCGTCGGGCGCCAGCTTGTCCCACCAGACCTTGCTGGTGACATGAATGTCCCCGCGTGGCACGCCGGACTCGGTCAAGGCACGGCCCACCGCGGCCTCGTTGTTGTAGCCAGCAGCCGTGTCGATATGTCGGTAACCCAGGTCCAGGGCTTGAATCACAGCTGTGGTGCATTCGTCGCCGAGCATTGGCCACGTGCCAAGCCCCAGTTTCGGCATCTTCAGGTGCTGCGCGTTGGTGATGAGTTGCATGTCGGTCTCCTGTTCCGCTGGCGGTCATTCGTGATGGGTGGCCCCGGCCATGTGTCGGGCGGCGATATAGCCGAAGGTGGCGGCAGGGCCCAGGTTGATACCCCCGGCCGGGTAATGGCCGCCCATGATGCTGGCCATGTCGCTGCCCGCGGCGTACAGCCCGGCAATCGGCAGGCCTTGCTTGTCGAGCACCTGCGCCTGTGCGTTGGTCTTGAGCCCGGCGAAGGTGCCGAAGCTGCCCGCTTCAACCTTGACCGCATAGAAAGGCCCCCGTTCGATCGGCGCCACGCACGGGTTGGGCCGGTGCAGCGCATCGCCCTGCTTGCGGTTGTAGGCGCTGCCGCCGCGGCCGAACTGCGGGTCTCGGCCTAGGTGCGCGTGCTCGTTGAAGTGGTCTACGGTAGATCGCAGCCCGTTCGGGTCGATGCCGCATAGAGCGGCCAGCGCCTCCAGCGTGTCGCCCACCTTGAGATAGCCGCTGTCGATGTGCGGCTTGAGCGGTAGCGGAAACGGCCGTGAGATGCCCAGCCCGTAGCGGCGCTGGAAGGTGTGACTGCAAATCAGCCATGAGGCAACTTCCTCGCCGGGGGCATGGGCTACCATGGCTTTCACGTAATCATAGTAGCCGTCGGCTTCGTTGACGAAACGCTTGCCGTTGGCCAGCACGGCAATGATGCCCGGCTTCGCGCGCTCGATGATGTGCGGGAAGTGGCCGATGCTGCCGTCGCGGTAGGGCACTCGAGACACCGGGCACCAGGCTGCGGCCGAGGCCAATCCGGTGGCCACCTCGCCACCGGCGGTCTCGCCCAGGCGCAGGCCATCGCCGTTTACGCCCAGCGGCGGCAGAGCCAGGTGTTCGTGGCCGCTGGGCGTTCGCGGGAACAGTGCCCGGCGTCGGTCGATATCATGAGCGAAGCCGCCGGTGGCCAGCATCACGGCCTTGCGCGCCTTGATCACCACTTCGCCCTCGGCAGTCTCGATCACGGCGCCGCAGACGCGTGAGCCTTCCTTCGACAGGCGCCGGACAGGCGCGGACTCCCACAGCAGCACGCCCAGGTCATCGGCCGACTTGGCCAGGCGTGCGACCAGTGCCACCCCGTTGCACAGCTGCATGGCGCGGCCGTGTCGGGCCAGGTCCAGCATATGTCGAGCCACGCGCCGGCTCACGTGCAGCAGCGAGCGCCACGAGCGGGTCAGGGTCAGAAAGGCGGTCAGGTCGGCGCCGGCCATGATCGGCATGCCCAGGAAGGAGGTTTCGCGCATCGTTCTGCGCAGTCGCTTGAGCAACGGCTTGTCCAGTTGGCGTGCGTCATAGGGGGCCGCGATCACCGAACGGCCACCGGTGCCGGCCCCCGGTGTATCGCCGTGGATATCGGCGATGGCATTGCCATCGGCGAACTGCAGGCTGGTGTGTTTCTCGAAAAACGCCACCATGTGCGGGGCCGCCTCGAGAAAGGCATCGATGCGAGCCGGATCGAAGTGCTCACCCAACTCATGTTGCAGGTAGGTGCGCGGCAACCCCGGATCTTCGTCAATGCCGGCGCGGCGCGCCAGCGGATTGCGTGGCACCCACATCCAGCCGCCGGACCAGGCGGTTGCGCCGCCAAAGGTGCTGTCCTTTTCGACCACGATCACACGCAGCCCGTGGTAGGCGGCGGTCACTGCGGTGGCCAGACCAGCAGCGCCGGAGCCGATGACCAGCACGTCGCAATCCACGCTCTTCGTTTCGCTGTCAGGCCCCTGCATTGGATGAATCTCCGAGATATACACGTCTGGTGAATTGTAATTTTATGGAACCTAGTTCCACATTCTATGGATTGCCGCCCGAATCGCCAAGTGTAGAATCAGCGGAATTTCTCATCGCGTTCCAACTTCACGAGAGCCTCACCATGGCCGGCAGTCAGATCGAACGGGCGTTCAGCGTGCTTGAAAGCCTTGCCAACGAACCACGCGGCCAAGCCTTGCAAGCCCTTGCCGAACAGCTGGGAATGCCCAAAAGCGCGGCTCACCGCATGCTCACCGAGTTGGCCCGACTGGGCTATGTACGGCAGAGCGCGGAAACCCTGCGCTATCACTTGTCGACCAAGTTGGTGGCGCTGGGTTTTCAATACTTGGCCGGCAGCGGCGCCGATATCGTCCAGCCGATTCTCGATCGCCTGGCCCAGGCAACCGGTGAGCTGGTCCGGCTGGGCGTGGTCGAGGGCGACCGTCAGACGTGGATCGCCAAATCCCAGGGCGCTCGTTCCGGCCTGCGCTACGACCCGGAAATGGGGCGTGATGCGCCTTTGTTCTATACCGCTTCAGGGCATGCCTGGCTGGCTTCGCTCAGTGATGCCAAGGCACTGGCGTTGGTGGAGCAGCAGGGGATTACCGCTGGTGAAGACTTCGGGCCCAATGCGCCGCGGTCCAATGCCGATCTGCTGGAGCGTCTGCGCCTGGCCCGCGAGGCCGGCTATGCCTGGGTCGTCGAGAGTTCGGCATTGGGCACCTCGGCGCTGGCGGCGGTGATACGGCATCCGCGGGACGGCCATGTGGTGGGCGTACTGAGTGTGGCCGGGCCCAGCGCGCGACTGTCCGAGACACGCATGCACGAATTGGCCAATGGGCTGTTGGCTGCGGCACAGGAGCTGTCTCAGGTCAGCCTGGCGTCGGAGCTGTTCA
Organism: Pseudomonas sp. CFBP 13727; assembly: GCF_014841915.1. Taxonomy (NCBI): domain Bacteria; kingdom Pseudomonadati; phylum Pseudomonadota; class Gammaproteobacteria; order Pseudomonadales; family Pseudomonadaceae; genus Pseudomonas; species Pseudomonas sp. CFBP 13727. The sequence goes on from NZ_JACYUT010000003.1 coordinate 235,101, forward strand.
GCTGAGCGCTGGAACCAGCGGTGTGGTCTTGGTCCGCCGATTCCTCGCCAATCCGTTATCCGTGACTTGAAATATTCCGGAACTAGGTTCTAAATAAGTGGAGAGAATAATAAACAAAGGACTTCATCGTGACCGTCCCCCTGCGAATTGCCCTGATCGGTGCCGGCACTATGGGCCGGCAGCATTACCAGCACCTGCGCGAGATGCACGCAGCCCAACTCTGCGCCATCGCCGACCCCGGCCCTGACGCTGAGGCCTTTGCCGCTGAATGCGCGGTGCCGCATTTCACCGATCATCGGCAGATGCTGGCACAGGTAGCGCCCGCAGCCGTCATCGTGGCCAACCCCAATGCTCAGCATGTGCGCACGGCACTGGATTGTTTGGCAGCCGGTGTGCCCGTGCTGTTGGAAAAACCGGTCGGGGTCGATCTGGACGAAGTGGCCGCGCTGGTGGCTGCCAGCGCCGCCAGCGGCGTACCGGTCCTGGTCGGTCATCACCGGCGGCACAACCCGATGATCAGCCGGGCCCGACACGTCGTGCAAAGCGGCGTGCTCGGCCGCCTGACCACGGTGACGGCGCTGTGGCAGCTGCAGAAGCCCGACAGTTACTTCGACATCGCCTGGCGTCGCGAACCAGGGGCGGGAATGCTGCTGACCAACCTGATTCATGACCTCGATCTGCTGCGCTACCTGTGCGGCGAAGTCCGCCAGGTGCAGGCCTTCGGCAGCAATGGCATTCGCGGCTTCGGCAACGAAGACAGTCTGGCCGTGTTGCTGCAGTTCGAAAACGGCGCGCTGGGCACCTTGACCGGTTCCGACGGTGTGGCTGCGCCCTGGAGCTGGGAGCTCGGCTCGGGCGAGAACCCGGTCTATCCAGGCCAGGCCGATCAGCCGTGCTACCTGCTGGCTGGCACTGCGGGTGCGCTGAGCGTGCCGCAACTCAGGCGCTGGCATTACGCTGAACCGGGTGCGGGTTGGCATGAGCCGTTGCTGCAGGTGCGGGAAACCTTTGATTCCGCAGAGGCGCTGCGCATGCAGCTGGAGCATTTCGTCGAGGTCGCGCATGGGCGCGCCGAGCCACTGGTGAGCGCAGCGGATGCCGCGCGCACCCTGGCGTTGGTCGACGCCATCGGCGAAGCGATGCGTAGTGGATGCGCCTGTGCGCCACGCGCCTTGGGCTAGCCCGGTGGGTTGGCTGACATCCTCGTGCCCTGGCCACCGTCGTCCCTTTCACGCCCCAAGGAGCCGCCCATGACTCACCGCATCCTGTCCCTGGCCGCATTGACCGTGCTCGAGCTGTCGCCCCCCGAAATGGTCGAAGTCGCTGCCCGCGCCGGCTACAGCCACGTCGGCCTGCGTACCGAGCCGGCTACCGCCGAAGAGCACCATTATCCTTTGCTGCGCGACAAGTCATTGCAACGCCAGACTGCCGCACGGTTGCGTGACACCGGCATCAAGGTGCTGGACATCGAAATCCTGCGGCTCAAGCCGTTTACCCGCGTGGCGGAGTTCGAAGCTCACCTGGCCTTGGGCGCCGAGTTCGGCGCGAGCGAGTTGCTGGTGGCGGGTAATGATCCAGACGTGCAAAGAGCCAGCGACAACTTGGCCCAGCTGTGCGACCTGGCGCGGCCCTATGGCATCCATCCGCACCTGGAATTCATGCCTTGGACCGACTGCCCGGACTTGGCCAGCGCGATGGTCATGCTAGACAAGGCCGGTCGCGACAATGCCTGCATCCTAATCGATGCCTTTCATTTCGACCGCTCCAACTCGCGACTCGAAGACCTGCGCAGCCTGCCAGCGCACCGCTTGCGTTATGCCCAGCTGTGCGACGTGGCGGGCCCGCGTCCCGATGACATGGCGGAGATACTGCGCCAGGCGCGCCAGGAACGACGTTTTCCCGGAGACGGTGATTGCGACCTGATCGGCCTGCTGCGGGCACTGCCTGACGATGTGCCATTGAGCCTGGAGATACCCACGGCGCGCCTGCTGGAACAGGGTGTGAGCGCTTATGAAAGAGCGCGGATGGCCCTCGAGAAAACCCAGGCGTTATTGGCTGGGATCTAGGGTGGGGTCACCGGCCTCTGTGGGAGCGGGCTCTGCCCGCGAAGAGCTCCACCGCAAATCCGCGCCTGGCTCAACCCCCCTGCGGCACCTTGCGCGGTGCCATCAGGTACAGCCACACCAGGGCAATGAAATACATCGCCGGAATGATCGTGAACAACACCGTGTAGTTGTTGTTGGTCACCGTCAGGATGTAGCCCACCACCTGGGTCATGAACATCCCGCCCACCGCTGCGCACATGCCGCCGAAGCCGAACACCGTGCTCATCATGTGCTTGGGCGTGTAGTCCATCACCACGCTCCAGATGTTGGCCGTCCACGCCTGGTGCGCGGCAATGGCCAGCGAAATCGCCGCCACCGCCACCCACAGGTTGGCCGCGCCAGCGGCGAACACCACGCTGATGATCGCTAGAGCAAACACCAGCATCGACAACAGCCGCGCCTTCACCGGCTGCATGCCGCGGCCGATCAGGAACGACGACAGCACGCCACCGCCTACGCTGCCGACATCGGCACTCAGGTAGATGATGATCAACGGAATGCCCATCTGGGTGACGTTGATGCCCAACTGGTATTGTTGGTTGAGGAACGGCGGCAGCCAGTACAGGTAAAACCAGAACACCGGGGCCGTCATCATGAACGCCCCGGCGAAGGCCCAGGTGCCGCGCATGGTCATGATCTTCCAGAACGGCACGCCCGCTTGTTCAGGCGCTTCCTGATCCTGAATGTATTCCAGTTCGCTGGCCTTGACCCGGGGGTGCTGGTCCGGGTCGAAGTACTTCAGGCCCCAGAACACCGCCCAGGCCAGGCCCAGCAGGGCGATGGTGAGAAACGCCGCCTGCCAGCCCCAGACGCTGAGGATCAGCGGCAGCATCATCGGCGTCAGCAGGGCGCCCACGTTGGTGCCGGCATTGAAGATGCCCGTGGCCACCGCGCGCTCCCTGGCCGGGAACCACAGTCGGGTGGTCTTCACGCAGGCCGGGTAGTTGGCCGCCTCGGTGAGCCCGAGAATGAACCGACAGACCATGAAGCCCACCGCCGAAGTGGCCAGGCCATGGGCGCCGGTGGCCAGGCTCCAGAGCAGCACCGCGCAGAAGAACACGCGCTTGACGCCGATCCTGTCGATCAACCGGCCCTGCAGCAGGAAGCCGATGGCGTAGCCCACCTGAAACCAGAAATTGATGTTGGCGTAGTCCATCGCCGTCCAGTTCATTTCCTTGGCCAGGATCGGCTGCATCACACCCAGCGCGGCGCGGTCGATGTAGTTCAGGGTGGTCGCGAAGAACACCAGGGCGAGCATGCCCCAGCGAGTCTTGCCGACCGCGGCGCCGGCTTTGACCATGTCCCGGAAACCGACTTTGGCATCGGGCGCCTGTTGGGCGCGGGGCAGGGCGGAGCTGTGGGGTTGTGTCATGGTTGTGGCCTTCCGTACAGGCGCGGTGGGCAGGAGCCACCGCCGAACTTCGACTCAGCGCGGCGCAGTCCGATACAGGGGCGTGCACGGTATCAGAGACGTCGCCGTCAGGGGTGCGCTCGGTGGGGTCAGACAGGTGCGTCTTGGTAGTCTTCGACGCAACCGGGGGCGGGTACGGACACGGCGCAGGAGCAGATAGGGGTGTGCATGAGCGATTACCTGGGTTCTTGAAATTCTTATGGGGTGTTGACCGGCGGTGCTGACGGTCCGCGCTCGGTCGATTGGCAAAATGTGCATCGACCAGCTTCACTGTCGGGAACGATGGTGGGCACACGGCCCCGGCGAATCAATCGACCCATGCGGTAATTGGTCGATAATCGCACGCAAAACTAACTGGTTGGTACGTGCTCGGGTAGAGTAGCAAGCTGATACAACCACTTCTTTCATCACGGTTTTGCCTGCTCGCAAGGGCATGGCAGAACTGCAGAAAAGGCTCGTTTCGAGGCCTCCCCGTAAGCCCTCGAACAGCCATTGGAGCGTGCCATGCAGCGTTCGATCGCCACTGTGTCCCTGAGCGGTACCCTGCCGGAAAAACTCGAAGCCATTGCCGCCGCCGGTTTCGATGGTGTGGAAATCTTCGAAAACGACCTGCTGTACTACGACGGCAGCCCCCGGGAAGTTCGGCAGATGTGCGCCGACCTGGGCATCGCCATCACCCTGTTCCAGCCGTTCCGTGACTTCGAAGGCGGCAACCGTTCGCGCATGGCGCGCAACTTCGACCGCGCCGAGCACAAGTTCGACTTGATGCAGGAACTGGGTACCGACCTGGTGCTGGTATGCAGCAATACCGCTGCCGACTCCCTGGGCGAACAGCAGATTCTCGTCGACGACCTGCGCCAATTGGCCGAACGCGCCGATAAGCGTGGCCTGCGCATCGGCTACGAAGCCCTGGCCTGGGGCCGCCACGTCAACACCTACCAGCAGGTCTGGGACATCGTTCGCCAGGCCGACCACAAGGCACTAGGCGTGTTGCTCGACAGCTTTCACACGCTGTCGCTCAAGGGCGATCCGCGAGCGATCGCCGACATTCCCGGTGACAAGATCTTCTTCGTGCAGATGGCCGATGCGCCCATTCTGGCCATGGACGTGCTGGAGTGGAGCCGACATTTCCGCTGCTTCCCCGGGCAGGGCGAGTTCGACCTGCCGGGCTTTCTCGCGCCGATCATCAAGACCGGCTACAGCGGGCCGTTGTCCCTGGAAATCTTCAACGACGGTTTCCGTGCCGCACCGCCTCGGGCCAACGCGGCCGACGGTTTGCGCTCGCTGCTGTACCTCGAGGAAAAGACCCGCAAGCTGCTGGAGCAGGAGGCTACGCCGGTGCCCAACCTGGATATTCTCTTCGCGCCCCCGGCTGCGGATGAATACCAGGGCATCGAGTTTCTCGAGTTCGCCGTGGACGAAAGCCTGGGCGCCAAGCTCAGCCACTGGCTGCAGCAACTGGGCTTCGCCAAGGCCGGTCAGCACCGTTCCAAGAACGTCAGCCTGCTGCGCCAAGGCGATATCAACCTGATCCTCAACGCCGAACCGTACTCCTTCGCCCACAACTTCTTCGAATCCCACGGCCCTTCACTGTGTGCCACGGCGTTGCGGGTCAAGGACAGCGCCAAGGCGCTGGAGCGCGCCGTGGCCTACAAGGCTCAGCCCTTCCGCGGTCTGGTCGGCCCCAACGAGCGCCAGCTGGCCGCCGTGCGGGCCCTGGATGGCAGCCTGATCTACCTGGTAGACGAAGCCAGCGACGGGCCGACCATCTACGAGTCCGATTTCAGCCTCAGTGCACCCGCGGCGACACCCGGCATGCTCAAGTCCATCGACCACATGGCCATGGCCATACCGCCGGACACCCTCGACAGCTGGGTGCTGTTCTACAAGACCGTGCTGGACTTCAAGGCCGACGACGAGGTGGTGCTGCCCGACCCCTACGGCCTGGTGAAAAGCCGTGCGGTGCGCAGCCAGTGCAGCTCGATCCGCCTGCCGCTGAACATCTCGGAGAACCGCAACACGGCGATCTCCCATGCGCTGTCGACTTATCGCGGCTCGGGCGTGCATCACATCGCCTTCGATTGCGACGACATATTCGCGGCCGTGAGCAAGGCCAAGGAGGCGGGGGTGGCACTGCTGGACATCCCGCTCAACTATTACGACGACCTGGGCGCGCGGTTCGATTTCGACGATGAATTCCTCAGCGAGCTGGCGTACTACAACGTGCTGTACGACCGTGACGCCAACGGCGGCGAGCTGTTCCACGTGTACACGGAGCCGTTCGAGGAGCGTTTTTTCTTCGAGGTGCTGCAGCGTCGTGGTGGCTATGCCGGCTATGGCGCGGCCAACGTCGCCGTACGGCTGTCGGCCATGGCCAAGGCGCGCGCCGGTGGCATCCGTCACGCCAAGCTGTGAAGGCGTGCCCGCAGCGCAGGTGTGCTGCGGGCTTTCCATGGGCGCGCGGCGCGCCGCATAATGGCCCCTGACCAACGACGGCCGTGAGCCCAGCATGACTACGATCTCAGAGGCGGACGCGCAATCGACCGACGTTCCTCGCAAGCCCCGCAAGAACAACCCCGAGAAGACCCGCGAGAACATCCTGCAGGCCGCTATCACCGAATTCGTCGAGCAGGGCCTGGCTGGCGCGCGCGTGGATGCCATCGCCGAGCGTACGCACACCTCCAAGCGCATGATCTATTACTATTTCAGCAGCAAGGAGCAGCTGTATCTGGAGGTGCTGGAAAAGCTCTACGGCGATATTCGCGGTACCGAAGCCAAGCTGCATCTGGACGAGCTGACGCCGGTGGAAGGCATCCGGCGGTTGGTGGAGTTCAGCTTCGATCACCATGATCGCAACGAGGATTTCGTGCGTATCGTGTGCAACGAAAACATGCACAAGGGCGAGTACGTCAAGAAGTCCACGAGCATTCGCGAGTTGAACAAGACCGTGCTGCTGGCGTTGGCCGACCTGCTGCGGCGCGGTACCGAGCAGGGCGTGTTTCGTCCGGGCCTGGATGCCATGGACGTGCATTTGCTGATCAGCTCGTTCTGCTTCTACCGAGTGTCCAACAAGCACACCTTCGGCGAGTTGTTCCAGGTCGATTTCAACGAAGCCACGTTGAAGCTGCACCACCGCGAAATGCTCTGCGAATCGCTCCTGCGCTTCATCCAGGCCCCGTAGCCGCATTCCACCTGACACACCACCCTGGCCGCCGACGCGGCTCGCGCCGCTGCTAGACGGGTCGTGATCGGGGTCCTGGCTTATCCGTTCATTTCGGCGAAATGCGCCATCATGCGTTCGGCATCGGCTTGCCGGCCGCTGAACAGCTCGAAGGCCTTCACTGCCTGGAACACCGCCATGGTGCCACCGTCCAGCGTACGGCAACCCAGGGCGCGAGCTTCACGCAGCAGTTCGGTCTCAAGCGGAAAATAGACGATTTCGGCCACCCACAACCCCGGGTGCAAGGCCGCCTTGGGCACAGGCATTCCCGGCAGCTTGGCCATGCCCATCGGCGTGGTATTGACCAGGCCGTCGGCCTCGGACAAGGCCGCCAGCAGGTCACTGCCCACCCGCGCCGGCTGCCCCGGGAAATGCTGATTGAGGTTGTCCGCCAACGCCTGCGCCCGTGCCGGCTCGACATCGAAAATGCTCAGTTGCCCCACACCCTCGAGCAGCAACGCATGGGCCACTGCCGCACCGGCGCCACCGGCGCCCATCTGCACCACGCGGTCGCGCTTGGCACCCTGCATGCCGCGGCGAAAACCTTCGGCGAAACCCAGGCAGTCGGTGTTGTGGCCCACCCGTTTGCCATCCTTGAGCACCACGGTATTCACCGCGCCGATCCCGGCCGCTTCCGGCGACAGCTCATCGAGCAGGGGAATGATCGCCTGCTTGGCAGGGAAGGTGATGTTCAAGCCGGTAAAGCTCATGCGCTGAGCGGCAGTGAGCAGTTCTTCGAGGGCGCCGTTGTCGAGCTTCAGCGCATCCAGATCGATCAATCGGTAGACATAACCCAAGCCTTGCGCGGCGCCTTCGCGCTCGTGCATGGCCGGGGTACGGGACTGCTGGATACCGGCGCCGATCAGGCCTGCCAGGACGTTATTGCCGCTCATCGAGTGACTCCATTGTTATTGTTTGTTTAATGGAGATAAATTGTACGAACTAGTTACTTACGTCAAATGGTTTTCGCCGATGGCGCACGGCGCGCCTCAACGGCGCACCAGCAGGACCCCCGATTCCATGTGGTGGGTATACGGAAATTGGTCGAACAGCGCGCACTTGGCCACTTTGTGGGTGTCATGCAGCTGCTGGATGTTGGCCGCCAGGGTTTCCGGATTGCAGGAGATGTACAGGATGTTGTCGAAGCGCCGGGTCAGCTCGCAGGTGTCCGCATCCATGCCGGCCCGTGGTGGGTCGACGAATACGCTGCCGAAGTCATAGGCCTTGAGATCGATGCCCTGCAAACGGCGGAACGGCCGCACCTCGTTCAGCGCCTCGGTCAGCTCTTCGGCCGACAGGCGCACCAGCGTCACGTTATCGACCCCGTTGTCGTCGAGGTTGTGCAGGGCAGCGGCAACCGACGTCTTGCTGATCTCCGTGGCCAGGACCTTGCGCACTCGTGTGGCCAGCGGCAGGGTGAAATTGCCATTGCCGCAATACAGCTCCAGCAGATCATCGTCACGCGGGCCCAACGCCTCGTACGCCCAGTTGAGCATCTTCTGGTTGACCGTGCCGTTGGGCTGGGTGAACGCGCCCTCGGGCTGGCGATAGCGGAAGGTACGGCCAGCGACTTCGAGCGCCTCGACTGCATAGTCGCGGCCGATGACCACACGCTTGCCCTTGGAACGACCGATGAGGCTCACGCCCAGATCGCTCGCCAACTGCTCGGCTGCGCGCTGCCAGTGCTCGTCCAGCGGGCGGTGGTAGCACAGGGTGACCATGGCGTCGCCATCCAGGGTGGTCAGGAACTCCACCTGGAACAGCTTGTTGCTCAACGCTGCATCGTTCTGCCAGGCAGCTTTGAGGCGCGGCATCAGCTCGTTGATGCGGATGCTGGCAATGGGGAAGCTGTCGATCAGGATCGGCACATGCTTCTCGCCGGGAGCGAACATCGCATAGTGCCGCTGGCCAGCCTCGCGCCACAGGCGAAATTCCGCACGCAGCCGGTAGTGCTCGCGCGGCGAATCGAAGACAGCCGGTTCCGGGGCGTCGAACGGCGCCAGCAGCGCGCGCAGGCGCGCCACTTTTTCATCCAGTTGCTGGGTGTAGGAGGAGGGGTCGAGAACAGCACTCATGGATACCAGCCCAGTTTCACAACGAACAGAATGGAAAGAATCACCAGTGCCGAATTCAAGTCGCGGGTACGGCCCGCCAGCAGCTTGATCAAGGTCCAGGCGATGAAGCCGAAGGCGATACCGTTGGCGATCGAATAGGTCAGTGGCATGGCCAAAGCGGTGACCACCACTGGTGCGGCTTCGGTGATGTCGTCCCAGTCGATTTCAGCCAGCCCCGAGGCCATCAATACCGCCACGAAGAACAGCGCCGGTGCCGTGGCATAGGCCGGTACGCTGCCGGCCAGCGGAGCGAAGAACAGCGCCAGCAAAAACAGCACCGCAACCACGATGGCGGTCAGCCCGGTGCGGCCACCGGCACTCACACCTGCAGCCGACTCGATGTAGCTGGTCGTGGTGGAGGTGCCCAGCAGCGAGCCGGCCATGGCCGCCGTGCTGTCGGCGATCAACGCGCGGCCCATCTTCGGCATGTGGCCGTCCTTGCCCATCAGGCCGGCGCGCTTGGCGACGCCGATCAAGGTCCCGGAGTTGTCGAACAGGTCCACGAAAAGGAAGGCGAAGATCACGCTCAGCAGGCCGATGTCCAGGGCCCCGGCGATGTCCAGCTGCATGAACGTCGGTGCCAGCGAAGGCGGCATCGACACCAGCCCGTTGAACGGGCTGAAGCCCAGCAGAATAGAGGCCGTGGTCACCACCAGAATGCCGATCAGCACCGCCCCGCGAACCTTGCGCGCCTCCAGGGCGACGATCAGGAAGAAGCCCAGTATCGCCAGCACCGCGCCAGGCTTGGTCAGGTCGCCCATGCCCACCACCGTGGCCGGATTGCCGACCACGATGCCAGCGCCCTGCAAGGCGATCAGCGCCAGGAACAGGCCAATGCCGGCGGCGATGGCCGAGCGCAGCGGCAGGGGAATGCTGTTGACGATCCATTCGCGGATGCGAAAGATCGACAGCAGGAAAAAGCACACGGCCGAGATGAACACCGCACCCAGCGCCACTTGCCAGGTGTGGCCCATGTGCAGGACCACGGTGTAGGTGAAGAAGGCGTTCAGGCCCATGCCAGGCGCCAGGGCGATCGGGTAGTTGGCGATCAGGCCCATGATCGTCGAGCCGATGGCGGCAGCCAGGCAGGTCGCGACGAAGACCGCGCCCTTGTCCATGCCGGTTTCGCCCAGGATGCTGGGGTTGACGAACAGGATGTAGGCCATCGCCAGGAAGGTCGTCACCCCGGCGAGTATTTCCGTGCGCACGTTGGTGTTGTGCGCCTTGAGTTGAAACAGCCTTTCCAGCATGCCTGCTCCCTGTGGCGCTTTTTGCGCCGTTGCCGTTGTTGTCGAGTGTTGTAGTGTCGACCCTGATAGCAAAGCACATCCGGGCGGTAAAAAAAGCCGCGCATCATACCAGCAGCACCGCATGGAAACACTCATCAGCTCGTCTGAACGAATGGCGACCGCTCAAAGTCGTACCTGCAAACGACGCGACAAGAAAAATGTCGCGCAGCAAGCTGAATTACCGTGAGGTCGACCCGATGAACACGCTTTCTACAAGCTCTGGTGCGCAGCCGTACGCCAGCCACAGCATTTCCCTGCAACTCAATGGCCAATCACGTCAACTCGACGTGCTGCCCTGGACCACGCTGCTGGACCTGTTGCGCGAACAACTCGACCTGGTCGGCAGCAAGAAAGGCTGCGACCACGGCCAGTGCGGCGCCTGCACCGTGCTGCTCAATGGCAAACGCGTCAATGCCTGCCTGACCCTGGCCGTGATGTGCGATGGCGCCGAACTGACCACCATCGAAGGGCTGGCGCAGGGTGACCAACTGCATCCGGTCCAGGCGGCGTTCATCAAGCACGACGCTTTCCAGTGCGGTTACTGCACGCCTGGGCAGATCTGTTCCGCCGTCGGCCTGATCAACGAGGGTCGCGCCGAATCCAGCGCCGACATCAAGGAATTGATGAGCGGCAACCTGTGCCGTTGCGGTGCCTACAGCAATATTCGCGCGGCCATCGAAGAAGTGGTCGAAGTGCAGGGGGGTGAGCGCTCATGAATCCGTTTACCTACGCAAAGCCTGCAGGCGTCGATGAAGCCGTACGCCTGGCCGGCCCGCACTCGCGCTTCATCGCCGGCGGCACCAACCTGCTCGACCTGATGAAAGAAAACGTCCTGCAGCCCGAGCAGCTCATCGACATCACCGGGCTGCCGCTGCGCGAAGTCGAGGAGACCGCCGACGGCGGCGTGCGCATCGGCGCATTGGTGAGCAATGCCGACCTGGCCTGGCACCCGTTGATCGAGCAGCGTTACCCATTGCTCAGCCAGGCGATTCTGGCGGGCGCATCGCCGCAGCTGCGCAACATGGCCAGCACTGGTGGCAACCTGCTGCAACGCACGCGTTGCTACTACTTCTATGATTCGAAGATGCCGTGCAACAAGCGCGAGCCTGGCACCGGCTGCCCGGCCAAGGACGGCCTGAATCGCATTCACGCCATTCTTGGCGCCAGCGAGCAATGCGTGGCCACCCACCCGTCGGACATGTGCGTGGCCCTGGCGGCCCTGGCTGCCGTGGTCCATGTGCAAGGCCCGAACGGCGCACGTACCATCGAGTTCGCCGACTTTCATCGCTTGCCTGCCGATGCTCCCGAGCGCGACAACCAACTGGCCGATGACGAGTTGATCACCGCGGTGGAACTGCCTGCCGCCGGCTTCACCGCCCACAGCCAGTACCTGAAGATTCGCGATCGGGCGTCCTATGCCTTCGCACTGGTTTCGGTTGCGGCCGCTCTGGAACTCGACGGCGAGACCATCCGCGACGCCCGCCTGGCGCTGGGCGGGGTGGCTCACAAGCCATGGCGCGATGAGGCGGTGGAACGTCTGCTGATCGGCCAGCCCGCCACTGCCGAAACCTTCGGCAAAGCCGCCGACCTGTTGCTGCAGGACGCTCGCGGCCTGCAACACAACACCTTCAAGATCAAGCTGGCCCGCCGCGCGATAGTCCGTGCCCTGAGCGATGCCGCAAAAGGGGAGATGCAGCCATGAGCACACTCGGCCAACCCATGGACCGCGTCGACGGTCTGCTCAAAGTGACGGGTCAAGCGCGCTACGCCGGCGAGTTCCCGGAAGACGGCCTGCTGTTCGGCAGCGTTGTCTCCAGCACCATCGCCAATGGTCGAGTGGTTTCCATCGACGCTTCCAGGGCGCTGGCGCTGCCCGGTGTGGTGGCCGTGATCGACCACAGCAACCGGCCGAAGCTGGCCAGCTACGACGAAAAATACGAAGACGACGACTCCGCCGACGGCTCGCCGTTTCGTCCGCTGTACAACGACAATGTGTTGTACAGCGGCCAGCCACTGGCCCTGGTCGTCGCTGACAACCTGGAGCTTGCCCGCCATGCAGGCTCGCTGGTGCACATCGAGTACGCCCAGGAATCCCACCAGACCGACCTGCGCGCCCAGCTGTCCGCCGCCAAGCCGGCACCTGCCGAGCTGCCCGAGCCACGTGGCGATTTCGCCGGGCAATTCGCAGCTGCGCCGATCACCGTCGACGCGACCTACGACACACCGGTCGAGCACCACAACCCGATGGAGCCGCACGCCAGCACCGCGCTCTACCAGGCCGATGGCAGCCTGGTCATCCACGACAAGACCCAGAGCACGCAGAACTGTCAGACCTACCTGTCCAACGTGTTCGGCCTGGACAAGAAAAAGATCCGCGTCATGGCCGCCTTTGTCGGCGGCGCCTTTGGTTCCGGCCTGCGTCCGCAGTATCAGCTGCCCTTGGCCGTAATGGCGGCCCTGCACCTCAAGCGTTCGGTGCGCGTGACTCTGACCCGCCAGCAGATGTTCACCTTCGGCTACCGTCCACGCACCGTGCAGCAGTTGCAACTGGCCTGTAGCGCCGACGGCAAGTTGCAGGCGGTCGGTCACACTGCGACCGGGCAGACTTCGCGCTTCGAAGACTTCTCGGAGCACGTCGTGGAATGGAGCGGCATGCTCTACCACTGTGACAACGTCAAGTTGACCTACAACCTGGTGCCGTTGGACGTGTTCACGCCGCTGGACATGCGCGCACCGGGTGCCGCCCTGGGCATGATCGGCCTGGAGTGCGCGATGGACGAGCTGGCCGTGGCAGCCAAAATCGACCCGGTCCAGCTGCGCCTGGTCAACTTCTCCGACACCAACCAGAACGAAGGCAAGCCGTATTCCAGCAAAGAGCTCAAGGCCTGCTATCAGCAGGGTGCCGAACGCTTCGGCTGGAGCCAGCGCAAGGTCGAGCCGCGCAGCATGCGCCGCGCTAACCAACTGGTGGGCATGGGCATGGCCGGTGGGGTCTGGGAAGCCATGCAGATGCCGGCCAGCGCCAAGGCCAGGCTGGATAAGCAAGGCAAGCTGGTGGTGAGCAGTGCAACCACCGACATCGGCACCGGCACCTACACCGTGATGACCCAGATTGCCGCTGCGGCGGCCGGCGTCGCCGCGCAGGACGTGGAGTTCAAGCTGGGCGATTCGTCGCTGCCTACGGCGCCGCTGCAGGGCGGCTCGTTCACCGTGTCTTCGGTGGGTACGGCCGTGCAGCAGGCCTGCGAAGCGCTCAAGGCCAAGCTCATCCATGCCGCCAGCCAGGTGCAGCCGGCGTTTGCCGACGCCGATCCTGCGCAGGTGTTCGTCGAGGGCGGCGAACTGCGTTGCCCTGGCCACCATTTGTCGCTGGCAAACCTGGCCAGCATCGACGGCTCGGACACTTTCGAAGCGCAGGTCGACGCCAAGCCGGACAAGAAGCGCGAAGGCTATGCCACGGCCACCCATTCGGCGGTGTTCGTTGAAGTGGAGGTCGACGAAGACCTGGGCACCATCCGCGTGACCCGTGTGGTCAGCGCCGTGGCCGCTGGGCGCGTGGTCAATCCGAAGATGGCCCGCAGCCAGATTCTCGGTGGCGTGGTCTGGGGCCTGGGCATGGCGCTGCAGGAAGAAACCCAGACCGACCATAACCTGGGCCGATTCATGAACCACAGCCTGGCCGAGTACCACATTCCTGTGAACGCGGACATCAACGACATCGAAGTGATCTTCGTCGACGAGCCCGACGACATCGTCAACGCCCTGGGTTCCAAGGGCGTTGGCGAAATCGGCATCGTCGGGGTTGCCGCTGCAGTGGCCAACGCCATCTACCACGCCACCGGCAAGCGTGTCCGCGAGTTTCCGATCACGCTGGACAAGGTGATGTAACGCATCTGGTGTCTTGGTAGGACAGTGCACTCCTCAAGAGCCGTTTAGGTTTTTTGGGGAGTGTTCTTGCAGGTGCAAGCCAAGTACGCAAACCAGAAGAATCTTTCGATCGCGACTGCGTATCCGCGTTGATCAGTGCAGGCTCCGTCGCCCGCCTACCCATAATCATGGGCATCAGCTATCTGAGCAAACCCGCAGGAAGAAGGAATATTTCACTATCTCTCCAGCGGATTTTGCGCGCTAAGTATGTAGCGACGCGGTTTTTTTCAGAATGTTCTTACAGCTTGTTGCGAATAGTCTTTGGTCGGGCTGCTATCTTGCAATGTTTTTTAACTTTCCAGATTATGGCGCGCCTTGACGTCGGTAGGGTTAAGTCGACTACAGTACCGTCGCGCTGCAGTCAGGCGCATGATTGTTAACGCTCAATTTCTGCAAAATTCGCAACGGACATTACTTGCCAGGAGGCAACCGATGAATGTATCGAAAGTCGATTTTAATCGAGTTGTAAATCCGTTGGTTAAAGAGTCAAAGCCAGCATCGGACACAACGGAAAGTTTCAAGCAGATACTGAACCTATCATCGGAAACGCCACCTTCTCGGCACGATAACGTAACGCTTTCTCCAGCTGCCGTGAGTCTGGCTGACAAAGAACGGGAAATCGAGCGAGTGCGGGCGCAGGGGCGGGAATTGAGTGAGTGCGGGGTGAGTCGCGCAGAGTTGGCGATATGCCAAGTGCCGAGTTGGATGATTGGCTTTGCCAATTCCATTGTTGAAGTCGTGGGTTCACAAACTATCGAAACCCGTCTGACCCACAACGTTTCAGACGGTCAGATGCAAGAGTTCCGCGAGCGCCTGCAGGCCGTACAGCAAACGGTGTCGGAGGGTCATGGTTTGTGGGGGGTCGATGATTTGGAACATTACGTGATCATGAATACCACGCCGGGCATTGAAGCTACCCTGCATCGAGAGATGAACGAGGCAATCCGTTCGGACGCCCGACTTGTGGCACTTATCGCTGAAATAGGCTTTTACATGACGGACATTGAATCGCCTGACGTATAAGTCCCGATTTTTTAATAAAGGAGTACAGAAATATGTCCATGCAATGGAAAGCCCTTTCGATAGGCATAATGTTGGTCGCGGCGTCAGTGGGCAGTTATGCTGCGGTTCCCATGGTTGAAGCACTGCGCGGCGCGGGTATGGAAGTGCGCACACTTGACGATGGACAAATGGCGCTAATATAAAGGTGCGGCCCGCATCACTGGATACGCCCGACCCAGTGTCACCCAAGGTATCAAAACTCATCAGGTCACATGGAAAAAGCGCGGTAGTCAGTCTGATTATCGAGCCTATCAATATCAAGGATTCGATCATAGCCCGCATGAATATAAGTGGTATCGAGATGGCGGGACGCTGGAGCTTGTTGCAGGCGATGTCTGGCTGGCCGATTCAACTAGCCGTATGAACGCCTGGAATCGTGCCAATGCCCGCGAAATCGAGCATCACTACCAGGCTCTGGATCGCGAGACCAAGGCGCCGCGCAACTATGGCTTCCGCGCCAGTCAATGGTCACGGCCCATCTCCACATTCCGCTGGTGACCCATAAGCGCAGCCTTGATACGTGCTGCGCCTACTTTTGTCGATAACCGCAAGGACGCCAATGTCTATCCCGTCTTCACTCACGCACTTTGCCGCGAGTGTCAGCATTCTGTTATCTACCGCTCCTGTTGCAATGGCTGATACTGTCCACCTGAAGAATGGCGACAGCCTCTCAGGCAGGTTGATCAGCTATGAGGGCGACGTCTGCGTTTTCAGCGCTTCCTACGGCACGGGGTTGAATATTCCGGGTCCGGAAATTGCGTCATTGCAAACCGACCATGATTATGAAGTGCGATTCAAGAATGGCGAACTAGCCTCGGGGCGCTTGATGAGTAATGGCGCAACGTTGACCTTGCTCACATCCACGACCTTCGGTGAGGTCGAGGTCAGGATGACCGAAATACAAGCACTGACTCGCAGCTTCGTCGAAGAGCGGAATCCCGAAGCCGAGGATGTTCCCGCCGAATACGGCGAACGTACCGAACAACCGCCGCTGGATTTCCTGGTGGGCTCTACGGTATTGCTCGGGCCGGGTGAGTATGAGTTCGATATGGGGCTTGTTTACAAGCAAAGCCGCCGGCAACACAATCTGTTTGACGTTGGCTATTTCCAGAAATCCTCCTACAGTGCACGCGTCATCCAGTTCGAACCTACGCTTCGCGCAGGGCTTTTCGACCGGTTGGAAGGGCATCTTGCAGTGCCCTTCACTTATACGAGCGTCGAAGATGTCTCTTCCAATGAGTATGTAAGTACCACCGGCGCGTGGGACCTCGCGGACATAGGCTTTGGAGTCCAGTATCAGTGGCTGGACGAAACCTCCGCGCATCCAGCTCTCTCGTTCACGTTCGACATCGGCGCCCCCACCGGCCGAAAACGCTACAACGACGCAGCCAACAGATGGAAGGACCCGTTGAACAACGGCTCGGGACACTGGAACGTAGCGCCAGGCATTGCGTGGGTGCGCAGCACAGACCCTGCCATTTTGTTTGGCGGTCTCAGCTATCAGCACTTCTTTAAGAGCACCATAGACGGCTATGCCGTGAAGCCGGGCTGGGCGTTGCGGAGTTACTTGGGTGCAGGTTTTGCACTGAATGAGAAGCTGTCCATAGGGGCGAGATTCTCATATAGCTACAGCGCCAACTTGAAGGCAGATAGACAAATCATCAAAGGTACTGATATCGATCCGGCGGACCTTGCCTTCAATCTGTCCTACCGGCTTCATGACGATTGGGTGGTCTCTCCTCAAATCATGCTTGGGCTAAATGACGATGCAGGGCCGGCTTCCATGTCATTGAACCTCAAGCGCCAGTTCAATTGATGCGTCATCTAGCGGTTGGCCTGGCGTTCATGTTTGGGTTGACCATCATGGCGAGCGCTTCGCCATTCCAGGCTCCCAGATCCTTTGTCGCATTGCGCATGGCTAACATTGATCGCCAAACGCTGGATTACTCCTGTGGTGCTGCGTCATTGACCATTCTGCTCAACTTGTATTTCGGCGAGACCCTGAGTGAGCAGGACGTACTCGCCGACATGGTTGCCAGGCTTACCAATGAGCAGGCTATGGAGCGAACCACTCAAGGATTTTCCTTGCTTGACCTCAAAACCACCGCCCAGCGTTTAGGCTATCTGGCCGAAGGTGTGATGTTGCCTCGTCAGGCATTGGCCTTGCTGAAAGGTCCGGTGATCATCCTGCTCAGGCAAAAAACGCTGAATCATTTTGTCGTGCTCAAAGGTATAAGCAGTGGTAGTGCTTTGGTGGCAGATCCCGCACGGGGACATATCCGTATGCCCCTGTTTGAACTGTTCGAACAATGGCAGGGTGAAACGCTTGCACTGGGCCGAGACCATTTCGGACTGCCATCGGAGCATGGGTTAAGGCTGCCATCGCGTCGCTTGATTGCATCCGAGCGGGAAACTGTTCGGACAATGCAACGAACCCCAGTGCAATGATGCCGTACGGCTACCTTGCGCCTAGGTATCAGATCCACCAAAGCCGTACAGATAGCCTTTCCAAACCCCATACCAGAGGAAAGTAAACCGGGTGCGACATCTGGTCGTGCGGCACTAAACCACACAGGCCAAGGCTGCAAACAAGGCTACTCTTTGAAGGTGTCTTCATCCATGTCAACGCCTCGTCTGGCGCGGCATGGCGGCCAAACGGCCACAATCCCTGCGACGTGGACTCCACTAGAACGAAGTCATCAGACCGCGCTCCCCTCGCAGGGGCCGCTGGCATGGGCCGCCCGCCTGCGCCGGTTCACCTGATAGAGGAAGCCCCATGTTCGGTTTAGAGGCAATCGATCTCGCCCGAATGCAGTTTGCGTTTACGGTCTCGTTCCACATTCTGTTTCCCGCCATCACCATCGGTCTGGCCAGCTACCTGGCCGTGCTCGAAGGCATGTGGCTGAAAACCCGTGACGACACCTATCGCGATCTGTATCACTTCTGGTCGAAGATATTCGCAGTCAACTTCGGCATGGGCGTCGTGTCCGGTCTGGTGATGGCCTACCAATTCGGCACCAACTGGAGCCGCTTCTCCGACTTCGCCGGTGCCGTCACCGGGCCGTTGCTGACCTACGAAGTGCTCACTGCGTTCTTCCTGGAAGCGGGCTTCCTGGGTGTCATGCTGTTCGGCTGGAACCGCGTGGGCCGTGGCCTGCACTTCTTCTCCACGATAATGGTGGCAATCGGCACGCTGATTTCCACGTTCTGGATTCTTGCGTCCAACAGCTGGATGCAGACCCCCCAGGGCCATGCGATCATCGACGGCCGGGTGATCCCGGTCGACTGGTTCGCAGTCATCTTCAACCCCTCGTTCCCGTATCGCCTGGTGCACATGTCCATTGCCGCGTTCGTGGCCACGGCGTTCTTCGTCGGCGCCTCGGCGGCCTGGCACCTGCTGCGCGGTCGCAACACCCCGGCCATCCGCCGGATGTTCTCCATGGCCATGTGGATGGCACTGATCGTGGCGCCGGTGCAGGCCTTCGTGGGTGACATGCACGGCTTGAACACGCTCGAGCACCAGCCGGCCAAGATCGCCGCGATCGAAGGCCACTGGGAAAACAAGGGTGACGAGGCAACGCCGCTGATCCTGTTCGGCTGGCCCGACATGGAAGCGGAGAAGACCCGTTTCGCCGTCGAGATTCCGTACCTGGGCAGCCTGATCCTGACCCACAGCCTGGACAAGCAGGTACCCGCGCTCAAGTCGTTTGCCAAGGAAGACCGTCCCAACTCCACCATCATCTTCTGGTCGTTCCGCGTCATGGCAGGACTGGGCATGCTGATGATCTTCGTCGGTCTGTGGAGCGTGTGGCTGCGCAAGAAAGATGCGCTGTTCACCTGCCGCCCGTTCCTCTACCTCACCCTGTGGATGGGGCCATCGGGCCTGATCGCGATACTGGCGGGCTGGTTCACCACCGAGATCGGCCGTCAGCCGTGGGTGGTCTACGGCCTGATGCGCACTGCCGACGCATCCTCCAACCACAGCATCGGCCAGATGACCTTCACCCTGGTGATGTTCGTCGTGGTGTATTTCGCGCTGTTCGGCGTGGGCCTGGGCTACATGATGCGCCTGGTGCGCAAGGGTCCGAAGGCGCACGAAGACAAGATCAACACCGGTGGCCCTGGTACCCAGCGCACGCCTGCACGTCCTCTTTCGGCTGCCCATGAAGGCACCGAAGAAGGCCACACCGACACCTTGAGCAAGGGGCACTAAGCATGGGTATCGACCTTCCGTTCATCTGGGCCGTGATCATCATCTTCGGCATCATGATGTACGTGATCATGGACGGCTTCGATCTGGGCATCGGCATCCTGTTCCCCTTCATGCAGGACGAAGGTGACCGCGATGTCATGATGAATACCGTGGCGCCGGTCTGGGACGGCAACGAAACCTGGCTGGTCCTGGGCGGTGCGGCGTTGTTCGGCGCCTTCCCGCTGGCCTACTCGGTGGTGTTGTCGGCGCTGTACCTGCCGCTGATCCTGATGCTGATGGGCCTGATCTTTCGTGGCGTGGCGTTCGAGTTCCGCTTCAAGGCCACTGCGGCCAAGCGCCATGTCTGGGACAAGGCGTTCATTGGCGGCTCGCTGGCGGCCACGTTCTTCCAGGGCGTGGCACTGGGTGCGTACATCGACGGCATTGCCGTGGTCGACCGCAACTATGCCGGTGGTGGCTTCGACTGGTTGACGCCGTTCAGCCTGTTCTGTGGGTTGGCACTGATCGTTGCCTACGCGTTGCTCGGTTGCACCTGGTTGATCATGAAAACCGAAGGCAGCCTGCAGCAGGCCATGCACAAACTGGCGCCGCCGCTGACCTACGGGCTGCTGATCGTGACCGGTATCGTCAGCATCTGGACGCCGCTGGCCCATGACGACATCGCCACGCGCTGGTTCAGCACGCCGAACCTGTTCTACTTCCTGCCCGTGCCGATTCTGGTGCTGGCCACGGTCGTCGGCCTGCTGCGCTCGGTGAAACGCAACGCGCACTACACGCCGTTCCTGCTGACCCTGCTGCTGGTGTTCCTGGGCTACAGCGGGCTGGGCATCAGCCTGTGGCCGAACATCATCCCGCCGTCGATCTCGATCTGGGACGCGTCGTCGCCGCCGCAGAGCCAGGGGTTCATCCTGGTGGGCACGCTGTTCATCATTCCGATCATCCTGGTGTACACCTTCTGGAGCTACTACGTGTTCCGCGGCAAGGTTACCCACGAAGACGGCTACCACTAGTCCAACCGCCGCTGCCCAGGCCAACGCCTGGGTTGGGCAGGAGTAGAAGCATGAGCGAGAAACCGATCGTGACGCACAGCGAAGAGAAAAAGCCCTTGTGGAAACGCTTGGGCTGGCTGGTGGTGATCTATGCCGGCAGCGTCGTCGCGCTGGGCTTGTTTGCCATGTTGATCCGCCTGTTCATGACGGCGGCGGGGATGAAATCTCATTGAATCCCATCAGTGCTGCCCTGGCAGTGCTCATTTTACAGCCCTCCTTGCGGAGGGCTTTTTTTTGCCTGAGGGCAACTGCGCGCCTGTGCAGTGCGCTTACTTGCGGGCGCGCAGCACCACGAACTTGGGCGTGGACGCCACCTGTTCTACGGCCCGGAACAGCCGCGCCAGTTTGCTGTGATAGCCCAGGTGGCGATTGCCGACGATGTACAGGTCGCCCCCGGTAACCAGGGCTTCGCGTGCTTGCTGGAACATCCGCCACGCCAGGAAATCGCCCACTACTTGCTGCTGGTGGAACGGCGGGTTGCACAACACCACGTCCAGCGACTGCGGTGCCTGGCCCGCAAGTCCGTCACCGGCACGGACCTCGACCTCGCGGGCACCCAGGGCTGCTTGCCAGTTCTCCCGCGCCGATTGCACGGCCATGAACGATTCATCGACCAGCGTGTAGTGCGCCTCCGGGTTGGCCAGGGCGCTGGCGATGGCCAGCACGCCGTTGCCGCAGCCCAGGTCGGCCACCCGCGCCGAGCCCAGGTTGCGCGGCAGGTGGGGGAGGAATGCGCGAGTGCCGATGTCCAGGCCCTCGCGGCAGAACACGTTGGCGTGGTTGAGCAGCGTCAGCGCAGGTTCGTCCAGCGCATAGCGGGTAGGGTAGGGCGATGCTTGTGCGGGTTTGTCTTCATGGGTGGCGATCAGCAGCCTGGCCTTCTTGACGGCCAGTGAGGGTCGCATCGTGCCGATGTATTTTTCCAGCAGCTCGCCAGCGGCGTGAGGCAGGTGCTTGACCATGCCGGCGGCCACCACCTCGGCGCCAGGCTTCAGGTGGCCGTGCAGGCGGATGAGTTGTTCTTCGAGCAGCGCGAGGGTCTTGGGCACGCGCACCAGCACACGGTCGAACGGACCTTGCACATCGGTGCTGGCCGGGATGAGCTCGACGCTGTCGAATGGCAGGCCGTTGCGCGTGAGGTTCTTTTCCAGCCCTAGCGCGCCCAGAAACGAATCGCCGCTGCTGACCACCTGCACGACGCTCTGCAGACTGATGGCCAGAGCACCGAAGCTGTCGTTGAGAATCAGCACGCGGGCCTGGGCTGGCAGCGCGTGCTCGGCCATGTAGGCCAGCAAGTACTCGTCCGCCGCATCGAACGCCTGCAACGGTTCGTTGGGTTGATCGGGCTGGCGGATCAGATCGAGTTCAGCGAAGGGCGAGGTCAGTACAGGCATGGCGAAGGGCACGAAAGCGGCAATAAAGCCGCGATTCTACCCGATCGCACGCGGAGCCTGTAGAAGCGGTCATCGGCCACGAAAGCCGCGCCGCAGCCATACCTTGCGCAAGCGGGTTTCACCCTGCAGCTGTACCCTGTGGGAGCGGGTTCTACCCGCGAAGGGCTCACCGCGCAACATCAGACTCACTGCGGTACGAACTTCGCGAGCAGATGGCTCACCGGTCGCCACACAAACCAGCGGTGTTTATCTTCAGCGGTTTGCGGGAAAATGCCGGCACTTGAACAACGGAGCGCCTCATGACCGCCAGCGCAGAAAAATTCACTCGCCAGACCCTCATTGAGGTCCAGCCGCTGACCCCCAGCCTGTTCACCCTGCGCACAACCCGCGATGCCGGTTTCCGCTTCGTCGCCGGTCAGTTCGCTCGTCTGGGTGTGACCAAGGCCGACGGCACCGTGGTGTGGCGCGCCTATTCGATGGTGTCGTCGCCCCACGACGAGTTTCTCGAGTTCTTCTCCATCGTCGTACCGGGTGGCGAGTTCACCAGCGAATTGAGCCGGCTCCGCGCAGGGGACGAACTGCTGGTGGAAAAGATGGCCACCGGGTTCCTTACCCTGGACCGCTTCGTCGACGGTCGGGACCTGTGGATGCTGGCAACCGGCACCGGCGTGGCGCCCTTCGTTTCGATCCTGCAGGATTTTCCCGTGTGGGAGAAATTCGAACGGATCAAACTGGTGTACAGCGCCAGACAGGGCCAGGAGCTGGCCTATCGTGAGCTGATCGCCGGGCTTGAACAGCGCGACTATTTGGCCGAGTTCGCCGGCAAGCTGCAATTCATCCCGATCGTGACCCGGGAAAGGGTGCCTGGGACCTTGCACGGGCGCATTACCGACCTGATTCAAAGCGGCGAACTGGAAAGGGCCGCAGGGCTGGAACTGACCCCCGAGCATTCACGGGTGATGATCTGCGGCAATCCGCAGATGATCGACGACACCCGGCAACTGCTCAAAGGCCGCGCCATGAACCTCAGCCTCAGCCGCCGTCCCGGCCAGGTCGCGGTCGAAAACTACTGGTAGCAATCGCCCCACCACCTGACCCACCGCATCAACCATTCGCGAACCGATGATCGCTCCTGCAGCAGCTTCCACCCGTAGGAGCGGTCATCGGCCGCGAAGGGCTCACCGCGTTGTACCTGGCTCACCGCATCAACCTTTCGCGGCCACAGACCGCTCCTACAGTGGATCAGTGCCCACCCCGGCCCACCCGTAGGAGCGGTCATCGGCCGCGAAGGCAGCACTGCGGTATCAGATCTGCGGCCCGGGCGTCGGCGCAGTGGTGACCACGGTGCCCTTGCCGTTCTGCTCCTTGAGCAGGTCACGGATTTCGCCCAGCAACAGCTCTTCCTTGGTAGGCGCAGCCGGCGCTGCTGGCTTCTTTTCTTCCTGGTGGCGCAGGCGGTTGATCGCCTTCACGCCCAAGAAGATGGCGAACGCCACGATGATGAAGTCGATGACCGTCTGGATGAACTTGCCATAGGCCAGCACCACCGCCGGCGCATCGCCAACCGCGGCGCGCAGGGTAATGCCCAGGTCGCTGAAATCCACGCCCCCGATCAGCAACCCGAGCGGCGGCATGATCACATCGCCCACGAAGGATGAAACGATCTTGCCGAACGCTGCACCGATGATGATACCAACGGCCATGTCGACTACATTGCCTTTGACCGCAAAGGCCTTGAATTCACTTAGCACGCTCATGAGGTTATTCCTTATTACAGATGAGGTTGGTCAACGCATTCCAAATCAGCGAGATGCTTCATTTTCCATGCCTGCTGCAAGGGACCCAACTGCGCCCTAGAAGTTTTGTCAAAGTACAGACTAGACGTTTTTCCGCGCTGCAAGGGCTTGATTTGCCCACTATTCCAGCGCGCTCGATTATCATGAACGCACTTTTCGAACAGGAATTTTCATGGCCAAGGCAAAGCGCATGTACGGCTGCACCGAGTGCGGTGCCACGTTTCCCAAATGGGCAGGCCAGTGCGGCGAGTGCGGTGCCTGGAACACCCTGGTGGAGACCGTCATCGAAAGCGGCGCTGCCGCACCGCCCAGTGGCCGCACCGGCTGGACAGGGCAGCAGGCGCAACTCAAGACCCTGGCCGAAGTCAGCATCGAAGAGATCCCGCGCTTCTCGACTGCATCCGCCGAACTGGACCGCGTGCTCGGCGGCGGCCTGGTCGACGGCTCGGTGGTGCTGATCGGCGGCGATCCGGGCATCGGCAAATCCACCATCCTGCTGCAGACCCTGTGCAACATCGCCATGCGCATGCCCGCGCTGTACGTCACCGGCGAAGAATCGCAGCAACAGGTGGCCATGCGCGCGCGACGCCTGGGCCTGCCCCAGGACAAACTCAAGGTCATGACCGAGACCTGCATCGAAACCATCATCGCCACCGCCAAGGTCGAGCAGCCCAAGGTCATGGTGATCGACTCGATCCAGACCATCTTCACCGAAAACCTGCAGTCCGCGCCCGGCGGCGTGTCGCAGGTGCGCGAAAGCGCCGCGCTGCTGGTGCGTTATGCCAAACAGAGCGGCACGGCCATCTTTCTGGTTGGCCACGTGACCAAGGAAGGCGCCCTGGCCGGCCCCCGCGTGCTCGAGCACATGGTCGATACCGTGCTGTACTTCGAAGGCGAATCCGATGGCCGCCTGCGCTTGTTGCGGGCCGTGAAGAACCGCTTCGGCGCGATCAACGAGCTGGGCGTGTTCGGCATGACCGACAAGGGCTTGAAAGAAGTCTCCAACCCGTCGGCGATCTTTCTCACCCGCGCCCAGGAAGAAGTCCCCGGCAGTGTCGTGATGGCCACCTGGGAAGGCACCCGGCCGATGCTGGTGGAAGTGCAGGCGCTGGTGGACGACAGCCACCTGTCCAACCCGCGCCGGGTCACCCTGGGCCTGGACCAGAACCGCCTGGCCATGCTGCTGGCAGTACTGCATCGGCATGGCGGCATCCCCACCCATGACCAAGACGTGTTCCTCAACGTGGTCGGCGGCGTGAAAGTGCTGGAAACCGCTTCCGACCTGGCGTTGCTCGCGGCAATCATGTCCAGCCTGCGCAACCGTCCGCTGCCGCACGACTTGCTGGTGTTCGGCGAAGTCGGCCTGTCCGGCGAGGTGCGCCCGGTTCCCAGTGGTCAGGAACGGCTCAAGGAAGCGGCCAAGCATGGCTTCAAGCGCGCCATCGTGCCCAAGGCCAATGCGCCCAAGGAAGCGCCGCCAGGCCTGCAGGTCATTGCCGTGACGCGTCTGGAACAAGCGCTGGATGCCTTGTTCGAGTAGCACGAACGCCGCAGTAGGCTAAGGTTGTTGGGTGTCAGGACTTGCCCTATCGGCGTAGACGCTCCCGCTGTTCCATTGTGGGAGCGGGTCTCTGCCCGCGAAGAGGCCAATCCTGCCTACAAAAACCACACCCGCCCGAGGCTCCCGACCTATGCCCGTTCGACCTTCACGCGTCACCGCAATCGCTGCAGCCTGCCTGTTTTCGCTGTCGACGCAGGCTGCCGAACTGCCTGCCGCCGATCTCTACAAACAGGCCCAGGCCGAACAACCCAGCTACCTGGAAACGGTCAAGGAGCTGGTCTCGGTAGACACCGGCACCGGCCAGGAAAAAGGCCTGGCCACGGTCAGCGCGCTGCTGGTCAAGCGCCTCAAGGAGCTGGGTGCCACGGTCCAGACCAACCCGGCCACGCCGTCGGTGGGCGACAACATCGTCGGCACCTTCAAGGGCAGCGGCAGCAAGAACTTCCTGCTCATGGTCCACTACGACACGGTCTTCCTGCCCGGCACTGCGGCCAAGCGTCCGTTCCGCACCGATGAAGCACGCGCCTATGGCCCTGGCGTGGCCGATGCCAAAGGCGGCGTGGCGATGATCCTGCACGCGTTGAAACTGCTCAAGGCCCAAGGCTTCGACGGCTACGGCACGCTCACTGTGCTGTTCAACCCGGACGAGGAAATGGGCTCGGCCGGCTCGAAGAAAATCATCGCCGAACTGGCTGCCCAGAACGATTACGTCTTTTCCTACGAGCCACCGAACAAGGACGCGGTGACCACTGCCACCAACGGTATCAACGGCTTGGTCCTGGAAGTCAAAGGGCGCTCGTCCCACGCCGGCTCCGCGCCCGAAGAGGGCCGCAACGCGCTCACCGAACTGGCCCACCAGCTGGTCCAGCTCAAGGACCTGGGCGATCCCGACAAGGGCACCACCGTGAACTGGACCATGGCCAAGGCAGGCGAGAAGCGCAACATCATCCCGGCCCTTGCAACAGCTGAAGCCGACATGCGCTACTCGGACATCGAGGAAACCGACCGCGTGCTTGCGCAAGGCCAGCGTCTGATCCGCAAGCAATTGATCGACGACACTCAAGTCAGCCTGCGCCTGGAGAAGGGCCGCCCACCGCTGGCCAAGAACAGTGGTTCTGAACAACTGGCCGGCGTGGCGCAGAAAGCCTATGCCGCCATCGACAAATCCATCGAGCCGATCGCCATGCGCTTCGGTACCGATGCCGGCTATGCCTACGTGCCCGGCAGCGACAAGCCAGCAGTGCTGGAAACCATGGGCGTGGTTGGGGCGGGGTTGCATGCCGACGACGAATACATCGAACTGGACAGCATCGCGCCGCGGCTGTATCTGACCTTGTCGATGATTCGCACGCTGTCGGTACCGTGATCCACTGCAGTGCGGGCGCCTGGCACAGGCGCCCGCACTGCCATGCAAACTTGCTCAACCCCCGGCGCGCCCCGTACTCTGAGGTCCTCTCACCGACCATGGAGCGCGCCCTATGAATACTGCAGTGCCGGGCATGGGCCCCGTCAAGGCTGTCATCTTCGACATGGATGGCTTGCTGCTGAACACCGAAGGCATCTACACCGAAGTCACGCAGATGATTGCCGAGCGTTACGGCAAGGTCTTCGACTGGAGTATCAAGCAGAACACCATCGGCCTGGGTGCCACTGACCTGTCGACCTATATCGTTGAGACATTGGGCCTGCCGCTGACGCCCGCTGAATTCATCGAAGCGCGCGCGCCGCTGATGGCCGAGCGCTTTCCCCACGCGCAGGCCATGGCTGGCGCCGAGGCGCTGGTGCGGCATTTGAAGGCGCACAATATTCCTATCGCCGTAGGTACCAGTTCGTCTCGCGGGCACTTTGCGATGAAAACCACCCTGCATCAGGAGTGGTTTGCGCTGTTCGACACGGTTGTCACTGCCGATGACCCCGAGGTGGGTGCGGCCAAGCCTGCGCCGGATATTTTCCTGGTCGCGGCCAGGCGTCTGGGGGTGGAGCCCAAGGATTGTCTGGTGTTCGAGGATTCGCCCTTCGGCGTCACCGCCGCCAAGGCTGCCGGCATGTTCGCCGTGGCCGTGCCGGATGCCGCCATGGCGCCAGAACGCTATCACCACGCCGACGATCGCCTGCAAAGCCTGCTGGGCTTCGACCCCGCCCAGTGGGGGCTGCCGGCTCACTTGGTGTAGCAATACTCGCCGTAGGAGCGGTCATCGGCCGCGAAGGTCTCGCCGCCGACCTCAAACCTCCAACAAAGCCCCCAGCTCCCGTTCCAGCTCCTCGGGGTCGCCCAGGTTGAGTTCGATCAACCGACGCAGATGGCTGATCGAATCCAGGCCAATATGGGTGCACACGAAACCCAGCTGCCCATGATCGTCATGGGCCAGCTTGACCTCCATCACCACATCTTCCTGCGGCCCCAGCTTCACATCCACATTGAAGGGTTGGCTGGCATCACCCAGCCAGGGCGACGGCTTTTCGATCAACAGCCCCTTCAATGACAGATCGAGCAGCTTCACCGGCCAGCGCTCGGTGCCTTGGCGCAGTTCGGTCTTGGCATCGAAGGCGATGCGCTTGAAGCGCCGGCGTTCGGTATGGGTTTGCGTCATGATCGGGTTCTCCAGTTTTGCTGGACTATAGCGCAGTGACTCAAAGCCAGCGGCGAACCCGTCGACAATACTGGCGATAAGTCTCGCCAAACAGCCCTTCCAACTGGATTTCGTCAGGCCTGATCACCAGCCAGTTCATCAGGTACAACAACACCGGCAGCAACAGCCACGGCCACAGGCTACCCATCAGCAACGACAGCGCGACATAGGCAAGGGTGTCACCCAGATTGATCGGGTTGCGTGACAACGCGAACGGGCCGTCGCGCAGCAACTCGTGGGGGGCGTCGAAATTGCTGGTTGCCGTGTGTTGGCGCTTGAAACGCAGCATGGCCCAGAAGGAGAGGCTCTGGCCGAGGATGATCAAGGCCGCCGCCGTGGCGGCGGTCCAGCTGTTGACCGGCAACGCAATGGGCAGCGCATAGCTCAGGGCCATGGCCACCGCGATGAACGCCATATACAGCAACGGTGGCGGCAGAACGGCTTGGGCAGGTGGCTTGGGCATGGGTCGACTCGCTTTGGACACCTTAAGTGCGACCCACACCGGCTGCAGGTGTTCCGATTCGTCCCTGCCTCACGCGCCGCACCGCTCTAGACCAACGTGGGGATGGCCATCGAGCAAAAAATCGCTAGACTCGATAAGGCTGACACTCATCCACTGAGCTGGAAACAATAATATGAAGAATAATAGCAGTGCGTTCCGCCACGTTCCGTGGCTGATCGTGGCGATCATTGGTGCCTGTGCCCTGGGCGTTGTTGCACTTCGCCGCGGTGAAGCAATCAATGCGTTATGGATCGTCGTCGCGGCAGTGGCCATCTACCTGGTCGCCTACCGCTACTACAGCCTGTTCATCGCCAACCACGTCATGCAGCTGGACTCGCGCCGGGCCACGCCCGCGGTGCTCAACAACGACGGTCTGGACTACGTACCGACCAACAAGCACATTCTCTTCGGCCACCACTTCGCAGCCATTGCCGGCGCTGGCCCTCTGGTCGGGCCGGTGCTGGCCGCGCAGATGGGCTATCTGCCCGGCACGCTGTGGCTGATTGCAGGCGTGGTCCTGGCCGGCGCCGTGCAGGATTTCATGGTGCTGTTCCTGTCCACCCGCCGCAACGGCCGCTCGCTGGGCGACATGGTGCGCGAGGAAATGGGCCGCATCCCCGGCACCATCGCCCTTTTCGGTTGCTTCCTGATCATGATCATCATCCTCGCGGTGCTGGCGCTGATCGTGGTCAAGGCACTTGCCGAAAGCCCGTGGGGCATCTTCACGGTCATGGCCACTATCCCGATCGCCATGTTCATGGGCGTGTACATGCGCTACATCCGCCCGGGCCGCATCGGTGAAATCTCCATCATCGGCGTGTTTCTGCTGTTGCTCTCGATCTGGTTGGGGGGCCAGGTGGCGGCCGACCCGGTCTGGGCCAAGGCCTTCACCTTCACCGGCATTCAGATCACCTGGATGTTGGTGGGCTATGGCTTTGTCGCTGCCGTGCTGCCTGTGTGGCTGATCCTGGCACCGCGCGACTACCTCTCCACCTTCCTCAAGATCGGTACCATCATCGCCCTGGCCATCGGTATTCTGGTGACCATGCCGGAACTGAAGATGCCTGCGCTGACCCAGTTCACCGACGGCACCGGCCCGGTATGGAAGGGCGGTCTGTTCCCGTTCCTGTTCATCACCATCGCCTGCGGCGCGGTGTCCGGTTTCCATGCGCTGATCTCCTCGGGCACCACGCCCAAGCTGCTGGACAACGAAACCAACGCCCGCTACATCGGCTACGGTGCCATGTTGATGGAATCGTTCGTGGCGATCATGGCCATGGTCGCCGCTTCGGTCATCGAACCGGGCGTGTACTTCGCCATGAACAGCCCGGCCGCAGTGGTCGGTACCGATGTGGTCGCAGTGGCAACGGCGGTCAGCAGCTGGGGCTTTGCCATTACCCCGGAAGCGCTGCAGGCGGTGGCCCATGACATCGGCGAAACCACCATCCTGGCGCG
Organism: Pseudomonas sp. CFBP 13727; assembly: GCF_014841915.1. Taxonomy (NCBI): domain Bacteria; kingdom Pseudomonadati; phylum Pseudomonadota; class Gammaproteobacteria; order Pseudomonadales; family Pseudomonadaceae; genus Pseudomonas; species Pseudomonas sp. CFBP 13727. The sequence continues at coordinate 264,829 of NZ_JACYUT010000003.1, forward strand.
TGCCGGCGGTGCACCGACCCTGGCCGTGGGTATCGCGCAGATCCTGCACTCGGTGCTGCCGGGTGAAAACACCATGGCTTTCTGGTACCACTTCGCAATCCTGTTCGAGGCGTTGTTCATCCTGACCGCCGTGGACGCCGGTACCCGTGCCGGACGCTTCATGCTGCAAGACCTGCTCGGCTCGTTCGTCCCGGCGCTCAAACGCACCGAGTCGTGGACCGCCAACGTCATCGCCACTGCCGGTTGCGTGACGCTGTGGGGCTGGTTGCTGTACCAGGGCGTGATCGATCCGCTGGGTGGCATCAATACCCTGTGGCCGCTGTTCGGCATCTCCAACCAGATGCTGGCCGGTATTGCCCTGATGCTCGCGACCGTCGTGCTGATCAAGATGAAGCGTCAGCGTTACATCTGGGTCACCATGCTGCCGGCTGTGTGGCTGCTGATCTGCACCACCACTGCAGGCTTCATCAAGCTGTTCGACGCCAACCCCGCAGTTGGCTTCCTGGCGCTGGCCAAGAAGTACAGCGACGCGTTGGCCCAGGGCCAAGTCATTGCACCGGCCAAGAGCGTCGAGCAGATGCAACACGTAATCTTCAATGCCTACACCAACGCAACCTTGACCGTACTGTTCCTGCTGGTGGTCTTCAGCATCCTGTTCTTCGCCTTGAAGGTCGGCGTCGCCGCCTGGGGCAAGAAGGAACGTACCGACAAGGAAGCACCGTTCCAGCCGTTCCCTAATGCGTGATGATCGAGGGCTGCCGCCATGTTCAATGACTTGAGCAAGTTGGGAAAATACCTGGGCCAGGCGGCACGTCTGATGGTGGGCATGCCGGACTACGACAACTATGTCGAACACATGCAGACCAAGCACCCGGACAAGCCGATGATGGATTACCAGGCGTTCTTCCGCGAACGCCAGGAGGCCAGGTACGGCGGCAAGGGTGGGCCCAAGTGTTGTTGAGGCATGCCATCTCGTAGAGATGTGTCGTGAGTGACGGCCCTTTCGCGGCCACTGGCCGCTCCTACAAGTGATCGATTATCCCTGTAGGAGCGGCCAGTGGCCGCGAAGAGGCCATTTGCATTTAAATGATTCCGGAGCCAACAAACTTGTCCGAAGCCGCACCCCCGATTCCCGTCACCATCCTCAGCGGCTTTCTCGGCGCCGGCAAGACCACCTTGCTGCGCCACATGCTCAAGGCCGAACATGGCTTGAAGATCGCCGTGATCGAGAACGAATTCAGTGACGCCGGCATCGACACCCAGCTGCTGGGCGACGAGCCGGTGCAAATCATGACGCTGGCCAACGGCTGCGTCTGCTGCACCATCCACACCGACCTGACCAAGGCGCTGTACCTGTTGCTCGAACGCCTGGACAGTGGCGAGATCGCCTTCGATCGACTGGTCATCGAGTGCACTGGCCTGGCCGACCCAGCGCCCGTCGCGCAGACCTTTTTCATCGATGAAGAGCTGCGCGAGCGCTACATCCTGGATGGCATCCTGACCTTGGTCGACGCTGCCCATGCCGGCATTCATCTGGCCCAGACCATCGCCCAGGCGCAGGTCGGGTTCGCCGATCGCCTGTTGATCAGCAAGACCGATCTGGTGCCACCGACGGTGCTGGAGGAACTGAGCGAGCGCCTGACCCGCATCAACCGTCGGGCCCCGATCCGAGTGGTCGAACATGGGTGTATCGACCTGGCAGAACTGCTCGATGTGCGGGGCTTCAATCTCAATGCAGGCCTGGCGTTGCGCCCGGTCAACCAGGGTCCTAGCGTCGACCGCATTGCCAGCCTGGTGCTGCGCACCGACAAGCCGCTGGACATCGATCGGCTCAGTACCTTCATGAATGAACTGCTGGAAGAGCACGGCAAGCAACTGCTGCGCTACAAGGGCGTTTTGAATATCGCTGGGGACGATCGACGCCTGGTGTTCCAGGGCGTGCTGAAACTCTACGGCTTCGACTGGGACACCGAATGGGCCGAGGGGGAGGTACGCGAAAGCGTGATGGTGTTCATCGCCGATGATCTACCCGAAGCCAAGATCCGCGCCGGATTCGAAACCCTCTAAAGCCTGTGCCGGCCTTATCGCGGGCAGAGCCCGCTCCCACAGGGATCTCCAGCACGACAACGATCCCTGTGGGAGCGGGCTCTGCCCGCGATAGGGCCGCCCCTGATACATAAAAAAGCCCGACTCAATGAGCCGGGCTTTTTCATATCAAGGCACAGCTATCAGTCGGCATACACCGGCAGCTTCGCGCAGATGGCCTTGACCTTCTCGCGCACGGCTTCGATCACCGCGTCGTTGTTCAGGTCAGCCAGAATGTCGCAGATCCAGCCGGCCAGCTCCTGGCACTCGGCTTCCTTGAAACCGCGAGTGGTCACTGCAGGCGTACCAAAGCGCAGGCCCGAGGTGACGAACGGCGAGCGTGGGTCATTCGGCACCGAGTTCTTGTTGACAGTGATGAATGCCTTGCCCAGCGCGGCATCGGCGTCTTTGCCGGAAATGTCCTGCTTGATCAGCGACAGCAGGAACAGATGGTTCTCGGTACCACCGGACACCACGTCGAAACCACGGTCGATGAACACCTTGGCCATTGCCTTGGCGTTCTTCACGACCTGTTGCTGGTAGGTCTTGAATTCAGGCTGCAGCGCTTCCTTGAAACACACGGCCTTGGCAGCGATGACGTGCTCCAGCGGGCCACCCTGGGCGCCCGGGAAGACTGCCGAGTTGAGCTTCTTCTCGATCTCGGCGTTGGCACGCGCCAGGATCAAACCACCACGTGGACCGCGCAGGGTCTTGTGGGTGGTGGTGGTGACCACGTCGGCGAACGGCACCGGGTTCGGGTACACGCCAGCGGCGACCAGGCCTGCCACGTGGGCCATATCGACGAACAGATAGGCACCGACCTTGTCGGCGATCTCACGGAAGCGTGGGAAGTCGAGGATCTGCGAGTAGGCGGAGAAACCGGCCACGATCATCTTCGGCTTGTGCTCGACGGCCAGGCGCTCGACTTCGTCGTAGTCGATCAGGCCTTGGGCATCGATACCGTACTGAACGGCGTTGTACAACTTGCCCGACGACGAAACGCTGGCGCCGTGGGTCAGGTGACCGCCGTGGGCCAGGCTCATGCCCAGGATGGTGTCGCCTGCCTGCAGCAGAGCCAGGTACACCGCGCTGTTGGCCTGAGAGCCGGCATGCGGCTGGACGTTGGCGTAGTCGGCGCCGAACAGTTCCTTGGCGCGATCGATGGCCAGCTGCTCGACCACGTCGACGTACTCGCAGCCTCCGTAGTAACGCTTGCCTGGATAGCCTTCGGCGTACTTGTTGGTCAGCACCGAGCCCTGGGCTTCCATGACAGCGGGGCTGGTGTAGTTTTCCGAGGCGATCAGCTCGATGTGCTCTTCCTGACGCAGGGCTTCTTGCTCCATGGCGGCAAAGAGATCGGCATCGTACTTGGCGAGTGTCTGGCTACGGCTGAACATGGCGGTCCTCAAGGATCGGGATGTTGGGAAAGGCGAGCATTCTACCCCATAGGCTTTTATCTGGCATATGAAAGGCAGTCACTGCGTGAACAAGCGGGCCTCATGTCCACCGGCACCCCGGCACCCCGGCACCCCGTAGGAGCGGTCATTGGCCGCGAAAGCCACGCCGCGGTTCCACTGATCTACCGCAGGGCGCCCTTCGCGGCCACTGACCGCTCCCACAAGCGAGGGTCACTGAAACAGGAACAGCGCGTCGTTACTGAACTGCGACTCGAAGCGATGAGCCTGCATCGGCCGGCCGAACAGGTAGCCCTGAACCTCGTCGCAGCCATGCTCGCGCAGAAACTCCAGCTGCTCGTGGGTCTCCACGCCTTCGGCGATCACCGACAGATTGAGGCTGTGCGCCATGGCAATGATGGCCCGGGCGATCTGCGCATCCTGTTCGCCGGAGGGCAGACCGTCGACGAAGGTGCGGTCGATCTTCAGCACGTCGATGGGGAATTGCTTGAGGTAGTTGAGCGACGAGTAGCCAGTACCGAAATCGTCGATGGCGATGCTCAGGCCGAGGTTCTTCAAGATATCGAGGATCACCATGGCCTCGTTGACCTCGCGCATCAGGATGCTCTCGGTCAGTTCGAGCTCCAGGCACGCCGGTGGCAGGCCGATACGTTCCAGCATTCGGGCAATCCGATTGCCCAGCTGGCCGTCGGCGAACTGCCGCGCGGAGATGTTCACCGACACCTTGGGCACCCGCACCTTGGCCAGATGCCAGGCCTTGAGCTGACGACACGCCTCGGCCAGCACCCAATCGCCCACGTCCACCACCAGGCCGAGCTCCTCGAGCACCGGAATGAACTCGCCAGGCGGCACCAGGCCGCGCCGTGGATGGTTCCAGCGCAACAGCGCCTCGGCACCGGTCAGACGCTTGCCGTCGCCGCTGAACTGCGGCTGGTAGTACAGCACGAATTCTTCTTGCTCCAGGGCATGGCGCAAGTCGCTTTCCAGCTCCAGACGTTCCAGCGCCGTAGCGTTCATGTCGGCCTGATAGAACTGGAAATTGTTCTTGCCGCGCTCCTTGGCGTGGTACATCGCGGTGTCGGCGTTCTTCATCAATTGGCTGAGCTCGCCGCCATCCTGGGGGCTCAAGGCAATGCCCACGCTCGCCGTGACGAAGAACTCGCGGCCTTCGAGCACGAACGGTTTGACCAGGCTGCCGAGAATCTGCTCCGCCACATGGATGGCCTGGTTCAAGGCCAGCTCACGGGTCGCGCGGGGTTGCAGCAGCAGGGTGAATTCGTCGCCGCCCATGCGCGCCACGGTGTCATCGTCGTCGACGCAACCCAGCAGGCGCGTGGCCATGTCCTTGAGCATGCGGTCGCCGGCGGCGTGGCCGAGCGAATCGTTGATCGGCTTGAAGCGGTCAAGGTCGAGGAACATCAGCACCACCCACGACTGCTGGCGTTCGGCCTGCTGCAGGGCGTTGTACAGGCGGTCCTGAAACAGCGTGCGGTTGGGCAGGTGGGTCAGGGCATCGTAGTAGGCCAGGCGATGAATACGCTGTTCGCTGGCCTTGCGCTCGCTGATGTCGCTGAAGAAGCACACGTAGCTGGCCAGATCGCCTTCGTCATCGAGCACCGCGGTGATGCCGACCCAGGCCGGGTAGTGCTCGCCATTGCGCCGCTTGAGCCAGACTTCGCCTTCCCAGGTGCCGCGCAGTTGCAGTTGCTTGAGCACATAGCGCAGGTGGGCTTCCTGCTGGTCATCCACGGTCAGCATGTTGGGCAGTTGGTCCAGCACCTGGGCCACGGCATAACCGCTGACGCGGCTGAAGGCTTCGTTGGCCTGGACGATATAGCCCGCCGGGTCGGTGATGAGAATCGCCGACGTCGAATGTTCGAACACCGTGGCAGCCATGCGCAGGTCCTTCTCTGCTCGGCGCTGCTGGCTGACGTCGCGCCCTACGCCCAGCATGCCTTCCAGAGCCCCGTGGGTGTCCCAGATCAACACCAGGCGCAGCTCGATGGGAATCTTGCGGCCATCGTTGCGCATGCAGTCGAACATGAAGACCTGGGTCTTGAGGTCGCTGCGCAGCGCGGCCAGCTCGGCCGGCACATGCAACGCCCGACGGACCTGCGTCAGCAGCGCATTGATCCCCGTCATCTGTGCGGGATTGGCCAGCATGCCCTGCCAACCGTGCTCCAGCACCCAGTCTGCCTCGTAGCCCAGCACGCTTTGCACCGAAGGGCTGACGTAGTTCAGTTCCAAGCGGTTGTTGGTCGAGAAGATCACGTCGCTGATGCTCTCGGCGAGCATGCGGTGGCGTTTTTCGCTCTGGCGCAGCGATTCGCTCGCCGTCCTGTGGCTGGTGATGTCGGTGATGCTGAGAATGACCGCACGGTAGTCCTCCGGGCGCTCGGGAAAGCGCACGGTCAGCCACAGGTACTGGTCCTGGCCCTGCTGGTTGACCAGGCGGATTTCCTGTTCCAATTGCTGTTGGCGCTCCAGCAGCGCAGCGATCAGACGGTGGCCGATGCCGGTGGCCGAGCCGCCTTCGATGAGCTTGCGCCACGCCTGTTCGCCGGTGTCCACCTGCAGCACCCGCAAGGCAACCTGGTTCACTTCGGTGATGCGCAGTGCCTGCAGCAGGTCGAGGCGCTTGGTCGGGTTGTCCTGCAGCCACTGTGCAGAGTCGGTGTGCCCGTTGAGCCCGACCCGCTCGAAGAACGCCAGGACGCCCGACAGGTCGAGCACGCACAGCGCCACTCCGGCGCCTTCGAAGATGTCCTGATAGCGGCGACGCTCTTCGTTGAGCTCGCGCTGGCGGCGGCGCATGCCCAGCAGCGCGAGCAATGGCACCAGCGACACCAGAAGGCCCAGCAGGCATTTGCCCACCAGCGGCGGCAAGAGCGCCAGGCGCGCCTGTCTGGCGTCGAACAGGCTGCGCAGTTGCCAGTCGCTATGGCTCAGCGGGGTCACCAGTACACTCTGCGCAAGCTCGGTGGCGCTCAGTTCCGAGGCGGTGAGCGGGGCTGGGCCGGCGCGGCCGATGATGTGCTTGTTCGCGTGATTTTCCAGGACCCAGCTGGGGTTCTCCTCGCGCTCGACCTGGTGGATGAGGCGGCTGATGACGGTCGGGCTCATGCGCAGCAGCCAATAGCCGTTGGTGTTTTCGCCAGGCTGGCGGATCAGCAGATAGACCAGGTCTGCGGCTGTGTTGTTGGTGTAGTAGTGGCTATCGCCATCCAGGCGACCTGTCAGCAGGGCAATGAACGGCGCGTCAGTGGCGTCCGGCAGGGTGTCGGCAATGACTCGGGCATCGCCGCTGAGCCAGGCCAGGCTTTGCAGTTCCGGCACCGAGCGGCGGACGCGAGTGAGCGTTTCGGCCCGTTCCCGCGCGCTGGGGAAGGGCTGAGTCGTGAGCAACTGGTTCAGCGCGATCTGCGCATTGAGCGCCATGTTCAGGTTGACGTGATCGGCCAGGTCCGCGCTGTAGTCGATGCTGTGCTGGCGCTGGTCGGCCTGGGTGCGCTGGAACTGGTCGAGCAGCTGCCAGAACAACAGCATCAGCAACATCAAAACCACGAATGCCAGCGCGCCTTTCAACGAACCGTGCAGCGGCGTACCTGACCCTTGGACAGGCGGGCGCAAGGAGGACGGCTGATTGAAATTGGTCAAACTGAAATCCTGCGATATGACAGTCGGGGGCAGGCATAGGCGCGGGCCCCACCAGAGGGCACGTGAATCATGCGTGTTACACCTCGCACTATAAGCGCTAGCGCCCAAGGCCGGCTAGCGCAGCGTAAAACCACCGTGCTGCGCCTGACACACCGCGTCACCGGGCGCGCCCTGGTTTGCCCTGACTCCCGCATTCCGGTAGCTTTGAACACCTTGCGGGGGCCCAAGCTTCCATCCTCTATCTCGCACCTTCTTTATCCAGGTTCATTCCATGGCTCAATACGTCTACACCATGCATCGGCTGAGCAAAGTCGTTCCGCCGAAGCGGGAAATCCTCAAGAACATTTCGCTGTCCTTTTTCCCCGGCGCCAAGATCGGCGTGCTCGGCCTGAACGGCTCGGGCAAATCCACCTTGCTGAAGATCATGGCTGGTGTCGACAAGGAATTCGACGGCGAAGCCCGCCCGATGCCCGAGCTCAACGTTGGCTACCTGCCTCAGGAACCACAGCTCGACCCGACCAAGACCGTGCGCGAAGTGGTCGAGGAAGCGGTCAGCGTGATCAAGGACGCCCAGGCCCGCCTGGACGAGGTCTACGCCGCCTATGCCGAACCGGACGCCGACTTCGACAAGCTGGCTGCCGAACAGGCCAAGCTCGAGTCCATCCTCCAGGCCAGCGACGGCCATAACCTGGAACGGCAACTGGAGGTCGCTGCCGACGCTCTGCGCCTGCCGGCCTGGGATGCCAAGATCGAGCACCTGTCCGGTGGTGAGAAACGCCGCGTGGCCCTGTGCCGCCTGCTGCTTTCGGCCCCCGACATGCTGCTGCTCGACGAACCGACCAACCACCTGGATGCCGACTCCGTCGCCTGGCTGGAGCACTTCCTGCACGACTTCCCCGGCACCGTGGTCGCGATCACCCACGACCGGTACTTCCTCGACAACGTCGCCGGCTGGATCCTGGAGCTCGACCGCGGCGCCGGCATTCCGTACGAAGGCAACTACTCGGGCTGGCTCGAAGCCAAGTCCGATCGCCTGGCGGCCGAATCCAAGCAGCAGTCGGCCCACGAAAAAGCCATGAAAGAAGAACTGGAGTGGGTGCGCAAAGGCGCCAAGGCCCGCCAGTCGAAATCCAAGGCCCGCCTGCAGCGCTTCGAGGAAATGCAGTCGCAGGAATTCCAGAAGCGTTCGGAAACCAACGAAATCTACATTCCGGCCGGTCCGCGCCTGGGTGACAAGGTCATCGAATTCAAGAACGTCACCAAGGGCTACGGCGACCGCGTGCTGATCGACAACCTGTCGTTCGCCATGCCCAAAGGCGCCATCGTCGGCGTGATTGGCGGCAACGGTGCCGGTAAATCCACCCTGTTCCGCATGCTCATGGGCAAGGAACAGCCGGATTCGGGCAGCATCGAAGTGGGCGAAACCGTGCAGCTGGCGTGCGTGGATCAAAGCCGAGACGACCTGGACGGCAGCAAGACCGTGTTCCAGCAGGTCTCCGACGGTTCGGACAATATCCGCATCGGCAACTACGAAATTCCGTCACGCACCTACGTAGGCCGCTTCAACTTCAAGGGCGGCGACCAGCAGAAGTTCGTCAAGGACCTCTCTGGTGGTGAACGCGGTCGCCTGCACTTGGCGCTGACGCTGAAGGAAGGCGGTAACGTCCTGCTGCTCGACGAACCGTCCAACGACCTCGACGTGGAAACCCTGCGTTCGCTCGAAGAGGCCCTGCTGGACTTCCCCGGCGCGGCCATCGTGATCTCTCACGATCGCTGGTTCCTCGACCGCGTGGCCACGCACATCCTCGCCTACGAGGACGACTCCCAGGCCGTGTTCTTCGAAGGCAACTACACCGAGTACGAAGCCGATCGCAAGAAACGCCTGGGTGAAGCGGCTGCCCAGCCGCACCGGGTCCGCCACAAGAAACTGGCGTGAATGAAAAATGGGGTCCTCTTTGCAGGGCCCCATTTTTTTGCTTGGTGAATGGATATCGGCTGGCCAACAGAGCCGGCGTATCACTCAGGGGCCTGTCTGGATGCCCGTGACTTCCACGGTCAGGTCACCCGCAGGCCGACGCCATACGCGTTCTTCACCGACTTCCGCGCCCAGCAGTGCGCGACCCAGCGGCGACGCCCAGTTGATCAAACCAACGCCTGCGTCCGCCTGGTCTTCGCCGACCAGACACACGCGCTGCTCGGCGCCCTGGTCATCGGCAAAGGTCACCCAGCTGCCGATCTGCACCTTGGCGGTGGACGTGACCGGTGCCACCACTTGTGCATGTTGCAGGCGGTGCTGGTAGTAGCGCATGTCCCGGCTCAGGTCGGCCACACGCTGACGGTCGGCACGCTCACCCATTGCCATCTGCTCGGCCTGCAGTATTTGCACTTCAGCGACCCGCGCCTGCAACTGGGCCAGGCCACTGGCGGTCACGTAGTTGGGCTGCGTACTGATCAGTCGCTCCACGGGTTGGCTCGCCTGTTCGGCGGCCTGGTCTTCATTCACGAATGCGCGGCTCATGGTCTTCCTCCCTTGAGGGGCGGTACAACTCGCCCAGCTTGCTGTAGGGGAGCCGAGATGTGCCAACCGAGAGGCTGTACGAGGATCGCGGTCAAGCCCTACTCCTACAAGAACGGATGCTTGTAGAAGATTGGGCCGCAAAACCGCATCAGAGTTGCATAAGCCGTCTCCAGCCGGCTCAGTTGAATCGAGCGGGGCTGTACGGCGCAGGATCGGTAAAGGTCGCCGCGCCGGCCATCATCTGCGCCAACAGCCGGCCACAGACAGGACCCAGCGTCAAACCGTGGTGGGCATGGCCAAAATTGAGCCACAACCCGGGGTGTCGACCTGCCGGACCTATCACCGGGCGCATGTCCGGCAGGCACGGGCGGCGGCCCAGCCAGGGCTTGACGTCGAGGCGTTCGCCCAGTGGGTAGAAGCGCCTGGCCAGCGCCTCGCAGCGCAGCAGCTGGATATCATTGGCGGGGGCATCTTCGGCCGCGAACTCGATCCCGGTCGTCAGACGCAAGCCCTGGTTCATCGGCGCCAGCACGAACCCTCCCAGCGGGTCGCAGACGGGGTGGTTGAGGGTTGCGCCCGCAGCGGTCTGGTAATGCATGTGGTAGCCGCGCTTGCTTTGCAGGGGAATGCGATAGCCCAAGGGTGACAGCAACCGATTGCTTTGTGGCCCCAGGGCCACCACGACTTCGCGCGCGTGCAGCGTGCCCGCCGCCGTCTCGAGCTGCCAGTGATTGCCCTGCTGGCGCAGCGTCAATGCATCGGCATCCATGAAGCGCCCGCCGCGCTGCATGAACAGCGCGGTGTAGCCCAGGGCCAGGGCGCCCGGGTCCTGCACGGTCATGGGGTCATGCCAGTGCACGGCACCGGCAGCGCCTTGGCCGAGACTGGGCTCGACGGCCTGTAATTGCCCAGCGTCGAGCAAGCTGTAGCGCAAATGATGAGCGTGCAGCTGTGCGGCATCCGCCTGGGCTCTGGCGAAAGCCTTGTGGCTGCGGTAGATCTCGATCCAGCCAGTATCGCGAAGCAATCCTTGCTGGCCGGATGCTGCAGCCAGTGCGCAGTGTTCCTCCACGCAGCGTTGCACCAGTGGCAACATCGCGTCGGCTGCACGCTGCAGGTTGCGTTTGGAAGATGCCTGCCAGTACTTCCACAACCAGGGCGCAACCTGCGGTAGGTAGCGCCAGTCGTAGCGCACGTCGGGCTGCTGATTGAGGGCGTAGAGCATCAATCGCCGCAGGTCACGCGGAAACGCATAGGGCACGATGCTGGAGCGTTCGATCAAGCCAGCATTGCCGTAGCTGGTGCCGCTGCCAGGCGCTGCACGGTCGACCAGTACCACCTCACGTCCCAGAGCCTGCAAGTGCAGTGCACTGCAAACACCAACGATGCCGGCACCCAGTACCAGCGTTTCACATTGCATGGCTTCGCTCCTCAGTGGTCGTGCAGATGGCGACTGAGCCGAGCGTCGAGGCGCCGCAGTACGCGGCGCAGCGTTTCGACGATCAGCAGGTAAAGCACCGCGGCCCAGAGGTAGATCTGGAAATCGAAACTGCGCGAGAAACCCAGTTTGGTCACCCCCATCAAGTCATACAGGGTGACCAGCGAGGCAATGGCACTGGCCTTGATCATCAGGATCAGTTCATTGCCCAATGGCCCGATGGCGACCATCAGCGACTGCGGCATGATGATCTTCACGAACGTTACCCACGGCCTGAGCCCCAGCGCCCGAGCAGCTTCGCGCTGGCCCTGGCCGATGGCTATGAAGCTGCCGCGCAGGATTTCCGCCTGGTAGGCTGCCGTATTGAGGGTGAAGGCCAGCAAGGTGCAATACCAGGCATCGCGAAACAGCCACCACAAGCCGACGTCCTGCCAGAACTCGCGAAACGAACCCAGGCCGTAATACAGCAGGAACAACTGCGCCAGCAACGGCGAGCCGCGCAGGCAATAGATGTAGAAACCACTGGCATGGCGTAGCAGCGGGTTGCTCGACAGTCTGCCAAGGGCCAGCACCGTGGCGAGCAGCATCCCCAGGGTAAAGGCAATGGCGACCAGCTTGGCGGTCACCCACAGCCCCGCCAGCATGCGCCAGCCATAGCGCTGAAGCAGGTCGGGGTCGACGAAGAAGTAGGCAATGTCCTGGAGAATCATCAGCGCACACTCCGCAGATGGCGGCTGTAGTAGCGCTCCAGAAACGCCAGCGCTCTGCCGCTCAGCGCACTGAACAGGAGGTAGACCAGGCAGGCTACGCCATAGAAGAACAGCGGCTCCTTGGTAGCACTGACCGCCAGGTTGGTCTGGCGCATCAGGTCGACCAGGGAAATGGTGGATACCAGCGAAGTGTCCTTGAGCAGCGACAGCCAATTGTTGGACAGCCCAGGCAGGGCGACCCGGGTCAGCTGCGGCAAGAGTACCCGCATGAACGTTATCCGACGGCTCAGCCCCAGCGCCGCTGCGCCTTCGTACTGGCCTTTGCCGATGGTCTTGAATGCCGCCAGCCAGACCTGGGCCGAGAATGCGGCGAACACCAGGCCGAACGCGACCATGGCTGCCGCAAAGGCGTTGATCGAGACGGCTTGGGGGTGGCCAGCCGCGCTCAGCAGCTTCTGCATGGCGATCTGGCAACCGTAGTAGATGATCAGCAGCGTCAGCAGTTCTGGAAGGCCGCGGAACACCGTGCCGAACAGCGTTGCAAAGCTGCGCAGGAGCCGGTATCGCGAGCGCTCGGCGAGTGCCAGGGCCAGCCCCAGCGGCACGCCGATCGGTAGACAGGCAAGCGCCAAGGCCAGGGTCATCAGGGCGCCTGCCAGCAAAGCAAGGCCCCAGCCGCCCTCGGCCAGGGACAACAAGGCAAGGTGTTCGAGCATGCTTTTATCTCCGGCGACGCCCGATCAGAGGCGCCGCCACGCCTGGTCGATCAGTTGTAGATATCGAAGTCGAAATACCGGCTGGCGATCTTCTGGTAGGTACCGTCGCCAACGATCTCATCCAGCGCCTTGTTCAGGCGCAGGCGTAACGAGTCGTCGTCCTGGCGTACGGCTATCGCCGCATTGGCCGTGGTGCCATCGACGTCACCGAGCATGCGGCAGCACGCCGCGCCTGATTTCTTGAGCCATTCCTGCAGGGGAAACTTGTCGCCGATCACCACATCCAGACGGCCGGCCGCAAGGTCGGCATTGGCCGCATCGGCGGTAGGGTAGAGTTTTACCTCGGCGCCAGCCTTGCCGTAGACGTCTTCGGCATGAATCGACTGGGTGGAGGAGGACTGCGCGCCCACCACCAGGCCCTTGAACGTGGACTGCGCGTCATCGAGCTTCGACTGCTTGCCCACGGCTACCGACAAGGGGGTCTTGTAGTAGTGATTGGTGAAGCTGATTTTCTTGCGTCGCTCTTCGGTATCGATCATCGACGCCACGACGGCATCGTACTTGCGCGCCAGCAGCGCAGGAATGATGCCGTCCCAATCCTGGGCCACGATCGTGCAGCGCGCCTGCATCTTGTCGCACAGCGCCATCGCGATATCGACGTCGAAGCCCTGGGGCTTGTTGTTGGAATCCACATAGTTGAAGGGTGGATAGGCGCCTTCCGTGGCGATTTTCAGGTCTTGGGCAGTGGCGTTGTTCACGCCTGCCAGCAGAACTGCCAGTACCCCTGCAAAACGAATGCTCCGTTTCATGTTGCACCTCGGTGGTGGTGTTGGGTCAGCTAGTGTTGTCCGCCCGTGGTCAGTGACGTGTAGCCCACGAACTCGTGGTGAAGTGCTGCGGTGGCTTCCAGGCGCTTTTCGACGTCCGGTCCGAGCCGCTTGCACACTTCGTTGACCAGAAGATTCACCAGCGACAGCATGGCCGAGGTGGACTCCCAGAACAGGTTGAACTCGGTAGGCACGCGAAACACCTCATCGGCGTTCTGCTCGGCCCAGTCGCAGAAGGTGTCGGTTACCAGGGTGACCGGAATGCCGGCCTCACGTGCCTTGCGACACAGCATCAGCGCGTGGCGCGAGTAGCGTCGTGCTTCGAACACCACCAGAGCGGTCTGCTGCGGTGGGCTCAGCAACACCTCGGCATAGTGCCCACTGGCACCATCGATCCCGTGCACGCCGTCGCGCAGGTACTGCATCAGGTGAACCATCGAACAGGCAATGCCACGTTCGGTCTGGAACCCGGCAACGAACACTCGAGGCCGACGGGCCAGACGCTCGGCGACCTGCTGCCAGGCTTCACCCTGACTGTATTCATGGACACGCATCAGTGCCGCCACCTCCAGATCGAGGCCGCGAGAAGGGCCGGACTGTTGGCGAAATTCGCGCAGGCGGTCGCCCATCAGCCACGGTCCCTGCCCCAGGTCTTCTTTGAGATCCGCCTTGAGCGCCTTGAGGTGCGGGTAACCAATGGCTCGGCAGAAGCGGCCGACACTGGATTCGCTGACACCCAGCGTGGCGGCCAGGGAAGCAGCAGTGAGGAACGGCAATTCCGTGGTATTGGCCAGCATGTAGCTGGCAATCATGCGCGCGGACGATGAGGCGGTTGGCAAGATGGCTTCGAGACGCTGCTTGAGGGACTGGCTCATGAGGATGCCTTGGGGTAGGTAGCGCGTGAAAATGAATCTGATCTTTTTCTGTCATCGTGTCAATAATGGCAGATACCTGTCATTTGTTGCCAAAAGAAACGCAGCCGTTGCAGCTGCGTTCATTGACCGATCAGTGACCGATCAGTAGTGGTACCACTTCACCTCGAGCATGACCTCGTTGCGCGGCGAGCTCAAGTGGCTGAATTCGCGCTGAGCGCTCAGGCGCAGGCCCAGGTTGCGAGAAATTTCCCACTGCTGATTCAGACTCAGGCTGCGGCGCACTTCGCCATTGGTGAAGTAGTCACCCTTGCCCTCCAGGCTGAAATTGCCCAAGTCGTTCTTCCACAGCACACCGCTGTTGAAACCCGCCGCCGGCGTGACGAACTGGGCAAAGTCGTTGTTGTGTTCCACCCGTGCCGTGCCAAGGGCAAAGCCCAGCAGGTGCTCGCCAAGCTGCCACGTACCGCCGGCACCGCCGTTCACATGGGACACCAGGTTTTCGTCGCCATGCTTGCCCAGCACCCGTTCCAGGCCGCCGGTGACCTGCCAGGAGAGGGGTTGCAACAGCTCGTTGCGCGGCGTCAGCGAACGGATCGTTGCCAGGTCAAGCTGCTGCAATTGCCAGTCATTGCCCTCGTACTGGCGCACTTTCAAGCCCAGGATCTCGATCTGCGCGCCCAGCGGAAAGCCCTCGGCGTTGTCGTTGAGGTCGTGATACGCCATGCGCAGCCCGTACTCGGCGAACGCGGTATCACCGCGGGTACCCACACCCGCGCTCCAGGTGCGTGACTGATGGCCATCCTCGGGCAAGCCCGGCCGGGCGATGTCCAGCGGGGGCGGGGGGTTGCGGTTGATCGCGCGCAGCAACTGGAAACTGCGCTGGGTCCTCGCCGGATCGCGCTCCTGGCCGGTGGCCCGATAGCGCTCGAGACGAAACGCGGCATCCTGGATCAGCGCCTGACGCTCCCTGCCCAGCGCCTGAAAACCTTCACTGTCGATCTGCGCCGTGTCGGCAGCGATCCGCTGTACCCATTGCTGCTCGCTGCTGTCCAGCGGCTTGGCGCGTTCGAGCAACTCGCGCTCGCGAGATGCGCGATAGTCGATCTTCTCGACCAGCCCGGCAGCCTTCACCGCCTTCACCGTGTCGGTGGGAATGGCGGTCAGGGGGAATTGTGAGGTCAGGTCCAGGCCTGGCCTGGCCACCTGAAGCAGTTCGAGCAGACGATACGAGCAGTTTTCATCGAAGAAGAAATAGTCGAACTGCACCTGCTTGAGTTCCCACACATGCTCGACCATGCGCCCGGTTTCTTCCGGCGTGAGGTTGAGCCGGTATTCCCACAGGTCGCGGTTTTCCAGGCTGCGGTATTCGGAAAGCTTTTCCTGGTAGGGCACCAGGGCGAACAAGCCAGGATAGCCGCCGGCCAGGCCCTTCCAGGCGTAGAGAATGCTGTTGTCACCGCCTTCGACATAGGCGCCGAAGTTGATCGCATAGCTGAGCAGCGCAGTGTTGTTGCTTTGCACATCGGCCTGATCGATGCGCAGCAGGGTATGCCCGAACATCGACGAGGGGCTGTTCAGGTACGCCGCCGGGAATATCAGCACGGCGCTGTGGGGGGCCACGTCCGAGAACCACTTGCGGAACTCGGCGCAGTCCACGGTCGGCAGGTCGCTCAGGCCAAGCTGCTCGCGCAACCAGCGGGTACGCGCTGGGAACACGCACTGTGCATGGCGATCGCCCGTGCCTGCGGGTGCATAGATGGCCTTCAACGTGGCCTGCAACTCGGCATCCGGATGGTGCGCGCCATCATCGGCCAGGAAGAATTTGCGGTCATCGACATAGCTGCGCCAGCCGCCGAGCTTGCCACGCTCGTAGTGGCCGACGGAAATCCAGTACGGATCGTTGGCCAACTGTTGCAGACGCTGAGCGTCGAGGTGCGGAGCGGCATGCAGCGGGGCGCACACACAGAGCGCCAGGAAGGCAAGGCGTTTGAGCATTGTCGGCAACTAGTTCGGCGAAATCGGAAAGGGGGGATGCCCGCTCCGAAAGGAGCGGGCGGGTCGAGCTTAAGCCTGGGTGGCGTATTTGGCCAGACGTGGATCGTTTTTCAGGACCGCGATGGTGTTGCTGTGTACGTCTTCAGCGGTGCTGTCGGCGCTGCTGAAGATCTGCTGGAAGTGCTCGTGGGTAACCGACTGGAAGTAGGCACGGTCTTCGGGAGCGACGCCCAGAACCACGGCATAGGTGGTCAGTGCTTCGCCTTGGCCCTTGGCCATGTCTTCGGACAGCTCGTCCATCATGCCATTCATGGCAATCCAGGATTTACCGCCATAGGTCAGTGCAGCGTTGGTGGAGCAGCCGTTGGTGCCCGAGGTCATGCCGAAGGTGGCGTTGCCCGAAGTGCCGTTGGTGGTGGAAGCCAGGAAGTGCGCCGGAGTGCCGCGCTGGCCTTCGAACAACATGTTGCCCCAACCGCAATCCGGACCACCTGGCGCTTGCGCCATGGCATTGATCGAGACGGCGGCGAACAGAGTACCCAGCAGAATCCGTTTCATAGCGTTGTTCTCTTTTTTGATGTGCTTACCGAGGGTCTAAGTGCCTGGGGATCCAGGACGGGCCGGTTATTTGGCCAGCCGCGTAACTTGGAGTTTAGGCAAGCGTCGCAGTTCCGCACGAAATGAGTAACTTGCAGCCTTGAGCGTCCAGCCCCGCTGCAGCTTGCACCGCCGCCACAGAAGCGCCCAGAATGACCGCATCTGCCCCGCCGAAGTAAGGATGCCCGATGCCCGATTCCGTAGCTGCCAGCCTGCGTCTTGCACCCGAGGCACTGACCCGCCCGTTTTCCGCTGAACAGTTCAACTTCACCACCACCAACGACCTGGAACCCTTCCGTGGCGTCCTGGGCCAGGAACGCGCAGTCGAGGCCTTGCAGTTCGGCGTCGCCATGCCACGCCCCGGCTACAACGTGTTCGTCATGGGCGAGCCCGGCACCGGCCGCTTCTCGTTCGTCAAACGCTACCTGAAAGCCGAGGGCAAGCGCCTGCAGACCCCGGCCGACTGGGTCTATGTGAACAACTTCGATGAGCCGCGCGAACCCCGCGCCCTCGAGCTGCCGCCCGGCAGTGCAGGTGCCTTCATCGGCGACATCGGGGGGCTCATCGACAATCTGCTGGCGACGTTTCCGGCGGTGTTCGAGCATCCGTCCTACCAGCAGCGCAAGAGCGCCATCGACCGCGCCTTCAACCAGCGCTACGACCGCGCACTGGATGTGATCGAAAAACTCTCGCTGGAAAAAGACATCGCGTTGTACCGCGACAGCAGCAACATCGCCTTCACCCCGATGCTCGACGGCAAGGCCCTGGACGAAGCCGAGTTCGCCCAGTTGCCCGAAGTCGACCGCGAGCGCTTCCATACCGATATCTCCAATCTGGAAGAGCGCCTCAACGAGGAGCTGGCCAGCCTGCCGCAGTGGAAACGCGAGTCGAGCAACCAGTTGCGTCACCTCAACGAAGAAACCATCACCCTGGCCCTGCAGCCATTGCTCGCGCCGCTGTCGGAAAAATACGCCGAGAACGCCGCGGTGTGCGGTTACCTGCAGGCCATTCAGGTCAATTTGCTCAAGACCGTGGTCGAGCAGTTGGTCGATGACAGCAAGGCCGATGCCCAGGCCCGCAAGCTGCTGGAAGAGCAGTACAGCCCCAGCCTGGTGGTCGGCCATCACCAGAGCGGTGGCGCGCCGGTGGTGTTCGAGCCACACCCGACCTACGACAACCTGTTCGGCCGGATCGAATACAGCACCGATCAGGGCGCGCTCTACACCACCTACAAGCAGTTGCGCCCCGGCGCCCTGCACCGGGCCAACGGTGGCTTCCTGATTCTGGAAGCCGAGAAGATGCTGGGCGAGCCCTTCGTCTGGGACGCGCTCAAGCGCGCCTTGCAATCGCGCAAGCTGAAGATGGAGTCGCCACTGGGCGAGTTCGGTCGGTTGGCCACTGTCACGCTCACGCCACAGATGATTCCGCTCCAGGTCAAGGTCATCATCATCGGCGCTCGCCAGCTGTACTACGCGTTGCAGGATCACGATCCCGACTTCCAGGAGATGTTCCGCGTCCTGGTGGACTTCGACGAAGACATCCCCATGGTCGACGAGAGCCTGGAGCAGTTCGCCCAACTGCTGAAGACGCGCACCTCGGAGGAGGGCATGGCACCGCTGACCGGTGACGCCGTCGCGCGCCTGGCCACCTACAGTGCGCGGCTGGCAGAAAACCAGGGGCGGCTGTCGGCCCGTATCGGCGACTTGTTCCAGCTGGTCAGCGAGGCGGACTTCATCCGCCACCTGGCCAACGAAGAACGTACCGACGCCGGCCACATCGAGCGTGCGCTCAAGGCCAAGGCCACGCGCACCGGCCGGGTTTCGGCGCGCATCCTCGATGACATGCTGGCGGGCATCATCCTGATCGACACCAGCGGCGCCGCGGTCGGCAAGTGCAACGGCCTGACGGTGCTGGAAGTGGGCGACTCGGCGTTCGGCGTGCCGGCGCGCATCTCGGCCACGGTGTATCCGGGCGGCAGCGGCATCGTCGACATCGAACGCGAGGTCAACCTGGGTCAGCCGATCCACTCCAAGGGGGTGATGATTCTCACCGGCTACCTGGGCAGTCGCTATGCTCAGGAATTTCCCCTGGCCATTTCCGCCAGCATCGCCCTGGAGCAATCCTACGGATACGTGGATGGCGACAGCGCGTCGCTGGGCGAGGCCTGCACCTTGATCTCGGCGCTCTCGAAAATGCCGCTCAAGCAGTGCTTCGCGATCACCGGTTCCATCAACCAGTTCGGCGAAGTCCAGGCGGTGGGCGGGGTCAACGAGAAGATCGAGGGTTTCTTCCGCCTGTGCGAGGCCCGCGGCCTGACTGGCGAGCAGGGCGCGATCATTCCGCAGGCCAACGTCGCCACCTTGATGCTCGACGAAAAGGTCCTGCAGGCAGTCCGCGACGGCAAGTTCCATGTCTATGCCGTGCGCCAGGCGGACGAGGCATTGAGCCTGCTGGCCGGTGAGCCAGCCGGTGAACCCGACGAGAACGGCGCGTTTCCCGAGGGCAGCATCAATGCCCGCGTGGTTGAGCGGCTGCGGGTCATCGCGGAAATGATCAGCGAGGAAGACCTCAAGGAAGCCGAGAAAGAGCACGCGCTGGAAGAATTGGTCGAGGTCCGGCCAACGGTGTAGGTCTCCGAGGGGCCACCCAGCACGGGTCGGCCCCTCTGCGCCATCGTGCAGGCGTCACCCGGCCAGGGTGCGCCGTCGATTTGCGGAAAAATGACCTCTGCAGGGGGCAAGCGGCTGCGACACACCGTCGCACGTCGTGCTTTGCCATGGCCGTGGCTATAATCGTCGCCAATTTCCACCACCCTGTGAGCCTCAATGGAACGCTTCATCGAAAAAACCATGTACGCCTCGCGCTGGTTGCTGGCGCCGATCTACGTTGGACTGTCCTTGGGTCTGCTGGCGCTGGCGCTGAAATTCTTCCAGGAAATCTTTCACGTCCTGCCCAACATCTTCGCCATGGCCGAGTCGGAAGTGATTCTGGTGCTGCTTTCGCTCATCGACATGGCGCTGGTTGGCGGCCTTCTGGTGATGGTGATGATCTCGGGCTACGAAAACTTCGTGTCGCAACTGGACATCGAAGAGGGCGTCGAGAAGCTCAGCTGGCTGGGCAAGATGGACTCGTCTTCGCTGAAGATGAAAGTCGCCGCGTCGATCGTGGCCATTTCGTCCATCCATTTGCTGCGTGTGTTCATGGATGCCAAGAACATCGAACCGCAGTACCTCATGTGGTACGTGATCATCCACATGACCTTCGTCATTTCGGCGTTCGCCATGGGCTACCTGGACAAGCTGACCAAGCACTGATTGCACCTGTAGCGTGGGCGCACACGGCCCGGCCTGCTGAAGTGCGGGCCTGCAGTGTGCTAGTCTGCTGGCCCTTTTATCCGGGCGCGCCCTTCATCCCCGCATGAAGATTGCGGCGCGGCCCCGCAGCGGAGCAGTGTTATGTCCGAAGTACAATTGTCGACCGACGAAACCCGCGTCAGCTATGGCATTGGCCGTCAACTGGGCGGCCAACTGCGCGACAACCCACCACCTGGCGTCAGCCTGGAAGCCATCCTGGTCGGCCTGACCGATGCGTTCCGTGGCCATGAAAGCCGTGTGAGCGAAGAAGAGCTGAACGCCAGCTTCAAGGTGATCCGCGACATCATGCAGGCCGAGCAGCAGGCCAAGGCCGAAGCTGCGGCTGGCGAAGGCAAGGCGTACCTGGCCGAAAATGCCAAGCGTGCCGAAATCACCACCACCGCCAGCGGCTTGCAGTACGAAGTGTTGAGCACAGGCGAAGGCAGCAAGCCGGCCGGTGACAGCACCGTGCGCGTTCACTACCACGGCACCCTGACCGATGGCACCGTGTTCGACAGCTCCTACAACCGTGGCGAGCCGGCCGAATTCCCGGTCAACGGCGTGATCGCTGGCTGGACCGAAGCCCTGCAACTGATGCCTGCCGGCAGCAAGTGGCGTGTCCACGTACCGAGCGAACTGGCCTACGGCGCCCAGGGCGTCGGCAGCATCCCACCGCACAGCGTGCTGGTGTTCGACGTCGAGCTGCTCGAAGTCCTGTAACCCGCCAGCGGAAACGCGGTTCCTGTAGCAGCGGCGCAAGCCGCGTCCGGCCTCACCGCGTGCGTCCAGAAACACCGCGCCCACCGCCGACGCGGCTCGCGCCGCTGCTACAGGGGACCTGCATGCACTGCTGACGCGGCTTGCGCCGCTGCTACAGGTGCCCGCATCTACCGCCGACGCGGCTTGCGCGCCTGCTACAGGTGCATCGCATCTACCGCCGACGCGGCTTGCGCCGCTGCTACAGGTGCACCGCATCTACCGCCGACGCGGCTTGCGCCGCTGCTACAGGTGCACCGCATCTACCGCCGACGCGGCTCGCGCCGCTGCTACAGGTGCATCGCATCTACCGTCGACGCGGCTTTGCGCGGCTGCCACAGACGCCGTAATCCTGTAGCAGCGGCGCAAGCCGCGTCCGGCTTCAGCGCGGTGTATCAGTGCAACTCCCCCATTGGCCGCAGTGCCCGTGCGTAGCAGAACAAAAACAGGTTGCGCACCACTTCCTTGAGCACTCCAGGTTCGCTCGAACTCAGGCCATGCAGGTCGAGGTCACCCTGGTCGCGTAGCTCATCCAGAGCATCCTCGCCAAGCACCGCACAGACTTCACCCGTCTCGCGATGCAGGATGCGCAGGTAGGGGTGTGGGCGGTCGAGCCAGGCGTCGATCAGATAGGTCATGGCAATTCTCCTTGAGGGCATTCAATGAGAATAATTCTTATTCATATAATAGCAAGCGACTATTTGCCTTCCGCAGGCATTGCACCCTTGGAAGTCAGGCCGGGCGCCTCGCGACGGCCCGGACCGCTGGTCGGGCGACGCCTCAGACCTTGCGCACGAACTCGGACTTGAGCTTCATCGCGCCAATGCCGTCGATCTTGCAGTCGATGTCATGGTCGCCATCGCACAGGCGGATGTTCTTGACCTTGGTGCCGACCTTGACCACCAGCGAAGAGCCTTTGACCTTGAGGTCCTTGATCACGGTAACGGTGTCGCCGTCGGCCAGGGCATTGCCCACCGAGTCCTTGATCGTCAAAGCATCGCCGTCGGCACTCTCGTCGCTCGTGGCCGACCACTCATGGCTGCATTCGGGACAGATCAGCTGAGTGCCGTCTTCGTAGGTGTATTCGCTGTTGCATTTGGGGCAGGGCGGCAGCGTGCTCACGAGATTCCTCGGGGGTAGGGAATAAAGGCGCGCAGTATATAGGGTTTTTGCCGCAAGAGCCCATCAGCGCCAGCTGCCATGCAAGCTGCGCCTTTATGGGGAGTATGGTTCTTGTCTGGGAGCAGGGCTTTGGTGGAACAGGCTCTGCCAGCAAGAGCCCACCGCTCACTCACCGTAGAATCGGACACTTGTGGGAGCGGGCTCTGCCCGCGAATGGCCCACCACCGAATCAGTGCGTGCGCGCCACCGCAAATTCACTCAGCTCGACCAGGGCATCCCGGTATTGGCTGGCAGGCAGCGCCTCCAGCTGAGCAATGGCCTTGGCCACATAATCGCGTGCCAGCTGCGCGGTGTAATCCAGCGCGCCACAATCCTCGACCGCAGCGCGGATGCGTTCCAGATCCTCGATCCCGCCCTTCTGGATCGCCTGGCGGACCAGCGCTGCCTGCTCGGCGGTGCCTTCACGCATGGTGTAGATCAGTGGCAATGTCGGCTTGCCCTCGGCCAGATCGTCGCCCACGTTCTTGCCGAGGGTCTCGGCGTCGCCGCGATAATCGAGCAGATCGTCGACCAGCTGGAAAGCGACGCCCAGGTGATCACCGAACGTGCGCAGCGCTTCGCACTGTTCGGGGGTGGCACCGGTGAGCGCCGCGGCGCTGTGTGCCGACGCCTCGAAGAGCATCGCGGTCTTGCCGCGGATCACTTCCATGTAGATTTCTTCGGTGGTGCTGGCGTCCCGCACCTTGGACAGCTGCAGCACTTCGCCCTCGGCAATGATGCGCGTGGCGTGCGACAGAATCTTCATCACCGACATCGAGCCCAGCTCGACCATCATTTCGAACGAGCGCGAATAGAGGAAGTCGCCCACCAGCACGCTTGGCGCGTTGCCCCACTTGGCATTGGCGGTGGAACGACCACGGCGCATGCCGGACATGTCGACCACGTCGTCATGCAGCAGGGTCGAGGTGTGTAACAGCTCGATGGTGGCTGCCAGCAGACGCAGGTCGTCGCTTTGATGGCCCAATGCTTTGCCGGCGAGGAGCACCAGCAGCGGCCGCAGGCGCTTGCCCCCAGAGGAGGTGATGTAGTCGCTGATCGTCGATACCAACGGCACGCGCGAGGTCAGCTGCTGCTTGATGATCCCGTCGACGGCGCTGAAATCGTCCGCCACCGCGCGGTAGAAAGCTTGGGGTTGCATCAGCGAGAGTCGCTCCAGAAGGGTTGCGCGGCATGCTAGGACGCGGGTCGGGGTGTGTCAAGGCGCGTCCATGGCCCTGCGCGCCCGTGTGCAGGGCCGGCACGGCCCGGTATGGCCCGTGAAAGGCGTTCTGCCAGGTCCGCCAAGCCGATGAGGCGACTGGCGGCCTCTTGTCAGAGGTTCGCCGCTTGCGTACAATCGCGCACCCTGAACTTCCTGGGCAGCACCTGCCTTACGCAATTGCATTTGGGGCGTTCCAACCCATGCAGCCATGCCAGCCGACACTCTACTTATAAAGAGCTGGGTGAGCAGGATTATCGGAGAAATACCATGTCGTACGCAGTAATCGTTACCGGTGGCAAGCAATACAAGGTCGCCCCAGGTGAATACCTGAAGATCGAGAAACTGGAAATCGCCACCGGCGAATCCGTTACCTTTGATCGCGTTCTGTTGGTCGCCAATGGCGACGACGTGAACATCGGCGCTCCAGTGGTTGCCGGCGCTACCGTTGTGGCTGAAGTGATTTCCCAAGGTCGTCACGATAAGGTCCGCATCATCAAGTTCCGTCGTCGTAAGCACCACATGAAGCGCATGGGCCACCGCCAGTGGTACACCGAGATCAAAATCACCGGTATTCAGGCTTAATTTCAGCCTAATTCCTCACTAGGAGAATTGACTCATGGCACACAAAAAAGCTGGTGGTAGTACCCGTAACGGTCGCGACTCAGAAGCCAAACGCCTTGGCGTGAAGATGTATGGCGGCCAGGCTATCATCCCAGGCAACATCATCGTGCGTCAGCGCGGCACCCAGTTCCACGCTGGCTACGGCGTTGGCATGGGCAAGGATCACACCCTGTTCGCGAAAGTCGCAGGCGTGATCAAGTTCGAAGTAAAGGGCGCCTTCGGTCGTCGTTACGTGAGCGTTGTCGCAGCTTAATCGCGACGTCGCTGGAGAAGCCCTGTCTTGCGACGGGGCTTTTTCGTTTTTGGAGTGAGTCTCTTGCAAAGGTTTGCATGGGCTGTCGGTACGAGAGTCATTGACGGGTTTGCCGCGCTCATTTTCGCAAGAGCCTTACGTTTCAGTTTCATTAGCTCGTCCCTGCGGCGAGAGGCGTATTTTTCATGAAGTTTGTAGATGAAGTATCCATCCGCGTGAAAGCGGGTGACGGTGGCAACGGCTGCATGAGCTTTCGCCGTGAAAAATTCATTGAGAATGGCGGCCCCAACGGCGGCGACGGTGGCGATGGCGGCTCGATCTACATGATCGCCGACGAAAACCTCAACACTTTGGTCGACTATCGCTATACCCGCCACTTCGATGCCGAGCGCGGCGCCAACGGTGGCAGCACCGATTGCACCGGCAAGAAAGGTGAAGACATGGAGCTGCGCGTACCGGTAGGTACCACGGTGATCGATGCTTCCACCCAGGAAGTGATCGGTGACCTGGTCAAGGCCGGTCAGCGCCTGCTCGTCGCACACGGCGGCTGGCACGGTCTGGGCAACACCCGCTTCAAGTCCAGTACCAACCGCGCGCCGCGCCAGACCAGTCCGGGCAAGCCGGGTGAGCAGCGTGACCTCAAGCTGGAAATGAAAGTGCTGGCCGATGTTGGCTTGCTGGGCCTGCCCAATGCTGGCAAGAGCACCTTCATCCGCTCGGTCTCCGCGGCCAAGCCCAAGGTGGCGGACTACCCGTTCACCACATTGGTGCCGAACCTGGGTGTGGTCAGTGTCGATCGCTGGAAGAGCTTCGTGGTAGCCGACATTCCCGGTCTGATCGAGGGCGCTTCGCACGGTGCCGGCCTGGGTATCCGCTTCCTCAAGCACCTGGCGCGTACGCGCGTGCTGTTGCACCTGGTCGACATGGCGCCGCTGGATGAAACCAGTGCTGCCGATGCCGCCGAAGTGATCGTCAACGAACTGGTCAAGTTCAGTCCGTCGCTGGCCGAGCGCGAGCGCTGGCTGGTGCTCAACAAGTGCGACCAGATTCTGGAAGAAGAGCACGAAGAGCGGGTCAAGGAAATCGTCGACCGCCTGGAGTGGGAAGGTCCGGTCTACGTGATCTCGGCCATCGCCAAGGAAGGTACCGAGCGCCTGAGCCGCGACATCATGCGCTACCTTGAAGACCGTGCCGATCGCCTGGCCCGTGACCCGGCCTATGCCGATGAGCTGGCCGAGCTCGACCAGCGCATCGAAGACGAGGCTCGCGCGCAGCTGCAGGCCCTGGATGATCAGCGCGCACTGCGCCGTAGCGGCGTGAAGAGCGTCCACGACATCGGCGATGACGACGATTGGGAAGAAGAAGACGCCGAAGACGGCCCGGAAATCATCTACGTCCGCGACTAGTGCGTATGGGTGCAGGTCCCGCTCCTGTAGGAGCGGCCCGCGGCCGCGAAGGGCGCACCGCGGTGTGCCTGGCACTCCACGGTGTCTTCTTCGCAGCCGATGACCGCTCCCACAGTGATCTCCAGTGTTAAACTAAGCGCCGCTCACCATGAGCGGCGTTTTTGTTTTTCTACCGGGCAAAGGTTGGCAGATGATGCGGAGCAAGGTGACGGGTGCGCAGCGTTGGGTCGTGAAGATCGGCAGTGCGCTGCTGACCGCGGACGGCAAGGGTCTGGATCGCGCGGCGATGAGTGTCTGGGTCGAGCAGATGGTTGCTTTGCACAATGCCGGGGTCGAGCTGGTGCTGGTCTCTTCGGGGGCTGTAGCGGCCGGCATGAGTCGTCTTGGATGGGTCAAGCGCCCCAGTGGCATGCACGAGCTGCAGGCTGCCGCCGCCATCGGCCAGATGGGGCTGGTGCAGGCCTGGGAGTCTAGCTTTGCCGAGCATGGCCGGCACACCGCGCAGATCCTGCTGACCCACGACGACCTCTCCGATCGCAAGCGCTACCTCAATGCGCGCAGTACCCTGCGGACCCTGGTCGAGCTGGGCGTGGTGCCGGTCATCAATGAAAACGATACCGTGGTCACCGACGAAATCCGCTTCGGCGACAACGACACCCTGGCGGCCCTGGTGGCCAACCTGGTGGAGGCGGACCTGCTGGTGATCCTCACCGATCGCGATGGCATGTTCGATGCCGATCCGCGCACCAACCCCGATGCACAATTGATCTTCGAAGCGCGTGCCGACGACCCATCGCTGGATGCGGTTGCCGGCGGTACCGGCGGCGCGCTGGGGCGTGGCGGCATGCAGACCAAGCTGCGCGCCGCACGCCTGGCGGCTCGCTCCGGGGCGCATACGGTGATCGTCGGTGGCCGTATCGAGCGCGTGCTCGATCGGCTCAAGGCCGGCGAGCGCCTGGGTACGCTGCTGTCGCCCGAGCGTGAAATGCTCGCCGCGCGCAAGCAATGGCTGGCCGGACACTTGCAGACCCGCGGCACCCTGGTGCTCGACGAAGGGGCCGTGCAAGCCTTGACCGGTGGCCACAAGAGCCTGCTGCCGGTAGGTGTGAAAGTGGTCCAGGGAAGTTTTCGGCGGGGTGAAATGGTGGTGTGCGTGGCGCCCGATGGTCGCGAGATCGCACGTGGCCTGGCCAACTACAGTGCGCTGGAAGCCCAGAAAATCATTGGTCAGTCGTCGGACGTTATCGAGCGCTTGCTGGGCTATATGGCCGAGCCCGAGCTGGTGCACCGCGACAACCTGATCCTCGTTTGATCCCTACAGGAACGTTTCCATGAAAGTGCTCAAAGCCCTCGCGGCTGCCATGTTGTGCCTGCCGATGCTGGCGAGTGCCGAGGAAATCGGCCAGGTGTCCACGGTGTTCAAGGTTGTTGGTCCCAACGATCGCATCGTCGTCGAGGCGTTCGATGATCCCAAGGTGCCAGGGGTGACCTGTTATCTGTCGCGCGCCAAGACGGGCGGAGTGAAGGGTGGCCTGGGCCTGGCGGAAGACCGTGCGGAAGCGTCCATCGCCTGCCGCCAGGTCGGGCCGATCCAGCTGCCGGGCAACTTGAAGGAGGGCGAGGAAGTGTTCAAGGAGCGCACCTCGCTGGTGTTCAAGACCATGCAGGTGGTCCGTTTTCACGACAAGAAGCGCAACGCCCTGGTGTATCTGGTCTACAGCGACCGCATGATCGAAGGCAGCCCGCAAAACGCCGTGACCGCCATCCCCATCCGCCCCTGGACCGAATAACCGCGTTGCACCCTTCGCGGCCGATGACCGCTCCTACGGAAGACATGCATGGCCCACCGTAGGAGCGGTCATCGGCCGCGAAAAGGGCACTGCGGTGTGTCAGGTAAGCCGCGTCGCACCCTTCGCGGCCACGGACCGCTCCTACGGAAGACATGCATGGCCCACCGTAGGAGCGGTCATCGGCCGCGAAAAGGGCGCCGCGGTGTGTCAGGTAAGCCGCGTCGCACCCTTCGCGGCCACGGACCGCTCCTACGGAGGACATGCATGGCCCACCGTAGGAGCGGTCATCGGCCGCGAAAAGGGCGCCGCGGTGTGTCAGGTAAGCCGCGTTGCACCCTTCGCGGCCACGGACCGCTCCTGCGGAAGACATGCATAGCCCACCGTAGGAGCGGTCATCGGCCGCGAAAAGGGCACTGCGATACCGGCACATTCACACGGGCACAAAAAAGCCGACCCTGGGGTCGGCTTTTTCTACATCGTACAGCTGATCAGGCAGCAGCAGCCTGGTTCAGTGCTTTGATGTGGCCGTTCAGACGGCCCTTGTGGCGAGCAGCCTTGTTCTTGTGGATGATGCCTTTATCGGCCATACGGTCGATAACTGGCACGGCCAGAACGTAAGCAGCTTGTGCTTTTTCTGCGTCTTTTGCGTCGATGGCTTTGACTACATTCTTGATGTAGGTGCGAACCATGGAACGCAGGCTGGCGTTGTGGCTGCGACGCTTCTCAGCCTGTTTTGCACGTTTTTTGGCGGAAGGTGAGTTGGCCACCGTCGAGCTCCTCGAAAGACTTTTTGAAATAGCAAACAAATAAGGCCGCGAATCATGCCCATCAACGAGTTGGTTGTCAAGGGTACGTGAGACGATCCGCTAAGTGGTTGGTCGGGTGTCGAAGTGATTCACTTCTGGCCCGCGACCTGTACACTCGCGAAGTTCTGGCTCTGCCTGCTGATGCGGCGCGGAGTATCGCACACCTGGGCCGGATATGGGCCTGCTCTTCGTCAACGGGCATGAAAAACTTTCGATGAACCTACTTAAATCCCTGGCCGCGGTCAGCTCCATCACCATGGTTTCGCGGGTGTTGGGCTTCGTCCGCGACACCATCATTGCGCGCATTTTCGGCGCCGGCATGGCCACCGATGCCTTCTTCATCGCTTTCAAGCTGCCCAACCTGCTGCGCCGGATCTTCGCCGAAGGCGCCTTCTCTCAGGCGTTCGTGCCCATTCTCGCCGAGTACAAGAGCCAGCAGGGCGAGGAGGCCACGCGTACCTTCATTGCCTACGTCGCCGGCCTGCTGACCCTCGCACTGGCGCTGGTGACGGTGGCCGGGATCCTCTCTGCGCCGTGGGTGATCTGGGCAACCGCTCCGGGTTTTGCCGATACCCCGGAGAAATTCGCGCTCACCAGCGATCTGTTGCGGGTGACCTTTCCTTATATATTGCTGATTTCGCTGTCGTCCTTCGTCGGTGCCATCCTCAACACCTACAACCGCTTCTCGGTTCCAGCTTTCACGCCCACGCTGCTGAACGTGTCGATGATCCTGTTTGCCCTGTTCCTCACGCCCTATTTCGATCCGCCGGTCATGGCGCTCGGCTGGGCCGTGCTGGCGGGTGGGTTGGCGCAATTGCTCTATCAACTGCCGCATCTGAAAAAGCTCGGCCTGCTGGTGCTGCCACGCCTGAGCCTGCGCGATACCGGTGCCCTGCGGGTGATGAAGCAGATGCTGCCGGCAATCCTCGGTGTATCGGTGAGCCAGATTTCGCTGATCATCAATACCGTGTTCGCCTCGTTCCTGGTGGCCGGCTCGGTGTCCTGGATGTACTACGCCGACCGCCTGATGGAGCTGCCGTCGGGGGTATTGGGCGTAGCCTTGGGCACGATCCTCCTGCCGACCCTGGCCAAGACCTACGCCAACAGGGATCGTCATGAATACTCGCGCATCCTCGACTGGGGGCTGCGCCTGTGTTTCGTGCTGGTCCTGCCGTGCGCGGTGGCCCTGGCGTTGCTCGCCGAGCCCTTGACCGTGGCGTTGTTCCAGTACGGCAAGTTCACCGCGCTGGATGCGGCCATGACCCAGCGCGCGCTGATCGCCTATTCCATCGGCCTGCTGGGGATCATTCTGATCAAGGTGCTGGCGCCCGGGTTCTACGCCCAGCAGAACATTCGCACGCCGGTGAAGATCGCCATCTTCACCTTGGTGGCGACACAGGTTTTCAACCTGATGTTCATCAGCCATCTGCAGCACGCAGGCCTGGCGCTGGCCATCAGCCTGGGCGCCTGCCTGAACGCCGGGTTGCTGTACTGGAAGCTGCGTCAGCAGGACCTGTTCCAGCCGCAGCCGGGCTGGACCGCCTTTCTGTGCAAATTGGGCGTGGCCGTGCTGGCCATGGCCGCTGCCTTGCTGGTGCTGCTGCAGTACATGCCGGCCTGGGCCGACGGGCAGATGCTCGAGCGCTTCCTGCGCCTGGGGCTGTTGGTGTTGACAGGCGTGCTAGTGTATTTCGGAATGTTGTTGGCCATGGGCTTCCGCCTCAAGGACTTCGCTCGCCGCGGGCTGGCGTGATCCTCGAGCGCACTGGCTGCCCTTGGCCGCGAGCGGTTTTATGCGTTAGCGAACATCCATGCACGCTGTTGCCTGTCGTCGACGCGTGGGTATGGTTATAATCGACCACTTTATGAGCAAGAAGCGCGTTATGCAGCTGGTTCGAGGCCTTCACAATCTGCGGCCCCAGCATCGGGGCTGCGCCGCCACCATTGGCAATTTCGACGGTGTCCATCGTGGCCACCAGGCTATTCTGGCCCGGCTGCGCGAGCGTGCCCGCGAGTTGGGCGTGCCCAGTTGTGTGGTCATCTTCGAGCCCCAGCCGCGCGAATACTTCAGCCCGCAGACCGCGCCGGCACGTCTGGCCCGGCTGCGCGACAAAGTGCAGCTGCTGGCTGCGGAACAGGTCGATCTGGTGCTGTGCCTGGCCTTCAACAAGCGCCTGAGCCAGCTCAGTGCGTCGGAGTTCGTCGACACCATCCTGATCGACGGCCTGGGCGTGAAACATCTGGAGGTTGGTGACGACTTCCGCTTCGGCTGCGACCGGGCAGGGGACTTCGATTTCCTGACCCAGGCCGGCAGCCTCCAGGGCTTTACCGTCGAGTCGGCGCAGACCGTCGAAATGGACGGCGTCCGCGTCAGCAGCACCCAGGTCCGCAAGGCTCTGGCTGCGGCCGACTTCGAACGTGCCGGGCAGTTGCTCGGCCGGCCCTTCTGCATCGAAGGAAGGGTCCTGCATGGGCAGAAGCTGGCCCGCCAACTGGGCTGGCCCACTGCCAATGTGCAACTCAAGCGCCGTCGCGCGCCGCTCACCGGGGTATACCTGGTCAGTGTCGACATCGACGGCAAGACCTGGCCAGGAGTCGCCAACATAGGCGTGCGGCCAACCGTTGCAGGTGATGGCAGTGCCCACCTGGAAGTGCATTTGCTGGACTTTGCCGGTGACCTCTATGGCCGGCATTTAACGGTGGCGTTCCACCACAAGCTGCGTGATGAGCAGCGTTTCGCCTCGCTTGAGGCGCTGAAGTCGGCGATCGATGCGGATGTCGCCGCCGCGCGTGCCCACTGGGCCAAGCCAACCGCTTAAATTGAAGAGCCTGAAATGACCGACTACAAAGCCACGCTAAACCTTCCGGACACCGCCTTCCCAATGAAGGCCGGCCTGCCCCAGCGCGAGCCGCAAACTCTGCAGCGCTGGGACAGCATTGGCCTGTACCAGAAGCTTCGCGAGATTGGCAAGGACCGTCCCAAGTTCGTCCTGCACGACGGCCCGCCCTATGCCAACGGCAATATCCACATCGGTCACGCGGTCAACAAGATCCTCAAGGACATGATCACCCGTTCCAAGACCCTGGCCGGCTTCGATGCGCCGTACGTGCCGGGCTGGGACTGTCATGGCCTGCCGATCGAGCACAAGGTCGAAGTCACCCACGGCAAGAATCTGGGCGGCGACAAGACCCGCGAACTGTGCCGCGCCTATGCCAGCGAGCAGATCGAAGGGCAGAAGGCCGAGTTCATCCGTTTGGGCGTATTGGGCGACTGGGCCAACCCGTACAAGACCATGAGCTTCCCCAACGAGGCCGGCGAGATCCGTGCCCTGGCCGAAATGGTCCGCAACGGCTTCGTGTTCAAGGGCCTCAAGCCGGTGAACTGGTGCTTCGATTGCGGCTCGGCCCTGGCCGAGGCCGAGGTCGAGTACGCCGACAAGAAGTCGCCGACCATCGACGTCGCTTTCCCGATCGCCGACCAGCAGGCCCTGGCCGACGCCTTCGACCTGCCCGGCCTGGAGAAGCCGGCCAGCATCGTGATCTGGACCACCACCCCGTGGACCATCCCGGCCAACCAGGCGCTCAACGTCCATCCAGAATTCACCTACGCCCTGGTCGACGTCGGTGATCGCCTGCTGGTGCTCGCCGAAGAACTGGTCGAGAGCTGCCTGGCGCGCTACAGCGTGCAAGGTACGGTGCTCGCCACTACCGTGGGTGCCAAGCTCGAGCTGATCAACTTCCGACATCCGTTCTATGACCGCCTGTCGCCGGTGTACCTGGCCGACTACGTCGAACTGGGCGCGGGCACCGGTGTGGTTCACTGCTCGCCTGCCTATGGCGTGGACGACTTCAACATCTGCAAGCAGTACGGGCTGACCAACGACGACATCATCGGCCCGGTGCAGAGCAATGGCGTGTATGTCGAATCGCTGCCGTTCTTCGGCGGCCAGTTCATCTTCAAGGCCAACCCGAACATCGTCGACAAGCTGACCGAAGTCGGTGCGTTGATGCACACCGAAGTGGTCAGTCACAGCTACATGCACTGCTGGCGTCACAAGACCCCGCTGATCTACCGCGCTACCGCGCAGTGGTTCGTCGGCATGGACAAGCCACCTGTCGAAGGCGACACCCTGCGCGAGCGCGCGGTGAAAGCCATCGAGGAAACCAAATTCGTTCCGGCCTGGGGCCAGGCACGCCTGCACTCGATGATCGCCAACCGTCCCGACTGGTGCATCTCGCGCCAGCGCAACTGGGGCGTGCCGATTCCGTTCTTCCTCGACAAGGCCACCGGTGAACTGCACCCGCGTACCGTCGAGCTGATGGAAGAGGTGGCCAAGCGCGTCGAAGTCGAAGGCATCGAAGCCTGGTTCAAGATGGACGCCGCCGAGCTGCTGGGCGATGACGCCGCCAACTACGACAAGATCAGCGACACGCTGGACGTCTGGTTCGACTCGGGCACCACCCACTGGCACGTGCTGCGCGGCTCGCACCCGATGGGCCACGAAAGCGGCCCGCGTGCCGACCTGTACCTGGAAGGTTCGGACCAGCACCGCGGCTGGTTCCACTCTTCGCTGCTGACCGGCTGCGCCATCGACAACCATGCGCCGTATCGCGAGCTGCTGACCCACGGTTTCACCGTGGACGAAAACGGCCGCAAGATGTCCAAGTCGCTGGGCAACGTCATCGCCCCGCAGAAGGTCAACGACACCCTGGGTGCCGACATCATGCGGCTGTGGGTTTCGGCCACCGACTATTCGGGCGAAATGGCCGTGTCGGACACCATCCTGCAACGCAGTGCCGACGCCTACCGTCGCATCCGCAACACGGCGCGCTTCCTGCTCTCCAACCTCAGCGGCTTCAACCCGGCCACCGACCTGCTGCCGGCCGATCAGATGATCGCCCTGGACCGTTGGGCCGTTGACCGGGCGCTGCTGCTGCAACGCGAGCTGGAAGAGCACTACGGCGAATACCGCTTCTGGAACGTCTACTCCAAGGTGCACAACTTCTGCGTGCAGGAGCTGGGCGGCTTCTATCTGGACATCATCAAGGATCGCCAGTACACCACCGGCGCCAACAGCGTTGCCCGGCGTTCCTGCCAGACCGCGCTGTACCACATCAGCGAGGCGCTGGTGCGTTGGATCGCGCCGATCCTGGCGTTCACCGCCGACGAGCTGTGGCAGTACCTGCCGGGCGAGCGCAACGAATCGGTGATGCTCAACACCTGGTACCAGGGCCTGAGCGAGTTGCCCGAGGGCTTCGAGCTGGATCGCGCCTACTGGGAACGCGTGATGGCGGTGAAGACCGCAGTCAACAAGGAAATGGAAAACCTGCGCGCCGCCAAGGCCATCGGCGGCAACCTGCAGGCCGAAGTGACCCTGTACAGCGAAGACGCCCTGAACACCGACCTGGCCAAGCTGGGCAACGAGCTGCGCTTCGTGCTGATCACCTCGGGTGCCACCTTGGCACCATTCGCCCAGGCTCCGGCCGATGCGGTGGTCACCGAGGTCGCCGGACTGAAGCTCAAAGTGGTCAAGTCGAGTGGCGTGAAGTGCGCGCGTTGCTGGCACTTCCGTGACGACGTGGGCATGGACCCCGAGCATCCGGAAATCTGTGGGCGCTGCGTCGACAACATCAGCGGTGACGGCGAGGTGCGCCACTATGCCTGATTCGTCGGCGTCCTTCGGTCGCTACGGCCACTTGAAGTGGCTGTGGCTCAGCGTGTTGGTGATGGTGCTGGACCAGGCCACCAAGTTCTATTTCGACGGCACCCTGCAGATGTACGAGCAGATCGTGGTCATTCCCGACCTGCTCAGCTGGACCCTGGCCTACAACACCGGCGCCGCCTTCAGCTTCCTGGCCGACAGTGGCGGCTGGCAGCGCTGGCTGTTCACCCTGATCGCCGTGGTGGTCAGCGTGGTGCTGGTGGTCTGGCTCAAGCGCCTGGGGCGCAGCGACACCTGGCTGGCGATAGCGCTGGCCCTGGTGCTGGGCGGCGCGGTCGGCAACCTGTTCGACCGTGTCGTGCTCGGCCATGTGGTCGACTTCATTCTGGTGCATTGGCAGGATCGCTGGCGGTTCCCGGCGTTCAACCTGGCCGACAGCGCCATCACCGTCGGTGCGATCATGCTGGCGTTGGATATGTTCAAGAGCAAGAAAACCGGAGAAGCGGTGAATGACTGAGCAGCGCATCAGGGAAAACACTGAAGTGACCTTGCACTTCGCCCTGCACCTGGAAAACGGCGACACCGTCGACAGTACGTTCGACAAGTCGCCAGCGACCTTCAAGGTCGGCGATGGCAACCTGTTGCCGGGTTTCGAAGCCGCCTTGTTCGGCTTCAAGGCCGGCGACCGACGGACCGTGAAGGTGCTGCCGGAAAACGCTTTCGGCCAGCCCAATCCGCAGAACGTGCAAGTCATGCCAGCCTCGCAGTTCGCGAACATGGAGCTGTCCGAAGGGTTGCTGGTGATCTTCAACGACGCGGCCAACACCGAGCTTCCGGGCGTGGTGAAAGCATTCGACGACAACGAAGTGACGGTAGACTTCAACCACCCGTTGGCAGGCAAGACCCTGACCTTCGAGGTGGAAATTCTTTCGGTCACCGCCCTTTAAGGGCACCGAGGCAAGCATGCAAATCAAACTCGCCAATCCCCGTGGCTTCTGCGCGGGTGTGGACCGAGCGATCGAGATCGTCAACCGCGCCCTGGAAGTCTTCGGCGCACCGATCTATGTCCGCCACGAAGTGGTGCACAACAAGTTCGTGGTCGAAGACCTGCGCAATCGTGGCGCCATCTTCGTCGACGAACTCGACCAGGTGCCTGACGACGTCATCGTCATCTTCAGTGCCCACGGCGTTTCCCAGGCCGTGCGCCAGGAAGCGGCCGGGCGCGGCCTGAAGGTGTTCGATGCAACGTGCCCGCTGGTCACCAAGGTGCACATCGAAGTGGCTCGCTACAGCCGCGACGGCCGCGAGTGCATTCTCATCGGCCACGCCGGGCATCCGGAAGTCGAAGGCACCATGGGGCAGTACGATGCCAGCAACGGCGGCGCCATCTACCTCGTCGAAGACGAGAAAGACGTTGCCAACCTGAATGTGATCAACCCTGAAAACCTTGCCTTCGTGACCCAGACGACCTTGTCGATGGACGACACCAGCCGGGTCATCGACGCGTTGCGCGCGCGCTTCCCGGCCATTGGCGGGCCGCGCAAGGACGACATCTGCTACGCCACGCAAAACCGCCAGGACGCCGTCAAGATCCTGGCCGACGAGTGCGACGTGGTACTGGTAGTGGGCAGCCCGAACAGCTCCAACTCCAACCGGCTGCGCGAGCTGGCCGAGCGAATGGCCACCCCGGCGTACCTGATCGACGGCGCGCAGGACATGCAGCAAGGCTGGTTCGACGGCGTGCAGCGTATCGGCATTACCGCTGGCGCCTCGGCGCCCGAGGTGCTGGTGCGCGGTGTCATCGAGCAACTGCACGCCTGGGGTGCGACCGGTGCCGACGAGTTGATCGGTCGGCCGGAGAACATCACGTTCTCGATGCCCAAGGAATTGCGGGTGAAGACGATCGGTTAGCGCGGTTTGCCGCACCAGTCGGCAGACTGCGGATCTGGAAGATCAGTGATTCGGACCCTGCCGACCCAGTCGATCACGACGCGCCAACGTAACCGTGCGCGCTTCGGATCGCAAAAAAACAGAGACCCGGCATTTGACTCCCCTTTGACGCCGGCAGGTGCGCCGAAACTATCGAAGCGCACCTCGTGGCGTACCCATTTATTGCCGATGACAGGCACCTTGCCATCGAGGATATGGGTATTGAGGTGCGTACCTCTGGCGGTGCTCAGACCTCGAATATCCAGCAGTGTGACCCAGCCCCAACCCCAGCCCCGGTGGAACCCCCTTACCACCACAGGCGTCTGCCGCAGGATCGCTTCCGACCGGGCCATGCGCAATGTGAAAGCAAGTTCCTGCGCCACCACTTTTCGCCGCTGCTCCTGCAGAAACTCATGCAGGGCTGGCATGGCAATCGCAGCCAGTATCGCGACCACCGCCAGCACCACCACCAGCTCCACTAACGTAACTCCTTTACTGTACATGCCAACCCTCCCTGGGTTTCCCTGCAATAGGCGCTGATCCCTCTAGAACAACCGTATATCCTGTGCGCGCACCGAACCGCGCGAGCGCTGGTTTATAGTCGATGCTCTTGGGGGAGGCGTCCAATGCGGCATGGTTACAAGGGGTTTACGCTGGTCGAGCTGATGGTGACCATCGCAGTGCTGGCCATACTGGTGACCATAGGAATCCCGTCGTTTGTCGGCCTGATCAACAACACCAAGGCTGACACCGAGTCGACAGATTTGTACCGCGCCCTCAACTATGCGCGCCTCGAGGCGATAAACCGGGGAGCGAGCATACGTGTCACGCCCTCGGTCGCGAACGACTGGACCAGCCGCCTCGATATTCAAGTCGTCAATGCTGGCGTCGTGACCAACCCGGTGTTACGCGTGATTGCAGACATGTCTGCGTCAGCTGTAGTGAAACCCAACAACATTGCCAACATCGAGTACAACAATTTGGGCGCACTGGCCAATCCCGTCACGGCAGTCGCGTTTTCCTACACGCAGGGTACCTACACCAAGGCCATCGGTGTGTGCCTCAACGGGCGCGTGATACTGGGGGGCACCTGTCCATGAGCATGCGCAGGGGGCAAGCAGGGGTCAGCCTGATCGAGGTCCTGGTTTCGCTGCTGATCATGGGGATCGGCCTGCTCGGGGCAGCAGCGTTGCAGCTCAACGCCCTGAAGTTCACCGACAGCTCGGCGCTCACCAGCCAGGCCAGTTTCATTGCCTATGACATGATGGACCGCATTCGTGCCAACCCCGACGCCAACTACGTGCTGGCCAACCTCGATGCGGCACCCGCGGGCAACGCAAGCGACGTCCGGGCCCAGGATCTTGCCGATTTCGCCGCCAATGCCAAGGCCATCGGCGGAGTCAGTGCGGGCAGCAGCATCGCCGTGAACAACCGCGTCGTTACTATCACTCTGCAGTGGAGTGACGCGCGTGCGACCAACGCCGCCAACGTTTCCAATGTGCAGAGCGTCGGCGATGGCCTGCAGAGTTTCACGCTGACCAGTCGCGTGGCCATCGACAAGGGGATCAAATGAGACGCTCATCCCGAGGCATTGGCCTGATCGAGCTGATGGTCGCCATGACCCTGGGCCTGGTCATCGTGTTGGGCGTCACCCAGATATTTCTCACGGCGAAGAATACTTACCAGAGCCAGAACGCTGCGGCGGGCATTCAGGAAGATGGACGCTTTCTGATGAGCAAGATGGCCCAGGAAATTCGCATGACAGGGTTTTTTGGCTGCCAAGCCAATCCGCTCGACAGCACGCTTACCAAAGACTTCACCGCCGCGTACGCCTCGCCGATCACTATTACCCGCGGCACTAACAACAGCGTGATTCTCACGTTGATCACTGCCGACGTGGGCAATAACGGCGCCAATGCCGACTGGAACATTCTTACTGACTGCCGCAGTTTTTCAACAGCCTACTTACCGGCAGCCATGCCTGCCGCACTGGCTGGTCAGCAGGTCATTCCGATACGTCGGGTCGTCTATACCTTTGCCAACAATCAAGTGTTGGCGGGTAGTTTAGCCAACAGCCAAAGCCCGTTGATCAGCAACGTGCTGGCTTTTGACGTGACTTTCGGCGTGGCCTCATCCGCGGCTAACATCAATGCCAGCAGCTACGTTGCCACGCCTACCAACTTCGACTTGATCCGCAGTGTGCGCATCAGTTTGCAGCTCGCCGACCAGGCGGCTGCACCCAATACCCGCGCGCAAACCCGGACTTTCAACACCGTGATTGCCTTACGCAATCGGCTGCTGTGATGAGGACTCAATGAGTATGCACACCCATTACAGCGCAACGAGCACGCAACGTGGGATGACGTTGGTAGTGTGCCTGGTCTTTCTGCTCTTGCTGACTTTGATCGGCGTGTCGTCGATGCAGAACGCGACATTGCAGGAAAAGATGGCAGGCAGCGTGACCCTGCGCAACGGCTCGTTCCAGATAGCCGAAGCCATGCTGCGCATTGGCGAAAATACAGTGAAGCCAGAAGCCTACACCCTGACTTTCTGCAATACCGCAGTTACCTGTGCCCCGCCGACCAACGCCAATACCATTGGCACCAGCAACTATATTGCCGCCAATGGTGTGGTTTGGGTGCAGTCCGGGTCTGGCTATTACGCCATTCAGAAAGTGGGTACCACCAACAACCCGTCGATTCTTGCAAGTGGTTCGCCAATCAACACCACCAAAAAATTCTATGAGCTGTATCGCATTACCGGGGTAGGCATCCAGGGTACTTCGCGAACGGTGCTGGAGAGTGTCTATGCCAAGCAGCAGTAGAATGCGCGGCGTGATCAAGTTCTGTTCCGGGATACTTGCTGGATTGTACGTCAGTGCTCCGCTGTATGCCTTCGCACCAGCGGACTCTCCGTTGCTCAGCTCGGGGTCGGTCACGCCCAATGTGATGTTGCTGGTGGATGACTCCGGTAG
The DNA here is from genome assembly GCF_014841915.1 of Pseudomonas sp. CFBP 13727. Classification (NCBI taxonomy): domain Bacteria; kingdom Pseudomonadati; phylum Pseudomonadota; class Gammaproteobacteria; order Pseudomonadales; family Pseudomonadaceae; genus Pseudomonas; species Pseudomonas sp. CFBP 13727. Next base: position 303,596 of record NZ_JACYUT010000003.1, read on the forward strand.
TATGAATAACCTGATCCGCACAGCCGACTTCAATCAGGCTACCAGTCGTCCAACGATCTATAACTGCTACTACGCCACGTTCTGCGACCGATTCAGTGTCACAAACATCGACATGGACAGTGAAAATCTGTTCTACAGCAGTTTCAACCGGGGTGGATGCTCATTCGGTTATTCGGGATTCACGCGAGGTACCAACACGGTGTATTGCCTGCGCCTCCCGGATCCGGTGGGCAACGGCAGCACCCGCTATTCATCACGGTACATCTCTTACCTGATTGACCGGCTGCCGAGCGGCAGCACCAGCCGTGACTACATTGCCGACACAACGGTGCCCGGAGACTATCGGATCAACGTTGCACGAGACGCGGCGACCGCGCTGGTCAACGCCAATCGCAACCTGCGTATCGGTCTGGCCACCTTTAACCCGCCGGCTCCCGGCAACCCAGGCCCGGGTGGCAATATTCCCCGCGCGATTGCCGACTTGAGCGCCAACAGTTCTACCACCACAGCCCAAGCTAACAGCAACTACAACGCATTGATCAATGCCATCGGCGACCTAGGCGCCATCGCCAACACACCGTTGGCGGAAGCCTACTACGAGGTGACGCGTTATTTCAGGGGGATGACGCCTTACTACAACAGCACGCCCAATACCTACACCAGCCCTATCCAGTACCGCTGCCAAAAGAACTACGGGGTAGTGATCACTGACGGCCTGCCTACTTATGACCGCACTTTCCCCACCAATGACCCACTCGGGGGATCAAGGCTGCCAAACTGGGACGGTGACAGCAGCAATGATGGCGATAATCTGACTGGTGACGGTGAGGGTGACACGTTGTACCTGGATGACATCGCCAAGTTTGCCAATGATATTGACATGCGGTCCGGCGGGACAGATACCGCCGGCAAGAGCTGGGATGCTGCGGATTTTCCCAAGCAGAACATGTCCACTTACACAGTAGGCTTCGCTGCCGACAATCAGATGCTGAAAGATGCGGCTGAAAAGACCGGTTATGGGCAGGGCAAATACTATCAAGCCACTGATGCTGCAGGCTTGAGCGCTGCCTTGACCGCTGCGCTTAACGATATTGCTTCCAAGGCTGGTTCAGGCGGGGGCGGTTCGGTCAACTCGGTCAATCTCACAGCGTCTTCGCAGTACTATCAAACATTCTACGACCCGACCGACTGGCGCGGTACGGTACGCGCCTATAACCTGGACAGTTCAGGCAATCCAGGCGCAACGGCGGTATGGAGCACGGATGACAAGGTTAAGTCGGCCGGGACTACGATTTTTCAGTCGTGGAACATACTCACCAGCCAGCCCATCGCACTATCATTGCTGAATTTCTCTCCTGCCCAGATCGCTACCCTGGCCGTCGGTGCATCGAGTCTCAACACTCTCCTCAATCCAGTTACCGCCAATGACCTGATCGAGTGGACGAAAGGCACCAACAAGACCGGGCTGAAGACGCGCTCGGTATTGCTGGGCGACATCATCAACTCACCCTTGGTGTATGCCTCGCCCACTGCCATTACCACTACCGACACGACAGGCGATTTCAGCTATACCACGTACCTTGGGACCAAGGCTGCGAGCATGAACCCCGCTCTGGTTGTCAACAGCAATGATGGGATGACCAACGTTTTGAATACCGATGGCACAAGGCGTTATGCCTATCTGCCATCTACCACGTTGGCCAATTTGAACGCAGTAGCCAACCCCAACTATATCAATGGTGTTGGCCATAAGTTCTTGAATGACGGTCAGTTGACTGTCGCAGACGCTCAAATCAACAACGGCTGGAAAACGCTGGCTTTGGGCGGCGTAGGGGCTGGCGGCAGGGCTTATTATGCGTTGCAGCTGTTTGAAGCCGGTGGTAGCAATACCACCCGTGCCCTTTGGGAAATCAACAGTAACACCACGGGCTACAGCAACATGGGCTATGCCTATGGCAAGCCGGAAGTGGCCCGATTGAAAGACGGTACCTGGGCAGCCTTCATCTCGAACGGTTACGGCAGTACGACGGGGCGCGCGTCGCTGTTTGTGATCAATCTGGCTACCGGCGCGTTGATCAAAGAGATCCAGACCCCGATCGTTACAACAGGCGAAACCGACAACGGTCTGTCCTCGGTAGCGCTGGACATCAACAGCCAAGGCGTTATTCAGTACGCCTATGGTGGCGATCTGAAAGGGCGCATGTGGAAATTTGATTTCACCAGTACCACGAACGGCGTGGTCGGGTTCGCCAATACGCCACTGTTCACGGCTTCGGGTGGCGCGACCCAAGCTATCACCGCACAGCCAACCATAGGCAATTATACTCTGGGCCGGCAGATCATCTTCTTTGGTACAGGCAAGCTCAACGAGGTGGCGGACAAAACTACAACTACGACGCAGGCTTTCTACGCCATCGTCGACGCCAATGGCTCGACCGCGAACTACACCGAGTCGTTACTACAACGCCAGACCATCACCAATATCACCGGCACCAAGGTCTACACCAGCCAGAATGAGGTGGACTACAACACCCGCAAGGGGTGGTACATGCCGCTGACCTACGGCACCACATCGACAGGGGAGCGGGTGCTTTATCCACCCTTGTTGATCGACGGTAACATTTTTTTCACTACCGCTATTCTTGACGTTTCGGACCCGTGTTCGAGCGCTGGGTCAAGTAAGCTGATGGAAGTGAACGCCGAAAATGGCAAGATGATCACGAATTTCAATATCCTGAACGGTACTGAGGCAACTGCGGGAATGATCGTATCGGGAGGTTTGATCAATACCGCATCAATGATCTCTTATGTCGATTCCAATGGGAATGACATGGTTGCTATCCAACTGCCTAGCACGGGTGACTCTACGACAGGCAGTGGCGGCGGATCTCCTAAACAACAGGTGGTTTCCCCGAACCGCCGTATCATGTGGCAACAACGACAATGAGTGTCCGTATGCGCAGGCAAAAAGGCTTCACCCTTATCGAGTTGATGATCGTGGTCGCCATCGTCGGCATCCTTGCCGCCATCGCCTACCCCAGCTACACCGAGTACGTGAAGCGCACGCACCGGGTGGAGATCGGCCAGGTGCTGGCCGAAGGTGCGCAGAATTTCGAGAGGGGGTTCACACGGACCGGCAGCTACGCCAACGTGCCCGACGTGGCGGGCAATGCCTGGTACAACATCGTGACGGCAAAGGACGCCACCACGTTCAGCCTGACGGCCGCGCCGAAGCCCGGCAGCATGATGGTCGGTGACAAGTGCGGCAGTTTCGTCATCAATCAAACCGGCGCGCGGACCAACACCGGCATGGCTGCCGGCAACACCTCTGCCACCTGCTGGGGCCGCTGAGCCTTCTTTGGAATCGTTTCATGTCTGACCATGTGTTGGTTGTCGGCGGCGGTGTGATGGGCCTGCTGACGGCCTACAATCTTGCTGCACATGTGGGTCGCATTACCCTGATCGACCGCAGCGCGGTCGGCCAGGAGTCTTCCTGGGCCGGCGGTGGCATCGTTTCGCCGCTGTATCCCTGGCGCTACAGCCCGGCGGTTACGGCGTTGGCGCATTGGTCGCAGGATTTCTATCCGCGCCTGGGGCAGCGCCTGGCCGTCGATACGGGCATCGATCCGCAGGTGTACACCACCGGTTTGTACTGGCTGGACCTGGACGATGAAGCCGAGGCGCTTGCCTGGGCACGGGCCAATGGTCGGCCACTGGCGGCGGTGGATATTTCAGCCACCTACGAGGCAGTGCCGGTGCTGGGGCCCGGGTTCGGGCGCGCGATCCATATGGCCGATGTCGCCAATGTGCGCAATCCACGCTTGATCAAGGCTTTGAAAGCGGCCTTGTCGGCGATGCCCAACGTGACGGTGCGCGAGCAGTGTGAAGTGCAGGGTTTTTTGCTCGATGGCCAGCGGGTGGTCGGCGTGCATTCAGCGCAGGGGGAGGTGCTGGCCGACGAGGTGGTGCTGACCGCGGGTGCCTGGAGCGGTGAGTTGTTGCAGACCCTGGGCATCGACTTGCCGGTGGAGCCGGTGAAGGGGCAGATGATCCTGTTCAAATGTGCAGCCGATTTTTTGCCGAGCATGGTGCTGGCCAAGGGGCGCTATGCCATTCCCCGTCGCGATGGGCATGTATTGATCGGCAGCACGCTGGAGCATGCGGGCTTCGACAAGACGCCAACGGTAGAGGCGCTGAACAGCTTGAAGGCCTCGGCGGTCGATCTGCTGCCGGCCCTGGCCGAGGCCACGCCGGTGCAGCAGTGGGCTGGGTTGCGTCCGGGGTCGCCGGATGGGGTACCGTTCATTGGTGCGCTGCCGCGGCATCCGGGTTTGTGGTTGAACTGCGGTCATTACCGTAATGGGTTGGTGCTGGCGCCAGCGTCGTGTCGCCTGCTGGCCGACCTGCTGCTGGGTCGCGAAGCCGTGATCGATCCAGCCCCCTACGCGCCGCAAAACCGCATCCCCCTGTAGCAGCGGCGCGAGCCGCGTCCGGCCGCACCGCGTTCATTCAGGCACACTGCATACACCGCCGACGCGGCTTGCGCCGCTGCTACGGGGATCCCGTTGTCCTGTAGCAGCGGCGCAAGCCGCGTCCGGCCCCACCGCGTTCATTAGGCGCACCACACAAACCCTGTAGCAGCGGCGCGAGCCGCGTCCGGGTTTGACGCGGTGGCAGGGAATCAATCCAGGCCCAGCTTTTTCAGGCGGTAGCGCATCGAGCGGAACGACATGTTCAGCCGCTGCGCTGCTGCCGTGCGGTTCCAGCGGGTTTCTTCCAGCGCTTGCAGGATGAGCTTGCGCTCGACGCTTTCCAGGTAGTCTTCCAGGTTGTCGACCTGGGCCAGGCTGGGTTCGCCGGACTCCACGCTGACTGCCGTTTCGCTCAGGCGCAGGTCGCTCGCCTCGATGCGATCGTCTTCGCACAGGGTGTAGGCCCGTTCGAGCATGTTTTCCAGTTCGCGCACGTTGCCGGGAAAGCGGTAGCCCTTGAGGGTTTCCAGTGCCGCTGGGGTCAACTGCGCGGGCGGCAGGCCACTGCCCTGCGCCAGGCGTGCCAGCACGCTGGCAGCCAGCAGCGGAATGTCTTCACGGCGCTCGCGCAGGCAGGGCACGCGAAGCTCGATCACGTTGAGTCGGTAGTAGAGGTCCTGGCGAAAACGCTGCGCCGCCACCTCGGCTGCGAGGTCCTTGTGGGTCGCGCTGAGAATGCGCACATCGACCACGTTTTCGGTCTGCCCACCCACGGCGCGCACGGCCTTTTCCTGGATGGCGCGCAGCAGCTTCACCTGCATGGTCAACGGCAGGTCGGCCACTTCGTCGAGAAACAGCGTGCCGCCATTGGCCGCCTGAAACAGCCCCGGCTTGTCTTCGGTGGCACCGGTGAAACTGCCCTTGCGATGGCCGAAGAATTCGCTCTCCATCAGCTCGGCGGGGATGGCCCCACAGTTGACCGGAATGAACGGTCGATCCGCCCGCGGTCCCTGTTCGTGAATCAGCCGGGCGACCAGCTCCTTGCCGCTGCCCGACTCACCGCTGATGTAGACCGGCGCCTGACTGCGCGCCAGCCGGCCAATCTGCTTGCGCAGCCCCAGCATGGGTGGCGAATCGCCGAGCAGGCGTTGGTCGATGCTCGGTTCCTTGCCGACCGGGGCGGGCGCCGGCATGCGCAGCGCGGTGCCGACCAGCTCGCGCAGGCGCGGCAGGTCGACCGGCTTGGTGAGGAAATCGAAGGCACCGGCCTTGAGCGCATTGATGGCGGTGTCCAGGCTGCCGAACGCGGTGATCATCGCCACCGGCAGGTGCGGGTAGCGCTGCTGGATGAACTGCACCAGCTCAAGACCCGTGCCGTCGGGCAGGCGCATGTCGGTCAGGCACAGGTCGAACGATTCGCGCCCCAGCCATTCGCGGGCCTCGTTGACGTCGCGTGCGCTGCGGGTTTCCAGTTTCATGCGGCCGAGGGTGATCTCCAACAGTTCGCGGATGTCCGGCTCGTCATCCACGATCAGAATTTTTTGCCTGGCGCTCATAGTCATCCCTGTTTGCGCGGGTGGGCGAAGGTGATGCGCATGCAGCTGCCCCCTTTTTCACGTGCTCTGTAGTCTAGGTGGGCCTGGTTGCTTTCGCACAGCTCGCGGGAAATATACAGGCCCAGCCCGGTGCCGTTGCTTTCGGTGGTGAAGAAAGGCTCGAACATGTGCTGCAACTGATCGGCGGCAAAGCCCGGACCATCGTCCAGCACCTCGAGGATCGGCAGGCCGTCGGTCGGCTCCACGAAAAGATTCAACCAGACCTGCGCGCGACCCTGTTGCTGGGCGCTGTAGCGCAGGCCGTTTTCCACCAGATTGTTCAATACCTGGGTCAGCTGGTTGGCATCCATGCGGGTTTCCAGGGTGCCGTCGCTGACGTACATGTGCAGTTGCTGGCCCGGGCGCGCGGTGGTGCGAAAGTCACTGACGAAGTTTTCCAGCCACGCCTTGAGGTCCAGCGGATGCGGTGCGCTGGGGCGCCGGCGCGACAGCTGCAGCACGTTCTCGATGATCAGGTTCATGCGCTTGCATTGATCCTGAATGATCTGCGTCAGACGCCGGTCGGCTACCGGCAGGGCTTCGGATTCCTGCAGCAATTGCCCGGCATGGCTGATGGCGCCCAGCGGGTTGCGGATCTCGTGGGCGATGCTGGCCGTAAGTCGGCCGAGCGCGGCCAGCTTGAGTTGCTGGGCCTGCTGCGCGATCTGCGACAGGTCTTCGAGAAACACCAGGGTCTGCTGCTGTTCACCGCCGCGACGCAGGGCAATGAAGCTGGCCTGGATCGACGGCCCGGTAGGGGAGAACTTGAGGCTTTTCACGCGCAGGGCAGGGTTGGTCTGCCACTGCAGCAACCGTTCGATCAGGTCGGGTGAGTGGACGGCGATCAGCTCACCATTAAGTGTCATGCGGCCAAAAAGCCCCAAGGCGCCCTGGTTGGCCAGTTGCACCCGCAGTTCGGTGTCCAGCACCAGGATGCCGGTGCGCATGCGCTGCAGAATCAGCGCGTTCAGGGCTTCCAGACTGGTGACGTCGCTGGCGCGCTGCTCGGCCAGGTTCTCACTGGTGCGCAGCAGGCGACTGAGGCCTTGAACCACGAACCACACGGCGAAGCAGAGCACACCCAGAGTGCTGGCCTGCAGGTAGTCGTTGGCGGCAGTGGGGCGCGAGATGCTCAGGTAGAACGTCAGGTAGATGATGCCGATGGTGGCCAGCGCGGCGATCAACAGGCCCAGGCGGTTGCGCAGCAGCAGATTGCCCATGGCCACCGAGGCGATCATCAGGTTGCCGATACCGCTGGGTGTACCGCCGCCGGCGTAGAACAGGCCCGCGAGCATGATCACGTCGGCAGTGGCCAGGCTGAACACCGGCAACACCCTGCGCGGGTTGCCCATCAGCACCACGACCAGGATGTTGAGGATCAGGTACAGCCAACTGCCGGCGCGAAACAGTTCGCCATCGGCCACTTCCAGCAGGCGGTTGTCCATGTTGCTGGAAATCAGCAGGACCAGCGACAGGCCGATGGTCAAGCGGTAGAGGTGGTACAGGCGCAGCATCCGCTGCGCCTGGGCGCCGCCGAGAAACTGCGCTTCAGCGGGCACCGTTGCCGGGCCCTTGCTCCAGGTGCGGCTTGCTGCAATACCAGTGGCTGTCGCGGCGCAGCGCGCTGTCTTCTGGCAGATGCACGCCGCACTGGGCGCATCGAACCATGCTCAGCGATGCCGGCTTGTCATCCTGGCGAGGCGCGCGCGCCGGGTTCTTGAATTTGCGCCACAGCCAAATGGCGGCGAACACGACGGCGATCCAGAAAATCAGGCGAATCATGGGATGGTCAGCTTTGCCAGGGGAGATGGCGCAGTGTAGGAGCGCGCCCGATGCGGAGCAAGCGGCGAAAAAAAAGGGGCCATCAGGCCCCTTTTTTCAATGCAACCCAGCTTCAGTCGAACAGACCGAAGGTGGCGTAGCTGAACCATGAACGGCTCTTGCCTTCTTCGGCGTTTGGCTGCTGCTGGTCGGCGGTGCCGCCGTCTTCAGGTGGCAGCAGTTCTTTCGGAATGGCGTCGCGCGCTTCCTGATACTGACGCTGCACATCCTGGTTGGCGCGGGTTTCGCCCGGCGGCAGCGGGTCGGTGTTGTTGCCGATCCAGCCCAGGGTGGCCTTGGAGATCCACGAGCGGTTGTCCGCTTCGTCCTGCTGGGGCACGAACTTGCCGTCTTCCAGGCTCGGGTGATCCGGGTAGTTGGTTTTCAGGGTGTCGAGGCTGGTCGCGGCCAGGTCGTCCAGGTGCAGACGCATGTAGGCTTCGGTCATCACCGCCAGGCCGTCGCCGACGGACGGCGTTTCCTGGAAGTTTTCCACCACGTAGCGGCCACGGTTGGCAGCAGCGACGTAGGCCTGACGGGTCAGGTAGTAGTCAGCCACGTGGATCTCGTAGGACGCCAGCAGGTTGCGCAGGTAGATCATGCGCTGCTTGGCATCGGGCGCGTAGCGGCTGTTGGGGTAGCGGCTGGTGAGCTGGGCGAACTCGTTGTAGGAGTCGCGGGCAGCACCCGGGTCACGCTTGGTCATGTCCAGCGGCAGGAAGCGCGCCACCAGGCCACGGTCCTGGTCGAACGAGGTCAGGCCCTTGAGGTAATAGGCGTAGTCGACGTTCGGGTGCTGCGGGTGCAGGCGAATGAAACGCTCGGCAGCCGACTTCGCCGCTTCCGGCTCGGAGTTCTTGTAGTTGGCGTAGATCAGCTCGAGCTGCGCCTGGTCGGCATAGCGGCCGAACGGATAACGCGACTCCAGCGCCTTGAGCTTGGCCGTAGCACTGGTGTAGCTATTGTTGTCCAGGTCGGCCTGCGCCTGCTGGTACAGCTCGACTTCGCTGAGGTTTTCATCGACCACTTCCTTGGTCGAAGAACAGGCCGCGGTGAATCCGAGGATGGCGATCAGCAGCAGGTGTTTCACTTGCATGGCGGCTAGCGTCCCTATAAACGGCCGCTGTCTCGGGCGTGGCCGTCCTGTTATGATGAGCACCCCGTGGAACCACCGGGGCAAAAGACGCCGTATTTAACCACAAGCGTGCAGCCGAAACCAAAGGCTGTGCCGCCGCCTAGTCCGAGCATGTCCGAGATCATACAACTTCGCGCAGAGGTACCGTCCGATTTGGGCGGACAACGCCTCGACCAAGTCGCCGCCCAATTATTCGCTGAGCACTCGCGCTCGCGCCTTTCCGCCTGGATAAAAGAGGGCCGCCTGACCGTGGACGGGGGCGTGCTGCGCCCGCGCGATACCGTGCATGGCGGTGCCCTGCTCGAGCTCAATGCCGAACAGGAAGCCCAAGGTGAATGGGTGGCCCAGGACATCGATCTGGACATCGTCTACGAAGACGACCAGATCCTTGTCATCAACAAGCCGGCCGGCCTGGTGGTCCATCCGGCCGCCGGCCACGCCGACGGCACGCTGCTCAACGCACTGCTGCACCACGTGCCGGACATCATCAACGTGCCGCGTGCCGGCATCGTCCACCGCCTGGACAAGGACACCACCGGTCTGATGGTGGTGGCCAAGACCATTCAGGCGCAGACGCAGCTGGTGACCCAACTGCAGAGCCGCTCGGTCAGCCGCATCTATGAATGCATCGTGATCGGAGTGGTTACCGCAGGCGGCAAGATCAACGCGCCGATCGGTCGGCACGGCCAGCAGCGCCAGCGCATGGCGGTGATGGAGGGCGGCAAGCAAGCCGTCAGCCATTATCGCGTGCTCGAGCGTTTCCGCTCCCACACCCATGTGCGGGTCAAGCTGGAAACCGGTCGGACCCACCAGATCCGTGTGCATATGTCGCACATCAACTTTCCGTTGGTGGGCGATCCGGCCTACGGCGGCCGCTTCCGCATTCCGCCTGCGGCCAGCGCCACCATGGTCGACGCGCTGAAAACCTTCCCGCGCCAGGCCCTGCATGCGCGCTTCCTCGAGCTGGATCATCCGACGACCGGTGAGCGCATGGGCTGGGAATCGCCCTTGCCCGACGACTTCGTCTGGCTGCTGTCGCTGCTCAAGCAGGATCGTGAGGCCTTCATCGGGTGACCACGTTCGCGCAGGGCCTGCTGTTTCCCGACTGGCCGGCTCCGGCGTCGGTGAGGGCCTGCGTGACCACCCGTGAAGGCGGCGTCAGCCCGGCGCCGTATGCCAGTTTGAACCTGGGCGCGCATGTGGGCGACGATCCACAGTGCGTGGTGCAGAACCGCCTGCGTCTGACTGCCCACTTCGGCATCCTGCCGGCCTGGCTGAACCAGGTGCATGGGATCCGTGTGGTCGAGGCCGACCCGAGCCGCGTGCTCGAGGCGGATGCGAGCTGGACCACCACCCCCGGCATTGCCTGCACCGCCATGACTGCCGATTGCCTGCCTGCGTTGTTCTGCAATCGGGCAGGTACCCGCGTGGCAGCGGCCCACGCCGGGTGGCGCGGGTTGGCGGCCGGGGTGCTGGAAGCCACTGTCGATGGTTTCCAGGAACCGCCCGGGCAACTGATGGCCTGGCTGGGGCCAGCCATCGGTCCGCGTCGGTTCGAGGTCGGCGCCGAGGTGCGTGAGGCGTTCATGGTCACCCACCCGCAAGCGGGTGAGGCATTCGTGCCAGGTGCTGCGCCTGGCAAGTTCCTGGCTGATATCTATGCCTTGGCGCGGATTCGCCTCGCTGCGGTGGGGGTGACGGCGGTGTATGGCGGGGGGATGTGTACCGTGGAAGATGAGCTGTTCTTTTCCTATCGTCGCGCGTCGGTCACCGGGCGATTCGCTTCACTGGTGTGGCTGGAACCCTAGCTTCGCAGCCGATGGCCCCTTCGCGGGCAGAGCCCGGCTCCCACACTGGCCTCGCTGAGAGGCCATCAATCTGCATTTGTGGGAGCCGGGGCTCTGCCCGCGAAGAGGCCGGCACTGACACAACCTATCTAGATCTGCAACCCCCAACCTTGAATCTTCACCAACACCCCCCATCTAACTGTCATCCCCGGCAGGTTTTCTTCATCAGGTGTATCCATCGCTCCGGCCTGCCCTTTTTCAGGAAGGTGACTCATGCGTATAGACCGTTTGACCAGCAAGCTTCAACTCGCGTTATCCGACGCACAATCCCTGGCCGTTGGCATGGACCATCCGGCCATCGAACCGGCGCATCTGATGCAGGCGCAGCTCGACCAGCAGGGCGGTTCGATCCGTCCGTTGCTCATGCAGGTGGGCTTCGACGTCAACAGCCTGCGCAAGGCGCTGAGCAAAGAGCTCGACCAGCTGCCGAAAATCCAGAACCCGACCGGCGACGTCAACATGTCCCAGGACCTGGCGCGCCTGCTCAACCAGGCCGACCGGCTGGCGCAGCAGAAGGGCGATCAGTTCATCTCCAGCGAACTGGTACTGCTGGCGGCCATGGACGACAACAGCAAGCTGGGCAAGCTGCTGTTGGGCCAGGGCGTCAGCAAGAAGGCGCTGGAAAATGCCATCAGCAACCTGCGCGGTGGCGAGGCGGTCAACGACCCCAACGCCGAGGAGTCGCGCAAGGCCCTGGAAAAATACACCGTCGACCTGACCAAGCGCGCCGAGGAAGGCAAGCTCGACCCGGTGATCGGCCGTGACGACGAGATCCGTCGGACCATCCAGGTGCTGCAGCGCCGCACCAAGAACAACCCGGTACTGATCGGTGAGCCCGGTGTGGGCAAGACTGCCATTGCCGAAGGCCTGGCCCAGCGCATCATCAATGGCGAAGTCCCCGATGGCTTGCGCGGCAAGCGCCTGCTCAGCCTGGACATGGGCGCGCTGATCGCCGGCGCCAAGTTTCGCGGCGAGTTCGAGGAGCGCCTGAAGTCGCTGCTCAATGAGCTGTCCAAGCAGGAAGGGCAGATCATTCTGTTCATCGACGAACTGCACACCATGGTCGGCGCCGGCAAAGGCGAAGGCTCGATGGATGCGGGCAATATGCTCAAGCCGGCACTGGCCCGTGGCGAGCTGCACTGCGTAGGTGCCACCACGCTCAACGAATACCGCCAGTACATCGAGAAGGATGCCGCCCTGGAGCGGCGCTTCCAGAAGGTGCTGGTCGAGGAGCCGAGCGAGGAAGACACCATCGCCATCCTGCGTGGCCTCAAGGAGCGCTACGAGGTTCACCACAAGGTGGCCATCACTGACGGCGCGATCATCGCGGCAGCCAAGCTCAGCCATCGCTATATCACTGACCGCCAGTTGCCCGACAAGGCCATCGACCTGATCGACGAGGCGGCCAGCCGCATCCGCATGGAGATCGACTCCAAGCCCGAAGTGCTCGACCGCCTGGAGCGCCGTCTGATCCAGCTCAAGGTCGAGTCCCAGGCCTTGAAGAAAGAAGATGACGAGGCCGCGATCAAGCGTCTGGAAAAACTGACCGAGGAAATCAACCGACTGGAGCGCGAATACGCCGACCTGGAAGAGATCTGGACCTCGGAAAAAGCCGAAGTGCAGGGGTCGGCGCAGATTCAGCAGAAGATCGAACAATCGCGTCAAGAACTGGAAGCCGCGCGTCGGCGCGGGGATTTGAGCCGTATGGCCGAGTTGCAGTACGGGGTCATCCCCGATCTGGAACGCAGCCTGCAGATGGTCGACCAGCACGGCAAAAGCGAGAACCAGTTGCTGCGCAGCAAGGTGACCGAGGAAGAAATCGCCGAGGTGGTTTCCAAGTGGACGGGGATTCCCGTGTCGAAGATGCTCGAAGGCGAGCGCGACAAGCTGCTGAAGATGGAAAGCCTGCTGCACCAGCGCGTGATCGGCCAGGAAGAGGCCGTGGTGGCGGTGTCCAACGCAGTGCGGCGCTCGCGTGCCGGATTGTCCGATCCCAACCGGCCCAGCGGCTCGTTCATGTTCCTCGGCCCCACCGGTGTGGGCAAGACCGAATTGTGCAAGGCGCTGGCCGAGTTTCTGTTCGATACCGAAGAAGCGATGGTGCGCATCGACATGTCCGAGTTCATGGAGAAGCATTCGGTCGCTCGCCTGATCGGTGCGCCACCCGGCTACGTTGGCTATGAAGAGGGCGGCTACCTGACCGAAGCGGTGCGTCGCAAACCGTACTCGGTGTTGCTGCTCGATGAAGTCGAAAAGGCTCACCCGGACGTGTTCAACGTGCTGTTGCAAGTGCTGGAAGATGGCCGTCTGACCGACAGCCACGGACGTACCGTGGACTTCCGCAACACCGTGATCGTCATGACTTCGAACCTGGGGTCGGCGCGCATCCAGGAGCTGGTCGGCGACCGCGAGGCGCAGCGCGCGGCGGTCATGGATGCGGTCACCAGCCATTTCCGGCCCGAGTTCGTCAATCGGATCGACGAGGTGGTGATCTTCGAGCCGCTGGCGCGCGACCAGATCGCCGGGATCACGCAGATCCAGCTGGCCCGCTTGCGCAGCCGTCTGGCCGAGCGCGATCTGAGCTTGGAGCTGAGCGACGAGGCGCTGGATAAGCTGATCGCGGTGGGCTACGACCCGGTGTATGGCGCGCGTCCGTTGAAGCGTGCGATTCAGCGCTGGATCGAGAACCCGCTGGCACAGCTGATTCTCTCGGGCAAATTCCTGCCAGGGACATCGGTGCAGGCGTCGGTGGTGGATGATGAGATTGTGTTTGCTTGAGTGATGAGTGGCAGTGAGGGCCTTTTCGCGGGCAGAGCCCGCTCCCACAGGTACTCAGGCTTTAGTGGGAGCGGGGCGGGCGGCAAGCCCTCTGCCCGCGAAGAGGCCCCCACCGACCCACCCCATTGATTTACCGTTGCATTTTCGTTTCAAGGCTTGTAAAGTGCGCCCCGCTGTACGTCATCCCGCAGAGCCACTGGCTTCACCGGTTCTGAAAAAAAGTTGCAAATCAGTGTCTTGAAAGCAATTTAAAGGGTTGACAGAGGTTTTGAAAATTGTAGAATAGCGCGCCTCAGAGACATGAACGCAGCGATGCGAACGGGTCGAAGAGTTCAAGGCGGTAGTGATACAGGCTTGAAGCTGCAGCGGTTGTAGATGTACTGAAATTGATAGTTCCGTGATAGCTCAGTCGGTAGAGCAAATGACTGTTAATCATTGGGTCCCAGGTTCGAGTCCTGGTCACGGAGCCAAATTTCATATCGGGGTATAGCGCAGTCCGGTAGCGCGCCTGCTTTGGGAGCAGGATGTCAGGAGTTCGAATCCCCTTACCCCGACCATATTTGGGTCGTTAGCTCAGTTGGTAGAGCAGTTGGCTTTTAACCAATTGGTCGTAGGTTCGAATCCCACACGACCCACCATTTTTGATTCCGGTTCGCTGGATCGAATCTTAAAAAGCCCCACCGATTAACACCGGTGGGCAGCAGAAAAGGCGCCTTCCGGGTGCCTTTTTTGTACCGGGGTATAGCGCAGTCCGGTAGCGCGCCTGCTTTGGGAGCAGGATGTCAGGAGTTCGAATCCCCTTACCCCGACCATATTCATGAAAAAAGGCGCCTGTCATGGGCGCCTTTTTTTTGCCTTCCATTCCGCCCCTGTAGCAGCGGCGCAAGCCGCGTCCGCCAGCACCCGTTGTATCAGACACACCACGTAGCCGGTAACGCGGCGTACCCCTGTAGCAGCGGCGCAAGCCGCGTCCGGCCACACCGCGAAGTGTCAAACACACCGCATCGCCAATGACGCGGCTCGCGCCGCTGCTACGGGGATTGCAGGCAACGATGGGTCAATGCAGCTTCAGTCGCGGCTCGGTGCCGCGGCCGATGCGGCTGCCCAGCATCAGCATGCCGGTGCGGAACAGGCCATACAGCGCCGCCTGATGCATCCGGTACAGCGACACGTAGAACATCCGCGCCAACCAGCCTTCCAGCATGACGCTGCCGGTCAGGTTGCCCATCAGGTTGCCCACCGCCGAAAAGTGCGAGAGGGAAATCAGCGAGCCGTAATCCTTGTAGGTGTACTCCGGCAACGCCTTGCCTTCGATGCGCAGCTTCAGCGACTTGGCCAGCAACGAGGCCTGCTGATGAGCTGCCTGCGCGCGCGGTGGCACGTTGCGGTCGGTGCCCGGCTGCGGGCACGCCGCACAGTCACCGAAGGCAAAGATGTCATCGTCACGGGTAGACTGCAGGGTAGGGCGTACCACCAACTGATTGATGCGGTTGGTTTCCAGGCCATCAATCTCCTTGAGGAAGCCAGGCGCACGAATACCGGCTGCCCACACCTTCAAACTGGCCGGAATCACCTGGCCGCTGCTGGTCAGCAGGCTTTCGGCAGTCACCTCGCTCACCGCGGCATTGGTCAAGACCGTCACACCGAGCTTCTCCAAGGTCTGGTGCACCGGCTGGCCGATGCGCTCGGGCAGCGCCGGCAGCACCCGTGGGCCGGCTTCGATCAAGGTGATGCGCATGTTCTCCGGCGCGATGCGGCCCAAGCCGTAAGCCGCCAGTTCTTTTGCCGCGTTGTGCAACTCGGCTGCCAGCTCGACACCGGTAGCACCGGCGCCAACGATGGCGACGCTGATCTGCGCGCGACTCTCGTCGTGCCCGGCATGGGCGCGCAGGTAGTGATTGAGCAGTTGCTGGTGGAAACGCTCGGCCTGCTTGCGAGTGTCGAGGAACAGGCAGTGCTCCGCCGCCCCCTGGGTGCCGAAGTCGTTGGTGGTGCTGCCTACCGCAATCACCAGGGTGTCATAGCCGATGCTGCGCGCCGGGACCAGCTCCAGGCCGGTTTCCGGATCGAGGGTGGCGCTCAATTGGATCTGCTTGGCCGCGCGATCCAGACCGCTCATGCGGCCAAGCTGAAACTCGAAATGATTCCACTTGGCCTGAGCCACATAGTTGAGCTCGTCTTCAGACGAATTCAGGGAGCCGGCGGCCACTTCATGCAGCAGTGGCTTCCAGATATGGGTCAGGTTGGCGTCCACCAGCGTGACGCTGGCCGTACCGCGCTTGCCCAGGGTCTTGCCCAGGCTGGTGGCCAGTTCCAGGCCGCCGGCGCCGCCGCCGACAATAACGATGCGATGTGTCATGGAAAGCTCTCATAAGGTTAACGAATTCGGGTGTCTGCGAGGGGTGGGCGAGCGCAAGGCAGCTCAGAGCTCCACACCTTCGAACAGATGGATCGACAAGCCCTGCTACGGCTGTCCCCCGGGCAAGGAGCAGGTGCTCGACTTGCAACCGAGGCGCGCACGAGTGACCGCCGATCAATGGGCGAGTGTCACGTGACAGGGCAGGCGACCCTGAACAGGTAGACGTTTCAGACGCTGGCAAGGCTACAGGGTTCCTGACAGGCGGTGCGGGCGAGAGCGCTTTGTATCATCCGCACGGCCCCTGCGCCATGACGGGTAAAAGGGTGGGTTCACAAACTGATGCCCACATCGAAAACGATGCTGCGGCCCAGGTTGTTGCGCAGGAAATCCGGCGCATCCGGATGAGCGAACAAGACCCGGGCAAAGGTGGGTCCGACCAGCGACAGCGAGCGCCAGCCTTGGCGAAGAAACTCGGTAGGCGGCGGAAAATGGCTGTTCAAGTCCAAGGTTTCGCGCTTGAGGCTGGCGAAGGCAATGATGTCCAGCTCACCGAGGTCCAGCCCGCGTTCGCGGTAGTTGTGGGCTTTCTTGCGCAAGGTCGGCGCCAGCCGCTGCAGCAGCTCGGGTGCGCGGATGCGTTTGGGGCGTGCCTCGCGCCGGACCAGTTGGCTGAGGGAGAAAGCGCTGCGGCGGCGCTGCAACTCCTCGCGCCATTCATCGTTGAGCCGGCGCCCCTCGTCGAGCACGAAGAACACTTCGAAACTGGCTTCACGGAACAGCACGTCCGGCGGCTCCTGGCCGGCGGGGGTGAATTCATCGTCACGGTAGGCGATGTTCAGGCCCTGCAACAGGCGCTCGCACACCCAACGCTCGCGCTCCCACTTGCGCGCATTGGAAAGGAAGGCATTGGCCTGTTCGGCCTGGCTGGTGAGCAAACGCAGGTAGTCGGAGTCATCCATGGCCCTAGCTTAGCCCGCCTGTGCGACGAAAAGAATAACGGCCGACGCTTCAAAATCTCTCGGCGATGGGTAAGGATGGGATTTTCCCAGGAGCTGCACCATGCCCAGCATCAAGATCACCTCCGGCGGCTACGAATTCTTGGCCGAAACCCATCCCGATGCACCGCAGACGGTGGATGCGTTTCTCAAGCTGCTGCCGTATCGGCAGAAGATCATCCATGTGCGCTGGAGTGGCGAGGCGTGCTGGGTGCCGCTGGGTGAATTCCAGTTGCTGCGCGGTGACGAGCCGGTCGGGTTCGAGAACCACACCAGCCACCCGTCGGTAGGGGACGTGTTGTTTTATCCAGGGCCGTACAGCGAGACGGAAATTCTGCTGGCCTACGGATCCTGCTGCTTCGCCAGCAAGATGGGGCAGTTGGCCGGCAACCATTTCCTTACCGTGGTGCAGGGCAAGGAAAACCTCCGCGCCCTGGGCGTGAAGACCTTGTGGGAAGGTGCGCAAGAGGTATTGTTCGAATTGGCGTGACCGCCTTGTAGATACCCTGTAGGAGCGGTCCGTGGCCGCGAACCAGACACCGCGTTGTGCCAGACAATCCGCAGAGCCCTCTTCGCGGCCGATGACCGCTCCTACGGGTACCCGATATGCACTGTAGGAGCGGTCCGTGGCCGCGAACCAGGCACAGGTGCAAGCACTATTGCCTGGTGCCCCATTGCCTCAATGCCCGCGCGGTGGCAGGTCCTCGCTGAACAGGTCGTCCTCGGCATCCGGGCTCACCGGAATCTTGTGCTCCTCGGACGCCCAGGCCCCCAGGTCAATCAATTTGCAGCGATCGGAACAGAACGGCCTGTTCGCATTCGCTGCCTTCCATTCCACTGGCGCCCCGCAAGTCGGGCAATCAACGGTCAAGGGTTGGCTCATTCTCGGCCTCCACGCAAAGTCAGATAAAAAGCATGCAGCCGCTCGACTTCCGAGTGCAGCCAGGCCAAGTCGCGGTCGTTGACCAGCACATCGTCCGCCAGCGCCAGCCGCTGCTCGCGGCTCGCCTGGGCTTTCAGAATCGCCTGGACCTGCTCGGGCGTGGTGTGATCGCGCAGCAAGGTACGCGCAACCCGCACCGCCTCCGGCGCATCCACCACCAACAAGCGCTGCGTGGTGCGGTACTGCCCCGACTCGACCATCAGCGGCGACACGAACACCGCATAGGGCGACGTCGCCGAAGCCAGCGACCGGGCGATTTCCTCGGCAATCAACGGATGCAGCAAAGCCTCGACCCAGCGCCGCTCCTGCGCATCCTCGAAGATCACCTTGCGCAACCCCCCACGGTCGAGGCTGCCATCGGCCTGCAACAGCGCCGCACCATAGCGCTCGGCCAGCGCCGCCAGCGCTGGCCGCCCCGGCTCCACCACCCAGCGCGATGCCTGGTCGGCATCCACCACGTGCACGCCCAACTCGGCAAAGCGCTGCGCCGCCGCGCTCTTGCCACTGGCGATGCCACCGGTGAGACCCAGCACCCAAGGTTTATCCACAGCTGTTGTCATCGGAACCCGGCAAACTGCATGTATGAAGTGGTTATTTGATCACCCCACAGCAATGCAATCCACCCCGCGATGGCCAGATAAGGCCCAAACGGGATCGGCGTACTGGTTTGCGCGTTGCGCATCCGCAGCATCAACACCCCCAGCACCGCCCCCACCAGCGACGACAACAGAATGGTCAGCGGCAAAATCTGCCAGCCACCCCAGGCCCCAAGCATGGCCAACAACTTGAAATCGCCGTAGCCCATGCCTTCCTTGCCGGTGATCAGCTTGAACACCCAATACACCAGCCACAGGCTCAGATAACCCGCCACCGCGCCCCACAGCGCATCGTAAAGATTGGTAAACAACCCCTGGCCATTGACGATCAACCCCAACCACAGCAACGGCAGCACCAGCACATCTGGCAGCAACTGGTGATCGGCATCGATCAGACTCATCGCCAGCAAGCCCCAGGTCAGCAGCAAAAACGCACCGGCCTGCCAGCTCAACCCGAAGTGATAAACCACAAAGGCACTCAAGATGCCCGTGGCCACTTCCAACAGCGGATAGCGCAGGCTGATCTTCGCCCGACAACTGGCACACTTGCCCCGCAGCATCAGGTAGCTCACCACCGGGATGTTCTCCCAGGCGCGGATCTTGTGGGCACAGTGTGGGCATTCGGAGTGCGGCAGCAGCAGGTTGTACGTGCCGCCCTTGGGCTCTGGGGGCAGGCCAAGCATTTCTCGGGACTGCGTGATCCAGTCACGGTCGAGCATGATGGGCAGGCGGTGGATAAGGACGTTGAGGAAGCTGCCGATGATGAGGCCCAGGAGGAGGGCGCAGGCGGTCAGGGCCAACGTGGAGAAGGCTGATGGGTCGATTAATGGCATTTCTTAGACTACGTTGCCGAGTTGGAAGATTGGGAGATACATTGCGATAACCAGACCGCCTACCACTACACCGAGAACCGCCATGATCATGGGCTCCATCAGGCTGGTGAGGCTGTCGACCATGTTGTCGACTTCGGCTTCGTAGATGGTTGCAACGCGGTCGAGCATATCGTCGAGGGCGCCGGATTCTTCGCCGATGGCGGTCATCTGGATGGCTAGGGTGGGGAATACGCCTGTCGAGCGCATGGAGAAATTAAGTTGCATCCCAGTCGAAACATCGGCCTTGATGCGATTTACAGCGTTCTTGAAAACGATGTTGCCGGTGGCGCCGGACACAGAATCCAATGCGTCGACCAACGGTACGCCTGCGGCAAATGTCGTGGATAGTGTGCGCGCGTA
The DNA here is from genome assembly GCF_014841915.1 of Pseudomonas sp. CFBP 13727. Classification (NCBI taxonomy): domain Bacteria; kingdom Pseudomonadati; phylum Pseudomonadota; class Gammaproteobacteria; order Pseudomonadales; family Pseudomonadaceae; genus Pseudomonas; species Pseudomonas sp. CFBP 13727. Next base: position 323,369 of record NZ_JACYUT010000003.1, read on the forward strand.
ACGCGCCACCGCTGACTTGTATAGAATAGCGCCCACGATAGGCACTTTTAGCAACCAGCGATCCACCGTATCGCGCAGCTTCTGGCTGCGCTTCATTGCGTGCTTGAAACCAAAGAACAAACCCACGAAGCCTGCGAGCAACAGCAAATACCATTCCTGTACTACGTCAGACAATCCCATGACCATCAGGGTGAACGCTGGCAGCTCCGCACCGAAGCCTTCGAAGATGGACTTGAACTGCGGCACAACTTTGATCAACAGAATCCCGGAAACAATAATGGCAACAACGACCACCGCTATTGGGTAGGTCATCGCCTTCTTGATCTTGGCTTTCAGCTGCTCGGTTTTTTCTTTGTAGGTGGCTACGCGGTCGAGCAAGGTTTCCAAGGCACCGGCTTGCTCACCCGCGTCAACCAAGTTGCAGTAGAGGTCGTCGAAATATTCCGGCTTCTTGCGCAGCGACGAAGCAAAGCTGTTACCGGCCGCCACTTCTTGTTTGATTTCGTCGACCAGCTTGCGCATGTTGGGGTTGTCGACACCTTCGGAAATGATGTCGAACGACTGTAGTAGAGGCACCCCGGCACGCATCATGGTCGACATCTGCCGAGTAAACAGGGCAATGTCCATAGGCTTGATACGCTTGCCCTTGCCGAACAGCGAAGTACCCTTCTTCTTGACCTTGCCCGGGTTGATCCCCTGCTTACGCAACTGCGCCTTGATCAACGCCGGATTGTGGCCGCTCAGCTCCCCAGACATCTTGGTGCCTTTGCGGTCTATCCCTTCCCAGGCATAGACGTTGACCTTTGCTTTGACCGCCATTGCTTAATCCTTGGTGACTCGGTTGACTTCGGCAAGGCTGGTGACCCCTTGCATAACCTTGACCAGACCTGACGCTCGCAAATCGCTGAAACCTTCCTTGCGCATCTGTGCCGCAATTTCGATAGCGTTGTTGGCTTCCATGATCATGCGCTGCAACTCCTTGGTGACTTTCACCACCTCGTAAATGCCCTGCCGGCCGCGATAGCCGCCGTTGCACTGTTCACATCCCACGGGCTCGTAAATCTTGAAAGTACCCACCAGCTCAGGTGCGAAACCTTCCTCTATCTGAGCGTCACGGGGAATGTCCGCCTCTTTGCGGCAATGCGGGCATAGCTTTCTTGCCAGCCGCTGCGCAATGATCAGGCTCACCGACGTTGCAATATTGAAGCCAGCCACGCCCATGTTCTGCAAACGAGTCAGCGTTTCAGCGGCGCTGTTGGTGTGCAGCGTGGAAAGCACGAGGTGACCGGTCTGCGCGGCCTTGATGGCGATCTCGGCGGTTTCCAGATCGCGGATCTCACCCACCATGATCACGTCAGGATCCTGACGCAGGAACGAACGCAGGGCCTGAGCGAAGTCGAGCCCTTGCCTGTTGTTGACGTTGACCTGGTTAATACCCTCCATGTTGATTTCCACAGGGTCCTCAGCCGTGGAGATGTTGATGTCCACCGTATTCAGGATGTTGATACCGGTATAGAGCGATACGGTCTTACCCGAACCTGTGGGGCCGGTAACCAGAATCATCCCCTGTGGTTGCTTCAAGGCCTGGAGGTAGAGCTCTTTCTGATGCGGTTCATAACCCAGTGCATCGATACCCATCTGCGCACTCGACGGATCGAGGATACGCATCACGATCTTCTCGCCCCACAGCGTGGGAAGGGTGTTCACCCGGAAGTCGATGGCCTTGTTCTTCGAGATGCGCATCTTGATCCGGCCGTCCTGCGGCTTGCGCCGCTCGGAGATATCGAGACTGGCCATGACCTTGAGACGCGCTGCAATCCGCCCTGCCAGATTGATCGGCGGACGAGCGATTTCGCGCAACATGCCGTCAGTCCGGAACCGGACGCGATAGGCTTTTTCATAGGGTTCGAAGTGCAGGTCGGATGAGCCGCCACGGATGGCATCAAGCAGCATTTTGTTGACGAAGCGCACGACGGGGGCGTCGTCGGCGTCTTGTCCTGCAATGGAGTCGTTCCTGTTGTCATCGACGGTTTCAACGTCAAGTCCGTCCAGGTCCACATCGCTCAGCTCTTCAAGACCGGTGGTGCCGCTCTCGAAAAATTTCTCGATGGCCTCCGTCAGCTTGTCATCTTCAACTAGGATCGCCTCGGTCGTTAGGCCCGTGTTGAACTGGATATCAGTAATAGCTTGATGGTTAGTCGGATCCGAGATGCCTACGAATAATTTGTTGCCGCGTCGCCAGAGAGGGAGGGCATGGTGTTGTCGAACCAGCTTCTCGCTGACCAGACCGCGAGGCTGACCTTCTCGATCAACCGCTGCCAAGTCGAGAAACGAGATGCCAAATTGATCGGCAGCAATTTCGGCAATATCGCGGCTTTTTGCGAGCTTGTTCTGCACCAGGTAGTGAACAAGCGGAACACGGGTGCGTTGCGCTTGCTGATAGGCCTGCTGCGCAGCCTTGTCGGTCAGGAGTTCAGCGACGACCAATTGCTTGGCCAAGCCGGTGAGGGCGATATCATTCATGTGGGCACCGAGTACGGACAGTCCGTGTTTTATAGCGTAGTCGAGCGGTGGTGCCAAATGGGCACTGCAACTCTCATTCCGCCTTACAAGAAACTACATAAACAGGGTTGCCGTTTGCTTGGCACGGCATATGCTCCCTTTACCATTTTGTACGTGAAGCTTCGCGACATGCCGCTGTCGGGCGGTTGGAACGCTTTCGGAATATTCAGAGGGCACACAGTGAAAACAATACAAAAGGGCTTCACCCTTATCGAACTGATGATCGTGGTAGCGATTATTGGCATTCTGGCAGCCATCGCTTTGCCCGCTTATCAGAGCTACATCAAGAAGGCCGCCTACACCGAAATCGTTGCAGCGCTAGGGTCCATCAAGACCGCCGTAGGGGTGTGTTATCAGACCTCTGCTGCTCTCACCAACTGCGATTCGGCAGGGAAAATAGGCATGACGATGCCAAGCAAAACGACCGGAGCTCTCAATTCCGCTTCCGTGACAACCACCACGGCTGCCATCGTTGCAGTCCCCAATGCATACAAAGGCCTTACGGCAGAAGATACCTGTACGCTCCAACCGACACCTAGCTCAGGATCACTAACATGGGCATACAGCGGTCCTTGTGCTGACAAGGGGTACGTCAAAAACTGACAGCAAGCGCGGTGACAAAAAATGTCATTTTCTGCTCTAGAAGCATGTATCTGCGCAGTGCGGCCTCCTCGTGAACCTCAGGATACGGTGTTTTGGAAGTTGGCACGCCGTGTGCTCTATCTCCATAAGGTACAAGAAGCCGTTGTGGGATTGACGGATCTGCCTCTCGACTCGCGGCATGTCGTATTAATCTGAGGATTGAACATGAACAAGATGCAAAAGGGCTTTACCCTTATCGAACTTATGATCGTGGTTGCGATTATCGGTATTTTGGCTGCTATTGCGCTGCCGGCGTATCAGAACTACATCAAGCGGGCTGCGTACTCTGAGGTTGTCAACGGTATGGCGCCTGTTCAGACCGCTATGAGCGTTTGTTATCAAGAGACGACATCTCTTACAGCGTGTGACACAGATGCAGAACTGGGTATTACCTTGCCTTCGAAAACTACCGGCGCGTTGAACACTATCGGTATTACTACCACCACAGGCGTTATTACAGCCACGCCCAACGACGGTTACAAAGGTATCTCAAAAGACGATACCTGCACTCTTACACCGAAAGCTGATGCAAGCGGCGCTTTGGGTTGGACTTATGGTGGGGGTTGTGTGACCAAGGGCTACGTCAAAGGATAAGAGCTATTTCGTTAACTACCGGCAGGGCTGCACCAGCAGCCCTGCCACCTTAGCCGGTGTAGCTCAGTCGGTAGAGCAGCGCACTCGTAACGCGAAGGTCGTAGGTTCGATTCCTATCTCCGGCACCATCCAATCTCAGCCCAGATCCTAAGACCAGTTTCGTCAACCCTTGACCCCCGCGCTTGACCACACCTTCCTCCTGCTAAACCACACCCCCCATCCGCTCAAGCGCCCCATCAAGCTTCCCTTGAATAGGCTCCATCAAGCAGTAAAGGTGGTTGCACGAAATTTTCTCGGCTTCCGCGTCGAACAACAGCTGCAGCACCACCTCCAGTGCCCCATTCACCTCGCTCAACGCACTGACGGATTCCTGCAACACGGCAATCCCATCCGCAAGCGCCGAAAGTCTTCCACTCACGTCTTCACCGGAACCATTGGGACCGTCTGCCCCGAGCCAACACTGCAGATCCGTTTGTATATGGGCAAGTCGGTTCGAACGCGCATTCATCGTGTGCCCTCGCTTGGCGATGGCAATGACGACTTCAAATTTGGCATAACTCTATGCCGACAAGGTCTCGGCCAGCTAATGGGGTATGAGCGGGCTACAAGCGCAAAAGTAATTTTCATGAGGCGTTCCTCTATCGAGTAGACGCCGCCACGCTCGCGACCAAACGAGTGGGTGGCAGCTGTACGAAGGTTGGTCGACCGGCGATAAAGGAATCCGGCACACCCGAGGGTGTCCTGCGCACAGCCGCCATGACACGAGGCTGCCTGCGCAAAAAAAGCGCCTGCAATCGTGATGGGGCGCTGTAGCGCCTTTATCTACTCGGGCGACCAAACCCGGTCGCTGATTTTGCAGCGACGAGGCGAATGTACGCGCGATAGGATTATAAAATCAAGGCAAGATGTTTGGCCGACATCGGAGGAAATGCTGTCATCCAGGCAGTTATTCACATGTGATCAGGCCTAGGGGTAGAGCATGTTCAGCCACATCCAAATCGGCGCCCGCGATCTCCCAAAAATGGTCGCTTTCTACGATCACATCTTCCAAGCCTTGGGCCTCATCCGCCTCCCCGAAGAAAATGACGGCGGCCCTGCCGGCGCTGGCTGGCAGCGGCCCGATAAGGCCTGGCCCCAGGTCTACGTCCAACTCCCGTTCAACGGCCTCCCGGCCACCTGGGGCAACGGCATGCAGGTCAGCTTTGCGGCGCAGTCGCAGCAGCAGGTGCGGGACGTATGGCAGGCAGCTTTGGATAACGGCGGTATGGACGAGGGGGCGCCGGGTTTGCGGCCGCAGTATTCAGAGGACTACTACGGCGCTTATTGCCGGGACCCCGAAGGCAACAAGTTATGTTTCGTTCACGCATCGGATATGGCCAGTTCAGCTTAACTACGACGCGAGTTGGCCAGTCGCGCGACCCCGGCCGTCAGCAGCACCGCCAGCACCACGCCTGTCGCCACGGCGGGCAGTATGCCCAGTTGCACTACCATCTCCTGCAAGCTGAGGTAGAAGCCGATTACGCCGATGGCGCCAATCGCGTTGCCTCTGACAATCGCCGCGAGTTCCTGGCGTCCGCCTTGCACATGCGCAAAAACCGCCAGCGGCCAGGCGATGATCGGAATGGGCGCCAGGTAGCCGCTGACCACGGGGCCCAACCACTGCGCCCCTGCGGTGATCAGTAGCAGCAGCAGGGTAGCGGTCAACATCCGCATGGGGATGATCCAGCTGGGCAACGCAACCGGGCGCGCCAGGGGTTTGCCATCGTTCGACGTCACCCGAATCAGCACGACCACCAGGCACAGGGTAATGGCGATGGAGGCAATGGGTGACCCCAGCCGGTTCATCAGTAGCGCTGTGGCAACATAGAACACCACGGCGGCCAGGCATCCGAGCACCACCGAAACATGGCGGGTCACCGCAAGATAGAACAGGTAGGTTGCCTGAATTGCCGCCACGCCGGCCAGTGCGCCGGGCACTGCCATTGCCACGAACCCCGGGCCTTGTTCGAGGCTGAGAAACAGCATCACCACGGCGGAGGTCACTGGAAGCCCGGACAGCAGCCCGCCAACGTGTGTACCCCAGCGTTTGGCAGCGATGGAGATGAACAGCATGAGCAGCGGCGTGATGAGCAGCTTGAGGTAGAAAACAGTCATGTACGTGCGTCGTTGTTTTTAGTCCATACGTTGTACATGATTCGACGTTGGGCTTTTATTCAATCGGCGCCGGGAATGGCGATTGTTTGCCTCGACCTGTATCGTTTTCGTCCTGTGTGCCGACAGCCTATAAGCCCGCCCCTGACTCTGGGCAAGGATGCCAACCGTGAAATACTTCTTCATCATTCTGGCCAGCTACGCTTCGGTCTACCTGTGTGTGTCGCCGTTGCTGGATGCGCGCGTGCAGGACGTCATCGAAGGCCTGGAGATGCGCCGCCGGGCGGCGGATATCGAGGCCTACATCGACCACGTGATCCAGGCGCTGAATCGCAGCAAGCTCGAGTACGCCTTGTTCGGCGGCACGCTGATTGCGGCATTGGTCAGCGCCGGAGTGTGGTTGCTGGGCGATTAGGCGGGGCCATTGAACGAGGGGTGCAGGTCGGCAACGTCCTGCACCCCTTGCTCGGTCACTCGGGCTGCTTGTCCTGTTCGCTGAATTCCACTGCCAGGGCAGCGGCTTCCACGTCACTGGTGCGTATGTGCAGTTGTCCTTCGCTGTCCTGTACCTGAAACACTGGGTCCATGTCGTGTGTACGGTACTGCTCGGGGATGTCATTGCCTTCGAGTTTCTTGACAGAGATGGCCATGGTTTTTCCTCCCAAAGAAGCTGTGACCGGCGCCCTCGGCCAAGGTGCAGTCCGAAGCGTTGCACAGGAACTTACCTTGCCTGCAATGCCTCGAATCTCTACTTACCATCAGAGGCTTCCTACCATGACCACACGCGATGAAATCCAGCCAAAAGCCCCGACCCTCGATGCCAGCGGCAAGCCGGTGAACGTGGTCGAGCGCGACATCGAGCATGAAACGCCGGCCACCGAAGGCGTCGACAAGGTCATCACGCCTACCTCCATCAAGGAGAAAGAGCAGGACGCCGAGACCTTGCAGCGCAAGACCGCCGAGATCGAACGCAAGATCGCTGACGGTCGTTGATGTCGTGAAAAAGGAGAAAAGTGCAGCTAACCGTCCGTTCACATCCGTTTCACGCGGCATTTACATTCTTGGGCGTAATGTTGACCTTGCTCCTTCTTCAAGCCCGCTTTCCTCCCCGTCGGCGGGCTTTTCTTTGTCTGCGATTTGGCGTTTCGCCCAGCCAGGCCTGCTAACCTCACCTATTCAAGCGTCGACCCGAACCGGGCGTCGGCGCGTTGCGGTGGCCATGACCACTGCCTTCCAAGGAGCTTGACCCCACCATGACCATTTCCCTGCGCACACGGTTGTTGACCGTGCTGATGTTCACCACGCTGCTCAGTGGCTGCGGCGTCAATAACATTCCGCAATATGACGAACAGGTGAAATCGGCCTGGGCTCAGGTGGAGAACCAGTACCAGCGTCGTGCCGACCTGATCCCCAATCTGGTGGAAACGGTGAAGGGCTACGCCAAGCAGGAGCAGGACACCTTGACCCGAGTGATCGAGGCGCGCGCCAAGGCCACGTCGATCCAGGTCGATGCCAACACGCTGGACGATCCGGCCAAGCTGCAGCAGTTCGATCAGGCCCAGCAGCAACTCAGCGGTGCCTTGAGCCGTTTGATGGTGACGGTCGAGCGTTATCCCGACCTGAAGTCGAACCAGAACTTCCTGGCGTTGCAATCGCAGCTCGAAGGCACGGAAAACCGCATCGCGGTAGCGCGTCGTGACTTCATTGCCTCGGTCGAGAAGTACAACACCGAGATCCGTACCTTCCCCGGCAAGCTGTGGCAGATGACCATGTACCGTGATCAGAAAGTTCGCGAGAACTTTAAGGCCACGGCACCCAATGCCGAGCAAGCGCCGAGCGTGAAGTTCCAATGAAGCCATGGCGGTGCCTGCCGCTGTTGATGCTGCTGTGGGCCGCCACTGCCGGAGCGCTGGAGTTTCCGGCGCTCAGCGGTCGAGTGGTGGACCAGGCGGGCCTGCTCGACGGGCAGACCCGCAGCCAGCTCAGCCAGATGCTCGAGGCACACGAGCAGGCGACCTCCGAGCAGGTCGTGGTGGTAACCGTGCCGGACCTGCAAGGCACGGACATCGCCGATTACGGCTACCAGCTCGGGCGTGCCTGGGGCATTGGCCAGAAAGGCAAGGACAATGGCGCCTTGCTGATCGTCGCCAAGGCCGAGCGCAAGGTGCGCATCGAGGTCGGTTATGGCCTGGAAGGGCAACTGACCGATGCACAGTCCTCCATCATCATCAATAACGTGATCGTGCCGTCGTTCCGCCAGGGCGATTTCGCTGGCGGCATTCGTGCGGGCGCGGCGGCCATGTTGCAGGTGCTGGGGGGCGACCCTCTGGCCGAGCCGCAGCGCAGCAATGCGCAGGACCAGGGCCAGGACCAGCAGCGTCTGCCATGGCCGGCGTTCCTGATTCTGATCATCATCGTGATCGTGATGATTCGCGGTGGTGGCGGAGGCGGGCGCGGTGGCCGAGGCGGCGGTGGTCGTTCGGTACTCACGGGTGCGGTGCTGGGCGGCCTGCTGGGCGGCGGAGGCCGTGGTGGCGGTGGTTTCGGCGGCGGCGGCGGTGGTTTTGGTGGCGGTGGCGGCGGCTTCGGCGGCGGGGGTGCATCGGGTGGCTGGTAAATCGAGCGGGTACGCAGCATGACATTACTGGACGAAAGCGCGCAGAAGCGCGTGGCCACGGCGATTGCCGAGGCAGAACTGCACACCGACGCCGAGCTGGTCACGGTGCTTGCACCGCACTCGGACGACTACACCTACATTCCGTTGTTGTGGGCGGGGTTGATCGCATTGCTGGTGCCGGGTCTGATCAATTATTACCCCGGTTGGCTGAACGCTCATCAGTTGCTACTGGCGCAATGGGCAACCTTCATCGTGCTGGGGCTGCTGTTTCGCATTCCGGCCCTGACCACGGCGTTGGTACCGCGCCGAGTGCGGCATTGGCGAGCGGCGAACATGGCGCGCCGGCAGTTTCTGGAGCGCAAATTGCATCACACTCAGGGCGGAACGGGGATGCTGATCTTCGTTTCGGAGGCAGAACGGTACGTGGAAATTCTGGTGGACGAGGGGATTTCCAGTCGCGTCGGGGATGACACCTGGAACGCGATCGTCGAAGCGTTCACTGCGCGGGTCAAGCGCGGTGAAACGATGGAAGGTTTCGTCGGCTGTATCCAGGCGTGTGGCGAGGTGTTGCGTGAGCACGTGCCGGTCACTCATCCTCGTAACGAGCTACCGGATCGGTTGGTCGTACTGGGCTGACCGTTCGGCCAATCAGACGGATCTAGCGAGGCTATGAGCTGTCAAAGTGGCAATGCGCTATCATTCGTTCTTTGCCCACGGAGCCTCGCTATGAGCCCGATCATTTTTCCCCAGCCGTTCAAGGCAGTGGGTTGTTCCGACTGTCGAAACCTGGATGCACTGGGTTTCGACTTCACCATGGCGTTCCAGCCGATTCTCGACGTGCGCAGTGGCAAGCCCTGGGCGTACGAGGCGCTGGTGCGCGGCATCAACGGCGAGTCCGCGTTCAGCATCTTGAGTATGGTGAACGATGGCAATCGCTACCGCTTCGACCAGGCCTGCCGGGTCAAGGCCATCGAATTGGCGACCCGTTGGGGTTTGCTCGACTTGCCCGACTGCCTGCTGAGCATCAATTTCCTGCCCAAGGCCGTCTACCGCGCCGAAACGTGCATTCGCGCAACGCTCGAGGCTGCGCGTGAATTCGGTTTTCCGCTGAATCGGCTGATGTTCGAAGTCACCGAAGGTGAGCGTGTGGATGATCCGGCGCATCTGCAGTCGATTTTCGCTGAATACGAGAAGCAGGGCTTCACTACGGCAATCGACGATTTCGGTTCGGGGTATTCGGGTTTGAACATGCTGGCGACATTCCAGCCCAACGTGCTGAAAATCGACATGGCGCTGACTCGCGCGCTGGATCAAGACGCCGTGCGGCAAGCCATCGTGGCGGGGATCGTGCTGGTGGCCGGCAAGCTGAACATCACAGTGGTGGCCGAGGGCGTCGAAACCGTCGGTGAAAGCACGGCCTTGCAATCATTGGGTATCGATCTGCAGCAAGGCTACCTGTTCGCCCGTCCCGCCATCGGCGAGTTGCCGCTCAAGCCTTGAAGTGTCTGGCAGGCTGATCATTCGGCACGGTTTGTCGACTCGTAATGCAGATAACTGGCGAGTGCCTGTTTGGTCAGGTCATTGAGCGTAATGCTTTGCCGATTTGCCGCGATGCTGGCCGCCAGATGCAGTTCGTGGCCAATGCGCACATTGAAGGAGCCCTTGCAGGAAATCTCCGGCGTGACCTTCAAATCCGCGCAGGTGTCCAGATAGTCATCCACTGCGGCCTGAAAAGCGGCAATCAATTGCGCAACGGTTTGCCCTTCATAGCTGATCAGCGCCCGAATGAACTGTGCTTTGCCATACAGGCAGTCGTCTTCCGGGCTTGCTTCGATCGATCCGAAGTAGCCGCGGTGTTGAAGCAGTTGGTTCATGGCAGCAAGCCTCCATTTTTCAATTGGGCGATGATCTGGCGGCGGATGTAGGGCTTGATTTCACTACCCGGATGAGGGCGATGAAGGCTGATCAACGCTGCGGGATTACCATTGTGGAACTTCACGCGGCTGCCGCTTCCCTGGACTGGCTGAAAGCCGAACCCCTGCAGCAGGCTCACCAGTTCAGGCCATGTGAACTCACTTTCCTGCGAGATCAGTTTGGCGACCAGCTTTCCATGCCTGGACATTACCACTCCTTCTGTGCAACTGAATTTAGTTGCTGTCCGTTGTCACGTCAATGTGTGCTGCCCAGCTATGTGTAGCGCAGGGCCGGGTTTTCGGACAAATGGAAGTGATACGAAGGGTGTGCGGGGGTACGGGAAGGCCCTGAGGCCGAGGGGTAATACGAGTTGTAACTATCCATGCAATGACCGAGCTTATTCGTGGAATGAGCTCGGTCATTGGTGCATCAATCTTCGAGAATGAACGCGAACTTGTCGTCGATCAGCATCTTCAGGTAGTCGTCGAAGCTGTCGGCGATGACCACGTATTCGTCCGGGTCGTGGACGAAGCGGATGACCTGGCCTTTGGTGCCTTTGCCGGTCGGGTTGAAGTCGATGAACAGCGTTGACGTGCCGCCGTTGTTCATGCAGTGCGAGAAGCACAGGCGCTCGCCCAGGCTGACGTCGGCGTCGATGCGTCGATCGACCATTTCAGGGTTTTCCAGAAAGAAGTCGTCGTAGATGTCGGCGATGCTTTTGTCGTTGGCGGCGCGGTCTTCGAGGATCTGCTCGACCGAGCGCAGGTAGTACGGGTATTCGGCGATGTCCGAGCCCAGGATGAGCACCGAGACTTCACCTTTTTCGTACTTCTGCCAGTGCGTGCCGTTCACCTTGGCAAGCAGTTGCAGCAGGCTGTCCGGGCAGTCCGGGTAGACCTCTTTGAGAGCGTCCAGTTGGGTGGGCGAGGCGCCGGTGGCGAACGCGAGTTCGTCAAGGCTGGCGGCGGGCAGGGCGGCTTTGAGGCCTGAGTGGAACTGTTCGACGATGCTCAAGGCTGCTTCCTTACACGGGTTTTGTTTGAGCACCTTTGGGCGATTCGTGGCGGTGAGTCAAGGGAATTTACTGTTCAGGGGGTATGTGGGGGGACTTGGAGGGGGTTGTTGGGCTGCTGGCCTCTTCGCGGGCAGAGCCCGCTCCCACAGAGGCCGCTGCCACAGAGCTCCGCTCCCACAGAGCCCGCTCCGACAGAGCTCCGCTCTCACAGAGGCCTGCGGGGTGTCAGCGCCAGCGAACGGTATAGTGCGCAGGCACGTCGCTCATCTGTGGCTGGAAGTGGGTGTTGGAAATCACGTGGGTCTGTACCTCTCCGGCGGCGTCATGCAACTCGATCCGGTCGCCTGCGCCGGCATTGAGCGTTACCTCGAAGATCAACGCCTTGTTGGGCTCCAGGGACGAGTCGAAGGGGCCGAAGCGGGTGCCGTCGATGCGAATGATGTAGACCCGGTGAGCGCCTTGGGTGGATGTGCTGGTCACTGCGAAAACTCCATACCTTTGCTGGTCGATATCTATGTGGGCTGTCACAGGCTCAGGCGCATGGACAGGTCTACCGCTTTTACATCCTTGGTCAGGCTGCCGATCGAGATGTAGTCCACCCCTGTTTCGGCAATGCTGACCAGGGTCGAATCGTTGATGCCGCCACTGGCTTCGAGTTTGGCCTGGCCAGCATTGATGCTCACGGCTTCGCGCATGTCGGCGAGGCTGAGCTCGTCGAGCATGACGATGTCGGCACCCGCTGCCAGGGCTTCGCGCAACTCATCCAGGCTTTCGACTTCGATTTCCACCGGCTTGCCCGGCGCGATGCGCTGCGCCGCCGCTACTGCCTGAGCCACGCCACCGCAGGCGGCGATGTGGTTTTCCTTGATTAGGAAGGCATCGTACAGGCCGATGCGGTGGTTATGGCAGCCACCGCAGGTCACCGCGTACTTTTGCGCCAGGCGCAAGCCGGGCACGGTCTTGCGCGTGTCCAGCAGCTTGACCTGGGTATGGCCGACACGCTCGGCGAAATACCGCGCGCGGGTGGCCACGGCCGACAGCAGTTGCAGAAAATTCAGCGCGCTGCGCTCACCGGTCAGCAGCGAGCGTGCCGGGCCTTCGAGGTGAAACAAGGGCTGGTTGGGCTGGGCCTGCTGCCCATCCACTACCTGCCAATGCACCGCCACGCGCGGGTCGAGTTGGCGAAACACGGCATCGACCCAGGCGCTGCCGGCAACGGTGCAGGCATCGCGGGTGATGATGCTGGCCTTGGCCAGGCGCTCGGCCGGGATCAGTTGCGCAGTGATATCGCCGCTGCCCACGTCTTCGAACAACGCACGGCGCACGTTGGCTTCGATTTCAGCGGTCAGATCGGCAAGACGAAGATTGGACATGACGCGCTCCATCGGCAAAGTGGCCGGATTATAGGATACTGCAGCGCTTGGAGCGAAGCCCTGTAGCCCGCGCCTTCACGCACGGTAAAAAGCTGTGCATTTGGTCGGCTGCTGTGAGCTTTCGTACATATTTACGGTCAATCTCCTACTTAGCCCCGTGTTCGCTGAACTGCTTGCCACCTTGGTAGTCAGAGATCACTGTCGGTGAGGTCAGGTAAATGACGTCACGTGGTTGACAGGGATGTCGACGCTCTATTTCTCTTGGTGGGGGTCTTGATGGCGAACGATGGGAAAGTGGTTTCACTGAACAAGGCTGCCGCTGATCACGCGAGCCAGCCTGCCAGTGTGCGCCTGCCTGTCGTCTTGTTGCAGGTGCGCGACAAAGCCGCGCTGCAGCTCAAGCAGGCCCTGCAGGTGTTGTTCGATAACGCCGACGATACCCTGTTCGAAATGGCCGACCGGGCGTTGAACAACGTCGATCAGAATACCTTCTTCGAAGCCATGCGCGACCTGCGCCTCAAGCGCAAGAGCATCGAGCGCGGTTTCCTCGAGAAATTCTACGAAAGCTTCGTGCGCGTCGGTCAGTACGACACGGTCGAGGCCAGCGCGCCGCCGCCGCTGAGCTACGACAAGCTGGCGCTGGTACCCAACGACGAGTTGGAACGCACGGTGGCACTGGATGCGATGGTGGCCAAGGTCCTCAGCCGTGACAGTTTTGCCCTGGGCCAACTGACGACCCGCTTGAATGTGCTACTGACTCGCCGCCTGGACGATTCCACCAATCCGCTCGGGCCGGTCATGCTGTGCGACTATTTCCTCCAGGCCGGGCGCAGCCTGGGTGTGGAGATCAAGGTCAAGCTGATCATCCTCAAGCTGTTCGAGAAATACGTTCTTACCGATACCGATCAGCTGTACGCCGAGGCCAATCAACTGCTCATCGCGGCCGGCATCCTGCCCGAGCTCAAGGCCGCGCCTGCGCGTCGCGCCGCCGACCGCTCCAGCGACCGCCCGCGCCCCGCTGCCACCGAGCCGGAAACACGCGCCGAGGCGCCGAGCAAGTCCGCTCAGCGTGACGAGAATGTGCAGGAAGCGTTTGGCGCCCTGCAGGACTTGCTGCACGACCTGCGCGGCAGCATGGCGCCGAAGATGGAGCCGCCGAGCGAGGCCATGCCGATCTCGACCAGCGATCTGCTGCGCCTGCTGTCCCACTTGCAGCAGTACGTGCCCCAGCAGCCGCCGCAGAACGACTACGACCTGCGCCAGCAGCTGGAACAACTGCTTACCCGCGTCAGCGTCAAGAGCGGCAAGTTTCGGGTAGTCGGGGTGATGGACGAAGACGTCATCAACCTGATTGCCATGCTGTTCGAATTCATCCTCGACGATCGCAACCTGCCCGACTCGCTGAAGGCCCTGATCGCACGCCTGCAGATTCCCATGCTCAAGGTCGCGGTACTGGACAAGAGTTTTTTCAGCCGGGGTGCGCACCCGGCGCGGCGGCTGCTCAACGAAATCGCCTCGGCGGCGATGGGCTGGGGCAGCCGCGACGATTATCAGCGCGATGCGCTGTACCTGCGCATCGACCAGATCGTCCAGCGCCTGCTCAACGATTTCGTCGACGACACCTCGTTGTTTTCCGAGCTGCTGGTCGACTTCCTTGCGTTCAGCAATGACGAGCGTCGTCGCAGCGAGTTGCTCGAACAGCGTACCCGCGATGCCGAAGAGGGCCGCGCCCGTGCGGATCTGGCGCGGCATCTGGTCGAGAAAGAACTCAACAGCCGTCTGCTGGGGCGCAAGCTGCCGCAGGTGGTGGTCAATGTGCTGCAGGACGCCTGGAGCCGCGTGTTGCTGCTGGTGTGCCTGAAACACGGGGCCAATTCGTCCGAGTGGCAGGCGGCCTTGTCCACGGTCGACGATCTGATCTGGAGCGTCGAACCTCACGACGACCCGGAAATGCGCATGCGTTTGCTGGAACTGGTGCCCGGCTTGCTCAAGTCTCTGCGCGACGGTCTCACCAGCACCGCGTTCGATCCGTTCGCCACCAGTGAATTCTTCAGTCAGCTGGAGGTGCTGCATGTGCAGGCGTTCCAGCGTGATCTGGCGAATGTCGAGGGGGTGCTGCCTGGTGAGGAATCGCTGGTGCAGGTGGTTGAAGAGATCGTGCTGGCGTCCCCGGGCGAAGCCGCCGACAGCGAGGCTCAAGTACGCCTGGCCGACGATGATCCAGGCCTGCTGCAGGTCGACAAGCTGCGTGTCGGCAGCTGGGTGGAACTGCAGGAAAACGATGAGTTCAAGCTGCGCTGCAAGCTGACCGCGATCATCGAGACCTCGGGCAAGTACGTGTTCGTCAACCGCACCGGCATGAAGGTGCTGGAGAAGACGCGCATGGGCCTGGCGATCGAGTTCCGCCGCGGCACCGTTCGGGTGCTCGACGACACCTTGTTGTTCGATCGAGCCCTGGATTCGGTGGTCACCAACCTGCGCAAGCTCAAGGCACACTGATGAACCCGGCCACGCGCAGGCTGCCTTCCTGCGCGTGAGGGTTCATACTGGAGCGCCTTGATTGTCGGCAGGACTCCAGATGCGGTTGACCTCATGCGCTTGAACGGCCTTACGGGATGGTGCGACGGCGTTCGCCATTGCCTCTCGCCCAATTTCAACGAGCGTCCCGACGGCGAAGTCTCGCTGTTGGTCATCCATAACATCAGCTTGCCGCCGGCGCAGTTTGCCACGGGCAAGGTGCACGAGTTTTTCCAGAACCGTCTGGATTGCAGCGAGCATCCCTATTTCGAGGGGATTTCCCATCTGCGCGTGTCCGCGCATTTTCTCATCGAGCGTGACGGTGCGGTGACGCAATTCGTCTCCTGTCTGGATCGCGCCTGGCACGCCGGCGTGTCGTTGTTCGATGGCCGCGAAAACTGTAATGATTTTTCTGTAGGCATCGAACTGGAAGGTACTGATGATCAAGCCTTCGCCGATGCCCAGTACGCAGCGCTCGTGACCTTGACTCGGCTGTTGCTCGAGCGCTTTGCGGCGCTGAGCGTGGAGCGCATCTGCGGCCACAGCGACATTGCCCCGGGCCGCAAGACCGACCCCGGCCCCTGTTTCGACTGGGTACGTTACCGTGCCGCATTGCTGAATGAAGAGGATGCACGATGATTTTTCTGGTGCTGCTGCTGGTCCTGCTGGCCGAGAAGTTTTCCGGGCTGCGCCAGCGCGTGCAACGTGACGGTTTTTTCCTGGGTGAACTGCATCGGCTCGAAGCCCGGCCGGGGCTGGCGCGCGAGCCGTGGCTGGTGCTGGGCATCGGCGTGGCGCTGCCGGCGCTGCTGCTGGCGTTCGTGCTGTATGCACTGCAGCCGGTGGCGTATGGCTTGCTGGCGCTGCCGGTGCATTTGCTGGTGCTGATCTACAGCCTGGGCCGCGGTGACATCACGGTTGGCCTGGGGCCGTTTCGCGATGCCTGGCGCCGTGAAGACACCCAGGCGGCGGTGCATGTGGCCGAACGCGACATGGGCGTCATCGCCGACAACGGCGGCAGCCTGCTGCAAAGGGTGCAGGGGCACCTGTTGTGGGAAGCCTATCAAAGCTTTTTCGCAGTGATTTTCTGGTACGCCGCCTTGGGTCCGGTGGCGGCGCTGGTCTATCGGCTGGTGGCCCTGGTGGCCGAGCAGTCTCGGCATCCGGCGATAGCCCTGCGGGCGCAGCGGCTGCGTCATGCTCTGGACTGGCTGCCGGTACGTTTGCTTGCGGCCAGCTTTGCTCTGGTGGGCAACTTCGTGGCGGTCAGCCGGGTGATGCTGCACGAGGTGCTCAGCTGGGAAATTACCGCTGCGGCGCTGATCGATCGCGTCGGGCGAGTGGCCGGTGATGTTCCGGCGCCAGTGGTAGGGCAGGTAGGAGTGGAGACGTTGGACAGCCTGTGGCAGATGGTCGTGCGCGCAGGGGTGTTGTGGTATGCGGTTTTGGCGGTGTGTTCGGTGTTGGCGTGATGTTGCAGGGTTGATGGTGTTCGCCGAAGCGGGACGGCGGGTTGGAAGGCGTGCCGCAATGTCCTGTAGCAGCGGCGCGAGCCGCGTCCGGGTTCAATGCGCATCCGCCCAACCGAACAACGCACTGGCATTCTGGGTGCTCGCAGCGGCGAGGGTCGTGGCATCGGTGCCCATGATGCGCGCCAGTGCCTCGGCGATGTCCGGCAGATGCTCCGGGCTGTTGCGTACACCCGGATACATCGCAGGCGCCATGTCCGGCGAATCGGTTTCCAGAACGATGGCCTCCAGCGGCAAACGCGGCAGTACCTTGTGCATGCGCAGCGCCTGCGGCCAGGTCGGCGCGCCACCCAGGCCCAGCTTGAAGCCCAGCTTCAAATACTCCCGTGCCTCTTCCCAGCTTCCGGCGAATGCATGAATGACCCCTGCGCGGGGCAGCTTGAAGCGCTTCAAGGTCGCGATCACTGCCGCATGGCTGTGCCGCACGTGCAGCAACACCGGTAGCTCGAACGCCACGGCCAGGTCCAACTGCGCTTCGAACAACGCCTGCTGCCGATCGCGATCCAGGTCCTTGAGGTAGTAATCCAGGCCGAACTCGCCGATTGCAGACAGCTTCGGGTGTCCGTGCAAACGCTCAAGCCATTCGCGCAAGGCAGTCACATGCTCGGGCCGGTGCTCTTCGAGAAACACGGGGTGCAGGCCCAAGGCCGCATACACCCGCTCGTCCGCCACCGCCAGGTCCCACACCCGCTGCCAGTTGGCTTGATGCACACCCAGCACCACCACCCGCTCCACACCACGCGCTGCGGCGGTGTCCAGCACGCGTGCGCGATCGGCATCGAAGTCGGGAAAATCCAGGTGAGTATGGGTGTCGATCAAGCGCACCATCAGGCCTCGTGAATCCTCTGTTTGAAGGTTCGGGCCAAGGCATTCACGCCGGGCTCGTAGTGCTTTTGTTCCACAGCGGCCAGTGCCAGTTCCAGCGCCTTGCTGGCGATCATGTTGTGCTGTTGGGCCATGGCGTTGACCGGCAGCGGCAGGAAGTCCAGCAACTGGGTGTCGCCGAACGTGCCCAGGTGCATTGCCTGGGAATCCAGCGGCCGCTCCTGCAGCACATCGAACACGCCCTGCAGCAGCACGTAGGAGGTGGTCACCAGCGCGTCGGGAAGGTGGCCGAGCTTGTCGAGCAAGGCCTGCATGGAATGCTGGCCACCTTCGCGACTGAAGTACTCGCTGTGCTCGACCAGCACCGTGCCATCGAAATCGGCAAGCGCGGTATTGAAGCCCTCGGTTCGCGCCTGGCTGATGCTCAGTTCCGGCCGTGCGCCGATCAAGGCGATGTGTCGAGGCTTGGGCAGCAGCAGGCTCTGGGTCAATTGCAGGCTGGCGTTGCGGTCATCGCTGATCACCGAGCAGAACTGCGCCGGGTCCATCATCCGGTCGATGGCGATCACGGGTGTGCCCTTGGCCTGCAATTCACGGTAGCTGTCGTCGCTGGCCGGCAGGCAACTGGCAACGAACAGCGCGTCGCAACGTCGGGCACGAAACAGCTGCAGCAGTTGCAGCTCGCTGGCCGCATCGTCGTCGGAGCTGGCGATCAGCAGCTGGTAACCATGGGCGCGGGCACCTTGTTCGAGCAGCTTGGCGATGCGCGCGTAGCTGGGGTTTTCCAGGTCCGGCAGGATGAAGCCCAGCGTACGCGTGTGCCGACTGCGCAGCCCGGCTGCCTGGGGGTTGGGGGTGAAGCCCTGTTCCTGGACGATGGCCTCGACGCGCGCCACCGTCGCCTTGCTGATGCGCTGTTGAGCGGCCTTGCCATTGATGACGTAACTGGCAGTGGTGACCGAGACGCCAGCCAGGCGAGCAATATCGCTGAGTTTCAACCGTTGATTCCTTAGTGTCGTCGCGCCCATGCCGAGGCATTGAAGCGCGCTCATTCATCGTTTGTCGGATGGCGCCAGGCTAAGTTCAGGCAACGTAACCGACAGGTTGGACTTCAATCATCGAAGATTATCGAGTAACGTGCGCTGCATTCTAGATTAAACGTTTCAGCCTGCGTGTTTCCTGCCGTAAAACATCTCTTGTCGAGGTCTCAACCTTACCCTCGGCAACGCAGGCCGGACCTATCGGAAGTACAGAGCGCGCACTTCGATGCTCTATGCTCACACTTCACAACAATACCTCAGCGCGCTGCCGCCGCTGTAAAGGAGAGAGGCAATGCTGGAGCTCACTATAGAGCAGATATCCATGGGCCAGAGCGCCGTGGATAAACCCGCCGCCCTGCAATTGCTCGCCGACAAACTGGTTGCCGATGGCCTGGTGGCCGAAGGTTACCTGGCCGGCCTGCAAGCGCGTGAAGCTCAAGGCTCGACCTTTCTGGGCCAAGGCATCGCCATTCCCCACGGCACGCCCGATACCCGTGACCTGGTGTTCACCACCGGCGTGCGCCTGCTGCAATTTCCCGAAGGCGTGGATTGGGGTGACGGCCAGAAGGTCTACCTGGCCATCGGCATCGCCGCCAAGTCCGACGAACACCTGCGCCTGCTGCAACTGCTGACCCGCGCGCTGGGTGAAACCGACCTGGGTGAAGCGCTGCGCCAGGCCACCGATGCACCCGCGTTGCTGAAGCTGCTGCAAGGGGCGCCGCAGGAATTGGCGCTGGATGCGCAGATGATCGGCTTGAGCGTGATGGCCGAAGACTTCGAGGAACTGGTCTGGCGTGGTGCGCGTCTGCTGCGTCAGGCCGACTGCGTGAGCAATGGTTTTGCCGCGCTGCTTCAGCAGGTCGAAGCCCTGCCGCTGGGCGATGGCTTGTGGTGGCTGCACAGCGAGCAGACCGTAAAGCGTCCGGGCCTGGCCTTCGTCACCCCCGACAAACCCCTGCGCTACCTGGGCCAGCCGCTGACTGGGCTGTTCTGCCTGGCCAGCCTGGGCGAAGCTCACCAGGCCTTGCTCGAACGCCTGTGCGCATTGCTCATCGAAGGCCGCGGCAACGAATTGGGCGCTGCTACCAGCACTCGCGCCGTGCTCGAAGCGCTGGGCGGTGAGCTACCTGCCGATTGGCCCAGCGCACGCATCGTGCTGGCCAACGCACATGGCCTGCACGCGCGGCCGGCGAAGATTCTGGCGCAGCTGGCCAAGAGCTTCGAAGGCGAGATTCGCTTGCGGGTGGTCGAATCCGGCGGTCTCGCGGTGTCTGCCAAGAGCCTGAGCAAGTTGCTCAGCCTGGGTGCGCAGCGCGGTCAGACCCTGGAACTGGTCGCCGAGCCGACCATTGCCGGCGACGCCTTGCCGGCGTTGTTGGCGGCCATCGAGGAGGGCCTGGGCGAGGAAGTGGAACCGCTGCCAAGCGTCACCGAGGCTGCGCCTGCGCCGCCCGCTGTGACCAAGGCGGTCAAGCTCAAGCCACAGGCGCCAGGCGCGGGCGCGCAGGTCCAGGGTGTCGCCGCGGCCCCCGGGATCGCCATGGGCCCGGCGCACATCCAGGTGCTGCACGATTTCGAATTTCCCCAGCGTGGCGAGTCCGTGGCGCTGGAGCGTGAACGCTTGCAGGCCGCCCTCGGCCAGGTCCGGCAGGACATCGACGGGTTGATCCAGCGCGCCCAGGCACAAGCCATCCGCGAGATTTTCGTCACTCACCAGGAAATGCTCGACGACCCGGCCCTGACCGATGAAGTGGCTGCACGCCTGCAGCAGGGCGAAAGCGCTGCCGCGGCCTGGAACACGGTGATCGAAGCGGCCGCGGTGCAGCAGGAATCGCTGCAGGATGCCCTGCTGGCCGAGCGCGCAGCCGATCTGCGCGACATCGGCCGTCGCGTGCTGGCGCAGCTGTGCGGCGTGCCTACCCTGGAAGAACCCAAGCAGGCCTATATTCTGGTGATGGACGAGGTCGGCCCATCCGACGTCGCCCGTCTGGACCCGGCGCGCGTGGCGGGGATTCTGACCGCCCGTGGCGGCGCCACTGCGCACAGCGCCATCGTTGCGCGTGCCCTCGGCATTCCTGCCGTGGTGGGCGCAGGCGAGGCGGTGTTGCAGATTGCCGCCGGCACCGCATTGTTGATCGACGGCCAGCGCGGCCTGCTGACCGTGGCCCCGGCGCCCGAGGTGCTGGAACAGGCGCTGGCCGACCGTGACCGTCGCGAGCAGCGCCTGCAGGCGGCAGCCGAGCGACGCATGGAGAGCGCCGTGACCCTTGACGGGCACGCGGTGGAAGTGTTCGCCAACATCGGCGAAAGCGCCGGTGTCGCCAAGGCCGTGGAGCAGGGCGCCGAAGGCGTTGGCCTGCTGCGCACCGAGCTGATTTTCATGGCCCATTCGCAAGCCCCGGACGAGGCGGTGCAGGAAGCCGAGTACCGCCGCGTGCTCGATGGCCTGCAAGGTCGGCCGTTGGTGGTGCGCACGCTCGATGTGGGCGGCGACAAACCGCTGCCGTACTGGCCGATCGACAAGGAAGAGAACCCGTTCCTGGGGGTGCGCGGCATTCGCCTGACCCTGCAGCGTCCCGACGTGATGGAAGGCCAGCTGCGCGCACTGCTGCGCGCCGCCGACAACCGCCCGTTGCGGATCATGTTCCCCATGGTCGGCAGCCTCGAAGAGTGGCGCCAGGCCAAGGACATGACCGAGCGCGTGCGTCGCGAGATTCCGGTCAAGGACCTGCAGCTGGGCATCATGATCGAGGTGCCGTCGGCGGCATTGCTGGCCCCGGTGTTGGCCCGCGAGGTCGACTTCTTCAGCATTGGCACCAACGACCTGACCCAGTACACGCTGGCCATCGACCGTGGTCACCCGACCCTCTCGGCCCAGGCCGATGGCCTGCACCCCGCGGTGCTGCAACTGATCGACATCACCGTGCGCGCGGCACACGACTACGGCAAGTGGGTCGGCGTGTGCGGCGAACTGGCGGCTGATCCACTGGCGGTGCCGTTGCTGGTCGGCCTGGGCGTGGATGAATTGAGTGTCTCGGCGCGCAGCATCGCCGAGGTCAAGGCGGGGGTGCGCGAGCTGACGCTCAGCCACGCGCAACAATTGGCCCGGCATGCGCTCGGGCTGGGCACCGCTGCGCAGGTACGTGCCCTGGTGGAGAAATCTTGATGGCACGCATCCTGACCCTGACGCTCAATCCGGCGTTGGACCTGACCGTGGAAATCGACGGGCTGGAACTGGGCGAAGTCAATCGCAGCAATGCCTTGCACCGGCACGCCGCCGGCAAGGGCCTCAACGTTGCCCAGGTGTTGGCCGACCTCGGCCATCAGGTCACCGTGAGCGGGTTTCTGGGCGAGGCCAACCCGAAACCGTTCGAGGCCTTGTTCGCTCAACGCGGTTTCACCGATGCGTTCATTCGCGTACCGGGCGAAACGCGCAGCAACATCAAGCTGGCCGAACGCAGTGGCCGGGTCACCGACCTCAATGGTCCGGGCCCGGTGGTCGACGACCTGGCTCAGGCCGCCCTGCTGGCACGCCTGCACGACATTGCACCGGGTCACGATGCTGTCGTGGTGGCCGGCAGCCTGCCGCGTGGGGTGAGCCCTGAATGGTTTCAGGCACTGCTCGAACAGCTTGCGCACATGGGCTTGAAGGTGGCACTCGATACCAGCGGGGCTGCCTTGCGTGCGGGCTTGAAGACGCGTCCATGGCTGATCAAGCCCAACACCCACGAGCTGACCGAGGTGCTCGGCAGTTCCGTGGAAACGCCGGTCGAGCAAGCGGCTGCGGCGCAGCACCTGTTGGCCGACGGCGTCGCCAATGTGGTGATCTCGCAGGGTGAACGCGGCGTCAATTGGTTCGCGGCCGACCTCGCCTTGCAGGCCTTGCCGCCCACCGTCGAGGTCGCCAGCACCGTAGGTGCCGGAGACTCGCTGCTGGCCGGGCTGGTGCACGGTCTGCTCAGCGAGCAGGCGCCGGAACACAGCCTGCGCACGGCCACGGCGATCGCCGCCATGGCGGTGACGCAGATCGGCTTCGGAATCAGTGATGCTGCGCACCTGGCGCGGCTTGAGAGCGGCGTCAGCGTACGTCCGCTGACAGAACAATAAGAGGGTTGAAGATGAAACTAGCTATTGTCACCGCGTGCCCCAGCGGGCGGGTGTCCAGCGTCTTGAGCGCACGTCTGCTCGACGCTGCGGCCCGTCGCCAGGGCTGGACCACCTTCGTTGAAGTGTTCGACCCGCAACACCCGGAACTGCGTCTGAGCGCAGCCGATATCGAGAACGCGGATTGGGTGCTGGTGGTCAACACCGGCGCCATGGACCTGAGCCGTTTCGTCGGCAAGCGTCTGTTCCAGAGCAGCCCGGCCCATGCCCTGCAGGATGTCGACGGCTTCCTGCGCCAGGCCGCCGATCAGGCCAAGCCCTATGCCGCCGCTCCGGCCGCTGCCGCGGCAGCGTCGCGTGCGCCACGGCTGGTGGCGGTCACCGCTTGCCCGACCGGGGTGGCGCACACGTTCATGGCCGCCGAGGCTTTGCAGCAAGGCGCCAAGCAGTTGGGTTATGAGCTGCAGGTCGAAACCCAGGGTTCGGTGGGCGCGCGCAATCCGTTGAGCGTGCAGGCCATCGACGAAGCCGACGTAGTGCTGCTGGCCGCCGACATCGAAGTGGCTACCGAGCGTTTTGCCGGCAAGAAGATCTATCGCTGCGGCACCGGCATCGCCTTGAAACAGGCCCAGGCCACGCTGAACAAGGCCTTGGCCGAAGGTGAAGTGGAGTCCACCGGCAGCGCTGCCGGTGCGCCCAAGAAGCAGGAAAAGACTGGCGTCTACAAGCACCTGTTGACCGGTGTGTCGTTCATGCTGCCGATGGTGGTGGCGGGCGGTTTGCTGATCGCGCTGTCGTTCGTGTTCGGTATCGAGGCGTTCAAGGAGCCGGGCACCTTGCCAGCGGCGTTGATGCAGATCGGTGGCGAGGCGGCATTCAAGCTGATGGTGCCGTTGCTGGCGGGCTACATCGCTTACTCCATCGCTGACCGTCCGGGACTTGCGCCGGGCATGATCGGTGGTTTGCTGGCGAGCACCCTGGGTGCGGGCTTCATTGGCGGTATCGCGGCCGGTTTCATTGCCGGTTACGCCGCCAAGGCGATCAACCGCTATGCGCGCCTGCCGGCGAGCCTGGAAGCGCTCAAGCCGATCCTGATCATTCCGCTGCTGGCCAGCCTGTTCACCGGCCTGGTGATGATCTACGTAGTGGGCAAACCAGTGGCCGGCATGCTCGCTGGGCTGACCACCTTCCTCGACAGCATGGGTACTACCAATGCGTTGCTGCTGGGCGTGCTGCTGGGGGCGATGATGTGCGTCGACCTGGGCGGGCCGATCAACAAGGCGGCGTACGCGTTTTCGGTGGGGCTGCTGGCCTCGCAGAGCTACGCGCCGATGGCCGCGACCATGGCCGCCGGCATGGTCCCGCCGATTGGCTTGGGCCTGGCCACCTTCCTGGCTCGACGCAAGTTTGCCCAGACCGAGCGTGAGGCGGGCAAAGCGGCATTGGTGCTGGGGCTGTGCTTCATTTCCGAAGGCGCCATACCGTTCGCTGCCAAGGATCCGCTGCGGGTGATCCCGGCGAGCCTGGTCGGTGGCGCGTTGACCGGCGCATTGTCGATGTACTTCGGCTGCAAGCTGATGGCGCCGCACGGTGGGCTGTTCGTGTTGTTGATTCCCAACGCGATCAACCATGCCTTGCTGTATCTGCTGGCTATCGTTGCCGGTGCCTTGCTGACGGCGGTGGTGTATGCAGTGATCAAGAAACCTGAGGTTCAGGAAATCGCCGTCGAGCCGGTCAAGGCCTGATCTCGTAGCAGCGGCGCAAGCCGCGTCCGGCCTCACCGTGGTGAGCCAGATACACCGCATGCACCGCCGACGCGGCTTGCGCCGCTGCTACAGGGGGCGCGTGCGGTTTCATCGCGGTGAGGCTGATACACCGCATGTACCGCCGACGCGGCTTGCGCCGCTGCTACAGAGGGGGCGATCAGGCTGGATGCGGTGTGCGGTTTCATCGCGGTGAGGCTGACACACCGTAACCCCTGTAGCAGCGGCGCGAGCCGCGTCGGCGGTATGCGCGGTGGGTCAGTAGACGTCGCGTCGGTAGCGGCCGGTTTCGATCAGGTCGTCCAGGCGTTCCCGGCCCAGCAATTGGGCCAGCACTTCATCCACCCCGCTGGCCATGCCCTGCAGGCTGCCGCAGACATAGATCACCGCGCCATCCTCCACCCACTGCAGCAACACCTCACCGGCCTCGCGCAACCGATCCTGCACGTACACCTTGTGCGCCTGATCACGCGAGAACGCCAGATCCAGCCGCGCCAGATCACCACTGGCCAGCCACCCCAGCAACTCATCTGCGCACAGGAAATCATGGGTTCGGTTACGTTCGCCGAACAGTAACCAATTGCGCCGCTGGCCTTGTTCGATGCGGCCCTTGAGCAAGCTGCGCAAGCCAGCCAGACCGGTGCCGTTGCCCAGCAGAATCACCGGCACCGGCTCCTGCGGCAGATGAAAGCCGGCGTTGCGCCGCAAGCGCAGGCTGACCGCGCCGTGCACCTGGGCGTGTTCGGTCAGCCATCCCGACCCCAGCCCCAGGCTGCCGTCGGCGTGGCGCTCCTGGCGCACGATCAGTTCCAGCCGGCCGTCGCTGGGCAGCGAAGCAATGGAATACTCACGTGCAGCGATGGGTATCAGCGCATCCACCAGCGCCTGGGCATGCAAACCTACCAGGTGCCCGCGACTGGCCGGCAGTTGCCGACTGGCCAGCGCCTGACCAAGCGGCTCCTGCAAGCCATCGACCTCAACCAGCGCAGACGCCTGCAGCCCCAGCCCGGACAAACACTGGTCGATGGCCGCGCAGCCGTTGCGTGGCAGCACGTCGACCAGATCGCCAGCCTGCCAGTGGGCCTCGCCATCATTGTGCAAGGCAATGCGATAGACCGCTGCGCCTTCACTCCCCGTATTCAGCAGATGGCGTTCGAGCAAAGTCCACGGGCTGAACACCGGTGCCTGCCACACGGCCTGGGCGACGCCCCCGGTCAGCCCGCTCAATTGCTGCTGCCAGTGCTGCAAGGCTGCCGGGTCGGCGTTGTCGACCTCGATCGAGGCAAACAGCGGCTGGGCGCCACGCGCATCGAGCCATTGGTCCAGACGATGAGCGAAGCCACAGAACTGCTGGTATTGCCGGTCGCCCAGTGCCAGCACCGCGTAGCGCAAGCCGGGCAGGGCACAGGCACTGCCCAGCACCTTGCGCTCGAAGCCGCGCGCGGTGTCGGGTGCCTCGCCGTCGCCGAAGGTGCTGACCACGAACAACGCCTTGTCGGCCTGCCGCAGCTGCGCTTCATCCACCTCGCCCAAGGCGCGGACACGCACGTTTTGACCGGCCGACTGCAGTTGCCCGGCGGTTTGCCACGCCAGTTGCTCGGCGAAACCGCTCTGGCTGGCGAACCCTATCAACCAACCGGCCGACGTCTCGTCCTGCTGGTGCAAGGCGCCGCGGGCCAGGCGTACCTGGCGCTTCTTGCGACGCCGATCCAGGTACAGCAGCCAGCCCGTGATGAGGAACAACGGCATCGTCAGGCTCGCCAGCATCATCAGGATACGACCGACCAGGCCGAAATAACTGCCCACATGCAGGGCGTAGATGCTGGTCAGCAGTTGCGCTTTCAGCGACTTGTCCTCATAGCGCTGGATGTCCTTGACCTGACCGGTGGCCGGGTCGAGGCTGAGCAGGCCGAAGGCCCGATCATGGGGCGAATCCGTACGCAGGTAGAACACCGTTGCCGGCAGGCCGACATTGCCCGGAATACGCATGTTGACCACGCTCAATTGTGGACCGACCGCGCCCTGGATGCTGGCCCACAGCGCGTCGTAATCCACCGTGGGCGCCACATCGGCAGAAGACGCGGTGCGCCGCTCGATGCGCTGGGCGGCAGGGTTGTCGGAGAGCATTCTGTTCACCGCGTTGCCGAACCACTGGTAAGACCAGGTCAGGCCGGTCAAGGCCGCCAGCAGATAGAACAGCAGGCACCAGGTGCCGAACACCGCATGCAGGTCCCAATTGAAGGCGCGACCCTTCTTGGCCCAGTCCAGGGTCAGCCAGGTGCGCCATTGCAGCGCCTTGCGCGGCCAGCGCAGATACAGGCCGGAAAGACAGAAGAACACCAGCATCAAGGTACAGGCGGCGGTGATCTGCCGGCCCGTCGCGCCCATGGCCAGGAAACGATGCAGATCCAGCATCAAGTCGAAGAAGCCCTCGCCGACCACCTCGCCCTGCAACTCCCCGGTGTACGGATCGAAATAGGCCGAAGGCCCTCGCCGTTGCCCCGGCGGCGGGGTGAACGACACCCGTGCGGCGCTGCCGTCGACCAGGTCCACACGCAATGCGGCAACCTTGCTGCCCTGCCGCTGCTCGAGGATTTCCACCAGCTGCGCAGCAGGGAGGATGCCGCCATCGCGAATCTGCACGTTCAGGGTCTGCGGATTGAGCGCGCGCAGGATTTCATCCTCGAACGAGTAGCTGGCCCCGGTGATGCCCATCAGGGCCAGCACCAGGCCGCCGGTGATGCCGAAAAACCAGTGCAACTGGAAGAGGACGTTCTTGAACACGAATCACCTTGAGCGGGCCGATCGAAAGGAGGGCAGACGGCATTATGCAGCACTGGCTGAGAATCAGTCTCAGGCGCACCGATTCTGATCATTGCCGTTGCGACGTGAAACGCCCCGCGTCGTCGAAACGGGCGGGGCGCAGCAACCGACGCGCAGTGGCTAGAAGTGGAAGTTGGTGCTCAACAGCGCCGTGCGTCCCGCCGCCTGGTTGGCGAAGTGGGTGCTGAAAGCCTTGTCGTAGTAGGTTTTGTCGGCCAGGTTCTGCACGTTCAGCTGCACGTCGAAATGCTTGCTGATCTTGTAGCTGGCCATGGCATCCAGGCGCACGTAGCTGTCGACCATGGTGGTGTTGGCGACATTGCCGAACACGTCGTCGACATAGAAGGCGCCGCCGCCGATGGTCAGCTTGGGTGTCAGGTTATAGGTGGTCCACAGGCTGGCGCTGTTGTTCGGCGTGTTGGGCATCTGGTTGCCGTCGTTCGCCGCGCCCAGCGGGCCGTTGTCGACCACGCGCGCCTGCAGGTAGCTGTAGCCGGCGAACACCTGCCATTGCTCGGTAAGCTTGCCGGACGCCGACAGCTCCAGGCCATCGACTCGGGTCTTGCCGGCGTTCTCGTAGGCAAAGGTGCTGGTCTGCACGCGGGTGTTTTCTTTCTCGGTGCGGAACAGTGCGGCGGTCAGCGACAGACGCTGGTCGAGCAGGTCCCACTTGGTGCCGACTTCGTAGTTGGTGGTTTCTTCGGGCTCCAGGTCACTGCTCAGCAGGTTGCCTGCGCGATCCGGTGCTCCTCCCAGCGGGTTGCCTTCCATGCCTTCGCCCACCAGCGAACCGGGTGGGGTGGCCGAGGTGGCGTAGGAAACATACACGCTGCCGTTCTCGGCAGGCTTCCACACCAGCCCCAATTGGCCGGTGACGAACTCGCTGGTGTCCTTGCCCTTGGCCGTGGTGGCACCGGCGGCGGTGAAGGTGCGGTAGTCGGTTTCGAAGTGGTCGTAGCGCAGGCCGGCGTTCACCTGCCACTGCGGGCTCAGCTCCAGCGTGTCGAACACGTAGATCGCCCGCGTCTTGCTGGACGTGTCGGTGCCGGCGTAGTTGCGCGCAATGGCGCCGCTCCACGGGTCGTCCGGATTGGGGTTGGCCAGCGACGTGCAGTTGTAGGCGCTGGAAACGATGCTGCCCGGTGTGCAGTTGGTGCTGGCGCCGGCGGTGCGCGGCGTGGTGTCGGTGTTGACGGTGTAGGAACTGCGGTCACTGTCTTCGCGGCTGAATTCGATGCCGGTGGAGAAGCTGTTCTTCAACCCGCCGACGTAGAAGTCACCGAACAGATCGGTCTGGTTGGTGGTGGTCGCGGTGTTGCCGACGCGGCTGTTGGCGCGGCGCCAGACACTGCCGTTGTTGACGTTGCGCTGGCTGTCGTCGGGTTGGGTGAGGATGTAGTCCTGCATGGTGTTGCCATGGCGCAGGGTGTTCTTCACGGTCAAGGCGTCGGTGAGGTCGTGCTCGATGGCGAAGGTGGCGATGTCGCTGCGGGTCTTGCGGAAGTCACGGTCGCTCAGGCCATAGAAGTTGCTGCGGCTGCCACCGTCCTCAGGCTTGTCCGGATTGGCCGAGGTGCGGCCCGCGTTGCCCGCCGCCGGAATGCTGTAGGGAATGCCCGAGTCGGGCAGATCGTCGCTCTCCAGGTGGTAATAGTCGAGGAAGACCCGAGTCTCGGTGCCCAGGCCGAAGGCCAGCGACGGCGCAATGCCCCAACGGTCGTAGTCGACCTGGTCGCGCCCGGCCACGTTGCTTTGGTGGCTCATCAGGTTGAGTCGCCCGGCGGCGCTGTCGCTGAACTGGTAGTTGCCATCCAGGGTATAGCGCTGGGTCTGGTCCGAGCCCCAGGTGAAACCGCCATCCAGTGAGTCGCCCAGGTGCGCTTTCTTGCTCACCAGGTTGATGGTGCCGCCCGCAGCGCCACGGCCGCCGATGGCCGAGTTGGGGCCTTTGCTGACCTCGATGGATTCCACGGCGAAGATTTCCCGGCTTTGCGCGCCGGCATCGCGTACGCCGTCCAGGTAAGTGTCGCCCTGTGCGTCGAAACCGCGGATGAAGGGTCGGTCGCCCTGCGGGTTACCGCCTTCGCCGGCACCGAAGGTGATGCCCGGTACCGTGCGCAACGCGTCCTGCAGGTTGAGTGCGCCGGTGTCCTTGATCACCTGTTGCGGCACCACCGTCACCGAGCGCGGGGTATCGACCAGCGGCGCGGTGTACTTGGCGGACGAGGCGCGCTCGACCTGGTAGGACGTCGGCTCCTGCGCGTCGCCGGTGATGCTGGTGGCACCGAGCGATACTGAGGCGCCCTTGGCCTCGCTGGCCGGCGCGGCCTGTGCCGTTGGCGCGGCGCAGGTAGCGCCCAGGGCCATGCCGATGGCAGAGGCCAGCAGCCGTGGCGATGAGACCGGAATGAAGTGGTGTTGGCGCGTCATGGTGGAAACCTTCCCCAAGGTTATGAGGCGGCGGAGCATAATGTAACTGCATATTTGTAGCAATTGCGAAATATTGCTATTCGAGAGCCGTTTACATTCTTTACAATTTGCTCGACGGTTTTGTCTGCATTTCAGGACATGCGCGCTTGTGTTCCGGCAATGGGAATCAATACCATTGCTGCCCCTTGGCTTGCGGTGACTTTCCATGCTCCTACACATTCCCGGATTGTTCGCGCGCGACGAAGTGCTGCGCATTCGCCAGGCCCTGGAGCAGGCCGATTGGGCGGATGGGCGGATGACGGCAGGCCATCAGTCGGCCAAGGCCAAGCACAACCTGCAACTGCCCGAAGGCCACCCGCTGGCGATGGAGATCGGTGCGGCGCTGCTCGAACGCCTGTGGGCCAACCCGTTGTTCATGTCGGCGGCATTGCCGAACAAGGTGTTTCCACCGCTGATCAACTGCTACACCGCAGGCGGAAGTTTCGATTTTCACATCGACAATGCCGTACGCCAGGCCAAGGGCAGCATCGAACGGGTACGCACCGACCTGTCCTCGACGTTGTTTTTCAGCGATCCACAGGACTACGACGGCGGCGAACTGGTGATCCAGGACACCTTCGGCACTCGCGAAGTCAAGCTGCCGGCCGGCGACTTGCTGCTGTACCCGGCCACCAGCCTGCACAAGGTGCGTGCGGTCAGCCGCGGCGCGCGTTTCGCATCGTTCTTCTGGACGCAGAGCCTGGTTCGCGAAGACAGTCAGCGGGCGCTGCTGTTCGAGATGGACGGGGCGATCCAGCAGTTGAGCCGCGACGTCCCCGAGCACCCCTCGCTGATTCAACTCACCGGCACCTACCACAACCTGCTGCGGCGCTGGGTGGATGTATGAGCGGCGACTTCAGCCTGCGCCGTCGGGAGGTGCTGGACAACGAGCAGTTGAAGGCGATGCTCGTCGCCGAACCGCGCAAGGCCGCCCAGGCGCTGGTGATCGCTGCGGGGCAGGGCGTGGTCGATGCACAGGCATTGCTCGGGCAGATCCTGCTCGATGGCCGCGGTATCGAACGTGATGCGGCGCTTGCACTGAAATGGTTTGTCATCGCGGCCAGCCGGGGCCATGCCATGGCGCACAACATGCTCGGTCGCTGCCACGAACACGGATGGGGCTGCGAGGCCAGTGCCGAACGTGCTGCCGGCCATTACCTGCACGCGGCACGGGCCGGGCTCGATTGGGGCCTGTACAACCTGGCCAATCTGTTGGGTACCGGGCGCGGCGTGGCACTCGACCACCCGCGAGCGTTCGCCTGCTATCTGCAGGCGGCCACCATGGGCCACGCCAAATCCATGAATCTGGTAGGGCGTTACCTGGAACAGGGGCTGGTCGCGGGCGCCGATCTACCCAGGCCACAGGTCTGGTACATGCGTTCAGCGCAGGCGGGAGACTTCCGCGGGCAATTCAGCCATGCCGCGATGCTGGCAGAGGAGGGCGACGTCGATACCGCACTGATCTGGCTGCAGCGGGCTCTCGAAGGGGGGAACGCAAACTTTCTGCGCAGCAGCTTGAAGGTGCTGGAGCAGGCCAGACAGCCGGCCATCAGGGCGATGGCCGGCCTCTACGCGCAGCGCTTGCAGGCGCTGGAGCAGTAGAGTCACGGGCAGCCTCAAAGCTGCCCGCAAGTCTCAGGTGCATTCAGACGTAGAACGATTTCAAAGGCGGGAAGCCGTTGAATTCCACCGCGCTGTAGCTGGTGGTGTAGGCACCGGTGGACAGCCAGTACAGGCGGTCGCCAATGGCCAGGTTCAACGGCAGGCCATATTTGTAGTGCTCGTACATGATGTCGGCGCTGTCGCAGGTCGGCCCGGCGATAACCACTTCTTCCATCTCGCCTTTCTTCTCGGTCCAGATCGGAAACTTGATGGACTCGTCCATGGTTTCGATCAGCCCGCTGAACTTGCCCACGTCGGTGTACACCCAGCGCTCTACTGCGGTACGCGACTTGCGCGCCACCAGCACCACTTCACTGACCAGAATGCCGGCGTTGGCGATCAGCGAACGGCCCGGCTCGAGGATGATTTCCGGCAGCTCGTCACCGAAGTCTTCCTTGAGGAAACGGATGATTTCCTCGGCATAGGTTTCCAGGCTGTTGGTGCGGGTGATGTAGTTGGCCGGGAAGCCACCGCCCATGTTGATCAGCTTGAGAACGATGCCGTCTTCTTCCTTGAGGCGTTCGAAGATCACCTTGACCTTGGCGATCGCCGCATCCCACACGCTGATGTCACGCTGCTGCGAGCCCACATGGAAGGAGATGCCGTACGGCACCAGGCCCAGGTCGCGAGCCAGGATCAACAGGTCCATGGCCATGTCGGTCTGGCAGCCGAACTTGCGCGACAGCGGCCAGTCGGCCGTGGTCGAGCCTTCGGTAAGGATCCGTACGTAGACCTTCGAACCCGGCGCGGCCTTGGCGATGTTGCGCAGGTCGGCTTCGGAGTCGGTGGCGTACAGGCGCACGCCCTTGTCGTAGAAGTAGCGGATGTCCTTGGACTTCTTGATGGTGTTGCCGTAGCTGATGCGCTCCGGCCCCACGCCCTGGTTCATGACCTTGTCCAGCTCGTAGATCGAGGCAATGTCGAAGCTCGAGCCTTTGTCGCGCAGCAGGTCGATGATTTCCACGGCCGGGTTGGCCTTGACCGCGTAATACACCTTGGCAAATTCGAAACCGGCGCGCAGGTCATCGTAGGCCTTGCTGATCATGGCGGTATCGATGACTACGAATGGGGTTTCTTGCTTGTCGGCGAACGCCTTCATTTTGTTGAAGGTATCGGGTGCGAAGTAGTCTTCGACGTTGATCGACATGCTAGGGACTCCTGGTGGCAAACGTCGTGAATATAAATGGGCTCAAATGACCATCCTCCGTATCCCCACTTTGGTTCGCCTACTTCCCAAGGCATGTCGGGCGAAAGCAAAAAGGCCACGGAAAGCTGCTTTCCGGTGGCCTGTTGTCTCGTCGTCAGTACTTGAGCCGGATGGATCGTTTCCAGCATGGACGGTCGGCGCGAACTTTAGGGCGTGGAAGGCTTGAGAGCAACTAAAAATGTCGCGTTTTCGTACGTTGCTCGATTGCTGGCACTGCAACCGCTGCACACTGCTGCAGCGGTTCCCTTTTAACCGACCCACATGACCGCATGATGTTCCCGAGGGGCTGGCCCGTCGGTCACTCCTTCACGTTCATGAATTCCTTGGCCCAGCTTACGTAACTCTCTGGATGGGTGTAGGTGTGGGTCAGTTCGGTGGCGCTCAGGTCGGTGCTCTTGCTGAACTGCTGGCGCTGTTCGCGCAGCGAGTCGTAGGTCGCCTTGATCGCTGCAAAATAGGCACCGTGGCCGTCCACCACCACGCGCACACCCAGCGCCGCCAGGCGTGCGTCGTCGTGCAGCGCAGGGTTGCCGTAGGTCACCAGCATCAGCGGCACACTGAGGTTTTCGGCAATCTGTTCCAGGTGCTCGAAGTCCTTCACGCCGACCATGCAGATGCCATCGGCACCAGCGGCCTGGTAGGCCTGGGTGCGGCTGATCACTTCCTGGGTCGAAAGCACCCCGGCGTGGGTCCGGGCGACGATGGTCAGCTCGGGATCGACCCGCGCTTCGAGCGCTGCGCGAATCTTGCCGACCCCTTCGGCCACCGAGATGAGGTCGGTGGAGCGGCGACCGAACTGCGCCGGCAGCAGGGTATCCTCGATGGTCAGGGCACCGATGCCGGCGCGTTCCAGTTCGACCACGGTACGCATCACGTTCAGCGCGTTGCCATAGCCGTGGTCGGCGTCGGCAATCACCGGCAACTGCGCCACACGACCGATGCGCGTGGCCTGCTCGGCGAACTCGGACAGGGTGATCAGGGCGAAGTCGGGGGCCGCCAGCACCTGCAGCGACGCCACCGAACCGCCGAGAATACCGACCTCGAAGCCCAGGTCGGCGGCAATGCGGGCAGACATCGGATCGAACACCGAAGCGGTGTGATAACACTGTTTTGAAGCAAGCAGCTCACGGAACTGGCGACGCAGGGCCGTGTGGGAAACTTTGGGCATGATCGCTCCTGATTCTGGCGAAACCCCAATGCCTCATGCGGAGGGTTTCTGGAACTTTATCGATTCTTCATGGGTTTTTAGTGACTGGCGCCAGTTTATCACCGCACGGGTGAAGTTGTATTCGTTGGCGCCATTGCGCCGTGCCTGATTCGCCTGCTTCGGCAACTGGCGACGGCGCACGCAAAATGGCAGAGTGTCCGGCCATGCCTGCCTGCCAACGGAATCCCCATGGCCACTCCCACAACAATCGCCAACCCTGCGCCAGGCGCTGCACAGACCAGCCCGCTGGTGATGCGCATCCTGGGTGCCTGCGCCCTCGCGCACCTGGTCAACGACCTGATCCAGGCGGTGCTGCCGTCGATCTATCCCATGCTCAAGGCCAGCTACGGGCTGACCTTCACCCAGGTGGGCCTGATCACCCTGACCTTCCAGGTCACCGCATCATTGCTGCAGCCCTGGATCGGCTTCTACACCGATCGCCATCCCAAGCCGCTGCTGTTGCCCGCCGGCATGGTCTGCACATTGATTGGCATCATGCTGCTGTCCATGGTCGGCAGCTTCCCGATGATCCTGCTGGCGTCGGCGCTGATCGGCATCGGCTCCTCGACCTTCCACCCGGAAACCTCACGGGTGGCGCGGCTGGCCTCCGGTGGACGCTTCGGCCTGGCGCAATCCACCTTCCAGGTGGGGGGCAATACCGGGTCGGCGTTCGGTCCACTGCTGGCGGCGGCCATCGTCATTCCGTTCGGGCAGGGGCATGTGGCCTGGTTCGGCCTGATCGCGGTGTTCGCCGTGGCGCTGCTGTACGGCATCAGCCGCTGGTACCGTGGCCATCTCAACCAGTTCAAGGCGCGCGCCGGCCAGAGCGCCAGCCACGGTCTGTCCAAGGGGCGAGTCAAAGCCGCGCTGGTGGTGCTGGCATTGTTGGTGTTCTCCAAGTATTTCTACATGGCCAGCTTCACCAGCTACTTCACCTTTTACCTGATCGAGAAGTTCGACCTGTCGGTGGCCAGTTCGCAGTTGCACCTGTTCCTGTTCCTTGGGGCGGTGGCGGCCGGGACCTTCTTCGGCGGACCCATCGGCGACAAGATCGGCCGCAAGGCGGTGATCTGGTTCTCCATTCTGGGCTCGGCGCCGTTCACCCTGATGCTGCCCTACGTCGACCTGTTCTGGACGAGTGTGCTGAGCGTGGTCATCGGCTTCATTTTGGCGTCGGCATTCTCCGCCATCGTGGTGTATGCGCAGGAACTGGTGCCAGGCAACGTGGGCATGATCGCCGGGGTGTTTTTCGGCCTGATGTTCGGTTTCGGTGGCATTGGCGCAGCGCTGCTCGGCCATCTGGCGGACATTCACGGCATCGAGTACGTGTACTGGCTGTGCTCGTTCCTGCCCTTGTTCGGCATCCTGACGATCCTGCTGCCGAGCACCAAGAAGGCGGTGTGAGGCAGCGCTAGCGGGCGCGGTGCTCGGCTGGCTGC
This sequence comes from Pseudomonas sp. CFBP 13727, assembly GCF_014841915.1. NCBI lineage: Bacteria > Pseudomonadati > Pseudomonadota > Gammaproteobacteria > Pseudomonadales > Pseudomonadaceae > Pseudomonas > Pseudomonas sp. CFBP 13727. The sequence goes on from NZ_JACYUT010000003.1 coordinate 358,822, forward strand.
GGGCGACCGAACAGGTAGCCCTGGAAATGCGAGCAGCCTTCGGCCTTGAGGCGCATGAACTGCTCGTCGCTTTCCACGCCCTCGGCCGTGACCTGCATCTGCAGGCTGCGGCCCATGCCGGTGATCGCGCGGATGATGGCGATGGCCTCGTTGCTGTCGCCCATGTCGTGCACGAACGACTTGTCGATCTTGATCTTGTCGAAGGCAAATGCGCGCAGGTAGCTGAGGGACGAATACCCAGTGCCGAAATCGTCCAGGGCGATGCGCACACCCAGGGCTTTCAAGCGCTGCAGGATACTGATGTTGGCCTGGTTGTTGTCCAGCAGCACCGATTCGGTGATCTCCAGCTCCAGCCGTGCGGCGTCCAGGCCCGACTCGCTCAACGCTGCCTGCACCAGCTCCACCAGGCCATTGTTGCGAAACTGCACCGGCGACAGGTTGACCGCCACGGTCAGGTCGCCGGGCCAGCGTTGAGCTTCGTGGCAGGCTTCGCGCAAAGCCAGCGCACCCAGCTCGTGGATCAGCCCGGTTTCTTCGGCGATGGCGATGAAATCCAGCGGCATGATCATGCCATGTTGCGGATGCTGCCAGCGCATCAGTGCCTCATAGCCAATGATCCGCGTGTCGCGCTTGTCGATGATGGGTTGGTAATACAGATGCAGCTGTTTGTCGACGATGGCCTGACGCAGATCGCTTTCCACGGTGCGGCGCTTCTGCGCCAAGGCATCCATGCGTGGATGAAAGTATTCGTAGCGATGGCGGCCGTTGCGCTTGGCCTCGTACAGGGCCATGTCGGCGCAGCGCAGCAATTCTTCGGGCGTGTTCTGATCCCTGGGCGCCAGCGCAATGCCCACGCTCAAGCCCACGCAGAGGCTGTGCCCCTCGATCAGGAAAGCCGGCTCGATGGTGTCGATCAGGCGTTGTGCGGTGAGCTGCGCGTCTTCGCCGTTCTTGAGTTCGGGCAGGATCACCGCGAACTCGTCGCCGCCCAGGCGCGCCAACGTGTCCTTGACCCGCAGCACGTCGCGCAGCCGCGTGGCGATGGCGCGCAGCAGACGGTCGCCGAACTCATGGCCCAGGGCATCGTTGACGTTCTTGAAGTTGTCCAGGTCCAGGCACAGGGTCGCCGTCACGCGGTCGCGGCTGGCGTCTTCACGCAAGGCCTCTTCGAGACGTTGGCGGAACAGCGCCCGATTGGGCAGCCCGGTCAGGCTGTCGTGGTGAGCCATGTGGCGAATGCGCGCCTGGGCAGCGTTTTCGTCGGTGATGTCTTCCACGATCAGCAGCACGTAACTGCTGCCCAGTTCCTTGCCGCGTATGGTCACCGTCTTGCTGCGCAAGGTCCGCAGGCCCAGCAGGGTGTGCTGCTGGCTCTGGGCATGGTGCAATCCCTCGGTACGCACGCACTGGTCGGTCAACCGGCGCAGATAACCGCTCAACGCCGGCGCCAGGCACTCTTCCAGCTGCCGACCGATCATCTGCTCACGGGCATTGCCGAACAGCCGCTCAGCCTGCAGATTCACCAGCAGGATCTGCCGCGATACGGCGTCCTGCACGATGACGCTGGACGGAATATTGGCGATGACCGAATCGAGAAACATCGACAACGAGGCCATTTCGGCGCTGTGACTTTCCGCCAGGCGCTTGGCTTCCTGCAGGCTCAAGTCCCGTGCACGCTTCTCGCTGATGTCGCGCGTGACCTTGGCGAAGCCGAGCAACTGGCCCCTGTCGTCATGGATGGGCTCGATCACTACATGGGTCCAGAACAGCGTGCCGTCCTTGCGCACCCGCTGGCCTTCGCATTCGAAACGCCCCGCCTCCAGCGCCGTCGCCAGGCTCTGCGCCGGCAAGCCACAGGCGCGGTCCGCGGGGGTGTAGAAGCACGAAAAATGCTGCCCGACGATCTCCTCCGCACGATACCCCTTGGCCCGCTGCGCCCCGGCATTCCAATTCGAAACGATGCCCTGCGGCGAGAGCATGTAGATCGCATAATCCACCACACCCTGTACGAGCAGCCTGTACATCACATCGGAATTTTCGTTCATGGGGTGGCGTCTGCTAGGGGAAACTACGGCGCGGTCGAGGGCAGCGGGTGGTCACCAGGGCGCGGTAACCCGTGCACGTTTCTGGTCTACAGGTTGTCGGCTGGCCATGCGCTATCTTTAGCGCGTGGCGGCCCTTGGAGCCTGAATGCAAAAAGCCCCGTATCGCAGGGCGATGACGGGGCTTTCGAGGCACGCGTGAGGCGGTGTAGCGGGTCGGCTCAGACGTTGAAGCGGAAGTGCATCACATCACCGTCCTTGACGATGTATTCCTTGCCTTCCAGGCGCCATTTGCCTGCTTCCTTGGTACCGGCTTCGCCGTTGTACTGGATGAAGTCGTTGTAGGCGATGACTTCGGCGCGAATGAAGCCTTTTTCGAAGTCGGTGTGGATCACACCGGCGGCCTGTGGCGCGGTGGCGCCGATCTTCACGGTCCAGGCGCGGACTTCCTCGACGCCGGCGGTGAAGTAGGTCTGCAGGTTGAGCAGTTCGTAGCCGGCGCGGATCACGCGGTTCAGGCCGGGCTCTTCCAGGCCCAGGGCCTCGAGGAACATGTCCTTCTCTTCGCCGTCGTCGAGCTCGGCGATCTCGGCTTCGATCTTGTTGCACACCGGCACCACGATCGCGCCTTCTTCTTCGGCAATCACCCGTACCACGTCCAGCAACGGGTTGTTCTCGAAGCCATCTTCGGCAACGTTGGCGATGTACATGACCGGCTTGGTGGTCAACAGATGGAAGCCGCGCACGACCGCCTTCTCGTCGTTGCCCATGGTGCGCATCAGGCTGCGGGCCGGTTTGCCCAGGGTGAAGTGGGCAATCAACTGCTCCAGCAGGCCCTTTTGCACCACCGCGTCCTTGTCGCCGCCCTTGGCGTTGCGCGCAACCTTCTGCAGTTGCTTCTCGCAGCTGTCGAGGTCGGCGAAAATCAGCTCAAGGTCGATGATCTCGATGTCGCGCTTGGGGTCGACGCTGTTGGAAACGTGGATCACGTTCTCGTCTTCGAAGCAGCGCACCACGTGGGCGATGGCGTCGGTTTCGCGGATGTTGGCGAGGAACTTGTTGCCCAGCCCTTCACCTTTCGAAGCGCCGGCCACCAGGCCCGCGATGTCGACGAACTCCATGGTGGTGGGCAGCACGCGCTTGGGATTGACGATGGCAGCCAGCGCTTCCAGGCGCGCATCGGGCATCGGCACGATGCCGCTGTTGGGCTCGATGGTGCAGAACGGAAAGTTCTCGGCCGCGATCCCGGATTTGGTCAAGGCGTTGAACAGGGTGGACTTGCCGACGTTGGGCAGGCCGACGATGCCGCAGTTGAATCCCATGGTGAATCCCTCTTCGAAGAGTCAGGCCTTTTGGCTGTGCAGGTTTTTCATCGCGCGATTCCACTCGCCGGCGAAGATATCCGGCAGCACACCGAGGGCAAAATCGATACTGGCATCCAGCTTTTCCTGTTCGGCGCGCGGGGCGCGGCCAAGAACGAAATTGGACACCAACTTGCTGTCACCCGGGTGGCCGATGCCAAGCCGCAGCCGGTGAAAGCCATTGTCATTGCCGAGCTGCGCGATGATGTCGCGCAGGCCGTTGTGCCCGCCGTGCCCGCCGCCCAGTTTGAGCTTGGCGACGCCGGGGGGCAGGTCGAGTTCGTCGTGGGCCACCAGGATCGCTTGCGGCGGTATGCGAAAGAAATTCGCCATCGCTGCGACGGATTGACCGCTGCGGTTCATGTAGGTGGTGGGGATCAACAGACGAACGTCATGGCCCTGATGGCTGAAACGCGCCGTCAGGCCGAAATACTTGCGATCGACTACCAGGTTCACACGGTGTGCCTGGGCGATGCGCTCAACGAAAAGAGCCCCTGCGTTATGCCGGGTCTGTTCGTATTCGGGGCCGGGGTTACCCAGGCCAACGATCAGTTGTATGGCGGTCACGGCAGGGGCTCTTCCTTGTCGAGTCGTGGACGCCACCCGAGGGTGTCATCCACAGCTCGGCGTGCGAGTAAGATTACTCGGCAGCGCCTTCTTCGGTTTCTTCGTCGGCAACGATACGCGGAGCGTGGACGTTGGCAACTGCCAGGTCGGTACCATGAGCCAGTGCCACGAACTCGACGCCTTGCGGAGCCTTGAGGTCGGACAGGTGGATGATGGTGCCGATTTCAGCGTCAGCCATGTCGACTTCGATGAACTCAGGCAGGTCTTTCGGCAGGCAGGTGACTTCCAGCTCGGTCTCGGTGTGCGAGATCTCGCCGCCTTTCTTGACAGCCGGTTCCTGGTTCATGAAGTGCAGAGGCACGATGGCGGTCAGTTTCTGGCCGGCGATCACGCGTACGAAGTCAGCGTGCAGGACGTGACCCTTGGCTGGGTGACGCTGCAGTGCCTTGATCAGGACGTTCTGCTTGGTGCCACCAACGTTCAGTTCGATCACGTGGCTGAAGGCAGCCTCGTTTTCGAGCAGCTTGGCAACTTCCTTGGCCAGCATGCTGATCGACTCAGGGGCTTTTTCGCCACCGTAGACAACAGCTGGTACCAGGCTGGCGAGACGACGCAGGCGGCGGCTCGCACCTTTCCCCAGGTCGGAACGCGCTTCGGCATTCAAAGTGAAATCGTTCATGTGTTTCTCCAAAATAACCACGTTCGCCCAGCGTTTGCGACCAGCGCCAAGGCGATACGGGCAAAAAAGCCCCGGCCCGACAGAGTGTCGGGCCGGGGCGCTTTTCGTCAGAACGGTGTTCGCGAAGGGCAGGGCCCTCAGCGGAACATCGCGCTGATCGATTCTTCGTTGCTGATGCGACGCATCGCTTCGGCAACAACCGGGGCGATATCCAGTTGACGGATACGCCCGCAGGCTTGTGCGGCTGCGGAGAGCGGGATGGTGTTGGTCACCACCAGCTCGTCCAGCACGGATTTCTCGATGTTCTCGATCGCACGCCCCGACAGGACCGGGTGGGTGCAATAGGCGAACACCTTGGCCGCGCCATGTTCTTTCAAGGCCTTGGCCGCGTGGCACAGAGTGCCGGCGGTATCGACCATGTCGTCGACCAGGATGCAGGTACGGCCTTCGACATCACCGATGATGTGCATCACTTCGGAGTGGTTGGCCTTCTCGCGACGCTTGTCGATGATGCCCAGGTCGACGCCCAGCGACTTGGCCACGGCGCGTGCACGCACCACGCCACCGATGTCGGGGGAAACGATCATCAGGTTCTCGAAGCGCTGGTCTTCGATATCGTCCACCAGAACCGGAGAACCGTAGATGTTATCGACCGGGATATCGAAGAAGCCTTGAATCTGGTCGGCGTGAAGGTCGACGGTGAGGACACGGTCGATGCCCACCACGGTCAGCATGTCGGCGACGACCTTGGCGCTGATTGCCACACGGGCAGAGCGCGGACGGCGGTCTTGACGAGCGTAACCGAAGTAGGGGATCACGGCGGTGATTCGCGAAGCCGAGGAGCGGCGGAAGGCATCAGCCATCAGCACCAGTTCCATCAGGTTGTCGTTGGTCGGCGCACATGTAGGCTGGATAATGAAGACGTCTTTACCGCGAACGTTTTCATTGATCTCGGTGCTGATTTCACCATCGGAAAACTTGCTGACGGAGACATCACCGAGAGGGATATGCAGCTGACGCACAACGCGTCGAGCCAGATCGGGGTTTGAGTTCCCCGCAAAGACCATCATCTTGGACACGCGCAGTACCTGCCGGCTGAGGGTATACCTGGATGAGTATAGGAAAATGGCAGGGGCGGCTGGATTCGAACCAACGCATGGCAGGATCAAAACCTGCTGCCTTACCGCTTGGCGACGCCCCTGTAGCTTGAAACTTCCGAGTGCCCAGCACTCGTTTCCTGTTACAGACTCTGCAGCTTGCGATGCAACATCGAAACGTTGCTTCCCTTGGCCACGAACCCTGTAAGGGTGTCTGCAAGAAGGTGCGAAACTCTATCAGCTTCCGCTTTGCTTGGGAAGGCCCCAAACACACAACTTCCAGTGCCTGTTAGCCGAGCTTCAGTGAATTTGCCAAGCAAATTCAGTGCGTTACGTACATCCGGGTAACGACGCTCTACTACTGGCTGGCAGTCATTACGACTGTTTCCCTCAAGAACGGGGCGCACTTTAATGGGCGCCGAGTCACGTGTCAACAACGGATCCGAAAAAATTTCCGCTGTACTTACAGAGACTTGCGGTACAAGCACGAGATACCAGGGCTGTGGCAGTTCGACCGGGGTCAGTTTCTCGCCCACGCCTTCGGCGAACGCCGCATGGCCGCGCACGAACACCGGCACATCGGCGCCCAGGGAAAGCCCCAGCTGCGCGAGCTGATCTTCACTGCAGCCGGTCTGCCAGAGGTGGTTCAGAGCGAGCAGGGTGGTGGCGGCATCGGAGCTGCCACCGCCGATACCACCGCCCATGGGCAGTACCTTGCGCAACCAGATATCGGCGCCCAGCGCCGTACCCGTCAGTGCCTGCAGCTGCCGCGCGGCCTTGACGATAAGGTTGCTGTCGTGGGGTACGTCGGCTATCTGGGTGTGCAGGCACACCACGCCGTCGTCGCGCAGGGCGAAATCCAGCTCATCACCGTGGTCGAGAAACTGGAACAGCGTCTGCAGCTCGTGATAGCCATCCGCGCGCCGGCCGAGGATGTGCAGCATCAGGTTGAGCTTGGCCGGCGCGGGCAGGGTCAGTACGGGGTTCATGGAAGTGCCTGCGCTCATGTCACTGCCCCAGCCGGCGCGGCTGCCAATCCTTGACCACCAGGGTCACGTCCAGGTCCTGGCCATGCAGCTTGATCCGCTCGGGCAGCCAGTAGCCATTCTGTTCGGTGTAGCTCAGGTATTCGACTTTCCAGCCGTCCTGGGCAAGCCCCGCGAGGCGGCTGTCGCCATCAAGGGTCAGCTGGCTCTTGCTGTCGGGGGCCGGCAGGCCGCGGACCCACCAGGACAGATGCGAAACCGGCAGTTTCCAGCCCAGTTGCTGTTCCAGCAGTTCTTCGGGGGTCGTGGCCTGGTAGCGGCCCTGATTGGCCACCTCCAGGCTGACATCGCCCGGGCGTCCGGTCAGGCGCGCCGCACCGCGCCCCAGAGGGCCGGACAGGCGGATGTCGTAGTAATCCTGACGCTGCAGCCAGTACAGGGTGCCGGAACCGGAGTCCTTGGGCGCACGGATGCCGATCTTACCGTTGATCTCCCAACCGTCGAGCTGGGTGAGTTGCTGTTTGTGCACTTGCCACTGTTGCGGGTTGCCCTGACCCTGCAGGGCTTCGTGGGAGCCCATGCCGGCGCAGCCGGTGAGCACGGCGATGAAAGTGGCAACCAGCAGGTGACGCATCATGTAGGAGGTAGGACGCAAAGACATGGATTAAAGATTCTCTGAACCGGTCAGGCGCAGGATGGTGCTGCGCAGGACAGGGCTGTCGGGTTGTTCTTGCAGGGCCTTGCCCCAGATTTTGCGCGCCTCACGCTGCTTGCCGCTGGCCCACAGCACTTCGCCCAGGTGGGCGGCCACTTCGTGGTCGGGAAAGCGTTCCAGCGCGTCGCGCAGATAGCGCTCGGCGGCGTCGAGGTTGCCCAGTCGGTAATTGACCCACCCCAGGCTGTCCAGCACGGCTGGATCTTCGGGGTTGATCTGGTGGGCCCGCTCGATCAGGGTGCGGGCCTCCTCGAAGCGAGTGGTGCGGTCGGACAGCGTGTAGCCCAGGGCATTGAGCGCCATGGCATTGTCCGGCTCGCGGGCCAGAATGGCCCGCAGGTCCTTTTCCATCTGTACCAGGTCGTTACGCTTTTCAGCCAGCATCGACCGTGTGTACAGCAGGTTCAGGTCGTCCGGATTCTGTTTGATGGCGTTCTGCAGCACCAGCCAGGCGGCTTGGGTCTTGTCGTTGTTGGCCAGGGTTTCGGCTTCGATCAGGTACAGCTGGATCGCGTAGTCGGGCTGGGCATCGCGTGCCTCGGCCAGGCGCCGTGAAGCCTCGTCGGCGCGGCCGTTGGCGATCAGGATATCGGCTTGACGCAGCTGGGCGGGCAGGTAGTCGGTACCGACATCCACCTGGGCGTACTCATCGAGCGCTGTCTGTGGATCGCCGCGTTCTTCGGCGATGCGGCCCAGGTTCAGGTGTGCGGAGTCGACGTGGCTGCCGCGCTCCACCAGTTGCTGGAGGTAATTGTAGGCTTCGTCCCAGGCCTTGCCTTCGAGGCACACCAGGGCCAGCGAATAGCGCAGTTCGTCGTCGTCCGGGTATTGCTGAACGAGAATCGCGAACTGCAGCTTGGCGTCGTCCATGCGGTTCTGTTCGACCAGCATGCGCGCATAGGTCAGGCGCAGACGCTTGTCGTCGGGGATTTTCTTGAGGTTTTTTTCCAGCAGTGGCATGGCTTCGCTGCCGCGATCCAGCGCGGCGAGCAGACGGGCGCGCAGCAGGATGGGGGCGATTTCACCTTCCTGGGGTGGATTGCCTTCCAGCAACGCCAGGGCGCCTTCGGTATTGCCATCCTGTTGCATCAGCAAGGCCTTGCCGAAGATCAGCTGGCCGTTGCCGGGGTACTTGCCCAGCAGGCGATCGAAACTTTGCAGCAAGCCGCGCCGGGTACTTTCGTCGGTGTCGGCCGCCGACAGCGCAAGAAAGTCGAAATGGGTGTCACCCTGGCCCTGCAGGACCTTCTCCATGTACACCAGCGACTCGTCGTACTTGCCATTGCGCGCCAACTGGATGGCAGCAGCACGCTGCGCGTCGAGGTCGGCGGGGGCGTTTTTCGCCCACAACTGCGCGGTCTCCAGCGCTGGCTGATCGGCGCCCAGGTATTCGGCGATGCGGAAAGCGCGTTCGGCAATGCCCGGATCCTGCGTCTTGCGGGCCTGGGTCACGTAGTTGCCCAGGGCAAGATCGAAGCGATCACGCTGCCCGGCCAACTCTGCACTGAGCAGGCTGAACACGGTTTCCTCGCTGAACGAGCCGTAGACCTTGGGCGTCTCGTCCGGCGCAGGCGCCGGCTGCGCCACGGGAACCGGAGTCGCCTGCTCTTTGGGTGGCCATGACTGGCAGCCCTGCAGCAAGGCGAAGGCGAGGAGCAACGTGGAGGTTCTATTCATAGAGGGGATTTTGGCGGCTTACCTGCGGTCGGATCATCATGACACAAGCCACAGGTCAAACCCATAACTCGAGGTTGCCTATTAGGACAATAGATAGCGGTGGTTGTTCTGGGCCGGACGAAGTAGGACAATTACCGGCTTCTCGACATCATCAGCGACCTTGAATGGCCTTTCTCGCCCTCGGTATCAACCATAAGACTGCTTCGGTAGACGTGCGCGAGCGCGTGGCGTTTACCCCGGAGCAGCTGGTAGAGGCCCTGCAGCAGCTTTGCCGGCTGACCGACAGCCGTGAGGCCGCGATCCTCTCGACCTGCAACCGCAGCGAGCTGTACATCGAACAGGATCACCTGGCTGCCGATGCCGTGCTGCGCTGGCTGGCCGATTACCACCGTTTGAGTGTGGAAGAGCTGCGCGCGAGCGCTTATGTGCACGAAGAAGATGCGGCTGTTCGTCACATGATGCGCGTGGCGTCCGGGCTCGATTCGCTGGTGCTGGGCGAGCCGCAGATTCTCGGGCAGATGAAATCCGCCTACGCCGTGGCCCGCGAGGCCGGCACCATCGGGCCGCTGCTGGGGCGTCTGTTCCAGGCGACCTTCAGCGCTGCCAAGCAGGTGCGCACCGACACCGCAATCGGCGAGAACCCGGTTTCGGTGGCGTTTGCCGCCGTCAGCCTGGCCAAGCAGATCTTCAGCGACCTGGCGCGCAGCCAGGCCTTGCTGATCGGCGCCGGCGAAACCATCACCCTGGTCGCACGCCACCTGCACGAGCAGGGGGTCAAGCGCATCGTGGTGGCCAACCGCACCCTGGAGCGCGCCAGTACCCTGGCTGCGCAGTTCGGCGCCCATGCCGTGCTGCTTTCCGATATTCCCCAGGAGCTGGTCAACAGCGACATCGTCATCAGCTCCACCGCCAGCCAGTTGCCGATCCTGGGCAAGGGCGCGGTCGAGAGCGCGCTGAAACTGCGCAAGCACAAGCCCATCTTCATGGTCGATATTGCCGTGCCGCGCGACATCGAACCCGAGGTCGGCGAGCTGGACGACGTCTACCTCTATACCGTCGACGACCTGCATGAAGTGGTTGCCGAGAACCTGAAAACCCGCCAGGGTGCCGCCCAGGCCGCCGAAGAACTGGTAAGCGTGGGTGCCGACGATTTCATGCTGCGTCTGCGCGAGCTGGCGGCGGTGGACGTGCTCAAGGCCTACCGCCAGCAGGGCGAGCGCCTGCGCGACGAGGAGCTGCAGAAAGCCATGCGCCTGCTGGCCAACGGCGGCAACGCCGAAGAGGTGCTTGCGCAATTGGCCCGGGGCCTGACCAACAAGTTGCTGCACGCACCCAGCGTGCACATGAAAAAGCTCTCCGCCGAAGGCCGCGTCGATGCGCTGGCCATGGCCCAGGAACTCTTTGCCCTCGATGAGGGCTCAACGGATAAACCGCCGCAATGAAAGCGTCACTGCTCAACAAGCTGGACACGCTCCAGGACCGATTCGAGGAACTGACCGCCTTGCTGGGCGACGCTGAAGTCATTTCCGAGCAAACCCGCTTCCGCGCCTATTCCAGGGAATACGCCGAAGTCGAGCCCGTGGTGCTGGGTTACCAGCAATGGGCCAAGGTGCAGGCTGACCTGGAGGGCGCGCAGGCGTTGCTCAAGGACAACGACCCGGACATGCGCGAGATGGCGGCCGAGGAAGTGCGCGAAGCCCGCGAGCAGTTGGTGCAACTGGAGGGCGCGCTGCAGCGCATGCTGCTGCCCAAGGACCCCAACGACGGTCGCAACGTTTTCCTCGAGATCCGCGCCGGTACCGGCGGCGATGAAGCGGCGATCTTTTCCGGCGATCTGTTCCGCATGTATTCGCGCTATGCGGAACGCCGTGGCTGGCGCCTGGAGATTCTTTCCGAAAACGAAGGCGAGCATGGCGGCTACAAGGAAGTCATCGCCCGCGTCGAAGGCGACAGCGTCTACGGCAAGCTCAAGTTCGAGTCCGGCGCGCACCGTGTCCAGCGCGTGCCGGAAACCGAATCCCAGGGCCGCATCCACACCTCGGCCTGCACGGTGGCCGTGTTGCCGGAACCGGACGAGCAGGTGGCCATCGAGATCAACCCGGCCGATCTGCGCGTGGACACCTACCGGTCCTCCGGCGCCGGTGGCCAGCACGTCAACAAGACCGACTCGGCGATCCGCATCACTCACCTGCCGACCGGCATCGTGGTGGAATGCCAGGAAGAACGCTCGCAGCACAAGAACCGCGCCCGTGCCATGAGCTGGCTGTCGGCCAAGCTCAACGACATGCAGAGCAGCGCGGCGGCCAATGCCATCGCCAGCGAGCGCAAGCTGCTGGTGGGGTCGGGCGACCGTTCCGAGCGCATCCGCACCTACAATTTTCCGCAGGGCCGGGTAACCGACCATCGTGTCAACCTGACCTTGTACTGTCTGGATGAAGTGCTGGCCGGCGGCGTCGATGCAGTGATAGAGCCGCTTCTGGCTGAATACCAGGCCGATCAGTTGGCCGCGTTGGGTGAATAGAACATGACCATCATTGCCAGTCTGTTGCGCGCTGTCGAACTGCCCGATTCCCCGACCGCACGCCTGGATATCGAGCTGTTGCTGGCCGCGGCACTGGGCAAGTCGCGCAGCTACCTGCACACCTGGCCCGAGCGCATCGTGCCCAGCGAAGCTGCCAACGCCTTCGCCGCCTTCATAAAGCGTCGCCAGGCGGGCGAGCCGGTTGCCTATATCCTGGGCCAGCAAGGGTTCTGGAAGCTCGACCTGGAAGTGGCCTCGCACACATTGATTCCGCGTCCCGAAACCGAGCTGCTGGTAGAGGCTGCGCTGCAATTGCTGCCGACCAGCTCGGCGCGAGTACTGGATCTGGGCACGGGTACGGGAGCGATTGCCTTGGCCCTGGCCGGCGAATGCAGTGCCTGGCAAGTCACCGCAGTCGACCGCGTCGCCGAAGCGGTGGCCCTGGCCGAGCGCAACCGGGTGCGGCTGAACCTGGGCAATGCCCGGGTGCTCGAGAGCCACTGGTTCAGCGCCCTGCAGGGCGAGCGTTTCGACCTGATCGTCAGCAACCCGCCGTACATCGCCAGTGCCGACCCTCATCTGCGTGCCGGCGACGTGCGCTTCGAGCCCGCCAGTGCACTGGTGGCCGGCGAAGACGGCCTCGACGACCTGCGCCTGATCATCGGCCAGGCACCCGCGCACCTGCATCCGGGCGGCTGGCTGCTGCTCGAACACGGCTACGACCAGGCACCGGCGGTCCGTGAACTGCTGGCCCAACACGATTTCGAGCAGATCGAAAGCCGTATCGATCTCGGCGGTCACGAGCGCATCACGCTGGGGCGGTTGCTGTGCTGAGCGATCAGGAGCTGCTGCGCTACAGCCGGCAGGTGCTGCTGTCGCAGGTCGACATCCAAGGCCAATTGAGGCTCAAGGGCAGCCGGGTACTGATCGTCGGCTTGGGTGGGTTGGGCTCGCCGGTGGCGCTGTACCTGGCTGCAGCGGGCGTCGGCGAGCTGCATCTGGCAGACTTCGACACCGTCGATGTGACCAACCTGCAACGCCAGGTGCTGCACGACAGCACCTCGGTGGGTATCAGCAAGGTCGATTCGGCCATTGCCCGGCTGGGCGCGATCAACCCCGAAATCGCCTTGGTGGCGCACCGCGCCGCGCTGGATGAAGACTCGCTGAGCGCAGCGGTTGCCGCCGTCGACCTGGTGCTCGACTGTTCCGACAACTTCGCCACGCGCCAGGCGGTGAACGCCGCCTGCTTTGCCGCCGGCAAGCCGCTGGTCAGTGGTGCCGCGATCCGCTTGGAAGGGCAGTTGTCGGTGTTCGACCCACGGCGTCCGGAAAGCCCCTGCTACCATTGCCTGTACGGTGAAGGCAGCGATGCCGAGCTGACCTGCAGCGAGGCCGGCGTGGTGGGCCCGCTGGTCGGGCTGGTGGGCAGCCTGCAGGCACTGGAAGCGTTGAAGCTGTTGGCGCAGTTCGGCGATGTGCTGGTCGGTCGGCTGCTGTTGATCGACGCACTGGGCACCCATTTCCGCGAAATGCGGGTCAAGCGCGATCCCAAGTGCCCGGTCTGCAGCGCCCGGCATGTCTGAGGCGCCTGTCGGCGTGTTCGATTCCGGCGTCGGCGGTTTGTCGGTGCTTGGCGAAATCGAACGGCTGCTGCCTTGCGAATCGCTGCTGTACGTGGCCGACACCGGGCACATTCCGTACGGCGAGAAATCCAGCGAATTCATCCGCGAGCGTTGTGCCAAGGTTGCGCATTTTTTTCACGGCCAGGGCGCCAAGGCATTGGTGCTGGCCTGCAACACGGCCACGGTCGCTGCGGTGGCGGATCTGCGTCAACGCTATCCCGACTGGCCCATCGTTGGCATGGAGCCAGCGGTCAAACCTGCCGCGGCAGCGACCCGCAGTGGTGTCGTCGGTGTGCTGGCCACCACCGGCACCCTGCGCAGCGCCAAATTCGTGGCACTGCTCGATCGTTTTGCCAACGAAGTGCAGGTCATCACCCAGCCGTGTCCCGGACTGGTCGAACTGATCGAAACCGGCGATCTGGACAGTCCGGCGCTGCGTCTGTTGCTGCAGGGGTACGTGCAACCGTTACTGGACGCTGGCTGCGATACCCTTATTCTGGGCTGCACGCACTATCCGTTCCTCAAGCCCCTGTTGGCCACCATGGTCCCGGCCCACGTGGCGCTGGTCGATACTGGCGCCGCAGTAGCGCGTCAGCTACAGCGATTGCTGAGTGCCGGAAACCAGCTGGCTGACGGGCCGGCGCGGCCCGCGCAGTTCTGGACCAGCGGATCGATAGATATTTTTCGAAATGTCCTACCGAAGCTGTGGAAATTTTCTGACAATGTGCAAGTATTCACGTTGTAAAAAAAATGTGAAAAAAACGGGGTGTAACACTGAACTTACGTTCCAACTCCGATTCCATAGCATGTCCATTTTTTCGACAAAAATTCTTACAACTGCATTCGGTAGGATGTTTCTCATGAAGAGACTGTTCAGTTTGGCTGCGCTTGCGGCTTTGATGTTGGGGCAATCGGTGACCGCGAACGCGGCCGACCTATCGTTTTCCGCGGGCGAAACGGGCGAATCGTCCCAGGTCTATCGCATTGGCTTGCAATCCAACTGGGACAAGAGCTGGTTCCAGACCGACGTCGGTCGCCTGACCGGCTACTGGGATGCCGGCTATACCTACTGGGATGGCAAGGACTTCAAGGACAACCACAGCCTGTCGTTCGCGCCAGTATTCGTCTACGAATTCGGCGGCGGTTCGATCAAGCCCTACATCGAGGCCGGCATCGGTGTCGCCGCCTTCGCGCACACGCAGATCGAAGGCAACAAGCTGGGTTCGTCGTTCAACTTCGAAGACCGTATCGGCTTCGGTTTGCGCTTCGGTGGCGGTCATGAGCTGGGTGTGAGAGCGATCCACTACTCCAACGCCGGCATCAAAGAGCCAAACGATGGTATCGAAGCCTACACACTGAACTACCGCATGCCGCTGTAAGCTGTCCCTCGGCCAGCATTGGCCGACGCGCGGGCAGGATTCTCTGCCCGCGATTGCTTCAATCCTTCTTCCCTATTTGGCTTTGCGTGGCAGATTCTTGAATGCCGCCAAGGCGCGTGCGCGTCCTTCCTTCAGATCCACGATCGGCCGGGGATAGTCGTTCTGCTTGAGCGCATCACCTGACGGCGCATGGACCTGCTTGCGATCCAGTCCTTCCAGCTCGGGCAGCCATTGCTTGAGAAACACGCCTTGCTCGTCGAAACGCTGCGATTGGCTCACCGGGTTGAAGATCCGGAAATAGGGCACCGAATCGGTACCCGTGGATGCACTCCACTGCCAGCCGCCGTTGTTGGAGCACAGGTCGCCGTCGATCAGGTGCTGCATGAAGAAACGCTCGCCCTCGCGCCAGTCGATCAGCAGGTTCTTGCTCAGGAACATGGCGGTAACCATGCGCAGGCGATTATGCATCCAACCGGTGGACACCAGTTGACGCATGGCTGCATCGACGATGGGGATGCCGGTGCGTCCTTCTTTCCACGCCTGCAACTCGCTGGGCGCCTTGCGCCAGGGCAGGGCGGCGTATTCCTCGCGAAACGGCCGGTGCATCGAGACGCGCGGATAGCCCACCATGATGTGCCGGTAGAACTCGCGCCAGATCAACTCGCCGATCCAGGTCACGGCGCCGACGTTGCCGCTCTCGAACTCACCGCGATTGCTGTTGAGCGCCGCATGCAGGCACTGGCGTGGAGAAACCACGCCGGAAGTCAGGTAGGCGGAGATCTGGCTGGTCCCAGGGTGGGCGGGTAGATCGCGCTCGACCTTGTAGTCTTCGATCGGTTGGTCGGTGAAGGTGTCCAGGCGCTTGTGCGCCTCTTGCTCACCGGCCGGCCAGAGCTTGAGCAGCGCCTTGTCGGGGACGGCGAAGCCCTTCACTTGATCGGGCACTGTGTCGGCGGCAATGTGCACCGGTTTCTGCGCGTGGGGCTTTTTCACCAGCGCCGGGACGGACTGGTGCAGGCGTTCGTAACACACCTTGCGGAACTGGCTGAAGACCTGGAAATAAGTGCCGCCTTTGGTCAGTACGCTGCCGGGCTTGAACAGCGCCTGATCCAGATAACGGTGCAGGGGAATGTCCACCTTGGCCAGGGCCGCTCCTACTGCCTCGTCGCGGCGGTTCTCGTTGACACCGAACTCGTCGTTGCAATGCACGGCCTCGATCTTGTGCTCGGCGCAGAGCGCGCTGATGACCTTCGGTGCCTTGTCCCAGGTATCCGCTTCACGCAGCAACAGGGGGATGTGCAGGGCCTTGAGGCTGGCGCTCAGTTCCTTGAGATTGCGCAGCCAGAAGTCGACCTTGTTCGGTGAGTCGTCGTGCTCCAGCCATTGCTTGGGGCTCAGCAGGAACACGGCCAGGGTCGGGCCCTGCTCGCAGGCGGCCGCCAGGGCGGGGTTGTCGTGCACTCGCAGGTCGCTGCGCAGCCAGATCAATTGCATGAAAGCCTCGTCATTCGAATTCAGGGTTGCCGGTCGGCCAACACGCCAGACGCCTGCAGCAACTGCTGGGCGTGCAACGGATCGGTCGCCAGGTGCAGATCGGCAATGGGGGAAGGGCCGTCGCCTGCGGCGGCGCGGTGAATGAGCACGGCCGAGCCCACCAGCCATTTGGGGCACGTGCAACCGACCAGCAACCGCCCCAGCGCCGCGAGGTTGAGGGCCTTGTCGGCGTACAGCACCAGCGCGCGTGCCTCAAGCTTGTCGCAGGCCAGGGCCAGCTCGCCCGCCGGCAGCGGCGCGTCGAACACCTGCACCGGGCAATCGCTGCTGCTGATCAGCCAGGCGCCGAGCCACAGGTAAGGGTCCGGAGTGACGTCGGCCTGATTGACCAACACCACGGGCGCACCGTTCAGCTGGCGGTTGTTGTGATAGAGGCGCGCACCCAGTTTGCTGCGCAGCCAGCCATGGAAGAACACCCGCTGCATCTGCGCGCCGAACTGGCCGGCCCAACGCTGCTCCAGATCGGTCAGCAGCGGCAGCAGCAAATGCTCGCACAGGGTGGCAGGTGGATACAGGGCCATCGCTTGATTGAACAGATCATCCAGTTGACGCTCGGCCATGTCGGCGATGGCCTGGATCAATGTCTGGCGCAGCTGCTGCCAATCGCTCTGGACTTGCGGCCGGGCATCGCGAGGAGCGTCGAGCAGTTGCTTCACCTGACTGACGGCCACGCCCCGGTTGAGCCAGGTCAGCACGTGCTGGATCCGTGCGATCTGCGCGGCGTCGTACAGGCGATGGCCCTTGGCGGTGCGGTGAGGCACGATCAGGCCGTAGCGCCGCTCCCAGGCCCGCAGGGTGACCGGGTGCACGCCGGTTTGCCGGGTGACTTCGCGGATCGGCAGCCAGTCGGTGCCATTGGCGTCAGATGGCATTGCGCAAGCTCAGGTTTTCCGGGTGCGGCTGCAGGTAGGTCTGCTGGGCGATGTACGGGTCCGGATGGATGCGGAACAGGTGCTTGAGCAGCGTCATCGGCACCACCAGCGGCACAATGCCCTCGCGGTACTGATTGATCAGTTGTTGCAGTTCTTGCTTGTCCTGCGCATCGATGTCGCGCTTGAGGTAGCCGCTGATGTGCTGCAGCACATTGCTGTGGGTGCCGCGAGTGGCGCAGCGCTTGAGCGCCTGCATCAGCTCACTGAAATACTGCGGGCCGATCTGCGCGGCATCGCCGCGGCCCATGCTGCCCAGCAGCTTGCCCAGAACCTTGTACTGCAGCGGGTTGTTGGCCATCAGCTGGTATTTGAAGCGCGAGTGGAATTCGGTCAGGGCGCGGCGCGTCAAGCCGTCCGCCAGCAGCGCTTGCCACTGGGCATAGGCGCCGACGCGCACGAGGAAGTTTTCCCGCAGCACCGGATCGCACAGGCGACCTTCCTCTTCCACTGGCAGATCGGGGTGGCGCGCACAGAACGCCTGGGCATAGATGCCTCGGCCACCTTCGCGCTGGGGAGCGCCGTTGTCTCGATAGATCTTCACCCGCTCCAGGCCACAGGACGGCGACTTCTGCATGAAGATGTAGCCACAGAGATCGGTCAGCTCGCCGGCCATCCGTTCGCCGTAGGCGGCCAGGGGCGCGGTGACGTTGATGTCGGGGTGTACGGTACCCACGGCCTGGGTGTGATCCTTGTCGCCGACCAGGCGAATCGGCTCGCGCGGCGTACCCAGGCCGATGGCGACCTCGGGGCAGACCGGGACGAACTCGAAATGCTCGACCAGGATCCGACTGCACCAGCGCGATTCCTTGTGCCCGGCGTTGTAGCGCACGGGTGCACCGAGCAGGCAGGCGCTGATTCCGATCTTGGGTTTGCTGACGCTGGGCTCTTGCATGACGGACCTCTTCTGAAACCTGTACATACTGACAACGCTGTACAGCATAGTTTCATCTTAGGTCCGTATTTGTACAGGTCAAATGCTTTGTACAGAAATACAGCTCTTGGCAGGGTGTCACTGCCAGCCCATTTTCCAGTTCTGCATATCCTGCAAAGCCTGCCAGGGCATGCGCTCGGCACGGTGTGTGAGAACCGCCTGCAACTCGACCTCCAGCACGATGCCTTCGTCATCGCAGAACACTTCGCTGACCAGGAAATGCTTTTCCCGGTTCAGCGGGCGCACGGCGGTCCATTTGGACAGCAACAACTTGCGCGGATTGAGCCGATGCCGGGCATTCATTGCAGGTGCTCGAGCAGGCGCCGCGCGGCTTCCTGGCCACTGAGCCAGGCGCCTTCGACGCGGCCTGACAGGCACCAGTCGCCGCACACGTACAGGCCCAGGTCGGGGTCGGCCAGCGCACCCCATTCATGGGGCTGGGCCGGGCGCGCGTAGAGCCAGCGATGGGCGATGCTGAAGCTTGGCGCAGGCATCGGGCAGTTCACCAGCTCGGCGAAGGCGCCATGCAGCTGTTCGATCACCGCCTCGCGGGACAGGTCGATGTGCTGTTTGCTCCACGCGCTGGTGGCGTGCAGTACCCAGGTGTCGCTGCTGTCGTCACGGCCGGGCTTGCTGCCGCTTCGCGCCAGCCAGTCCAGCGCACTGTCCTGCACGAAGCAACCCTGCATCGGCGTGTCCAGCGGCGTAGCGAAACTCAGTGCCACCGACCAGGTAGGGTCCATCTTGACCCCGGCCACCTGCGTGGCGAGCTTGGGCGCACTGGCCAGCAGCGCCGTGGCCTGGGGCGCCGGCACAGCGAGCACGACGTGGCTGAAGGGTCCATGGCTGGTGCCCTCTGCATCCAGCAGCTCCCAGAATTCCTCGCCCTTGAACACCTCGGCGATGCGGCAGGAAAAAGCGGCAGGCAGGTCGACGGCCATGGTCTTGGCAATGGCGCTCATGCGTGGTGCGCCGACCCAACGTACCTGCTCGTCCGGCGACGGGCTGAGGCGACCCTGCTTGGCGTTGTACAGCGACGGCGACCACGGCTGCACGCAACCTTCGGCCTGCCATTGCTGGACCTGCGCCACGAAGCGCCGGTCGCGGGCAGTGAAATACTGCGCGCCCAGATCAATGGAGCCGACCTCGCTGCGTTTGCTGGACATGCGGCCGCCCACACCGCGCGCCTTGTCGAACAACTGCACGGCATGGCCAGCCTTGTGCAACGCCTGGGCAGCGGAGAGGCCGGCAATGCCGGTACCGATGATTGCAATGGATACGGTCGCTGCAGGTCCAGTCGTCGTAGATGAAGTCGGCGTAGGTAAACTCATAGTGCCCTCGTAACAGCTTCGTAAGCGCTATGCACACGTGTGTTCGGAAAAACAAACCTGTACAAAAGACTTAATAAGTATAAGTTAACGGGATCCTTTTTGCTCAGGTGTCCTATGGTTCATGAGAGAGGCACGCGGATGGAAAGTGCCTGTCTCATGAAAATAGACTAGCGCTGCAGACGCAACGCCACATTGGAGAAACCTTATGCACATATTGCTGACCGGCGGCACCGGGCTCATCGGCCGCAAGCTTTGCCAGCACTGGGTAGGACAGGGGCATCGGCTGACGGTGCTCAGTCGCCAGCCGGGACAGGTCAAGCAGCTGTGCGGAGCCAGCGTGCGTGGCGTGGCGCAGCTCGAGGAAATTGGCGACGAAACGGTGGATGCGGTGGTCAATCTGGCCGGCGCGCCGATTGCCGACCGTCCGTGGACGGCGCGGCGCCGGGCGTTGCTGTGGAGCAGTCGGATCACCCTCACCGAGCGCCTTCTGGCATGGCTGGAAAGCCGTGCGCAGCGGCCCGAAGTGTTGATTTCCGGCTCGGCGGTAGGCTGGTATGGCGATGGTGGCGAACGTGAATTGAACGAGACCTCGCAACCGGTCAAGGAGGACTTCGCCAGTCACTTGTGCATTGCCTGGGAAGAGACGGCCCTGCGCGCCGAAGCGTTGGGCGTGCGGGTGGTGCTGGTGCGCACCGGGCTGGTGCTGGCAAGTCAGGGCGGCTTTCTCAAGCGCCTTGTGCTGCCGTTCAAGCTGGGGCTGGGAGGCCCGATCGGCAGTGGCCGGCAGTGGATGCCGTGGGTTCATATCGACGATCAAATCGCCTTGATTGATTTTCTCTTGCACCAGACCCAGTGCCGCGGTCCCTATAATGCCTGCGCGCCGGAGCCGGTGCGCAACCGTGAATTCGCACGACAGCTGGGACGTGCCCTGCATCGCCCGGCTTTCCTGCCGCTGCCGTCGCTGTTGCTCAAGGCGGGGCTCGGCGAGCTGTCAGGGCTGTTGCTCGGTGGCCAGCGCGCACGCCCGGTGGCGCTGCAGGCCGCAGGTTTCAATTTCCGCTACAGCGAACTATCCGCCGCCCTGACCGAACTGTCGCGGCGCCTCTGAGCTCTAAACGACGAACCTGAAATAGGACGCTGCATGACCGATCACGCCCTGCTGCTGGTCAACCTGGGGTCGCCCGCATCGACCCAGGTGGCCGATGTACGTAGCTATCTCAACCAGTTCCTGATGGACCCTTATGTCATCGACGTGCCATGGCCGCTGCGGCGTCTGATCGTGTCGCTGATTCTGGTCAAGCGCCCCGAGCAATCGGCACACGCCTATGCCTCGATCTGGTGGGAGGACGGCTCGCCGCTGGTGGTCCTGACCCGGCGCCTGCAGGCGGTCATGGCCGAGCAGTGGCGCCATGGTCCGGTGGAAGTCGCCATGCGTTATGGCGAGCCTTCGCTGGATACGGCGCTCGCGCGCCTGGCCGAGCAGGGGGTGCAGAAAGTCACCCTGGCTCCGCTTTATCCTCAGTTCGCCCAGAGCACCGTGACCACGGTGATCGAGCAGGCACGCAAAGTGGTGCGCGAGCGCAAGCTGGCCATGCAATTCAGCGTGCTGCAACCGTTCTATGACCAGCCGGAATACGTGGATGCCTTGGTGGCCAGTGCCAAGCCCTACCTGGCGCAACCCCATGACCATCTGTTGATGAGCTTCCACGGACTGCCCGAACGGCACCTGACCAAGATCGACCCTACCGGCGGTCACTGTCTGCGTTCCGCCGACTGCTGCCAGAATGCCCCGCCTGAAGTGCTCGCCGTCTGCTATCGCGCGCAGTGCCTGCGTACGGCCAGTGCCTTCGCCGAGCGCATGGGCCTTGCCGACGGTAGCTGGTCGGTGTCCTTCCAGTCGCGACTGGGCCGGGCCAAGTGGATCGAGCCCTACACCGAGGCGCGTCTGGATGAACTTGCCAAGCAAGGGGTGAAGAAGTTGCTGGTGATGTGCCCGGCGTTCGTCGCCGATTGCATCGAGACCCTGGAGGAGATCGGCGACCGTGGGCGCGAGCAGTTCTGCGAGGCGGGGGGCGAGGAGTTGGTGCTGGTGCCGTGTCTGAATGATCACCCGCAATGGGGTGAAGCGTTGAATACCCTGTGCGAGCGGGCACCCTTGATGCTTTGACGCTGAATCTGCCAGCAGGGAGCGCCGCCATGGCGCTCCCTGACGGCTTCAGGCCTGCGAGTCCTTTTTCCAGTCACCATGCCCCGGTAGCAACAGGTTCAGCGCAATCGCCACCACGGCGCACAGGGCAATGCCCTTGAGGCCGAAGTCATCGGGCCCGGTTCCGGTGCCGACCAGCACCCCGCCGATACCGAACACCAGGGTTACCGAGACGATCACCAGGTTGCGCGCCTCGGCCATGTCGACCTTGTGGCGAATCATCGTGTTCAGGCCCACCGCTGCGATGGAACCGAACAGCAGGCACAGGATGCCGCCCATCACCGGTACCGGAATGCTCTGCAGCAGCGCGCCGAACTTGCCGACGAACGCCAGGCTGATCGCGAAGATCGACGCCCAGGTCATGATCTTGGGGTTGTAGTTCTTGGTCAGCATGACCGCGCCGGTCACTTCCGCATAAGTGGTATTGGGCGGTCCGCCGAACAGGCCGGCGGCAGTCGTGGCAATGCCAT
Source organism: Pseudomonas sp. CFBP 13727 (assembly GCF_014841915.1). NCBI lineage: Bacteria > Pseudomonadati > Pseudomonadota > Gammaproteobacteria > Pseudomonadales > Pseudomonadaceae > Pseudomonas > Pseudomonas sp. CFBP 13727. The sequence goes on from NZ_JACYUT010000003.1 coordinate 380,892, forward strand.
CGCCCAGCAGGGTGCGGTGCAGGCCGGGTTTCTTCAGGTAGTCACGACCGGTCACGCTGCCCACGGCGATCACGCCACCAATGTGCTCGATGGCCGGTGCCAGCGCCACGGGCACAATGAACAGGATGGCCTGCCAGTTGAACGCCGGCGCCGTGAAGTGTGGCAGGGCCAGCCAGGAAGCTGCGGCGATCTTGGCCGTGTCCACCACACCGAAGACGAATGCCATGGCGAAGCCCACCAGCACCCCGGCGATGATCGGCACCAGGCGAAAGATGCCCTTGCCGAACACGGCGACGACGATGGTGGTGAGCAGCGCCGGCATGGAGATCCACATGGCTGTGGCGTAGGGGATCAGTTCGGTGCCATCGCCGGCCTTGCCCATCGCCATGTTGGCGGCGATCGGCGCCATCGCCAGGCCGATGGAAATCACGACCGGGCCGATTACCACGGGCGGCAGCAGGCGGTCGATGAAGCCGGTGCCCTTGATCTTCACCGCAAGCCCGAGGAAGGTGTAGACGAATCCGGCCGCCATGATCCCGCCCATCGTCTCGGCCAGGCCGAACTGGCCCTTGGCGAGAATGATCGGTGTGATGAAAGCAAAGCTCGATGCCAGGAATACCGGCACCTGACGACCCGTCACCAGTTGGAACAGCAACGTGCCCAGGCCCGCAGTGAACAGCGCCACGTTCGGGTCCAGGCCAGTGATCAGCGGCATCAGTACCAGCGCGCCGAACGCCACGAAGAGCATTTGCGCGCCTGACAGCACCTGCCGCCAGAGCGGATCGTTGAACTCGTCCTGCATGGGTCAGGCGTCCTTCTGCTTGGTGCCGAAGATCTTGTCACCGGCATCGCCCAGCCCGGGGATGATGTAGCCATGCTCGTTCAGGCGCTCGTCGATCGAGGCTGTGTAGATCTGAACGTCGGGATGTGCCTTTTCCACGGCGGCAATGCCCTCGGGGGCAGCCACCAGCACCATGGCGCGGATTTCCTTGCAGCCGGCCTTCTTCAGCAGGTCGATGGTGGCAACCATGGAGCTGCCGGTGGCCAGCATCGGGTCGATGATCATCGCCAGGCGCTCGTCGATTTCATCGACCAGCTTTTCCAGGTAGGTGTGCGCCTGCAACGTATCTTCGTTGCGCGCAACGCCGACGGCGCTGACCTTGGCACCCGGAATCAGGCTGAGCACGCCGTCGAGCATGCCGATGCCGGCGCGCAGGATGGGCACCACGGTGATTTTCTTGCCCGCGATCTTTTCGACCACCACCGGGCCGGCCCAGCCTGCAATTTCGTAGTTTTCCAGGGGCAGATCCTTGGTGGCCTCGTAGGTGAGCAGGGCTCCCACTTCCTGGGCGAGCTCGCGGAAGTTCTTGGTGCTGATGTCGGCACGGCGCATGAGGCCGAGCTTGTGGCGGATCAGCGGGTGGCGGATCTCACGGATAGGCATGGGGAAAGGCTCCGAACGGGCAAAAAAACGGCGGTAGATTAATCTATTGTATCGGGCTGTCCTATAGACATACTGCACGTTAGTGCATGAAAGCCTGGATTGTGCTTGATTCATGCCAGGTGTGTGCGTACCTTTGCCCGCTTTTCTTCCACCGCCCCCCTTGGAGAGCGTCATGTCCGCTGATCTCGAGCACATCCGTCAAGTCATGCGAGAGGCCGACTGCCTGTACACAGAAGCCCAGGTCGAGGCTGCCATCGCCAAGGTCGGCGCGCAGATCAACGCTGAACTGGCTGACCGCAACCCCGTGGTGTTCTGCGTGATGAACGGCGGGCTGATCTTCTCCGGCAAGCTGCTGACCCATCTGGATTTCCCGCTGGAGGCGTCGTACCTGCACGCCACCCGCTATCGCAACGAAACCCGCGGCGGCGATCTGTTCTGGAAGGCCAAGCCGGAAATCTCTTTCATCGACCGCGACGTGCTGATCATCGATGACATCCTGGACGAGGGCCACACGCTCAGCGCCATCATCGATTTCTGCAAGCACGCCGGCGCCCGCGCCGTGCACACCGCCGTGCTGATCGACAAGGACCACGACCGCAAGGCCAGTCCCGACCTCAAGGCCGACTTCGTGGGTCTGCCGTGCATCGACCGTTATATCTTCGGTTACGGCATGGACTACAAGGGCTACTGGCGCAACGCTGCGGGTATCTTCGCCGTCAAGGGGATGTAAGGCCTCCCTCCCGAGACCGACCCCGGGTTTATTGCATTCCTCCAGATCCATGGCACGCGCCGCCGACGCGGCTTACGCCGCTGCTACAGGGGTTGCGGGCGCTGCCGACGCGGCTTGCGCTGCTGCTACAGGGGTTGCGGGCGCTGCCGGACGCGGCTTGCGCCGCTGCTACAGGGGTTGCGGGCGCTGCCGGACGCGGCTTGCGCCGCTGCTACAGGGATTGCGGGCGCTGTCGGACGCGGCTTGCGCCGCTGCTACAGGGATTGCGTCGTTCTTGTAGCAGCGGCGCGAGCCGCGTCCGGCCTCGCCACAGACCCGACCCCCTTGCAACATGCTAAAGTCCGCGGCTCTTCCACAAGGAGCCGCCCATGCGCCTGACCGTTGCCGCCATTGCCTTGCTGACCTGTCTGCCGCTGGCCGCAGCGCCTGTGCATGGACTCGTACATGAACAGTTCCTGCCGCCCGATGAGCAGTCCCTGCGCGAAGGCGATCCGCAGCAGCAACTGGTGCAGGTGACCAGCTACTCGGTGGTCATGGGCAATCAGCGCCTTTCCAACCAGCAGCCCATACCGGTGACCGCGCCCATGCTGTTGCGCTTGAAGGGCAAGGCGTTGAGCAAGGACGCGAAACTGGCCGAAGTGTTGATCACCTTCGATGGCGAAAGCAAAAGCCTGAAGCGGCCCGCCTTCGATGCGGCCACTGGCACCTTGGCCCTGACCTATCCGCTGAGCCAGTACCGGATCCTGCTCGACCTGCTGCGCAACGACACCGTCTACGTGCAGTTCCTCAGCTACCCCAATGGGCATGTCTGGGCCGATCTGCACACCGGCAGCCTACGCGCGCGTTGAGCCCATCGCCAAGCCGAGGGTAAACTGCCTGCCCCGTGAATGACCGTGATAGCGAGTTGGAGTCGGTAATGCGTAAAGACAAGAAGCAATTGATTGGCGACGAGATCGGCGATGAGCAGATCAAGCTGTTCCTGAATTTCGAGCCGGTCGATGCCACCTCGCCGTCGCTGCACAAGCTGATCAAGGCGTACCGTGGCCTGCGCGTCGATGATTTCGCACGCTTTCTGGTGTTCTTCAAGGAAGCCGGTTACGAGCTCGACGGCAAGGACGAGCACGGCAACGATTTCATCACCTTGATTCGCGACCAGCGCAACGCCCAGGAATACATCGACCTGATCCAGCGAGCCTGAAACGACCCCTGTAGCAGCGGCGCAAGCCGCGTCGGCGGCACGCGCGGTGTGTCTGCAGAAACGCAGTGCGCCCGGACGCGGCTTGCACCGCTGCTACAAGGGCGGTGTGCACGGACGCGGCTTGCACCGCTGCTACAAGGGCGGTGCGCACGGACGCGGCTTGCACCGCTGCTACAAGAGCGATGCAATTCCCTGTAGCAGCGGCGCGAGCCGCGTCGGCGGTACGTGCGGTGTATCAGGCGTAATGCTGCACGCCGTCCGCTTTTTCCGCGAGCTCGAGCGCCACGTCGCTGTCATGGCTGACGCGACGGTAGGTTTCGGCATCGTTCGCCAGCACCTGTTCACGGGCAGGGAAGATCTCCGCCAGCTTGGTCGCCCACGCCTGTGATCGGGTCTGCTCGGGGAAGCAGCGTTCCAGCAGGTCGAGCATGATCGACACGGTCACCGAGGCACCTGGTGATGCACCGAGCAAGGCCGCCAGCGAACCGTCGGCGGCAGACACCAACTCGGTGCCGAATTGCAGCACGCCGCCTTTCTTCGGATCCTTCTTGATGATCTGCACGCGCTGGCCAGCCACCTCCAGGCGCCAATCCTCGGCCCGGGCCTGCGGGTAGAAGCGCCGCAGCGAATCCAGGCGCTGCTCCATGGACTGACGCACTTCGCTCATCAGGTACTTGGTCAGGTCCATGTTGTCGCGGGCCACGGCCAGCATCGGGCCGATATTCGCCGCGCGCACCGACAGCGGCAGGTCGAGGAACGAGCCATGCTTGAGGAACTTGGTAGTAAAGCCGGCGTAAGGGCCGAACAGCAGCGACTTGTTGCCATCGACCACGCGAGTGTCCAGGTGGGGCACGGACATGGGCGGTGAGCCCACCGCCGCCTGGCTGTAGACCTTGGCCTGATGCTGCTTGACCACTTCGGGATTGTCGCAGCGCAGCCACTGGCCGCTGACCGGGAAACCACCGAAGCCCTTGCCCTCTTCGATCCCGGACATCTGCAGCAGGGGCAAAGCAGCACCGCCTGCACCGAGGAATACGAATTTGGCGTCGATCTCGCGGGTATTGCCGGTGTTGACGTCCTTGACGCTGACCGTCCAGCCAGTGCCCTTGCGCGCCAGGCCGGTGACCTTCTTGCAGTACTTCACCTGCGCGCCGGGTGCGCTGGCCAGATGAGCCAGCAGTTTGTTGGTCAAGGCGCCGAAGTTGACGTCGGTACCACCCATCACACGGGTGGCACTGATGTGCTGGTCGGCGGGACGCCCCGGCATCATCAGCGGCATCCACTCGGCCATCTTTGCCTTGTCTTCGGTGTATTCCATGTCGGCGAAGGCATGGTGGGCCTTGAGCATTTCATAGCGCTTCCTGAGGAAGGCCACACCCTTGTCACCCTCGACATAGCTCAGGTGCGGTACCGGGCTTATGAACGAACGTGCCGAGCCGAAGCTGCTCTTCCTGCTCAGGTAGGCCCAGAACTGCTTCGAGACCTCGAACTGAGTGTTGATCTGTACGGCTTTCTTGATGTCGATGGAGCCATCGGCGGCCTGCGGCGTGTAGTTGAGCTCACACAGGCCGGCATGGCCGGTCCCGGCGTTGTTCCACGGATTGGAGCTCTCCGCGGCACCGGAGTCCATGAGCTCGACGACTTCCAGCTTCAATGCCGGGTCGAGTTCCTTGAGCAGTACGGCCAAGGTGGCACTCATGATGCCGGCCCCTACCAATACCACGTCGACTGCTTCGTTTTGCGCCATTTAACGCGTCTCCAAAATCTTCAGCACCCATTGACAGCATGGGACCCCGGTACGTCTGTGCAGGCCTGGGTCGCCATGTCCGAATCTTCGCAACTGCATCGCTGAAATGGCCTGTGCCGACAAGTCTGCCGGGCATTGCCCATGAACTCACGTTCGGCCCGCCAACGCCATAGGACCATGGTTGATACGTGCGTTCAGCGAACTGGAGCCATCATGCGAAGCGTTCGATCCTTCCTCGTTGGGCTGTTCGGGACGCAGATAGTGCTGGTACAGATCCAAGACTTTTCATTTGCTCGCCACACTCTTGTGAAGTTGTGAAACCCGTTTATTTCACGCTCTTTTGGAGTCGTGAACCTCAAGAAGGCTGCTTGGAGGATCGGCAGCGGCAGGGTGGCACGAGCGAATGGAAACGCCAGCGCGTGACCTGCGTGGGCGGCTCTCTGTGGGCGGTGCGGAGGCCAAGACGAGTGTGTTGGCAGTGCTGCGAGGCCCGATCAGGAGACGTCCTTATAATCGGGGGAAGATTATAGCGATGAAACGCGGCGAGTTGATCGTTATTTACAGGCTTTTGGTGACCGGCCGGTCAGGCGTGCACGGCCCGAATCCCGCCAGCCCCCGTGGCACGGGAGCTGACGCGGGCATGGGCAGGCAATGGCTGGCCCAGCCATTGTGGGCGAATATCGCCAACCTCGACCCAACCCTCGCCGACGGGCGCCTGCTGGCACTGCTTGAAGGCGCGACACAGGCCCTGCTGGTCGAGCGCGACGTAGCAACGGTAGGGCTGGCTGGCGCTGAACAGAGACTTGAGAAAACCCATGAGCGATTCTCCGTGCGATGGCGTGCGGTGGACTGTAGCCGCGATACTGCCCGCAGACGGTGACAGGCTGATGACACGGACCACGCTGGGTCGCCTGCACGTGTTTCATGGCTGGTCCATTGCCCGCAGGCCCCGCTATACTCGCGGCTTATCCACTGCCCGTTGCCGGAGAGATGCGCATGTTGCACCGCCTGTTGTTCGCTATGATCGCTGTGACCAGTCTGACGTTGGTCGGTTGTGCCAACAGCCCGCAACAACTCAGCCCGCAGCCGCGCCTGACTTCGCAGTTCGCCGCTGTCGGCCAGGGCCAGGCAGTGGCCGTGCGCGTCGTCGACGGTCGACCTTCGCCGACCCTGGGCACCCGTGGCGGCCTTTATCCGGAAACCAGCGCAGTGAGCGTTGCCGCCAACGATGTGCTGCCCAAGTTGCAGGCCCAGGCCGAAGCGGCCGTACGACTGCTCGGCTTCACGCCCACGGGCAACAACGGCAGCGCGCCTACGTTGACCATCACCCTGGCCGAGCTCAAGTACCAGTCGCCCAAGGACAAGATGTACGTCACCGAAGCCAACATCGGCGCCACGTTCAAGGCCGACGTCACCAACGGTGGCCGTCACTACAGCGGCCGCTACGGCGCGTCCTTGAACCAGCGTTTCGGCATGGCGCCGAACCAGGAAACCAACACCAAGCTGGTCAGCGATGTGCTGAGCGATGCGCTGACGCGCGTGTTCAAGGACGCCACCATTGGCCAGACCCTGTCTCAGAGCAATTTCTGACAGCCTGTGCCAGCCATGAAAAAGCCCGCGATGTTCGCGGGCTTTTTCATGGGCCGGATTCGACTGCGTGCAGGCTTCAGGCCGCCTGCATGTGAAAGTCGAGCACGCTGATGCCCGTGCCCAGGTCCAGATCGGGCCAGTCACCGTGCTGATGACCGCCCAAAGCGCAATACACCAGCCACTGTCGGTCCTGGACATTGAACGCCAGGGCGTCGATCAGAGCTTCCTGCTCGTCGCTGGCGGTAATGTGGTAGAGACGATCCTGGTTAAGGGCGTGCAGCATGGCGGGCATCCGAAGCGTGTTGGGTGAGGGTGCAACACGATGCCTGTTTTGCATGAAGGGTGTATGAAGGGTGCATGAAGGGCGCATGACAGACCCATGACGGCCGCATGACACCCCATGCCCCAGAGTGACCCTAGAGCGGCAGCCCTGCCTTGACGCGATACTGGTTGCGCACCGGCGTGGCGTATTGCACCACCAGGAACGGTCGTTGTTCCACCGGGCACTCGCGCAGCCGTCGCAGCCATTCGGCACGCGCCTTTTCCAGCTCGGCGGCCGGAAATACATCGGCTGCCACAGGCACCTGCAGTTCGGGATCGGCATCCGCCCACTGCGCGTAGGCCAGGTAGTGCACCGGGAACAGGCGATAGCCGCCCAGGATCTGCCGATCGATCTCCATGGCCAGCTGCTTGGTGTCTTCGAACGACTCGGTGATGGGCGAGGCAAAGTTGATGTGCACGCGGCCCTTGTAGCCGGTAATGCCCTGGGCAATGCTGACGTCGTCTTCGCCAGGTGCCTTGTTGTAGGCGCCCTTGGTTGCACGGATGTACAGCTCGCGCGCCTTGGCCTGATCGCAGGGGTCGTATTCGTAGCTGATCGACACCGGCGTCAGGTTCAGCGCCTTGATGGTTTCGCCGAAAGGCTCATCCTTGCGGCTCATGTGAAACATCTTGAGGATCGCCGAGTCGGTGCGGTCGTCGCCGTCCTTGGCGCGGCCTTCGGCCTGGGCAATCCAGATCGAGGCGCAGTCGTGGCGGATCGAGTGGTTGATGTAGGCCGAGAGCAGCTGGTAGGACGCCAGCTTTTCACGCCGCCCAACCAGCGAGCGATGAACGATGAAGCTTTTGTTCAGGCGCATCAGGTCGCTGACGAAAGGCTTCTGCAGCAGATTGTCGCCGATGGCAATGCGCGGCGTCGGCAGGCCTGCGTGGTACACGGCGTAGTTGACGAACGCCGGGTCCATGACGATATCGCGATGGTTGGCCAGGAACAGGTACGCACTGCCGGACTTGAACTGCTCGACACCGGTGTAGGTCACACCGTCGGTGGCGCGGTCGATGGTGTGGTCGACGTAGAATTCGACCTTGTCCTGCAGAGTAGCGACGTTGTTGACATCCTTGAACTCGCGGCGCAGGCGCCGTGCGATCAACGGCTTGAGCAACCAGCCAAAGGTCTTGGCCTGACGCGGGAAGCGGAAGTGGGTGAGGATATCCAGAAATGCCGGGTCGCTGAGCAGCCGTGCCAGAACGGCAGGTACTTCGGCGTCGTCGTACGGTCGGATGGCATCGAATTCGCCCATCATGCTCTCTTGTTGGAAACGGCTAAGGTAAAGGTACAGGCGCAAGGTTGTGGGCAAAGGGTAGGGGCCCATGTAGCCAACGGCCTGCAAACAGAGTGGCGATTATACGCACAAGTGAGCCGTGGAGGCCGCGATGCTGGAAACCCAAGATTACGATTGCCCCTATTGCGGAGAGCCGGCCGAAGCGGTGCTCGACCTGTCGGGTGGCGATCAGCACTATGTAGAAGACTGCCCGGTGTGCTGCCGCCCCATCGTGTTTGCGTTGCACACCGACGGCGAGCAGTGGTCGCTGCACGTGCGCAGCGAGAACGAGTGATGCAGCGCATCTACGAGCCTGCAAGCCTGCTCGAAGCGCAGATGCTTTTGGGCATGCTGGAGAACGAAGGTGTAGGTGTGCATCTGGCTGGCCGGGATCTGGTTGGCGGCATGGGCGACCTGCCCGCGATGGGCCTGCTGGGTTTGCTGGTGGCCGACGAGCAGGCCGATTACGCACGGCAGCTGATCGGTGAGTACAATGCCGCGCTGCCCATGTCGGGCGACGAGCCCGACAGTTTCCCCGGGGTTCTGCTGTGCTAGACCCCTCAAGAGTTTTTGCCTGATGTGTGGACGTTTTGCCTTGTTTCGCTGGTCACCCGGTTTCGCCGCACAGGAGGGCTTTCCCGAAGGCCAGCAGGCGCAGTGGAATATTTCCCCGGGTGATTCGGTGCTGATCCAGCGTCGGGAGGGAGAACGCTCGACCCTGGCCAAGGCTCGTTGGGGGCTGACCCCGCCGTGGCTGACCGATCTGTCGCGAACCCCCGCCCATGCGCGTGCCGAGACGGTGGCCGAGCAGCCGATGTTTCGCGAGGCCTTGCGTCTGCGGCGTTGCCTGATTCCGGCCAACGGTTTCTACGAGTGGCGGGGCAATGTGCGCAAGCGGCCTTTCTGGCTGACGCCAGGGGAGGGTTCTTCATTGTTTTTCGCGGGTATCTGGGAAGCCTATCCGGTGCAGGAGCAAGTCTGGTTGAGCACTGCAGTGGTGACTCAGCCGGCCATGAGCCAGCGCCGGCCGTTGATCCTCGATGCCGCCGGGCAGGCAGCCTGGCTGGACCCAGCAACGCCCCTGGCTGCCCTGCAGTCGCTGCTCGCCGCGCCCCAGGCCGCTCTGCGCGAGCGTCCGCTGGCCAATCTGGTCAACGACCCCAAACTCAATGCCCCGGAGTGCCTGACCCCGGCGTGAGTCTTTGCACAGACCGCGTCGCCTGTTCGCGGCCACGGACCGCTCCTACGGGCGCGGGCGGTGCAATTGTACCGACCACGTCGCCTGTTCGCGGCCACGGACCGCTCCTACGGGCGCGGGCGGTGCAACTGTACCACGTCGCCTGTTCGCGGCCACGGACCGCTCCTACGGGCGTGCGCGGTGCAACTGTACCGACCGCGTCGCCTGTTCGCGGCCACGGACCGCTCCTACGGGTTCGCGCGGAGCAACTGTACCGACCGCGTCGCCTGTTCGCGGCCACGGACCGCTCCTACGGGTTCGCGCGGGGTACAACTGTACCGACTGCGTCGCCTGTTCGCGGCCACGGACCGCTCCTACGGGTTCGCGCGGTGCAACCGTAGGAGCGGTCCTTGGCCGCGAAACGGGCACCGCGGTGCATCGGGCGGAGTGCTTGCGCTGGTGTCGTGTCCGATACTCACCGTGTAGGATACCCGCCAGGTTTCCCAGGAGAGTCCCAATGGGCAAGTTCTTCATTCCGGCCACCTTGGCCGTCAGCCTTCTGCTGGCCGGTTGTCAGGCCGTCAACACCACTAGCTCGGGCGCTGTGGGTGTGGAGCGCAAGCAATACATGTTCAGCATGCTGTCCACCGATGAGGTGAACAAGATGTACGCCCAGTCCTACCAGCAGACCTTGACCGAGGCCAGTGGCAAGGGCGTGCTCGACAAGACCAGCGCCGAAGCCAAGCGCGTCCAGGCGATCGCCGATCGGCTGATCGCCCAGGCGCCCAAGCTGCGCCCGGATTCGGCACAGTGGCAATGGGAAGTGAACCTGATCAAGAGCGACGAGCTCAACGCCAACTGCGGTCCCGGCGGCAAGATCATTTTCTACACCGGCCTGATCGACAAACTGAAACTCACCGACGATGAGATCGCCGCCGTGATGGGCCATGAAATCGCGCATGCCTTGCGTGAGCACGGCCGCGAGTCGATGTCCAAGGCCTACGGCATCCAGATGGCCCGCAACGGGGCAGGGGCGCTGCTGGGGCTGGGCGAAGACAGCCTGAAGCTGGCCGATACCGTGGTCAACTACAGCCTGACCTTGCCCAACAGCCGCGGCAACGAGAACGAAGCCGACCTGTTCGGGCTGGAGCTGGCGGCGCGTGCAGGGTACGACCCCAATGCCGCCATCACCCTGTGGAACAAGATGACGGCAGCAGCAGGCAGCAATTCGCCACCGGAATTCATGAGCACACACCCGGCTTCAGCCAGCCGGATATCGTCACTGCAGGCGGCCATTCCCAAAGTCATGCCGTTGTACGAGCAGGCGAAGAAATCCTGACGGACCGCGGCGCCTGATTCGCGGGCAGAGACCCGCTCCCACAGGGGACTTCCCATACAAGAATCCCCTGTAGGAGCGGTCAGCGGCCGCGAAAGCCGCGCCGCCGCTCCCAGCACCTTACACCCAGCCGCTGACCTTCATCGCCTGATACACCGCAACGAACGCCAGAATGAAAAACGCCCCCGAGGCCAGCCGGCGGATCAGCGTCAGCGGCAGCTTGTCGGCGGCAAAATTGCCCGCCAGTACCACCGGTACATTGGCAATCAACATGCCCAGCGTGGTGCCGATGATGACCATCAGCAAGTGCGGGTACTGCGCAGCCAGCATCACCGTCGCGACCTGGGTCTTGTCGCCGATCTCGGCAATGAAAAACGCGATCAGCGTGGTCATGAACGGCCCGTAGCGCCGCGCGGTGTTGGCTTCGTCGTCGTCGATCTTGTCCGGTATCAGGGTCCACAGAGCGGTCGCGGCGAAGCTTGCCGCCAGGATCCAGTGCAGGGCGGCGTCGGAGAAGAAGCCGCTGAACCAGGCGCCTACTGCACCTGCCGCCGCATGGTTGGCCAGGGTTGCGGCGACGATGCCGGCGATGATCGGCCAGGGCTTGCGAAAGCGTGCCGCAAGGATCAGCGCGAGCAACTGGGTCTTGTCGCCAATTTCGGCCAAGGCCACCAGCCCGGTAGGGACAAGCAGGGATTCCAACATCAGGAGCGTTCCTATGGGGGCGGGTCGACACGGCTATGACACGAACAGCCTCCCCGCCCCGGGTAAGGTGTGCGTGTCATAGGTCTTGTCAAACCCGGGCCGTCTGTGCGGCCGCTGGGTCGCACGCGCCATGGCCTGAGGGCCAAGTATGTTGACGCGTGCCATGCGAGCTGGCGCTCGCGGGAGACTACTCCCCTAGGACGGTGCGGATTCTGCCTAGGCAATCACGATAGGGCAAGCGAAGATTTGGCTATTTGATGGCACGATAGACCTTGAAGCCGCGCCCCTCGGACAGCGTCTGGCAGCGCCCGAAAGCGCCCTCGATCAGCGGTTGATAACGCAGGAAACTATTGGCAACCAAGCGAAGTTCGCCGCCTTTTTTCAGATGTTGGCTGGATTTTTCCAGCAGATTCTCTGCGGCGTGGTAACTGGTGTGCACCCCGGCATGGAACGGCGGATTGCTGATGATGGCATCCAGATGCAGTGGCGCGGCGTCGATACCGTCACCGGTAATGACATCGGCATCCAGCCCGTTGGCCGCCAGGGTCAGACGGCTGCTGGCGGTGGCGAAGGCATCGACATCGAGCAGGGTCAGCTGGTTGTCCGGGTAGCGCCGCTTGAGACTGGCGCCGACCACGCCGGCGCCGCAGCCGAAGTCCAGCAGATGGCCGCGAGGAAGGCCACCGATGTGATCGAGCAGCAGTTCGGTACCACGGTCCAGCCGACCATGGCTGAATACCCCCGGCAGGCTGATCACGGTCAACGGCTCACCGGCGATCTCCAGCTCATAGTGCTGCGCCAGGCTTTCCAGGTCCACGGCCGCTGGTGCCTGGTCGACAGTCACCTGCCACAGCTGGCAATGCCGTGCGCTGTCCAGCTTGCGCGGCTTGCCGAAGGCATGCAGCAGCTTCGCCGCGCCCTCGATGCCGCCACGCTTCTCGCCCACCAGGTACAGCTCACGCCCCTGCAACCGAGCGGCCAGGGCATTGAGCAGGTAGCTGGTCAGGTCGCGGGACTTGGGCAGGAACAACACCGCGCCATCGAACGCCGTCTCGGGGACGTTGACGCCGAAATGGCTGCGACCCTCGAAGCGCGCGTCCAGCGCTGCCTGGTCGCCGGCATGCCAGCACCAGCCGGCGGCGTTCGGCAACTGGCCGAAGAGGTCGTCGGCAGGCAGCCCGGCCAGCAGCAGTTGACCTTGAAACAAGTTGGCCTGACGAAGCAGCACTTCACTGCGCGGGTCCATGGGAGGGCTCCTGGCAAAAGCGCGGATTCTAGCAGACCAGGGCCGGTTTCAGACGCTGCGGATGGGCTGGCCAGCGAAGAAGGCCGTGGCATTTTCCGCCAGTTGGCCAATGATGCGCTGGCGCGCCTCGACACTGCCCCAGGCACTGTGCGGGGTAATGATCAGGCGTGGGATGTCGTCGGCCAACAGGGGGTTGCCGTCTACCGGTGGCTCGACGCTGAGCACGTCGGTGGCCGCACCGCCCAGGTGGCCGCGGCGCAAGGCATCGGCCAGGGCCTGCTCGTCGATGATGCCGCCGCGCGCGGTGTTGACCACGAAGGCGCTGGGCTTGAGCAGCGCCAGCTCGGGTGCGCCGATCATGTGTCGGGTGTGCTCGTTGAGCGGGCAGTGCAGGGTCAGCGCGTCGATCTGCGGCAGCAGTTCATGCAGCGGCAGGCGATCTGCGCGTGCCGGGCGGCCGGGAATCTGCCCCGACAGCACGCGCATGCCGAAGGCTTCGGCCAGCCTGGCAACCGCGCCGCCCAGCTCGCCATGGCCCAGCAGGCCGAGGGTCTTGCCCTCCAGTTCGACGATGGGGAAATCCAGCAGGCAGAACTGCTTGGCTTGTTGCCATTTGCCGGCCGCGATGGCGCGCTGATAGTCGGGCAGTCGGGTCGCCAGGGCGAGCAACAGCATCAAGGTGTGCTGGGCCACCGATGGGGTGCCGTAGCCCTGACAGTTGCACACGGTGATACCCAGCTTGCGCGCGGCCGCAAGGTCGACGTTGTTGGTGCCCGTGGCCGACACCAGTACCAGCTTGAGGTCCGGGCAGGCCTGCAGGGTCGCGGCATCCAGGGCGATCTTGTTGCTGATGACCACGTTCAGGCCGCGCAGGCGCTCGGGCAGTTGCGCAGGCGTCGTGCTGGGGTAGAACTGCAGGTCTTCGAAGCAGGCCTTGAGCGCGGCAGGGTCCAGGTCACCCAGGTCCAGGGAGCTGTAGTCGAGGAAGGCGGCACGGGTAGCGGGCATGGGTGAACCTCTTGAAGGGGATGTGGATGTTCTACCATAGCTGCTGGATGAAAATCTTGTGGCCCTGGCCTGCTGACCTGAGGTAGCGTCCGGGGCTGTTTTTGCAATCACCGTGTTTGCATCTGCCGCGCCTGGAGCCTGCCGTCATGTACTGGACCGAATTTCTCACCGTTGCCTTCATCCACTTGCTGGCGGTGGCCAGCCCGGGTCCGGATTTTGCGGTGGTGGTGCGCGAAAGCGTCAGCCACGGGCGCCGGGCCGGTCTGTGGACCGCGCTGGGGGTGGGCACGGCGATCTTCGTCCACGTGGGCTATTCACTGCTGGGGATCGGCCTGATCGTGTCCCAGTCCATCGTGCTGTTCAATGGGCTGAAGTGGGCCGCTGCGGCGTACCTGCTCTACATCGGTTTCAAGGCCCTGCGCGCCAAGCCGGCCGCGGTCGACGTGCAGGCCAGCAGCGCGGCGCCGGTCCAGCGCACGCCCAAGGGCGCGTATGTGGCCGGGTTCATGACCAATGGCCTGAACCCCAAGGCCACCTTGTTCTTTCTTTCCCTGTTTACCGTGGTCATCAGTCCGCACACGCCGCTGCCGGTGCAGGCCGGTTACGGCGTGTACCTGGCGCTGGCCACGGCGCTGTGGTTCTGCCTGGTCGCCATGCTGTTCAGCCAGCGCCGGGTGCGCGAAGGCTTCGCGCGCATGGGCCATTGGTTCGACCGCGCCATGGGCGTGGTGCTGGTGGCGCTGGGTGTGAAGATCGCCCTCAGTGAAATACGCTGAAACCTGCCGCGCGCTGGCGTCGGATAACGCTTCTGGCTGGCTATAATGGCGGCGCAGTGCCCCTTGCCAGCACCCTAACGAACAGAGAACAGCGGAACATGGATCAGCGTCGATGAACTCAGTACACCTGTCCTGTCGCCGGGCCAGATTACCCCTGGCAGTTGGTCTGGCGACGCTTGCCGGGCCGGCGCTTGCCGTCAGCTTCAACATCGGCGAAATCGAGGGTCAGTTCGATACCGCGCTGTCGGTCGGCGCCAGCTGGTCCACGGCCGGGGCGAACCGCAACCTGATCGGCGTCAACAATGGTGGCTCGGGCCTGTCGCAGACCGCCGACGACGGTCGCTTGAACTTCAAAAAGGGCGAAACCTTTTCAAAGGTCTTCAAGGGGCTGCACGACCTGGAACTGAAATACGGCGACAGCGGCGTCTTCATTCGCGGCAAGTACTGGTACGACTTCGAACTCAAGGACGAAGGCCGTCCCTTCAAGGACATCAGCGACGTCCACCGCAAGGAGGCCGGGCAGTCCTCCGGCGCGCAGCTTCTCGACGCGTTCGTCTACCACAACTATGCCCTCGCCGATCAGCCAGGCGGCGTTCGCCTGGGCAAGCAGGTGGTCAGTTGGGGCGAGAGCACCTTCATCCAGAATGGCATCAATGCCCTCAACCCGATCGACGTCTCGGCCTTGCGCCGACCCGGTGCAGAGATCAAGGAAGGGCTGGTCCCGGTCAACCTGTTCTACGTCTCGCAGAGCCTGACCGACAACCTCTCGGCCGAGGCCTTCTACCAGCTCGAATGGGACCAGACGGTGGCTGACAACTGCGGCACGTTCTTCGCCCGGGCAGACGTTGCCGCCGATGGCTGCAGTGACAATCTGCGCCTGCTGAGCAAGCGCTCGGGCCTGCCTGCCGCTGATCTTCCAGCGCTTGCCGCTGCCGGTGTGAATGTCAACGAAGAGGGGGTGCTGGTGCGCCGCGGTGCGGACCGCGATGCGCGCGACAGTGGCCAGTTCGGCGTGGCGCTGCACTACAACTACGACCCTTTGGACACCGAGCTCGGTGCCTACTTCATGAATTACCACAGCCGCCTGCCGCTGTTCAACGCCACCGGCGCATCGACCGCGACCTATGCATCAGCGTCGCGCGCCGGGGCTTTGGCGCCGTTGCTGGTGGCCGGCAATTCCAGCTACTTCTACGACTACCCCGAAGACATTCGTCTTTACGGGCTGAGCTTTTCCACCACGCTGCCTACCGGCACTGCCTGGAGTGGCGAAGTCAGCTACCGGCCCAATGCACCCGTGCAGCTCAACACCACCGACATTCTCTATGCCGGTGTTCGCCCGCTGGGCGGCACCTACAGCAATGCGTCGCTGCTCGACGGCACGCCCGGCCAGGACTTGAAGGGCTACCGCCGCAAGGAAATCACCCAGCTGCAGACCACCCTGACGCATTTCTTCGATCAGGTCATGGGCGCAGATCGGTTGACCGTGGTGGGCGAGGTGGGGGTTACCCATGTCGGTGGCCTGGAGAGCAGTTCGCGCAGGCGCTACGGTCGCGACGCGGTGCATGGTCCCGGTGCGTTGCCCGCCACCAATGGCCTGGACACCTGCGCAACGCTCCTCAACACCGGTACCCTGGCCGCTGCGGGTCCCGGTGCCTCGACCCGTAATCTGTCGCGCAACTGCACCGATGGCGGCTTCACCACCAGCACTTCATGGGGCTATCGCGCCCGCGCCATCTGGGACTACAACAGTGTGCTCCCTGGGATCGACCTGCGCCCCAGCGTGGCGTGGTCGCACGATGTGTCCGGCTATTCGCCAAGCCCAGGCGGCAATTTCGAGGAAGGTCGCAAGGCGGTCAGCCTCGGGCTCGACGCCGAGTACCAGAACACCTACACGGCGAGCCTGTCGTACACCAACTTCTTCGACGGCAAGTACACCACGGTGGATGACCGCGACTTCGTCGAACTCAGCTTCGGCGTGCATTTTTAAGCGGCTCTGTGCAAGCCGCTGGCGTCGAGCCTAGTCGGCCCGGTCTGGGGAATCTTTCCCAGGTTTTGCCGTCCAAAGCAGTCAGAGGTCCATGACCCGCCGCATTCTGTTTTGCAGATTTCCGCCTTGTAGTAGGAGTTGCCCATGTTTACCTCGCGTCGCTTGATCACTGCCGCCGCTGCCATCGCCCTGTTGTCCGGGTGCGCGTCGCAGAATCCGTATGAAAACCAGGGCCAGGCCCAGGGTTCTTCGGGCATCAGCAAGACCGCCAAGTATGGCGGGCTGGGTGCACTGGCCGGTGCCGTGGCCGGTGCCGCCATCGACCACAACAACCGCGGCAAGGGTGCCTTGATCGGCGCTGCCGTGGCGGGTGCCGCTTCGGCAGGCTATGGCTACTACGCCGACCGTCAGGAAGCCGCGCTGCGTGAAAGCATGGCCAACACCGGGGTCGAAGTGCAGCGCCAGGGCGATCAGATAAAACTGATCATGCCGGGCAACATCACCTTCGCCACCGACTCGTCGAACATCTCCAGCAGCTTCTACTCGCCATTGAACAACCTGGGCAATTCGTTCAAGCAGTTCAACGAGAACAACATCGAGATCGTCGGCTACACCGACAGCACCGGCAGCCGCCAGCACAACATGGACCTGTCGCTGCAACGCGCCCAGGCGGTCAGCAACTACCTGACCTCACAGGGTGTCGATGGCTCGCGCCTGTCGGTCCGCGGCGCAGGTCCCGACCAGCCGATCGCCAGCAATGCCGACGCCAACGGCCGCGCCCAGAACCGCCGTGTCGAAGTCAACCTCAAGCCGATTCCAGGCCAGCAATACCCGCAGCAGTAATCACTGCTTCGGCCATGAAAAATCCCGCTCTGGCAGCGGGATTTTTCATGGGTGATCAGTGTGTCTCGAGTCGCTCGAGCGTCGCGTCCTTCTGCGTCCACAGCGCGTTGACCCATGCCTGAAAACGAGCCCGGTACTCGTCGTCCTGATCGTAGCTGTGACCGATGAATTGCGCCGGAATCGGCAGCTCTTCGAACAGCACATGGATCTCGCCTACCCGACCGCACAGTAGATCCCAGAACCCGGGGGCGCCCTTGGGATAGAACACCGTCACGTCGACCATCGACTGCAGTTGCTCGCCCATGGCATCGAGCACGAAAGCAATGCCACCGGCCTTGGGCTTGAGCAGATGGCGAAACGGTGATGCCTGGGCCGCGTGCTTGGCCGGGGTGAAGCGCGTGCCTTCGGCGAAGTTGAAGATGGCGGTCGGCTTGCCGCGAAACTTGGCGCAGGCGCGGCGCGTGGTGAGCAGGTCTTCGCCTTTCTTTTCCGGATGCCTGGCCAGATAGGCCTTGGAGTAGCGTTTCATGAACGGGAAGCCGAGCGCCCACCAGGCCAGGCCAATGACCGGCACCCAGATGAGCTCGCGCTTGAGGAAGAACTTCAGCGGGCGAATGCGCCGGTTCAGCACGTATTGCAGCACCAGGATATCGACCCAGCTCTGGTGGTTGCTGGTCACCAGGTAGGAGTGCTGGTAGTCCAGGCCTTGCAAGCCCTCGACTTTCCAGCCGATACCGCCGAGCAGGTTCATCCAGGCCTTGTTGTTGCTGATCCAGGCTTCGTGGATGTGGCGCATCAGTTCGTCGGTCACACGCTGCGCCGCCGCGAACGGCAGGCACAGCTTGATCAGGCTGACGATGAACAGCGGCGTGCAGCAAACGAGGGTGTTCAGCGCCAGCAGCAGCGCGGCGCACAGGCCGGTAAGCGTTTTCAAGAGAAGGGTCCTAGAGGTCGATGGTGCGGTTGGCCTGGATGGCAGTCAGGGCAATGGTGTAGACGATGTCATCGACTTGAGCGCCACGCGGCAGGTCGTTGACCGGTTTGCGCAGTCCTTGCAGCATCGGCCCCAGGCTCACGCAATCGGCGCTGCGCTGGACCGCTTTGTACGTGGTGTTGCCGGTGTTCAGGTCGGGAAACACGAACACCGTCGCGCGACCGGCGACCCGGCTGTCCGGGGCCAGTTGGCGCGCCACGTTTTCATTGGCGGCCGCGTCGTATTGCAGCGGGCCGTCGATCAGCAGATCGCGCTGGATCTCCTGGGCCAACTGGGTGGCCTCACGCACCTTCTCGACTTCTTCGCCACTGGCCGAGTTGCCACTCGAATAGCTGATCATCGCCACTCGCGCGGCAATGCCGAAGGCTTCGGCGGAGTCGGCGCTCTGCAGGGCGATCTCTGCCAGTTCCGCAGCGCTGGGGTGCGGGTTCATCACGCAGTCGCCATACACCAGCACCTGATCGGGGAACAGCATGAAGAACACCGAGGACACCAGGCTGCAGCCGGGCGCGGTCTTGATCAACTGCAGGGCCGGGCGGATGGTGTTGGCAGTGGAGTGGACGATGCCCGACACCAGGCCATCCACTTCATCCAGGGCCAGCATCATGGTGCCGATCACCACGTTGTCTTCCAACTGCTGCTCGGCCATGGGCGCGTTCAGGCTTTTGCTCTTGCGCAGGGCAACCATCGGCTCCACGTAGCGACCGCGGATCAGGTCGGGGTCGAGTATCTCGAGCCCTTCGGGCAGTGCGATGCCGTGGGCGCTGGCGACCGCCTGCACCTCGTCTGGCTTGGCCAGCAGCACACAGCGTGCAATGCCGCGCGTCTGGCAGATGGCGGCCGCCTGGATGGTCAGGGGGTCGTGACCTTCGGGCAGCACGATGCGCTTGTCGGCCTGTTGCGCGCGTTGGATCAGCTGATAGCGGAATACCGCCGGTGACAGGCGCAGTTCGCGCGGGGTACCACAGCGCTGGTGCAACCATTGGGCATCCAGATGGCCAGCGACGAAATCGGTGATGATCTCCGCGCGCTCGCGGTCATCAATGGGGATTTCCTTGTTCAGCTGGTTCAGGCGCGTGGCGGTGTCATAGGATCCCGTGCTCACCGACAGCACCGGCAGGCCGGCCTGCAAGGCGCCCCGACACAGCTCGAGAATGCGCGGGTCGGGCAGGGTGTCGCTGGTCAGCAGCAGCCCGGCCAGGGGCATGCCGTTCATGGCGGCCAGGCTCACTGCCAGAATGATGTCGTCACGGTCGCCTGGGGTGACCACCAGAACCCCCGGTTTGAGCAGCTGCACGGTATTGAGCACTGTGCGCGCGCAGATGATGATCTTGTTCATGCGCCGCTGCTCGTAGTCACCGGCGTTGATCACCTGGGCGCCGAGCAGCTCGGCCACGTCGCGCGTGCGCGGGGCGTTGAGGTCGGCCTGATAGGGAATGCAGCCGAGCAGGCGAAAATCGCCGCCACGCAGCAGGGGCGAGTGTTCCTTGAGACGGGCGGCGAAGACGTCCATGCCTTCATCGGTGCGGACCTTGTTGAGGATGACGCCCAGCACCTTGGGATCACGCGGGCCCCCGAACAGTTGCGCCTGCAACTCGACCCGGCCGGAAAGCTCGGCGAGCACTTCGTTCTCGGCACTCGACACCAGAATCACGTCGGCATCCAGGCTTTTCGCCAGATGCTGGTTGACCCTGGCCGCATAACTGGCGTGGCGCGTGGGCACCATGCCTTCGACGATGACCACATCGTTGCCGACGCAGGCCTGCTGGTACAGCGTCAGGATCTCTTCGAGCAACTCGTCGAGCTGACCGTCGCCGAGCATGCGTTCCACATGGGCCAGGCCCAGGGGCTTGGGAGGTTGCAGGCCATGGGTACGGGCGACCAGTTCGGTCGAGCGTTCGGGGCCCTGATCGCCGGGATGTGGCTGGGCAATGGGCTTGAGAAAGCCGACTTTCAGGCCGGCGCGCTCCAGGGTGCGCACCAGCCCCAGGCTGATGGAGGTCAGGCCGACGCCAAAATCGGTCGGCGCGATGAAAAATGTTTGCATGCGAGCTTCTCGGGTGAGCTTCGGGCTGCACGCTACAAGCATCACGCCACGGCCCGCAAGTAGAAACGAATCGCGCCGTGGGCAGTCATAACCTCAAGATGCGTGCAGAAGGCCCAATGGCCGCGCGCATCGTGTCCGGTCGACCGCTGGCCGAGTGGGTTCGCTTTCACGCCATCCCTTGGTTACACTTGGTCGTTCTACATTCTTATGCAAAAGGTCTTACCTCATGCTGATCGCCGCCAACAAGGCTGTCTCCATCGAATACACCCTGACCAACGACGCCGGTGAGGTTATCGACAGCTCCGCCGGCGGCGCGCCGCTGGTCTATCTGCAGGGCGCTGGTAACATCATCCCCGGCCTGGAAAAGGCGCTGGACGGCAAGCAGGTCGGCGACGACCTGGACGTCGCCATCGAGCCTGAAGATGCCTATGGCGAGTACGCGGCCGAGCTGGTCAGCACCTTGTCGCGCAGCATGTTCGAAGGCGTCGACGAGTTGGAAGTGGGCATGCAGTTCCACGCGTCCGCGCCTGATGGCCAGATGCAGATCGTGACCATCCGCGATCTGGATGGCGACGACGTCACCGTCGACGGCAACCACCCGTTGGCCGGTCAGCGCCTGCATTTCAAGGTCAAGGTCGTCGACATCCGCGACGCCAGCCAGGAAGAAGTCGCCCACGGCCACGTGCACGGCGAGGGTGGTCATCACCACTGATCTGGGCAAGGCGCTCTTGCGAGCGGCCAGGCGCAGATGCAAAAAAAGGGGCACGTCAGCGACGTGCCCCTTTTTTTTGCCCCGCCACATTGCTACCCCTGTAGGAGCGGTCAGCGGCCGCGAAGGGGCGCTGCGGTGTTGGCCAGGGCCACTGAAGACGTCAGGTAGCACGCACCGCTCAGCTGCTTCTCGAACTGCTCGACGATGGCCGCCCAGCCCTGACGGCTGGCATGTCGGCGCGCATTGAGGCGAACCCGCCGCAAGTTCTCTTCGTTTTCCAGCAACCAGCCCGCCGCCTCGAGAAACGCCGCCTCGTCGCCCGGCATGGCCAGGGCGCCACTGTGCCCGTGGCGAATGTGCTGCGCGGCGGCGGCCTCATCGTAGGCCACCACGGCCAGCCCTGATGCCTGCGCTTCCAGAACCACGTTGCCGAAGGTTTCAGTAAGGCTGGGAAACACGAAGATATCGCCGCTGGCGTAGTGTTCAGCCAGCACCTCGCCGCGCAATGCCCCGCAGAATATCGCTTCGGGCATCCTTTGCTGAAGGTTGCTTCGCCGCCCCCCGTCACCCACCACGATCAACTTCATCACGCGCTGCGGATACTGCGCCTGCAGATGGCTGAAGGTGCGTGCTAGCAGGTCCAGATTCTTCTCCCGCGCCAGGCGTCCGACATGGATCACCGCCAGGTCGCCCTCCGCCAGTCCCCAACTCTGGCGCAACGTCAGGCCGCGCCGCGCAGGATGAAACAGCTGACCATCGACGCCGCGCGCCAGCAGATGCAAGCGCTCGAAACCGCGTCGTTGCAATTCCAGGCGTTGGCCGTGGCTGGGCACCAGGGTCATGTGCGTACGGTTGTGAAACCAGCGCAGATAATGCGTCACCACACGCGTCAACAGCCCCAACCCGCTTTGTGCGGCGTATTGCTGGAAGTTGGTATGAAAGCCGCTGACCACCACGATACCCAGCAGCCGTGCCGCGCGCAGTGCGCTCAAGCCCAGTGGACCCGGTGTGGCGACATACACCACATCGGGCCGCCTCGAGCGCCAGTGCCGCACCAGGCGCCGCCCGGACGACTCGCCCCACTGCAGCCCCGGATAGCCGGGTATCGGCCAGCCGCGACACAACATCACATCGTCGCCGAGGCCTCTGTCCTGTGCCTGTCGCGGACGTACCACATCCACTCGGTGCCCGCGGCTGCGCAACCCTTCGCACAGATACTCGAGCGTACTGGCGACCCCGTTTATCTCGGGGGCGAAGGTTTCGGTAACCAGGGTGATATGCAGAGAGGGAGCTGTCATCAGCTCAGTTTCGAAGCGTTGTGTTGCGCGAGTGTGGCGCTTTCATGAGGTTTTTATGACTTCAAGTTTCCAGTCGAAGAGTATTTCGCGTAATTCCTGCCACGGATGTTGTGGCTCGCAACTGTCATTAGCGCATTTCGCCATGTGATTCGAATTGAAAGGCTGAGAAGAGGTTGAATACGTTTGCAATCCGCCGCACTCGACGCAAAAGATTTCACGTTCCATGATATGCCAGGAAACATGCCAGTGCTTCAGTCGTTTATCAGCGGAAAAAGTCGGAATCATCACAGCCTCGCGATGGTTGCAATTGCGACGTGGGAGCAAGCGTACAGTATCTTGATAGAGTTTCATGACGAAGCGACCGAGCCTACACATGGGCGGGAATCTTCAGATCATTTTTCTCGCCCATGGCTCTGCCCACCCAGCCTCCGATCAATCCGCCGATTATCAGCGCGAGCCAGAACATCCAAAGCGCTGCCGCCGCGGCTATCGCTCCAGCAACCTGAGCCAGTACGTAGGGCAATACTTCACTGGAAGAGATCCTGCCACCGGCCCACAGTCCAACGGTGACGGCAGGGTTGAAGTGCCCCCCCGAGATAGGCCCTACCGCATACGCCATGGTGAGCACGGTCAAACCGAACGCCAGCGACACACCCGCGAATCCAATACCCAGTTCCGGGAATTTGGCGGCGAATATGGCACTTCCACACCCCCCGAACACAAGCCAGAATGTGCCCAGGAACTCAGCTGCCAGTTTCCGATTCATATTGCTGATGCTCCAGTAGTTCAAGGTGATAGTTGCAAATCAACCTGACTACTGGAATGCACAGGTTACATCTTGAAGGCGCGATGTAAGGCAGTTGGATATTGCCGTTGCCAACCGCTGTGCGCGGCGTGGCTGGAAAGAACTGAAGAAACGTGTCAGGCGTTTGTCAAAGACGCAAACGTTTCCGGGTAGAGGTAGAATAGTCGATTATGAACTGGCCGTAATCATTAACGACCAGTGGTTATCGCCAAAGACTTATTGTCGCTCGCGCACCCAGAACAATGTCGCGCCTGCCACCGCTGCAGGCATCATCAAAACGTTTACTCCCGGGATCAGCAGTGCCAGGTAAACGATGCCGCCGAAACTGAGGCTGCGCCAGCGCTTCTGGCGCAGCCAGGCGAGCATGTCCTGCCAACTCATCTTGTGGTTGTCGGCGGGGTAGTCGATGTATTGTATAGCCATCATCCAGACCCCGAACAGCAACCACAGAGGGGCGGCAATGATATTGAGCATCGGGATGAACGACAGCACGAACAGCGCCAGGGCGCGCGGCAGGAAATAGCCGAGCTTGCGCGCTTCGCGGGCCAGCGTACGCGGGATCATTTCAAACAGTTCGGTCCAGCGGAAGGCGGGGAAATCGTCCTTGCCCCGGGCAACTACCTCGACCTTCTCGGAGAGAAACCCGTTGAAAGGGGCGGCGATGATGTTGGCCAGCATGGTGAAGCTGAAGAACACCATGAAGGCTACGAGCACTGCAAAAAGCGGCCAGAGTATGAAGCTGAGGAAACCCAGCCAGCTGGGCAGGCTCTGGATCAAGTGGTCGACCCACCCGCTGAACAGGTGGCCGGCGAAGTAGATCAGGCCAACGAACAGCACCAGGTTGATGCTCAATGGCAACAGTACAAACAGCCGCAGCCCGGGAGACAAGACCATTTTCAGGCCTTCGCGCAGGTATTGCGGGCCGGACAGTGCAGGGACAGGCATGGACAACTCCGAGACAGGGGAAACGTGCTGACAGTACCGGCTTTGCCGACGCTCGGGAACCACGGCAATGGCCGGTAACAACCTTGCGTGCTCTGCACGAATGGCCCGTTCGCGTATAGAGGAGGGCTATGGGTTGGATTGCCAAAGGGTATTTCCCTAATCGGGCCCACCTCGTTAAGCTTGGACACATCGAATTTCAACCCTTTCCCATCTTCGCTTCCAAGGAGTTCTTCATGAGCATTCTGGTCAACCGCCAAGCCCCTGACTTCGACGCCGCTGCCGTACTGGGCGACGGCTCGATCGTCGACAGCTTTAAGTTGTCGTCCCTGCGTGGCAAGTATGTGGTGCTGTTCTTCTGGCCGTTGGATTTCACCTTCGTTTGCCCATCGGAAATCATCGCCCACAACAACCGCATCGCCAAGTTCCGCGAGCTGGGTGTCGAAGTGGTCGGTGTGTCCATCGATTCGCAGTTCACTCACCACGCCTGGCGCAGCACGCCGGTGGAGAAGGGCGGTATCGGTGAGGTCGAATTCACCATGGTCGCCGACGTCAAGCACGAGATCGTCCGCGCCTACGGCGTCGAGCACGAAGATGGCGTGGCTCTGCGTGCCTCGTTCCTGATCGACCAGCAAGGTGTCGTGCAGCACCAGGTGGTGAACAACCTGCCGCTGGGTCGCGATGTCGACGACATGGTACGACTGGTCGAAGCGCTGCAGTTCACCGAACAGCATGGTGAAGTCTGCCCGGCCGGCTGGCGTCCGGGCCAGAAAGGCATGAAGGCCGATGCCCAGGGCGTTGCCGACTACCTGGCTGGAAATGCCAAGAGCCTGTAAGCGCTGACCCTGCCTGGATTTCACGGGCAAGTTTCTGGGCTGGCGGCGTTGAACCTTCCCCAAGGTGCCTTGCCAGTCCTTTTTATTCCAGCCGCACCGGATCGGCGCCAACGTCCGGCAGTCAGGAGTTAGTCATGTCTCAAACCCGTCATTCCCGCGTGATCATCCTGGGCTCCGGCCCTGCCGGTTACAGCGCTGCCGTGTACGCTGCGCGCGCCAACCTCAAGCCGCTGCTGATTACCGGCATGCAGGCAGGCGGTCAGTTGACCACCACTACCGAAGTCGACAACTGGCCGGGCGACCCCCATGGCCTGACCGGCCCGGCCCTGATGGAGCGCATGCGTGAGCACGCCGAGCGCTTTGAAACCGAAATCGTCTTCGACCACATCAATGCCGTTGACCTTGCTGCCCAGCCGTTCACCTTGACGGGTGACAGCGCAACCTACACCTGTGACGCGCTGATCATCGCCACCGGCGCCAGTGCTCGCTACCTGGGCTTGCCGTCGGAAGAGGCGTTCATGGGCAAGGGCGTTTCGGCCTGTGCGACGTGCGATGGCTTCTTCTATCGCAACCGTGAAGTCGCGGTAGTGGGCGGTGGCAACACGGCGGTCGAAGAGGCGCTGTACCTGGCCAACATCGCCAGCAAGGTGACCCTGGTCCATCGTCGCGATACCTTTCGCGCCGAGAAGATCCTGATCGACAAGCTGCATGCTCGCGTGGCCGAAGGCAAGATCGAACTCAAGCTCAATGCCACGCTGGAAGAGGTGCTGGGCGACAACATGGGCGTGACCGGTGCGCGCTTGCGCAACAACGATGGCATTGCCGAAGAGCTGAAGGTCGATGGCGTGTTCATCGCGATCGGTCACACGCCGAACACTTCGTTGTTCGACGGGCAATTGGCTCTGAAGGACGGCTACATGGTGGTTCAGGGCGGGCGTGAAGGCAACGCCACCGCGACCAGCGTCGAGGGCGTATTCGCTGCCGGCGACGTGGCTGACCACGTGTACCGCCAGGCAATTACCTCGGCCGGTGCCGGCTGCATGGCAGCGCTGGATGTAGAGCGTTATCTGGATGGGCTGGCCAACGCTTCGTTCTGATCCAGAACCGCAGCGCGGCTTTCGCGGGTAGAACCCGCTCCCACAGGGTGTTGTAGTCCCAGTGAAGGACACTGTCCCTGTGGGAGCGGGTTCTACCCGCGAAGAGGCCCCAAAGCCGGGCACAAAAAAACCGACCCCTGCAGGTCGGTTTTTTCATGCGTGCCCGTTAGCCCCGCTGGGTCAGCGGCTGTTCGGAAAACTTCACCCCCGCCAACCCATGCGCCATCAGATTGCGGATATTACCGTGGTCACTGCCCTCGGGCGTCGCCACCACCGAACGGTAGTGTTCGCCAAACGCCAGCAGTGCCTCTTCATCGCTCAAGCCTTCCAGCAGTGCCAGGCCCAGGGTCTTGCAGGACCCTTCGTTCTGCCCGGCAGCATTGTCCAGAGCGCCGTTGCTGAATGCCTGTGGCTCATAGGCATAGTGCTCGGCGACGAAGGCCAGCGTCGCGGCGAACTGATGTTCACCGCTGGCCAGGCTGGTGCGCAGCGAATTCACATCACGCATTGGGCGTCCCCTTGGCGAAGGCCGCCTGCTGTTCGGCGCTGGCTTCCTGCTGGTATTGCGCCTTCCACTGCGCATAGGGCATGCCGTAGACGACTTCGCGGGCCTCATCGAGGCTGACATCGACCTGCTGCTCGTCGGCAGCTGCCTTGTACCATTTGGACAGGCAATTGCGGCAGAACCCGGCCAGGTTCATCAAGTCGATGTTCTGCACGTCTTTGCGTTCGTCCAGGTGCTTGACCAGACGGCGGAAAGCCGCTGCTTCCAATTCCAGGCGTTGTTGTTCGTTCATGTCGTTCTCCTGCTGAGCGGCAACCGGTCAGCGGCTGCCGGCGAGGGTGATCGAAACCGATTCGGCGAAGCGCAGCGCGTGGGGCTTGTCGACTTCCACTTCGGCATAGCGCACGGCGGTGTTCTGCATGACCAGATCGAGAATCTCCTGGGTCAGGCGTTCGAGCAGGGCAAAACGGTTGCCCTCCACGTGCTGGATCACCGCCTTGGTGATGGTGCGGTAGTTCAGGGCATGCTCGATATCGTTGTCGCGCACCGCTTCGAGCGCCGGATACAGCACGGTGAGGTTGATCAACACGTCCTGCTTGTTGACGATTTCGTCTTCGTTGATACCGATGAAGGTGCGCAAGCGCAGGTCCTTGACCCGGATGCGTGCCATTCCTGGCTGCAGTGGTGCCATCGTTGTGTGCTCCGCAGAATGTTCGGGGCCAGCGTCGTGCCGAACCGACGCAGGCATGCCTATTTTACGTGTCTGCCGCCGTTGACGGTCAAGGTCGTGCCCGTCACGTAGGGGTTTTCCAACAGGTAGCGCAGGCTTTGGTAGATGACCTCGGCACCCGGCTCGATGCCCAGCGCCGACTTGGCCAGCGATTTGTAGCGGTAATCGGCATCGTCATCCGGGTTGAACAGGATCAGCGCCGGGGCAATCCCGTTCACTTTGATCGCCGGCGCGAACCGCGCCGCGAATGACAGCGTGAGGTTGTCCAGTCCCGCCTTGCTCGCGCAATAGGCCATGTGCTTGGCGCTGCCCTTGCGCGTCACGTCATCGCTGATGTGCACGATGTCGGCAGGTTTCGACGCGCGCAGCAGGTCGGCGCAGTGCAAGTTGATCAGATAGGGCGCCAGCATGTGCACATTGACCATCTGCTGGAACGCGGCGGCTTCGTCTGCGGCGCTGTCCGCGATCCAGGCCGAGGCGTTGTGCACGATGGCACGCAGCTGGGTGGTCTGCGCCTTGAGTGCGTCGATGAAGGCCAGGATGCCGGCTTCGCTGGCGAAGTCGGCATGGATGGTCACCGCGCCCATCTCGCGCAGGTGCGCAACGGTTTCGCGCTCCTGGCGATAGCTGATGATGACTGGTTGGCCTTCGCCCAGCAGGCGTTCGGCACAATGCAGGCCGATGCGCTGGCTGGCGCCGGTAATGAGGATCGGGTGAGGCATGGGGCGAGCTCTTCGTCGGCAGGTTGCTGCGCCGATTTATATCACAAAGCGCAGCAGGTCCGGCCGTTCACGCCACCTTGGCCTTGGGCAGCGGCGCCCGACTCGGCGTGGCGTGCAACCAGCCGCGCAACAGGCGCGTCGACAGTGGAATGAAAAAGAACACCATGAGCGGGGTCAGGGCCAGGGTGCTGAGCATGACTCTGGGCACCAGGCTGATCTCGTTCAGCACGTGACCGAACAGGAAGTTGAAGATCAGCGATACCGGGAAGAACGCCAGCCAGATGGCCACCGCCTGTTTCCAGCGCGGCGGGCGCTGCAGGCCACTGTCGCCGAACCAGCCTTCGGTGCCGCTGACCCGGTGCACGTGTGGCTGGGCGAACAGTTCACTGCCACGGCCAAGCCAGGAGCGACGGGAGGCAGAATGCTCCCATGCATGCAGCGTGGTTTCATCGGCAAAACGGAAGATGATCTGGAATTCGTCATCGCCCGGCGCGGGCGCCAGAACGCCTGAACCCAGGTAACCTGGAAAATCGGTGGCCAGTTGTTCGCCCTCATGCAGCCAGGCGATCAGGTCCTGATATTTGCCATCGGCCACGCGGCGCGCAACCATCAGGGTAACGGGGGAGGTAGACATCGTGTATCTCCAGGCAGTCTGGCGCTCCGGGTAGGAGCCTCCATCGAATGCAGCGCCGGGGTGGTGGCGTGCATCTGAAATCAAGCAAGTATTATTCCCGAAAACTGCTGCGTGCACATCTACCGTCGGTTGGATCATCCACAAACCCCAAGCCTCTGCCAGCGGTTACACTGTGCGTTCCTGTTCCTGGCGGCGGTTGACTAGCAATGAGCGAATCCGGCACCCGATTGCCCGGCGTGCAAGACCACGCGCTGGACGAGCTGTACCCCATTCGCGAGGTGGCCCGGTTGACTGGGATCAACCCGGTCACGCTGCGTGCGTGGGAGCGCCGCTATGGTCTGGTGCAGCCTACCCGCACCGAAAGTGGGCACCGCTTGTACTCCCTGGCCGATATCGAAGAGGTGCGCAGTATCCTGGGCTGGATAGAGCGGGGCGTGGCGGTGAGCAAGGTGGGCAAGATCCTGGCGCGCACCCAGCAGGCCAGAACTGCGCTGCCCGGGCCCTGCGACGAGCACGGTGAATGGCAGCAGTGGCAGGAGCGGATTCGCCAGTGCGTACGTGAGTTTGCCGAAGCTCGGCTCGATCAGGTCTACGGCCAGGTGTTTTCCAGCTATCCGCTGGCCGTGGTATTCGAACAGGTACTGATGCCGGTCTGGCAGGAGCTGCTGGTGCATCAGGGCCACTTTGGCCAGGCCAGCGAATGGTTGTTCCTCGACACCTTCCTGCGTGCCCGCACCCTGCAACGGCTGCGCCTGGCTTCCGATCAGGGCCAAGACAGCCGGGTATTGCTGGTGGCCATACCAGAGCAGTGCCGGGAACTCGAGCTCCAGGTCACAGGCCTGCTGCTGGGCGGACCGCAAGTCGAAGTGCAACTGCTCGGTCTGGGCCAGCCGCTCGAAGAGCTGAGCCTGGTCTGTGAAAAGCTCGCGCCCCAGGCAGTGGTGCTGTTCTCCAATCGCCCAGCGCCACCGGCACTGCCACGGCAGCTGGCCAAACTGAACAACGCCCTGAGCTGCCCGTTGCTGTTGGCCGGAGAGCTGTCCGAAATCATGCAGGACAGCCTGCGATCCACTGAGATCGCCTGCCTGGGCAGCGATGGACGTTTGATGCAACGGCGTTTGCAGCAGTACCTGGCCGGGCATCTGGACAGCTGATTCGGCGCATTCAGGTGTGCAGTTGCGGATGCACCAGTTGGTGGTGCATCAGAATGAACTGGCGCAAGGACTCTATCGCCTTGGCGTTGTTCTGGCTGAGCCGGTAGGCAAACAAGCCGTGCTCGGCCTCGCGAATCATCGAACCGCGCAACGGGATCGGTGCGCACCCTTCGGGGGTGAACCACAGCTGGAATTGCGCGGGCGCCTGTGCCCCATTGCGAACCTCGAGCAAGGCGCCCTTGAAGGAAATGTCACGGACCCAGAAGTCGCTGTCACGCCCTTCGCCGTCGCGCAGCACGATCGGCTGCGCGAGGCTCAGCCGCCACGGGCGCAACATCGGTCCGTCCTCATAGATGCTGGGTGCCCCGAGCTCCAGGTGCGCCGCCTGGAACTCGTCTTCCACGACCTGCAGCGGAAAGCTGATCTGCTGGTTTTCCAGGTGTGCTTCGATGGTGACCTGTTCGTGGGATGCCAGGCGCATCAGCAGATCGCGAACCTGCGGTCCACCCTTGATGGAAAGGTTGAGCAGGGTATCGCGAACATTGAGCTGCGGGTTGGCCTGCATCGCCCGCAGAAACTCCAGTTCGTCCTGGGTCAGCAACACATCAGGCGGCATGGCGTGCACTCGCGGCAAAGGGTGACTCGAAGCAACATTGGAAAACGTCCATGGCGGTCATACCGCACCGGGCGGGGCAGGGGTTTCGAGTTCGACGATGCGCTGTTGCAGCGCCGCCACCTGCTGCTCGAGCGCGACGATGCGCTGCTGCGCTTCGACCTCGCTGCTGACATCCTTCTGGATGCCGATGTAGTACATCAGTTGATCGCTGTCGTTGTGTACCGGGGTGATCGACAGCTCATTCCAGAAGAAACTGCCGTCCTTGCGGTGGTTGCGAAGCACCTCGCGGCACGCCAACCCCTGGTCGATCGCCTCGCGCACGCGCTGGCGCGCAGGCTGGTCGCGGTCGTCACCCTGCAGCAGGCGGCAGTCCTGGTAGAGCATTTCCAGCGACGTATAGCCGGTCATGCGCTCGAATGCCGGATTGACGTAGATGAGGATGTTGTCCTCGCCTTCCTGTTCGGCGACGACGATGCCGTCGTTGGACGCATCGATCACCAGTTGCAGCAGCTTCGCATTGATCATGTCAGGGTTCCCTAGCGTGCAGCGTAGTCTAATTCATACGGGCTGCGGGAGGGATCCCAGTACGTCAGATCCTGTCTTTCAATGCGCGGTCGGGCTGGTAAGATCAGCGCTTTCAACGGTCCGAGACAGTCATCATGAAAGTTGCCATCCTCAGCGGTTCGGTCTACGGCGCGGCCGAGGAAGTCGCCCGGCATGCCGAGCAGCTGCTAAAGCGACAGGATATCCAGGCCTGGCACAACCCGCGAGCCACTCTGCAGGACGTGCTGGCATTCGCGCCCGAGGCTGTTTTGGCGGTGACCTCGACCACCGGCATGGGCGAACTGCCGGACAATATCATGGCGCTGTACGCTCAGCTTCGCGATGAACTGCCGGCGGCGCTGCGTGGCCTGCCCGGTGGTGTGATCGCGCTGGGGGACTCCAGCTACGACACCTATTGCGGCGGCGGCGAGCAGTTGCGCGAGTTGTTTGCAGAGCTGGGCGTGCACGAGGTTCAGGACATGCTGCGCCTGGACGCCAGCGAAAGCGTCACCCCGGAAACCGACGCAGAGCCCTGGCTGGCCGAGTTCGTGCAAGCGCTGCAGGCCTGACGATCAGGCCTGCTCGGCGGGGTCGGCCGTAGCCGTAAGCAACTCGTTCAGGGCATCGGGCTGACTCTTGAATGCCTTGGCGAAGATGTCGCGGTTTTTCGCCATGTAGATACCGGCGTCTTCGACCTGTTTGTCATCGAGTGACGGCACGGCTTTTTTCAGTACGTCTGCCAGCAACTCAGCCAGCTCGAGCATTTTGTCGTGACGATCGGCTTCAGCTTTGTCCATAAACAGGCGCTCCAGATCTCGGCTGCTGCGGTATACCACTTCGACGGCCATTGACCACCTCATTTGCCCAGGGAATGGTTTCAGTATAACTACTGTTCGTTTATACAGTGCCAAGCATAAGGCAAATCGGCAGGCTTGAACAGAGGTGCCGACGAGGGGCCCTGCGACAGTCTGGCTGCTTCTCACCAGCCATGCCTGGCCCTTATGCTGCATGCCCTGAACGAGCATAGGCGTTCAGGCGCATCTCACCATCGGTTGGCAAAAGGAATACAGGCAATGAAATGGGCCGAAAAACTTCGCGGGAGTCTGCACGCCCAGGCCGATTCGCTGGGCAATCTGTGCGTCGAGGCGTTCCACTATCTGGCGCTGTTCGGCATTGGCGCCATCACCGCCTGGGCGGCTGTCAGCGCTTTTCTGGGAATGGTAGAGAAGGGCAGCGTGAGCGTGGACGACATTCTGCTGCTGTTCATCTATCTGGAGCTGGGGGCGATGGTGGGGATCTACTTCAAGACCAACCACATGCCCATCCGCTTCCTGCTGTACGTGGCAATCACCGCCCTGACTCGCCTGCTGATCGGCGATGTCTCGCACCACAATGCACCGGATCTGGGCATCATCTACCTGTGCGGTGGCATCCTGCTCCTGGCTTTCGCCATCCTGGTGGTGCGCTATGGGTCTTCGCGCTATCCATCGGTAAAGGAGAAGTCCGACAGCTGAGCCGCACGGCGGCTCATTGCAGGCTGGCGGCGACCGGCGAGGTGTGCGCGGCGTTGGCGCGAAGGACTGGCTTGCTGCCCAGCTTCTCGACGTTGCCGGCATCGGTCATCGCCGCCAGGATCTGCATGGCGCTGCCACCTTGCTCGATGGCCATGCCGAACTGGATGCTTTCGATCAGCCGGCGCATGCGCTTGGGGTCGTTGCGCTGTTCGGCGGTGATCACGCGCTTGGCGGCAACGCCGCGCTCGTTGGACAGGGTCAGCATGATGCTGCCATCCAGGCGCTGAATGCTCAGGTTGACGCGGTACTCGGGTTGGAACGCATCGCTCAGGGCTTGGAATGGATTATCCATGATGTACTACCTGCAATAGTCGAACTTCGTTAATGGACTAGGCGATTAGTTACTGGTTCAAGACCGCTGGTCGGCGCCGCGTTTCATCTTTTGCTATATGTAACTGCCGCCCTACTTCGTCGCAATTGATGTAGCAATCGCCGTGCCCGGACCGAAAAACTTGTTCGCAGGCAATAAAAAAGGCGAGCCCCGGGCTCGCCTTTTCCTACGTTGCAGGGCTCAGGACTTGCTGTTGAGCACCTGTTCGTTTTCCAGAAACTCTTCCTCGAGCAAGGCTTCGTTCGGACCATCGGGAATGGTTTGCTGGTTGGCTGCACGCTTGTTGCGCAGCCTGCCGAACATGTGCTCCAAAGCGTGGCTGAGCTTCTCGGCGGCGCCATCGACCGCCAGGTCCAAGGTTTCAGCCTTGTGCGTCACGGAAATGGGCTGGTGACCTTTTGGACGCGCTTCCATCTGGCAGCGCATGTCGTCGGGCCCGGATTTCTGGCCGTTTTCGTCGGCGAGATGAACCTCGATACGGGTGAGATCCTCCTGATAATGCTCGACTGCGTTTTCCACTACGGTGCGTACCCACTCCTGCAGGCGGGCATCGCCTTGAATATGGTTATCGCTATTGACCTGGATCTGCATAGTTCATCCCTTATTCGGCTTGCTAGCTAGAGATTCGATGACACTGATATTCATCGCCTCTTGAAGTACAAGGTCAGGGAGTTGAAGAAACAATTCAACCCCCTGACGAAGATAAATATTCAGTAACTTTTTCGAACTTTTTCCGAAATAAGTGCGAAACCCGAAACTCTGCGGGGCGCAATTCCGGCCTCCGACCCGCTGCCACAGGGGTTCAGCGGCAGCAGGCGCACGCTGCCAGCGTCAGAAGGCGACGGAGGTTTGCACGTAGACGGTGCGCGGCTCGCCCACGTACTTGCCCTTGTTGTTGTCGTCGAAGGAACGGGTGTAATACTGGTGATTGAAAATGTTCTTCAGGCCCACCGCGACGTTCAAGTCGGACAATTGCGGGCCGAAGTCATAGCCGGCGCGGCTGCTGAAGAGCATGTAGCCTGGGATGCGCCCGGTGCTGCCGTCGGCGCTTTCGGCCTGGGTGTTGGCGTTGTCGGCGAACTGGCTGCTCTGGTAGCTGCTGTCCAGGTCGAGCTTCCACGGGCCCTGGGTGTACCCGACGCCCAGGGTGCCCTTGTGGCGCGAGGAGAACGGCACGCGGTTGCCCTTGTTCGGGCCGTCTTCGCGGATGGTGGCATCGACGAACGCGTAGCTGGCGTGAACGTCGAAACCGGCCAGGGCCGGGCTCAAACCGTCCAGTGCGTAGTTGATGCTGGTCTCGATACCCTGATGGCGAGTCTCGCCGCGAGCGATCACCGTGTCGTTGGTCTGGTTGCTGTCGTACTGGTTGTCGAAGTTGATCAGGAACGCACCGATTTCCGCGCGCAGATTGCCGTTGTCGTAACGCGTCCCCAGCTCCCAGGTCCGGGCCTTTTCCGGCTTCACTTCGCCGCCGGTCACACGGTTGGGCATCTGGCTGTACTGCACACTGCCGAACGACCCTTCGGTGTTGGCGTACAGGTTCCAGTTTTCGTTGACGTGATAGAGCACGTTCAGGGCCGGCAAGGCGGTGGTGTAGTCGCCCTGGTATTTGACGTTGGTGAGGTTGTTGGTCTGCTGCGAGTCGATCATCTCGTAGCGGATGCCGGGCGTGAACGTCCAGCGGCCGATATCGATGCGGTCGTCGACATAGAAGGCGTGGGCCTGGGTGCCGCCGCGGGTATCCCGGTCGTTGCGGCTGTCGGTGCTGGGCAACTGCTGGTTGGCGCTGATCGGCGTGCGGTAGCGCAGCTCATGGCCCGCCTCGCTGATGTAGCGGTAGCCCACGCTCATTTCGTGCTGTGTCTGGCCCAGATCGAAGCCTTGGGAGAAGCGCGTCTCTACACCGCGTACCCAGTACTCGCGGGGCGACAGTGAGAGAAAGTTGCCCTGGTCCAGGTAGCCGCTGCGCAGGGTCTTGGTGAAGAAGGTGTTGGCGGTGAATTCGCGGCGATCTTCCTGGTAGCGGTAGCCGAAGTTGACCATGGTGCGGCGCCCCCAGAACTTGTCGTAGCGGCGGGTCGACTGATAGGGGTCGGCCTTGTAGTCGGCTGCGCTGAGGCCACCGGGCATGTCGGCCTCGCCTTCGTAGTACTGCGCCTGGGCATTGAGGCTGTTGGCGTCGTCGATCTGGTATTTGCCCTTGAGAATCAGGTCGTCGATCTGGGTATCGCTGTGCTCGCGCCAGTCGCCGCCGCGCACGCCGGAGTAGAGCAGGGCGCCGCCCAGGCTGTTGTCGGCAGTACCGCCCGCCAGCAGGTTGCCGGTGGTCTTGAAGCCGTCCTGGCTCGACGAAGGGCTGGCCTGGGTCTGCAAGCCGCCCTTGATGGTAGGTGCATCGGGAATCGCGCGGGTCACGAAGTTGACGATGCCGCCGACGTTCTGCGGGCCGTAGCGCACCGCGCCGCCGCCGCGCACCACGTCCACGGCGTCCATGTTGCCCATGCTGACCGGGGCGAACGACAACTGCGGCTGGCCATAGGGCGCGAACGGCACCGGGATGCCGTCCATCAGCACCGTGGAGCGGGTCGCCAAGCGTGGGTTGAGCCCACGGATGCCGAAGTTCATCGCCATGTCATGGCTGCCCGTGCCGTTGTTCTGTGGTGCATTGACACCCGGAATGCGGTTGAGGACATCGCGCGCGCTGGTGGCGCCAGTGCGTTCGAAGTCTTCGCGGCGCACCACGTCCCGGGCACCGGCGTGCTCGAACACGTTGGTCTGTTCGGCGGCGCCGAGCCAGTCGCCCACGACACTGGACGCACCCAGTTCGACCGCAGCACCGGCGCTGCCAGGCTGGGCCACAGGTGTGGCTTCCAGGCTGTAGGCGCCATCGCCCAACGGCTGCGCGTGCAAGCCGGTACCTTCAAGCAGTACCGCCAGTGCCTGTTCGACGCTGTAGCTGCCTTGCAGGCCACGGCTGGGCTGGTCTGCCAGGGTCGTCGAGCCGAATGAAATCAGTACACCTGCCTCGCGGCCGAACTGATTGACCGCGCTTTCGACCGACGCGGGCGCGATGTGGTACTCGCGGGTAGAGCCCTCGGCGGCCATGGCGTGCGGCAGTTGAGCCACGCTCACGGCAGTGCCGAGCAACAGACAGCGCAGGGCGCGGGCGAGTGGGGTGGGCAGGTTGGACATTCGGCGTTTCCAGGCAGGATGTAGTGGGAGTTACCCTGTCTGTCACGCGGGCAAGGCAAAACGGCTCACCGAGGGTGTAAATAAATGCTCGCCGCCAAACCTGGCATGGCTAGACCCGGGATTGAACCGTGACCCAATAGCGGGTGAAGCGCCGGACTTTCACTGGCAGCGCCGCCTCCAGTGAATCGAGAATTTTCTCGGTATCGCCCAGGGGGAAACTGCCGGAGAGCAACAGATTGGCAGCGCGGGCGTCGCAGTCCAGCTGGCCGCGGCGATAACGGCCGACTTCGGCCAGGAAGTCGCCCAGGCGCATGCGCGCGGCGATCAGCATGCCGTCGACCCAGGCGCCACTGTTGGCGTCCAGTGGTCGCGCCGGATTGAAGCGCTGGCGTTCGAACTCGAGCTGCTGGCCGTCGGCCAGGCGCCGTGGCTCATCGTGCAGCCCGGCGGCCTCGAGGGTGACGGCGCCCTGCAGTGCCTGCACCTGGGTGCTGCCCGGCAGTTGGCGAACATTGACCTGCCCCCGGCCAGCGGTGATCAGCCCTTGGTCGGTGCCGATGAGCAGGGGCCGCGCATCGGCACCCGCCGTGAGCATGATCTCGCCTTCGAGCAAGTGGATCAGGCGCCGACCCGCATCGAAGCGCACGTCCACGGCGCTGGTGGTGTTGAGGTGGATCCGGCTGCCGTCGTCCAGCTGCAATTGGCGGCGCTGGCCCAGCGGGCTGCGGTAGTCGGCCACCAGCGGCGGCAGCCAGTGCTGTTGTCGCAGGGCCAGGGTGGTTGCACCGGCCATTCCCAGCAGCAACAGTGCCTTGAGGGCGCGTCGGCGGCCGGGCGAGTGGGGCGCGCCCACGGTAGCCTGCGCCAGGGAAGCGGGCAGGCCGGCGAACTGCTGATTGACCTTCTGGATGTGATCCCAGGCACGACGGTGCTCGCCGTCGGCGTGCAGCCAGCGCTGCCATGCCTGCTGCTGGCGCGGGTCGAGCGGGCCTTGTTGCAGTTCAAGCAGCCACTGCACGGCCTGTTCGGCCACGTGCGGAGAAAAACTGCGGGCTTCGTTCACAGCGCGAAGTAGCAGCGCAGGGCTGCCTTGTGCAGATGGCGCTTTACCGTGGCCAGGGATATACCGAGTTCGCTGGCGATTTCGCGGTAGCCCAGGCCATCGACCTGTGCCATCAGGAACGCACGCTTGACCGTGACCGGCAGACCTTCGAGTAGCGCGTCCAGCTCGAGCAGGGTCTGCAGGATGATCGCCCGGTGTTCTTCGCAGGGTGCAAGGGGCTCGGGCATCTGGCTCAAGGCCTCCAGATACGCGCGCTCCAGATCCTGGCGACGGTAGTGGTTGAACAGCACGCGCTTGGCCACCGTGGTGAGAAACGCCCGCGGTTCACGGATGGGCGCGACCTCGCGCGCGGTCAACAGGCGCATGAAGGTGTCCTGGGCGAGGTCGGCAGCGTTGTCCGGGCAGCCCAGACGGCTGCGCAGCCACTCGGTCAGCCAGCGGCGATGGACGAGGTAGAGGCCCTCGACCGAATGCGAGGCAGGGGAAGTCACAGAGCTCACCGCGAACACTCCGGCGCCATGGGGTGCGCAGCAGAATAAGAATTGTTCGTATCTTACGGATGAGCCGCCGTTTGGGCAAGGTCGACAGCCGTCCCAGCGTCGGCAAAAAGTGTTGCAGCACAAGATAAACGTCAACGGTCTTTGCGCATGAGAATATTTATCATTATTATCAGCACGATTCAGTGCCGCGTTCGTAGGTTTGAAGGTCTTTCATGAGAAGCAGAATCGGCGGGGTACCTGCCTCGTATCGTTGGGCGGTGGCCTCTCGCATCGTCGCGGCTGTATTTGGCGGCTACGTGCTGGCGGCACTTGCAAGCGTATGCATCGCCTGGCTGCTGCCCATGGCACGCGGCGAGGCCGTGGTCAGCGCCATGATGCTGTCGTTCCTCGTGTATCTGGTGGCCGTGCTGTGGTGTTTCGCCTCGCACAGCGCCGGTCGAGCCTGGCTGGGCCTGGCCATTCCGGGCCTGATACTGGCCGCGATGGCGGGTCTTCTGCACTGGCAGCACCTGCCGTGAGAGAAGGCTTCCGCCAGGCGATGGCGTGGTTGCATACCTGGGCGGGGCTGGTGTTCGGCTGGTTGCTGTTCGCCATCTTCCTCACCGGAACACTGTCCTATTTCAAGGACGAGATCAGCCATTGGGCACAGCCCGAAGTGCCGGTGCGCGTGCTCGACGCTCGGGCCAGCCTGACGCAGGCGCAGGCCTACCTGCAGGCCAATGCCGGGCAATCGTCACGCTGGTTCATCAGCCTGCCGGACGCGCGCGAGCCAGCGCTTTCGGTCATGTGGCAGGACCCGAACAAAAGCGGGCGCGGCAGCTTCACCCGGCAGACCCTGGACCCGCAGACCGGGCAGCGAATCGAGGCGCGCGACAGCCGCGGCGGCGACTTCTTCTATCGCTTCCACTACCAGCTGCAAATGGGCTACCCCTGGGGCCGCTGGCTGAGTAGCCTGGCGGCGATGGTCATGCTGGTGACGCTGGTCACCGGCATCATCACCCACAAGAAGATCTTCAAGGAATTCTTCACCTTCCGCCCCGGCAAGGGCGCGCGTTCCTGGCTCGATGGGCACAACGCGATCGGCGTGCTGGTGCTGCCTTTTCACCTGATGATCACCTACAGCAGCCTGGTGATTTTCATGACCATGCTCATGCCGGCGAGCATCAACAGCCGCTACGATGGCGATACCCAGGCGTTCTTCAGCGAGATCTATCCGGGCAACCAGCGGGTGGTCGCCGCCGGGCAGCCTGCGCCGCTGGTGAATCTGGGAGGGCTGTACGACCGTGCGCTGCAGCAATGGCCCGGAGGCAGCATCGGCCGGGTGTCGGTGCAGATGCCGGGCGATGCCAACGCTCAGGTGCAGTTCAGCCGCCATGACGGCGATAGCGTGAGCCGCGACCTGGGCGCAGCCATCACCTTCGCCGGTACCACGGGCGCGGTGCTCGAGCAGCCGCGCGAAAGCTCCACGCCAATAGCCATCGCGGGCACGTTCTATGGGTTGCACATGGGGCTGTTCGCCGGGCCCGTGCTGCGCTGGCTGTATTTCTTCTGCGGCCTGGGCAGCACCTTGCTGATCGGTACGGGCCTGGTCATGTGGCTGGGCAAACGTCAGCTCAAGCATGCCCGCAGCGGTGTGCGGCCCTTCGAGCTGCGTCTGGTGGAAGTGTTGAACGTGGCCGGCATGGCCGGGCTGGTGCTGGCGGTGGCAGGCTTCATGTGGGCCAACCGGCTGCTGCCGGCGACCTATCCGGAGCGTGCCGGCATCGAGGTCGACAGCTTCTTCGTGGTTTGGCTATTGAGCATCGTGCATGCTGCTGTGCGCAGTGGCAGCAAGGCCTGGATCGAGCAATTGGGTCTGGCGGCGATTGCCCTGGCGAGTGTGCCGTTACTGAGCCTGCTCACCACCAACCATGGCCTGCCGGCGTCCATCGCCGCCGGCGACTGGGTATTGGCAGGCGTCGATCTCAGCGCCCTGGGCTGCGGCCTGGTGCTGGCGTGGGTGGTCATGAAGATACGTCGCCGCGCTGTGCTGGCGGCATTGCCGGTGGTGCGGACGGTGCGTGCGCGTCCTACCATGCCTGGCGAGGTGCACTGATGTTGGCTGCAGGTTTGCTCAGTTATGCCGGCTTCAGTGCCCTGTGCCTGGCCATGGAACGTCATCATCAGGAAATGCTCGGGCATCGACCCAGTCCTTCGCGCAAGGTGCAATTGCGCTTGGCAGGCTGGGCTTTGCTGGCCTTGTCGCTGTGGGTCTCGGTGCTCAGCGCTGGCTGGGCCATGGGGCTGGTGCGCTGGACCGCAGTGTTGATGGGCAGCGCGGTATTCCTGGTGTGGCTGTTGCCGTACCGGCCACGCTGGGCCCTGGCATTGGCCGCAGCCGGCCTGCTGCTGGGGCCATTGGCGGCAGTGGCACACTGGTAGCGCGAGCTGCTCGCCAGTCTGCCGTCAGGTGCAAGCCAGGCGATATTCGCCTGGGGATACCGCACTTGCCTGGCGAAACCGATTGCTGAAGTGACTGGCGCTGGCGAAGCCGCATGCCAGCCCCACCTCGCCCAAGGGCAGGTGCGTCTGGCGCAACAGCGAGCGGGCGCGGGCGATCCGTCGAGCCAGCACGTATTGATGCGGCGGCAAGCCAAAGCTGGTGCGAAACATCCGTGCGAAGTGGTACTCCGACAAGCTGCACAAGGCTGCCAGCTGGCCGAGGCTCAGAGGTTCGGCCAACTGCGACTCGATGAAGTCGCGAAGCAGGCGCCGCTGATGAGGTGCAAGCCCGCCTTTGAGCCGAAGCTGCGGACGCGCGACTGCTTGGCTGAGCAGAGCGTGGGCGAGCATCTCGTGGGCCAGGCTGCT
Organism: Pseudomonas sp. CFBP 13727; assembly: GCF_014841915.1. Taxonomy (NCBI): domain Bacteria; kingdom Pseudomonadati; phylum Pseudomonadota; class Gammaproteobacteria; order Pseudomonadales; family Pseudomonadaceae; genus Pseudomonas; species Pseudomonas sp. CFBP 13727. Next base: position 421,425 of record NZ_JACYUT010000003.1, read on the forward strand.
GGTGAGTACGCGCTCCCCCGGTTCGTTCCAGTTCAACGTGATCAGACGAGCGAAGCGTCGTGCCTGTGCCGGGTCTTCGAGGAAGGTATTCTCGCGCAACTGCATTTCGCGGGGCTCACGGTCCAGAAGCGTCACGCAGCCCAGCGCAAACTGCTCTGCGCTGAAATAGAGATGGGCCAGGCGGATATCACCGTTGATCACCCACGCCGACTCATGCCCGGCCGGCAGGATGCACTGCTTGCCGGGCGCGCCTTTCTCCCAAGGGCGATCGCGGCGAAAGGTGCCCGTGCCGCCGCCGATGTAGCACGACAAAGTGTGATGGGTCGGCGCCTGATACTCCTGGGCATCGTGGTGATTGCTCCACAACGCCGCCACCATCGAGTCGCCCAGTTCGGCGCTGTGCTCGAGGCGCGCGTGGCGCGAGTTGTGCAGCGCCTGAAACACTTGCAGGTCCAGCAAAGCAGTCATGGTCGATACCTCCGTGGCCATGGTACTGCGTCGCGGGAAAGCTGCCAGTGCAGCGGCAGAAAAAGCGCAAGTTTGTGCAAGCCGGGATCGGCCGCTGCTCGGACAATGGGCCCCTGACCCCGGAGGGCCTTGTCATGAACCTATCGTTGTATCTGCTGACCGTACTGATCTGGGGAACGACCTGGATCGCCCTCAAGCTGCAACTGGGCGTGGTCGAGATTCCCGTGTCCATCGTCTACCGCTTCGGCCTCGCCGCGCTGGTGCTGTTCGTGATCCTGCTGGCCACCCGGCGACTGCAGGGCATGGGTCGGCGTGGTCACTTCATCTGCCTGGCCCAGGGGCTGTGCCTGTTCTGCGTGAATTTCATGTGTTTTCTCACCGCCAGCCAGTGGCTGCCGACCGGGCTGATCGCGGTGGTGTTCTCCACGGCGACCTTGTGGAATGCACTCAACGCGCGGATCTTTCTGGGGCAACGGATCACCGCCAGCGTGATCGGTGCAGGTGGTCTTGGCCTGCTTGGCCTGGGCCTGCTGTTCTGGCCGGAGCTGGCCGGCCATGATGCCAGCCCGCAGACCCTGCTCGGCCTGGGCCTGGCGCTGCTGGGCACCTTGTGTTTCTCGGCGGGCAACATGCTCTCCAGCGTGCAGCAGAAAGCCGGGTTGAGGCCGCTGACCACCAATGCCTGGGGCATGCTGTACGGAGCGCTGCTGCTGGGCGGCTATTGCCTGCTGCGCGGCACGCCGTTCACCATCGACTGGAGCATGCGCTACGTCGGCTCGCTGCTGTACCTGGTGATACCCGGCTCGGTGATCGGCTTTACCGCCTACCTGACCCTGGTGGGTCGCATGGGTCCCGAGCGCGCCGCTTACTGCACGGTGCTGTTCCCGGTGGTGGCGTTGAACGTCTCGGCCTATGCCGAAGGGTACCAATGGACCGCACCGGCCCTGGGCGGGCTGGTACTGGTGATGCTTGGCAACGTGCTGGTGTTTCGCAAGGGCGCCAGGCCGGCGACGCCCCCGTCGACTGGGTCGCTGGGGGCGCAGCCGGTGCCGGGCGGCGCGGCGCTGGTTCGCCCTAGCCCTTGAACGCCTGCGGGTTGACCAGATCCTGAGGGCGTTTGCCGAGCAGCGCCGCCGTCAGGTTGTCGATGGCGCGATAAGCCATGGCATCACGGGTCTGCGCCGTGGCCGAGCCGATGTGCGGCAGCGTCACGACGTTGCCCAGCTGGAACAATGGCGATTCGGCCAGCGGTTCCTTCTCGTAGACATCCAGGCCGGCGCCGCGCAAGGTGCCGTCGCGCAGCGCCTGCACCAGCGCCGCTTCATCGACCACCGGCCCGCGCGAGATATTCACCAGAATGGCGCTCTTCTTCATTTGCGCCAGCTCGGCGGTGCCGATCATGTGCCGCGTCTTGTCGCTGAGCGGCACCACCAGGCAGACGAAATCCGCCTCCGCCAGTAGTTGCTCGAGGCTGCGAAACTGCGCACCCAGTTCCTGCTCCAGTTCAGGCTTGCGGCTGTTGCCGCTGTACAGGATGGGCATGTCAAAGCCCAGCCGTCCGCGGCGTGCCACTGCCGCGCCGATATTGCCCAGGCCGACGATGCCCAGCGTCTTGCCGTACACATCGGTGCCGAACTGGTCGGGGCCGACGCTGGCTTTCCAGTTGCCGGCCTTGGTCCAGGCGTCCAGTTCGGCCACGCGCCGGGCGCTGCTCATGATCAGGGCGAAGGCCAGGTCGGCGGTGCTTTGGGTCAGTACGTCAGGGGTGTTGGTGAGCATGATGCCGCGCTCGTCGAAATAGCTGACGTCGTAGTTGTCGTAGCCCACCGACACGCTGGAAACCACCTCCAGGTTGGCGGCGTCGGCCAGTTGCTTGCGGCCCAATGGCCGGCCGGCGCCGATCAGGCCGTGGGCCTTGGGCAGCGCCTCGTTGAACTGCGCGGCGATGTCACCCGCCTTCGGGTTGGGCACGATGACGTCGAAATGCGCTTCGAGCCGCTCGACCATGGCAGGGGTGATACGGCTGAACGCGAGGACGGTTTTTTTCATTGGGCGTGTGCTCGTCGGGAGGTAATGAGAGCACGCTAACATTCCCGCTCGAGCAGAAACAATCCCGGCTCAGTTGGCGATCTGCAGGTCGAAGGTCTGCAGGTCGGCGTCGTGCGCCGCCAGAATGTCGGGCAGCGAACCGCGCAGGTATTCCACCCAGGTCTTGATCTTCGCATCCAGGTACTGACGGGACGGATAGATGGCGTACAGGTTCAACTCCTGCAGGCGGTATTCGGGCAGCATGCGTACCAGCGTGCCGTTGCGCAGGCCATCGATGGCCGCGTAGATAGGCAGCACGCCCACGCCCATGCCACTGCTGATGGCGGTCTTCATCGCATCGGCGGAATTGACCTGGAACGGTGCGTTGCTGATGTTGACCATTTCCTGACCATCGGGGCCCTGAAACAGCCATTTTTCCAGTTGCACCACCGGGCTGACCAGGCGCAGGCAGGCATGGTCGCGCAGATCGCCGGGCGTGCGCGCCGAGCCATGAGCCTTCACGTATTCGGGGGAGGCGCAGACGATGCTGTAGGTGATGCCCAGGCGTTGCGAGACGAAGCCCGAATCGGGCAGCTCGCTGGCCAGGACGATGGACACGTCATAGCCTTCGTCGAGCAGGTCCGGGACCCGGTTGGCCAGGGTCAGGTCGAAGGTCACGTCCGGATGGGTACGCCGGTAGCGCGCGATGGCGTCGATCACGAAGTGCTGGCCGATGCCGGTCATGGTGTGCACCTTCAACTGCCCCGAAGGCCGCGCGTGGGCGTCGCTGGCCTCGGCCTCGGCTTCCGCCACATAGGTGAGGATCTGCTCACAGCGCACCAGGTAGCGTTTGCCGGCCTCGGTCAGGGCAATGCGTCGGGTCGTGCGGTTGAGCAGCCGCGTCTGCAGGTGTGCTTCGAGGTTGGACACCGCGCGCGAGACGTTGGCGGTGGTAGTGTCCAGTTGCGCGGCGGCGGCGGTGAAACTGCCGGCTTCGGCCACACAGGTGAACGCACGCATGTTTTGCAAGGTGTCCATGATTCGGTCTCTGGTTCGACGGACAAATTGTCGCATGAAGCAACAATTATACAGAAGGATTATCGCCGGTTCGGTAACAAAGATTCGCAGGAATTCCAGCTTATCGCCGCTGTGCACCCGCTCTAGAATGCCGGCCCAGACCCCTCCGCACGCCTACCCCCTTTCCGGAAATCGCCGCAGTGCCGCGCCGCCTCATCGACGAGTTGAAAACCCTCAGTATCTGGATCTTGACCCTGGCCTTGACCGGCTGTATCGGCACTGCCGGCATCGCTCCTGAGGGCGAAGCCTTGTCGGCCGATGCGCTGGCCACCGACGCTGCCATTCAAACCGCCGTCCAGGATGCTCGCTGGCCTGAGGGCCAATGGTGGCAAGCGTATGGCGACAAGCAGCTCGATGCCTGGGTGAGCCTAGCCTTGCTCGGCAGCCCGAGCATGGCCATGGCGGCCGCCCGCGTGCGCCAGGCCAAGGCCATGGCGGGGCTCGCGGAGTCCGCCGAAACCCTGCACATCGACGCCAGCGCTCATTTGCATCGCCACGCCTGGCCTGACGACCCCTTCTATGGTCCCGGCGACCTGTCGCGCCAGACCACGTGGGACAATGACGCCGGTCTGGGCTTCACCTATGCGCTGGACCTGTGGGGCCGTGAGCGCAATGCCAGCGAGCGCGCCGTCGACCTTGCACACATGAGCGTCGCTCAGGCGCGTCAGGCTCGGCTGGAGCTTGCGAGCAACGTGGTGCAGGCGTACATCCAGCTCTCATTGCACTATGCCCAGCGCGACATCGCGCACAGCACACTGACCCAGCAAGAGCAGATCCTGGCGCTGGCGCAGCGGCGTCTGCGCGGCGGCATCGGCACCCATCTGGAAGTCAGCCAGGCCGAGACCCTGTTGCCGGAAACCCATCGGCAGATCGACGCCCTGGATGAACAGATCGCTCTGGCACAGAACCAACTGGCCGCACTGGCGGGCAAAGGGCCGGGGCAGGGCAGCCAACTCACGCGTCCTAGCTTGTCTCTGCAAGCGCCGCTTGGGTTGCCTTCGGTGCTGCCCGCGCAGCTGCTGGGGCAGCGCCCGGATGTGGTCGCCAGCCGCTGGGCCGTGGCGGCGAACGCGCGCGGCATCGACGTAGTGCAGGCCGGCTTCTATCCCAACGTCGATCTGGTCGGCAGCTTGAGTTACCTGGCTACCGGCGGCGGCATGCTGGAGTTCCTCGCCGGGCGGAAGCTGAGCTACAACGCCGGCCCCGCGTTGAGCCTGCCGATCTTCGATGGCGGTCGGCTGCGTGCGCAGTTGGCCGATGCATCGGCCGGCTACGACCTGGCCGTGGCACGCTACAACCAGACGTTGGTGGAGGCGCTCAAGCAGATCTCCGACCAGCTGATTCGCCGCGCCTCCATGGCCAAGCAACAGGCCTTCGCCGAGCAATCGGTGGCGTCGGCGCGCAAGAGCTACGACATTGCCCTGATCGCCTACCAGCGCGGTCTGACCGGCTACCTGGAAGTGCTCGATGCGCAGACTTTGCTGTTGCGCCAGCAGCAGGTCGAGCAACAGGTGCAGGCTGCGCGGCTGGCGGTGCATGCGCAGTTGGTCACGGCGCTGGGCGGTGGTCTGGGGGCGGGCAGCGATACCCCTGCCGCGCAGCGTCTGCAGGTTCCCAAGCCACTGGTGGTGATCGGTAGATGACCACTTGGCTGGGCAGCCTGCCCTGGCGCCGGGGTTTCTTCGACTGGGCACGCAGCGATGGCGTCACCTGGATCTACATCTTCAAGGTGCTGCTGGCCGCATTCACCACGCTGTGGCTGGCCATGCGCCTGGAGCTGCCGCAACCGCGTACGGCGATGATCACCGTGTTCATCGTCATGCAGTTGCAAAGCGGCCACGTCTTCGCGAAAAGTTTCTATCGTCTGCTGGGCACGCTGGCGGGATCGGCGGTGACGGTGGTGTTGATCGCCCTGTTCGCGCAGAACACCGAGCTGTTCATGTGCGGCCTGGCGCTGTGGGTCGGCCTCTGCTCGACCGGTGCCATGCGCTGCCGCAACTTCCGCGCCTACGGCTTTGTCTTGGCTGGCTACACCGCCGCCATGGTCGGTCTACCGGCCCTGGCCCATCCGGACGGTGCCTTCATGGCGGCGGTCTGGCGCGTGCTGGAGATTGCCCTGGGCATTCTCGTCGCGACGGCGGTCAGCGCGGCCATTCTTCCGCAGTCGGCCTCCGCTTCGATGCGCAACGCCTTGTATCAGCGCTTTGGCGTGTTCGCCCGGTTCGCCGCCGATGGCCTGCGCGGTGACAGCGCACGGGAACAGTTCGAAGCCGACAACGTGCGCTTCATCGCCGAAGCGGTGGGCCTGGAGAGCCTGCGCAGTGTGACGGCCTTCGAAGACCCGCACATGCGCCGGCGCAATGGTCGGGTCAGCCGACTGAACAGTGAATTCATGGTGGTGACGACCCGCTTCAATGCGCTGCACCAATCACTCGAGCGTATCCGCGCGCGCGGTCATCGCCAGGTGGTAACCGCCATCGAACCGGCCTTGCAGGCATTGACGCACGTGCTGGACGACTTCGCCGGGCAGGCCTTGACCGATGCCGATGCCGCACGTTTGGCCCGGCGCATGGTGCAGTACAAGGACGCGCTGCCAGCACAGGTGCGCAGCTTGCGTGACAGCTTCGAGCAGAGTGGTCCGGAAGATGACGACCTGCTGGACTTTCACACCGCTTCGGAGTTGCTCTATCGCTTCGTCGAAGAACTGCACGGCTATGCCCAGACGCATGCCTCGCTGGCCGAGCATCGGCATGCCCGCGAGCGCTGGGACGAGCCGTACCGGGCGCAGACCAACTGGCTGGCCAGCGCCGCCGCCGGTATTCGCGGCGCGCTGGTGTTGCTGCTGCTGGGCGGCTATTGGATAGCGACGGCCTGGCCCAGCGGCGCGACCATGACCCTGGTGGCTGCAGCCACCGTGGGCCTGTCGGCGGCGTCACCGAACCCGCGGCGGATGTCGTTCCAGATGGCCTGCGGCACCTTGCTGGGGGCGCTGGTCGGCTTCTATACGACCTTTTTCGTGCTGCCGTGGATCGACGGCTTCGCGCTACTGTGCCTGACCCTCGCGCCGGTGCTGACGCTGGGCGCCTTCCTTGCCTCTCGACCTCGCTTCGTTGGCTATGGACTGGGCCTGCTGATCTTCTTTTCCATGGGCTCGGTGCCCGGCAACCTCACCCAGTACGATCCGTATGCGTTCATCAACGACTACATTGGCATGGTCCTGGGGATGCTGTTCTGCGCTGCCGCTGGCGCGGTCATCCTGCCGCCCAACAGTCGCTGGATGTGGCAGCGCCTGGAGCAGGACCTGCGCGCCCTGGTGGTGTTCGCCATCAGCGGCAAGCCGCGCGGCCTGGGCTCGGCCTTCGAGAGCCGCACCCGCGACCTGCTGCATCAGGCCTATGGCCTGGCGGCCGGGCAGCCACAGGTGCAGCGCAACCTGCTGCGCTGGATGTTCGTGGTGATGGAGGTGGGGCACGCCATCATCGAGCTGCGCCGCGAGCAGGAGCGCTTGCCGGTGCACCCGGCCTATGCCCCGTGGCAGCCGTGGCGCCAGTCGATCCGGGTGCTGGGGCGTGCGCTGATTCGCCTGTTCATCCAGCCCCAGGCGGGCAACCTCCAGCGCGCGTTGGCGGCCGTGGAGCAGGCCATTCACCTGGTCAGGAACACCGACGAGCCCTTCGCCCGACATTTCGATACCTCGGCGCTGCGCCGGGTGCAGAGTTACCTGCACTTCATTCGCAGTTCGTTGCTGGACCCGCAATCACCCCTTGCCGAACTGGCCGCGCCTGGAGCCGAGCATGCCGCGTGAGATCGCCTTCCATGGTCTGTACATGCCGACCATGACCCTGTTGTTCGTGCTCGCCGCCGGGTTGGCCTGGGCCTTCGACCGGCTGTTCGCCAGCCTCGATGTGTACCGATTTTTCTGGCACCCGGCGCTGTTGCGCCTGAGCCTGTTCGTCTGTCTGTTCGGCGCCATGGCGCTGACTGTCTACCGGTGAGAACCTGCGCAATGAAAAAGTTTTTCAGCCTGTTGGCGACCCTGCTGGTGCTGGCACTGGCGATCTTCATCGGTCGCCAGCTGTGGGTGCACTACATGCAAACACCCTGGACCCGCGACGGACGCGTGCGTGCGGACATCGTCAACGTCGCCGCCGATGTGTCGGGCTACGTCACGGCGGTGCCGGTGCGCGACAACCAGCGTGTGCGCAAGGGCGACGTGCTGCTGCAGATCGATCCGGCGCACTACCGCCTGGCGGTCAAGCAGGCGCAGGCGCTGGTGGCGTCGCGCAAGGCCGCCTGGGACATGCGCAAGGTCAATGCCAGCCGTCGTGCCGATCTCGATGAACTGGTGATCTCCAGGGAAAGTCGCGAGGACGCCAGCAACGTCGCCGCTTCGGCGCTGGCCGACTATCAACAGGCCGAGGCGCGCCTCGAGGCCGCGCAGCTGGACCTGGACCGCACCCGTGTGCTGGCCACGGTGGATGGCTACGTCACCAACCTCAACGTGCATGTCGGTGACTACGCGCGGGTGGGCGAGGCCAAGCTGGCCGTGGTCGATGAACATTCGTTCTGGGTCTACGGCTATTTCGAAGAAACCAAGCTGCCCCATGTGCATGTCGGCGACGCGGCGCAGTTGCAGATGATGAGCGGCGAGACCCTCAAGGGCCATGTGGACAGCATCTCGCGCGGCATCTATGACCGCGACAACCCGCAAAGCCGCGAGCTGACCGCCGACGTCAATCCGACCTTCAACTGGGTTCGCCTGGCGCAGCGAGTGCCGGTGCGCATCCAGCTGGACGAGGTGCCCGAAGGCATGCTGCTGGCAGCCGGCACGACCTGCACGGTGATCGTCACGCCCGCACTGCGGTGATCACTGCGCAAGCGTTCGCCATTGCCGATGCTTATTGGGAAAAACTGCCCTGCAAGCGTTCGGCGCGGAATTCCAGGGTCTGCGGGCGATAGCCGGGGCGCAGTGGCGGCAGCGGCAGGCAGTCCTGCCAGTCGGCACCGGCCTGCAGTTCACCAGGGCCGCGGTAGCGAGGTGCGGTGTAGAGGTTTTCGGCCAGGTTGGCGGTCTGGCCGGGCGCGTAGGCAGCTATCTGCCACTGCAGTTCCTGCATCGGTACGTTGTTGCCGTTGTTCAGGTTCAGGCGCAGCGGACGGTCGCCCGGACAGCCCTGCGGATCGTAGGTGATGCGCATTTCCAGGCGCGCCAGGCGGTGGGCTTCGCGGGTGTCGCTCCAGATGACCCACAGCGAGAGCAACGCCAGGCTGAACAGGGCGGCACCGGAGATCGGCAGCGCCTTGGACGGGTAGCGGACCAGCAAGACGATCCAGGTGATGACCAGAAAGATGCCGATTAACATGACTGCCAGCCTTGGTTGGGAAGAGAGGGGTATCGTACAGAACGTTGGCGTGTCAGTGGCAGGCGCACCCACGCCAGGTCAATCATCCGGGTGATCGCGCAGAAACACCAGGTGGTCGGGCCGCGACTGCTCGGCGCTGTAGCGATAGCCCTGGCGGTCGAAGCCCTTGAGCTGCAGGGGGTCGTGGAGTTTTTCGTCGATCACGAAACGCGCCATCATGCCGCGGGCTTTCTTGGCATAGAAGCTGATGATCTTGTACTGGCCATTCTTCAGGTCCTTGAAGTCGGCAGTGATCAGGCGCGCCTGCAAAGCCTTGCGCTTGACCGCCGAGAAATACTCGTTCGACGCCAGGTTGAACAGCACGTCGTCGCCTTGTTCGGCCAGGGCCTGGTTGAGCCATTGGCTGATGCGCTCGCCCCAGAACGCATAGAGGTCCTTGCCGCGCGCGTTGACCAGCTTGGTGCCCATCTCCAGTCGGTACGGTTGCATCAGGTCCAGTGGCCGCAGCAGGCCATAGAGGCCCGACAGCATGCGCAAGTGCTTTTGCGCGTAGTCGAAGCCAGGCTTGTCTAGAGTGGTCGCATCCAGTCCGGTGTAGACGTCGCCCTTGAAGGCGAGCAACGCCTGCTTGGCGTTGGCTGGCGTGAAGTCGGGTGTCCAGCTGCCGAAGCGTGCCGCGTTGAGGCCGGCCAGCTTGTCGGAAAGATGCATGAGCTCGGCGATCTGCGTGGGGCTGAGCTCGCGCAGTTGTTCGATCAGCACCTGGGAATGGTCGAGAAATTCAGGCTGGGTGTGGCGCTGGATGACCGGCGGGGTATCGAAGTCGAGGGTCTTGGCGGGGGATATCACCATCAGCATGCAGAGGTTCTCCTGTGAGCGTGGGCAAATTCTGGAGCAGTGCCCGGAGCGCGTCCACCATTAAGCGTGGGTGCATCCAGATGGACCGCAGCGACCCCGGACGCGGCTCGCGCCGCTGCTACAGGAGATCGCTTGTGCCGTTGGTACGGCGTTCCTCTGTAGCAGCGGCGCAAGCCGCGTCCGGCAACACCGCGAACCCTCTGGCACACCACCCACCCCCAACCGTATTGACGCCATCGATCCCACTCCCCCACAGTGCCCGGAAAAAGGAAATCCGCGCATGGACTACGCACTCATCGACTGGAGCATCATGCTTCTGGCAATCGCCGCCGCCTACATCGTCTTCGGCATTGCCGGCTTCGGCACGGCACTGGTTGCAGGCCCGGTACTCATCCACTTCATGCCGCTGGCCACGCTCATCCCGCTGCTCGTGGTACTCGATTTCATCGCCGCCTTCGGCAATCTGCTTCCTGCCCGGCAGTCGGTGGTGGGCGTGGAGCTCAAACGCCTGCTGCCGTTCATGGCGCTGGGCTGCACCCTGGGCGTGGTCTTTCTGCTCAACCTGAAATCCGACCTGCTGTTGCTGCTGATGGGTATGTTCATCACCGGCTACGCCCTGTACATGCTGCTGACCACGGCGCGACCCGCACGGTTGTCGCCCTGGTGGGCCGTACCGATGGGCACCATCGGCGGGCTGTTCGGGGCCTTGTTCGGCAGCGGCGGGTTTCTCTATGCGATCTACCTGGGCGCGCGGCTGGACGACAAACAGCAGGTGCGCGCCACGCAAAGCGCGCTGATCAGTTGCAGCACGATCGTGCGCCTGACCCTGTTCATCATTGCCGGGGTCTACGCCGACACCCAGCTGCTGCTGACTGCCCTCTGCCTGCTTCCGGCCATGGCAGCAGGCCTGCTGATCGGACGACGATTGACCCTGCGCATGTCCCGCGAAGCGTTCGTGCGGCTGGTGACCTGGCTGGTGCTGGCCAGCGGCCTGGCGTTGCTGTACCGCTATTTCAACCCTTGACCTGCACGCGCAGGGGACTATCCTGCCGCTTTTGCGTACTGTCGGGCCCTTGCATGAACACTCAGAACATTCTCGTTCCGCGCCTCTCCACCCTGCCGGTGCACGAGCCGCGTGCGCGGGCAATCCTGCGCTGGCTGGTACGCAAGGACATCGTCGAAGAACAGCTGAGCACCTGTGGCCGCAGCGGCAACCGCATGGCCTACGCCATCGGCACGGGCGCGCGCCAAGTCGTCGAAAACCCTGAGGTGCTGCCCTACGGACAAACGGTCAACGGTCTGGAAGTGGTCACCGATCGCTGCATTTTCACGCCCGTGGACGGTTTCCTGCACGAGGCCGGCTGCCCCGAATGCCGTCAGGAAGTGGGTGAAGCGCTGTTCGACAGCCTCGAGGAATGGATGCCCGGCCTGACCGACAACTTCACTTGCCCGCTGTGCGGCCATGAAGATGACATCAATGGTTTTCTGTTCCTGCAGCCCTGCGCCTTCTCCAATCTGGGTTTCATCTTCAATAATTGGGGCCAGACCCCCTTCAAGGCGGAGTTCATCGCCGAATTCGCCGATTGGCTCGACCAGCCGATTGCGCAGGTGCTGGTAAAGTTCCAGGACAATTGACCGCCAGGCCATCTTTGCCTTTCTTGTGGGGGCATGTGTGGGTATAATGGCGCGCTTCCATTTTCCCGCTCGGGAGCCCCCGCATGCTGCGTATCAGCCAAGAAGCCCTGACCTTCGACGACATTCTTCTAGTGCCCGGTTATTCCGAAGTACTGCCCAATGAAGTCAGCCTCAAGACCCGTTTGACCCGCGGCATCGAGTTGAACATCCCGCTGATCTCCGCGGCGATGGACACCGTGACCGAAGCCCGCCTCGCCATTGCCATGGCTCAGGAAGGCGGCATCGGGATCATCCACAAGAACATGACCATCGAGCAGCAGGCTGCCGAAGTGCGCAAGGTCAAGAAGTTCGAGGCCGGCGTGGTCAAGGACCCGATCACCATCGAGGCTGATGCCACCGTTCGCGACCTGTTCGAACTGACCTCGCTGCACAACATCTCCGGCGTGCCGGTGCTGCACGACGGCAACCTGGTGGGCATCGTCACCTCGCGCGACGTGCGCTTCGAAAACCGCCTGGAAATCCCCGTCCGCGAAGTGATGACGCCCAAAGAGCGTCTGGTCACCGTCCGCGAAGGGGCCGACAAGGACCTGGTCCGCGACCTGCTGCACAAGCACCGCATCGAAAAGGTCCTGATCGTCGACGCCGAGTTCCATCTCAAAGGCATGATGACCGTCAAGGACATCGAGAAGGCCAAGGCCTACCCGCTGGCGAGCAAGGATGACCAAGGTCGTCTGCGCGTCGGCGCGGCCGTGGGCACCGGCAAGGACACCGGTGAGCGCGTCAGCGCCCTGGTTGCAGCCGGCGTCGACGTGGTCGTGGTCGATACTGCCCACGGTCACTCCAAAGGCGTGATCGACCGTGTGCGCTGGGTCAAGCAGAACTTCCCCGACGTGCAGGTCATCGGCGGCAACATCGCCACTGGCGAAGCCGCCAAGGCCCTGGCCGAAGCGGGCGCTGATGCCGTCAAGGTCGGTATCGGCCCAGGCTCCATCTGCACCACCCGTATCGTTGCCGGTGTCGGCGTGCCGCAGATCAGCGCCATCGCCAACGTCGCCGCAGCCCTGGAAGGCACCGGCGTGCCGTTGATCGCCGACGGCGGCATCCGCTTCTCCGGTGACCTGTCCAAGGCCATCGTCGCTGGCGCCTACTGCGTGATGATGGGCTCGATGTTCGCCGGTACCGAAGAGGCGCCAGGCGAAATCGAACTGTTCCAGGGTCGCTCCTACAAGGCCTACCGGGGCATGGGCTCGCTGGGCGCCATGTCCCAGGCCCAGGGCTCATCGGACCGCTACTTCCAGGACTCCTCGGCCGGTGCCGAAAAGCTCGTGCCCGAGGGTATCGAAGGCCGCGTTGCCTACAAGGGCGGCCTGTCGGCGATCATCCATCAGTTGATGGGTGGCCTGCGTTCTTCCATGGGTTACACCGGCAGCGCCGACATCCAGGAAATGCGCACCAAGCCCGAGTTCGTCCGCATCACCGGCGCCGGCATGGCTGAATCCCACGTCCATGACGTGCAGATCACCAAGGAAGCGCCTAACTACCGCGTGGGCTGACCCCGGTAGTCCGCCTGCCGCCCGGTGCACGCCCGGCGGCAGACGGAAATTCAATCCAGCGGGGCTGTTCACTACAGCCCCGTGTTGTTTCCGAATACATCTGACGAGAATGAGTCATGGCCCTCGACATTCACGCCCACCGTATCCTGATCCTCGATTTCGGTTCCCAGTACACCCAGCTGATCGCCCGCCGCGTGCGCGAAATCGGCGTGTACTGCGAGCTGCACCCGTTCGACATGGACGATGAAGCGATTCGCCAATTCGCCCCGCGCGGCGTCATCCTTGCCGGCGGGCCCGAGTCGGTCCACGAAGCCGACAGCCCGCGCTGCCCGCAGGCGGTGTTCGACCTGGGCGTGCCGGTCTTCGGCATCTGCTACGGCATGCAGACCATGGCCGAGCAGTTGGGCGGCAAGGTGGCTGGCTCCGATATGCGCGAGTTCGGCTACGCCCGGGTCGACGTGGTCGGCAAGAGCCGCATCCTGGAAGGCATCGAAGACCACATCGACGCCGATGGCGTGTTCGGCCTGGACGTGTGGATGAGCCACGGCGACAAGGTCACCGAGATTCCCCAGGGCTTCAATGTGCTGGCCAGCACCCCGAGCTGCCCGATCGCCGGCATGTTCGACGACGACCGCCACTACTACGGCGTGCAGTTCCACCCGGAAGTGACCCACACCAAGCAGGGCGAGCGCATTCTGTCGCGCTTCATCATCGACATCTGCGGCTGCGAAGCACTGTGGACCCCGTCGAAGATCGCCGAAGACGCCATCGCCCAGGTCCGCGCCCAGGTGGGTACCGACAACGTCCTGCTGGGCCTGTCCGGCGGCGTCGACTCCTCGGTGGTCGCGGCCCTGCTGCACAAGGCCATCGGCGATCAGCTGACCTGCGTGTTCGTCGACAACGGCCTGCTGCGCCTGCACGAAGGCGAGCAGGTCATGGCCATGTTCGCCGAGAACATGGGCGTCAAGGTGATCCGTGCCAACGCCGAAGACCAGTTCCTCGACAACCTGGCCGGCGAAGCCGACCCGGAGAAGAAGCGCAAGATCATCGGCCGCACCTTCATCGACGTGTTCGACGCCGAATCGTGCAAGCTGGACAACATCAAGTACCTGGCCCAAGGCACCATCTACCCTGACGTGATCGAGTCGGCCGGTGCCAAGAGCGGCAAGGCCCACGTGATCAAGTCCCACCACAACGTCGGCGGCCTGCCCGAGGAGATGAACCTCAAGCTGGTCGAGCCACTGCGTGAGCTGTTCAAGGACGAAGTCCGCCGTCTGGGCCTGGAACTGGGCCTGCCGTACGACATGGTCTACCGCCATCCATTCCCCGGCCCAGGCCTGGGCGTGCGCATCCTGGGTGAAGTGAAGAAGGAATACGCCGACCTGCTGCGTCGCGCCGACCACATCTTCATCGAAGAACTGCGCAAGGCCGACTGGTACCACAAGGTCAGCCAGGCGTTCGTGGTGTTCCAGCCGGTCAAATCGGTCGGCGTCGTCGGCGACGGCCGTCGCTACGCCTGGGTCGTCGCCCTGCGCGCCGTGGAAACCATCGACTTCATGACCGCTCGGTGGGCGCACCTGCCGTACGAGCTGCTGGAAACGGTGAGCGGCCGCATCATCAACGAGATCGAAGGGATTTCGCGGGTGACCTACGACGTGTCGAGCAAGCCGCCGGCTACGATCGAGTGGGAATGATCGGGCGGCCGGTATCTTCCGGCACTCGTTGGTAAGAAATGCCCTGGAGCCCGCGTAATTGCGGGCTTTTTGGTTTTTGGGTTCAGATTTTTTCAGCTCTTTCTATGCTGCAGCTGAGAGTGGGCTGTTCGGGAGATACCACCGCAGGCGTCGATTCCAGCGGGATCATTAGACGAACGAAATGCCATCAGTTGTCCCGTTGCTTGCAGATTGCTAAAGTGCAAGCAATCGCAGCAGCTAAGGGGTATGAAAGATGCCATCTGTTACCGTTCGAAATGTTTCCGATGAGGTGCACCGTGCTATCCGTGTCCGGGCTGCTCAACATGGCCGCAGCATCGAAGCCGAGATGCGCGACATTCTCGAGTCTGCGGTGAGGCCGGAAGGTCGGGTCAAGCTAGGCTCTCTGCTGGCCCAGACCGGCCGCAAGGTCAAGCTGACGGATGAGGAGTTCGCTGCCTTCGAAAGCGCGCGCGATAAAGCCCCCGCCCGCGCAGCGAGCTTTGAATGATCCTGCTCGATACCAATGTGATTTCCGAGCCTCTACGCCATTCGCCTGCGGCGTGCGTTATTCAATGGATCGACGAGCAGGCATTGGAAACGCTTTACCTGTCCGCCATGACCGTGGCTGAGCTACGTGCAGGTATAGCGTTGATGCCGGTTGGGCGACGCCGTTCGACGCTGCACGAAAGTCTGGAAAAGCAGGTGCTGCCCATGTTCGTTGGGCGCGTTTTGCCTTTTGATCTGGCCTGCACGCAGGCTTACGCCGAGGTGCTGGCCAAGGCGCGCAAGGCCGGTAGTGGGATCGAGGCTGCCGATGCCTGGATCGCTGCGGTCGCTCTTGCCAATGGATTCATTGTCGCCACTCGCGATACTCACCCGTTCCGGGCTGCAGGTCTGGCGGTCATCAATCCTTGGGAGCTATAGAGCAAGCCTTGCTGCGAAGCCACGAAATGACAGGAAAAACGTAGGGCGCCGTGGCCGATGACCAATCAGCTCACTTCAACACATGCCCCGCAATCAGCCGCGAAATCTCCACCATCGACGTCTTCCCCGAGAACTCGAAGCGCACCTTCCCCAGCGCCGAAAAATACACCTCCAGCTCCGAATCCAGATCGAACGTGCCCGACGTTTCGATCGAGTACGCCACGATGTTCTTGTAGGGCAGGGAGGTGAAGTCCTTCTTGCTGCCGGTCAAGCCCTGCACGTTCACCGCGATGATCCGTTTGTTGGTGAACACCACGCCGTCGCGCATCGACTTGTAGGCGTCGACCACCTGCTCGTCATCCAGCAGCAGGGCGGTGACGCGTTCGGCGTATTCGGCGTTTTGCTTGAGTTTGAAGAAGCCTTTGTTGTTGAAGTCGATCATGGCCTGGAGTCCTTTATATAGGGGTGGCCAGAGTTTACCTTGATGACGGTGGCAGCAAGTGTGTCGGGTCGTAGTGAGGTGCCTGAATGGTGAGGCCAAATATGTAGGCCAGGAGGGTCCAGGGCACTTGCCACACTCGCAGCTCCTTCAGAAACCGATCCCTTTGATATGACTGATGTACTTCCCAATACGCAATTAGGCGATGTGCTCGCAGGCATCGCACGGCAGGTCACACAACAAGTGCCGGATCTGCACCAAATGGCTGTCGCCACTGCCACCCAACTGCTCGCGTCCATGGCCATCGACACCCACCCCGACGCCTTTTACTGGCATCGCTTCGACAATGCGCAGTCCAGCCATCGCTCCTTCAGTGGCTACGCGCACATGGGCCCGCCCAGTGAAACGATGACGTTTACCGAACTGGTGATGCGGCGGTTCCGAGCGAGCGACCAGGATAATGCCGACTTGCTGCATGTCATGGGCGGGTTCTACACGGGCGATGCGCGGGCAGGCTGGTTCGATGAGCGCAACGAGGTAAGACTGGCGCCGGACAAGGTACTCAACGCGTTATGGCACATCGATTTCGCGGCGGCCTATCGCCAGGCGCTGGCGACGTTCTGGACCGACAATGGGCCAGGGGTGCAGACGCTGATCCGCATCAACTGCCTGCGCGCCGCCGTGGATGCAGCTCAGGCCGGGGCCATGATGCGCCAACAGGTGCAATGTGTGTTCGACGTTCTGGGTTGCGAGTACGCCATGGCACCGACCTTGGCCGACTTGACCGGTAGCCATCCGCCGAGCCACGGCGTTACGGTCAGCACGCTGCAGATTGCCGGCCACGGGTTCGCCAGTGTGTTGTGTTTCAAGGCCAGCGGGGGCGAGTGTCTGTTGTACCTGGCCGGTCGCGACAAGGCGTTTGAAGTGTTCGCCGATGTGAAAGCGGCGCAGGCATGGTTGCACCAGCAGCTGCAGGACGTGCAGCGCCGGGAGCGCTTGCTCGACCACGGCAGGCTGCTGGAGCCGGCGGCTGCATAGGCGCGTACGCGCAGCCTGGCGCTGCTGGCGAAGAAGCCGCTGGCGCTGTTCGCAGCAAAGGTGTCCTGGCCATCCATCGCAGCCGATGCGGCGCACTGGCTGCAAGGGCAAACCCGCGAGCAGATGCTGGCCGAGGCCAACCTGCAGTTGCACAGCAACAGCGAGTTGCGCCAGCAGTTGTGGATCGGTTATCTGGGTGCAGGCGTGCACTTGTTCGGCGCGGCAGCCATGGTCAGCTGGCCGATCGCATTGATCGTGGTAGTGGCGAGTGCCGGTAAATTCGCCCTCAATGTGGAACGTGCGGTGAATGCGGGTGACGCCACGGACCGTCGCGCCGCCTTGTATGCATCGATATTCAGCGGTATCGAGTTGCTGCTGAACATGACCCTGCTGATTCCCCAGCGAGCCCCGCAGAGCGCCGAACTGCAGCCACTGCAGTCGCGACCTCAGGTGTCCGCGCTGACGCCTTTGCTGCCCAGTGCCGAAGGGCTGCTGGCAGTCGAGGGGGAGCAGATGATCCGCTTGCACGGCGATCTGTATCGCGTGCGCTACGACCCCAGCCTGCGTTACTGGTTGATCGTCGATCCGCAGCGCCCCTATGCCTTCACCGGTAATTACCCGGTGCGTTTCAACGACCAATTGCAATGGGAACTGATGCCGACCGGTTGCCTGCGGGGCGGTGGCGGCTGCCTGAGCGTGTCACGGCAAATGGAACTTGAACCGCCACCGGTGAGCTACGTGCAGTTCGAGGTTTCGGCGACTCGCTACGAAGTACCGCTGGTGGCTCGCGCTGCCACCGGCGAGCTGTTGAGCGACCAGTTTCGCAAGATGCTCTCCGGTGAATACTTCGACCCCTACACGCCGCTCAATCCGGTGCTCGACAGCCTCAACAAGCTGCGTGTTCAACTGATCGAGGACGCCAACGCATTCATCGCCGAATGGCGCTCGCCCGGCAGATCGCCGTTGCCTGTGCCCGATGCTTCGCTGCCGCCCTATACCGCCGTGCGCCGACTGTTGGACGAATCCGGGGCACTGGTCATCGGTGAGTCTCATCAGGCTATCGCCAGCAAGCGTTTCCTGATCGAGAACATGCGGGCGCTGGCCGGCGACGGCGTCGACACGCTGTACATGGAGCACTTGATGATCGATCTGCATCAGGCCGATCTGAACCAGGTGGCCAGTGATGGCCGGCTGCCCAGTGGGCTGCAGGACTATCTGCGCGATCAGGATCTTGGCCATCGTACCGATCCGGCTCGACAGTACAACTTCACCACGCTGGTGCAGGCTGCGCGGCGCGAGGGTATCCAGGTGCGCGCCCTGGATTGCGCGGCCAGCTATCGACTCGATGGCATGGACGACCTCTACGGCGCCGGCCAGACGCTGCGCCAGCGGGTGTTCAGCTACCACGCCAGTCGCGTCATTGCAGCACGCACCGCATTGCCCGGCCGGGGCAAATGGATCGCCTTGGTCGGTGACACTCACGCGTCCACCTACAAGGGTGTTCCAGGTCTGGCGCAACTGCACGACGTGACAGCACTGCGCATCGTCGATGCCGGTGCCGGCCAGCAGACCAACATCACCCTGGACCCCGGTGAGTACTACCTGCCGTCGATGGGCCGCGGCGACGGGGTGGTCAAAGCGGACTGGCGCTTGGCGCTGACCGTACGCGAAGCGCCGTTCACCTACCTGGATCCGTCCCTGGCCCCACCCAGCATGATCAGGCCATGACGTGCAGGGCCAGACATCACGTGCCCCTGTAGCAGCGGCGCAAGCCGCGTCGGCGGTGCATTCGATCTGTCCGACACCCAACCGCGCGGCGGCGCAAGTCTTAATCTTTCTCAATTGCAGGTGTATGGTGTCGGCCTTTCACGTTCATCACGCAGGTGCCCATAGCCATGTCTTTCACTCGTCGACGATTCCTCGGTGGCCTGGCGGGCGTTGTCGCGGTCGGCGTGGGTGCCGGGGGCGCTGCCCGTTATTGGTTGGGTACGCCTGTGGACCAGGCCGGCGTGGACTATCAGCTGATTGCCGCGCCGCTGGATGTCGAGTTGGTGGCAGGTCATCAGACCCCGGCCTGGGCGTTCGGTGGCTCGGCACCCGGGCGTGAGTTGCGGGTGCGCCAGGGCGAATGGCTGCGGGTGCGCTTCATCAACCAGCTGCCGGTGGAAACCACCATCCACTGGCATGGCATTCGCCTGCCGCTGGACATGGACGGCGTGCCCTACGTGTCGCAGTTGCCGGTCAAGCCCGGTGAATATTTCGACTACCGGTTTCGTGTGCCGGACGCCGGCAGCTACTGGTATCACCCGCACGTGGCCAGCAGCGAGGAACTGGGCCGCGGCCTGGTCGGGCCGTTGATCGTCGAGGAGCGCGACCCCACCGGCTTCGCGCACGAAGCGGTGCTCAACCTGAAGAACTGGCACGTGGACGAGGAGGGCGCGTTCCTGCCGTTCAGCATCCCCCGCGAAGCGGCGCGCAACGGCACCCTGGGCCGGCTGTCGACGATCAACGGGGTACATCGGGCGACGGTCGATCTGCCGGCGGGTCAAGTCGTCAGGGTGCGCATTCTCAACCTGGACAACACAGCCACCTATCGCCTGAACTTCCGTGGCAATGCCGATATGCGCCTGTATGCACTGGACGGCAACCCCATCGAACCGCGCGCGTTCGGCAAGGATTACTGGATGGGCCCCGGCATGCGGGTTTGCCTTGCAGTCAAGATGCCACCTGCCGGTGAAGAGATCGCCGTACGTGACGGTTCGGTTCGCCTGGGCACGCTGCGCTCGGTGCCAACCGAGGCGGCGCCGACCGATTGGCCGCCGGCGTTACCGCCCAATCCGATCGCCGAGCCGGACCTGGCCAATGCCGAGAAGCTCAATTTCAACTTCGAATGGGTCGGCGAGGTGTCGGATACGACCGAGGGCAAGCCGCCCAGCCTGTGGCAGATCAACGGCATCGCCTGGGACATCACCGACAAGACCTGCGCCGACCGCCCCATTGCCAAGCTGCAGTTGGGCAAGAGCTACGTGCTGGAGTTGAAGAACATGACTCAGTACCAGCATCCTATCCACCTGCACGGCATGAGTTTCAAGGTGATTGCCTCCAACAGGCGCAAGATCATTCCTTATTTCACCGATACGTTCTTGCTGGGAAAGAACGAGCGTGCCCAGGTGGCGCTGGTGGCGGATAATCCTGGTATCTGGATGTTCCATTGCCATGTGATCGATCACATGGAAACCGGACTCATGGCGGCAATAGAGGTTTCCTGAACGTTGAAACAACCCAAGATCATTGATCGCAGCCGCGATCGGTTTTTCATGGCCCAGGCGCTAGAGCTGGCCGCTCAGGGTGCGGCGCTGGGCGAAGTGCCTGTGGGCGCAGTCGTGGTGCAGGACGGCGAGATCGTCGGCCGCGGCTTCAACTGCCCCATCAGTGGCAGCGACCCCAGTGCCCATGCCGAGATGGTGGCCATCCGCAACGCCGCGCAGTCCGTGCACAACTATCGCCTGCCGGGCAGCACCCTGTACGTCACCCTGGAGCCTTGCAGCATGTGCGCCGGGCTGATCGTCCATGCGCGCATCGCCCGGGTGGTGTTCGGCGCGCTCGAACCCAAGGCGGGCGTGGTGCAGAGTCAGGGGCAGTTTTTCAGCCAAGGCTTCCTGAACCATCGGTTGGTGGTGGAGGGTGGCGTGTTGGCTGAAGAGTGCGGGGCGATATTGAGCGAATTTTTCAGGGCGCGTCGGGCGAAGGGCTGAGATTGAAGGAGGGAGTGTTGCCGAGGGCCTTTTCGCGGGCAGAGCCCGCTCCCACAGGATCACTCGGGTGCTCTTAGAGCGGCGGCGTCTGCTGTGAGGGCTTAGTTTGGTCCACACCAGGCACGTGCAGATTGCCATCGGCGACCTGGCTGCCTTCGAGCTGTGGCTGGGTCACCCAGGTGAGGATGTCGTAGTAGCGGCGGATGTTGGCCACGAAGTGCACTGGCTCGCCGCCGCGGGCATAGCCGTAGCGGGTCTTGCTGTACCACTTCTTCTGCGCCAGGCGCGGCAGCATCTTCTTCACATCCAGCCACTTGTTCGGGTTCAGCCCTTCACCTTCTGCCAGCTTGCGCGCGTCGTCGAGGTGGCCACTGCCCACGTTGTAGGCCGCCAGGGCGAACCAGGTCCGGTCGGGTTCCTGAATGCCGGCGTCGAGCTGATCCTTGACATAGGCGAAGTACTTGGCGCCGCCATTGATGCTCTGCTTGGGGTCCAGGCGGTTACTCACCCCCATGGCCTGGGCAGTGTTCTGGGTCAGCATCATCAGGCCCCGCACCCCGGTCTTGGAGGTCACGCTGGCCTGCCACATGGACTCTTGATAACCGATGGCGGCCAGCAGCCGCCAGTCGACCTTCTCCTGCTTGGCCGAGGCCTGGAAGGTTTTCTCGAACTTGGGCAGGCGCTGCTGCAGGTGCTGGGCGAAGGTGTAGGCGCCGACGTAGCCGAGCACATCGACATGGCCGTAGTAGCGGTCCTTGAGGCGCTGCAGGGTGCCGTTGCCCTTGACCTTGTCGATGAAGCCGTTGACCTCGTTCAGCAGGCTGTTGTCTTCGCCCCCGGCAACGGCCCAGCGCTGGTCGCGGCCATCGCCCAGGTCGAAGGCGACCCGCACGTTGGGGAAGTACACCTGGTTCATGGCCACTTCGTTGGAATCGACCAGAGTCAGGTCGATCTGCCCCTCGTCGACCATGCGCAGCAGATCCACCACCTCCACCGCGTCGGACTCTTCGTACTCGAGCGCCGGGTACTGCAGCTTCAATTTGGCCAGTTGCTCGGCGTGGCTGCTGCCCTTGAGCACCATGATCTTCTTGCCCACCAGCTCGGCGGCATCGGTGGGGCGGTTCTGGCCGTTGCGATAGATGACCTGCGGCGTGACCTCCAGATAGGGGTGCGAGAAGCGCGCCTGTTGTTCCCGCGCCTCGCTGGTGACCAGCCCCGCAGCCGCTAGCACCGGGCCCTGGGGCTGGCTCAGGCCGGCGAAGATGTCGTCGAGGTTGTCGGCGGTTTCGATCTGGAGTTTCACGCCCAGGTCATCGGCGAAACGCTTGACCAGCTCGTACTCGAAGCCGGTTTCGCCATTGCGATCCTGGAAATAGGTGGCCGGGCTGTTGCGGGTTATGACGCGCAGCACGCCGTCCTCCTTGATCCGTTCGAGTGTGCTGGGTTTATCAACGCAGCCACTGAGCAGCAGGAGAAGTCCGGTTGCGAAGAGCCATTTGGCGCAGCGCGAGCGTAAGACGGTCTGGGTGAGCATGGGTGCAGTATACGCAAACGGTCGCTCGAGCCATATCTCGACAGCAGGCGAAGGAGTCTGGTAGAGCGCAGCGCAACCTCTTGCCGGCCCCCGGCAAGGGATCTGACGAACGATCGCGCTGTTTTTCCATCCGTCGGGTGCCTAGGTGAATGGTTTAGGCTAGAATGCACGGCCTCCAAGCACACCCCCTTTCGAGGCTGTCCCGACGATGTTGATCCTGCGCGGCGCTCCTGCCCTTTCTGCCTTTCGCCACGGTAAATTACTCGAGCAACTGAGCCAGAAGGTCCCCGCTGTTACTGGCCTGTATGCTGAATTCGCCCACTTCGCCGAAGTCGAAGGCGAGCTGGCCAGCGACGACCGGCAAGTCCTTGCCCGTCTGCTCAAGTACGGTCCCAGCGTTCCCGTTCAGGAGCCCACCGGGCGGCTGTTCCTGGTGCTGCCGCGCTTCGGTACGATTTCGCCGTGGTCGAGCAAGGCCAGCGATATCGCGCACAACTGCGGCCTGACCCAGATTCAGCGTCTGGAGCGCGGCATTGCCTTTTATGTGTCTGGTGATTTCAGCGAAGCCGAAGCCGAGCTGATCGGTGCCGTCCTGCACGATCGCATGACCCAGGTGGTGCTGGCCCGTCTGGAAGACGCCGCCGGCTTGTTCCGTCACGCCGAACCCAAGCCACTCACCGCCGTGGATATCCTGGGTGGCGGTCGTGCCGCGCTGGAACGGGCCAACGTCGAGCTGGGCCTGGCCCTGGCCGAAGACGAAATCGACTACCTGGTCAGCAGCTTCCAGGGGCTGGCGCGCAATCCGCACGACATCGAGCTGATGATGTTCGCCCAGGCCAACTCCGAGCACTGCCGCCACAAGATATTCAACGCCAGTTGGGACATCGACGGTCAGAGCCAGGAAAAAAGCCTGTTCGGCATGATCAAGAACACCTATCAGATGCACAGCGAAGGCGTGCTGTCAGCCTACAAGGACAACGCTTCGGTCATCGTCGGCAGCGTCGCCGGGCGTTTCTTCCCGAACCCTGAAACCCGCCAGTACGGCGCGGTGCAGGAGCCGGTGCACATCCTGATGAAGGTGGAAACCCATAACCACCCGACGGCGATCGCGCCCTTTCCGGGCGCCTCCACCGGCTCCGGCGGCGAGATCCGCGATGAAGGCGCGACCGGCCGCGGCGCCAAGCCCAAGGCTGGCCTGACCGGTTTCACCGTGTCCAACCTGAACATTCCCGGTTTCGAACAGCCGTGGGAAAAACCCTACGGCAAGCCCGAGCGCATCGTCACCGCGCTGGACATCATGATCGACGGCCCGCTGGGCGGCGCGGCGTTCAACAATGAATTCGGTCGCCCGGCCCTGACCGGCTATTTCCGCACGTTCGAGCAGCGCATCGACACCCCCCACGGTGAAGAAGTGCGCGGCTACCACAAGCCGATCATGCTCGCCGGCGGGATGGGCAACATCCGCGCCGAACACGTGCAGAAAGGCGAGATCACCGTCGGTTCCAAACTGATCGTGCTCGGTGGTCCTGCCATGCTCATCGGCCTGGGCGGCGGCGCTGCTTCCTCCATGGCCACCGGCACCAGCTCGGCGGACCTGGACTTCGCTTCGGTACAGCGCGAAAACCCGGAGATGGAGCGTCGCTGCCAGGAAGTCATCGACCGTTGCTGGCAGCTGGGCGACAGGAATCCCATCAGCTTCATCCACGACGTAGGTGCGGGCGGCCTGTCCAACGCATTCCCCGAACTGGTCAACGACGGTGGCCGTGGCGGCCGCTTCGAGCTGCGCAACGTACCCAACGACGAGCCGGGCATGGCCCCGCTGGAAATCTGGAGCAACGAATCCCAGGAACGCTACGTGCTGGCCGTGGACGCCGCCGACTTCGAGCGTTTCCAGGCCATCTGCGAGCGCGAGCGCTGCCCGTTCGCCGTCGTCGGCGAGGCCACTGCCGAGCCGCAATTGACCGTCACCGACAGCCACTTCGGCAACAACCCGGTCGACATGCCGCTCGAAGTGCTGCTGGGCAAGGCGCCGCGCATGCACCGCAGTGCCGTGCGCGAGCAGGAGCTGGGCGATGACTTCGATCCGGCCCAGCTGGACCTGGCCGACTGCATCGAACGCGTCCTGCATCACCCTGCGGTGGCCAGCAAGAGCTTTCTGATCACCATTGGCGACCGCACCATCACCGGCCTGGTGGCACGCGACCAGATGGTCGGCCCGTGGCAGGTACCGGTGGCCGATGTCGCCGTCACCGCCACCAGCTTCGACGTCTACAGCGGCGAGGCCATGGCCATGGGCGAACGCACGCCGCTGGCGCTGCTCGACGCCCCGGCTTCGGCACGCATGGCGGTCGGTGAAACCCTGACCAACATCGCCGCGTCCAGCATCGCGAAAATCTCCGACATCAAGCTGTCCGCCAACTGGATGTCCGCTGCTGGCCATCCGGGCGAGGACGCGCGTCTGTACGATGCCGTGCAAGCGGTCGGCATGCAGCTGTGCCCCGAGCTGGGCATCACCATTCCGGTCGGCAAGGACTCCATGTCCATGAAGACCCAATGGAGCGAAGAGGGCACCGACAAGAGCGTGACCTCGCCGATGTCGCTGATCATCACCGGCTTCGCGCCCGTGGTCGACATTCGCAAGACCCTGACTCCGCAACTGCGCATGGACAAGGGTGAAACCGACCTGATCCTCATCGACCTGGGGCGTGGCCAGAACCGCATGGGCGCCTCGATCCTGGCCCAGGCACACGGCAAGTTGGCCAGCCGCGCGCCGGACGTCGACGATGCCGAAGACCTCAAGGCGTTCTTCGCCGTGATCCAGGGGCTCAATGCCGACGGCCACTTGCTGGCCTACCATGACCGTTCCGACGGTGGCCTGCTGGCCAGCACGGTGGAAATGGCCTTCGCCGGTCACTGCGGTCTCAACCTGCAACTGGCCACCGTGGCGCACAGCCGCGAGGAAATTGCGGCAGTGCTGTTCAACGAAGAACTGGGTGCAGTCATCCAGGTGCGTCAGGACGCCACGCCGATGATTCTGGCGCAGTTCAGCGCCGCGGGCCTGGGCAACGACTGCGTGGCGGTGGTCGGCCAGCCGATCAACAACGGCGCGGTGAACATTCGCTACCACGACGACCTGCTGTTCAGCGGCGAGCGCCGCCTGCTGCAACGTCAGTGGGCCGAGACCAGCTACCAGATCCAGCGCCTGCGCGACAACGCTGCCGGTGCCGATCAGGAATTCGATGCGCTGCTCGAAGAAGACAATCCAGGGCTGAGCTTCAACCTCAGCTACGATGTCGACGAAGACATCGCCGCCCCGTACATCAAGAAGAACGTCCGTCCACAGGTCGCCGTGCTGCGCGAACAGGGCGTCAATGGTCAGGTCGAAATGGCTGCGGCCTTCGACCGTGCAGGCTTCAACGCCATCGACGTGCACATGAGCGATATTCTCGCCGGACGTGTCGACCTGAACGAGTTCAAGGGTCTGGTTGCCTGCGGTGGCTTCTCCTACGGCGACGTCCTGGGTGCCGGTGAAGGCTGGGCCAAGTCGGCACTGTTCAATGCCCGTGCCCGTGATGCGTTCCAGCAGTACTTCGAGCGCAGCGACAGCTTCACCCTCGGCGTGTGCAACGGCTGCCAGATGATGTCCAATCTGCACGAGTTGATTCCAGGCAGCGAGTTCTGGCCGCACTTCGTGCGCAACCGGTCCGAGCAGTTCGAGGCACGGGTTGCCATGGTCCAGGTGCAGGAGTCCAACTCGATCTTCCTCCAGGGCATGGCCGGTTCGCGCATGCCGATCGCCATCGCCCACGGTGAAGGTCATGCCGAATTCGCCACCGCGGACGCCTTGGTGCAAGCCGATGTGTCGGGCTGCGTGGCGCTGCGCTTCGTCGACAACCACGGCAAGGTCACCGAGCAGTACCCAGCCAACCCGAACGGCTCGCCGCGCGGGATCACCGGATTGACCAGCCGCGACGGCCGCGTGACCATCATGATGCCGCACCCGGAGCGGGTATTCCGCGCTGTGCAGAACTCCTGGAAGCCTGAGGAGTGGAACGAGGACGGCGCCTGGATGCGCATGTTCCGCAATGCCCGCGTGTGGGTGAACTGACAGGTCGGTGAACCAGCAGATGTTCAAACTGGCCTTCTTCGTTCCCGACAGCCATGTCGAAGCCGTCAAGAGCGCTGTATTCGCCGCCGGTGGCGGTCGCATCGGTGCTTACGACAACTGCGCATGGCAGGTGTTGGGGCACGGTCAGTTTCGGCCATGTGATGGCAGCCAGCCATTTCTGGGTCAGGCCGATACACTGGAAAAGGTCGAAGAGTGGAAGGTCGAGCTGGTAGTGGCCGATTCACTCATTGAACCGGTGGTCCAGGCATTGCGCCTGGCCCACCCGTATGAAACCCCTGCCTTCGAAGTGTGGCGACTGCACGATCTGTGAGTCGCCACGTTCCCCTCAGCGGATGCGTACCTGCTCATACAACCGCTTGACCGCCTCCAGGCCTGTGTTGCCCGTGGCTAGCTTGTGGCTGGTCTGCAGTTCATGGGCGCCTGCTGCCATTGCGTGAGTCGTGCCTCGTGCAACTTTGAGGCTCATGGGCTCGCTGCTGAACATTCCGGATTGTTCGCTCACGCCCGTTTTGTCGGTGCGGGTGAACTCGAAATTGGCCTGTTCGACTTCGCCTTTGCCAGCGTTTGGCTGCTGCGCCAGAGCTTCCTTGACCGGCGAATTCCACTTGCCGCCCAGCGCTGCCACTTCATTGAGCATTGTGCCTGGAGCCGTACCTTCGGCCAGCACGACACGCCCCTCGACACCGAGGATTTGCGTGCTGTCGGCGCGATGAGTGATCGCCAGCTTGCCCTTGACGTTGCCGCTCAGGTTGTCGGCCTGCAGACGTGCGCCGTCCAGACGTGCATCCATCTGGCTATCGAGCCTGAGCGTCGCAGCTCGTAGCTGCGCATTGTGCTGTGTCTGCTGCTGCTCGTTGCGGTAGCTGAGGCCAAGAGCCGGCTTGAGCGGATCACTGGCATCGGCGCTCAGTTGCTTGCGGTCCGATTGACGCTGGTCGCTGGCGCTTTCCAGATAGACACCGCCTGCGGTGGCCGCCAGCTTCATGCTGGCTGCGTCGGCCTGGACACCCTGCAGGTGCAGGGCGCGTGCCTTGCGAGCGCCGGCCTGCAGCGCCATGTCGCCCTTTACCTGCCACTGATTGCCGTGCTGATGTTGCGTGCTTTCGTCTCGTTGACCGAAGGTATGCAGACCTTCGGCACTCCTGGATTCACCACCACCCTTGAGGGTTGTCTTGTCCACGGCCGCGAGGCTGGTGAGGGTGCCTCCCGCCGTCACCTTCAGACTGCCAGCGGGCTTGTCCGGCGTGCCTATGTCCACACCGTTGAGCTGCACATCGCCGCTGGCGCGCAGGATCACGTCGCCTGGCGCATCGATCCGCGCCTTGCTCGCCGTGCGTTGCTGGTAAGCGCCGTCCTTGCCCATGCGGTCGAGGGTGGCGTGGGCGGGGTTGAACGCCAGGTTGGCACCGGCGTCGATCTGCACCGCGCCTTGCGAGGTGCCGATGCGGGTGCCTTCGTAGCGACCACTGCCGGTCAGGCGGATGTCGATGCCTTCGGCCGCGCTCAGGCTGCCGGCCTTGGCTGTGCTGGTGGTTGCCGCGCCCGCCTGGACCTTGTGCATGGCCGCCTTCATCTCATGGCTGTCGGCATGGATGGCGATCTTGCCCAGGGTGCTGGCGTACTCGGTACCGGTATCAGCCAGTTTGCCGCTGACATCCAGCGATACCGTGCCGCCCTGCAGGCGACTTGAGCCGGTATTGACCATGGATGCCGCGTTGACCTTCAACAGGCCGCCGCTGTTGATCTCCGCACCCTGGCTGCGCACACCGTCGGCGAGCAGGCGCACATCGGCTTCGCTGGCCAGGCGTGCCGCGCCCAGATTGAGCTGACGGCCGGCTGCCAGGTGGATCTCGCCCGCTCCGCCGTGCAGTTCGGTGGGGGTCTGTGGCTTGCCGGCGCGCGCAGGTGCATGCAGCGTGAGGTCGCCGGCCGATTCGATACGGATGCCTTGACCGGCCGTGAGTCGAGCGCCTGGCATCTTGATACCCGCGCCTTCCTCACTGCTGACGATGCGGATGCGCTTGTCCGTGGCCATCGCGCCGAGCAGGTTGGCATCGATGAGTTTGGTCGTGCGCGTGCTGCCGATCACACCATTGCTGGCGTAGTCGACGACATTGCTGCCCAGCACCAGGTCGATATCGGCGCCTGCGGCCATTGGCCCGCTGCTGACGATACTGGGTGCTATCAGCGCCAGGCTGCCGGCCGGGTTGCTGACACCGCCGCTGTCGACACGCAGCAACTGGTCGGTGGCCTGCGTATCGAACGTTGTCAGCCGACCGTCCTGGACAGTGGCCGCGCCGACCACGAAGGTGGCTCGTGGCGCGTTGACCAGGCTTGCGCCGTTGAGCGTGATGCCATTCGGGTTGGCCAGGACATAGTCTGCCGCGGCGCCGAAAACCACTTGCGGGCCGTTGATGTTGGAACGGTTGTGGCCGACCACCTCGTTGAGGATGGTGCTGGCGGCCGTGCCGCCCAGTTGTGGATTGGCCTTCAGCTCGCCGGCCATTTCACTCTTTCCAGCCACCAGGCTGTTGTTGAGCACCAGGCCCTGGGTGCCGACGTTGTATTCGCTGTAGACGTTGTGCGAAAGGCCGTTGGCATTGGGCGCAACGATGTCGATGACCGGTACTTTGTACTGGCCGTTGATGATTGGCGCCGTTTCGCCACCCGCAAACGCGGTCAGGCCATCGGCCCAGGCAGGGGAGCAGGGCACCAGCAGCGCGCTGGCGATGGCCAGCGGCAGCGAGCGCAGGGTCAGGTGGCGCAATTGTTCCATGGTATGAGGCATCGAGGTCTTTCCTTAGGTCCAGGATTGGCTGTGCATCGACCTGGGGGCCGATGCACGAGAGCTACCTTAGGAAGGGTGGGGCGGACGCGATAGCGGCAGCGCGCGCGGCCCATCGTAGGATGCGGCCCAAACGGATGTCGGGCCGGCGGAGAGTCATGCTCAGAGCGCGAGTTTTTCCACGCCCCCTGTCAGATACTGAGTGCGGTTGTGCCCGCCGGCGCGGAACAGCCCGGTATCGATCATCACCTCTTCGGGCTTGTCCTTCTGCAGATGGCTGTACAGGTCCTTGATCGCACCCAGTGACGGCGTCAGCGCCAGCAGGGAGACCGTTACCAGTCGGTCGCGCGCAGTCAGGTCACTGGTCTGCATCGAGTTCGGGTCCGGATGCAGCGCAGTGCCGCTGGTCTGCAATTGTGCGCCGACCAACTGGGTTGTCCCCAAGACCTCCAGGCCCAGGGTGTCGCGGCCATTGAGTACGGTACTCTGGGCCACGGTATCGCGCAGTTCGCGACGCATGTCGAAGCCCAGCTTGGCCGAGATATCGGTGGAGTAGGCGGCATTCAACTGGTCCAGGCGCTGCTTGCCCTTGCTCCCCCACTCGCCTGCCAGCTTTGCCAGGCTGCCGATCGCGCCCCACGGATCGCCACCCTTGCCGACTTCGGCCTCGGCATTGACCTTGGTCGCGTCAACGTTGTCCCTGACGCTGACTGCCCGCAGGCTGCCCACCGAACCGCTTATTGTGCCGGCATGCACTTGCGCGCCGCCCAGCAACAGCTCGCCCGGGCTGTTGTATTCCACTGTGCCCGCGGTGAGCCTGGCGTTGGCATAGGTGTCGCTCTTGAGCTTGTCGTAGTCGAGCTTGAACTGAACGTTGAACTCATCGAGTGCGTAGGACTGCTTCGCGCCGCCTGAATGGCCACCCAGGCTGAAGGTGGCGGAAATCAGCTTGTTGTCGCGATCGCTGGTCGACCGCGCGGCGATCACGGCGATACCCCCCTTGCGTGCGTCCAGCTTGATCCGGTCGGCCGTGGCGTGCAGGCCTTCGAGCAGTATCGCTGCCGCATGGTCACTGCCTGCCGTGACCGCCATGTCGTTGAGCACATGCCACTGTGCGCCGCGACGCAGTGCCGAATCCTCCGCAGTCTGACCGAATTCGAAGCCTGCGCTGCCTGCCACCGGCAAGCCGCCTGTCGATGGCCTGGCGCTGACCTTGAGCGAACCGCTGCCGCCATAGACATTGCCTTGGGCCCTGGCAGTGTCGATGCCGGCCAGTGCCACGACACTCTGGCCAGCGTCGATCGACAGGCTGCCCACCGGCGTCTGTTGCGAGCCGATGGCAGTGCCCTGCAGCATCACGTTGCCTTGCGCGCTCAATGTAACGGCGCCGGGGGTGTCCAGCCTGGCGCCGACGGCGAAGGTCTGGGTACTGTCGAGTACGGTGTATTGCCCGCTGCCGCCGATGGCGCCACCCTGAACCACAGGGGCTGGTGCGACCACCCCATTGAGCTGCGCTGCGCCCCGCCCGCGCGTGCCATCGTCATGCTTGACGATACTGTTGCCGGCTTGCAGGAACTGCAGGTTACCGCCGCTGTGGATCTGGATTGGCCCCTGCACACTGCTCATGACCGTGCCTTCATACAGGCCATCGGTGCCCAGCTGGATACGGATGCCGTTGTTGCCGAGCAGACTGCCGACTACTGCCGTATCCACCGTCTTGTATTGTGCGCTGCTGTGACCGCGGGCTGCGGCGCCCATGGCCCAGTCGGCGCCGGTCGAGGTTTCCAGCCTGGCAATGGCGTCCACCCCCAACGCGTCGATTGCGCTACGCACGCTGTTTCTGGCAGCGTCCATGACATGCCTGTCCGCGCTCAGCGCGATGGCGCCGATCGTGCTTTCGTACTGGGTACCGATATCGTGCAGCTTGCCGGTCACAGCGATATCGAGCTCACCCCCCTTGAACTGCGACACCCGGGCAATGTGCGTCAGCGACTGGGTATTGCGGTCCAGGTAGTCACCCTTGAGATTGATGCCCACGCTCCACGGCAGCAGGCCATCCTCCAGGCCACTGGCATACAGGCTGGTCTGGTCGACCCCGCTCCACAGCTTCTGTACCTGACGGGTAATGGCGCCGTAGTCCAGCGAGCTGCCCGCACTGAGCTTGATCTTGTTGTAGTCCAGGGCGGTCTTGGTGCTGTCGGTAACGGCCTGATTGTGGACACGGTCGGCGCGCACCTTCAACAACTGGCCTGCTTCCACCTGCGCGGCCTGGGTGGTCAGTGCCTTCGCGGTCAGGCGTACGTCGTTGCCGGCCTTGATCGAGCTGCGCGTGTTTACGTTCTCGCTGCGGCCGTCGGTGTCGGTCTGCAAGGCGAAAGCGGCGCCGGTACCGAAACGGTCAACGCCCGCAGTGATCTCGTAACCCACCGTTCTTCCGGTTTCCTGGTTGCGGAAACTGCGTTGCGCCTCGGTGGCCAGAATGCGCATGTCATCGGCATCGAGCAGCACGTTCTGTTCGGCTTGTACCGACGAGCCGACGATGGCCAGGCCCTGCCCGGCCTCGAGTGCGACGTTACCGCCCTTGAGCTGGCTGGCTTGATGCGTGTTCAGCCGGGCGGTGTCCAGCGTCCACTGTTGGCGCATCCCGGCACCGGCGTCCCACTGCCCGGCAGATCCCTGTGCGTCGCCTGGCTGGCCGGAGCCTGGCGTGGTCTGTTCGCCGAAAACGGTCAGTTTCCAGTCCTTGCCCTTGAGGGTGGATTCGCTGCTCTGCTGGCCGGCAGCGACCATCAGGTTGCGCTCGGCCTTGACCGTCAGATCGCCAGCGGTGGCAAGGCTCGATCCCACGATCAGGGTGTCGCGCTTGCCGTCCAGAAGCAGGGCGCCACTGGCGCTGAGGGAGCTGCCTTGATAGGTACTTTGCCTGCGGTCGTAGCGGCGGTCGGACGCGCTGAACAGCGCGGTGTCCTGGCGCGCATTCTCGATACGCTGGTGGGCTTGGGCACCTTGTACCCTGAGGTCTTGCGCAAGGCTTCGCAGGTCAATGTCCCGGGCCTCCAGCTGCGCGGCTATCAGGTCCACGCGATCGGCCTGGGCGGCGAGCTTGCCATTGCCTGCGGCAAGCCGGCTGCCGCGGTGGTCCAGGGTCTGCTCGCGGTCGTGCAGTTCGGTCGCCGAACGGCGGACGATCACGTGGCCCTCGCGACTGTCCTGCGCAACCGAGCCATGCAGAACGACGGTACCGATCTCCACCGCTTCGGTTGCTGCGAGGTTGAGGTCGCTGCGACTTTTCAAGTCGCTGCCCATGACTGTTATTGCCCGTCCCGTGAGGCTGATCGATTGGCCGTCGATCAGCGTCGAGGCTGCGCTCTGAGTGGTCTGGGTGGCCGTGCTGTCCAGGCGTTGAGCGCCCTGGCGTCGGTTGCTGACGGTGACGCGGTCAAGCCTGCGGTCGACATTGGCGGTCAGCTCCAGCGTATTGCCCGCGCCAATGCCTACGTCGCCGAGGCTGTTAACGTGGGTGGCGGCGAGCCTGGCATCGTTGCCCGCAGTCAGGGTCACGGACTGCGTGGCGTTCAGCGCATTCGCCAGATGCTCGGTATGCGTCAGCTCGACGGTGGTAGTGGTCGCCCCTGCCGGCAGGATGTACCAGTCGTTCTCCACACCGCTCCTGCGGCTGGATTCGACGGTGCGGGTCAACGTATCCAGGTTCAGATCGGCACCGGCGTCGGCGCTGATCGACGCGCCACTGATCGCCACCGACTTGATGTTCAGGTTCGCTGCCGAGCTCAGCCGCACATCGCCAGTGCCGGCGTCGAGTACACCCTGCGTGGCCAAGCCATCGCGCTTGGCGGTGCTGATCATGTTCAGTGCGCCCTGCGAAGCGATCTCGATGCCTTCACGCGCTGCGGTCCGACTGATGCCCATGTTGATGCCGGCACCTTCGCGGGTGCTCAGAATATTGATGCGATTGGCGTGCATGGCGCCCATCAGGCGCGCGTCGGTACTGAACGCGTTCTGCTGGACGTGGCTGACCTTCAGATCGCTGGCATCGACCTTGTGTGTGCCCAACAGAATGTCGAGCTTCTGCGCTGCGCTGATCGGCCCGCGCTGGTCGATCGTGGGGGAGATCAAGGCCAGCGAACCGCCGTTCACGGTCACCCCGCGGGTGTCTACCTTCAGCGCGGTGCGTGGGTCGATACCACCGTCGGTATTGAGCCCGGTGATCCTGCCGTTCTCGATCTGCGGCCGGCCAACCAGAAAGGTCGCCTGTTTGTCCATTTGCAGGTTGATTCGTGCGCCATTGAGCGAAATCCCGTTGGGGTTGCTCAGTACATAGTCGGCCGCTTGGCCGAAGATCACTTGTTCACCGTTGATGTCGGAGCGGCGTCGGCCGATCACTTCGTTGAGAATGGTGCTTGCCGCCTGGCCCTTGAACTGGCCGTTGGCCCGCACATTCAAGAATTCGCCGGCGACGTGCGCACGGCCGGCCTCAAGGCTGTTGTTCAGCACCACGCCGGGGACACCGACGTTGTATTGCTCGTAACGGTTGTGCGAAAGACCGGCGGCATTTGGCGCCACGATGTCGACGATCGGGGCGGCACCGGCATTGGTCATGACGATCGGTTTGGCACCCGGCTCGAAGGCCGGCTGGATGACGTCGGCGCTGGCCATGTAAGGCGCCAGTACGACACCGGCGATTGCCAGGCGCAAGGCGTCGCGCTGAACACAACGTGATGGTTTGGTCATGGGGATATCTACCTGTTTTTCAGAAGACTTGCGAAAGCCCGAAGGTCCAGAAACCTGGTTCCGGCGAAGCGCTGGCACGCCGATGCAGGCCGCGCTGATAATCCAGAGTGATCTGGCCGTCTGCCCAGCTCAGGGTGGCCCCGGCGCTCAAGCCGATGGCGTGCTGGGTCTCGACCTGGTTGTACGTGTGCCGGCCCCAGCCCGAGTCCAGCCCCGCATGTGGGGTCAGATACAGGCCTGGGGCGAGTAGCTGCGAAGTGCTCAGGGTGTTGCGCAACGTGGCCCCCTTGGAGACCGGCTGGCTGTCCAGACGATAGCCGCGCACGCTGGCGCTGCCGGCCAGGCGCATCTGCTCCAGGCTCGGTAGCGGGTCTGGGCTGTACTGCATGTCCAGTTCGCTGCTCCACGCCCAACGTCGATCGAGCAGATCGAACAGCGATCGGCGAGTGACGGTACCTCGGTATTTTTCGAAGTGCGGTTGCGGCGCATCATGCCGCAGGGGTGTGCGATCGCCCCCCAGCCAACCCTGCCCGCGGGAGTAGCCGAGGGCGCCACTCCACACCGAATCACCCAGGTGAGTCAGGTTGAGCCCGACGCTGGCGACGCTCAGCGTGGTGCGACCGTTGCGTACGGTAGTGCCGTCGAACAGCAGGTCGGTACGGGTCTGGTCCAGGCGCAGGTGACCATTGAGCAGGGTCGTCTGGTTGCGCCACAGGCTGCGATCCAGCTTCAGGCCATAGCTGTCCAGGCTCTGCGCCACCTCATGGCGGTTGGGCAGCGGGGCGCGGGACTCGAAACGACTCGCCGAAGCGTTCAGGGTCCAGCGCCCGTAGGGTATTTCGTAGAACATCCCGCCTTGGCGACTGCGGCCCGATCCACCGTCCAGGCTGTGGGCATAGCTGGCAGCCAGCGAATCATTGAGACGAAACGGGTTGTCCAGGCTCAGGCTCAGCTGTGCCTGGTGGCGCCCCGATGCATCGCTGCCACGGTTGTTCAGGCCGGTGCCCAGAGTCCAGGATTTGTGCGTGCCCTGTGGGCGCAGAACGATTCGCGTACCCCCCACCTGCTCGCCGGGAGCGATGTCCAGGATCAGGTCGACGGAGCGCAGCCGGTTGAGCTGGTCCAGGCCACTTTCCACATCGGTGAGCTTGAGCGGGCGACCGATCATCCCAGGGAAAGCGCTGCCCAGCGCCAGGTCGTCACTGCCGTCGGCGATTTCAATGGATTCGATGAAGCCTTCGAGCATGGCGATGACCAGCTCGCCATCTGCTGCGGGCATGCGAACGATATAGGGCCTGGCGGCGATATAGCCGGCCTTCACGTAGGCACCGGTCAAGGCCAGCAGCATCTGGTTGATGTCATCGACGCCGCTGCATGGCGCCACCCATGGCTGCAGGACACCTTGCAGCGCAGCGGTGTCCAGCAGCTGGTTGTCCTGCACGCGCACCGCGGACACCGGCCAGCACTCGCCATCACCTTGCTCGACCCGCTGCGGTGCGCGGCTGGCTGGCTCCGCCGCGTCTTCACGAAGGGTTTTCAGCCGTTGCGCCTGTTCGGCAGCGGCGCGCTCGTGGCGCTGGTTATCGAACTGACGCAGGATCTGGTCATTTAGCGGTTGCGCGCCGGTTTCGGCCAGCGCCATGGCGGGTGCGAAAAGCAGTGCGGATAACAGCCGGTCCTTGCGGAAAATCGTCATTGCAGCCCAGCCCCAATCGTCGACCAATCAATAGGCGGCCACTTTAAGAGGGGGGACTTCCCAGGGAACGGGCAGGGGAGAGGGGTTGTTGGTAGGAAGAATCTGACAGACAGTAGGAAAGGGCGGATTCGAAAAAGGAACCAGTTGTAGGATGGTTCCTATGACAGCTGAAGGAAGGTCAAGGCTGGGTCGGTAAAGAGAACGCCGTGCTCACGGCCGGATCTCGATCATTGTGCCGTCCTTGACCAGGCTCCACACCTCCCGCATGTCGTCGTTCTTCATGGCGATACAGCCATCGGTCCAGTCCAGGGTGGCGAAGTACCATTCCGGGTACTCCTCGTCGATCGGCGTGCCGTGGATCATGATCATGCTGCCCGGTGGAACGCCCTCGCGGCGGGCGCGGGCCGAGTCGCTGATGTTGGGATAGGAAACGTGCATCGCCAGGTTGAAGCGATCGCTGACCTTGCGCCAGTCGAGCCAGTAGAAGCCCTCGGGCGTGCGCTTGTCGCCCTCGCGCGCCTTCGCGCCCTGGGGTTGCTTGCCCAGCGAGATGCGGTAACTCTTGAGCGGCTCGCCACCGCTGATCAACTGCAACTGGCGACTGGTCTTGAGCACCAGCACCTTGTCGATCGGGTCCACGCCCAGGCGCTTGCTCGATTGCACCGCAGGGGCGATCTGGTCGACCGGCTTGCGTTCAACGGTAACGGTGAAGGCAGCCTGGGCGCTCACGGCGAAGCACAGGCAGAACAGGGCGGTCAGGCAACGCATCTATGGGATATTCCTGCAATGGAAACGCGCCGCTGGCGCCGGTGCGATGGGTCAGGCCTGTGGCCAGCGCGCGAGCAGCGGCCCCAGGCACTCGTTGCGAACCGGGTAGCTGTGCTCCAGCCGGTCGGCGAAAAAGTATTCTAAGGTACGGCCGACGGTGGGGAAAGCCAGCTCCGCCCAAGGGATCTGATTTTGCGCGAACAAGCCCACTTCCAGGCTTTCCTCGCCCACGGCAAACGAAGGCTCGGACATTTCGGCTCGGTAGAACACCTGCACCTGGCTGATGTGCGGCAGATCGAACACGGTGTACAACGCAAGGTTGGTCACCTGTGCGCAGGCTTCTTCGACGGTTTCCCGGCTGGCAGCCTGTTGCAGCGTTTCGCCGTTTTCCATGAAGCCTGCCGGCAGGGTCCAGAAACCACGGCGCGGCTCGATGGCCCGGCGGCACAGCAAGACCTGGTCCTGCCACACGGCGATGCAGCCCGCGACCACTTTGGGATTCTGGTAATGGACGAGGTGGCAATGCCCGCAGACGAATCGGGGGCGAGTATCGCCGGTAGGGATGCGCAGGGTTACCGGGTTGCCGCAATGGCTGCAGAAATTCATGCTCAGATCCTTGATGGCTGCCGCTATCTTGGCCGTAGTGCCGAGGTGCCGCAAGCCTGCGGCACGGCAAATCGAGCTTGGGCTGCCAGCGGCTTTTGGTGCATCATGCCAGCAGGCCACGGATCGAGAAACGCCATGCTGGACGAGCTACTTCGCCGAGTGAGCAACCATACGCCACGCACACTGGAAACCGACAGCCGTTTTCCCGAAGCGGCCGTGTTGCTGCCTATCACCCGCAGCGACGAGCCCGAGCTGGTACTGACACTGCGCGCCTCGGGGCTCTCGACCCATGGTGGCGAAGTGGCTTTCCCCGGCGGACGCCGCGACCCGCAAGACCCTGACCTGGTATTCACCGCCCTGCGCGAAGCCGAAGAGGAAATCGGCCTGCCGCCCGGGCTGGTGGAAATCATCGGTCCGCTCAGCCCGCTGGTGTCCAAGCACGGGCTCAAGGTCACGCCATTCGTGGGCATCATTCCTGACTATGTCGAATACCGACCCAACGATGCCGAAATCGCCGCGGTGTTTTCCGTGCCGCTGGAGTTCTTTCGGCAGGACCCGCGCGAGCACACCCACCGCATCGATTACCAGGGCCGCAGCTGGTACGTGCCCAGCTATCGCTTCGGCGAGTACAAGATATGGGGATTGTCGGCGATCATGATCGTCGAACTCGTCAACCTGATGTATGACGCCCGGATCAGCCTGCATCGGCCTCCCGAGCATTACACCGCCATCTGACCGTCATCTGAACGTAGTGCGGCGGGGCGCCGTGCCGACCATTGCCGCGTCGAGGAGATCACATGAAATACCGTCTGGGCGACTCGCGCGTCGAAACCCATCCCGACAGTTGGGTCGCACCCAATGCCACCCTCATCGGCAAGGTGCGCCTGCAGGCCGGGGCCAGCGTGTGGTTCGGCGCCGTGCTGCGCGGCGACAACGAGCTGATCGACATCGGCGAGCACAGCAACGTGCAGGACGGCACCGTGATGCATACCGATGCCGGCGTGCCGCTGACCATCGGTCGCGGCGTGACCATTGGCCACAATGCCATGCTGCATGGCTGCACTGTGGACGACTTCAGCCTGATCGGGATCAACGCCGTCATTCTCAACGGCGCCAGGATCGGCAAGCACTGCATCATCGGCGCCAACTCGCTGATTGCCGAGGGTAAGGAAATTCCCGATGGATCGCTGGTCATGGGCTCGCCGGGCAAGGTCGTGCGCGAGCTGAGCGAAGCCCAGAAGCGCATGCTCGAAGCCAGCGCCGCGCACTATGTGCACAATGCCCAGCGCTATGCTCGCGAACTGATCGAGCAGGACTCGTGAATTCTCTGCCCAAGCCGGTCAAGTCTCCGTGCATCAGTGTCTGCGCCCTGGATGAGCAGGATGTGTGCACGGGCTGCCAGCGCACCGCCGCGGAAATTACCCAGTGGGGGCGCATGAGCGACGACCAGCGCCGCGCCGTGCTGCGCCTCGCCCATGAGCGAGCCGTGGCCCAGGGCCTGGTATTTGCGGGCGGCTGATCCGGCCCTTGCCTGTGGGCGGCGAGACTGGCGCACGCAAAGCCGCGTTGAGTTAAAATGCCCGCCCCTGTCGGGTCGGCCTGCGTGCTGCCCCTCGATCCAGACGATTCCCTGAGGACCTGAAATGACCCGTATCGGAACCCCCCTGTCGCCGACCGCGACCCGCGTACTGCTGTGCGGCTGCGGCGAGCTGGGCAAGGAAGTGGTGATCGAGCTGCAACGCCTGGGCGTCGAAGTCATCGCCGTAGACCGTTACGCCGATGCGCCGGCCATGCAAGTGGCCCATCGCAGCCATGTCATCAACATGCTCGATGGCGCCGCCTTGCGGTCGGTCATCGAAGCGGAAAAACCGCACTATATCGTGCCTGAGATCGAGGCCATCGCCACCGCCACGCTGGTGGAGCTGGAGTCCGAAGGCTTCACCGTGGTGCCGACTGCGCGCGCAGCCCAACTGACCATGAACCGCGAGGGCATTCGCCGCCTGGCCGCCGAAGAGCTGGACCTGCCGACCTCGCCGTACCATTTTGCCGACACCTTCGAAGACTACGCGCGGGCCGTGCAGGACCTGGGTTTCCCGTGCGTGGTCAAGCCGGTCATGAGCTCTTCGGGCAAGGGCCAGAGCCTGCTGCGCTCGGCGGCCGATGTGCAGGAAGCGTGGGACTATGCCCAGGAGGGCGGGCGCGCCGGCAAGGGCCGTGTGATCATCGAAGGTTTCATCGACTTCGACTACGAGATCACCTTGCTGACCGTCCGCCACGTTGGCGGGACGACGTTCTGCGCACCGGTTGGCCACCGGCAGGAGAAGGGCGACTATCAAGAGTCCTGGCAGCCCCAGGCGATGAGCCCGGTGGCCCTGGCCGAGTCGGAGCGGGTGGCGCGTGCAGTGACTGAAGCCCTGGGTGGGCGCGGCCTGTTCGGCGTCGAACTGTTCATCAAGGGTGATCAGGTGTGGTTCAGCGAGGTCTCGCCGCGTCCGCACGATACCGGCCTGGTCACCCTGATTTCCCAGGATCTGTCCCAGTTCGCCTTGCACGCACGCGCCATTCTCGGGTTGCCGATCCCGCTGGTCCGGCAGTTCGGGCCATCCGCCTCGGCGGTGATCCTGGTCGAAGGCAACTCTCGCCAGACCGCCTTCGACAACCTCGGCGCGGCACTGGCCGAACCGGATACGGCGCTGCGTCTGTTCGGCAAGCCCGAGGTCAGTGGGCAACGGCGCATGGGCGTGGCCCTGGCCCGCGACGAATCGATCGAGGCAGCCCGGGCCAAGGCCACGCGCGCCTCGCAAGCGGTCAGGGTCGAACTGTAAGGTCTGAGTCGACCGGTGCCTGCCGAGCGGCGGCGCCGGTTTTGCGAGGGTGCGACACCGCCGTCACGCCGCTGGCAGGCTGCTCGCGTGCCATATAAGCACCCGTGACGCGCGGTTTTCCTCGGTCTCGAGAATTTCCATGCGATAGCGGCCGATCTTCAGGCACACCGCGCTGGCTGGAATGCTTTCCAGCGCCTCGGTGACCAGGCCGTTCAAGGTCTTGGGGCCATCGCTGGGCAGGTGCCAGCCCAGGCTCTTGTTGATGTCGCGAATGGAAGCCTGGCCTTCGACCACGAAGCGGCCATCCAGCTGCGGATGGATATGCGGATTGGCCAGCGCATCGTCATCTTCGAACTCGCCGACGATCTCTTCCAGAATGTCTTCCAGGGTGACGATGCCCTGTACCTCGCCGTATTCGTCGACGACGATGCCCAATCGGCGTTGCTGCTTGTGGAAATTCAGCAGCTGCATCTGCAGGGGCGTGCTTTCCGGCACGAAGTAAGCCTCATAGCAGGCGGCCAGCAAGGCCT
Organism: Pseudomonas sp. CFBP 13727; assembly: GCF_014841915.1. Classification (NCBI taxonomy): domain Bacteria; kingdom Pseudomonadati; phylum Pseudomonadota; class Gammaproteobacteria; order Pseudomonadales; family Pseudomonadaceae; genus Pseudomonas; species Pseudomonas sp. CFBP 13727. The sequence goes on from NZ_JACYUT010000003.1 coordinate 461,879, forward strand.
CGATGGTGAGTTCGCGGTGAGGCAGCAGGTGGCTGATCTGGCGGGTATTGAGCACCCGTTCGACATGGTTGATGTCGTTGTGGAAGACCGGCAGGCGGGTATGGCGGCTGATCATCAGCTGGTCGATGATCTCGTCCAGCGAATCTTCCAGGTTGATGCCGTCGATTTCGTTGCGCGGCACCAGGATGTCGTTGACGGTGATCTTGTCCAGCGCATGGATGCTGTTGGCCAGGTGCGGTTTGTTGCTGCGCGCTTCGGCGGCCAGTTCGTCCAGCACACTGCGCGGTATGGCAGGCTCCTGCTGGGCGCCTTTGCCGGGTTCCTTGCGGGCGAAGGGCACGACCAGCAGCCGCGCGGCGCCGTCCAGTAGCCATGCCAGCGGCCAGACCAGCTTGAGTGGCGGCGCCAGCAACGCATTGGCCATGCCGATGAACGGCCGCGGGTAGCGCTGGGCAAGGCGGCGTGGCAGGTAGTCGGCCAGCACCAGCAGGGCGAGCGTGGTGCCCAGGCCACCGAGCCAGGCGCCATGGGCGCCGCGCAGATAGATGCCAAGCGTTACCCCCAGGGTCACCGCCATGGCACGGGCCAGGGTATTGAGCAGCACCAGGCTGGGCAGCGGCGCCTGCAGCGCCGGTCGATCGCCATTGCGCCCGGTAGGGCGCTGTGCGGCCAGCGTGTGCAGCGCGGCTTCCACTGCGCAAAGCAGCGCGGCGAGGAGAATTGCCAGCGCCAGCGCGCCGAGCATCGGCCCTAGGGGCAGAGTGTCCATGGGTGACCTGTCAGATGTGCAGAATGTATTCGCGAACCAGCTTGCTGCCGAAATAGGCCAGCATCAGCAGGCAGAAGCCGGCCAGGGTCCAGCGAATGGCCTTGTGCCCGCGCCAGCCCAGGCGATTGCGTCCCCACAGCAGCACGCTGAAAACGATCCAGGCCAGGCAGGCGAGCAGGGTCTTGTGCACCAGGTGTTGCGCGAACAGGTTCTCGACGAACACCCAGCCTGAAATCAGTGACAGCGACAGCAGTGCCCAGCCGGCCCAGATGAAACCGAACAGCAGGCTTTCCATGGTCTGCAGCGGCGGGAAATTCTTGATCAGCCCTGCCGGATGCTTGTGCTTGAGCTGGTGGTCCTGCAGCAACAGCAGCAACGACTGGAACACGGCGATGGTGAACATGCCATAGGCCAGGATGGACAGCAGGATGTGCGTGAGAATGCCTGGCTCTTCGTGGATCAGCGGTGCAGTCCCGCCGGGCGCGAACTGGGCGATCAGGATTGTCGCCAGACCCAGGGGAAACAGCAGCACCAGCAGGTTTTCCACGGGTATCTGGCTGGTGGCCAGCAGGGTCAGGGCGATCACCGCCACGGCGATCAGGCTGGCCGCGCTGAAGAAGTCCAGGCTCAGCCCCAGGGGGGTGAGCAACTGCGAGAACAACGCGCAGCCGTGGGCAATCACGGCCAGGAAGCCGAACAGGTAGAGCACGCGCTTGTCAGCCTTGCCGCCTTGGCCGATACGGGTTGCCTGATAGGCAGTCGCAGCGGCATACAGGCAGGCGGCGGCGAGGGTGGGGATTAGACTGGGTGACAAGGGGAGCATAGGTCCTGTGGAGCACAAGCCGGAAAGTGCCTGAGTTTGGCATCAAATGCCCGCCGACGAAAGACTGCATACCGCGCAGTGTCCGTGGCACCCACTCTTGGTTATAATCGCCGGCCTGCTCTTGCCGCCACAACCTCGGCTCAACCAGAGCCAGAAAGGATCGCGACATGTTTGAAAACCTTACAGACCGCCTCTCGCAGACGCTTCGCCACGTTACCGGCAAAGCCAAGCTGACCGAGGACAACATCAAAGACACCCTGCGCGAAGTGCGCATGGCGCTGCTCGAAGCCGACGTTGCCTTGCCGGTGGTGAAGGACTTCGTCAACAAGGTCAAGGAGCGTGCGGTCGGCACCGAGGTTTCGCGCAGCCTGACCCCAGGCCAGGCGTTCGTGAAGATCGTCCAGGCCGAGCTCGTCGAGATGATGGGCGCGGCCAACGAGGAACTGAGCCTGGCGGTGACCCCGCCGGCGGTCATCCTCATGGCCGGCCTGCAGGGTGCGGGCAAGACCACCACCGCCGGCAAGCTGGCGCGCTACCTCAAGGAGCGCAAGAAGAAGACGGTGATGGTGGTGTCGGCAGACGTCTACCGCCCGGCAGCCATCAAGCAGCTGGAAACCCTGGCCAACGATATCGGCGTGACCTTCTTCCCGTCGGACATCAGCCAGAAGCCCGTGGACATCGCCAACGCCGCGATCCGCGAGGCCAAGCTCAAGTTCATTGACGTGGTCATCCTCGACACCGCCGGGCGCCTGCACATCGACGCCGAGATGATGGGCGAGATCCAGCAGCTGCACGCGGCGGTCAAGCCTGCCGAAACCCTGTTTGTGGTCGACGCCATGACCGGCCAGGACGCAGCCAACACGGCCAAGGCCTTCGGTGATGCGCTGCCGCTCACCGGTGTGATCCTGACCAAGGTCGACGGCGACGCTCGCGGCGGTGCCGCACTGTCGGTGCGTGCCATCACCGGCAAGCCGATCAAGTTCATCGGCATGGGCGAGAAGAGCGAAGCGCTCGAGCCGTTCCACCCCGACCGCATCGCCTCGCGCATCCTGGGCATGGGCGACGTGCTCAGCCTGATCGAGCAAGCCGAGCAGTCGCTGGACAAGGACAAGGCCGACAAGCTGGCCAAGAAGCTGAAGAAGGGCAAGGGCTTCGACCTCGAAGACTTCCGCGACCAGCTCGTACAGATGAAGACCATGGGCGGCCTCGGTGGCCTGATGGACAAGCTGCCGAGCATCGGCGGTGTGAACCTCTCGCAGATGGGCAACGCCCAGAACGTCGCCGAGAAGCAGTTCAAGCAGATGGAAGCCATCATCAATTCCATGACCCCGGCCGAGCGTCGCGACCCCGAGGTGATCAGCGGCTCGCGCAAGCGTCGCATCGCCATGGGCTCGGGTACCCAGGTGCAGGACATCGGTCGCTTGATCAAGCAGCACAAGCAGATGCAGAAGATGATGAAGAAGTTCTCGACCAAGGGCGGCATGGCCAAGATGATGCGCGGTATGGGCGGCATGCTGCCCGGCGGCGGTGGCGGCATGCCCAAGATGTAACCCATTGCGTCGGTACGAGAACCCTGTGGGAGCCTGCTCCCACAAGCACATCCCTCGTGCCGATGAATACCCTGGCCATGTGGCCAAACTCCGTTGCTTGCAACGGCTCATAGGCAAATCCTCGCTGCAAGCCTCGACCTATCGGAAAAAGGCATTTGCAAATGTCCGTGTATTCCTTGAGAATATGCGGCCTTTCGGGCACCCGTGTGCCCGCTGTGCATTATGATTTGCAGCACCGACTACAGGAACGATGTTCAATGCTAACCATCCGTCTTGCCCGTGGCGGCTCCAAAAAGCGCCCGTTTTACCAACTGACCGTAACCGACTCGCGCAACCCGCGTGACGGTTCCCACAAAGAGCACGTGGGTTTCTTCAACCCTGTTGCCCGTGGTCAGGAAATCCGTCTGTCCGTGAACCAAGAGCGCGTCAACCACTGGTTGAGCGTTGGTGCACAGCCTTCTGAGCGCGTTGCTCAGTTGCTGAAGGAAAATGCCAAGGCCGCGGCCTGAGCAATATGAACGCGACGCCAGATTCCGCTGATGACTTGATCGTCGTCGGCAAGATTTTCTCGGTACACGGCGTTCGCGGCGAGGTGAAGGTCTTTTCCTTTACCGATCCGATTGAAAACCTGCTGCAGTACACCTCCTGGACGCTCCGGCGCGAAGGCGTGACCAAGCAGGTAGAGCTGGTCAGCGGCCGATCCACGCAAAAGGATCTGGTTGCCAAGTTGAAAGGCCTGGACGATCGCGACGAAGCACGTCTTCTGTCCGGTTACGAGATTTGCATCTCGCGCAGCCTTTTGCCCGACCTGGCCGAAGATGACTACTACTGGTATCAGCTTCAGGGCCTGAAAGTCATCGACCTGCAAGAGCAATTGCTCGGCACCGTCGATCACCTGTTGGAGACCGGCGCCAACGATGTAATGGTGGTGAAGCCCTGCGCGGGCAGCCTGGATGATCGTGAACGCCTGTTGCCCTATACGGCGCAATGCGTGTTGAAGGTCGACCTGGCCGCTGGCGAGATGAGGGTGGATTGGGACGCGGACTTCTAGGCGATGGCAACCCTTCGCGTGGAAGTGATCACCCTGTTCCCCGAGATGTTCTCGGCCATCAGCGAGTACGGCATTACCAGCCGCGCGGTGAAACAGGGGTTGTTGCAATTGACCTGCTGGAATCCGCGGGACTACACCACGGACCGTCACCACACAGTGGATGACCGGCCCTTCGGCGGTGGTCCGGGAATGGTGATGAAGATCAAGCCCCTGGAAGACGCTCTGGTTCAGGCCAAGGCTGCGGCAGGGGAAGCGGCGAAGGTGATCTACCTTTCGCCCCAGGGCCGGCCGCTGGTACAGGGTGCGGTGAAACAACTGGCGACCTCCGAATCCTTGATTCTGATCGCCGGGCGGTACGAAGGCATCGACGAGCGTTTCATTGAAGCTCATGTCGATGAAGAGTGGTCTGTTGGCGACTATGTGCTGTCGGGCGGTGAATTGCCTGCCATGGTCCTGATCGATGCGGTTACACGGCTGCTGCCCGGAGCTTTGGGGCATGCGGACTCTGCGGAGGAAGATTCCTTCACCGACGGTCTGCTGGATTGCCCGCACTACACCCGACCGGAGGTGTATGCGGATCAGCGTGTTCCCGACATATTGCTTAGCGGCAATCATGCACACATCCGGCGCTGGCGTTTGCAGCAGTCCCTTGGGCGGACCTACGAACGACGTGCCGATCTTCTGGAAAGACGCTCGCTTTCTGGAGAAGAGAACAAGCTGCTGGCGGAGTACCTCCGCGAGCGGGACGATAGTTAACGTATCGATGGTAAGTCAGACGATTTACCTTAGGAGCACAGCATGACCAACAAAATCATCCTTGCACTCGAAGCAGAGCAGATGACCAAAGAAATCCCTCCCTTTGCCCCGGGCGACACCATTGTCGTTCAGGTGAAAGTGAAGGAAGGCGATCGCTCGCGTCTGCAGGCGTTCGAAGGCGTTGTTATCGCCAAGCGCAACCGCGGCGTGAACAGTGCTTTCACCGTTCGTAAAATCTCCAACGGTGTAGGTGTAGAGCGTACTTTCCAGACCTACAGCCCGCAGATCGACAGCATGGCCGTGAAACGTCGTGGTGACGTGCGCAAAGCCAAGCTGTACTACCTGCGCGACCTGTCTGGTAAAGCAGCACGTATCAAGGAAAAACTGTCCTGAGTACAGTTTGTTTCTGATGCAGGAAAAGGCAGCCTTCGGGCTGCCTTTTTTGTGGGCGAAAGTGTGTAGGCGAGCGTGAACGGGTGGGTAAGGTTCATGTGGGAGGGGGGCGGGCGGCGAGCCCTCTGCCCGCGAAGGCGTCGCCCTGACGCTGCGCCCTGTTATCATCCCCGCACCCCCACAGCCCTGCGATTGCGATGCCTGCCCTCGACCACCCCCTGATCGACCAATTTCTCGATGCCTTGTGGCTGGAAAAAGGCCTATCGGAAAACAGCCGCAACAGTTACCGCAGCGACCTTGCATTGTTCAATGGTTGGTTGCACGAGCGCGGCATCGCGCTGGAGGCGGCGGGCCGCGATGTACTGCTCGATCACCTGGCCTGGCGGGTCGAGCAGGGTTACAAGGCGCGCTCCACGGCACGCCTGCTGTCGGGCGCGCGCGGCTTCTATCGCTACCTGCTGCGCGAAAAGCTGATCGGTGCCGACCCGACGCTGCAGATCGACATGCCGCAACTGGGCAAACCGTTGCCGAAATCGTTGTCCGAAGCCGACGTCGAAGCGTTATTGCAGGCGCCCGATCTGAGCGAGCCGATCGGCCAGCGGGATCGCGCCATGCTCGAGGTGCTGTATGCCTGCGGCCTGCGCGTGACCGAGTTGATCAGCCTGACCCTGGACCAGGTCAATCTGCGCCAGGGTGTATTGCGCGTGGTGGGCAAGGGCAACAAGGAGCGCCTGGTGCCGATGGGTGAGGAAGCGGTGGTCTGGGTCGAGCGGTACCTGCGCGACGGACGTCACGAACTGCTCGGCGGCAGGCCCAGCGACGTGGTCTTCCCCAGCCAGCGCGGCGAGCAGATGACGCGACAGACCTTCTGGCATCGGATCAAGCATCAGGCCCAGGTCGCCGGCATCGCCAAGTCGCTGTCGCCGCACACGCTGCGCCACGCCTTCGCGACGCATCTGCTCAATCACGGTGCGGATCTGCGCGTGGTGCAGATGCTGCTCGGCCACAGCGATCTGTCGACCACGCAGATCTACACCCACGTGGCACGCGCGCGTCTGCAGGAGCTTCATGCCAGGCATCATCCGCGCGGATGAAACAACGTGCTCCAAGGCTGTGTCGAGGGTTGTCCAGAGTCGGTCTTGGCCAATGAATGTGGTAGGCTTGCCCGGTTTATGCAGCGGGCTGTGACGAGCTGATCGTTCACCGCCCCTCAAGTCCGTCGCTCCAGGAGTTCCCATGCGCGTGACCCGCCTTTTCGCCGCCGCAGCCCTTGCGCTGGCCAGCACCTTTGCCGTTGCCGACCCGGCTGCGGAACAAGCGATCCGCAAGACCCTGCAGACCCTGCAACTGGAAGTGCCGATCGAAAGCGTCGCCGCCAGTCCGCTCAACGGCTTGTACGAGGTCAAGCTCAAGGGCGGTCGCGTGCTTTACGCCAGCGCCGACGGTCAGTTCGTCATGCAGGGCTACCTGTTCCAGATCCAGGACGGCAAGCCGGTCAACCTCACCGAGAAAACCGAGCGACTGGCCATTGCCAAGACCGTCAACGCGATCCCGGTAGCCGATACCGTTGTGTACCCCGCGGTGGGCGAAACCAAGTCGCACATCACGGTCTTCACCGATACCACCTGTCCGTACTGCCACAAGCTGCACGCCGAAGTCCCCGAGCTGAACCGCATGGGTGTCGAGGTCCGCTACGTGGCGTTCCCGCGCCAGGGCTTGAAGTCGGCCGGTGACGAACAGCTGCAGGCTGTCTGGTGCTCCAAGGACCGCAAGGCAGCGATGGACAAGATGGTATCGGGCGACACCATCAAGGCGCCTTCATGCGCCAACCCGGTGGCCAGGCAGTTCGAGCTGGGCCAGTCGATCGGCGTCACCGGCACGCCAGCCATCGTGCTGGAGAACGGTCAGGTCATTCCGGGTTACCAGCCGGCCGCCAACGTCGCCAAGCTGGCTCTCGACGCGAAAGGCTGAGTGGCACTCGCACGTCATCAATAGCCGAAGGCTCACGGCCTGCGGCCAGTATCACGACCGTCATCGAGGCGGTCGTTTCATGGGGAGTTCAGAGTGAAACCGGTCAAAGTAGGCATCTGTGGGTTAGGTACCGTCGGTGGCGGCACCTTCAACGTACTTCAGCGCAACGCCGAGGAGATTGCCCGCCGTGCCGGGCGCGGTATTGAAGTGGCGCAGATTGCGATGCGCTCGCAGAACCCCAATTGCCAGATCGCCGGTACCCCCATTACCAACGATGTCTTCGCCGTGGCCTGCAACCCGGATATCGATGTCGTCATCGAGCTGATCGGTGGCTACGGCATCGCGCGCGAGCTGGTACTCAAGGCTATCGAAAACGGCAAGCACGTGGTCACCGCCAACAAGGCGCTGATTGCAGTGCACGGCAACGAGATCTTCGCCAAGGCACGCGAGAAGGGCGTGATCGTTGCGTTCGAAGCCGCCGTGGCGGGTGGCATCCCGGTGATCAAGGCCATTCGCGAAGGTCTTTCGGCCAACCGCATCAACTGGGTCGCGGGCATCATCAACGGTACTGGCAACTTCATCCTGACCGAAATGCGCGAGAAGGGCCGTACCTTCGAGGACGTCCTGGCCGAAGCGCAGGCCCTGGGTTATGCCGAGGCCGACCCCACCTTCGACGTCGAAGGTATCGACGCGGCGCACAAATTGACCATTCTGGCGTCCATCGCCTTCGGCATTCCGCTGCAGTTCGACAAGGCCTACACCGAAGGCATCACCCGCCTGACCACGGCCGACGTCAACTACGCCGAAGCCCTGGGCTACCGCATCAAGCATCTGGGTGTGGCGCGCAGCACCGAGCGCGGTATCGAGCTGCGGGTGCACCCGACGCTGATCCCGGCCGACCGTCTGATCGCCAACGTCAATGGCGTGATGAACGCAGTGATGGTGAACGGCGACGCGGCCGGTTCAACCCTGTTCTACGGTGCCGGTGCGGGCATGGAGCCGACTGCCTCGAGCGTGGTCGCCGACCTGGTCGACGTGGTCCGCGCCATGACCTCGGACCCGGAGAATCGCGTGCCGCACCTGGCCTTCCAGCCGGATTCGCTTTCCGCTCACCCGATCCTGCCCATCGAGGCCTGCGAAAGCGCCTACTACCTGCGCATTCAAGCCAAGGATCATCCGGGCGTGCTGGCGCAGGTGGCGAGCATCCTCTCCGAGCGTGGCATCAACATCGAGTCGATCATGCAGAAAGAGGTCGAGGAACACGACGGCCTGGTGCCGATGATCCTGCTGACCCACCGCGTCGTCGAACAGCACATCAATGATGCCATCAAGGCGCTGGAAGCCTTGCAGGGCGTGGTTGGCCCGGTCGTGCGCATCCGTGTCGAGCACTTGAACTAAGCGGCAGCTGCCAGAGGAATTCGCAATGCGTTATATCAGTACTCGCGGTCAGGCCCCGGCCCTGAACTTCGAAGAGGTTCTGCTCGCCGGTCTGGCCAGTGACGGTGGCCTCTATGTCCCGGAAAACCTGCCGCGCTTCACCCAGGAAGAAATCGCCTCGTGGGCGGGGCTGCCTTATCACGAGCTGGCCTTCCGGGTCATGCGCCCGTTCGTCACCGGCAGCATTCCGGATGCCGATTTCAAGAAGATTCTCGAAGAAACCTACGCGGTATTCGCCCATGCATCCGTCGCACCTTTGCGCCAGCTGGGTGGTAACGAGTGGGTGATGGAGCTGTTCCACGGGCCAACGCTGGCGTTCAAGGACTTTGCCCTGCAGCTGCTGGGGCGGCTGCTCGACTACGTACTGGCCAAACGCAGCCAGCGTGTGGTGATCGTCGGCGCCACCAGTGGCGATACCGGTTCGGCCGCAATCGAAGGCTGCAAGCACTGCGAGAACGTCGATATTTTCATCCTGCATCCGCATGAGCGCGTGTCTGCGGTTCAGCGTCGGCAAATGACCACGATTACCGGCGACAACGTGCACAACATCGCCATCGAAGGCAATTTCGACGACTGCCAGGAAATGGTCAAGAACAGCTTCGCCGACCAGAGTTTCCTCAAGGGCACGCCGTTGGTTGCAGTGAACTCGATCAACTGGGCGCGGATCATGGCCCAGATCGTCTACTACTTCCACGCGGCCCTGCAGCTGGGCGGCCCGGCACGCTCGGTGGCGTTCTCGGTGCCCACCGGCAACTTTGGCGATATCTTCGCCGGCTATCTGGCGCGCAACATGGGCCTGCCGATCAACCAGTTGGTGGTGGCCACCAACCGCAACGACATCCTGCACCGTTTCATGAGCGGCAATCAGTACGTCAAGCAAACCCTGCACGCGACGTTGTCGCCGTCGATGGACATCATGGTGTCGTCGAACTTCGAACGCCTGCTGTTCGACCTGCACGGTCGCAACGGCGCGGCCATTGCAGGCCTGATGGACAACTTCCGCCAGGGCGGCGGTTTCAGCGTCGATGAGGAACGCTGGACCGAGGCGCGCAAGCTGTTCGACTCGCTGGCGGTCACCGACGAGCAAACCTGCGAGACCATCGCCCAGGTGTTCGCCGAATGCGGCGAGGTCCTCGATCCACACACGGCCATTGGCGTACGCGCGGCGCGCGAGTGTCGTCGCAGCCTCGACACGCCCATGGTGGTGCTGGGAACGGCGCACCCGGTCAAGTTCCCCGAAGCCGTGCAAAAGGCCGGCGTAGGCAAGGCTCTGGAGTTGCCTGCGCACCTGGTCGATCTGTTCGAGCGCGAAGAGAAGTGCACCGTGTTGCCCAACGACCTGTCGGCCGTACAAGCCTTCGTCAGCCAACATGGCAATCGCGGCAAACCGCTGTGATGGCATGCAGCCTCGCGTCTGACGCGATCTGAAACACATAAAGCCCGCCCGATGCGGGCTTTATGCTTTTTACAGTGCCAAGCTTATGCAACTTTTTCCTGGGCCCCTTTGGCCCGCAGGCAAGGATGCATGGCATGAAACCCACACTGACCTCGTTTCTCACGCTCGCAGGGGTGACGGCGTGGATGGCGGGGTTGTTCATGGCGGTTGCCATCCTTTCGCCCGGCCTGGCGTTCGCTGCCCAAAGCCTGCCCTTCGCCTTGGTTGCACCGTTCGCGCAGCTTTCTCCACTGCCCCTTTCCAGCACCGAACAGCAGTGGCTGCAACGCCACGGCACGCTCAGGGTGGGTGTTTCCCTGGCCGATCACGAACCCATCGACATCACCAGCGATCGCAACCGCTATCAAGGTGTGAGTGCCGACTACCTGAGCCTGATCGGCAGCCGCCTGGGGGTCGATCTGCGGGTGTTGGGGTTTGCCCAGCGCAGCGAGGCGGTGCAGGCGCTCAAGGATGGCGAAATCGATCTGCTGACCAGCGCCAATGCCTTCGAACAGGCCATCGACGGCCTGGCCTTTTCCAAGGAGTACATGCCTGACCGCGGCGTCATCGTACGGCGCGCGGGCAGCAAGCACAGCAGCGGCCTGGCCGGGGAGAAGGTCGCGCTGGTGGATGGCTATGCCGACGATGCCACGGTGCAACGCGTGTATCCCGACAGCCGCATCGTGGTCGCACCCAGCCTGAGCAGTGGCCTGCAGGCGCTGCACCAGGGCGATGTCGACGCCATGATCAGCAACGAGGTGATCGTGCGCGCCTACAACGCACTGCGACCCTACCTGGCTCTGGATATCGTCGGCCCCAGCGGTCTGCCACCCGTGGGTTACACCATCGCCAGTCGCCAGGCCGATCCGATATTGGGGCAGATGGTCGAGCGGGCCCTGGCCAGCCTCGACGATGGTTTGCGCCGCGAGATCCTGACCCGCTGGACCACCGGGCTGGGGTCGGAAATCGGCCACCATCGGGTACCGCTGGAGCCTGCCGAACAAGCCTGGATCGCCCGGCACCGCCAGGTGCGTGTGGTCGCGACGCAGTATCCTCCCTACCTGTACCGGGACCGCCAGGGAAACTGGGTAGGGCTCAACAGTGAAGTGCTGGCAACGCTGTCGCACATGACGGGACTGCAGTTCGTCTACCTGCCTTCCAACTCGATGGCCCAGAGCCTGGAAATGCTGAAGCTTGGCAAGGCCGATATGAATACCACTCTCTCGGAAACGCCGGACCGCAAGGCCTTCCTGAGTTTCAGCCATTCGTTCGGTGGCCAGGGCTGGGTGTTCATCGTGCGCGCCGAGGACCTGCCCATCGGTCATCTGGACGAGCTGGCCGGCAAGGTCCTGGCGATTCCGGCCGAGCACGCCTTGGAAAGCGCGATCCGCAGCCAGTACCCGCACATCAAGCTGCGCCTGGTCAGCACCTACGACAAGGCACGCGAGATGGTGGCGAGCGGCGAAGCGGATGCCACCATCGACAGTGAAGTCGGCGCCTATCGCGCGGTTGGCCGTTATCCGCCCGGCGTGCTCAAGGTCGGACGCAATGTCGACGGCGAATGGTCGCCCGACCGTTTTGCCATTCGTGCCTCGGAACCCGAGCTCACGTCCATCATCAACAAGGCGCTGGAGGCCTATCCGGTCGCGGAACTGCGTGCAGCGCGCCTGAAGTGGCTGGGTGCGGTAGTGCCTCCAGAGCCCATGTGGCAACGCATTGCCACCTGGGTCTATTGGCTGCTGGCAGCAGCGCTGGTGCTGGGCGCGGTGTCGCTGTTGTGGAGTGGTCGACTCAAGGCGCAGATTCGTCAGCGGCTCAAGGCCGAGCAGGCACTCAACGATCAGCTGGCATTCCAGCACGCGCTGCTCGATGGCATTCCCGGGCCCATCTATGTCCGCGACCTGCAGGCGCGACTGTTGTCCTGCAACAAGAGTTACGAGCAGAGCTTTGCCACCCGTCTGCAGGACATCAAGGGTCGTACATTGCTGGAAGTCGCCGTGGTCAATGCCGACGAAGCGCAGCAGATGCACCGTGACTACCTCAGGCTGCTGGACGATCAGCAGCCGGTGTCGACCGATCGGCAGATCCAGATGCGCGGCCGCAAGGTTCACGCCTGGCAATGGATCGTGCCGTTCTACAACGCCGAGGGGCAGTTGCAGGGCCTGCTCGGTGGTTGGATCGACATCTCCGAACGCAAGCGCCTGGAAGACCAACTGGTCGAAGCGCGGCACATTGCCGAACAGGCCAACCAGGCCAAAAGCGCTTTTCTGGCGACCATGAGCCATGAGATCCGTACGCCCATGGCAGCCATCATCGGTCTGCTCGAGCTCGAGCGTGAACGGCGCAAGCGTGACGACCAGCCAGTGTCGCAGGCGCTGGAAGTGGCCTGGCGTTCGGCGCGGGACCTCATCGCCCTGATCGGCGACAGCCTGGACCTGGCGAAGATCGAATCGGGCAGCATGTTGCTGGCCGAGCAGGTAACCGAAGTGAGGCCGTTCTTCGAGGGCATGCTCAGCCTGTTCTCGGCCCAGGCTCAGCGCAAAGGCGTAGCGCTGCACCTCGATATTGCGCCGGGCGTGGCCAGCGCGTTCTGGTTCGATCCGCTGCGATTGCGGCAAGTGGTGCACAACCTGCTCGGCAACGCCTTGAAGTTCACCCGCCAGGGCAGCGTCAACCTGGCGGTCGCGGCGCAGCCACTCAGTTCAGGCCAGTGGCACATGACCATTACCGTCAGCGACACAGGTGCGGGCATCACGCCCGCTCAACAGGCCAGGCTGTTCAGGCCGTTCGTCCAGGGTAACGTGGATGTGCAGCAGGAATCGGTCGGCACCGGCCTGGGCCTGAGCATCTGCAAGCAGCTGGTCCAGCTGATGGGTGGCACGATCAGCCTGCACAGTACCGAAGGCGAGGGGACACGGGTGGAAGTGCAGATCGAGGTGCGGCATCAGGCTGAACAGGACGCGATGCCGACCGTGCACGCTCGGCCCGACAGCGCTGCACTGGACATACTGGTCGTGGACGATCTGTCGGCTAACCGGATGGTACTGACCCAGCAGTTGCAGTTCCTCGGGCACCGGGTGCAGGACGCCAGCGACGGTGTGAGTGCGCTGGCGGCCTGGCAGGCCGGGCATTTCGATCTGGTGCTGACCGACTGCAATATGCCGGGCATGAACGGCCATGCCTTGTGCAAAGCCATCCGCCTGCAGGAGGCCGCGTCCGCCGCGCCTCCGGTCAGGCTCATCGGTTGCACCGCCAATGCCATGCAGGACGAGCGGTTGCGCTGCGCCGAAGCGGGCATGGACGAACTGCTGGTCAAGCCGATAGCGTTGGACAAGCTGGCGCAGATCATCGCCGACATGCAGCAGGGCCCGGCATTCTCCATGCAGGCGCTGCATCACCTGACCCAGGCGGATAACGCGGTCATCAGGCGAATGCTCGATGAGCTCTCGCGCAACCTTGAGGCTGAAAGCCAGACGTTGGCGGAAAGCGTCGAGACGCTCGATCGTGTGCGGCTGCACGAGGTGCTTCATCGGCTCCACGGCATCGCTTGTTTGATCGATGCCGCACCTCTGGCACGCGTGCTGGCCAAGGTGAACGCATGCTGCCGGTCGGGCAGCGATGAACAGTTGACCGTTCACGCTGCCGAGCTGAATCGCGAGATCGCCAGGCTGGCGACGGCGATAGCACGCTGCTAGGAAAATTCTCGGAAACTTTCGGACTTGTCCTATCCCAAGTGCGCCGCTTGCCCTTTAGAGTGCCCGTCAATGCGCAGCTCGATGCGCTCACTCGAGGTTTCATTCATGCGTTCGCTCAGAGTTCTGGTGCTTGAAGACATTCCGTACCAGCTGATCGCCATGCATCAGGTGCTCAATGCGTGTGGCGTGTTCGATGTCCTGACCGCGCAAAGTTTCAACGCGGCATGCCTTTCGCTGGAGAAGCGCCAGGGCGTCGACATTGTCATCTGCGAAATGACCGTGGCCGGCCTGGACATGGGCGAGCTGATCGGCCATCTGGCGGCAACCGGGTTGGCACGGGCGCTGGTCATCTACAGCAATGGGTCACAGCCGGTGGAACCGTTCACGGCATTGGTGCGGCAGCATCGGCTACCGCTGCTGGGCGTACTGCACACACCGGTGTCGGCCGCAGCAGTGCATGGCCTGTTGCAGGATTACCAGCAAAGCATGAGCGCACGGGCCTTGTTGCCCCTGCTGGAAGTGCACGAAATCAGCCACTTCGAGGGCGCCCGGTCTTTGCCTTTGCGTCCTTAGAACGGCCTGCCAACCCTGCGCACACCTGCCGCGGCTGGGTTCATTTCAGCCCGTGAGCCTGCAGGTAGATATACAGCGCAGCATCGTTGCCGATGCCCAGCTTGCGCATGGCGCTCACTTTCTGTGCACTGATCGTCTGCTTGCTACGGTTGAGCTGCGCGGCGATTTCGTTGACCGAGAGCCCCTGCGCCAGCAGTCGCGTTATCTCGAGCTCGCGAGGCGACAGGTCGACATGACCGGTGATCCGTCTTGCGGGGGTATCGCTGGGCAGTGCCAGGATGCTTTTCACCGATTGCGCCACGTAAGGTTTGTTGCGCTTGAGGCTGGCAATCGCCGTAGGCAGCTCGTTCACCAGGCTGGCCTTGCCCAGCAAACCAGCTACCCCCAGGTTGAGGATCGAACGCAACAGACCCGGGTTGGTCAGCATGGTCACCACCAGCACGGGCAGCTTTGGCCAATGCCGGCGAACGTAGGCGATCAGCCGCAGGCCATCGCCCTGTTCCGTGGAAGGCATCATGAAGTCGGTGATCAACAGGCCACATTCGGTTTCGCCCAGGCAGCGTGTCAGCTCCTCCGGCGAGGAAGCTTCGGCCACCACGCGCAAACCGGGGTCTCGTTCCAGTACGGCGCGCAGGCCAACGCGAAAGATCGGATGGTCATCGGCCAGCACGATCCGCAGCGGGGCGATCAGTGGGTCGGTCAAGGCAGGCTCCGGTGACGGGCAAATCAGGCGATGAATTCTGGCACACCTGTGGTCCATTCCTGATCTGTTTTGTAGTCCATTTCTAAACATGCAGGCGCCAAATCTGATATTCAGAAATGTCCTACATTCGCGCTGTCATATTCTATCGGCAACCTCGGTAATAGTCTGACACGGCTTGCTCAGAACTTTTTTCGCAGGGCAGGGGTCAGTGTCATGCACCTTAAGAATTCGAACAGACGAGTGGTGATGCGATGAAGAATATCAGCCTGTTGCTCAATGAAGCCCTGACGCCGTATCGCGTGACGCTCGAAGGGCAGGATAGCCTTGGCAATTGCCAGGTCGTGGTGATGAGCGCGGCTGGGAGCGTGGTGACCAAGCGTTTGGTCAACCGCAGTCAGTTCGAGGATCTGCGTTCGTTTACCGACGTGGTCGATGGTCTGCACCGCGATCTTCTGGTGGCAGAAGGGCGGCTGGAGCCGTCGATGATCGCGGCGCTGCGCAACGTTTCGCAAAATGCCGCTTTCAGCCACGCGCTGGTCTGACATTCATCGATGGATGGCCGCCTGTGTAATCCTCACTCAGCGCTGACTGCTCATGGCCTCTTTGCGCTGGGCATCGAACAGCGCAGTGGTTTCCCGCAAGTAGGCCGGCCGTTCGGCGGGCGCCAGCCATTGGGCGTAGAAATCTGCCAATTGACCGTTCCTGAGTTCCAGCAACACCGAATTCAGTGCCGTCAGTACGCGCCGGCTGGCGGGGCTGTCGGAGCAACCGACATGAATGAACTGCGAGCGCGCTGAGCCCTCGATGGGGACTTGCACCAACTGTTCCGGATCCAGACCTTCCTGACGTGCCTGGTAGCGCGCTTCGTGCCAGTAGCCGAGCAGCGCCTTGATCCGGCCGAGTCTTTCCATGCGCAGCAGGCTGCCCATGGCGTCGTTGCCATGATGGGCCAGAAGCTGATAGCTGTCGGTGTCGGCGAGAATCCGGTCCACCACAGGGCCATAGCTGCGCTCGGCAATAATGCCCAGGGCCAGGGTTCTGCTGCGTAGAAGCGCGCCCAGGTCGACCTTGCCGTCTTGCATGAACTCGGCAATCAGCGGCAGGTCGCTGCGCTGCATGATCAGCACATTGCTCAGCACATTCATGCTGGGCACGGAATAAAGAATGCTGCGCGCCCGCTGTGCGGTCCAGAGCAGCGCAGGGTCGCAGTTGAGGCCGGGCTCGCCAAGCATCTGCGAGGCACGCGCCCGATTGACCCTGAGGACATTGTGGTCGTACTCGGGCAAGGCTGCGCGCAGCAACGGCAGGGCCAGGTCGACGGCGCCCAGGTTGCGCGCCGGGCCGCTGGCGATGGTCAGCGGCGCCAGGTCGCGCAGCAGCCATGTAATGGTCTCGCGACCATGGGCGAGCGGTGAAGTGAGCAGGCACGAGCACACCGCCAGTGCCAGGAGAAGGCTGCTGGGCGGCAGAGTTCTGGAACACGAGTCCATGGCATTCCTTGCGCGGGGTGTGGGGCGTGGGTGTCCGTTTTTGAAACACTGCGCCATCTTTACCACACCCGGACCCATGATCAAAACGTGCCGCAGGGTCGCACTGCCCCGTGGTGGTCGTTGATCGGGCCCGCATCGGGTAGACTGTCGGCCTTTTCCTGTCCCCAAGAAGCCTGCCTAATGGCCCAGCCGTCGACCACCTACAAATTCGAACTCAACCTCACCGATCTTGACCGCAGCGTTTACCAGACCGTCAAGCAGACCATCGCGCGTCACCCCTCGGAAACCGAAGAGCGGATGACCGTGCGCTTGCTTGCCTACGCGCTGTGGTACAACGAGCAGGTGTCTTTCGGCCGTGGTCTGTCGGATGTCGACGAGGCTGCCTTGTGGGAAAAGAGCCTGGATGGCCGGATCCTGCATTGGATCGAAGTCGGCCTGCCCGATGCCGATCGCCTGACCTGGTGTTCGCGGCGTACCGAACGCACCAGCCTGTTGGCCTACGGCAGTTTGCGCGTATGGCAGATCAAGGTGGTCGATGCGGTGAAGAACCTGAAGAACGTCAACATCGCCGCGGTGCCTCAAGAGGTGCTCGAGACCCTGGCCAAGGACATGCCGCGGGTCATCAAATGGGACGTCATGATCAGCGAGGGCACGGTGTTCGTCACCGATGACCGCGGTCAGCACGAAGTCCAGCTCGAGTGGCTGCTGGGCGAGCGCTAGGCCGCCCAGTTTTCAACCTTCTTCCTTTGTCTTGCAGTGAGAACCGCCCCAGGCCCCATGCGCATCGAACCCCGTCAGCTGCCCCAGACCCTGCCTTTCCTCGGCGACATGCCGCCCTTGCTGAATCGTCTTTATGCGGCCCGTGGCGTGTCGAGCGCAGAGGAGCTGGACAAGAGCCTGGCGCGCCTGATTCCCTTTCAGCGGCTCAAGGGCATCGAGGCCGCCGTCGAGCTGCTGGTGACGGCGATCGACCAGCGCCAGCGCATCCTGATCGTCGGCGATTTCGATGCCGACGGTGCCACGGCCAGCGCGGTCGGTGTGCTCGGCCTGCGCCTGCTGGGCGCCGCTCACGTCGACTACCTGGTGCCCAACCGCTTCGAGTATGGCTATGGCCTGACCCCGGAAATCGTCGCAGTCGCCCTGCAGCGCGAGCCGCAATTGCTGGTTACGGTCGACAACGGCATTTCCAGCGTCGAAGGTGTGGCTGCGGCCAAGGCTGCCGGGCTGCAGGTGCTGGTCACCGACCACCACTTGCCGGGGCACGAGTTGCCGGCTGCAGATGCCATCGTCAACCCCAACCAGCCAGGCTGCGAGTTCCCCAGCAAGAATCTGGCGGGCGTCGGGGTGATTTTCTACGTGCTGATGGCACTGCGGGCGCGGCTGCGCCAGCTGGGCCGCTATGCACAGGTGCCGCAGCCCAATATCGGCGAGCTGCTGGACCTGGTGGCACTGGGCAGCGTGGCGGACGTCGTGCCGCTGGACGCCAACAACCGCATCTTGGTGCACCAGGGCCTGGAGCGCATTCGTGCGGGCCGTGCGCGGCCGGGCATCACGGCAATCCTTGAAGTGGCACGCCGAGAGCATGCGCGCATCACCTCGACCGACCTGGGGTTCATTCTCGGGCCGCGACTCAACGCAGCCGGCCGCCTGGACGATATGAGCCTGGGCATCGAGTGCCTGCTGAGCACCGATCTGCCCAGCGCCCAGACCATCGCGGCGCAGCTCGATGGCTTGAATCAGGACCGCAAGTCGATCGAGCAAGGCATGCAGCGCGAGGCCCTGGCCCAGCTCAAGGACCTGGCGCTGGAGTCGATGCCGTTTGGCTTGTGCCTGTTCGATGCGCAATGGCATCAGGGTGTGATCGGCATCCTCGCTTCGCGTCTCAAGGAGCGCTACCACCGTCCAACGATTGCCTTCGCCGACGCCGGTGACGGGCTGCTCAAAGGCTCGGCACGCTCGGTCCAGGGCTTCCATATCCGTGACGCGCTGGACGCGGTGGCGGCCAGGCATCCGCAATTGATCAGCAAGTTCGGTGGGCATGCGATGGCCGCCGGGCTGACCCTGCCGCAGGAGAATTTCCCGGCGTTCTGCGAGGCATTCGACGCGCAGGTGCGCACCCAGCTGTGCGAGGAAGACCTGACCGGACGCCTGCTGTCGGACGGTACCCTGGGCGTCGAGGAATTCCATCTGGAGCTGGCGCGCGCCCTGCGCAATGCCGGCCCGTGGGGGCAACATTTCCCGGAGCCGATGTTCCACGGGGTGTTCCAGTTGGTGGAGCAGCGGGTGGTTGGCGAGCGACACCTGAAGGTGACGCTCAAGACCGAGTGCGGCAGCGTCAGCCTGGACGGCATCGCGTTCGGCGTCGACCGCGAGGTGTGGCCCGATCCATCGGTACGCTGGGTGCAGTTGGCCTACAAGCTGGATCTCAACGAGTTCCGCGGGCGGGAAACGGTGCAGTTGCTGATTACCCACATCGAGCCGCGCTGAGCCGTACGACCCTGCTCGGCCGCGGAACCACGCTCGCGGCTCGGTTGTCGACTAGTCTTCGAGAACGAGACAGGCACGTCCGCAGCCGTGTTCGAGCGGACGCTTCTCGTCCCATCTGAAACTGCCAACCGAGGTGCCCGATGAGCATGTTGCTCGAACCCTATACCCTGCGCCAGTTGACCCTGCGCAACCGCATCGCCGTATCGCCGATGTGCCAGTACTCCAGTGTCGATGGCCTGGCCAACGACTGGCACCTGGTGCACCTGGGCAGTCGCGCCAGTGGCGGTGCCGGTCTGGTCTTCACCGAGGCCACCGCAGTGACGGCAGAGGGTCGCATCACGCCTGAAGACCTGGGCCTGTGGAACGACGAGCAGATCGAACCGCTGCAGCGCATCACCCGCTTCATTACCTCGCAAGGCGCGGTGCCGGCCATCCAACTGGCCCACGCCGGGCGCAAGGCCAGCACTTGGCGGCCTTGGCTGGGCAAGCATGGCAGCGTGCCTGTCAATGAAGGCGGCTGGGTGCCGGTGGGCCCGTCGCGTATCGCCTTCGACCCGCAGCACACCGCGCCGACCGCACTGGATGAAGCAGCCATCAAGGACATCATCCAGGCGTTCGTCGACGCGACCCGTCGCGCGCTGACCGCCAATTTCAAGGTGGTCGAGGTGCATGCGGCGCACGGCTATCTGCTGCACCAGTTCCTGTCGCCGATCAGTAACCAGCGTCAGGACAGTTACGGCGGCAGCTTTGAAAATCGCATCCGCCTGACTCTGGAAGTCACCCAGGCAATTCGCGACATCTGGCCTGAAGAATTGCCCGTGTTCGTGCGTGTGTCGGCCACCGACTGGGTCGAAGACGGCTGGAACCCGGACGAGACCGTCGAGCTGGCCAAGCGCCTGAAAGCGCTGGGCGTGGATCTGATCGACGTGTCGTCGGGCGGTACCTCGGCCAATGCCGAGATCCCGACCGGGCCTGGTTATCAGACGCGCTTTGCCGAGCGTGTCCGCAAAGAGGCGGATCTTGCCACGGGCACCGTCGGGATGATCACCGATCCCGCGCAGGCCGAACACATCCTGCGCACTGGCCAGGCCGACGTCATCCTGCTGGCGCGTGAGCTGTTGCGTGATCCGTACTGGCCGCTGCACGCCGACGAAGACCTGGGTGGTCGTCTGGCCACATGGCCAGCCCAGTACCAGCGCGCTACCCACCGCGACCAGCCGATTGTGGAATCGGACCTTCGCGACTGAGTGGCGCTGCGGCGTTTCGGTGATGTCATCCTCGCCCGCAAAAAGGGCGGGCGAGGATGCTGGCTGAGGTCAGCGCATCACACGTACTTGCGTTTCTCCGCCGCGGGCGGCAGGTACTGATAGAGCCAGGTTTCGCTGAGGGTGCGCCCCTGGGTCTTGATGAACAGGCGCATGTCCACCGGATCGACGCTATCGCTGGTCGGGTACCAGTCGAACAGCACGCGGAAGCCCTTGATGTCGGGCAGCTCGAGTACCTGAACGTCCTGCACCTTGCCACCCGAAGCCGTGATGATGGGCTCGATCGGCGTTTTCAGCGATTCGAGCCCGCCGCCGGCGAAGTCCACGGCAAAACGCCGCGCCCAGACATTCGGATAGTGTTCACCCGGTGCCCAGCCTTCGGTGAAACCGCCCATCCCCGAGCGCGTCGCTGCAACGCGGGCCAGCGGTGTACCGATCGGCGCCAGGGCGCTCCAGTACAGCTTGTAACCGAAATTCAGGGCATCGCCGGCCTTGACCGGTGACTTGGGTGTCCAGAAGGCAACGATGTTGTCCATGGTTTCACCGGTGGTCGGCAGTTCCACCAGGTCGATGGAGCCTTCGCCCCAGGCGGTGGTGGGCTCGACCCACAGGCTGGGGCGCTTGTGGTACCAATCGACCGTGTCCTGGTAGTTGCTGAAGTCGTGGTCGGTCTGGATCAGGCCGAAGCCTTTTGGATCGACATCGGCGAAGGCGTTGAAGCGCACCCGGTCCGGGTTGTTCAACGGCCGGCAGATCCATTCACCGTTGCCGCGCCACATGGCCAGCCGGTCGGAGTCGTGGATTTGCGGGTGAATGGTGTCGCACATGCGCCGCTCGTGGTTGCCGCAGCTGAACATGCTGGTCATCGGCGCCACGCCCAGTTGCTCGATGTCCTGGCGCGCATGGATGTGCGCGTCGATGTCCATCACCACGCGCTCGGCCTGGCAGTCAATGTCGAAACGGTAGGCGCCGGTGGCGCTGGGCGAGTCGAGCAGGGCGTAGACCACGAAGCGGGTACTGTCCTTGCCAGGCGTCTCGAACCAGAACTTGGTGAAATCGGGGAATTCTTCCTGCTTCTTGGCATAGGTGTCGATGGCCAGGCCGCGCGCGGACAGACCGTACTGCCCGGTGGCATCGACGGCGCGGAAGTAGCTGGCGCCGAGGAAGGACACCACGTCATGGCGGTCGAGCTTGGGTGCCTTGAACAGCTTGAAGCCAGCAAAGCCCAAGTCGCCCTTGAGCTGCGAGGTATCCACCGTGGTGTTCTTGTAGTCGAACAGCGGCGGATGGAAATGCACTTCACGCGCTTGTTTGCGCCCGGCGTCGACGCTGTACATGCGCACCGGCGTGCGGAACCCCATGCCCACATGGAAGAACTGCACGTCCAGTTGGCCCTTGAGGTCATTCCACAGCGAATGATTGGCGTCGTAGGCAATTGCATTGAATTGCTGGGGGGTCATGTTTGCCAGGGTCGGCGGCAAGGTCTGCTTGTTGCTGACATAAGCCTGCGCGGCGAGACTCTTGGCCTGGGCCTTGAGCATGTCGAAAGTGAACGGTTCGGCTTCGCCGTCGGCGGTGGCGGCCAGGGCCTGGGCAGCGAACAATCCGGTGCCGGACAGTCCGGTATAGGCCGCGAGGGCCATCGACGCTTTCAGAAGGTGCCTGCGGTGCATAGATAACCTGTTCTGAATCAACCTCGGTCGCTCCAAGCGACCGGCGAGGCTCAAGTAGGAAGGTTTGGGCCTGCCTTGTCCAAACGCAGAGAACTGTACACAGATACCGTAATGACCGATGTGTTCGCAAACTCCTGTAAAAATTTTTTCCCGTGCACTTTGTATCGACAGCGAGATCGGTGGTCGAGGCGCAGTGTTGAGAGCAAGCCTTTGCGCAACATCCCGAAGCAAATCACCGTGCGAGCCAGGCAACGGAATGCCCTTACTCTCGTCAAACGTATCTCCCATTGACGAGACCAAAAAATGAACACGCGTGGCTTGCTCGACCAGTTGTTCAAATCCGGCCAGGAACTGCTCAAGAACAAGGGCGGCGGTTCTTCCCCCCTGGGTGGTGCCGGTAGCACCGGTGGTGTTGCCGGCGCGCTCGGCGGCCTGCTCTCGGGCAAGGGCGGTGCTGGCGGCGCGCTGGGTGGCCTGCTGTCCGGCGGCAAGGGCGCACTGACCGGCGGCGCCATGGGCTTGCTGCTCGGCAACAAGAGCGCGCGCAAGTACGGTGGCAAGGCCTTGGCCTACGGCGGGTTGGCGGCACTGGGCGTGATTGCCTACAAGGCCTACGGCAATTGGCAGGCCCAGCAGCAGAACGCCCCTCGAGGCGAACCGCAGACGGTCGACCGAGTGCCACCCCAGCAGGTAGAGGAACACAGCCAGGCTATCCTCAAGGCGCTGGTGGCAGCAGCCAAGTCCGATGGCCACGTGGATGATCGCGAACGCGAGCTCATCGAAGGCGAATTCACCCGCCTGGATTCGGACAACGAACTGCAGCAGTGGCTGCACGCCGAACTGAACAAGCCGCTGGACCCGGCAGACGTGGCGCGGGCAGCCAAGACTCCGGAGATCGCTGCCGAAATGTACATTGCCAGCGTCATGATGGTGGATCAGGAGCACTTCATGGAGCGTGCCTATCTGGACGAGCTGGCCAAGCAGTTGGCCCTCGACCCTGCGCTCAAGCTCGAACTGGAGAAGCAGGTGCGTCAGGCCGAAGTCGAAGCCGTCTGACCCCGGACGTCAGGTCCGAAGGCTGACGCCGCCACTCATCTGCCGGAACTTACGTTGGTCGGCAATAGTGGCGCATTGATCTGCCAGTAACTGGCAATACCCTCGCGGATGAAGGAAAGTCAGGTACCAGCGCGAAATCGTCTGAGGTAGGGCTATACTCAGGCGATTTTTCGTTTGTAGCTGCAGGAATTTTCGAGGGTTGACTGTGAAGAACTGGTCCTTGCGCCACCGCATTCTGGCGAGTTTCGCCGTTGTCATTGCAATCATGCTGTTGATGGTCGTGGTCTCCTATTCACGTCTGCAGACCATCGAGACGAACGAAACCAAGGTGCGCACCGACAGCGTTCCGGGCGTGGTCTTCAGTTCCATGATCCGCAGCGCCTGGGTAGACAGCTACGTGTACACCCAACAACTGGTGGGCTTGAGCTATCAGCGCGAGTTGCTCACGGCCGACGTGGACCAGTACAAGAGCTTCGCCGAGCGCCTGACCCAGCAGATGGCCAATTACCGCAGCACCGTCCAGGACAGCGACGACCAGGCGGCCTTCGAAGAATTCGCGCGGATGCGCGTGACCTATGAAAAGACCTTGGCCGATGTGCTGGAGGCCTATCGACTGCGCAAGTTCAGTGAAGCCCAGCAGATGGCCATCGACGACCTCACGCCCGCCTGGGTGGCAGGTCGCAAGCAGCTCAATACCCTGATCGACCGCAATCGTGAAGCGGCCGAGAAGGCCACCAGCGCCATTGACGCTTCGGTCGCGGCGGCCAAGGTCAGCCTGGTGATTTCCCTGTTGGTGGCAATCATCGTTGCCGGTATCTGCGGGCTCTGGCTGCTGCGCACCATCATGGCGCCCATGCAGAAGATCGTGCGGATTCTCGAAGTGATGCGCACCGGGGACCTGAGCACGCGCCTGAGCCTGGCGCGCAAGGACGAGTTCAACGAGGTCGAACTGGGCTTCAACGACATGATGACCGAGCTCACCGCGCTGGTCGCCCAGGCGCAACGCTCCTCGGTGCAGGTCACCACCTCGGTGACCGAAATCGCGGCCACCTCCAAGCAGCAACAGGCCACGGCGACCGAGACTGCCGCAACCACCACCGAGATCGGCGCGACCTCCCGGGAAATCGCTGCCACGTCCCGTGATCTGGTGCGAACCATGGGTGAAGTCACCTCGGCGGCCGATCAGGCTTCCTCGCTGGCCGGCTCCGGCCAGCAGGGTCTGGCGCGCATGGAAGAAACCATGCACCAGGTGATGGGTGCCGCCGAATTGGTCAACGCCAAGCTGGCAATCCTCAACGAGAAGGCCGGCAACATCAATCAGGTAGTCGTGACCATCGTCAAGGTCGCCGACCAGACCAACCTGCTGTCGCTCAACGCGGCCATCGAAGCCGAGAAGGCCGGTGAATATGGTCGCGGTTTCGCCGTGGTCGCCACCGAAGTGCGCCGCCTCGCCGACCAGACCGCCGTGGCCACCTACGACATCGAGCAGATGGTGCGAGAGATCCAGTCGGCAGTGTCGGCCGGCGTCATGGGCATGGACAAGTTTTCCGAGGAAGTGCGCCGCGGCATGTTCGAAGTGCAGCAGGTCGGCGATCAGCTGTCGCAGATCATTGGCCAGGTCCAGGCCTTGGCGCCGCGCGTGCTCATGGTCAACGAAGGCATGCAGGCTCAGGCGACCGGTGCCGAACAGATCAACCACGCCCTGTCGCAGTTGGGCGATGCCAGCAGCCAGACGGTCGAATCCTTGCGTCAGGCCAGCTTTGCCATCGACGAGCTCAGCCAGGTCGCTACCGGCCTGCGCGGCGGCGTCTCGCGCTTCAAAGTCTGATGAACGCATTGCCGGTCACATCGCGCAGCAAGTTGTTCCTGTTGTTTCGCATTGCGCAGGAACGCTTCGCCCTGGATGCGCTGGAAGTCGCAGAGGTGCTGCCGCTGCTGCCGCTCAAGCCGGTCGCGCATGCCCCGGCCTGGGTGGCCGGTGTGTTCGCCCATCGTGGCCGGGTGGTGCCGGTGCTGGACGTCAGCGCGCTGAGCTTCGGCGTGGCTGCCGTGCGGCGCACCAGCACGCGTCTGGTGCTGGTGCATTATCCGCACGAGCAGGCCGGCCCCGAGGCGCGCCTGGGGCTGATCGTCGAACACGCCAGCGAAACCCTTCGCTGTGACCCCAACGGTTTCAAACCCATGGGAGTGCATAACCGTGCCACGCCCTATCTGGGGCCGGTGCTCGAAGACAGCCAGGGGCTGTTGCAGTGGTTGCGGGTACAGGATCTGCTCGAACCGTCGGTGCGCGACTTGCTTTTCGCACCGCAGTTGGCGGCCTCCGTATTGGGTGAAACAGGGTGATGGGTGATGCATCGTGATGGGTGAAGAGCAGCGCTTCGTACGTTTTCTGCGTGAGCGCATCGGCCTGGACGTGGCCTCGGTAGGCCCGGCGCTGATCGAGCGCGCGGTCGCGCAGCGCAGCCAGGCTGCGCATGTCCGCGACCTGGATGCCTACTGGAAGCTGCTGCAGGGTTCGGCGGCGGAACAGCAGGCGCTGATCGAGGCGGTGATCGTCCCGGAAACCTGGTTCATGCGTTATCCCGAGTCCTTTGCCGCGCTGTGCAAGGTCGCCAAGGCGCGGCTCGCCGAACGGCCTGGCGTGGCGCTGCGCATCCTCAGCCTGCCGTGTTCCACTGGCGAGGAGCCGTACTCGATCGCCATGGCCTTGCTCGACGCCGGGCTGGCGCCGCAGCAATTCAGTGTGGACGGCGTGGACATCAGCCCCCTGTCGGTGGCCCGGGCAACGCGAGGGATCTATGGCCGCAATTCGTTTCGCGGCGCACCACTGACCTTTCGCGACCGCCATTTCGTGCCTGCGGACGAGGGGTATCTGCTCGACGCTCAGGTTCGGGCCCAGGTTCGCTTGCAGGTCGGTAACATTCTCGATCCGTTGCTGCTGGGCGGTGAACTGCCCTATGACTTCGTGTTCTGCCGCAACCTGCTCATCTATTTCGACCTGCCGACCCAGCAGCAGGTGTTCGAAGTGCTGAAGACATTCACCCGTGAAGACGGCGCGTTGTTCATCGGTCCTGCCGAAGGCAGCCTGCTGGCACGGTTGGGCATGCGTCCGATCGGTATTGCCCAGTCCTTCGCGTTCGTCCGCGATCGCCAAGTCGCACCAACGCCCACGCCGCTGCCCCCGGCAACGGCGCGCCTGCAGATGCCGATCAAGTTGTTGCCCGAGCCGGGTAGGTTGCCCGTGCGAACGCGAACCCGTGCGCTGCCGGTGGCGAATGCCGCCGAGGCAGTGGCAAGCGATGGCGCCGGTCTGCTCGCGCAGATCGCCCGCTTGGCCAACGAAGGCAAGAGTGCCGAGGCGCAGGCCGCGTGCGACGCGTTCCTGCGCAGCCACGGTCCAGATCCCCAGGTGTTCTACTGGCTGGGCCTGCTCAGTGATGTCGGCGGCCAGGTGCTGCAGGCGCAGGGTTATTACCGCAAGGCGCTGTACCTCGACCCGCAGCACGCCGAGGCCCTGGCCCACCTGGCCATGCTGCTCACTGCCCAGGGCGACATTGCCGGGGCGCGGCGACTGCAGGAGCGCGCAGCACGCAACGACCGGCCGCACGTCCAGGAGCATAAGCGATGACCGCTCTGGACCTGATCGACAGCGACGCCCAGCAGATCGACGACTGCTGGAACCGTATTGGTATTCATGGCGACAAATCCTGCCCGTTGCTCGCCGAGCATATCCACTGCCGCAATTGCGCGGTGTACGCCTCGGCGGCCGTGCGCCTGCTGGACCGCTACGCGCTGGACCGCCAGCACGCGCCGATGCACTACAGCGAAACCCTGGGCCGGGTCGAAAGCAGGTCGCTGGTGCTGTTTCGCCTGGGCGATGAGTGGCTGGCGCTGGCCACTCGCTGCCTGGTCGAAGTGGCACCGGTGCAGGCAGTGCATTCGCTGCCGCACCAGCGTTCGCGCGCCTTGCGCGGGGTCGCCAACGTGCGCGGCGCACTGGTGCCATGCCTGGCGTTGGAGGAACTGCTGGGCATCGACACCCAGCACGTCGCACCGGTCGCTTCGGCGCGGGTCATGCCGCGCATGCTGATCATCGCCATAGACGGCGGCTCGGTGGTGGTACCGGTGGAGGAGGTGGATGGCATTCATCGGATCGACCTGGTCGAGCTCGAACAGGCGTCTACCGCCACCACCCAGGCGGGCGCCCGTTTCACTCAAGGGGTTCTGCCGTTTCGCCAGCGCAGTGTGCGCCTGCTCGATGACAAGGCGCTGCTGATCGCCATGAACCGGAGCCTGACATGACCCCGGAACAGATGCGCGACGCCTCGTTGCTGGAGCTGTTCAGCCTGGAAGCCGAGGCCCAGACCCAGGTGCTCAATGCCGGGCTGCTGGCCCTGGAACGCAATCCGACCCAGGCCGATCAACTGGAAGCGTGCATGCGCGCGGCCCACTCGCTCAAGGGTGCGGCACGCATCGTCGGCCTGGATGCCGGGGTGCGTGTGGCTCACGTGATGGAAGACTGCCTGGTCGCGGCGCAGGAGCGGCGTGTCTACCTGATGCCCGAACACATCGATGCGCTGCTGTTGGGCACCGACCTGCTGATGCGCGTCGGCACGCCCGGCCCTGGCGCACCGGGTACCCTCGATATCGATGCCTACGAGGCGCAGATGGCCGCGGTGATGGACCCGTTGGCGGCCGCGGCGGCGCAGGTACAGGTCAGCGTGCCCGTATCGGCCGTCCTGCTCGCGCCTGCCGAGCTGCCCATGGAGGTCGCGCCCGAGCCGCCTCGGGACATCGATCCGTCGCAAGCGATGCCGGGCCAGGACGACTCGGCCGCCGAACTACCTGCCAGCCGGGCGCGCCGGGTCAGCGATACCGGCGAGCGCGTGCTGCGGGTCACGGCGGAACGCCTGAACAGCCTGCTGGACCTGTCGAGCAAGTCGCTGGTCGAAACCCAGCGCCTCAAGCCCTATCTGCTGACCATGCAGCGCCTCAAGCGCATGCAGGCGCAAAGCATCCGCGCGCTTGGCGGGCTTGCCGAACAATTGCAGCTCGAGGGCCACAGCGCAGAGGTACGCGACGCCCTGGCGCAGGCGCAGTCGCTGCTGGATCAGACCCAGCAGATGCTGCTGCAGCAGACCGCCGAACTGGACGATTTCGGCTGGCAGGCCAGCCAGCGCGCGCAGTTGCTGTACGACACGGCGCTGGCCTGCCGCATGCGCCCATTCGCCGACATGCTCGGTGGTCAGGAACGCATGGTCCGCGACCTCGGTCGTTCATTGGGCAAGCAGGTGCGCCTGGATATCGAAGGCGAGAAGACCCAGGTCGATCGCGACGTGCTGGAAAAGCTCGAAGCGCCCCTGACCCACCTGCTGCGCAACGCCGTCGACCACGGCATCGAAACCGCCGAGCAGCGATTGCTGGCCGGCAAGCCCGCCGAAGGTCGCGTGGTGCTGCGCGCTTCGCACCAGGCGGGCTTGCTGGTGGTGGAACTGAGCGACGACGGGGCGGGTGTCGACCTTGCCGCGCTGCGGCGCAGTATCGTCCAGCGCGGTTTGTCGGCCGCCGATACGGTGGAGCAGCTCAGTGAAGAAGAGCTGCTGAGCTTTCTGTTCCTGCCCGGCTTCAGCATGCGCGACACGGTAACCGAGGTCTCGGGCCGCGGCGTTGGCCTGGATGCGGTATTGCACCTGATTCGCCAGCTGCGCGGCTCGGTCGAACTGATTCAAGTGCCAGGGCAGGGCAGTCGCTTCCATATCGAGGTGCCGCTGACCCTGTCGGTGGTGCGCAGCCTGGCAGTGGAAGTGGGGGGCGAGGCCTATGCGTTTCCGCTGGCCCACATCGAACACACCATGGACCTGCCGGCCGAAGACATCATCCAGCTCGAGGGGCGCCAGCACTTCTGGTTCCAGAACCGCCATGTGGGGCTGGTTGCCGCCAGCCAGCTGCTGCAGAGGCCGGCCAGCCAGGGCGACGAAGCGAGCCTCAAAGTGGTGGTGATTCGCGACCGTGAAGCGATCTACGGCGTGGCCGTGGAACGCTTCATCGGTGAGCGCACGCTGGTGGTGCTGCCGCTGGACGCCCGCCTGGGCAAGGTCCAGGATATTTCCGCCGGTGCCTTGCTCGACAATGGTTCGGTGGTGCTGATCATCGACGTCGAAGACATGTTCCGCTCGGTGGAAAAGCTGCTCAACACCGGCCGCCTGGAGCGTATCGACAAGCGCAGCCAACAGGCCGAATCGGCTCGCAAGCGGGTACTGGTGGTGGATGATTCGCTCACCGTCCGCGAGCTGCAGCGCAAGCTGCTCAGCCATCGTGGCTATGACGTTGCGGTGGCCGTCGACGGCATGGATGGCTGGAACGCGTTGCGCAGCGAGGACTTCGACCTGCTGATCACCGACATCGACATGCCGCGCATGGACGGTATCGAATTGGTGACTCTGCTGCGCCGCGACACCCGCCTGCAATCGCTGCCGGTCATGGTGGTTTCCTACAAGGACCGGGAAGAGGACCGCCGCCGCGGCCTCGACGCCGGGGCCGATTATTATCTGGCCAAGGCCAGTTTCCACGACGATGCCTTGCTCGATGCGGTGGTTGAATTGATCGGAGGAGCGCGGGGATGAGGATCGCCATCGTCAATGACATGCCCATGGCCGTGGAGGCGCTGCGTCGCGCGATCGCCTTCGAACCGTCCCATGACGTGGTGTGGGTGGCCGCCAACGGTCGTGAGGCGGTCGAGCGCTGTCAGGCCGTAACTCCGGACCTGATCCTCATGGACCTGATCATGCCGGTCATGGACGGCGTGGAAGCCACCCGGCAGATCATGGCCAATACGCCCTGCGCCATCGTCATCGTCACCGTCGACCGCCAGCAGAACGTCCACCGCGTATTCGAGGCCATGGGCCATGGCGCCCTGGATGTGGTCGACACCCCTACACTGGGGGTGGGCGACGCTCGCGAAGCCGCAGCGCCGCTGTTGCGCAAGATCTTCAATATCGGCTGGCTGGTGGGCCAGCGCAGCCCGGCGGTGCGCAGCGAGTTGCCGCTGCCGCGCTCGGGCGGCGTGCGGCAGAAACTGGTGGCCATCGGTTCGTCGGCCGGCGGTCCGGCCGCGCTGGAAATCCTGCTCAAGGGGCTGCCACGCGATTACCCGGCGGCGATCGTGCTGGTCCAGCACGTGGACCAGGTGTTCGCCGCCGGAATGGCCGAGTGGCTGAGCAGCGCAGCCGGCTTGCCGGTGCGTCTGGCCCGCGACGGAGAAACGCCGTTGGCTGGCACTGTGCTACTGGCAGGCACCAATCATCATATTCGTCTGCTGAAAAATGGTACCTTAACCTACACGGCAGAACCGGTGGACGAGATCTACCGGCCCTCCATAGATGTTTTTTTCCGAAGCGTGGCGCAATTCTGGAATGGCGATGCAGTGGGCGTACTGCTCACCGGCATGGGCCGCGACGGCGCACAGGGCTTGAAGTCGATGCGTCAGCGCGGCTTCCTGACCATCGCGCAGGACCAGCAGAGCAGCGCTGTCTACGGAATGCCCAAAGCGGCGGCGGCCATTGACGCAGCTGTTGAAATTCGTCCGCTGGAGCGGATCGCACCCCGACTGATGGACGTATTTTCACGATGAACTCGAGCCACCGCGTAGGCAGTATCCAGGTGACAACGCATGATTGATCTACAGATCGAAGCCTTCAGGTCCAACGACAACAACAAGTCGATGGTACTTCTGGTGGACGACCAGGCCATGATCGGTGAAGCCATCCGTCGCAGTCTCAGCGACGAGGCCAACATCGACTTCCACTTTTGCGCCGATCCGCAGCAGGCCATCAATCAGGCCATGCGCATCAAGCCGACGGTGATCCTCCAGGACTTGATCATGCCGGGGCTCGACGGCCTGTCGCTGGTGCGTGACTATCGCAACCATCCGGCCACCCAGGATATTCCGATCATCGTTCTGTCGACCAAGGAAGACCCGCTGATCAAGAGCGCCGCCTTCGCCGCAGGCGCCAACGATTACCTGGTCAAGCTGCCCGATACCATCGAGCTGGTGGCGCGCATACGCTATCACTCCAAGTCGTACCTGACCCTGCTGCAGCGCGACGAAGCCTACCGCGCGCTGCGCGTGAGTCAGCAGCAGCTGCTCGACACCAACCTGGTGCTGCAGCGGCTGATGAACTCCGATGGCTTGACGGCGCTTTCCAATCGCCGTCATTTCGACGAGTACCTGGAACTGGAATGGCGTCGCGCAATGCGTGACAAGACCCAGCTGTCGCTGTTGATGATCGACGTCGACTATTTCAAGTCCTATAACGACAACTTCGGCCACCTGGCAGGCGACGAAGCCTTGCGCCGCGTCGCCGACGCCATTCGCCATTCCAGCAACCGCTCCAGCGACCTGCCGGCGCGCTATGGCGGCGAAGAGTTCGCCCTGGTGCTGCCGGGTACCTCGCCTGGCGGCGCGCGGCTGGTTGCCGAGAAGCTGCGGCAGACCATTGCCGCCCTGAACATCCCCCACATCGCGCCCCAGGCCGATGCCTGCCTGACGGTGAGCATCGGCCTGTCGACCATGACCCCGCAGCAGGGCAGTCATTGCCGCGAGCTGATCCTGGCCGCCGACAAGGGCCTGTATACGGCCAAGCATGCCGGGCGCAATCAGGTAGTGGTCGGGGATCAGGGCTAGGCCGCCCGATCTTCCAAAAAAAAAGCCCGTCCCCTGCTCGGCGGGCTGCTGTCATTGGCCGGCTGCGGTATACTCTCCGGCTTTTGACACGTTACGCACGAGAGCTGCCCGCCATGGAAATCAACCCGATCCTTAACAGCATCAAGGACCTGTCCGAGCGCTCCGAAACCATTCGGGGGTATCTTTGACTACGATCAAAAGCATGAGCGTCTGACCGAAGTCAATCGCGAGCTTGAAGATCCCGCTGTCTGGAACAACCCTGCCTACGCCCAGGAACTGGGCCGCGAGCGTTCGCTGCTGGCGCAGATCGTCGACACCCTCGATGAAATGAACGCCGGCCTCGGCGATGCCCGCGACCTGCTGCAAATGGCGGCCGAAGAAGAAGACCAGAGCGCCGTCGACGACGTCTCCGCCGAAGTCGAGCGCCTGCGTGCCCAGCTCGAGAAGCTGGAATTCCGCCGCATGTTCAGCGGCGAGATGGACGCCAACAACGCCTACCTGGACATCCAGGCCGGTTCCGGCGGCACCGAAGCCCAGGACTGGGCCAACATCCTGCTGCGCATGTACCTGCGCTGGGCCGACAAGCGCGGTTTCGACACCACCATCATGGAGCTGTCGGCCGGTGAAGTCGCCGGTATCAAGGGCGCCACCCTGCACATCAAGGGCGAGTACGCCTTTGGCTGGCTGCGCACCGAAATCGGTGTCCACCGCCTGGTGCGCAAAAGCCCGTTCGACTCCGGCAACCGTCGCCACACCTCGTTCTCGGCCGTGTTCGTCTCGCCGGAAATCGATGACAACATCGAAATCGACATCAACCCGGCCGACCTGCGCATCGACACCTACCGCTCCTCCGGTGCCGGCGGCCAGCACGTCAACACCACCGACTCGGCGGTGCGTATCACCCACGTGCCGACCAACACCGTGGTCAGCTGCCAGAACGAACGTTCGCAGCATGCCAACAAAGACACGGCGATGAAGATGTTGCGTGCGCGCCTGTACGAACAGGAAGTACAGAAGCGCAATGCCGCCTCGCAGGCGATGGAAGACAGCAAGTCTGACATCGGCTGGGGTCACCAGATTCGCTCTTATGTGCTCGACGCTTCGCGGATCAAGGATCTGCGTACCAACATCGAACGCAGCGACTGCGACAAGGTGCTCGACGGCGACATCGACGAATACCTCGAAGCCAGCTTGAAACAAGGGCTGTAACACCGCCTGGCAGGCTGGCGCAGCCACTGCGTCGGCCTGCCACGGCTGGCCTGCCCGCGATCCCGGCGCCGTAGTCGGGAGCAACGAACCCGTGATGGAAAATCCAAGACATGAGCGACCAACAACCCGACCCGCAAGACCTGCAACAGGAAGAGAACAGCCTGATCGCCCTGCGCAAGGAAAAGCTTGCTGCCGTGCGTGCCCAGGGCCAGGCCTTCCCCAACGATTTTCGTCGCGACAACTATGCAGGCGACTTGCAGAAGCAGTACGTTGACAAGACCAAGGAAGCGCTCGCCGAAGCGGCGATTCCGGTCAAGGTCGCCGGTCGCATCATGCTCAACCGTGGCTCGTTCATGGTGATCCAGGACATGACCGGGCGCATTCAGGTCTACGTCAATCGCAAGACCCTGCCCGAAGAAACCCTGGCTCAGGTGAAAACCTGGGACATGGGCGACATCATCGCGGCTGAAGGCACCCTGGCCCGTTCCGGCAAGGGCGACCTGTACGTCGAAATGACCAGCGTACGCCTGCTGACCAAGTCGCTGCGCCCGCTGCCCGACAAGCACCATGGCCTGGTCGATACCGAGCAGCGCTACCGTCAGCGCTATGTCGACCTGATCGTCAACGAGGAGGTGCGCGACACCTTCCGTGTGCGCTCCCAGGTCATCGCCCACATTCGCAGCTTCCTGGCCAAGCGCGACTTCCTCGAAGTCGAAACGCCGATGCTGCAGACCATTCCCGGCGGCGCTGCGGCCAAGCCGTTCGAAACCCACCACAATGCCCTGGACATGGAAATGTTCCTGCGCATCGCCCCGGAGCTGTACCTCAAGCGCCTGGTGGTCGGTGGCTTCGAAAAGGTCTTCGAGATCAACCGCAACTTCCGTAACGAAGGCGTTTCGACCCGGCACAACCCCGAGTTCACCATGCTCGAGTTCTACCAGGCCTACGCCGACTACGAAGACAACATGGACCTCACCGAAGAGCTGTTCCGTGAGCTGGCCCAGTTGGTACTGGGCAGCACCGATGTGCCCTACGGCGACAAGGTGTTCCATTTCGGCGAGCCGTTCGTACGCCTGTCGGTGTTCGACTCGATCCTCAAGTACAACCCCGAGCTGACGGCAGACGACCTCAACGATGTCGACAAGGCGCGTGCCATTGCCAAGAAGGCCGGCGCCAAGGTGCTGGGGTTCGAAGGCCTGGGCAAGCTGCAGGTGATGATTTTCGAAGAACTGGTCGAGCACAAGCTCGAGCAGCCGCACTTCATCACCCAGTATCCGTTCGAGGTGTCGCCACTGGCGCGCCGCAACGACGACAACCCCAACGTCACCGATCGCTTCGAGTTGTTCATCGGTGGCCGCGAGATCGCCAACGCCTATTCCGAGCTCAATGACGCCGAAGACCAGGCCGCACG
Source organism: Pseudomonas sp. CFBP 13727 (assembly GCF_014841915.1). Lineage (NCBI taxonomy): Bacteria > Pseudomonadati > Pseudomonadota > Gammaproteobacteria > Pseudomonadales > Pseudomonadaceae > Pseudomonas > Pseudomonas sp. CFBP 13727. The sequence goes on from NZ_JACYUT010000003.1 coordinate 496,309, forward strand.
CTTCATGGCCCAGGTGGCGGACAAGGATGCCGGCGACGACGAAGCCATGCACTACGACGCCGATTTCGTTCGGGCGCTCGAATACGGCATGCCGCCGACGGCCGGCGAGGGTATCGGTATCGATCGCCTGGTCATGCTGTTGACCGATTCGCCTTCGATCCGCGATGTGATCCTGTTCCCGCACATGCGACCACAAGCCTGACGGTCGTTGATCAGCCGCCCCATGGGGCGGCTTTTTTATGAGCGCAGATCAGCGGTGTCATTGCCGGCCCCGACGCGGCTTGCGCCGCTGCTACAGGGATTGCGATCTCACGCCGTCGTTACAGGCGATTACGCTATCGTGTAGCAGCGGCGCAAGCCGCGTCGGCACCCACTCCCACTCACTCAAAGGATACGAGCAGTGATCCCAGCCACACCCAGACAGGGAGCCGCCAGCGTTGCCTCGACGCTCGCCCGCAACGTCCAGTATCAAGGCCGCAAGGCCAGCCGACAGGGCAGCGAACTGCGCCGCCAGGAAATCCTCGACGCAGCCATGCGCATCGTCGTGCGCGATGGGGTGCGGGGTGTGCGCCATCGCGCCGTGGCCACCGAAGCCGGGGTGCCGCTGTCGGCTACTACCTACTACTTCAAGGACATTGATGACCTGCTCAACGATGCCTTCGCCCAGTACGTCGAGCGCAGCGCCGTGTTCATGGCCAAGCTGTGGAGCAACACCGAAGAGCTGCTGCGCGCCCTGATCGCCCGCGGCGACGGCAGCCCCCAGGCCCGCGCTGCCCTGGCCGACGAAATCGCCCGCCTGACCGCCGACTACGTCATGCATCAGCTGCAGACCCGTCGCGACCAATTGATTGCCGAGCAGGCTTTCCGCCAGGAAGCGTTGCTCAACCCGCGCCTGGCCGAACTGGTGCTGGCGCATCAGGACATTCTGCTGCAGGGCGGGCGGCAGATGCTCGAGGTGCTTGGCTCGCGCGAACCGTCGCAGGACGCACAGGTGTTGACGGCGATTATCGGCCGGATGGAATATCAGGGTCTGCTGGCCAGTGCCCCTGCCGATGCCGACCGTGAAATGCTCGGCATCCTTACCCGTTTCATGCAGTGGGTACTGAGCTGAGCCCCATGCAGTGAGAGGTCCGCTGCCGGCGGGCCGAGCCAGAACGAGGAGCAGTACGGTGGACGAGTATCAGCAGACGATTCGAGACCTGTCCGACCGCATCGTGCACGCGCAGACGCCGATCCGCGTGCTTGATGCGGTGAAATGGGACGACTCCATTCGTCACGGCTTTCTGCAGGCGGGCGGCAAGCAGATGCCTGCGGTCGACCGCGACTATTACCAGAACCGCGCACTGGGCTTCGACTCCAGTGCGGTCAAACTGGAATTCCAGAACATCGAGCGCGACATCACCCGTCAGCTCGGCCAGTTCAACCCGGTCGGGCAGATCATGCGGCGCATGTGCAAGGAGTACCGCATGGTGGTGCGCATGCTCGAGGCGCGTGGCACCGAGGACTTCGGCCTGATCTCGCAGGAGCTGTACGGCGCCGCGTCGGATGCGTTTCATGCTGGCGATCCGACCCTGGCCGACCTCGGCCTGATGCTCTCCGATTACCTGAACAACATTGCCGGGCGTGGCGATCTCAAGGACGAAGCCAAGACCCTGACCGCCAAGGATGCAGTGAACATGCTGCAAGGACGCCTGAACCGTGTGTTCGGCGAAACCGAGGGCACCATCCGCGTGTTCGAATCCGATGGCATCGTCGCCGACGCTGCCGCAGGGGCGGACTACATCAAGATCCGCAGCGATGCCATGTTCAACGAGCGCGATGTGCGCGCCCTCGAGGTGCACGAGGGCCTGGTCCATGTTGCCACCACCCTCAATGGCCAGAACCAGCCGATCTGCACCTTCCTGTCCAAGGGTCCGCCGTCGTCCACGGTGACCCAGGAAGGCTTGGCGATCCTGATGGAAGTGATCGCCTTCGCTTCCTACCCCAGCCGCCTGCGCAAGCTGACCAATCGCACGCGCGCGATCCACATGGTCGAGGAGGGCGCCGACTTCCTGCAGGTGTTCGAATTCTTTCGCGAAGAAGGCTTCGAGATGCCCGAGGCCTACGGCAACGCCAGCCGCGTGTTCCGCGGCTCGACTCCGACCGGGCTGCCGTTCACCAAGGATTTGTCGTACCTCAAAGGCTTCATCATGGTCTACAACTACATTCAGCTGGCCGTGCGCAAGGGCAAGCTGGAACAGGTGCCGCTGCTGTTCTGTGGCAAGACCACCCTGGAGGACATGCGCACGTTGCGCCAGTTGGTCGACGAAGGATTGGTGACGCCGCCCAAGTACCTGCCCGAACAGTTCCGTGACATGAACGCACTGTCCGCCTGGATGTGCTTCTCGAACTTCCTCAATCACCTGAGCCTGGACCGAATTGAAGCCGACTACTCGAACATCCTCTGACCTGCCGACGCAGCTGCATCGACCCCCTGTAGCAGCGGCGCGAGCCGCGTCCGGGCGTTGCACATGAAGGCCTGCCTGCCGCGACGCTCGCCGACATTGCTGCATCGCCCCCCTGTAGCAGCGGCGCGAGCCGCGTCCGGGCGTTGCACATGAAGGCCTGCCTATCGCGACGCCTGCCAGCGCTGCTGCTACTGACCGCGGTACTGAGTGGCTGCAGCTCATTATTGTTCTACCCCGAGCGGGGGTTGCCGTTCACCCCGGAAAAAGCCGGGCTGGGTTTCGAGGACGTCAACCTCACGGCCGCCGACGGTACCCGATTGCACGGTTGGTGGCTGCCTGCCAAGCCCGGTGTCGAGGTCAAGGGCACCGTGCTGCACCTGCACGGCAACGGCGGCAACCTGGCCTGGCACCTGGGCGGTAGCTGGTGGTTGCCCGAGCAGGGCTATCAGGTGCTGATGCTCGACTACCGTGGCTACGGGATGTCCGGGGGGTCGCCCAGCCTGCCGGCGATCTACCAGGACATCGACGCCGCATTCGCCTGGCTGGCGAGCAAGCCGCAGGTGCAGGCCAAGCCGTTGGTCCTGCTGGGGCAAAGCCTGGGCGGCGCCATGGCCGTACACTACCTGGCCGAACACCCCAAGCAACGCCAGCGCCTGCAGGCGCTGGTGCTTGATGGCGTCCCTGCCAGTTACCGCGCCGTTGGCCAGTACGCACTGAGCACGTCGTGGCTGACCTGGCCACTGCAGGTGCCGCTGTCCTGGCTGGTGCCCGACAGCGACAGCGCGATCCGCTCCATCGCCCAGCTCGAGGGCACACCGGCGCTGCTCTTCCAGAGCATGGACGACCCTATCGTGCCGTTGGCCAACGGTATCGCGCTGTACCAGCAGGCACCGCTGCCGCGAGTCCTGCAGCTGACCCGCGGGGGACACGTGCAGACGTTCGCCGACCCTACCTGGCGCCAGGTCATGCTGCGCTACCTGGATGACCCGCAGCATTTCAATGGCCTGCGCCGTCTGGGCGAGATTCCCAACTACCCAGCGCCCGCTGCGGACAAATGAAAACGCCCCGGTGATCACTCACCGGGGCGTTCGATTACAGCGCGAGGATCAACGCATCGACGAGCGTGGAGCCACTGGCTGGTTGTCGTTGGAAATGGTCACTTCCACGCGACGGTTCTGGGCGCGGCCCGAGTTGCTGGTGTTGTCGGCAACCGGGTATTCCTTGCCATAGCCCTGGGCGACGACGCGCGAAGGCTCGACGCCAGCGCGGACCAGTGCGGCCATTACCGAAGTGGCGCGACGCTCGGACAGGCTCTGGTTGTAGGCAGCCGAACCGGTGCTGTCGGTGTAGCCTTCGACGATGACCTTGCGATCAGGGTTTTCCTGAAGGAACTGGGCCAGCTTGGCCACGTTGACGAACGCGGACGATTTCAGCTCGGCCTTGTTCAGGTCGAACAGCACGTCACCAAAGGTCACCAGGGTGCCGCGGTCAGTCTGCTTGGCGTTCAGGCTTTCCTGAAGCTTCTTGATCTGAGCGTCGCGGGCATCCAGGCGAGCCTGAGCGCGCTGGGCAGCTGCGCCTTTGAGGTTTTCCTCGGCGCTGCGCAGGGCGATGGTCTGCTTGGCCACTTCAACGCGCTGGTTGGTCAGGTAGGCCAGTTGGTCGACTTTCTTCGCGTCGGCGTCGTCGCGGAAGGCTTTGTCAGCCTTGTCCAGCCACTCCGACGCGTCCTTGGTTTCCAGGGCCGCCAGTTGTACCGACTTGGGGTTGGTCTGCAGGGACGAGAAATTGGTCCGCGCCTGTTCCAGGTTAGGGTTCGGCGGAGTGGAGCAAGCTGCCAGGCCAACGCTGAGAGCCAACAGAGCAGGAACCATCAATTGTTTACGCATAATCTTCATCCTTTATTCGAGTTCAAGTCGCGATGGGCAGCTTACTGAACGCTGCGGCCGGCTTCGTCACGCAGGTCCTGTACACCCTGCTTGGAGTCTTGCAGGGCCTTGGCGGCTTTGCCGGCCTGGGCCTTGCGCTCGGCCAGACGTGCGTCCCACTCGGCCTGTTCGGCCAGCATCTTGGCTTTCTCGTAGTTCTTGTCATGCATGGCGATTTCCGCCTGCTTGAACTTGTCCTGCGCCGCTTTCATTTCGACGGCAGCGTATTCGGTACCGCCAGCGCTAACGGCGCTGTTCACGGCCGACTCGGTCACAGCGTACTGTTCGGTCGGTGGCTTGCCGGCGCAGCCAGCCAGGACGAAGGTGGTACCCAGTGCCAGGGCAGCCAGTTTCAGCCCGCGCAGAGGGTTGGACGAGGTTTTGGCAGTACGGGTATTCATGGCTTTCAACTCCATTGGATAGCTCCTGAAAAACATCAAAATCCATGACAGTCGAACGTTTCGCGCGCCTGGGTCAAGCCCGGCGACTCACTGACGCCGCTGGCTGTAATGGTTAAACGTTGGGACACAAGAGAATTTTGAATAGTTCAGAAATTTGTCCGAATGGGTGGTTTTTTTCTGACGCCGTGGGTTTGGCGCCATGAAAAAAGCCGTGATACGGAGGTCGACCACATACCGTGTCGACAGCTGCCTGGAACTCGACTAGGACTCCGCGCCCAGCTGGGTAGCAAAGCTCTCGACCGCGCCCAGCACGCGCTTCGCACCGTCCTGAATTTCGGTGATGACCGTGCCTGCCTGGTTCGCCAGTTGCAGGCCAGACTCGGCTTTGTGTTTGCCGGCGCCGATGGTGGCTACTGCACCGGTGGCCAGTTTCTGGTTCTGCTGCACCACGCTCTCGATCTCTGCAGTGGCTTGGGTCGTACGCGATGCCAGCTGCCGGACTTCATCGGCGACGACTGCAAAACCGCGACCCTGTTCACCGGCTCGCGCAGCTTCGATAGCGGCGTTCAGCGCCAGTAGATTGGTTTGCGCGGCGATTCCGCTGATCGTCTTGATGATGTTGGAAATGACCTGGCTCTGCTCGTCCAGCGCCTCGATGCCTTCGGCGGCGCTTTGCATATGATGAGCCAGATCTTTCATCACTTCGACCGTCTCACGCACGACTTGCGCCCCGCGCAGTGCAGTTTCATCCGTGCGCACCGACGTGTCGTACGCCACCGTGGCGGCTTCGGCGATGGCTATTTCACGCTCTACCATCTCGGTAATGACGGTAGCGACCTTCACCACCTTGTAGACTTTGCCATTGCCATCCCGGACCGGGTTGTAGGACGCTTCGAGCCATACATCCCGGCCCTTGCTGTCGATGCGTTTGAAGCGCTGGGCAACGAACTCCCCCCGGCGCAGCCGATCCCAGAACGCCTGGTACTCGCTGGAGTCGGCGATGTCGCTGCTGCAGAACAGCCGGTGGTGCTTGCCCTTTACCTGCTCCAGACGATAGCCCATCGCCTGTAGAAACAGGTCGTTGGCGGTGAGCACGTGCCCGCCGAGGTCGAACTCGATCACCGCAGTAGAGCGCAACAGTGCCTGGATGAAGTTCTCGTGGGCGCGAGAGGTTTCGATGGTATTGGTCAGGTCGCTTGCGTAGCAGGAGAATTTGAGCAACGTGCCGTCGGTGGCGCGTACAGGGTGCATGATGACGCGCAGCCAGGTTTCGCCGCCGTCCTTGCGCAATAGCCGCCAGGCGCCACAGAAATGTTCGCCCTGCCGGATCGCGGTCCGCACCCGCGCATAGTGCGGGTCGCTGCGCACCTGTTCGGCAACGAGGCTTTCCAGCGGTTTGCCCGCCAGCTCGTCATTGCGGTATTGCAGCACTTCCTCGAAGTTGGCGTTCACGCCGAGAATGCACCCGCGAGGGTCGAGCCTCAGGTGGATGGTTTCTTCGTCCAGGCCCTGACGGATCTGCCTGACCATTGCCACTTCCTCACGCAAGGCGGCCATTTCGTTTTTCATGCGTTTGAAAGAGAACATGTCGCAGGCCTCGGGTAGGGGAAGGGCACCTAGATTATCGACCGCGCAGAACCATACTTAAGGCCAAGGCTCGCGAGCCTACCGCGCGTTCGTCGCTATGAAACGCCCGGGCATGAAAAACCCGGCGCGCAGGCCGGGCTTTCCGAGGCATCGTGGATCAATGCAGCGAAGCGCGGCTCCTGACCGGCTGGTTGTCGTTGGAAATGGTCACCTCTACCCGGCGATTCTGTGTCCGACCCGAAGCGTCGCCGTTGCTGGCAACCGGGTAGGCCATACCCAGCCCCTGAGCCACGATACGTTCGGCACCCACGCCCGTACGCACCAGCTGCACCATGACGGCATTGGCGCGTCGCTGTGAAAGGGCCTGGTTGAAGGAAGCCGAACCCGTGCTGTCGGTATGCCCTTCGACGATGACCTTGCGGTCCGGATTGTCGCGCAGGAACTGCGCCAGGCGGCCTATGTTGTCGTAGGCATTGGCGCGCAGCTCGGCTTGGCCCACTTCGAACAGTACGTCGCCGAAGGTCACCAGGCTGCCGCGCTCGGTCTGTGCCACGGCCATCACTTCGGCTGCGGGCTGCTTGGCATTGAGGCTTTCCTGCAGTTTCTTGATCTGCGCATCGCGAGCTTCCAGGCGGGCCTGCGCACGCAGCGCGGCGACACCCTGGATCGCGTGCTCGGCCGTGCGCAGTTCGATGGTGTGCTTGGCAACTTCGACACGCTGATTGCTCAGGTAGGCCAGATGACCCACGTGCTCATCGGCCTCGTTGGCGCGAGCGGCCGCTTCGGCGCGCTCCAGCCAGTCGGCGGCGTCCTTGGTCTCCAGGGCGGCCAACTGTACCGACTTGGGGTTGCCCTGCAGGCCGGCGAAGTTGGCCTGGGCCTGCACCAGTTGTGGGTTGGGGGTCTTGGAGCAGGCAGCCAGCAGTACGAACAGCGCCGACAGGGCGGGGAACTTGAATGTGTTGTTCACGGTATTTTCCTGAATCTTGAAAGAAGAACGCGAAGGCCAGGCTCAAGAAGCAGCGCGCAGGCCTTCCTCGCGCAGGTCCTGGACGCCCTGGCGGGCATCGTCGACGGCGCGGCGAGCCTTGGCGGCCTGAGCCTTGCGCTCGGCCACACGGGCATCCCACTCAGCCTGCTCGGCGAGGCGCCGGGCTTCATCGTGGTGCTTGCGGTGCAGGGCGATTTCAGCGTTCTTGAGTTTGTCCTGGGCGGACTTCATTTCGATGGCGGCGAACTCGGTGCCACCGGCGCTCACCGCCGCATTGACGGCCGACCGGCTCAGCGCATATTGCTCGACCGGTGCGTTGCTGGCACAGCCTGTCAGCACGACACCGGCAGCAAGGCATACAAGGGCTGTTTTCAAAGGGCCGAAAGACGACCTTACGCTGGATGTATTCACGCGATAGTGCTCCATTGGACAGCGATTGATTGCTTCGTCCGCTATCCGCGACGCGCCGGAGTGGGCCTGTCGCTGGGATGCGCTGCGGACGGATCGGTGGCCATTACCCGGCTCTTTTTTTCGAGTCTACAATCGCTATGGAACACTATCCTATTGATTTATATGATTTTATACGTGGAGGCCTGGTTTTTTTTCTGACCATTTGACCCGGCGCGTTATGGGTGTAGGAATATTCTTAAAGTTAATAGTCCATGTTCAGTCTGGAGTGTCATCCGCATTGTGTTTCAAGCGCCCAAGGTGTTCACGCGACAGCGCCAGGAAACGCGGCGTCGCGCCGATGTCTTCGTACATCGGGTCGCCTTCTTCGTCGGTAGCGATGACCTTGGTCCCCTTGACGTAGGGAAAGCTGCCTTCGAGTTCTTCGAGTGCCGCACCGATCAGTTCGCCCAGCAGTTCCTGAGCATGGTGCTTGGGGTACATCTGGGTCAGGGCCGCCAGGCGTGCGGCCGACTCCATGTCCAGATGTATGTTGATACCCGTGTCGGTCAGTCGGCCCTTGGCGTTCTGTTCCCAATGCTCGGCCAGTTCATGAATCTTCATAAATACCTCTTGCCCAGGTTGTTCACGCCCCCGTCCACCACGCTTGTCAGCCTCGGCTCGGCTGGGGCACTCTTTACTGTACAGCCGTCGTTGCATGGCAGTAGTTGTTGCGTACCAGTAGTTTGTAGAGCCATTTTTCCCGTGCTTGTTCAGTGGCCATGGCGATCGAATCACCGGTCGCGCCGCGCGGGCTGGAAGGGCACACCGTTTCCAAGCAATGGAGAAAATGCCGATGTCCGATATCGATCTGCGCCTGCGCGAAGACGTGCACCTGCTGGGTGAATTGCTGGGCAATACCATCCGCGATCAGTACGGCGACGCCTTTCTGGAAAAGATCGAGCGCATACGGCGTGGCGCCAAGGCAGACCGTCGGGCTGATCCGGCCGGTGATGCGGTCAGCGCCGAACTGCGCTCCAGCCTGGACGACCTCGGTGAGCAAGAGCTGCTGCCCGTGGCCCGCGCCTTCAATCAATTCCTCAACCTGGCCAACATCTGCGAGCAATACCAACTGATCCGCCGTCGTGACGAGGGCCAGCCCGAACCTTTCGAAAACCTTGCCCTGGGCGAGCTGCTGGGGCGGTTGAAAAGCGCCGGGCACAGCCCTGAAGCCTTGGCGCAGCAGTTGCTGGCGCTGGATATCGAGCTGGTGTTGACCGCGCACCCCACCGAAGTGGCTCGCCGCACGCTGATCCAGAAATACGACGCCATCGCTGCGCAGTTGGCCTTGCATGACCACCGCGATCTCACCACCGCCGAGCGCAACGCGGTGCGCGAGCGCCTGCAGCGGTTGATCGCCGAGGCCTGGCACACCGAAGAAATCCGTCGTACCCGACCCACGCCTGTGGATGAGGCCAAGTGGGGTTTCGCGGTCATCGAAAATTCGCTGTGGCAAGCGGTGCCCAACCACCTGCGCAAGGTCGACGCGGCATTGCAGGCCGCCACCGGCCAACGCCTGCCGTTGGGCGCTGCACCCATACACTTCGCTTCGTGGATGGGCGGCGACCGCGACGGCAATCCGAACGTGACAGCCAAGGTTACTCGCGAAGTGCTGCTGCTGGCGCGCTGGATGGCGGCGGATCTGTTTCTGCGCGATGTCGACCAATTGGCCGCCGATCTGTCCATGCAGCAGGCCAGTGCGCCGCTCATGGCCCAGGCGTCCGACAGCCGCGAACCCTATCGCGCCGTGCTCAAGCAACTGCGCGAACGCCTGCGGGCCACGCGCAACTGGGCCCATGCCTCGCTGCCGGGCGATCAGCCCGGCGATGACCAGGTGCTGCAGGACAATCGCGAGCTGATCGAGCCGTTGCAGTTGTGCTTCGATTCACTGCACGCCTGCGGCATGGGCGTGATCGCCGATGGACCGCTGCTGGACTGCCTGCGCCGCGCCGTGACCTTCGGCCTGTTCCTGGTGCGCCTCGACGTGCGTCAGGATTCGACCCGCCATCGCTCAGCGTTGAGCGAGATCACCGAGTACCTGGGGTTGGGTCGCTATGCCGACTGGGACGAAGAGGCGCGGGTCGAATTCCTCGTGCGCGAGCTCGCCAATCGCCGGCCGTTGCTGCCGACCTGCTTCGAACCCAGCGAAGACACCGCCGAAGTACTGGCCACCTGCCGCGAGGTAGCGGCCGCGCCGGCTGCGTCACTGGGCTCCTACGTGATCTCCATGGCGGGCGCCGCCTCCGACGTGCTGGCGGTGCAGCTTCTGCTCAAGGAGTCCGGGCTGCGTCGATCGATGCGCGTGGTGCCGCTGTTCGAAACCCTGGCCGACCTCGACAATGCCGGCCCGGTGCTCGAGCGCCTGCTGCAGTTGCCCGACTACCGCAGCTCGCTGCAGGGTCCGCAGGAGGTGATGATCGGCTACTCCGATTCGGCCAAGGATGCCGGGACCACCGCCGCCGCATGGGCGCAGTACCGGGCCCAGGAAACCCTGGTGAACATTTGCCAGGCGCACGGCGTCGAGCTGTTGCTGTTCCATGGTCGCGGCGGCACCGTCGGCCGCGGTGGCGGTCCGGCCCATGCGGCCATTCTGTCGCAGCCACCAGGCTCGGTGGCGGGGCGCTTCCGCACCACCGAACAGGGCGAAATGATCCGCTTCAAGTTCGGCCTGCCGGACATCGCCGAGCAAAATCTCAACCTGTATGTCGCCGCCGTGCTGGAAGCCACCGTGCTGCCGCCGCCGCTGCCCGAGCCTGCCTGGCGCACCGTGATGGACGAGTTGGCGGAGCAGGGCGTCAAGGCCTATCGGCAGGTGGTGCGCGAGAACCCGCACTTCGTCGAGTACTTCCGCCAGGCCACGCCCGAACAGGAGCTTGGTCGTTTGCCACTGGGCAGCCGTCCGGCCAAGCGCCGGCAGGGCGGCATCGAAAGCCTGCGCGCCATTCCGTGGATCTTCGGCTGGACCCAGACGCGGTTGATGCTGCCCGCCTGGCTGGGCTGGGAGGCGGCCCTGGGCGCAGCGCTGGCGCGCGGCCAGGCTGCGCAACTGGCTTCGATGCGCGCCCACTGGCCGTTCTTCCGCACGCGCATCGACATGCTCGAGATGGTGCTGGCCAAGGCCGATGCCGAGATTGCGGCGCTGTACGACGTGCGGCTGGTCGAACCCGAGCTGCAGCCATTGGGCGCGCAACTGCGCGACCTATTGTCGCAGTGTTGCGCGGCCGTGCTGGGCCTGACCGGGCAGACTCACCTGCTTGCGCACAGCCCGACGACCCTGGAGTTCTTCAGCCTGCGCAACACCTACCTGGATCCGTTGCATCAGTTGCAGGCCGAACTGCTGAAACGCTCGCGCGCCCGCGAAGCGGCGCTGGACAGCCCTCTGGAACAGGCCCTGCTGGTCACCGTGGCAGGCATCGCCGCCGGGTTGCGCAATACCGGTTGAGACGGGCGGTCGATCGGTGCAGCCGGGCAGCTGTCAGCTCGGGTGCAACCGATTGGCGGTGATACCCGGTACAACCCCTGCAGGATGCCGTCCTCGGGGGCAGGTGCCTGCGACTTTCGGTGGCTTGTGTGCCCCGTGCCCGCTGTGTATCTTGATCAGCCTTTGGCCATCTTGCGGCCATCATTTTTCTTGGGAAGGGCTTCTGCCGTCAGCGCGGCGGAAGCAGATTCGACGACTATCTATAAAAATCGAGAGGAGCACATCGATGCGCGTGATTCTGCTGGGAGCTCCCGGGGCCGGTAAAGGTACTCAGGCAAAATTCATCACCGAAAAATTCGGTATCCCGCAAATTTCCACGGGCGACATGCTCCGTGCTGCCGTCAAGGCCGGTAGCGAACTGGGCGTGATGGCCAAGAGCGTCATGGACAGCGGTGGCCTGGTGTCCGACGACCTGATCATTGCCCTGGTCAAGGAGCGCATTGTCCAGCCCGACTGTGCCAACGGCTTCCTCTTCGATGGCTTCCCGCGCACCATTCCGCAGGCCGAAGCGCTGGTCACCAACGGTGTGGAGCTCGACCACGTTCTGGAAATCGCCGTCGACGACGAAGAGATCGTTCAGCGTATCGCCGGCCGTCGGGTCCACGAGGCATCGGGCCGGGTCTATCACACCGTCTACAATCCACCGCGCGAAGCGGGCAAGGATGACGTGACCGGTGAGGCGCTGGTGCAGCGCAAGGACGACACCGAGGAAACCGTGCGTCATCGCCTCTCGGTCTACCACTCGCAGACCAAGCCCTTGGTGGCCTTCTACAACGAACTGGCGGCTGCCCATGGCAAGCCCAAGTGCAGCCACGTCGAAGGCGTCGGTTCGGTCGCCGACATCACCGCCAAGGTGCTTGCCGCACTGAGCTGAGTGCTGGCATCCAGACGCGTGGCACCCACACACTGGGTGTCGGCCACTGCCTTGCCATGAACGGCCCGCTTGCGGGCCGTAGTTGTCTATAATCGCCTATTCCCCCTTGCCTGGACCCTTTCGATGACCACCCTGCTGGCCCTGGACACTGCCACTGAAGCCTGTTCCGTTGCTTTGCTGCACGATGCCAAGGTGTCGAGCCACTATGAAGTGATCCCGCGCCTTCACGCGCAGAAGCTGCTGCCGATGATCAAGACCTTGCTGGCCGAAGCGGGCGTAGCGCTGACGGCCGTCGATGCGATCGCTTTCGGGCGCGGGCCGGGCGCTTTCACCGGGGTGCGCATCGCGGTAGGGGTGGTCCAGGGCTTGGCTTTCGGTCTGGATCGTCCCGTGTTGCCAGTGTCCAACCTGGCCCTGCTGGCCCAGCGCGCCTGGCGCGAGCATGGCGTCGGCCAGGTAGCGGCCGCGATCGACGCGCGCATGGACGAGGTGTACTGGGGTTGCTATCGGGAGCACGCGGGAGAAATGCGCCTGCAGGGTGAGGAGGGGGTATTCGCTCCCGAACGGGCCCTGCTGCCGGCCCAGGCCTCTGGCGAATGGTTCGGCGCAGGCACCGGCTGGACCTATGCCGAGCGGATCGCTGTGCCCACCGTAGGGCGTGACGCCGATCTGCTGCCTCATGCGCAAGACCTGCTCGAGCTTGCACGGTTTGCCTGGGCGCGTGGCGAAGGCTTGCCCGCCGATGGCGCCCAGCCGGTCTATCTGCGTGACAACGTTGCCACACCGAAGAAGTCGCCGTTGTAGTACGCTTCGTCGGCGTTCAAGCCTGTAGTGCGCATTTCATCGGCATAATCTGCCATGAAGATAAAACTTTGCCGCAATTTGTGGTCTAGTGATCACTGGGTCACTGCAGGACACTGTGGCGGCTTATTTCGACGATCGAGTGAACCTGATGCGTATCGATGGTGTTTCCTCCCAGCCTTATCCAATCAAGCGCAAGCCGCTTGCGGACAAGGCGCGGGTGCAGGAAACCCTCGACGATATCGAAGGCGAGTTCGAGGTTCCTGCGCAGCCTACGCCCCAGCGCTCCCGCGCGCGTGGCACCAGCGTGCCGGCCCGCCAGCAGGACATGATCTTCCCCCGCTCGATGAGCCGGCGTGCGGCCGACGCGCTGGGCATGTACCTGAGCACCCAGGGTTTCGTCGAGTGGGACAATGAAGTCCTGGGCCTGGATGTGCATATCTGACTGTGCCCAGCCTGCCTTATTTCATCGGCTGTCCGTCGTGGAGCGAAAACGCCTGGCGCGGGGATTTCTATCCGCAAGACGCGCGTCCGCCGGATTTCCTGGCCCTCTATGCCCAACAGTTCAACGCTGTGGAAGGCAACACCACGTTCTACGCACGGCCGGCGCCCAATACCGTGGAACGCTGGGCTGCAAGCATGCCCGCCGATTTTCGCTTCACGGCCAAACTGCCGCGCGACATCAGCCATGGTGGCGATCTGCGCGAGCAACTGGGAGTGGCTGAGGATTTTTGTCGGCTGCTCGCGCCGCTCGGCGATCGGGTGGCGCCCTTGTGGTTGCAGCTGCCTGCATCGTTCGCGCCCTGGCGGCTGCCGGAATTGATCGGCTTCATCGACGTGCTGCAGCGGCCCATCGCTGTGGAGGTACGCCACGGCGCATTCTTCGCTCGCGGTGACGAGGAACGACTGCTCAACAATCTGCTGCGCGAACGCAATGTCGAACGCATCTGTCTGGATCCGCGTGCGCTGTTCAGTTGTGTTTCCGACGCGCCTGCCGTGCTTCATGCCCAGTCCAAGAAGCCGCGGGTGCCACCCCGCCCAGCGGCGTTCAGCCACAGCCCGCAGGTGCGTTTCATCGGCCACCCGCAGTTGCAGGCGAATGAGCCTTTTCTGACCCCCTGGGTGGAGAAGATCGCCGCCTGGATCGAAGAGGGCCGCACCCCCTACATTTTCCTGCACACGGCCGACAACTTGCTCGCGCCCGCGCTGGCCCGGCGTTTCCACGAGCGTTTGATGGAACGTTTGCCAGGCTTGCCGGCCTTAATGGAACTGCCTCGGGAGCCACAGACGGCGCAACTCGGCCTGCTCTGACGCGGTTTTTCCGCAGGTACCGTTCAGCCACGCGAAGCAGGAGCCTGTGTGCCGAGATTGCTGATCATTCTGCTGCTTCTGGCCGCCGCGCCCGTTGCCGTGTGGCGAGGTTGGGTCGAGGTGCCCGATCGCTGGAATCCCTGGGCCCCGCTGGATATCGCCGAACCGGTGAATTTCCTTACCCGCTACAAGCTCGGCAAGTTACAGAATGATCCACAGCTGTGTGTGCAGGCTCTGGCAACTTCCACCGTGCGCTATAGCGTTCAGGCCGACAGCCCGGCCGATGCCAAGTGCCCGTTGGTGAACGTGTTGCGCGTGCAGGGCAGCGAGGTCAGGTTGAGCAGCAGTTTCCTCGCCACCTGCCCGGTGGTGGTGGCGTTCGCCATGTTCGAGCGCCAGGCCCTGCAGCCGGCAGCGCAGGCGACGTTCGGTCAGGCAGTAACGCAGGTGGATCACCTGGGCAGTTTTGCCTGCCGCAATGTCTATGGTCGCAGTGAAGGACGTCTGAGCCAGCACGCCAGCGCAAACGCGCTGGACATCGCTGGGTTTCGTCTGGCCGACGGACGTCGTATCAACGTGCTCAAGGATTGGCCTGGCGACAGCGCCAACGCGCGCTTCCTGCGCCAGGTACGCGACGGCGCCTGCAAGCATTTCAATACCGTGCTGGGCCCCGAGTACAACGCCGCCCACCGCAACCATTTTCACCTCGACATGGGCCGCTGGAGCGTGTGTCGCTGATTCATTTCCGGCCACCGCGGTGAACCCGGACGCGGCTTGCGCCGCTGCTACAGGGCATGGGCTGGCTGAACGCCGCACGCGGCTTGCGCCGCTGCTACAGGGCATGGGCTGGCTGAACGCCGGACGCGGCTTGCGCCGCTGCTACAGGGCCTGGGTTGGCTGAACGCCGGACGCGGCTTGCGCCGCTGCCATATGGCTGCCGGTGTGGGCCTCTGTAGCAGCGGCGCGAGCCGCGTCGGCGGTGCGCGCGAGGTATCTGGATGGATGCGATCGGCGCTCAGGCAGCCAGGCGGATGTTGTTCAACACGGCGGGGCGCATCCAGCTCAGGTCCAGGTCCAACGCATGGCATTGCTCACTGATGGTTTCCTGCGCCAGCGGTACCGGCGTCTGCGCCAACTGCCAGTCGAGCTCGGCAATCGGCAGGCGCATTGCCCGAGGCAGAGGCGCCGGGGCAGGTTGCGTGCTCTGGCTACCTTGGTTCAGCACCAGCGGACGAACCCAGCGGCTGTCGAACGCCAACTGCGCTTGTTGGGCCAGCACGTCCTGCTCGGGCAGCGGTGCGGAGGGTTTGTCCAGCAACATCAGCTCCAGTTCGGCCTTTGGCAGAAACAGCGGCTCGGGAGGCTTCACTTCGGTGTCGCGAACATCGCACAGGCGCTGCAGCAGAATGTGCGCCAGGATCTCGCTGCCGGCGCTGGGCTCAGCCGCCGCTGCATTGTCCGCCGCCGCACGAGCCTGCCCTGGCAGCTGTCCATCGCAGTGCTCGGTCAATGCCTGGGCAAAGAAGTCCTGCCACAGCGCACTTGCAGCACCCAGGGTCTGGATGTTGTGCTGGCTGAAGTCGCCGATGGGCGAAATGTAACCTGGCGCTGTGGAATTGATGACGGACATGGCACTCGGCACGCTTGGGCTCTGGCAAAATGCCTGGCAAAGTTCTTATCGGCGGCGTGCGCCGATCTTTTAGCCTTTCGATACAGGAATCTTCAGTGGAGCAGCAAGCCGGTGGTCGCATCCAGGTTCAGGCACAGAACGACGCCTGCGAACCGCAAGCCGAACGATGGGCGCAACGCCTGCATCTGCCTCGCCAGTTGCCCGACGCCGATTTCGTGCTGCAGGTCGGCGAAACCGGCCTGCAGTTGCAACAACTGGGCGCGGACGCGCCGGGGCCCGTGCGTGTGGATTTCGTCGAGGGCGCCGTCGCTCACCGACGACTGTACGGCGGTGGCAGCGGTCAGATGATCGCCAAGGCCGTTGGCGTGCAGCCTGGCGTGCGCCCGCGGATACTGGATGCCACGGCCGGCCTGGGCAAGGACGCGTTCGTGCTGGCCAGTCTGGGCTGCGAGATGAGCCTGGTGGAGCGCCAGCCGATCATCGCCGCGCTGCTCGAGGACGGACTGGCCCGTGCCCAGGGTGACCTGGAGGTAGGCGCCATCGTTGCACGCATGCATTTGCTTCAGGGCAACTCGATCGAGGTCATGCAGCAGTGGCAGGGCGAAGCGCCCCAGGTGATCTACCTGGATCCGATGTTTCCCCATCGCGAAAAAAGTGCGTTGGTGAAGAAGGAAATGCGCCTGTTCCGGCCGCTGGTGGGCGATGACATAGACGCACCGGCCCTGCTGGCCGCCGCCCTGGCCCTGGCCAGCCACCGGGTAGTGGTCAAGCGACCGCGCAAGGCGCCCTGCATCGAGGGCTGCAAACCCAGCCATGCGCTTGAAGGCAAATCCAGCCGCTACGATATCTACCCGAAGAAAGCCCTGAAACCGACGTGATGAATGGACGCAGGTTGTAGGCCAGGACGACCCCCGGCGCCCGGGGGTACGTAGGATCGGTCCTGATTTTTTCCCAACCGGTTATAGCGCGGCGCGCTCAAATAGAATCAAGTCTCATTTGTAGTGAGGCTGTATACATGTACCGTTCTACAGGAGTTTGCACATTGCCCCGCCGTTCGGCGCTGGGCCTGGCGTTGATCGGTTGCGCCGCAGGTGCCAATGCCCACGAAGGGCCCGAATCGCTGGTGCTCGACAAGCTGAGCGTGATCGGCAAGCAGGCCGCGCCACCCTACCAGGTCGAGCGTTCGGCTTCCGCCAAGTACGCCGTGCCACTGCTCGACGTGCCGCAAACGGTTACCGTTGTCCCGCGCCAGATCATGCGCGAGCAGAATGCCCTGAGCCTGCGCCGGGCACTGTCCAATGTCTCCGGCATCTCCTTCAATGCGGGCGAGGGCGGCGGCGGGTCGGGAGACAGCATCAACATCCGCGGTTTCAGCGCCAATGCCAACCTGCAGATCGACGGCCTGCGCGACTCTGCGCAGACCAGCCGCAGCGACCTGTTCAACCTGGAGCAGGTCGAGGTCATCAAGGGGCCCAGTTCGGTGTTCGGTGGCGCGAGCGCCACCGGCGGCTCCATCAACCTGATCACCAAGCTGCCGGTTGCCGACAGCTTCACCGAGCTGGGCGCCGGCGTTGGTACCGATCGCTATCGCCGCCTGACCCTGGACACCAATCAGCAGCTGCACGACCTGGGCGACGGCACCCTGTTTCGTCTCAATCTGATGGCTCACGAGAACCACGTGCCGGGGCGCGATCGCATCGAACAGCAGCGCTGGGGCCTGGCGCCGTCGCTGATGTTCGGGCACGGCAGCGACACGCGCCTGACCCTCAGCTATTTCCACCAGAGCGATGACAACCTGCCTGACTACGGCGTGCCTGCACGCGATGGCAAGCGCTTGCCGGGCGTCAAGACCAGTCACTACTACGGCTGGCGCAACCTGGACCAGGACCGCACCGACACCGACAGCCTGACGGTCAAGTACGAGCACGACCTGAACCCGGACTGGAGCGTGCAGAACCTTGCCCGGCTCAGCCAGGTTGACCGCGATGCCACCGTGTCCGCTTCCCATGTCAGGCTGGCCAAGCTTCCGGCGCTACGCTACCTGCCGGCAGGGCCGCAAGCCTATCGGCGCGACGTGCAGACCCGCCTGGCGATGAACCAGACCAGCCTGACCGGTCACTTCGATACCTTCGGCCTGGGCCATACCCTGGTGGTCGGCGCGGAACTGTCGCGCGAAACCTACGACCGCAAGGCCTCGGGCTATGCCGTGGAGTCCTTCTACCCAGCCAACGGCTACGATCTGGCCAACCCGCCGGGTTACTGGAGCGGGCCGAAGGTCAAGTCGCCTACCAGCGTGGCGCACAACAGCATGGAAGATCGCGCCCTGTATGTGTTCGATACCCTGGCCCTGGACGAGCAGTGGGACCTCAGCCTGGGCCTGCGCTACGACCACATGCGGGCCCAGGCCAGTAATCGCTCGGCCAGCGGCGTTCGGACCCAGGCCGGCTCAACCGACGGCGTGTTCAGCCAACGTGCCGGCCTGGTCTACAAGCCCGCCGAGAACGGCCGCTTCTACGTCGCCTACGGCACCTCGTTCAACCCTTCGGCCGAGAACCTGCTGACCTACGGCGGTGGTCTTTCCGACAGCACCCAGAGCCTGGAACCCGAGAAGGGCAAGACCTGGGAACTGGGTACCAAGTGGCAATTGCTCGATGAGCGGCTGCAGCTGGAAGGCGCGCTGTTCCGGGTGGTCAAGGACAACGTGCGCGAGCGCTTGAGCGACGGCAGCAACCTGCTTGCCGGCAAGCAGCGCGTGCAGGGGTTGGAATTGGCAGCCACGGGCGCATTGAGCGAGAAGTGGCACGTGTTCGCCAACTACACCCTGCAAAGCAGCGAGACACTGAAGTCGGTGGCCAATCCCGAACGCATAGGTCAGGCACTGAAAAACACGGCGCCCCGATCTTTCAATCTATGGACCGCCTACCAGCTTCCCAGCGACATTACCCTGGCCTACGGCATCCGCCACGTCGGCAAACGCAACCTGACGTCCCAGGATCAAATCAAGCTCGATGCCTACTGGGTACACGACGCGATGCTGGGCTACCGGGCATCCGACAACCTCGAGCTGCAGCTGAACCTGAGCAACCTGACCGACACGAAGTACGTCGAGCGGGTGCGCACGGTCATCGGCAGCGATACCCGTTCCTCGGCCGTGGAGTTCGGTGATGGTCGTGCGGCGGTATTGAGCAGCGTCTATCGGTTCTGAACACCGCCGCAGCCCTGGCTACCGCGAAGCGGCATCCATGCGGATACGCAGCGGCTGCTCATCCTTGCCATCCAGCGTCACGCCGTGATGCTGGGTGCTGACGAACAGCAGGTGCCCGTCGGCTTCAACGCGGGCACTCACCGAATAGCGATGCCCCGGCTTGACCTGGGCCGGGTCGTATTCAAGTTTGAACGGCAGCGGCACCTGGCCAGTGATCGGGCCGCTCTGCCGGGCCAGGGCCACCGCAGGGGCGTCAGCCAGGGACACGTCCTGCAGGCTCACGGTCAATACGGCCGATGGCGGCAAGGCGATGCGCTGCAGATAGAACGCCTCCCCCTCGAGCGTGGCCTTGGGTGCGGGCTGCATGCTGCTGCAGGCGCCGATGAGGGCGCTGAGTACGATCAGTGAAAGGCGCTTCATGGTTATCTCCATTTACAAATTCGGCCGTCAGGCAAAAGCATAGGCAAAGACCGTCGTCGATCACAGCCCATCGGCGGCCTCATCGCTGCGGTGCAGCGCAACCTGGCGGATCGACAGGCGTATTTCAGCGGGCAATACCCGTTTGGCAGCGCCTTCGGCCAGCTCATCGAGCATGGGGTGGTGGCTCAACTTGCCTTGGGCATCGCGGCGCAGTACCCCTTGATCGAGCAGGGTCTGAATGAAGTGACGGAACAGGCTCTTGTCGAAGAACTCCGGGGCGTTCAGGCCATGCAGGATCGACAGGCGCTGGGCCATGGTGGTGCACAGGTTTTCCAGTTCTTCGGCGCTGAGGGTGTTCTGCCCGGCATTGAGCAACAGGGCGATGGCCATGTAGAAACGCTGCAGGGTCTGCGCGATGGCACGCGACAACAAGGTCAGCAGCACGAATTGCCGCGAACTCGGCGCGGGGCGCAGGTACACACCGTTTTCCAGGCGCAGCAGGCCTTGTTCGACCAGCGCTTGCAGCCACTGGTCAATCACCTCGTCGAGCTGCCCGGCGTTCCAGCGGATGAACAGTTCGGCTTGCAGATAGGGGTACAGCGCATGGGCGTAGCGCAGGATCTGCTCGCGGGTCATGCGCGAAGTGCTCTGGAAGAAGCTGGCAAGCAGCGCGGGCAGGGCGAAGATGTGCAACACGTTATTGCGGTAATAGGTCATCAGCACCGCGTGCTGTTCGTCCAGATACAGGATTTTGCCCAGGGCATCGCTCTGTTCGGACAGCAGCTGCATGCCCTGGACATGAGCGATCAGGCTGCGGGCGTCCCCCGTGGGCACGGTAGTATGAGGCGAGTAGGGCACCTGGCGCAGCAGGGTCAGGTACAGGTCGAGTACTCGTTCCATTGCCCGTTCGTCCAGGGCCAGCTTGCTGGTCGACAGCAGTGCCAGTGCCACCAGGTTCACCGGGTTGATGGCTGCAGCCTCGTTCATGTGGCGAGCCACGCGGATGCTCAGGCGATGCGTGGTTTCGTTCAGCCAGTCGGGCTTGAACTGCGGCGCCAGGTCTTGCTCGCGCCAGCCAGGCTGCTGCTCATCGAGAAAAGCCTGCAGCTTGATCGGCTCGCCGAAGTTGACCGCCACTTGGCCAAAGCGCTGCTTGAGTGCGCCGATGACCTTGAAGACGTCCAGAATCGACTCTTTCTTCTTCGCCGCGCCGCGCAGCTCGCCCAGGTAGGTACGGCCTTCCAGCACGCGTTCGTAGCCGATGTACACCGGTACGAAGACAATGGGCGTACGCGAGGAGCGTAGATAGCTGCGCAGGGTGATGGCCAGCATGCCTGTCTTGGGTTGCAGCATGCGTCCGGTGCGCGAGCGCCCGCCTTCGACGAAGTACTCCACCGGAAAACCCTTGGTGAACAGGGTGTGCAGGTATTCGTTGAACACGGCGCTGTACAGCGGATTGCCCTTGAAAGTGCGGCGCATGAAAAACGCCCCGCCTCGGCGCAGCAGGCTGCCGATCACAGGCATGTTGAGGTTGATGCCGGCAGCAACATGGGGTGGCGTCAGGCCGTTCTTGAACAGCAGGTAAGACAGCAGCAGGTAGTCGATGTGGCTGCGATGGCATGGCACATAGATGATCTCGTTGCCACGGGCAACGTCCTTCACACCGTCGATGTTGTTGACCTTGATGCCGTCGTAGATCTTGTTCCAGAACCAGCTGAGCACCACTTCCATGAAGCGGATGGCGGTGTAGGTGTAGTCCGAGGCGATTTCGTTGCCGTAGTGCAACGCTCGGGCCTCGGCCTTTTCCAGGGTGATGTGCTCGCGTTCGGCTTCTTCGGCAATGGCCTGGCGCACCAGTGGGTCGCGCACCAGACCCTTGACCAGATGGCGGCGGTGGGAAATGTCGGGGCCGATGACTGCCGTCTTCAGGTTGCGAAAATGCACACGCAGGATGCGCTGGGCCATGCGCACCGTTCGCTCGTGACCCTTGTTCTGCTGCACCAGCTCGGCCAGGTGGATTGGCTCGGAAAACTGTACGCGGGTCTTGCGTCCCAGGATCAGAATGCTGACCAGCTTGCGCAAGCGCCCGGTAACCGCCCAGCTGTCGGCGAACAGCAGCTTCCAGGGGCTGGATTCGCTCGCTGGCGACTGGCCCCAGAACACGCTTACCGGAATGATCTGCGCATCTTCGCCGGCGTTCTGGGCCAGTGCCGTGACCAGCCGCGCCAGGGTGGGCGGGGCGCCGCGCTTGTCTTGCCGGCCCAGCCAGTCAGGGTCCGGGGTCAGGTAGAACACCGCCGTGGGCTCCATGAGATCGCCGATGGCCACGGGCAGCACCGGGCGTGGCAGGCCGGCTTTGCTGCATTCGCGGTCGACCACGGCAAGGTCGGCCAGCGAAGGCGATTGCAAGGCGTACAGCACGGGCCTGCTGCGATCCAGGTTCAAGGTGAACGAGGACTGGTTGATGGTTTCAGACCGAACCCACAGGTACAACAAGCGGCGCAAGGTGCCGAACACGAGGCGGTGCAGAGGTGAGCGGGTCATAGGCCAGGGCTTGGGGGGAAAACGCTATTTTACCGGCTTTTGCCGAGGTAAGTGATGCAGGGTGTCGGCGAATATCTTCGCGCGGCTACGGGCTCCTTCGCGGCCACTGGCCGCGAACCGTCGCGCTGCGGTGTATCAACTGGTACGCCAGGTGATTTCCTCTTCGCCATCGTCGCTGATACGGATCCAGCGGTCGGCATTCTCTTCGCCTTCTTCTTCCACCCAGCTGCCAGGCGCACAGCGCACCTCTACATTCAGGGCCTTGAAAGCTGCACGGGCGCAGGCCACGTCGTCGTCCCACGGCGTGGCGTCGCTCTCCAGGTACAGGCTGTTCCACTTGCCGACCGCCTTGGGCAGCCAGGTGACCGGCACGTCGCCCGCCTGGCACTTCCAGGTCTGGCCTTTCTGCTGCCAGTCGCTGCAGGGGCCCAGGGCCTGGCCGAGCCATGCGGCGATGGCCTTGTGATCGACGTCGGCGTCCTTGAGGTAAATCTCGATATCGGGTTGGCGCATGGGTAGGCTCGCTCAGTCTTGACGCACAAAGTAATCGTAGCGCATGGATACCGTGACCACGAACGGCCGCGGCTGTTCGATCACCGCGGTCCGTCGCTCGGCGCTGGCGCGCCAGCCATGCGGCGTCATCGCCAGCAGGTTGGCGCGCGATTGCGCGTCGATCAGCTTGAGCTTGAAGGTCAGGGTTTCATGGTGGGCATGCTGCATGCCCTCGGGCACCTGCAACAGGTGTTTGTCGTCGACGTAGTCGCGCACCTCGTCATACAGCTGTTCGCGCAGCTCCATCAGGTGGCCGCTGGTGGGTCCCACACGCATCAGCCCACCCCCCGGCGCCAGCAGGCGCTTGGCTTCGTCCCAGTCCAGCGGGCTGAAGACGCTGGTCAGGAACTGGCAGCTGGCATCGGCAAGCGGCACACGCGCCATGCTGGCAACCAGCCAATGTACCGACGGCGCTCGCTTGCAGGCGCGTTTGACCGCCTCGCGGGAGATGTCCAGGGCATACCCGTCGGCGCGCGGCAGCGCCTGGGCGATCTGTTCGGTGTAGTACCCCTCGCCACAGCCGATGTCCAGCCAGCGCCGAGGCCAGCGCTCGGCTGCAAGCTCGGCCAGGCGCTGGGCCACCGGCGCATAGTGTCCTTCGTTGAGGAAGTCCCGGCGAGCCTCGACCATGGCCTGGTTGTCGCCGGGGTCGCGGCTGTTCTTGTGCTGCACCGGCAGCAGATTCAGGTAGCCCTGGCGCGCGCGGTCGAAACGGTGACCGCTGGGGCAGACCATGCCGTTGTCGGCGTTGGCCAGCATGGCAGTGCAGAGGGGGCAGGTGAGCATCAGGCGAGTAACTCGACGAGGGTCTGGTAGTAGATTTCGGTCAGCACATCGAGGTCGCTGGCCAGGATGCGTTCGTTGACCTGGTGGATCGTGGCGTTGACCGGGCCCAACTCGACCACCTGGGTGCCGAGCGTGGCGATGAAGCGCCCGTCGGAGGTGCCGCCGCTGGTGGAGGCCTGGGTGTCGCGCCCAGTGACGTTCTTGATGCTCGCGGCCACCGCGTCCAGCAGCGCACCGGGCTCGGTCAGGAACGGCAGGCCGGACAGCGCCCAGTCCACGTGCCAGTCCAGGCCATGCTTGTCGAGAATCGCGGCCACGCGCTGCTGCAGGCCTTCGACCGTGGACTCGGTGGAGAAACGGAAGTTGAACACCGCCGTCAGTTCACCGGGAATGACGTTGGTGGCGCCCGTGCCGCTGTTGAGGTTGGACACCTGGAAGCTGGTTGGCGGGAAGAAGGCGTTGCCGTCGTCCCAGTGCTCGGCGGCGAGCTCGGCCAGGGCTGGGGCGACCAGGTGGATCGGGTTGCGGGCCAGGTGCGGATACGCCACATGGCCCTGCACGCCGCGCACGGTCAGAGTCGCACCGAGCGAGCCGCGTCGGCCGTTCTTGACTACGTCGCCGACCAGGGTGGTGCTCGACGGCTCGCCGACGATGCACCAGTCCAGGCGCTCGTTGCGTGCAGCCAGGCGCTCGACCACCGCTTTGGTGCCGTGATGGGCCGGGCCTTCTTCGTCGCTGGTGATCAGGAAGGCCACCGAGCCCCTGTGGTTGGGATGGTCGCCGACGAAGCGCTCGGCGGCCACCAGCATGGCCGCCAGGCTGCCCTTCATGTCGGCCGCGCCGCGCCCGTGGAGCATGCCCTGCTCGTCGATCACCGCCTCGAATGGGGCGATCTGCCAGGCCTGGGTGGGGCCGGTGGGCACCACGTCGGTATGCCCGGCGAAGCACAGCACCGGACCGTCCTGGGTACCGTGGGTGGCCCAGAAGTTATCCACCTCTTCGATGCGCATCGGCTCCAGCGCGAAGCCAGCCTGCCCCAGGCGTTGCATCATCAGCTTTTGGCAATCGGCGTCCAGAGGCGTGACCGAAGGGCGGCGGATCAGGTCGCAGGCAAGCTGCAGCGTGGGCGAAAGGTCGGCGGCGGCCGTCATGAAAACTCCAAAAGCAGGGGCGGCAAAGGGGCGATATGGTAAAGCAAAAACGCATGGGCCAACACCGCACCCCTGCTGGCGGCGCTTTCTCGTCCCAGGACCTACACCGCTGCGCGCACCTTCGTCGGGTGCAGTGGCCGATCTCTCATGTCTTGACCCGCGCGTGGCTATCACCATGCCGCACGCGCCACCTCCTTCACGCGAGCGCATAGCCTGAGACAACGACATGAACGCCGTTACCCGCATTACCCTGCTTGCCACGCTGCTCACCTCCATCG
The DNA here is from genome assembly GCF_014841915.1 of Pseudomonas sp. CFBP 13727. Lineage (NCBI taxonomy): Bacteria > Pseudomonadati > Pseudomonadota > Gammaproteobacteria > Pseudomonadales > Pseudomonadaceae > Pseudomonas > Pseudomonas sp. CFBP 13727. The sequence continues at coordinate 521,143 of NZ_JACYUT010000003.1, forward strand.
CCACGGCCGTCGCCGCGCCGTCGGTGGACATTACCGTCACCGGTTCGATCGTGCCGGGTGGCTGCACACCTACCCTGAGCAACGCGCTTTTCGATCATGGGCGGTTGTATACCCGCGACCTGCTTGCTTCAGCGCCCACCGTCCTGCTCGATCGTGCCCGTACCTCAACGTTGAACATAAATTGCGAAGCCGCTACCGCTTACGCGCTTCGTGCGGTGGACAATCGCGCCGATTCAGTCCTGGAAAACATCGACGGCAGCCGTTTCGGGCTGGGCTTGACCAGCAAGAACGAGAAAATCGGCTCCTACAGGCTACGCATCGATCCTGAAGGCTCGAGCCTGGATGGCGAACCGCTTCTGCTGCTGATAGGCAGCCCCACGGGCAATGCCTGGTCTGCCGCCGAACGCCGTGCGCGCAGCTTGCGCAACGATGGTCAGCTCATTGGTCTGGCCAGCCGAAAAAACGATGGCGGCGGACCCATGCCGGCAAAGGACGCAGTGCTGACCCTGGTGTCCTACCTGACCATCGCGCCGACCGACAGTTTGACGTTGGACGCTGAAGTGCCCTTGGCCGGTGCCGCTACCCTTGAGTTGTTCTACTTGTAGGAAGAACTACGTGAAGGAAGAACTAGGTGCAGTCAGATCTACCTGTACCAAGATCTTTCGTAGGAACAGATTTACCTTTTTTCAGAAATTTCCTCTTTCAAAGGGGAAACTTCCCCTTCAGCCTGAAGAGCGTGACCGGTTTCCCGTGCCGGTCAGCTCATCGGACAGTGAGGGACAACATCATGCATCCTGGCTTTCGGACGCTGACCGCCATGCTGGCGCTCGGCTTCACCACGCCTGCTTTCTGCGCTTCCACTGTGGATATTCAAGTCACCGGAACGCTCGTTCCCAGCGCTTGCACGCCCATCCTGAGTGTCAGCACGCTGCACTTCGGCACCGTGAGTTCGGCCGACCTGCACCCCGAGCGGCCTACCGCGGTGATCGAGCACACGCCGAACCTGACGATTCAGTGCGGCACACCGACCTTGTATGGTCTGCGCCTGGTGGACAACCGCGCCGGTTCAGCCTATGACTCCGGCATTGCTGGTCGACTGGGTATGGGCCGCACGGCGGCGGATGAGCAGATTGGCGCGTATCATCTGCAAGTCGATCCAGCACGTTCGACCGTCGATAGCCGTCGTGTATTTCTCAGCCTCGGCGATCGTACCGGCAGCCTGTGGAGCACTTCTACCGCCCAGCCGATGGCGCTGCCTACCGACGGCAGTTTATTGGGGCTGGTCGACCGTGTCGGCGTAGACACCGGTGCCGTAGTGGTACGAATGGCCCAGCTGGGCATCCGCGCCCATGGCGTTATCGCTCCTGCGCGCAGCCTGACCTTGACCGATGCCGTGCCCTTGGACGGACACGTCACCGTGGAGCTGGTCTACCTGTAAGCATGCGCTACAGGTAGATGATCTCCAGTGTGGCCGAGCCGTCGATCGGGGTTTCCTGGCGCACGTCCAGCCCTCGGGCTGGAGCCAGGTGCAGTTCGACGGTCAGCGGCAATGACAGTCCAGACCAGGCGCCGGGGGCGACGCCGGGTGTCGCTTGTCGCCCGAGCGCGGTGGGCGGGCCGTCACTGCGCAGCCATCCATCGGGGTGCGGTCGCCAGGTTTGCGCAGAAGCGTCTCCGAGCAAGGGATAAGCACTGCTGCCGTCACGACCGATCCCCGTGCCCAGCCGAGCAGTGAAACCGCCCAAGGCCTGACCGTCCGCCGTGCGGCCGATGCCGAACAACGTCGGAGCGGCAGCCAGGAGCTGGTCGCTGACGGAGCCGGCCCGGTTATCCAGCGCGCGGATAGCGAAGCGCGTCGGTGCGTCGCAGTCCACTTCCAGCACCGTTTGCCGGCTGAACGTGGTGACCGATTCGCGCCGCAGATCGGCCATGCCAATGCGACCGAAGTTCACGTTCGCGTTGCCCGCCAGCGAGGGCCGACACGCCGCTGGAGCGAACCCGGCCTTCACCAGCAATGGCTTTTGCTGACCGACAATGTCGAAACTGCCGCTGGCCGACAGCTCATGGGCGTCACTGACGGCGAGCACGGTGGGGGCAAGCGTGGCCTGCAGTTCGATCTGCGCCTGCAGGCGTTTGCCCCTGACCGCGTGGCCGGCCCGCAGCGGTTGCAGTGGCTGGTCACCTTCCAGCGCCGCTGCGCCGGTGCGGGTTGCAACCTGTGGCGCAGCGGCCGCCACCTGGCCCCACTGTACGGGCTGATCGTCCACCGATGCCTGCAGCACGCGCAGACGGTAGGCGCCTTGCGAACCCAAGGCATAGCCCTGGTTCGAGAACTGGCCGGCCCGATAGGCAAGCGTCAGATCCTGTTCGGTTTCACACAGTACGCTCAGGCTGAGTCGACGCGGCGGCAAAGGCACCTCGCCGGACGCCAACTGCACGGTCGTGCGATTGAATTGACCCAGGTCGATGTCGGCCGGGCTGAGCGACAGGCTGCATCCCTGCGCAAATGCCTGCAACGGTGTGGCCAATGCGGTGGCCACCAGCGCCGTCAGGAAGGTGCAACGGCTCATGATTCGCTCTCCTCGACCCGGCACTGCGCCGTGGTCTGCTCGTAATACGCCTCGGCATCGGCGCTGGCCGGCAGTTCGAACTGCAATCGGCACGGCTGCTCGTCTACCGTGCGGCTCCACAACTGCGGACTCGCATGGATATTGGGCACGAAGACCGCGCCGTCTTCCTGTACCAATGTCACCAGTTGGCCCTGCGCATCGGTGACGCCCGTGCTACGGTTGAGGCGCCGCCCGGCCTCGTCCTGCACCTGAAGCAGCAAGCGCCGCGTGACCTCCACACCGAACATGATGCGCGGCACTGCGCCACGCGCGGCCTGGAGGGTGGCTGCGCCTTGATGCACGTCGACGTTGCGCGGTAACGATGCAGTGGCCACCTGCACGTTGCTGCGACCGAACGGAGCCAGTTGCGGCAGCACGGCGCGGCCCTTGCGGTCGGTCCACACGCTGCCGCCGGGGGTATCGATCTGCACGTTTGCGACATTTTCCAGGGTCAACAGGCCGAAGGTGTCCTGCAACGGGTAGGGCGACAAGGTGAAGCCATCTTCGTGGAGCACCACGGCGCCTCGTGCAGCGCCACTGTAGCCATGGCTGTCGCTGCCGTAGTTGGCATAGCCGACGTCCAGTTGACTGGCTTGGGTCAGCCGCGATACGCCGCCGTTGTAGCTCACCGCGCCAGTGCGACTGGCGCGCTCGGCGGCGACTCGGTACTGAGTGCGCTCGTCCCAGCGGCCTTGCACACCGCTGCCCAGGCGGATGCCGGTGCTGTCGTTGCGGGCGGTCGAACGCCAGTTCAAACCGTCACCCAGGGGCAGGCTGGCGCTGAAATACAAGGCATTACCCAGGCCACCGTCGCCGGCCAGCTGCCATTGCCCGGTAGCGGTCAGGGACACGGGGCCGAGCCGTCGCCCCCAATTGACCTGGGCTCGACTGGAGCGTTGCCCGTCGAACGCCGTGGCGGTGGACCACGTGCCGCTCAGGCTGCCCGTCCAGGGATGGGTCCAGCCCAGGCCGAAGGCGTACTGATCACGCACTCGGCTTCGCTGGCCAGCGGGCTGATTCCACCCACTGTCGATCAACTCTCGATAGCCGACTGTCTGCCGACCGGCACTGAGCAAGGCTGACCAGCGATCGCCGAGCTGCTGATTGAGACTGATGCTGCCCTGCACCCCCTGGTCGTCCGATTCGCTGGCATGCGCGGCCTGTAACAGGCTCTGCGCTCGCGAGCCGGGCCACGGTTCCAGGTTGAGCCCGGCGCCGCCGGCGTTGTAGCCTTGGCCGATGAGGGCACCGCCACTGATACTGGCGGCCGGCGCCAGTGGGTAGCTGCCTCCGGCGCTCAACACCCAGGGTTCCCGAGCGCTGCGCCCACTGTTGCGCAGCTGTCCGATGCCCACAGCAAAGCCCTGTGAGGGCAACTCCAGGCCCAAGGTGGCGGCCAGGACGGTAAAGGTGCGACGTTCGCCATCGGCCTCGATCACCGTGACCTCCAGGTCTCTGCGCCGGTCAAGTTGGGGAATATCGCTCAACTCGAAAGGTCCGGCCAGCACCACGGTTGAATAGATCAGCACGCCGCTCTGGCGAACGTCCACCCGCGCCTGAGTAGCCGCAATGCCCTGCACCCGAGCGCCACGGCCGCTGCCGCCGAGCGCCGGTTCGCTCATCCACTGCGCGCCGGTGACGCGCGCGCCGGCGAGCACCGGGTTGCTCAGGTTGATCTGGCCCAACTGCAGCATCGCCTGCTGGTCGCTGAAGGTGCGCTGCGCATAGGCTTCCATGTGCTGCAGGCTCGCCTTGCCCTGCACCGAGCTATAGAACTGACGGCTGCGCAGGATCCAATCGCCTGCATTGACGCCAGCCTCGGTGTTGGCCGAAAGAAACCGGCTGCGTTGACCATTGAACTGGTTGTACAGGCCCTGCACGTCATAGTTGAGCAGGCCGGCAACCCCACCTCGGGTAAAGGCCGATTGGTCGGCCGATGCAGTGCGCAAGGCAGGTGCAGGTACCAACAGCCGCACTTCACCGGCTTGGGGTAGCAGTTCGATCAGGGTCTGCGGAAATTGCTCGATGAACTCGCCGCAGCCTGACTCGGTATCGACCAGTTCCCCGGCGTCGCGCACGGCCTGGTCGATACACAGGGCACCTGCGGTGTCGAAGGCGGCTTGGACAACGCCTCTGGGCTGACCGTTGACCCACAGTCGCACAGCGTGCACGCCTTCTGTGAAGCGCGCGGTCTGGCTCAAGTAGGCGGCCAAGTCAGGATCGATACCACGCAGGCGCAGGGTTTCGCTGTCGAAACTTGTTGCGCTTGCAGTCTGGGTGTACAGCGCCAACGTCACTGCGGACAATGTGCTACCAATGAGCGCCTTCATCAAGGCGCGCCCTGATTCAGCGTTGCCTGATGCGTACCTACGGCAAAACCGTACACCGTGGCAGGGGTAAACAGGACCTGCCCATCGGCGACGGCCAGCGCCTTGCCGGGCAGAGTCAGCCGATCACCGGGCAATACGTAGCTGCGGGGCAGCTGCCAAGGGGTCTTGCTCGGCAGGCTGTGCACTTCCTGTGACAGACGCACGACATAGGGAGTGGGGTTGGATACCGTAAGCTGGCTGTCCTGCAGCGACCAGTGCAGGCCCTTCCAAGGCTCGGCGTTCCTCACCAGGCCTTTGGGGTGCAGGATCACCGGCAGATTCTGTCGTACGTTTACCGATACTCGTGCCTCGCCGGGTTTACCTGGCTGGTCGTTCTGCGCCAGTCCCTCGAAGATGACCCTTTTCAAGCGTTGAGTGGTGAGCGGTTCGGAGTTCGACAGGATGAAGCGCACCAGCTGCGATTCACCCGCCTCGACGCGCGCGATGGGGGGTGTGACGAACAACAGCGACGCCTTGTCTTCGGGGATGTGATCCAGCGTGACGTGCAGCAGCGCAGGATGCTGGTCGCTGTTGGTCACTTTTATGGCGGTTTCGGCATCGCCTTCGTAGACGATGACCACCGAGGTTTCCGGGATCATGCCGTCGGCATGGATTTCAGGACTGCAGATCAGCAACGCTGTGATGCCCAGGTACGCATACAAAACGTGGTTGCGGCGGTTCATCGGTTTCTCCAGACAGGGAACGCAACAGGCAGGTACGACCACGCCTTCCTCGACACCGCAGTGCCGGGAAGATCGTGTGAGGGGGAAGGGCAGCAGTACTCTAAAAGCAATCCGCGCGTTCTCGGCTCGGACCCTTCAGCAAGTGCAGGACGAAAAGATTGCAAGCGACGTAGGACGTATCTGCGCCAGGCTTTGCCGACAAAGAAACTACCGCAACGCGGTGTCGTTACAGGTACACGAGTTCGATGGTGGCGGCACCGTCGAGGGCGACTTCGTCGGTCAGGGTCAGCCCTTTGGCCGCAGCGATGACCAGATAGGATTTGAGTGCGAAAGTGGCATCCTTGATCGGCAGCGGTTGCGCCAAAGCCCCTGCTGTATCGGTGAAACCCAACAGCTCGCCGTAGTTGCGAATACCTTTCTCGCCCTGGGTCGCACTGGTCCATACGGTGCCCGCCGCATTACCTACGCCTACGAAAGCAGGTTTGCCGTCAATCAGTGATTCGCGTGGGTAGATTTCCAGAAAATGCGCACCGATTTTCTCTCCTTTGGGCGTCAAGCCCAGCCCGTAGGGTGTCACGTACCAGTTATTTCCGACGGTATCTGCACGATTGTCGATCCCACGGATTCCGTACACCGTAGCAGCCGTGCAATTGACGCTCAGGGTGGCGACCTTCTTGTTCTCGGTGAAACCTGTTGGCCCATCCACGTTGAGGTCGCTCTTCGATATCTTGCCGTGGTGGAAATCGCTGGCAGAGAGCGATGGGGTGCAAGCGGCCGGTACGATCGAGCCGGTGACACTCAAATCAACGGTTGAAGCCGCCATCGCGGTCGGGAGTGCTGCCAGCAGCGTGGTGCCGATAAGCAGACGGGATATAAGGGTCATGTTGATTTCCAGATTGGTTAATGGTGGTTGCACATCGCAACACCGCCAACTCTAGAAGCCGCTGAACAGCCCGTAAGTGAGCCGATTCAGAAGTTTGCCGTGAAACCTCCTAGCCGATTTCCACAGCCGAACAGGAATGCTCCTCACCGTAGGAGCGGTCATTGGCCGCGAAGCAGACGCCGCGGTGCATCTAGCGGACCACGGTGCGCCCTTCGCGGCCACGGACCGCTCCTGCGGCGCAGTGGGTTCAGATTTTCTGGGCGATCCAGATGGTATGGCGGGTGCCCTTGTTGCCGTGGGCGAACACCTGCACTTCTTCGGCCTTGAAGCCGGCCTTGCGCAGGTTGTCGCTGAACTGGCGGTCGGCGCTGGCCGACCACACGGCGAGAACACCCTTGGGCCTCAAGGCTTTCGCGCAGGCCGCCAGGCCACCGCTCGAATACAGCCAGCTATTGGCCTTCTGGGTCAGACCTTCAGGGCCATTGTCCACATCCAGCATGATCGCGTCGAAACCGGCCGGCTCGGCCTGCAGCACCTTGGCCACGTCCTCCAGGCGGATGACGGTGCGCGGATCGGCCAGGGGGTTGCCGGCTTTTTCGCCCAACGGGCCACGGTTCCACTCGACCACGCCGGGCACCAGTTCGGCGACCACCACTTGCGCGGTCTTGCCCAGATGCTTGAGCGCCGAAGCCAGGGTGAAGCCCATGCCCAAACCGCCGATCAGCACCCGCGAGTTCGGTCGCCCGGCCACCTTGCGGCAGGGGATCTCGGCCAGGGCGTCTTCGGAACCGTGCATGCGGGTGTTCATCAGTTGTCCGCCATCGCCTCCCTGGATCTTGATGACGAAGTCTTCGCCGTACTCGAACAGGCAGAGCGCACCGCCGTTGTCGGGGATCGGTGTGGTGTCGAGCAGTACGAAGCGTTTCATCGGTCAATCTCGGAAGGAGGACAAGGTAGTGCCATGGTAGTAGCCTGTGTCATCGGAACAGGCAGTCAGGCCTTGGGGTGTTCAATGAAGTTGCGCAGTGTATCGGTCTTTGCATGTGTTGCCCTGTGTGCCGGTGTCGCATCGGCCTCGTCGCTGCCCCCGGGATCGCCGGGTACACCCACGCCAACCCCCTATCCACAGGTTACCGTGCCCTCGACCCATTGCGGCGAGGGCATGAGCGGTTCACCGCCGCTGCTGCCGCCCATACCGTTGCCTGCGCCACCCAAGGCCGAGAACGTCCCCGAACCCGAACGTCAGGACACGCCGCCAACCCCGGTCAAGCCCAAATCCCCCGGCGGTTGATCGCGTTTTCCCTGGTATACCGCATTCTCCGCCGACGCGGCTCGCGCCGCTGCTACAGGGGGATACAGGCCGCCTGCAACGCCACGCCCCTCGTAGCAGCGGCGCAAGCCGCGTCCAGGTTCACCGCGTTCCTTCAGGCCCACCGCATCCGATGCGCCACGAACCCTGTAGCAGCGGCGCAAGCCGCGTCCGCGTTCGCCGCGTTCCTTCAGGCCCACCGCATCCGATGCGCCGCGAACCCTGTAGCAGCGGCGCAAGCCGCGTCCGCGTTCGCCGCGTTCCTTCAGGCACGCCACATCAAGATTGTTTGGGTGTGCCCAGGGCCTTGAGCACGAACGCATATTCCAGGGCCACATCGCGCAGGCCCTGGTAACGGCCGCTCATGCCGCCGTGACCAGCACCCAGTTCGGTCTTCAGCAGCAGCAGGTTGTCGTCGGTCTTGCACGCGCGCAGGCGCGCTACCCACTTGGCGGCTTCCCAATACTGCACACGGCTGTCGTTGTAGCCGGCGACCACCAGCAGGTGCGGATACGCCTGCGCGGTGACGTTCTCGTACGGCGCGTAAGCCTTGATGCGCGCATGCACCTCGGGGTCCTGAGGGTTGCCCCACTCGTCATATTCGGTCACGGTCAGCGGCAGGTCGGGGTCCAGCATGGTGTTGAGCACGTCGACGAACGGCACCTCCGCTACCGCCGCCTGGAACAGCTCCGAACGCTGGTTCAACACTGCGCCGATCAACAGGCCGCCCGCGCTGCCGCCACTGATGACCAGCTGCTCGGCGCGCGTCAGCCCCTGCTCGATCAAGTGTTCGGCACAGGCGATGAAATCGCTGAAGGTATTGCCTTTGTGTTCCTGCTTGCCAGCCCGATACCACGCCTCGCCCAACTCGCCGCCGCCGCGCACATGGGCGATGGCAAAGGCAATGCCGCGGTCCAGCAAACTCAACCGCGCATGGGAAAACCACGGATCCAGGCTCTCGCCGTAGGCGCCGTAGCCGTACAGGTACAGCGGTGTGGCCTGCCCAACGAATGCTTTCTTCATCACCAAGCTGATCGGCACCTGAGTGCCGTCTGCGGCGGTGGCCCAGAGGCGCTGGCTGACATAGTCGTCGGCGTCGAACCGACCCAGCACCGGGGTCTGCTTGAGCACCACTTGGGCGCCGTCGCTCAGGTTCAGTTGGCGAACCTGGCCAGGCCGGTTCAAGGCTTCGTAGCGCAAGCGAATCTGCTCGCTGGCAAACTCCAGGCTGTCAGAGACATACAGGCTGTATGCGGCATCCGGCAGTTGCACCGGGTAGGGCGCCAGGCCCTGGGCATGGACTTCGATGATCGGCAGGCCGCGCGCGCGCAGGCTCAAGGTGAAGGCAGCGGCATTGAGGGTCACCCCTTCGAGCATCACATCGTCACGGTGTGGGATCAGCGTTCGCCACTGCTCGCGAGTCGGCGCCGCGCCCGTGTCGGCGGCCTGGTACAAGGCGAAGTTGATGCCCGACTGGTTGCTGCGGATGAACCAGGTCCAGGCACCGTCGAGTTGGCCGTGATCCGGATAGTACTCATGGTCCTCGACCCTTGGCGCCAAGCAGGTGAAATCCCCTGCAGGCTGGTCGGCATCCAGCACCCAGGCTTCGCTGGTGGTCTTGCTGTTGAGCAGCAGGATCAGTTGGCGCTCGGAACTGGAACGGTAGCAGTGCAGGAAGAAGCGCCCGTCGTTCTCCTCGAACACCTGCTCGGCGCCGTCGCTGCCCAAGGTGTGGCGGTGCAGCCGATGAGGGCGGTGGGTTTCGTCCAGTTCACCGAAGAACAGGGTCTGGCTGTCATTGGCCCAGGTCATGCTGCCGTCGCAATCCTCGAAAGGCAGCTCGACCACCGCATCGTTGCCCAGCTCCTTGACGAACAGGCGGTAGATCTCGTCGCCACTGGTGTCCAGGCTGTAGGCCAGGCGCTGGTGGTCAGGGCTGACGTTGAACGCGCCCATCGACAGGAAGCCACCGTCGGCCAGCACGTTAGGGTCCAGCAGCAACTGCTCGGAGTGCTCGTCGACCTGGGTCGAGCCGTCGTCCGGGCGTGCGCAGCGATAGTGCCGCGGGTACTCGTCGCCGGCCGTGGTGCGGGTGTAGTACAACCACGGCCCCCACGGCGAGGCGAGGGACAGGTCGGTTTCGCGGATGCGCCCCTTGATCTCCTCGAACAATTGCTCGCGCAGCTCGGCCTGGTCGGCCAGTTGTGCCTCCTGCCAGGCGTTCTCGGCCTTGAGGTAGTCGAGCACGTCGGTGTGGTCGCGCGCCTGCAGCCAGGCGTAGGGGTCGTCACCGGCGGCGACATGGGCGATGGGGGCGACGATAGGCTGGGACATGAGCGGCTCTCTTGGCGCGGGTGCTGGCGGTGCATGCCTCGGGGGCACGACAACAGCAGCGCCGGGCAGGCGAAAAGCCGTTATCATAAGCGCCTATTTGCCTGCCATGCCACGGACACCATGACCGAGAACGACTATTTCCTCGCCTGGGGTATCTACGCCTTCGCCGCCCTGGGCTGCATTCTGGTGTGGTTTCGTATCACCCGCTGGATGTGGCGCTACCTGCGCGAGCCCTTGCGCCTGCTCGGCGTGGTGCTGCTGCTGACGCCCACCGTGGTCGACCCGGCCCGCGACCTGCTGGCCCCGGCCGTGGCGATCAGCGCCCTGGAGCTGTTGTTCAAGATGGGCGGCAGTGCCTGGGGCGCGATTTCCGACCTGACCATGGCCGCAGTGATTGCCCTGGGCGTTTACGTGATTTTCGCGCTGGTGCGCCTGCCGTTCCTGCGCAAGGCCCAGGCCCGGCGCCTGGCGCAGGCTGAAGCAGACGCCGCTCGGCACGATGGCGATGCCGCCGCGGCTGCGCGACCCATCGAGCCGCGCGAAGAACGTCCGGTGCCCACGCCGCCACGGGACAACCTGCGGGTCGAACCGCGCATCTGAATCCACGTTCCATCGTCTCGAGTACCGTGCATGTGTGAACTTCTGGGCATGAGTGCCAACGTACCGACCGATATCGTTTTCAGCTTCACCGGCCTGATGCAGCGCGGCGGCCGCACCGGTCCGCACCGCGACGGCTGGGGCATCGCTTTCTATGAAGGCCGTGGCCTGCGCCTGTTCCAGGACCCGACCGCGAGCAGCGAGTCGGAAGTGGCGCAGCTGGTGCAGCGCTATCCGATCAAGAGCGAAGTGGTCATCGGCCACATTCGCCAGGCCAACGTCGGCAAGGTCTGCCTGGCCAATACCCATCCCTTCGTGCGTGAGCTGTGGGGACGCAACTGGTGCTTCGCCCACAATGGCCAATTGGCCGAGTTCAGCCCGCGCGCCGATTTCTACCGCCCCGTGGGTGATACCGACAGCGAAGCGGCGTTCTGCGACCTGCTCAACCGCGTCCGCGAATGCTTTCCCGAGCCGGTCGAGTTCGAGCGCCTGTTGCCCATCCTCGTGCAGGCCTGCGAGCAGTACCGTGGCCAGGGTGTGTTCAATTGCCTGCTCAGTGACGGCGACTGGCTGTTCTGCTTCTGCTCGACCAAGCTGGTGCACATTACCCGGCGGGCACCTTTCGGTCCGGCCCGGCTCAAAGACGTGGACGTGATCGTGGATTTCCAGGCCGAGACCACGCCCGACGATGTGGTCACGGTGATCGCCACCGAGCCGCTGACCGAGAACGAAACCTGGAACCGCTACGCGCCCGGCAACTGGGGTCTGTGGCGCCAGGGTGAATGCGTTGCCACCGGACAGGCGCAGCCTGCCTGATACCCCACCGTGGCGCTGCCACCTTTGACTGAGAGGACGTTCATGCTGCGAAGCTACCTGCGACTTGTGCTGTTTGCCGTCGGCTTGCTGGTGGGTGTGCAAGTGCCCGGCGTGATCAACGACTACAGCCAGCGGGTCGAGGCCCATCGGCTCGAAGCGCAGCAGAGCCTGCGTGGTTTCAGCGAGACCGCGCAGCGCTTCTTCAATGGCGACCTGCAGGCGCTGGTGGCGCACTACCGTGCCAGTGAAGACCCGGTGTTCCGCAGCGACGCCGCCAGCATCGGCGCGCTGCTGGCCCGCAACCAGTTGCTGGAACGCGAGTGGCAAGCGCTGCAAGGGCCCTGGTATGCGAAAGCCTGGCATGTGGTGGCCCAGGCCGATCCGCAATTGCGCCAGGAAACCTTGAATGGCTACAGTTATCAGGTGCTGCTGGCGCCTGAGGCAATTGCCTGGGGCATCGCCTGTGCCCTGGTGCTGGCCTGGGTGGTGGAATGCATCATCCTGTTCATCGGCTGGACCCTGTGGTTCGGCCGCCGCCGTGCCAAACCCGTGGCCGAGCCCCTGGTACGCCGCGAACGCTAGAGCGTGCTCCTACCTTCACCTTAGGAGCGGTCAGCGGCCGCGAACGACCTCACGCAACACCTCTCACTTGGCCAGGTAGCGCATCCCGTCTTCCAGGCCACTCAGGGTCAGCGGGTACATTCGTTGTTCCACCAGATCGCGAATGATGTGCGTCGACGCCGTGTACCCCCAGGTGTTCTCGGGGTAGGGATTGATCCAGATCAGTTTGCGGTAGGTCTGCATGAACCGCTGCAACCAGACCAGCCCCGCTTCTTCGTTCCAATGCTCGACGCTACCGCCCGGATGGGTGATCTCGTAGGGAGCCATGGCGGCGTCGCCGATAAACACCACCTTGTAGTCGGGGCCGTACTTGTGCAGCAGGTCGTGGGTGCTGATGCGCTCGGCGTTGCGGCGCTGGTTGTCCTTCCAGACCGTCTCGTAGACACAGTTGTGGAAGTAGAAATACTCGAGGTGCTTGAACTCGGTACGGCAGGCCGAGAACAGCTCCTCGCAGACCTTGACGTGGGCGTCCATCGAACCGCCGATATCGAACAGCAGCAACAGCTTCACGTTGTTGCGCCGCTCGGGACGCAACTGGATGTTGAGCAGCCCGCCATCGCGTGCGGTGTGGTCGATGGTGCCGTCGATGTCCAGCTCTTCGGCCGCCCCTTGCCGGGCAAACTGGCGCAATCGACGCAGTGCCACCTTGATGTTGCGCGTACCCAGTTCCACGCCGTCGTCCAGGTTTCGGTACTCGCGCTGATCCCAGACCTTCACCGCCTTGCCCTGGCGCTCGCCGGCATCGCCCACGCGAATGCCTTCGGGGTGATAGCCACCCGAGCCGAACGGACTGGTGCCGCCGGTGCCGATCCACTTGCTGCCGCCGGCATGCCGGCCTTTCTGTTCCTCCAGGCGCTGCTTGAAGGCTTCGATCAGCTTGTCCAGCCCGCCCAGGGACTGGATCTGCGCACGTTCCTCGGCGCTCAACGAGCGCTCGAACTCCTTGCGCAGCCATTCCTCCGGGATCAACGCTTCGAGGTGTTGATCGAGGTGCTGCAGGCCATTGAAATAGGCTGAAAACGCCCGGTCGAATTTGTCGAAGTGACGTTCGTCCTTGACCAGTATCGCCCGCGCCAGAAAGTAGAATTCGTCCATGTCGGCGAACGTCACGCGCTGCTCCAGGGCATTGATCAGGTCGAGCAGTTCACGCACCGACACCGGCACTTTGGCCGCGCGCATTTCATTGAACAGGTTGAGCAGCATGGCGGACGCCCTCGCAGTCGAAAAAGGGGGATCAGCGGTTGCCGCGCCGGCTCATGAACGCCAGGCGTTCGAGCAATTGCACGTCCTGTTCGTTCTTGACCAGTGCACCGGCCAGCGGTGGGATGGCCTTGGTCGGATCACGTTCGCGCAGCACGGCTTCGCCGATGTTGTCGGCCATCAGCAGTTTGAGCCAGTCGACCAGCTCGGAGGTGGAGGGCTTCTTTTTCAGGCCGGGCACCTTGCGCACGTCGAAGAACACGTCCAGGGCTTCGGCCACCAGGGTTTTCTTGATGTCGGGGTAGTGTACGTCGACGATGCGTTGCAGGGTCGTGCGGTCGGGAAAGGCGATGTAGTGGAAGAAGCAGCGACGCAGGAATGCGTCGGGCAGCTCCTTTTCGTTGTTGGAGGTAATGATGATGATCGGGCGATGACGGGCCTTGATGGTTTCGTTGGTCTCGTAGACATAGAACTCCATCTTGTCGAGTTCCTGCAGCAGGTCGTTGGGGAACTCGATGTCGGCCTTGTCGATTTCATCGATCAGCAGGATGACCCGCTCGTCCGCCTCGAACGCCTCCCACAGCTTGCCTTTCTTCAGGTAGTTGCGCACATCGTGGACCTTGTCCACGCCCAGTTGCGAGTCGCGCAGGCGGCTGACCGCATCGTACTCGTACAGCCCCTGGTGGGCTTTGGTGGTGGACTTGATGTGCCAGGTGATCAGGCGCGCGCCGAAGGACTCGGCCAGTTGTTCGGCCAGCATGGTTTTGCCAGTGCCTGGCTCGCCCTTGACCAGCAGGGGTCGTTGCAGGGTGATCGCGGCATTGACCGCCAGCTTGAGGTCGTCGGTGGCGACATAGGCGGGAGTGCCTTCGAACTTCATGGGGCTGTCCTCGGTGATCAAAAGTGGTGGCCGACTATATAGCGCAACGAGCTGCTTGTGGTGTGCCAGAAGGCTTGGCGCAACCCCCGTAGGAGCGGTCAGTGGCCGCGAACGGTGCCACGCGGTGCGCCAGATACACTGCAGCGCCTGGTTCGCGGCCAAAGACCGCTCCTACGAGAAAACCCAAGGAGAGCGGCTGGCCCTCTGCCCGCGAAGGGGCCAGGCCTGTCAATCACCTCATTCCTGCTTCGGCGGCGCCTGTTCGTAGCGTGCATTGAAAGCCTGCACGAACCCGTTGCGCAAGATCTGCCAGAACGCCTGCAACGGGCTGATGTCCTGACGATGCACATTGCCGCTGAGTTCGACCCGGGTCGCGAACTGGTTCTGCGACTGGTTTTTCAATACCGTCTCGGTCCCGCCCACCACGGCCTCCCAGATGGAACGCAAGATGCCCTTGTCCTTGTTCTCGACGTCCTGTTGCCAGTTGAACACGTCGACATTGTGCAACAGCGGTTTGATGTAACCGCTCAAACGGGCGTTGTCGGCGTCGGCCTCGATCACGATGTCGCCACTGCCGGCGTTGAAATCGAACTTGCCATAGGCACCCGAGAAATCGTTGAGCCGACGCAACTCGATGCCGGTGGCGCGCAAGCGGAATTCGAAGTCTTCGAAGTTGCTGAACGGATCGAACGTGGCGGTGCTTTCAATGGGGGCCTGGCCGAACAGCTTGGCGTGGCCTTCGAAACGCGCATCGCGCTTGCCTTCGAGGTCCTCGACATTGGTCAGGTTGTACAGGCTGGCGTTGACCTGGGTGGCGCTGAGGTTGACCTGGGGTTTGGACGAGAAATTGCGGAAGCTGATCTTGCCATCGTTGACCCGCACTTCGTTCAAGGTGATCGGCAGCAGCTTGTTCATCTGGTCGCGCCAGTCGGTGCCGGCACCGGTCTGGGTGGCCTGCTTGTTGGTACCACCGTCGACGAAGTTGAGCTCGGGGCGCAGGAATTCCACGTGTGCGACCACAGCATGCTTGTTCCACAGGGCGTGCCAGCTCACCGCGATGTCGATCACCGGTGCGTCGAGCAGCGGCACAGGCACTTTGCCGGAGGTCTTGACGATCTGCAGGCCGTTGATCTGATAGGCGCCGCGCCACCAGGCCAGGTCCACATCGCTGACACGGCCTTTGTAGTCGCCCATGTCGGCCAGCTTGTCGTTCAGGTAGTCGCGCACCAGATAGGGCAGGGCGATGTGCAGCCCCAGCACCAATACGACCAGGCCGGTCACGGTCCATAGCGGCCAGCTGTAACGACGTTTCATGGCAGACTCTCCAGAACGATAGTTAGCGATTGACTGTCCACAGTCTCATCCGTTCGCTGGACTCGCCCCCATCGCGGGCTTAACCTTGGATTTTTCCTGCTGCAGCACAAGGACCCTTACGCCATGAGCCGCATTTACGCCGACAACGCCCATTCCATTGGCAACACGCCGTTGGTGCAGATCAACCGCATCGGTCCGCGCGGGGTGACCCTGCTGGCCAAGATCGAGGGGCGCAACCCCGGCTACTCGGTCAAGTGCCGCATTGGCGCGAGCATGATCTGGGACGCTGAAAGCTCGGGCAAGCTCAAGCCGGGCATGACCATCGTCGAGCCGACGTCGGGCAATACCGGCATCGGCCTGGCATTCGTGGCCGCTGCGCGCGGCTACAAGCTCATGCTGACCATGCCCGCGTCCATGAGCCTGGAGCGCCGCAAGGTGCTCAAGGCGCTGGGTGCCGAACTGGTGCTGACCGAGCCGGCCAGGGGCATGAAGGGCGCCATCGAAAAGGCAGGGGAGATCGTCGCCAGTGATCCGGAGCTGTATTTCATGCCCCAGCAGTTCGACAACCCGGCCAATCCGGCGATTCATGAAAAGACCACCGGGCCGGAGATCTGGAACGACACCGACGGCGCCGTCGATGTGCTGGTGGCAGGTGTGGGCACAGGCGGCACGATTACCGGCATCTCGCGCTACATCAAGCACGTCCAGGGCAAGTCGATTCTCAGCGTCGCGGTCGAACCGCTGGGTTCGCCCATCATCACCCAGGCCATGGCCGGCCAGGAAATCAGCCCGGCACCCCACAAGATTCAGGGCATCGGCGCCGGCTTCATCCCGAAGAACCTCGACCTGTCGCTGGTGGATCGGGTCGAGCTGGTCAGCGACGACGAAGCCAAGGCCATGGCGCGGCGCCTGATGCAGGAGGAGGGCATCCTCTGCGGTATTTCCTGTGGCGCGGCCATGGCGGCCGCGGCCAAGCTGGCGGAAAAGCCGGAAATGCAGGGCAAGACCATCGTGGTGATCCTGCCCGATTCGGGCGAGCGTTACCTGTCGAGCATGCTATTCAGCGACCTGTTCACCGAAACCGAACTGCAGGCTTGATCGCTGTTGTGTGACGGCTGACGCCTTCGCGGCCGATGACCGCTCCTACGGGTATACGCCACCTCCGTAGGAGCGGCCCGCGGCCGCGAAAGCCGCGCCGCGGTATGCCTGACACACCGCGCTGGCCTTTTCACGGCCGATGACCGCTCCTACGGGTATACTCCACCTCCGTAGGAGCGGCCCGCGGCCGCGAAAGCCGCGCCGCGGTATATCTGACACACCGCGCTGGCCTATTCGCGGCCGATGACCGCTCCTACGGGTATACGCCACCTCCGTAGGAGCGGTCCGCGGCCGCGAAAGCCGCGCTGCGGAACAGCTGACACACCGCGGTGCCTTCTTGCAGCCCGACCGCTGCCCGACGCCTTTCATTTCCAGTCGGGCCACCAGGGTTTATCATGGCGCACTGCCCACTCGAGGATCCGCTCCATGACCCTTTCCTTCGCCGCCAAGGCTGCCGTCTTGCTGCTGTTCATCGGCAGCACGCTCTACGTGCACCTGCGGGGCAAGGCGCGTCTGCCGGTGTTGCGCCAGTTCGTCAACCACTCGGCCCTGTTCGCTCCCTACAACGCCTTGATGTACCTGTTCTCCAGCGTGCCGTCCAAACCCTACCTGGACCGCAGCAAATTCCCGGAGCTGGATGTGCTCAAGGACAACTGGCAGGTCATCCGCGACGAGGCCATGCACCTGTTCGACGAGGGCTACATCCGCGCCGCCGAAAAGAACAACGATGCCGGTTTCGGCTCGTTCTTCAAGAAAGGCTGGAAGCGTTTCTACCTCAAGTGGTACGACAAATCCCTGCCGTCGGCCGACGCGCTGTGCCCGCGCACCGTCGAACTGGTCAACAGCATCCCCAACGTCAAGGGCGCAATGTTCGCGCTATTGCCGGGCGGCAGCCACCTCAACCCGCATCGCGACCCCTTTGCCGGATCGCTGCGCTACCACCTGGGCCTGTCGACCCCAAACTCCGATGCCTGCCGCATTTTCGTGGACGGTGAGGAATACGCCTGGCGCGATGGCGACGACGTGATGTTCGACGAAACCTACGTGCATTGGGTGAAGAACGAGACCGAGCACACCCGGGTCATCTTGTTCTGCGACATCGAACGCCCGCTGAGCAACCGCTTCATGGCGAGCCTGAACAAGCGCGTCAGTGCCTTTCTGGGGCGTGCCACCGCACCGCAGAATCTGGACGACGAACGCGTGGGCGGCATCAACCAGGCCTATGCCTGGAGCAAGACCTTCAGCGATCGCTTCAGTGGCAAGGTCAAGCAGTTCAAGCGCGCCAATCCCAAGGCCTACCGAGTGTTGCGCCCGGTGCTGGCAGTGGTCGTGCTGACGGCGCTGGGTTACTGGCTGTTCGGCTGACCGCACGGCCAGCCCTAACACCGCAAATCTGGACCCTGTCACACCTTGTCCAACCTTCGTGCCTGAGGATGCATACGATTCGCTTTTACAACAGAATCGTAGGGAAGTTCCATGCATCCTCCACTTTCCTTGCGGCCCTTGGCCGCAATGATCGCCCTGGCCACTGCCGGGCTGGCGCAAGCCGAACCGATCGAACTGGCCGCACCGACCGTCCTCGACGAGGTCGTGGTCACGGCGTCGGGCTTCGAGCAAAGCGTGGAGGATGCCCCGGCCTCCGTCACCATCATCACCGGCGATGAGCTGCGCAAAAAATCCTACAACGACCTTGGTGACGCCGTACGCAACATCGAGGGGGTCGTCGTCAACGGCAGCGCCAACGAAACCGATATCTCCATCCGCGGCATGCCACCGGACTACACCCTGATTCTGGTCGACGGCAAACGCCAGAGCAGCCGTGAAACCCGGGTCAACGGCAACCGTGGCTACGAGCAGAGCTTCGTCCCACCGGCCGAAGCCATCGAGCGGATCGAAGTGGTCCGCGGACCGATGTCTTCGCTGTACGGCTCGGACGCCATCGGCGGCGTGATCAACATCATCACCCGCAAGGTCTCCACCCAGTGGGGCGGCTCGGTTTCCTACGATTACGCCGCGCGTCAGCACAGCGACCAGGGCAATTCGCGGCAGACCCAGTTCTACCTCAACGGTCCATTGGTGGAGAAATACCTGGGGGTGCAGGTCTGGGGCCGTTACCTCGACCGCCAGGCCGATGACGACGTGGAACTCACCAACGGTTTCACCAAGGCCGACCACAAAGACCTCACCGCACGCCTGGCCTTCACGCCCACCGAGGATCACGACATCCTTCTGGAAGGCGGCGCCACGCGCCTGAAGAACGGCGACGGTACCAGCGTCAACTGGGCCACCCGCGAGCAGGAAAACAACCGCGATCATTATTCCATCTCGCATCAGGGTCGCTGGGGCTGGGCCACCTCGGACGTGTCCCTGGCTTACGAGAAAGCCAGCCGCGAAGGCAAGGCGGCGGCCAACCAGCCGGAGATCCTCGGACGCAAGCCGGTGGTGGAAAACACCGTGCTCGATGCCAAACTGGTCATCCCCACGGCCTACAACATCACCACCACCGGGTTGCAATGGAACCGCGCCAAGCTGACCGACTGGAACCAAGGCTTGATGGACGGCCGCGACTATGAGTTTTCGGTGACCCAGAAAGCGCTGTTCGCCGAGAACGAATGGTCGGTGACCGACGATTTCGCCCTGACCACCGGTGCCCGGGTGGACGAGCACGAGCAATACGGCACCCACGTCAGCCCACGGATCTACGGAGTATGGCGCGCCACCCCGGACTGGACTTTCAAGGGCGGGGTGGCGCGCGGCTTCAAGGCTCCGGAGATTCGCGCGGTAGTGCCCGGCTACGCCACCATTCGCCGCAACACCTACGTCAATCTCGGCAACCCGGACCTCAAGCCGGAAACCAGCACCAACTACGAGCTGTCGGCGCTGTGGTCCAATCGCAACGACCTGTCGGCTGGGGCCACGGTGTTCCACAACGTCTTCAAGGACAAACTGTCCACGGAAAACACCGCGCGGCGCTGGAACGGCTACATCGTCCAGGACCGCATCAACGTCGACGAAGCGACGATCACCGGTGCCGAGGTCAACGGACGCTGGGACATCACTCGCGCGGTGGCGCTGAAGGGCAACTACACCTACACCGACTCGGAGCAGAAGAGCGGCAGCAATGCCGGCGCACCGCTGTCGCTGACACCCGAGCACAAGGCCAATATCAGCGCCGACTGGACCCTGTCTGACCGCGCCCAGGCCTGGGCCTCGGTCAACTACTATGGCCAGGAATACGGCACCACCTTGAGCGGCGAACCGGCACCGGCCTATACCACCGCCGACGTCGGCGGCTCGTACGAGCTGACCCGCGACATCACTCTCAAGGCCGCGGTGTACAACGTCGCCAACAAGCGCCTGGACGACGACACCTACGGCACGGTCAATTACGGCCGTACCTTCTGGATGGGTACCACGCTGCGCTTCTGATACCCGCCGACGTTCAGCCTGGCAGGCGCACCAGGGCTGCCAGCCCCGGTGCGCGGTTTTCCAGCAGCAGTTCGCCGCCGTGGGCCTGTACGCAGGCGCGGGCAATCGCCAGGCCCAGGCCCAACCCGCCTCCCTGGCTGGGGTCGGCCCCGCCCTTGCCCAGTTGCACGAATGGCTCGAACACCTGTTGCAACCAGCCAGCGTCGATCCCCGGGCCGTGGTCGCGGATCTCGATGCACAGCCCACCCGAATCTTCGCGGTACAGGCGCAATCGCGCATCGCCGCCATGGCGCAAGGCGTTGTCGATCAGGTTGGTCAGGGCGCGCTTGAGCGCCAGTGGTCGGCAGCGACACGTCACCGGGGGCGAGCCTGCCCACTCGACGGGCGTGCCCAAGGTCTGGTAGCGCCGCGCCAGGTCTTCCAGCAGATCACTCAGCGACACCTCGGTAGTCGCTTCCTGCACCGCATCGCCGCGCACGAAATTCAGGGTTTCGCTGACCATTGCCCGCAACTCGTCGAGGCTATCGAGCATGTCCCCGCGCAGGGTCGGGTCCTCCAGCAACTCGACCTGCAGGCGCAACTCGGTGATGGGTGTGTTGAGGTCGTGGCTGAGGGCGGCCAGCATGCGCGTGCGGCCTTCGACATGCCGGGCGATCCGCGCCTGCATCACATTGAACGCCAGCGTCAGTTCCCGGGCTTCGCGCGGGCCGGACAGCGGCAGCGGCGCGATCCATTCGCCACGGCTGACCCGTTCGGTGGCCAGGGCCAGGCGCTTCACGGGCGCGACCACCCGGCGCATGAAGAAAGCCACGATCAACAATACCGGAATGGTGCTGACCGGCACGCTGTAGGCCAGCAGTCGGCCCCATTCATAGGCACCAGCCGGTGCCTGCTCGGCATTGAGCTGTGCACCGTTGGGCAGGCTTATCGAGCTGCGCAGGCGCAGCGCTTCCCAACCGGCGCGCTTGAACAGGTGCTCACGGGCCGGGCCGCCATTGCGTCGCTCCAGTTGCAGGACGACCACGGTGTCGTGCTGCAAGCCCAGCCGCTGGCGCACGGCCGTGGCCAGGCGCTGTTCTTCGCTGTGCATGACGAACGGCTGGACTTCGGCGTCGGGGGCGATCCAGAAACGGGTATCGGCAGTGGTCATGGCTTCGAGCAGGTGCTGCGCAGCGGCCGGGGGCAGATCGCGGGCAGCGTGATAGGCGCTGGCCAGCCGCTCGACCACCAGCGTGCGCGACAGCGGGTGCACCAGCGAGCCGGTGCGTTGCAGCAGCAGCACGGCAATCAGGTTGGACGCCAGCAGTGCCAGCAGCAGCAGTACCGCCAGTTGGCGAGCCATGGTCTGGGGCCATGCTTTGCGCAGGCGCTTCATCCGGGCTGCTGGGCGACGTTGGCCGCCAGGCGATAGCCGCCACCCCACACCGTTTGCAGCAACAGGGGCTGCAGGGCGCTGTCGTCCAGCTTGCGACGCAGGCGGCTGATCTGCCGGTCGATGGCGCGATCGAACAGATCGCTGCCGGGCCGCGAGGTCAGTTCGATCAAGCGTTCGCGCCCCAGTACGGTATTGGGATGGTCTAGGAAGACTTCCAGCAGACGACCTTCCACGGTGCTCAAGCGTACCTGGCTTCGATCTCGGCGGGTCAGCGTGTTACAGCCGCTGCGAAAGCTCAGGTCGGCGAACTGGTAGCAGCGCAAGGGCGCTGGCAGGGCTGGCGGCACGGCCGTCACCGTCGTGCCCAAGGTGCCACGCCGGCGCAGCACGCTGTGGATGCGCGCCACCAGTTCACGCGGCTCGAAGGGTTTGACCACGTAGTCGTCGGCTCCGGCATCCAGGCCCTGAACGCGGTCGGCGCAGGCATCGCGCGCGGTCAACAGGATGACCGCCGCCGTGGACTGGTGCGCCAGCGTGCGACACAGCTCGAACCCATCGCCGTCGGGCAGCATCACGTCGAGGATCAGTACGTCGAACACGTCCTGCTTGAGCAGCGCCCACATGCCGGCGGCGTCTTCGGTGGTGCGCACGTCGAAACCGAATCGGCGCAGGTAGATGGCCAGCGGCTCGCGGATCTTGCGGTGGTCATCGACCACCAGCAAGCGAGGAGAGGGAGGATTCATGATGATTGCGTTCGCGGATGATTCTCATTCGGAACGCGATACTACAGCAAGCGGGAAACCGCCGCAGCAGTGCCGGGACAGGTCGGCGACAACCTTCCTATCCCGGCCGATGTCACGCCTGGGCGTTCTTGAATGCCAGGCGGAACCGGTGCAGCAACGGCTCGGTGTAGCCACTGGGCTGTTCGCCGCCCTGGAACACCAGTGCACTGGCCGCCGTGAAGGCCACCGAGCTCTGGAAGTCGGCCGCCATGGGGCGGTACGACGGGTCTCCGGCATTCTGCTGGTCGACCACCTTGGCCATGCGCTCCAGGGTTTCGACGATCTGCTCGCGGCTGACCACGCCGTGGAGCAGCCAGTTGGCCAGGTGCTGGCTGGAAATACGCAGGGTCGCGCGGTCTTCCATCAGCCCGACGTCGTGGATGTCCGGCACCTTGGAGCAACCGATGCCCTGTTCGACCCAGCGCACCACATAGCCCAGCAAGCCTTGGGCATTGTTGTCCAGTTCCTGACGGATCTCGTCCGCACTCCATTGCGCATTGGCTACCACCGGGATGGTCAGCAGGTTGTCCAGCAGGGCATCGTGCTCGCCTGCTGCGTCGATCTGCTCCAGGGTCTGCTGCACCTCACTGACGTTCACCTGATGATAGTGCAGGGCGTGCAACGTGGCCGCAGTGGGCGAGGGCACCCATGCGGTGTTCGCGCCGGCCTTGGGGTGGCCGATCTTCTGCACCAGCATGTCGGCCATCAGGTCGGGCATCGCCCACATGCCCTTGCCGATCTGAGCCTTGCCGCGCAAGCCGCAGGCCAGTCCGGTGAGCATGTTGTTGCGCTCGTACGCGGCAATCCAGGCACTGCCCTTCATGTCACCCTTGCGCATCATCGGCCCAGCCTGCATGGCGCTGTGGATCTCGTCGCCGGTGCGGTCGAGGAAGCCGGTGTTGATGAACGCCACGCGGGTCGAGGCTGCGCCAATGCAGGCCTTGAGGTTCACCGAGGTGCGGCGTTCCTCGTCCATGATGCCGATCTTCAGGGTATTGCGCGAAAGCTGGAGCAGGTCTTCGATGGCAGCGAACAGCTTGTCCGCGAAGGCCACCTCGGCCGGGCCGTGCATCTTCGGCTTGACGATATAAAGGCTGCCGGTGCGCGAGTTGCCCTTGCGCTCCAGGTCGTAGCGTCCGATCAGGCTGGTGACCACGCCGTCCAGGATACCCTCGGGGATCTCCCGGCCTTCATCGTCGAGAATTGCCGGATTGGTCATCAGGTGCCCGACGTTGCGGATCAACAACAGCGAACGGCCGTGCAGGGTCAACCCGCCGCCTGCCGGCGTGTGGTACTGACGGTCCGGATTGAGCCGGCGGGTGATGCGCTGGCCGCCTTTTTCCAGCTCCTCGGTCAGATCGCCGCGCATCAGGCCCAGCCAGTTGCGATAGATCGCCACCTTGTCGCTGGCATCCACCGCCGCCACCGAGTCCTCGCAGTCGATGATGGTCGAAAGGGCCGCTTCGAGCAGCAGGTCCTTCACGCCTGCCGCGTCGGTACGTCCGATCGGTGAGGTCGGGTCGATCTGGATTTCGATGTGCAGGCCATGATGCTTGAGCAGCACGGCAACCGGTTGCTGCGCATCGCCCTGGAAGCCGACGAACTGGCTCGGCTCGGCCAGCGCGCTGACGCTGCCGTCGGCCAGGCTCACCTGCAACTGGCCACCCTCGATCCGGTAGCCGTTGGCGTCGCGGTGCGATCCGTTGGCCAGCGGGGTGCTCTGGTCGAGCAGGGCGCGGGCGAAGGCAATCACGCGGTCGCCGCGAACCTGGTTGTAGCCTTGGCCCTTGCTTGCACCATCGCTTTCCGGGATGGCGTCGGTGCCATACAGCGCGTCGTACAGCGAGCCCCAGCGGGCATTGGCCGCGTTCAGGGCGTAGCGGGCATTGGTCGACGGCACCACCAGTTGCGGGCCGGCCACCCGGGCGATCTCGTCATCGACATCGCAGGTGCTGATCTCAACGCGGTCGGGCTGTGTCAGCAGGTAGCCGATGGACTGCAGGAAGCTGCGGTAGGCAGCCGGGTCCTGGATCGGTCCGGGGTGGGCGCGGTGCCAGTTGTCCAGTTCGGTCTGCAAGCGATCGCGCTCGGCCAGCAGCAGGCGGTTCTGCGGCGCGAATTCATGGACCAGGGCGTCGAAGCCGGTCCAGAACGCTTCGGATTCCAGCCCGCTGCCAGGCAGTACTTCGTTCTCGATGAAATCGTACAGGGTGGCGTCGACCTGCAGACGCTGGGCTCTCATGCGGTGCTTCATTGCAGTCTCCTCGAATACGGGGGCGGGAATTCAGACCAGGGCAGCGGCGCCGGCCTTGGCGACCTGCGCATCCTCACCGGGCTTGACCCCGGACACGCCGACCGCGCCGATGACCTGGCCTTCGTGGATCAGTGGCACGGCACCTTCCAGGCAGGTCATGAGGTTACCCGACAGGAACGCGGTACGTCCGTTGTTGACCATCTCTTCGAACACTACCGATTCCTTGCGCCCCAGGGCCGAGGTGCGCGCCTTGCCCGGCGCGATGTAGGCCGTGCTGGCAGCGGCGCCGTCCAGGCGCTCGAACGCCAGCAGATGGCCACCGTCGTCGACCACGGCAATGCCCACTGCCCAGTTGTTCTTCTGCGCTTCGGCGCGTGCTGCGGCGAGGATGCGGGTGACGTCTTCGTGGCCAAGAATCGCTTTGCTTTGCATGGGCTTCTCCAGTTCTATTGTCGAGAGGTTCAAAGTTCAGTGCATTCAAAAATATGGGGTCAGTCGGCCATGGCCTGTTCGACCAGTTCGATCCAGTGCCGTACCGGGGTGCGCGCGGCCCCGTCCAGATGGTTCTGGCAACCGATGTTGGCAGTGGCGATCACCTGGGGTGCGCCGCTTTCCAGGGCATTGAGGCGATTGTCGCGCAACTGCCGCGACAACACCGGCTGAGTCACCGAGTAGGTACCCGCGGACCCGCAGCACAGGTGGCCGTCCGGTACGTCGGTCAAATGAAAGCCCAGCCGACGCAGCAGGTGTTCGGTCACGCCACCCAGCTTCTGCGCATGTTGCAATGTACACGGGCAGTGAAAGGCCAGGCGCAGGTCGGTATGAACGGCCAGTTGCTCCACCGGCTCGTCGCGCAACACTTCGACCAGGTCCTTGGCCAGGCGGCTGACCGTCTGGGCCTTCGCTGCGTAGGCCGGATCCTGTTCCAGCAGGTGGCCATAATCCTTGATGAAAGCACCACAGCCACTGGCGGTCTGCACGATGGCTTCGGCGCCTGCTTCGATAGCAGGCCACCAGGCGTCGATGTTGTGTCGGGCGCGCTGCAGGCCACGGGCCTGGTCGTCCAGATGGTAATCCACCGCGCCGCAGCAAGCGGCCTGGCGAACCGCCGTGACGCTGATGCCCAGGCGGTCCAGCACTCGCGCGGCGGCGGCATTGGTGTTGGGCGACAGCCCGGGCTGCACACAGCCTTCGAGCATCAGCACCCTGCGCGCGTGCCGCGTGGCAGGCCGCGGCACGGCAGCATGCACCTGACGCGGCAGCTTGTCCTTGAGGCGTTGCGGCAGCAGTGGACGAAAGGTCTGGCCGAGCTGGATCAGCGCCTTGAAAGCGGTCGGGTGCGGGGCCAGCGCGCGCAGACCGCCGCGCAGCCAGCGTTGCTCGACCGGCCGCGGCACCGCCTGATCCACCACTGCACGGCCAATGTCCAGCAAGTTGTGGTAGTCCACCCCCGAAGGGCAGGTGGTCTCGCAGTTGCGGCAGCTCAGGCAGCGATCGAGGTGCTGCTGCGTGTGCGCCGTCACCTCGTGGCCTTCGAGCACCTGCTTGATCAAATAGATGCGCCCGCGCGGGCCGTCCAGTTCGTCGCCCAGCAGTTGATAGGTAGGGCAGGTGGCATTGCAGAAGCCGCAGTGCACGCAGCTGCGCAGAATGCGCTCGGCTTCCTCGGCACGCGGCAGCAGGCGGGCCTGATCACTCAATTGGGTCTGCATGGGTTCACGGCTCCTGGTTCACAGCTGCGCGTAGAGGCGGCCGGGGTTGAAGATGCCCTGTGGGTCCAACTGCGTCTTGAGCTGTCGGTGGTAGCGCAGTAGCAGCTCGGGCAAGGGTTGAAACGGCTCGGGGGTGACGCCTGTGGTGTAGCAGGTGGCATGCCCGCCGACTGCCTCGACCACCTGGCGAATCGACGCGGCGCTGGCGTTGGATTTCAGCCAGCGCTGGGCACCGCCCCAGTCGATCAGTTGTTCGCCCGGTAGCTGCAAGGCAGCCGTGTTGTTGGGCAGCGACAATCGCCAGAGCGCTTCGGGCTGCGCGAAGAAGGGCAGCCGATGCTCGTTCAGCTCATCCCAGAACGCCGAGTCGATGGGCTCGCCGCCGATGCGCTCGTGGGCCGCAGCCACCGAGCCTTCGCCGCCCTCCAGGCGCAGATAGAGCACCTCATCGCTGTGGCATGCGGCACTGATCGGCATCGGCTGCTGGCCCCATTCGGCGAGCTTGAGCAAGGCGCGCTCGGCGTCGCAGGCCAGCTTGATGCTGAAACAGGCACGCGGCTTGGGCAGTACCTTGAGCGACACCTCGGTCAGCACGCCCAGCGTGCCGAAACTGCCGGTCAGCAACCGGGACAGGTCGTAGCCGGCGACGTTCTTCATCACCTCGCCGCCGAAGCGCAGGTGCTTGCCCAACCCGGTGATGACCCGCGTGCCCAGTACATAATCGCGGGCGGAACCGGCCCAGGGACGACGTGGCCCCGACAGTCCGGCCGCAACCGTGCCGCCCAGGGTGGCCTGCTCGCCATAGGCCGGTGGCTCGAAAGGCAACATCTGCCCGGCCTGCTCAACGGCGGCGCGCAGCGCCTGCAAGGGCGTGCCGGCCCGTGCGGTGATCACCAGCTCCGTAGGGTCGTAGCTGACGATGCCGCAGTGCGCGCGCGTATCGAGGTGCTCGCCGGCACCGATGCAGCCCAGGAAGGCCTTGCTGTTGCCGCCCTGGATGCACAAGGGGCGGTCGTCGGCCAGCGCCTGCCGAACCTGATCCAGCAGTTGCCCGCTGGCGTCCAAATCGCTGCCGGTCATCAGAAGCGCTCCAGATCAGGGAATGGCAGTTGCCCATGGTGGATATGCATGCCGCCGAATTCGGCACAGCGCTGCAGGGTCGGAATGTTCTTGCCGGGATTGAGCAGCCGATCGGGGTCGAACGCGGCTTTTACCGCATGGAACAGCGTCAGCTCGTCACTGTTGAACTGGGCGCACATCTGATTGATCTTCTCCCGCCCCACACCGTGTTCGCCGGTGATGCTGCCGCCCACCGCCACGCACAGCTCCAGGATCTGCCCGCCGAGCGCTTCGGCACGTTCGAGCTCACCGGCCTGGTTGGCATCGAACAGAATCAGCGGGTGCATGTTGCCGTCCCCGGCATGAAACACGTTGGCC
This sequence comes from Pseudomonas sp. CFBP 13727, assembly GCF_014841915.1. Classification (NCBI taxonomy): domain Bacteria; kingdom Pseudomonadati; phylum Pseudomonadota; class Gammaproteobacteria; order Pseudomonadales; family Pseudomonadaceae; genus Pseudomonas; species Pseudomonas sp. CFBP 13727. The sequence goes on from NZ_JACYUT010000003.1 coordinate 548,845, forward strand.
ACGCGCAGGCTGTATTGTTCGGAAAGCTCGGCGATGCCCTTGAGCACGCCCGGCAGGGCGCGACGCGGAATGGTGCCGTCCATGCAGTAGTAGTCGGGCGAGAGTCGGCCGACGGCGGGGAAAGCATTCTTGCGCCCCGCCCAGAAACGCAGGCGTTCGGCCTCGTCGCGGGCCTGGCGGACCTCGGTCGCGCCGGCCTCCGTCAGCACCTGATAGACGCGCTGGCAATCGTCGTGCACATCGGCTTCCACGCCATCGAGCTCGCACAGCAGGATCGCTTCGGCGTCCACCGGGTAGCCGGCATGGATGAAGTCTTCGGCGGCGCGAATGGCCAGGTTGTCCATCATTTCCAGGCCGCCGGGAATGATCCCTGCGGCAATGATGTCGGCCACGGCGGCGCCGGCCTTTTCCACCGAATCGAAGCTGGCCAGCAGCACCTTGGCCACCTGCGGCTTGGGCAGCAGCTTGACGGTCACCTCGGTGATGATGCCCAGCATGCCTTCGGACCCGGTGAACAGCGCCAGCAGATCGAAACCGGGCGAGTCGAGGGCATCGCTGCCCAGGGTCAGGCGTTCACCCTCGATGGTCAGCATCTGCACCTTGAGCAGGTTGTGCACGGTCAAACCGTACTTGAGGCAGTGCACGCCACCAGCGTTTTCCGCGACGTTGCCGCCAATCGAGCACGCGATCTGTGACGAAGGGTCGGGGGCGTAGTACAGGCCGAAGGGCGCCGCCGCCTGCGAGATCGCCAGGTTGCGCACGCCAGGCTGCACGCGCGCCCAGCGCCCAGCGGGGTCGATCTCGAGAATCTGCTTGAAGCGCGCCATCACCAGCAGCACGCCCTGTTCGAGCGGCAGGGCGCCCCCCGACAGTCCGGTACCTGCTCCACGTGCGACGACGGGCACCTTTTGCGCGTGGCACAACCTGAGCAGAGCCTCAATTTGCTCGATACGCTCGGGCAACACCACCAGCAGCGGTACGGTGCGATAGGCACTGAGCCCGTCGCACTCGTAAGGGCGCAGGTCTTCGGTGCGATGCAGTACGGTAAGGTCGGGGATGCGGGAGTGCAGTGCCTGCACCAGCGCGGCCTTGTCGACCTTGGGCAGGACGCCGTCGATGCGTTCGTCGTAGAGAATGTTCATGGGCGCAGGCCACCGGCTTGTCGTTCTTATGCGCTCAACAGTGGTCGCAAACACCAGGCCTGTCTACGGGCTGAACCACTGGTAGGACCAGTTCTTTTGGTCGGGGGGCTTCTATCGAAGCGTCTACTGGCTTATTTTTGGAGGGTCGTCGAACGTTTGACGACAGTCTCGGCCGATGGTCCTACCAGCAGGCATGGCATGCACAACAAACCTCAAGTCGCCGATGTAGTGTGCGAGCGCATCGAGCGGCTCATCGTCGATGGCATTCTCAAGACCGGACAACCACTGCCGTCGGAACGGCGTCTGGTGGAAAAGCTCGGTGTGTCGCGCAACGCGCTGCGCGAGGGCCTCAAGCTGTTGCGCGCCCGTGGCATCATCGCCACCGAGCAGGGCCGCGGTTCGTTCGTCGCGTCGCTGTCGCCTGCCAACGATGCCACGCCCCTGATGCACCTGTTCAGTTCCCAGCCGCGTACGCTCTATGACCTGTTCGAAGTGCGTTCGCTGCTCGAAGGCGAGTCGGCACGGCTGGCCGCACTGCGCGGTACCCAGGCTGATTTTGTGTTGATCGAGCGCAGCTACCAGGCGCTGCTGGCGGCCCATGACCAGCCGCTGGACGCCACCCGGCATGCGCACCTGGACCACGCTTTTCACCTGGCCATCTGCGATGCCTCGCACAATCCGGTGCTGGTACAGACGCTGCGCTCGTTGACCGACCTGCTGCTCAATTCGGTGTTTGCCTGCGTGAACAACCTGTACCACCGCCAGCCGCAGAAACAACAGATCGACAAGCAACACGCCAGGCTTTACACCGCAGTGATCAACCGCCAGCCCGAACAGGCACGCAAGGCAGCCGTGGCGCATATCGAGAGCATCTGCGCCAACCTGCGGGAAATCGAAGGGGAAGAGCAGCGTCTGGTACGTGCCACGCTGCGTCTGGAAGGCTGGGCCTGAAGCACCGGATCAGCCGTTCTTCAGGCACTTGAGGTTGGCGAAGTCTTCGCGTAGTTCACCCAGCTTGCGCTCGATACGCTCGCGTTGTTCAGGCGTACTGTCGGCTGCAAGGCCGCTCATCAGGTCGATGGCTGCCTGCTCGGTACGGGCATAGGCCAGCCGGTATTGCGGGGTCCACACCGCTTCGCGCTGTTGCAGCAATTGCGCGATCCGCGCCGGGAATTCCGCCGACTGGCGCTGCTGCAAGGCGGCCATGAACTGCGCTTGCCAGTGCTCGCGGTTGTCGATCCATTCACGATTCTGTTCGCCCAGGCTCTGCGACCAGGCCTGCACGCGCTGCTGCTGCGTATCGGTAAGCTTGCCGAACCAAGGTGTCAGACGCTTGCTCATGCGCTTGGCGCGTTCGTCGATCTGCGCCTGCAGTGGCGGCTCCACGTATTCTTTGCGGCGCTTGACCAGATCCTCGTTGAGCGCCTGCTGCAGGGCGCGCACCTGATTGTCGTCCAGGCCCTGCAGCAACTCGACCGCCGAGGGCGTAACCTGCACCGCAATGGCCAAGATCGCCTGTTTGGCCTCGGCGGTGCGTTCGCGCAGCGCCGGCGCAGTCACTTGCTGCTCGGCGACCATGCGCTGGACCTTGTCCAGCCACTGAAGGTTGTCGGCCAGTTGCGTGGTGCAGTGCCAGCGCAGATGCTCCTTGAGGCGTTCGTCGAACCAGTTCTTCTGTTCGCGATTCATGTCCAGGTAGTCGTTCATCGACCAGGGAATGATCACGTCCAGATTGCGATAGGCCAGGTCCACTCGCGTGCAGCCACTGAACACCAGGCACAGGCCCATGAGCAGCACACAATGCGACAAGCGACGAAACAGAGGATTCATGGCAGCGGTCCGTGCGATGGCGTTGTTGTGGTTATAGAGCCATGCCGGTGCGTGCGGTTCAGAAAAACGCGTGTTGGGCCTTGAGCATGAACATGCTGTCACACTGGCCATTCTGGCCTGAATAGGCAGCGCAATTGGCGCCACTCAGGTCCGAGCCACTGTAGATGAAATCCAGATCGAAGCTGCCGATCGGCCGTGACATCTGCAGCGACCAGTCGTTGAATGCGCGCACTTCCTGCCCCTCGCCAATGGTGAACGGGGTGGTGAGCTGATGGTTGCTGACCTTCATGGTAAAGCCCACATCCAACAGGGGCAGGCCGCCCAGGTCGGCGAACAGCGTGCTGTTCTGGCCGTCGGGGGTATTGTTGAACGCGGCGCCGAAGCGCCGATCCAGCACGCGCAGGCCGGCGTAGAACGCATGCGTCGAAGGGGCATCCAGCTCGGGGTAGCTGTACTGGATCACGCCCACTTCATAGCCCAGCGAATTATCGAACGGATGCTTGTAGCCCATATAGGAATCCACCTCCAGATTGCTGGAGGAGGTGAGGCCCATGTTGGGCGACCATTGGCCGAAATACAGACCGCTGTCGTGGGTCAGGTCCAGCCCGCCATGGAAGGAACTGCCGGCGCTTGGCTGCACCAGGCCCACGGCCATGCTGCGCGACGGTGTAGTGCCGAGCTTGAGGTTGAAATCGCCGATGTCACGTTGAATGACCTGGGCGCATAGGGAAGGGGGGACCACGAGTCCGGCTATCAATAACCAGCTGGGTCTGAGCATACCTACCTCCAGTAAGCCTGGACGGCCCGATCTAGAAGGGTGCAAGCATACCGCTCATGGGCGGCGTCACGCTGCCATTCGTCGATTCAGGGGGGATGAGGGTGATGCGAGGAGTTACATGACGCTGAAGTTTTGCCCGGCGCCACGGCCGGGCCGCAAACTTACTTCTTGCCCAGGCTGATGTGCTTGGACGGGGTGAAGGTCTGGCCGCTCACGCCCTTGGCAATCTGCTGGATCTCGCCACCGGACTTGAGAAACGCAGCAATCTGTTCGTTGATCGACTCGCTGGTTTCTACGGCTGGAGCGGGTTTGACTTTGCTGTTGGATGCTTTAACGCGCATGGCTGCCATTAACCTGTCAAAAATTAATATGGCCAGGCATTGTACATGATTTATCCCCTCTCGGCTGGGCTATATGGACCAGCGGTGGCAGTGGGATCCCCTGTGATCAAGGTTTTGCCCAGCAAGGTTCAGGCGTACCAATACCTGTCGCGCAAGGCGCCTTGCGCAGCGAACCGAAGGGTTCTCGGGTAGAATGCCGAGCCAGGTGACGAGGAAAATTCGAAATGGCTTTAGTCGGGCGCTACAACGCATTGCAAGTGGTAAAACATACGGACTTCGGGCTGTATCTGGACGGCGGCGCAGACGGCGAGATCCTCTTGCCCAATCGCTACATTCCCAAGGATATTCCCAGCGAAGACGAAGACTGGCTGAACGTCTTCGTGTATCTGGACAGCGAAGACAAACTGCTGGCCACCACTGAAAAGCCCAAGGTTCAGGTGGGTGAGTTCGCCAGCCTCAAGGTCGTCGAGATCAACAGCATTGGCGTCTTCCTCGACTGGGGGCTGCCCAAGGACCTGCTGCTGCCGTTCTCCGAAGAAAAACGCCAGATGAAAGCGGGCGAGTACTGCGTGGTACACGTGTACCTGGACAAGCGTACGCGCCGCATTACGGCCACCGCCCGCCTGGATCGCTACCTCGACAAGCTGCCGCCGGCCTATCAGGTAGGCCAGGAAGTCGATCTGCTGGTGGTCGAAGAAACCGACATGGGCTTCAAGGCCATCATCAACAACGCCCATTGGGGCTTGATCCACAAGAACGAAGTGTTCAAGTTCCTGCGCTCCGGCAAGCAGGAGAAGGGCTACATCAAGGAGCTGCGCGGCGACGGCAAGATTGCCCTGAGCCTGCAGCCCATCGGCGCGCAACTGACCAGTAGCCTCAACGCCCAGATCCTCGACAAGCTGCGCGCCAACCAGGGCACCCTGGCGGTCAGCGACAAGAGCGATCCGCAGGTGATCAGCGACCTGTTTGGTGTCAGCAAGGGCAACTTCAAGAAGGCCATCGGCGCCCTGTACAAGGACGGCCAGATCGTCATCCACGCCGACCGTATCGAACTGGTCTGAAGCCCGTCACGCAGGCCGCTTTCAGGCCTGCAGGAACGGCGCGAAGCCGACGCCGCTGCCGGTGGGGCGCACATCCTTGAGGAACGAATCCTTGTCGGCGCTCAGCTCGAGGCTGACCGTCGACTTGCGTTTGCCGGCGTTGCGCACCACCAGCCCTTCCATGTGTTCACGTAAAAACGCCGTGGTCACTTTCAGGTGCAGTAGCTGATCACTGGAAGGAGTATGCAGCAGCAGGTGAATCCATTCGTACTGGCCGATCTGCAGGCGTGCCACAGGGATGTCGAACCACCAGATGTTGCGTTTGGCGTCCAGCACGGTGAAATGGCAGTTGTTGACGCCGAGCACCGCGCCACCCAGTTCCTTGTTGCGACGGGCGATGGCTTGGGGTTTGTCGAGTTTCATGAAAATTCCTACAGGTATGACGCTTCGGCGCACTGGCCGAATCCGACCGGCATTCTGCGGGCAAATCGGCCGAACATAAAGCGCGGGCAAAACCCATGTGCCTGCCGCACGACCACGGCGTCTTTTGCCACGCAAAATAATTTGAAACTCTGGATGGCCGGTGCCGGTCAATTCCTGTGTCGAGACAAGACATTCCTACATGACCAGGAGACATACCATGAGCGGCACTTCAGACAAGATCAAAGGCGTAGCCAACGAAGCAGTCGGCAACCTCAAGCAAGGCGTGGGCAAAGTCACCGGTAGCGACAAACTGCAGGTTGAAGGTGCAGTGCAAGAGAAGAAAGGCGAAGCCCAGCAAGTAGAAGGCGAAGTCAAGAACACTGTGAAAGACGCTGTAAATAAACACTGAGGCAGCGTGTTTCCTGCCTGAGTGAAGTTCGCCAACGGTCATCAAACGATGGCCGTTGTGCTATTGGGCGGACACGGACGTACATACTCTGATTGTCGTTTTTCCTGCAGCTTTACGGTAGAAAGCGTGCCGCTACAAGCCTGCCGCGGCTGCCTGACTCAGTTGGGCTGCGCATCCACTCAGGCAGGGTATTCGAAAGTCGAGTGGCGCAAGGAGACGCTATGCTATTTCCCCACATGAACAACCTGCCTTTCATGAAGGTCATGGTTCGCACGGTCAAGGAATTCGTCGACGACGAAATGCCTACTTATGCTTCGGCATTGGCCTACCAGATGTTGTTCTCGCTATTCCCTTTTCTGCTTTTCCTGATTGCCTTGATCGGCTTCCTGCATCTGCCGGACTTCTTCTCGTGGATGCGTCTGCAATCCGAGTTGGTGCTGCCGCCACAGGCGTTGGAACAAGTCAATCCGGTGATCGACCAGTTGCAGCAGTCCAAAGGTGGTTTGCTCTCCATCGGTATCGTGGTTGCGCTGTGGACTGCCTCGGCAGGCGTGCGACTGACCATGAGCGCAATGAACGCTGCCTATGATGTAGTCGAAGAACGTCCGGCCTGGAAGCGCATTCCCCTGTCGATTCTGTACACCATCGGCCTTGCCGGGATGCTGTTGTGCGTAGCGGCCTTGATGGTCACCGGTCCCCAGGTCATGCAGTGGCTGGCCGGGCAGATCGGCATGGAAGATTTCATCGTCACGCTGTGGACCATCCTGCGCTGGCCACTGATCGTCATCCTGCTGATGATCGCCGTTGCGGTGATCTACTACGTCATGCCTGACGTGAAGCAGGAATTCCGCTTCATCACGCCTGGCTCGATGCTCGCCGTGGTGGTGTGGATCGTCGCATCGCTGGGCTTTGCCTACTACGTGAAGACGTTCGCCGACTACAACGCCATGTACGGCAGCATTGGCGCGATCATCGTGTTGCTGTTGTATTTCTACATCTCTTCTGCGGTGCTGTTGCTCGGTGCCGAGATGAATGCGGTGATCGAGCACATGTCGGCCGAGGGCAAGGACAAGGGTGCCAAAGACCCTGAAGATACCACCCCCGCTGTGGACCAGACCGGGACCGTGCCCACGGGCGAGAAGGACCTGCGTGCAAGTCCTGCCACGCCGTCATCGGTTGCAGCGCGCCCGCAGCCTTGAGCCGAGGCTATGCAGATCAAGCGGCAGTCGGACGCACCAGGGCCAGCAAGTTCTTGCTGGCTCGGTAGCGCTGCAGGCGCTGGGTCAGCTCGGCAGGCAGAGTGGTTGCATCCTCGAAGCCGAGGCTGAGGTAGAAACCACGCAACGGCGGTTCGCAAAACAACCATACCGGCCCGCCCAGCGTGGTCTGGGCGGTGCTGAGCAAGCGTCGGCCCAAGCCCTTGTTGCGCTGATCGACAGCCACGTGCAGGCCGGTTAACCAGTGCCCCCCGGCCACCGACACGAAGTTCGAACCTGCAACGATTCCGTCGCTCCGTGCTACCCACCAGCGGGCGTTGCCCACGCTGCGCATCCGACTGTTCTGCGACTTGTAGAACTTGTCCAGCAGCGGTCGCGCACAGGTCGGTAGTTCGATGAATTCCACGTAAATGTGTCCTGTTATTGCCAAAGCGCCAGGTTTGCCCAATGGCGGGAGAAATTGCTTCGTGACCGCACTGGCGCTGTAGTAAGGTCCGGGCCTCTTTTTATGACGGAGATGCGCTGTGCAGCAGCCGATTCGCAAATTACTCTATCTGGCTGGCCTGATCAGCCCGCTATGGCTGGCCGCCAGCCTCATCGTGACCGGCAGCTTGTACGCTGGGTACAGCCACATCGATCAGGCGATGGGTCTGTTGGGCGCCATCGATGCACCCACCCACGCCCTCTGGGCCTGGCTCGGTCATTACCCGCTGGGCCTGTTGTCGATAGCGTTCGGTATTGGCCTGTACGCGGGCCATGCTCATCTGCGCCTTGCGCGGCTGAGCGCCTCGCTGATCATCGTGCACGGTGTGGCGAGCCTGGCCGCTGGGTATTTCACCTGCGACGCCGGCTGTTCCCTGCAATACCCCTCGACACAGCAGAACCTGCATACCATCGCCAGCGTGATCATGTCGGCAAGCCTGTTGCTCGCCAGTGCGCTGTGGATTGTCGTGGCACGCCGCGAGGGCCGCAAGGGCTTGGTCTGGTTGTCCCTGATCTGTAGCCTGTTTGCGCTGGGCTGCCTGCCGTGGATGGCAGCAGCGATGGACGTTGGCCGTGGCTTCGGCCTGTTCCAGCGGGTCAACTACTTCGCTTCACTGGTGTGGGTCGCCGGGCTGGCGTGGGCATTGCTCAAGGCCGAGCGCAACGAATACGCCTGACGCTTCAGGTCATCAAGGTGATCCAGATCGCCGCGCCGCCGATCACCGTGACCATGCTGCCCAGGCCAAGCACGCCCGTCACGTCGGCCGGGAAGCACGCGCGGCTGATCCCTTCCACCCTGCAGCGGTATCGGCGCCGTTGGCTCAGCCAGATCAGCAGCGCTCCCAGCAAAGTGAATGCGATCAGGCCACCGGCGAAGCGCCCGTGGAAGGGCATCCAGCGCAGAAAGAACAGACTCGCCACCAACATCGCCAACAGGGTCCGTCCCCACGCCAGCAACGTCCGTTCAGGCTGCAGGCCTTCGTCCTGATGTCCCGCTTGCAGCAGGCTCATCGCAATACGACGAAGGCTATCAGCGCTGCCGTGACCAACGCACCGCCGATGGACAGCAGCGGCACCAGCAACGGAATGGGCAAGGGCTGCTTGTGACGCATCGCCCGCTCCACGTTCAGCCAGCGCAGGCTCGCACTGGCACTGAGCAGCATGCCCAGCAGCAGCAGGATGACCGCCAGGCTCTTGCGAAACTCGGGTGCGAACACGTCCGCAGTGAATGCTTCGACAGCGATGCCGCCAGCCATCAAGGCCAGGGCTGTACGAATCCAGGCCAGAAACGTGCGTTCGTTGGCCAACGTGAAACGTGGGTCGGGCTCGCTGCCGCCCGTGAGCAGCTTCAGCTGTCGCGCGCTGCGTTGGCCATGAGTGGGGGGGATCCCGGGGTCAGGTCTCGCCATGTGGGTGCCAGGCAGGGTGTGGAGGTAGGGCGATGCTACCATCGCCAGCCGTCGTGCCGGCCACTTTCCGCGTAGCAGGCCCAGGCCTCAGTCGCGGTCGGTGTTCACGGGCAGGTGGAAGCTGAACTGCGTACCGTCTTCATCGCTCGACGCGACTTCCAGTCGACCGGCGTGGGCCAGGGCGATCTGATAGGCAATGTACAAACCCAGTCCAAGGCCCCCGCGCGGGCTGCGCACACTGGGCCGGGCAAAGGGTTTGAACAACTGCGAGCGCACGTTTTCAGCGATCGCCGGCCCCTGATTATGCACCGACAGGGTGAATGCCTGATTGGACAGTCGGCCGCACACGCGCACCTCGCTGTCCGGAGCACCGTGGATGATCGCGTTGGACACCAGGTTGGAAAGCAGTTGGCCAATACGCTCCTTGTCGCACAGCACGCCTTGCAGATCATCGACATCCATCGTGATGACCCGGTCGGGGTGAATGCGCTGCAGCTCGGAGACCACGTGCTCCAGGCTCCGCGTCAGGTCGGCGTCGGGCTGCAGGTCCACCACGATGCCGGCACCGAGTCGTCCACGGGCAAAATCCAGCACATCTTCGATCAGCTGCGAGGCGCGACGTGCACTGGTCTGGATATGCTTGACGATACCCAGGCTGCGCTCATCGGTAACGCGTCGCTGCAACAGCTCCGAGCCGGCGTTGATGGCAAACAGCGGATTGCGCAAGTCATGGCCGAGCACCGCAATGAACTGATCACGCAGATCGGCCATTTCACGCTCTTCCAGCAACGCGGTAGCCGTGCGCTGGTGCTGTTCTTCATTCTCCATCTGCAGCGACAGCAATCGCGAGAACGATTCCATCATGGGTTCGATGGTGCTGCCTTTGAGGCAGGTAGGCCGTGGATCGAGCGCACAGATGGTGCCGAAAAAGCTGCCATCGGCGCGGAATATAGGCGTCGATATATAGCTTTCGAACTTGTAGATGCGCGGAGTGTGATGGTTGCAGTACACCTCGTCTTCGCTGACCTTGTCGATGATGACGGTCTGCTGACTGACGCGTATCTCGTGACACAGGGTAGTGGTCACGTCCAGTTCGTCGCCGACCCCCAGGCCAAAGCCGATGCTGTCGAGCACCGCGCACGTGGTCCACGAATCTTCGGTAACTCTGGCTACCGCTGCAAAACGCATCCCGGTGGTTTCGCAGATGACCTGCAGGATTGCCGGGACCGCGTCGATACGCGCGAGGGTGGCTATGTCGGCTGCTGCAGTCGTGCCCATGGAGTGTCCACTGTGGTTGCGCATGCCGGAACCATTGGCTGGTCGTGTCCGGACGGTGCACCGATTCTAGCGATGCCGCTCGAGCCTGTAAAAAAATCTTGAGTCCGCACGGCTTATATCAGGTGTAATCACTTACCTGCGGTACCTCACGAACTCTGCGCGAGGCGCTCTGCTGCTTGAGCAATGGCTCCAGCGCCAGGTGAACCAGAGCGGTGCTCAAATAATCGCCTTGTACCTCTGCGCACCCTTCATGCTGCAGGCAGCGCAGCCGTTGCTCGGTATCGACACCGGCGCCGATCACACGAACACCCATGGCCTTGCTCAGGTCGATCATGCCGCGCACCATGGCGCGGTCATTCGGGTTGTCGCTCATGCCGGCCACGAAGCGTCGTTCGATCTTCAACCCATCGAAGGGATAAAGACGTAGATATCCCAGGGAGCAGTAGCCACTGCCGAACTCATCGAGAATCAGCCCGGTACCCAGTTCCTTCAGTGCGGTCAGTGCACCTACGGCACCGTCGGCACAGCCCAGCATGACCTGCTCGGCAACCTGCACCTGCAGACGGCTGGCAGGCAAGCGGGCTTCTGCCAGCGCGTCACGAACATCGCGAGAAACATCGCCGCGGCTGAAATGCGCCGGTGCCAGGCTCAGCGACACGACAATCGACTGTGGCCAATGGCGCGCTGCCTTGCAGGCCTCGCCCAACATCCAGCGGCCGATCGCTACGATCAAGTCGCTGCGCTCGGCCAAAGGCAGGAAAACGTCCGAGGTGAGCAAGCCTTCGACCGGGTGCTGCCAGCGCAGCAGTGCCTCGACCGCGACCACTCGGTCGGCCTCGGCGCTATACCTGGGCTGAAACTGCAGCAGCAATTGTTCATGGCGTATGGCTGATGCCAGATCGGTTTCCAGTTGCCTGAGCTGGTTCTGTCGGTCCAGCGCCGGGGCAAAATGCTGCCAGCTGCCGGCGCCTTGAGCCTTGGCCTGACGCAGGGCGACGTCCGCGCAGCGCTTCCACTCGCTGGCATCGCCACGTGCGGGCCGGTCGTGAACCACGCCGATATTCACACCCACCTGCAGCTGTCTGATGCCATGCGCGATCGGGCGCTGGATGTTGTCGATCAGGCGCTGACAGAAATGCTCGATCTCGATCATCTCGTCGATGCTGGCCAGCACGAGCATGAACTGCCCGGCGTGCAGGCGTGTCACCAGATCATTGCTGCGCGTGCTGTCGCGCAGGCGGCTGGCGACTGTGCGCAGAACACATTCGCGTGCGGGCTTGTCCAGGGTTTGCTGCGCTGCGTCGAACCCTTCCAGGTCCAGCAGCAGCACGGTCAATGGCAGCGGACGCAGGCGATCGGCCAGGGTCTGGTCGAGGAACCGCGTCAGGGCATGCTCATCACCCAGGCCTGTCACGGCATCGTGGGTGGAGCGGTGGGCCAGTTGGGTCTGGGCGCTGACATGGTCGGTGACGTCGACCACCGTACCGCGGTAACCGACCACACGTGATTCATGCAAGATGGGCCGTGCTGCAATGCGACTCTGGCGGGTCTGTCCCGCGCTGTCGCGGTAGCTGCAGCGCAACTGACCAGTCCCTGCTGCTGCGGCGGTGCTTCCCAACTGTTGCAGCCATTGGCCCGGAGGGAGGGTTTCGCACTGCAGCAGCAATTCAATGGGCTGGCCCAGCCAGGCATCACCTGCCAAACCGGTGGAAGCGGTAAATTCCGATGATAGATAACTGACCCGTAGGAACTCGTCGGTTTCCCATATCCAGTCGGAACTGGCACGGGTCAGGTCATACAGGCGCTCTTCGCTCGATTGCAGGGCTCGATGCCTGTCCTGCAATCGTGCATGATCCCGGTCGATGTCACGCAAGCTGCGCAAGGTCCTGAGCAGCAGCCCGCCGGAGACGATCAGCACGACGAGCAACAGTGCGGCAATCGTCGCCGGCGACATCGCCCAGAGCGGTTCGCTGCCCGGTGGCGGCGTCTGCACGGGCAGTCCCGAGCCGGCTTCTTCGAGGGAAATCAGCGGCCGGCCACTGTTATCCCCCAGATCGCGCTCGCCGCTCAAGCTGTTCGCGGCGACCGTCTCTGCCGAAGGATCGCTGGCATGATCTGTCGCGGCAGGAACGCCGAGCACGGCACTGCCGGCAATCAACACACTGGCAAGGATGGGCAGCACGAACGCCAGCACCAGAAGCCGTGCATGGCGTAAGTACCGGGAGGGGTTGGCGGCATCAACAGCATTCATGAGCAGCGGTCCTTGCGAACAGACGTTTCCTGATCCCATTCGGACGGCTGCGGCGGCGACATGGTTCCCGCCGGGCGACCAAGCGGCAGGCACCTTCTCGGCGCTCCGGGCCGACCACGGGCTTTTCACGCCAGGCCGAAGGCGTATGCTGTAGCACGCATCTTTCAGCCAGAGGGCTGCATGAATATTCCCCTGCTTTTCGGAGTGCTTGCGCTTATGACGTCGTTCTCACCTAATGCCGAAGAACTGCCAGCCTCGTTGCGCGAGGACGGCCAGTACCGTAATCAGGTGGTCCTGCCCAAGGACGGCTTCATGAAGAAGCTGCGCATCGGCATCAAGTACCTACTGTTGAGCAAGCCGCCAGGCACCCGCCCGCAGGCCGCATTGCCGGTCGAACGCCTGTCTCGTCAGCAACTGCTGGCGGCGCCGGACCACAGCCTCTGGCGGTTGGGGCACTCGACCGTGCTGCTGAAGATGAATGGCCAGTTCCTTTTGACCGACCCGGTCTTTTCCGAGCGCGCCTCGCCTGTCCAGTGGGCGGGCCCATTGCGCTTCCACCAGCCGCCGATCAGCATCGCCGACCTGCCGCCGATCAAGGCCGTCATCCTTTCCCACGACCACTACGACCATCTGGACGAGCACGCGATCAAGGCGCTGGCAGACAAGACCGAGTACTTCCTGACCACCCTGGGCGTGGGCGACCGCCTGGTCGACTGGGGCGTGCCCGCCAGCAAGGTGCGTCAGCTGGACTGGTGGCAGGAAACCGAAGTGGGCGGGTTGCGTCTGGTGGCGACCCCATCGCAGCATTTCTCCGGGCGCAGCCTGTTCGACAGCAACAGCACGCTATGGGCATCGTGGGTGATCATCGACAAGGACTTCCGGCTGTTCTTCAGCGGCGATACCGGTTACTTCCCGGGCTTCAAGCAGATCGGCGAACGGTTCGGGCCCTTCGACCTTACCCTGATGGAAACCGGTGCCTACAACGTCGCCTGGCCGAACGTGCACATGCAGCCCGAAGAATCCCTGCAGGCGCACCTGGACCTGCGCGGCAAGACGCTGCTGCCGATCCACAATGGGACCTTCGACCTTTCGATACACGATTGGCACGAACCTTTCGATCGCATCAGCGCACTTGCGCAGGCCAAGAGCGTGCCGTTGAGCACGCCGCGCATGGGGGAGCGGGTCGACATGCGCAATCCCCAGGCCGGTGTGCACTGGTGGGAGCAGGTCGACTCACCGGCCCCCGTGGCTACACCCTGATGCAGCCCCGGCTCAGGCGTCGGCGTTGGGTTCCTTGCGCGCCTTGCCCTGCCCATCGTCCTTGGGCGGCAGGCCACTTTCGCTTCTGATCTGGGCATGGCTGATCAAGGCGAAAATGAAGCTGCCGCCAATGATGTTGCCGGCCAGCGTCGGTGCGGCAAAGTCGAGCCAGAAGGCTTTCCAGTCCAGCTCGCCGGCCCATACCAGGTAGGAAACCTCCGCCGAACCCACGACGATGTGGGTGAAATCGCCCAATGCCATCAGGTAGGTGACCAGGATGATGATCCACATCTTGGCGCTTTCCTGCGAAGGAATCATCCAGACCATGGTGGCGATCATCCAGCCCGAAATGATGCCTTTGGAAAACATCTGCGACAGGTCGTTTTCCATCACCTTGCGGCCGATGTCGAGAAAGGCGACATCGGTCTTGGCATCGAAGATGGGCAAATGAAGCATGACGTAGGACACCAGCAAGGTCCCCGCCAGGTTACCCGCCAGGACCACGCCCCATAGTTTGAACAGCCGGCCGAAATTGCTCAGGCTCGGCTTGCTCATGATCGGCAATACGGCCGTCAGGGTGTTTTCAGTGAACAGTTGCTGGCGCGCCAGGATCACTGCAAGAAAACCGGCCGAGTAACCCAGGCTGGCAATGACCTTGCTGGTTTCGCCGTCGGGCAGGCGCGAATTGAACAGACCCATGGCCATCAGCGACAGGCCCATGGTCAGTCCGGCGGCCAGGGCCGACCACCACAGGGCGGCTACCGTACGTTCGAGTTCGTGGTCGCCCTGTATACGAATGGTTTCATGCAGCACCGCCGCACGGGGCGGTTGATTCTCATGGACCTCGGCTTTTTCGTCGGCCGACAGTCCAGGGGTCTTGCCGTCTTCTTCAGAGGCATCAAGGCTGGGTTCGTGCTTTTCCATGGAGGTTCCTGCGAATGCGCTGGCGCGCGTGCCCGGTGCACGGCTGCCACAGCACAGACCTTCAGGGCGCTGAATAAGTTGCGTCACCCCACGCTTTGCATCCACTACAGACCGAACACCTCACGCAGCGCCTCGGCATAGGCCTGGCTACCCAACGTCATGCTGTTGTTGTGCGTGCCACCTGGTACCAGCAGCAAGCGTTTGGGCTGGGCAGCGGCATCGAACAGTTCTTGGCTGAAACGCGGCGGTACATAGCGGTCGTCCAGGCCATGAACGATAAGCACCGGTATCCCGATGTCGCCGATCTTGTCGATGGAGTCGAATTTCTCCGACATGATCCAGCGCACCGGCAGCGACGTATTGGCCACGGCCGCTGCGGCAGCGGCCAGATCGGTGAAGGTGGACTCCACGATCAGCCCGGCCGCCTTGGGCTCGTCACCTTCGGCCAGATGCTCGGCCAGATCCACGGCGATCGCACCGCCCAGCGAATGGCCATAGATAAATCGGCGCTCGGCGTTGGGCTGAAACTGCACCAGCCGTGCCCAGGCAGCCTGGGCGTCCTGGTACACGGTGCGCTCCGACGGCAACTCGCCGGGGCTTTCGCCGAAACCGCGGTAGTCGATGGCCAGCACCGAGAAGCCCAGCTCGCGCAGCTGACTGATACGCCGCACTTGTGCCGTCAGGTTCCAGCGGGTGCCATGCAGATACAGCACCGCCGGCGCATCGGCGCGCGGCGCCGGCCACCACCAGGCGTGCAGGTACTGGGTGCTGCTCAAGGCTTTCTCGACCGGAATCTGCAGCTCGGTCACCCCGGACGGCAGTCCCGAATACCAGCTCGCCGTGCCTGGTTCGATGTTGAACAGCAATTGCCGCTCCTTATAGGCCAGTTGCGAGCAGCCATACGGCAAGCCGATACCTATCGCCAGAGCCAGCAGCAGAAAGGGAAGCCAGCGCCGACGACGGGGCGTGGTGGTAGGTGTTGCCATGCATGCACACTCCAGACGGGTCTCTTCACTGGACCGGAACGCACTGCAGGCTGTTCATTGCAAATTGATTTCAAGCGGTGTCAGGTACAGTTCGGGACGGTTGCCCGGTGCCTAATGCGAACGCTCTATTGCCATGACCGAGCCGATATTCTACTGTCCGCCGACTACCAATGTTTGCGCTACCATTGCGGGCAGCGTTTCGACACAAGAGGGCGACACATGAAAATCGTGATGGTGGGAGAGGCCGCGACACACCGCGAGATGCTTGCCGCAGGCTTGGACTGCCCGGCGCAGTTCGTTGCGCTGCCCCGTGAGGCCCATGAATCGGCTGCCTGGGACGCGCAGATCGAAGGCGCCGACGTGCTGGTCTCGATGCGTTTCCAGCGTACTGGCCCCGCGCCGGCGTTCCGCCTGTTGCAGGTACCCGGCGCCGGCCTGGATGGCATCGACTTCGCCGCGCTGCCGCTCGGTGCCACTGTCTGCAATGTGTTCGAACATGAAATCCCCATGGCTGAATACGCCCTGGCTTGCATGCTCGAACACCAGATCGAGCTGGCGGATCTTCGTGCGCGCTTCAGTACCGAACACTGGACGGGTGCCTACCTGAAGCGTCAGCCGCGCGGCGAGCTGTTCGGCAAGACGGTCGTCATCGTCGGCTTTGGCCGAATCGGCCAGGCTGTTGCCACCCGTGCCCAAGCTTTCGGCCTGCGCATCATCGCCATTTCCGCTCGCGCCGAAGGCGGACGGGTCGACGGCCCTATGGATGAGGCGTACACACCCGGCGAACTCGACCAGGCACTCACGCGCGCCGATTTCGTCATCCTCACCTGCCCATTGAACGAGCGCACCCGCGGTTCATTCGGCGCTGCGCAGTTTGCCGCAATGCGCCATGATGCCGTGTTGATCAACATTGCCCGCGCCGCCGTGGTCGATGAGGATGCGTTGTACCACGCCCTGCGCGACCACCTCATCGCCAAGGCCTACCTGGATGTCTGGTACCGCTACCCCAGCGGCGACACCGACCCGGTCGCACCCGCTCACCACCGCTTCGAAGATCTGTCCAATGCCTACTGCACGCCCCACGCCTCCGGCTGGACCCAGGGCCTGTTCGAACGCCGCTACGCCTTCATCGCCGCCAACATCAACCGGCTGCACCAAGGCCAGCCCCTCCAGAACGTCGTTACAAACCCCCGTCCCGTCTAACACCCGACGCGGCGACACACCCGGCCCCCTGTAGCAGCGGCGCGAGCCGCGTCCGGCCACACCGCAACTTCCCTGAACCACCGCACCTGCTTCCCACATACGCCCCAAATCCTTCCTACACCGCAGCCCCCCAATCCCTCTGCCTGGACGCACCACGGCTTCGCACACTGACGCCTCCTCAATCCGACCGACAAGGACTGTCATTCATGACCATCGGCTCATCCCACAACCATCCCGCCGACATCGCAGCCGCCGTGCAAAACCCCGCCAGCCTGCCGTGGGCCGCCCGCTTTCCCAACCCTCCGGATCTATGCTTCGACTACCGCCGCCTGCTCGAACAAACCGAGGGCATTGCTCACGCAGGTAACGCACAACACCGCATCTGCATCATTGGCGCGGGCGTCGCAGGGTTGGTGGCAGCTCGCGAACTGCTGCGCTGTGGCTTCGAACGCATCACCTTGATCGAGCAGTCGCGCCGCCTCGGCGGACGTCACCTCACCGTGCAGGTCGACAGCCCTCAATCCACGCCCTCGACGCCTTTCGAAATGGGCGCCATGCGCATGCCCTTTTTCAATCGCACCGGCGAGGCGCCTGTAGACGGCCGCTCATTGATGGCCTACTACGCAGGCCTGTACGATCTCAAGACCTCAGACTTCCCGAATCCCGGCACGCCCTTCGTACACTCCACCGGCATCTATCTGCACGAAGGTCGCCTGGCAGGGGAAACCGAACCCCAACTGCTGATCTGGAACAATCCCGACGGCAGCACACCGCCACCTACCGCCGTGCTGCAAGCCGTCTACCAGAAATGGAAGCTGTTCGCCGAGCGCATGGCGACCCAGGTCGCCGCCGTGTTCGGCAGTCAACAATGGCCCGCCTTGTGGTCTGCGATTGTCACGCGCTACCAGCATGTAGCGTTCCGCGAGCTGGTTCGCGCTCCTTGCGTACCCACTTGGGATCCCAGCCGGCCGGGCGACTTCGGTGGTCTGGGCATGTCGGCCGCCGAATCGTCGATCTTCTACGCCATCGGCATAGGCGATGGCAGTTGGGGCGCTTTCTACGACGTGTGCAGCCTTTATCCACTGCGCACCGCGATATTCGGCTTCAGCAGCCATTTGCAATTGGTACACGGCCGTGTCGATGGCCAGGGTATGCCGCTACCAGCCCCGTTCCTAACCGAGCATGCCGTGACTGACTCCAAAGGTGTGGCGTTCGCCACACCTCGCTACCTGGGTCTGGCTGCATTGGATGAGTGTCTGATGTTCATGCCGCTGGGGGAGGGGGCTCGCTCGCCTTACGAACGATTGCGCGAGCAGCCTGCTGGCCTGATCACAGACAGCCCGGTGAACAGCCTCACGCGACTGGCCGACGGCAGCATAGAAGTGGGTTACCGCTGGCACCAAAGCGACGCGCTGGCCAGCCGGCAGGTGAAACAGAGCTTCGACTCGGTGATCGTCACGGTGCCCTCCTGGATCCTCGAAACGCGAATCCAGGTGGCTGGTTTCACCTCGGCCATGCTGCCTCAGGCCACCATCGATGCCTACAAGACTGCGCACTGGGAAACCAGCTGCAAAGTCTACGCGCCGCTGAAGAAAACCTTTCTCTCGGCCAGGCGTGACATACCGCAGATACTCGTCACCGACAGTTTCGTGCACGACGTCTATGCCTACCGCTACAACGACAACTATGCCTATGACTGCATCCTGCTCAGCTACACCTGGGAGGACGATGCGACCAAGCTGGCGGCGTTCAGCGACGCCGAGCTGGTCGACAACTGTGTGCGCGAGCTGGACCGCATCTTGATGCGCTGCAGCAACGTCGGCACGCGCATTTCCCCATTCATCGACACCGCCAACGCACGCGTGCAGCGCTGGGTCACGGACCGCAATGCGCTGGGCTGCGCCAAGCTTTACCGGGCAGGCGCGTATCAGGATGCGGTCGGGCTCATGAGCTACAACCGCGATTACAGCCGTCTATCCGGGCTGTACCTCGCAGGTGAATCGTTTTCGGTCGACGCCGGCTGGACCGAACCGGCCATGCGCGGCGCCGTGGACGCGGTGATCAACCTCTGCGCCAACCAGGGCGCAGTGTTCAACGCCGGGTTCGACCTGTCTCATTACCCTCGGTATGGCACCGAGTCCTGAACGACTTTGTACCCTCTTGTCCTACCTGCCGGATTAATCCTACAGATGCTTGGGAAGCGTCCGGTTCTATGATCTTAACGAATGCGTTTCTATGCGGAGGCAATCCAAAAACAACAAGAAGGTGCCTCCATGTCCTCTGTTTCCGCTATCAGCCCCGTGCGGGTCGCTGTCGTTCAGTTCGATCCACAATGTGGCCTCGAACATCGCTCGTTCAACCTGTCCCATAGCCTTCACTTGGCCCAGCGCGCCGTTGCAGGGGGCGCTCAACTCATCGTGCTGCCGGAACTGGCCAACACCGGCTACGCCTACCGCAACCGCGAAGAAGCGTTCGCGTTGGCCGAGGCCGTGCCCGACGGCCCCAGCGCGCAGGCCTGGATCGAGTTCGCGCGCGAACATAAGGTCTATCTCGCCGCCGGCCTGGCGGAGCGCGACGGGCACAAGCTTTACGACTGCGCAATGCTGGTGGGGCCCGACGGCTTCATAGGCAAGTACCGCAAGGCTCATCTGTGGAATCTCGAAAAGCTCTGGTTCAGTCCCGGCGACCTCGGTTTTCCGGTGTTCGAAACGCCCATCGGGCGCATCGGGCTGATGATCTGCTGGGACGTCTGGTTTCCGGAAGTGCCACGCCTGCTGAGCCTGCAGGGTGCCGACATCATCTGCAGCCTGAACAACTGGGTCTGGACGCCGCCGCCGCTGTTCGACGAAACCGGCAAATGCATGGCGTCTTACCTGACCATCACTGCAGCGCACGTCAACAACACGTTCATCGCTGCAGCCAATCGCATCGGTACCGATCGCGGCGATCGCTTCCTGGGCTGTTCGTTGATTGCCGGTACCAACGGTTGGCCGCTCAGCGAGGTGGCCGGAGCCGAAGAGGAAACCATCCTCTATGCCGACGTCGACCTTGTGTCGGCACGTAGCGCGCCGATCTGGAACAGCCTCAACGATCTGCCGCGCGACCGTCGGGTCGACCTCTATGGCTCGATGCTGGGCTATGACCCTCACGCCGCGCTGCCGCGTTGAGGAGGGCTGGCCATGCAATCCTCTCTGCAAGACACACCAACCCGCGCATCCAGCGGGACTTTAACTGGCCTGTTGATGCTGTCGCTGGCCATTACCCTGACCGTCATCAGCGGCAAGCTGCTGGCCATCGACGCACTGTGGCCCAGCTATGGCGACATGATGGCTAACTTGCACCACCCAGCAGCCTGGTGGCGCTGGGTGGTGGGTGATATCAGCGAAGTCGCGTTCTACAAGCATGAGTTTGCCTCCATCGGCCTGCTGGCAGGTGCCGGACTGGGCTGGTGGGCCAATCACACCGGCAAGCGCTGGCAAGGCTTCGCGATCTGCTACGGCACCGGGCTCTGGCCATGGGTGGTGACCAGCTCGCTGCTCGGCCTGGGTCTGGGCAATCTGCTCTGGGGATGGACACTTTCGGCCGATACCTGGCAGCCGACTTTCGTCGCGTTCGTGTCCATGCCGGCGGCCACGGTGCTGCTGTTCGGGCGTGGCTGGCGCGTGGCGCTTACCGGGGCCGTGATGGGCGCCGTGCTGATCACCCCGGCCTGCCTGCTGATCGTCAAGTACGTGTGTACCCCGCTGGCATTGCCAGTGGTGATCGGCAATGTTACCGGCATGGCAGTGGGCAGCGTAATCGGCTTCCTGCTGTGCAAGCGCTTCCCGGTTCTGGTCAGGCCTGACGCGGCGCCTGCGCAAGCGCCACCGGTGGTGGCTTCTCCGGCCAACTACGGCCTGCGCTGGACCTTGCGCCGTATCCTTGCGGATTTCTCCGAGGCCCCGTTCTTCGGCAACGAATGGGCCAGCCTGGGGTTGGTGCTGGGGGCGCTGCTGGCGCTGATGCTCAATCCGGCCAGTCCGTTCTACGGTTCCGGTTGGCTGTTGCAGCTGTTGGCGGCGCAAACCCTGGCCTCGGCGCTGGGTGTGCTGATCTGGCGCCGTCAATGGATTGCTCGCGGCTGGTATCCGACCTACATTCCCGTCGTCTCGGTAGCCCCCGCCGCGATTCTGGTCCATGGTGGCAGCCTGCCGGTGATCATCCTCAGTGCCGCATTGGGCGCACTGCTGGCGCCGCCCCTGGCCGTCGCCATCAGCCAGCGGCTGCCGTCCTATATGCATGGCTACATCGGCAACGTGCTGTCCATGGCAATCAGCACCGTGCTCATCCTTCCGCTGATCGGTCTGATCATCGGCAGCCCAAACCTCTGACGGAGTACCGCCCATGGCTCTACCCAGACTATCCGTAGGTGCCCTGGGCGGCACCATCAGCATGCAGACCCAGGCCACTGGGGCAGGTGTTCAACCCAGTTTGAGCGGGCAGAGCATGGTGGACCTGCTGCCCGAGTTGACGTCGCTGGCCGGGGTTCAGGTGCACACACTGAATCTGCTGCCCAGCGCCTCCTTGAGTTTCCAGGCCTTGCTCGAGGCCCTGGAGTGGGCCCGTAGCTGCATCGCGGCTGGAGCCGTCGGGGTAGTCTTGAGCCAAGGCACCGATACCCTGGAAGAAGCCGCTTTTTTCCTCGACCTGCTGTGGGATCTCGACGAACCTCTGGTACTGACGGGCGCCATGCGTGCGGCCTCGCATTGCGGTGCCGATGGCCCGGCTAACCTGCTGGCTGCAAGTCAGGTGGCGCTGGCCGAACACAGTCGCAGGCGTGGCGTGTTGGTAGTGATCAACGATCAGGTGCACGCGGCGTCCCGGGTGCGCAAGGTCGCGGCATTGGCCATGGATGCCTTCGCTTCGGCACCCTACGGGCCGATTGGCCTGATGATCGAAGGTCGGGTGCACTACGCCGCCGCGCCTGCAGCGCGTTGCTGCCTGCCGGATCCCGCCCGAACCGATCACACCGTGTTGCTACTCGAAGCCACACTGGATGCAGACACCTTGTTGCTCGACAGGGTCGTCGACGCCGGGTATCGGGGCGTGGTCATTGGCGGTTTCGGCGCCGGGCATGTATCGCAGCGCTGGGCCGCCAGCCTGCACGTCATTGCCCGGCATATGCCGGTCATAGTGGCCACTCGCACGGGCAGCGGGCCAACGGCCAGCGGTAGTTACGGCTTCGCGGGAGGCGAGCTGGACCTGCAGGCGAAGGGCGCCGTGATGGGTAGATTTCTCTGCCCGCGCAAGTGTCGGATCCTGCTCTGGATGCTGGTCGGTAGCGGCCAAGAGCACGACATCACGCGTTACCTGAGCCAATTGGACAACTGATCGGCCGCAGATCCGGGGACATCGTCCACGCTGGCGGCTACAATGCGGGCATTCTTTTTGATGACCCGACCGAGCAGACCATGGCCTACAACATCAGCAATGACGCGCTGACCGACGCACAACTGGATTACGTGGAAGACGTACTGGGGCAATACGCCAGCGAGAAATCGGTCGGCAGCATCTCCGAGCTCGATGGCTTTTTCACAGCCATCGTTTCGTGCCCTCAGGCAATCGCTTTCGACGACTGGTACGCAGCGCTGTGGGGTGGGCCTGATCACTTGCCGGTCTTCAAGGACGACAGGCAGTTCGAGAAATTCTTCGACCTCCTCATCCAGCACAT
The DNA here is from genome assembly GCF_014841915.1 of Pseudomonas sp. CFBP 13727. Taxonomy (NCBI): domain Bacteria; kingdom Pseudomonadati; phylum Pseudomonadota; class Gammaproteobacteria; order Pseudomonadales; family Pseudomonadaceae; genus Pseudomonas; species Pseudomonas sp. CFBP 13727. The sequence continues at coordinate 571,529 of NZ_JACYUT010000003.1, forward strand.
GAATCAGTTGGCCATGTTGCTGGAGGAAGACTTCGAAAACTTCGCGCCAATCTTCAATCTGTTCGACGACGAAGAAGTGGTCAGCGTCGAGGACTGGTGCTATGGCTATGAGCGTGGGGTCGTGGTGGGTGGCAGCTGGCTCGACATGCCTGATCAGGAACAGGACCTGCTGGCGTTGATCACGCTGCACACCCAAGGTGTCGACCTCTTGAAACATGACGCATCAGGCGAGCAACTGGACGCCGAGGAGGCCATGGAGATGATCCAGATGGCCGCCATTCGTCTGCACCAGTACTGGTTCGAGCGTCGTCCGGGCAAGACGCCCATCACCGGCGAAACCAAGACGGGCCGCAACGATCCCTGCCCCTGCGGCAGCGGTAAGAAATTCAAGCAATGCTGTCTGCATTGACCTGCGCATCGAGTGCGTCCGTTGCAAGTGAGTGATTTTTTTACGATTGGCGGCAAATTGCCGTTGACAGTGGCGCCTCAATCCGTAAAATTGCGCGCCACAGCAGGCACGTAGCTCAGTTGGTTAGAGCACCACCTTGACATGGTGGGGGTCGTTGGTTCGAGTCCAATCGCGCCTACCAAACAAAATCCGCTCTGCTGGGCGGTGCAGAAGGGCGATCCGGAAGGGTCGCCCTTTTTCGTTCATGCGCAATATGCTTGCACATGCTTGCCGCCTTGGCTCGCCGCGCGCATTATCGCCAATCAATTCCTCAACCTGGCCCTTTGCATGTCCCACAGCCCGGCCCCATCGCCTATCGACGAGTCCGAACGCCTGGCTGCGCTCGAACATCTGGGTGTGCTCGACAGTGTCCCGGAGCCGGGTTTTGACGATATCGTCCAGTTGGCGACCCAGCTCTGCGGGACACCCATCGGCCTGGTCTCTCTGGTGGACCGCGAGCGTCAGTGGTTCAAGGCATGCGTAGGGCTCGACGTATCCGAAACCCACCGCGACCTGGCGTTCTGCGCCCATGCCATCCTCGCCCCCGATACCGTGATGATCGTCCAGGACACTCATCTTGACCTGCGCTTCAAGTGCAGTCCGCTCGTGTTGGGCCCTCCCTATATTCGCTTCTATGCGGGCGCGCCGATCATCTCGCGCCAGGGCTTGGCACTGGGCACGGTGTGCGTCATCGACACCGTGCCGCGCACGCTGGATGCGGCGCAGTGCAGCGCTCTGCAGGCTCTGGCACGGCAAACGGCTGCGCAATTGGAGTTGCGCCTGCTCAACGCCGAGCGCGAGCAACAGACCCTTGCCTTGTCCCGGCAGCTCGACAACGTGCTGGGCGAGCACCAGCAAACCCTGCAGACCCTGCGCCACGCCCAACGGGTTTCCTCGCTGGGCCAACTCACCGCGGGTATCGCCCACGATTTCAACAACCTGTTGCAGGCCGTCAGTGCCAGCTTGCAGATGACTCGCCTCAAGGCACGCAAGCCCCTGGAAGTCGAACGCCTCACCGAAATCGGCCTGCAGGCGGTACGGCAGGGCGCGCAATTGATTCATCACCTGCTCGCCTTTGCCCGTCGCGAAGAACCCAGCGTGCAGGCGGTCGTACTCGACGAGCGGATCGAGCACAACAGTGACCTGTTCGGTCGCGCGCTCGGTACGGCGACGAAGGTGCAGCTGGATCTGCAAGCGCCAGCGCAGGCGGTGATGTGCGACGCCCATCAATTGGATGCTGCGTTGCTCAACCTGCTGGTCAATGCGCGCGATGCGCTGCGCGGTGCCGGGCAGATCCGCGTGGCCACCTGTGAACGTGTCGTCTGCGGCGACGCCCAACTGGCCGACGGCACCTACCTTTGCCTGAGCGTTGCCGACGATGGGCCGGGCATCTCGGAAGACGTACTGGTACAGGTCTTCGAACCGTTCTATACCACCAAGACTGCCGGGCAGGGCACCGGGTTGGGTTTGTCGCAGGTGTACGGTTTCGCGTCGAGCGCAGAGGGTATCGCACGTATCGAGAGCCGGCTGGGCGAGGGCACAACTGTTACCCTCTGGCTACGACGCGCAGCAGCGGTATAGCGAATCACTTACACGCGGTGGCTCCAATCGCCTCTATTGCGATCATCGTCACCCCAGTAATCTAGCCTGACTAACTGAGACGAAGGATGCGACTCAGGGTCAGGGACGACCGGCCATTGCAAGGAAGCTGCTGACAGGATGTTGGAATGGCTAGACAATAAACCCGCTTCGGCGGGTTTTTTGTTGGGCGCTGTTTTGTCCTGCGCACAGCAAACCCCCTGCCACAGCCGGGCAGGGTGGGCCGATTCCGTTACTTGCCAGTCACGATACGCTTGACCATGGCCGCATGACCCGTCTGGTCGCTGGCGCGCGAAATCACTTGGACAACCGACATGGTCGGTCCCGAGCCGGCCACGAAGGTGGTCGTCATGGTTGCGCCGCCGCCCATGGTCGCGGTGCTGTCGATTTGTTCCACGCCCAGCTTTCGCAAGGTGATACGTTTTTCCGCAGTCTTCTTGAAGTCAGGCAACGCAGTCGCCTGTTGCTTGATGAAACCTGCCGTCGCGCCCGTCAGGAACTCATCATCGTTGTCGGCGGCACGCCCACCCTTGGGAATGGGCAGTTCAGTGGTCACCACCACGCGTCTTTCGCTTTCATTCATGTACATCATGCCCTTGGCACCTGCAGCTTCGCTTTTCGGATCGGCAGGTGGCAGCGGGTTGGCGGTGTACCCCGCAGGCAGGGTGAACATGAACTTGCCGTCGAGCGTCTTGACGGTCTGCGCTTTCGGGGCGCTCGGTGCTGGCTTGGCAGCCCAGGCCACGTTGACCAGGCCCAGCGTGAAAGCGAGAAACAGGCAAGTGCGGCGCATCGACGAAACTCCAATAAGGTCAGGACTCGGATCCTACTCCAGACCCATGGGCTTGAGAACGTGCGTGAACCCCCTACTTATCCAGTCTCTGGTCCAGTGCCTGGACCAGCTCATGGGCGAACCTGACCCGCGCTTCGTTCGGATAGTTCTTGTTCGCCAGCACCACAACGCCGATCCCTCGTGATGGGACAAACGCCACATACCCGCCAAATCCATTGGTCGACCCGGTTTTGTTGACCCATACCTTGTCCAGATGCCGCAGCGGGCTTGTGGGTTGGGTAGTCAGGGCTACTGCATTGGAATTGCCTTGCACCAGGGTGTCGAGCGCTACGGGATAGGCGTATTGCTCCCAGATCAGGGCTTGCGTCATGCCACCTACCCTGAAGTAGCCCCGTTGCGTGGCATCCAATGCCTCACGCAGCTTCGCAGGCAAGGCCACCGCGCCCATCTGTGCCTGAACATAATGAAGCATGTCCCGCGCACTGGACTTGAAGCCATAGGCTTCCTCGGCCAGTACCGCCGGGTTCAGCCGCACCGGCTTGTCGTTCCTGTCGTAGCCCTGCGCATACAACGGCAACTGCGCAGTCGGGACATCCAGGTAAGTGTGGGCAAGGCCCAGGCCTGGGAGCAGCCTGTCGTGCATGGCCTGGCCGAACGACATTTTCATGCTCGTGGCCGCGATCATCCCGAGCAACCCAATGCTGGGGTTCGCATAGCTGCGCTGGGTGCCCGGTGCATAGGTGGGCTGCCAGTCGCGAAAGTACGTCATCAGTTGTGCAGCGTTCTGGATGTCGTCCGGCAACTGCAGAGGAAATCCGCCGGCGCTGTGGGTGCCCAGGTCGGCGAGTGACGCCTGGTCCAGCGGTGTGCCGCGCAATGTGGGCAGATACTGGCCGGGATGATCGCTCAGAGACAGCTGCCCATTGGCTTGCGCATAGGTGGCGAGGGTGGCGGTGAAGGTCTTGCTGATCGAGCCAAGCTCGAACAGTGTGTCTGCGGTAACGGGCGCCTTCGTCTCGCGCGACGCCAGCCCATAGGTGAAGAACAGCTGCTGGCGACCGTCAGTGATAGCGATCGCCATGCCTGGAATGTTGTATTGCGCCATCAACGATGCGGCCCGGGCCTTCACCAGGCTTTCGACTGCAGGCTCCCCGGCATGGGCGCTGTCGCCCGCCCATGCAGTCGTGAATGCCAGAAAACCCGCAATGACCATGGCTGTGCCGGACCTGCGCATGAGTGACTCCTCTTCCATTTTTATTGGCAGTGATCACTCTGCATTATCCCGGCATCTCTCTTTGTTGTGTCAGCCGTTATGATGAGCATCTGTAACAACAATCCGAGGAAACATGAAATCAGTAACCTGCGCGCTCTTCGCGCTACTGGTCGCGGTGCAGGCCAACGCCATGGCCGCGGGAGACGCCGTAGCCGGCCAGGCGACATTCGACAAGAATTGCGGTGGTTGCCACAAGGTAGGCCGCGGTGCCCAGGCCGCATTCGGCCCGCAGCTCAATGGCCTGATCGGCCGTGCGGCGGGAAGCACCGGTGACTACAGCTATTCAGCAGAGATGAAGAACTCGGGCATCGTCTGGACCACCGAGAAGATCGCCGCCTTCGTCGAGGCACCCAGCGATGTGGTGCCTGGTACCAAGATGCGCCTGTGGTGGTTCGGCAACGATCAAAAGATGGCCGACCTTCTCGAGTACCTCAAAAGCAACCCTTGAGGCAGGTACGATACGGTGGAGGCGCGGCGCGGCCCAGGTCACAAGGCAGCATCCTACAACAGCGTGGGAAACGACCTCTTTGATTGGCGGATGTGGCTTCGTATTCTCCAAACCCTTTGATGAGGGCATTGGATGTCGAAGGTAATACTGGCATTAGTGATGTGTCTGACGGGTTGCGCATCGAGCGGGGTCTATCTGGCCGACCCCATGAACCCACCCGATCCCTGGCGAAAGGGACCAGCTTCGCACCGTGAACTGCCCATGGGCGATCCCAAGCGGCAGCACGTATGCCAGGTCGAACCGAATCGGTTTGAATGCGCGCCCCTTGGTTCCTGACGTCAAACGAACGATGTCGTGAAAAGTTTTGCGAACAGGTGTTGACTCGCCGGCAAAATCTAGTAATATTCGCCTCCCGCTGACGAGCAATCGAAAGCGCAAGCGGTTGAAGTTGTTAGAGATTAGCTAAATACTTCAAAATAAACGCTTGACAGGATGTGAGGTTAGCGTAGAATGCGCGCCTCGGTTGAGACGAAAGAATCAACCCACCGCTCTTTAACAATTGAATCAAGCAATTCGTGTGGGT
>NZ_JACYUT010000004.1:0-510971 GCF_014841915.1 Pseudomonas sp. CFBP 13727
CCCACGCAGACAGGGGTTTTTGCTTTCCGGGCTTCACAACCTTAGTGCAGCCTGTATCTCAAGTTGTCGCGCGTTGGGTCAGGTAGCGCTGGATGGCGTCCACGCCGCGCTGTAGATGCTCTCGCAGCAACTCGACAGCCCGTACTGCATCGCGCTGTCTTGCAGCCTGCAACAGGTTCCGGTGATCGTCCTGAGCCGTGTTGCGCAATCCCATGGCTTCCAGATTGAAGCGCAGGAAGCGCTCCTCCTCGATCAGCCCTTCATCTATTAGGTTCAACAACCGGCGGTTACCGGCCTGTGCGTAAAGCGTCCAGTGGAAGGCCCGGTTGAGACGACTGATCTCGACGTAGTCCGAGGTTCGTTCCAGGCGCTCGATACAGTCCTGGGCGAAGGCGAAATCAGGCTCTTCCAGCAGGGGCACCGACAGGCGCAAGGCTTCGCACTCCAGAAGCATGCGCAGGGCGTAGGTTTCCACGGAATCGTGGTTGATCAGGGGGGCTACCACCGCGCCCTTGTGATGCACGACTTTCAGCAGGCCTTGTGCTTCGAGTTGACGCAGGGCTTCGCGCACGGGCATTCGACTGACGCCGAACAATGTGGCGAGTTCTTGCTGCCGGATGGCCATGCCACAGGGCAGGCGCCCGTCGTAGATCGCTGCGCGAATCCTTTCTTCGATCACCGAGCGTGCCAAGTGCGCGGGCACCTGTTCACTGCCCAGGATGCTGGCCAGCACAGTGGATTTTTCAGTCACGCCAAACAGCCTCAGTCAATTTGCGCCATCCTGACGTAAGCAGTTACACATTGAAAGATGGCAGGTTTGAATAACGTCCCAGCCAAGCCGATAGCCAGACGAAGTGCAGTGCCGAAGCGACGAACAGGCTGCACAGGGTCATGAGAAAGTGATTTCATCGTGCCATTGTTTTTTGTCATGCGCCCCCGCACCATGGTGGGCTGAATTGCCTCCCTGGCGGATCGAACACGTTGGTTACACGGCTGAAGTACCTACAGACGGTGCGCTGTCTCGCGATCGCCTTTGCCTTGGCAGGCACGTTGCTGGGCGGGCTTCGCGCCGACTGGGACTTCAATCAGATCAGTCGCCGTGCCGAGGCGCTGTATGGGCCTTTAGGTGAAGGTGCGCAGCGCATTGATGCGTGGCAACGGTTGTTGGCAACCCAGAAGCCGCTCAGCGAGGGCGAGCAGCTGGAAGTGGTGAACCAGTTCTTCAATCATCAACTGCGGTATCGAGAGGATCTCGATCTGTGGCGCGAAGTCGACTATTGGGCCACGCCGGTGCAGTCGCTGCTCAAGGGTGCCGGCGACTGCGAGGACTACGCGATCGCCAAGTACTTCAGCCTGCGCCATTTGGGCGTTGCCGCCGACAAGCTGCGCATCACTTACGTCAAGGCGTTGCGACAGAACCGTGCGCACATGGTACTCACCTATTACGCCACACCGACGGCCATGCCCCTGGTGCTAGACAGTCTGATGGACCCAATTCTGCCTGCCAGCCAGCGCCAGGACCTGCTGCCCGTCTACGCCTTCAACGGTGAGGGGTTGTGGCTCACCGGCGCTGGTGGCAACAAGAAGGTAGGGGATACCAAGCGCCTGTCGCGTTGGCAGGACGTACTGAAGAAAATGACCGCAGAAGGCTTTCCGGCGAGTCTGGATAATTAAGTGGAGCAACGATGTCTCTGTTCAAACAACTGTTGATCGCGATATGCCTGTTTCTGGTGGTGGCTTTCACTGGCAGCTTCATGGTCAGCCTGGAAAGTTCGCGCACTCAGTACGTCAACCAGCTGCGCTCCCACGCCCAGGATGCGGCCACGGCGCTGGCGTTGTCGCTCACGCCCAATATCGATGACCCGGCAATGGTCGAACTGATGGTCAGCTCGATCTTCGACAGCGGGTATTACGCCAGTATTCGCGTGGTCAACCTGGCGGACGACAGTGTCATCGTCGAACGTGCGGCCGAGCCGGACGGCAGCGGCGTGCCGGCCTGGTTCGTCAAGATGATCAACCTGGCGCCGGCCGGCGGTGACGCGATCGTCAGCCGCGGTTGGGAGCAGGCAGCCCGGGTCGAGGTGGTCAGCCACCCGATGTTTGCCGTGGCCAAGCTGTGGCAGGGCGCGTTGGGCAGCCTGGGCTGGTTGTTGCTGTGCGGCGCGGTCAGCGCCGCGCTGGGCGCGCTGCTGTTGCGGCGCCAGCTGAAGCCGCTGGACTACATGGTCGAGCAGTCGCACGCCATTGCGCGCAGGGAATTCCTCAGCCTGCCGGATCTGCCGCGCACTCCCGAGCTGCGCCGGGTGGTGCAGGCGATGAACCAGATGGTGGAAAAACTCAAGGCACTGTTCCACGAGCAGACCGTGCGCAGCGAACGGCTGCGTATCGAGTCGTACCAGGACAGTCTGACGGGCCTGGCCAACCGACGCTATTTCGAGATGCAGCTGCACACCCGTGTCAGCAATCTCGAGGAAGCCAGTGCAGGCTATCTGGTGCTGTTGCGCATCAACGACCTTGCGGGCCTCAACCAGCGCCTGGGCGGACAGCGAACCGATCAGTTACTGCAGGCAGTGGGGCAGCAGTTGCTGCGCACCTGTGCGCGCCACCCTGAGACGCACAACCTGATCACCCGCAGCCGTGGTGGCGAGTTTTCCATACTGGCACCCGGCATGGTGCGCGAAGAGGCTCAGCAGCTCGCTCAGGAGCTCGACGCGAACCTGCGCAGTCTGGCGCAGACCGGCGCTACCGATCTGCTGCCGGTGGCTCACCTGGGACTGGCGCCGTACACCCCCGGTGACGACCCGCAGGCATTGCTCAAGCTGGCGGACGAGGCCCTGGCGCAAGCCGAGGGTGCCGGCGAGTGCAATTGGGTGTGTCTGGAGCACATGGCGCTGGCGACCGTGGAGAACGATCACCACGCCTGGCACATGCTGCTCGACGAGGCCTTGGCCAAAGGCCGCTTCCAGCTGTACTTCCAGCCGGTAGTGAGCAGCGTGGATACCACGCATGTGCTGCATCACAAGGTGCTGTCGCGGCTGATCGACGAGCAGGGCCAGGCGGTCGCTGCTGGGCGATTCCTGCCCTGGCTGGAACGCTTCGGCTGGTCGGCGCGACTGGATCGGCTGATGCTGGAGCTGGTCCTTGAGCATCTGCGCAAGCACGATGCCACACTCGCCTTGAACCTGTCGGCGGCCACTTTGAACGATCCCCAGGCGCTGGAGGGTTTGTTCGACAGACTGGCGCAGTATCCTGCCCTGGGCCCGCGCCTTACCCTGGAGATAGGCGAGGAGCAGATTCCCGAGCAGAACGTGCTCGAGCAGCTCACGCGGCGTTTGCGCAGCCTGGGCTACAGCCTGAGCCTGCAGCGTTTTGGCGGGCGTTTCAGCATGATCGGCAACCTGGCCCACCTGGGCCTTGGCTACCTGAAGATCGACGGTAGCTACATTCGCGCGATCAACGAGGAAAGCCACAAGCGTCTGTTCATCGAAGCCATTCAGCGGGCAGCGCACAGTATCGACTTGCCGCTGATTGCCGAGCGGGTCGAGACGGAAGGGGAGTTGCAGGTGATTCGCGAGATGGGTATTGCCGGCGTGCAAGGACAGCTGGTGGGCGAGCCGCAGCCCTGGAAGCTTGGCTAGGGCTGTTGCGCGTGCCTTCGCCTACCTTCGGACCGTGCCGTTTCGGGCGCGGTGGTGGAGGGGGCGCAGGCTTCAGATCAAGCCGGTTTCGTCGTCGTTGATCAACTGATTCAGGCCACCAAGCGCTACCCGAGCGCTGGAACGATCCTTGAGCTTGGCCTGGGCCGCTGCTGGTAGATCGGTCACACGGATGATGCCCTTGCTGGTCAGTACCTGGATCAGGTCGTCGAGTACCCGAATCATGTCCAGGTCGCTCTGCTTGAGCTGTTTCAGGCTGGTTTCGACCACATCGTTGGCGTACCACGCCTGTATCTCATGATGATCGGCAGGCAGGGTTTCTGTGGCCTCGGCAAAGGCTGCCGCTTCCACGCGGACCAATGCACCTTGTCGATCGCGTTGCACGTAGAACATCGAAGCGCTCCCATCGAAAAAAACCTGCCGAGACTGCAGGGCAGTCTCGGCAGAGATTACACGGATTCAGAACCAGTGGATGCCGCTGGCGGCCGACTTGCTGGGCCGGCCGCCGACTGCATCAGTCGTGGTGCTTGACCAGCAGGTCGCCACCGGAAATCAGCGACTTGATGGCATCGGTGCCGCTGCCCCAGTGCGCATTGTCGACCTTGATGGTGACGTCTGGCGTGACCGTGGCCGAAGCCGAGGTCATGCCGCCCTTGGTGCTGATCTGCAGGGTCGAGTTGCCGGCCGTGTCGGTGCTCAGCTTCAGGTAGTTCGCCAGGTTGGTCTCGGCGTCCGATGGCAACAGGTCGGACAGATCAAGCTTGTCGCCCTCGGCATGGCTGAAGTCCTTGATGGTGTCGGTACCTACGTCACCGGTCTTCCACACGAACGTATCTTTGCCGGCACCGCCGAAGAGCACGTCGTTGCCCGCGCCGCCGCGAATGGTGTCATCGCCGCGCTGGCCATAGATGATGTCGTTGCCATCACCACCGTTGAGGAAGTCGTTGCCCCCCTTGGCGACGGTGAACAGGCCGGCCTGGCCGTCTGAGCTGGCAGCGCCGACGTTGAACTCGCTGGCGTGCTTGGTGATGTAGTCATGCACCTGCTCGGAGGTGACGGAGCTGGTGTTGGTGACCGACTTCACGTACTCGCTCAGCGCCGTCGTGCCCTCGGTGGTGACGCCTGCCTTGGTGAAGGAGATGGTGTCGCCGAACAGGATGTCGTGACCCTCGCCGCCGTTGATGGTGTCGCCACCGGCAGTGATGAGGCTGTTTTTCAGTGCCGCAGCGATATTGGTGACGTCGATCTTGCTTTGTACTTCGCCATCGCTGTCGAATTTCTGCAAGGTTGCCACGGTGGCGCTGTTGGCGTTGTTGCCAACACCGATGGCTTCCACGGTCGACACCTTGGCCAAGGCTGCGAAGCCTTCGGCGGAGCCATCGATGACGGCACTGGTGGTGGTAGAGCCGTTGCCCTGGCGATTGCCGGCAGCGTCGAGGTAGTAGTTCGGTTCGCCGTCGGTGATCAGGTAGCTGAGCTTCACCGCGCCAGTGTTGCTGGTGGCCTCGGTACCGTTGAACCAGGTCGCCGCCTTGAAGAACGCCGACTCGTAGTTGGTGCCACCGGTTGCCGTGATCGCATTGAGGCCCAGGCCTGCCTTGATGGCATCCACCGACATGTTCGGCGTCAGCGTCAGCGTGGCGCCTTGCTTGGAGTCGGTGCCAAAGTCGACGATGGTCACCTTGACCGTACCGCCGCCCAGGTTCTGCGAGAGCTGCTGGATTGCGGTGGCGACCGAGTCCTTCGCACTGGCCAAGGTATCCTTCATGCTGCCCGAGCGATCCAGGATGTAGGCGATGTTGTAGCTGGCGCCGTTCTGGGTCTGGGTCGGGGTCACGTCGCCGACGATGATGTCGCGGCCGGTGGTGCCGTCCAGCGTTTCGGTGCCGGCGTTGCCGGTGATCACACTGTAGCTCTGCTGGGTCGCCACGACGTGCACGGTCAGCGTTTGCTCGGCCGCCGATGCGGCCTCGGCATTGCCGTCCTTGGCAGTGGCATTGACCTTCAGGTTGATGTCGCCGACCGGAGCGTTGGCTGCGGTGGTAAGCGTCAGGGCAGACAGGTTCCAGGTGCTGACATCCGCCGTCTGGGCAGTGCTGCTCGCCGTAAAGCTGTGGGTACCGTCGCTGAGGGTGGCACCGGCCTGGATGTTGGAGATCGTCGTGGTCAGGGTTTCGGAGCCGTCACGGTCGACCAGTTCCGAAGAGATCGCTGACAGCGCGATTGCCTTGCCGGCCACGCCGGTGTTGCTGGTGGTGGCCAGCGTAATGTTGTCCAGCAGGCCGCCGAACGAGTTCTTGTCCACCGAAGCGAAAGTCAAGGTCTTGCTCGCCGTGCTGTCCACCGGCAATTGCAGGCTGTAATGCACCATGCCCGGTGTGGTGCCGTTGATCACGGCCACAACCTTGTCGCCCCACATGACTTTGATGTCGGAATCGCCTTCATGGCCTTTACGCGGCGAGTAGTCGAAGTCCAGCGTGTACAGGGAACCGGCCTTGGCGTTGGACACGACGGTGTAGAGGTCGCTGGCATCGCTTTCGCGGCCTTCCAGTTCGATGACCTTGGTGGTGCTGGCCGTGCCGTTGTAGACGCTGTAGGGATTGACCTCGATGTAGTTGCCGGCGTTGTGGGTTTTCCATGCCTCGCCCAGTTGGCTGACCTGAGCGCTGGTAACGGTATTGGCATCGGCTGCCAGCGACCAGGTGGTCGGGCTGGCAACGCTGAGCAGCGGGGTGTCGCTGACGGGCGCCACGGTGACGTTCAAGGTGCTCACGGCACCGGTATCGGTGGTGTAGGTAACCGTCGGCAGGCTGCCGCTCCAGTTTTCGTAGGCCTTGATCGGGGTGTAGGTGTAGCTGCCATCGCTGGCGATGGTCAGGTTGCCGACCGTTACCGACTGGTTGCCGACGGTTGCGGTGACCGGCGCCGAGGCATGGCCGCTGGCGTCCATCGCGTAGCTGGTGCCGCCGATGCTGAACTTGGCCACGGTCAGGCTGTTGTCGCCGTCGCGATCATTGGTCAGCACGTTGCCGTTCAGCGTGGCGCCTTCATCGACCGTGGCGGTATCGACCACCAGGTTGTTGTCGATGATGTTGATGGCGACACTGGCGTGGGCCGGATCCGTGGTCAGGCTCTGGAAGTTGCCACCGGTGACCGAGTCGATGGTCACCACCAGCTGTTCGGTGCCTTCGCGCAGTTGATCGCTCAGGGCGCTGATGGGGAAGGTCGCGGAGGACTTGTCGGCGTCGATGACCACGGTGGTCTGACCCTGGAAGTCCGCGCCGTTGGCGGCCTTGCCCGAGTAGTTCAGAGTGACGGTAACCTGGCTCTTGGTTTCGTTGCTCAGGGTCAGGGTGTAGATCGCCGACTGACCTTCGATGATCCGCTCGGCGCCCGTGATACCGATGGTGGTTTGTGGACCGGTTACGGCGGTGGTGGCCGAAACGCCCTGGTACTGCAGGTTTTCGAAGTTGCCGTCGATCAGCTTGCCGTCGGCAGCGCTGGCGATGCCGGCAATGGCAACGGTCAGGATACCGGCGCGCGATGCATCGTTGCCCACCGTGTAGTTGACGAAGCCTTGCTTGGCATTGGCAGCGATATCGATGGTCTGGCCGTTCGACAGTACCAGTTTCAATGCCTTGTCGGCGGCATGGTCGAGCGTGGCGGTGTACGTGATCACGCCGCCGTCGTTGACCGCCGAGGTGGCGTTCAAGGTGACCTTGGTGGCGTCGATGGTGTCGTTTACCAGCACATTGACCGGCGTGGTGCCTGGGACCAGCGTGACGTCGCCGCCACCGGTCACATTTTGGATAGTGCGGCTGACCGAGTCGGCATCCTTGTAGACGTCATCCAGCGGCGCAGCGACCGTGATGGCGCTTGCCGAGGCACCTTTGGCAATGCTGATGCTGTCGCCATTGCCGATGTCGACCCGGACGGTTTCCAAGGCGTTGACGGTATTGCCGTGCAGATCGGTCAGGGTCGCGGTGTATTTGATCACACCGCCTTCGACTGCCTGCGGTTCGGCGGACAGGGTCACGACCACCGCTGGCTTGACTGCCAGCATGCTGTTGGCGACCACCGAAGTTGCGCCGTTCACGCCATTGCTCTGCACGCCAGTATCGGTCACTTCGACCGACACCTGGCGCACGGTGCTTTCCGGATGCTCGCCGGTCGCCTGGAACTTGATCGAGTTGATCAGCTCCTGATACGCGGCACGGCTGGCCATGCCTTCCAGGGTGATGGTCATGGTGCCATCGCTGGCAACGCCACCGACCTTGTAGCCAATGCCTTGGGCAGTGGTGCCATTGCCGGTTTCGAACGCCGAGCTCAGGGTGTCACCGGCCATGGTGTTCTGGATGACGATCTTTGCGCCCTGCAGTTGATCGCCGGCGCTGTTGTCCTTGTCGCTGATGCTCAGGCCCGAGACCAGGTTGACCGATTCTGCCGAGCCTTCGTTGAAGACTACCTGCTCGTCCATGACCACCACTGGCGCGGTGTTCACGGCGTCGACGATGACGTTGAGCGGCTGGGTGACCGACGCAGGGTTGGCCAAGTCAGCGCTCTCGGTGGCGATGGCCTTGACTGTCAGGGCCAGAGTGCCGATGAAGTCGGTCGGCGGCGTGATGGTGAGGGTCTTCAGATCCCACTGGGTGATATCGGCCGTGCCGTTGCCACCGGCTTCGGAAACATAGCTATGGTTGGCACCGTCGCGCAGCACCGCGCCCTCCGGGATACCGCTGATCTGAAGCACATGCTGCTCGGATTTATCGGCGGTGTCGCCGAAAGTCACGTTGATGGTGCTCAACTGGATCGCAGTGTTTTCGGCGCCGTGGTTCAGTTCGTAGCCGGCGTAGTAACCGTCGCCATTGGCGTCGACGTGCGAGGTGACGTTGATGCCCTGGTTCACCAGGTCGGCAATGTCGGTGTACAGCGGCACGCCGCTCTGACCGATCGAGGTCGCAGGACCCTGGTCGACCGACAGGTTCAGGTCGTAGAAGCCTGGACCGTTCTGGTTGTGATGGTACAGGTCGAGGCTGTAGTAGCCGGTTTCAGCGGGCGTGATGCTGCCGCTGAAATCGCCCGAGGTTGGGTCGACACCGGCACCCCAATGGGCAGTGCCCAGGTCCTTGCCGCCAACGTTGATCAGCAGGCCGTCGTCGGCCTTGCCGCTGAAGGTGTAGGTCTTGCCGGCTTCGAGGAAGATCAGGCCGGTGACCTTGGTCCCGGTGCCCTGCACGATGTTGGTGTCACCGACATCGGCGATGACCACGCCCGGACGGCTGCCTGCCGCTTCGATGGTGGACTTGATCTGCGCGGGATCGGCGCCTTCGCCGGTCGTGCCCAGGCCCTGCAGGTCGGTGTAGGTGTACTTGATCAGACCGGTCGGAACGACGTAGCTCGGGGTCAGGCTCAGGATCGGCGCGTCGGCCACCGGCGCGATGTCGATGGTGACGGTGCCCGGCTTGCCCACCAGGGCATCGACCGTCGGGGTAAAGGTGAAGCTGGCGTAGTCGCTGCGCTGATCACCGGTGCCGGCGTTGTTGTAGGCATCGCTGCCCGACTCGTCGGCTACCGGGACAAAGCGCAGTGCGCCGTTGTCGATCTGGGCCTTGGTGAAGGTGGTGCCCACGTCGGCCTGGGTCAGGTCTCTCCACTCGCCATTGTCGTTTTGGAGTTGCAGCGAGCCGTTGACCGGCAGGCTGGTGAACTTGATGCCCAGGTCGAGGCCGGGGTTGGCGGTTGGCTGGATGTTGAACGAGGCCCAGTCCAGTGCCACGGCGGTGTCTTCGGTGCCGCTGAGTTTGTTGCCCGCCACGCCGTTGTTGTCGCCGTTGTCGCCGACCACCGGAGCATCGTTGTCGATGATGGCGGTGTTGACGCTGGCAGCCTGCGGGTTGACCACCAGGCTTTCGAAGTTGTCGCCGGTCGGCGTGGCGATGGTGACCACGACGTTTTCGCGACCTTCGACCAGGCTGTCATCGACGATGGGCAGCTGGAACTGGACGCTGGTCTGGCCCTTCGGAATGGTCACGGTGATGCTGTCCTGGCCTTGGTAATCGGCACGTGTCGCGCTGCCGCCGTAGGTCAGGTTCAGGGTCACCTGGGTGTCGGTGTTGGTCGGGTTGCTCAGGGTCAGGGTGTAGACGGCCGACTGGCCTTCGGTAGCCGACGCATCGCCGGTCAGGCCGATGGTGGTCACGTCGATGCTGTCGCCGACCGGGGTCACGACCGGGGTGGTGTTCGGGGTCAGTTGCTCGTAGGTGCCGCCGGTGGCGCCAGTGATCGTGGTGGAGATCGAGTCGGCGCCTTTGTACACATCGTTGCCAACCACGTAGGACACCGAACCCGACGTCTGACCGACGGGAATGGTGATGGTCTGGTTGTTCGACAGCGTCACGACGACCGGTGTGCCGGTCACAGTGTCACCTACGGTCGCGGTGTAGACGATGGTGCCGTTTTCCAGCACGCCGCCTGCAGGCGTTTGTGCCGTGAGCACGACATTGGTGACGTCGGTAACCGGATCGACAATGACGTTCAACGGCTGGCTGACCGACGCTGGATTGGCGACATCGGCGCTTTCGGTGGCAGTGGCCGTAACGGTCAAGGCCAGAGTGCCGTTGTAGTTGGCCGGTGGCGTGATGCTCAGGGTTTTCAGGTCCCAGCCAGTGATGTCGGCTGTACCGGTGCCGCCGTCGTTGGAAAGGTAGCTGTGGTTGGCGCCGTCGCGCAGCACTGCGCCCACCGGGATGCCGCTGATCTGCAGCACGTGCTGTTCGGAGCCGTCACGTGTATCGCCGAACGAGACGTTGATGGTGCTCAGCTGGATCGCGGTGTCTTCGGCGCCGTGGTTCAGTTCGTAGCCGGCGTAGTAGCCATCGCCATTGCTGTCGACGTGCGAGGTGACGTTGATGCCCTGGTTCACCAGATCGGCGATATCAGTGTACAGCGGCACGCCGCTCTGACCGATCGAGGTCGCAGGACCCTGGTCTACCGACAGGTTCAGGTCGTAGAAGCCTGGACCGTTCTGGTTGTGATGGTACAGGTCGAGGCTGTAGTAGCCGGTTTCAGCGGGCGTGATGCTGCCGCTGAAATCGCCCGAGGTTGGGTCGACACCGGCACCCCAATGGGCAGTGCCCAGGTCCTTGCCGCCAACGTTGATCAGCAGGCCGTCGTCGGCCTTGCCGCTGAAGGTGTAGGTCTTGCCGGCTTCGAGGAAGATCAGGCCGGTGACCTTGGTCCCGGTGCCTTGCACGATGTTGGTGTCACCGACATCGGCGATGACCACGCCCGGACGGCTGCCTGCCGCTTCGATGGTCGATTTGATCTGCGCGGGATCGGCGCCTTCGCCGGTCGTGCCCAGGCCCTGCAGGTCGGTGTAGGTGTACTTGATCAGACCGGTCGGAACGACGTAGCCCGGGGTCAGACTGAGGATCGGTGCGTCGGCCACCGGCGCAATGTCGATGGTAACGGTGCCCGGCTTGCCCACCAGGGCATCGACCGTCGGGGTAAAGGTGAAGCTGGCGTAGTCGCTGCGCTGATCACCGGTGCCGGCGTTGTTGTAGGCATCGCTGCCCGACTCGTCGGCTACCGGCACAAAGCGCAGTGCGCCGTTGTCGATCTGGGCCTTGGTGAAGGTGGTGCCCACGTCGGCCTGGGTCAGGTCTCTCCACTCGCCATTGTCGTTTTGGAGTTGCAGCGAGCCGTTGACCGGCAGGCTGGTGAACTTGATGCCCAGGTCGAGGCCGGGGTTGGCCGTCGGCTGGATGTTGAACGAGGCCCAGTTCAGCGCCACAGCGGTGTCTTCGGTACCGCTGAGCTTGTTGCCCGCCACGCCGTTGTTGTCGCCGTTATCGCCGACCACCGGAGCATCGTTGTCGATGATGGCGGTGTTGACGCTGGCAGCCTGCGGGTTGACCACCAGGCTTTCGAAGTTGTCGCCGGTCGGCGTGGCGATGGTCACCACGACGTTTTCGCGACCTTCGACCAAGCTGTCATCGACGATGGGCAGCTGGAACTGGACGCTGGTCTGGCCCTTCGGAATGGTCACGGTGATGCTGTCCTGACCTTGGTAATCGGCACGTGTCGCGCTGCCGCCGTAGGTCAGGTTCAGGGTCACCTGGGTGTCGGTGTTGGTCGGGTTGCTCAGGGTCAGGGTGTAGACGGCCGACTGGCCTTCGGTGGCCGACGCATCGCCGGTCAGGCCGATGGTGGTCACGTCGATGCTGTCGCCGACCGGGGTCACGACCGGGGTTGTGTTCGGGGTCAGTTGCTCGTAGGTGCCGCCGCTCACACCGGTGATTGCAGTGCTGACGGTATCAGCGCCCTTGTACACATCGTTGCCGATGACATAGGACACCGAACCGCTGGTGGCGCCGACGGCAATGGTGATCACCTGGCTGTTGGACAGGGTGACCACCACGGGTGCGCCGGTCACCGGCGAATCGACGGTGGCGGTGTAGACGATGGTGCCGTTCTCGACAGCGCCGCCTGCTGGAACTTCGGCAGTGAGGACCACGTTGGTCACGTCGGTGACCGGGTCCACAATGACGTTCAATTGCTGGCTGACCGACGCCGGGTTCGCCGGGTCGGCGTTTTCGGTGGCGATGGCGGTGACGGTCAGGGCCACGGTGCCGTTGAAATCGGTCGGTGGGGTGAACGTCAGGGTGGTCAGATCCCAGTCGGTGATGTTGGCCGTGCCGTTGCCGCCGGCTTGGGCCGTGTAGCTGTGGCCAGCGGCGTCACGCAGTTCTGCACCGACCGGAATGCCGCTGATCTGCAGAACGTGCTGCTCGGAGCCGTCGCGCACATCGCCGAAGGAAACAACGATGGAGCTCAGCTGGATGGCGGTGTCTTCGGCGCCGTGGTTCAGTTCGTAGCCGGCGTAGTAGCCATCGCCATTGGCGTCGACGTGCGGAACCACATCGATACCCTGCTTGATGATGTCGCTGATATCGCTGTAGACCGGCACGCCGCTCTGGCCGATCGAGGTCGCAGGACCTTGGTCGACCGAGAGGTTCAGGCCGTAGAAGCCTGGGCCGTTCTGGTTGTAGTGGTACAGGTCGATGCTGTAGTAGCCGGTTTCGGTCGGCGTGATGCTGCCGCTGTAGTCGCCCGAGGTTGGGTCGATACCTGCGCCCCAGTGAGCGCCGTCCAGGTCTTTGCCGCCGACATTGATCAGCAGTCCGTCGTCGGCCTTGCCGCTGAAGGTGTAGACCTTGCCCGCCTCGAGAAAGATCAGGCCGGTGACCTTGGTCCCGGTGCCCTGCACGATGTTGGCGTCGCCCACATCGGAAATGATCACGCCCGGACGGCTGCCGGCCGCTTCGATGGTGGACTTGATCAGCGCAGGATCCGCGCCTTCGCCGTTGGTGCCCAGGCCCTGCAAGTCGGTGTAGGTGTACTTGATCAGGCCGGAGATGCCCTGGGCTACGGACAGCACGGGGACGTCAGCCACCGGCCTGATGTCGATGACCATGGTGCCCGGCTTGCCCACCAGGGCATCGACCGTCGGGGTGAAGGTGAAGTTGGCGTAATCGCTGCGCTGGTCGCCCGTGCCACCGTTGTTGTAGGCGTCGCTGCCCGACTCGTCGGCTACCGGGACAAAACGCAGTGCGCCGGTGTCGATCTGGGCCTTGCTGAAGGTGGTGCCCAGATCGGCCTGAGTCAGGTCTCTCCAGCCCGTGCCGTCGTTGAACTGCAGCGAGCCGTTCGCCGGCAGGCTGGTGAACTTGATGCCCAGGTCGAGGCCGGGGTTGGCGGTCGGCTGGATGTTGAACGAGGCCCAGTCCAGTGCCAGTACGGTGTCTTCGGTGCCCGTCAGTTTGTTGCCTGGAACGCCGTCGTTGTCACCCACCACAGGAGCATCGTTGTCGATGATCGTGGTGTCGACGCTGGATGCCTGGGGATCGACCACCAGGCTTTCGAAGTTGTCGCCGGTCGGCGTGGCAATGGTCACCACGACGTTCTCGCGGCCTTCCACCAGGCTGTCATCGAGAATCGGCAGTTGGAATTGCACGCTGGTCTGGCCGCGCGGGATGGTCACGGTGATCGTATCCGGACCTTGGAAGTCGCTGCGCGAAGCAGTGCCGCCGTAGCTCAGGTTCAGGGTGATCTGCGTGTCGACATTGGTCGGGTTGCTCAATGTCAGGGTATAGGTCGCCGACTGGCCTTCGGTGACCGACGCATCGCCGGTGAGGCCGATGGTGGTGACATCGATGATATCGCCGACCGGGGTCACGACTGGCGTGGTGATCGGGGTCAGTTGCTCGTAGTTGCCGCCGGTCACACCGGTGATTGCGGTGCTGACCGTGTCGGCGCCTATGTAGACGTCATTGCCCAGCGCATAGGAAACCGTGCCGCTGGTTTCGCCGACGGCGATGGTGATGGTCTGGTTATTCGACAGGGTAACGACAACCGGCGCACCGGTGACGGGCGCACCGACGGTGGCGGTGTAGAGGATGGTGCCGTTTTCCAGGGCGCCGCCTGCAGGGACGGTAGCGGTCAGTACGACGTTGGTCACGTCGATGCTGTCGCCGACTGGCGTCACGACCGGGGTGGTGATCGGCGTCAGTTGTTCGAAGTTGCCGCCAGTCACACCGGTGATGGCTGTAGAAACAGTGTCGGCACCGTTGTAGACGTCATTGCCCAGAGGGAAAGAAACAGAACCGCTGGTTTCACCCACACCGATGGTGATGGTCTGGTTATTCGACAGGGTAACGACAACCGGCGCGCCGGTGACAGGCGCGCCGACGGTGGCGGTGTAGAGGATGTTGCCGTTTTCCAAGGCGCCGCCTGCAGGGACGGTGGCGGTCAGTACGACGTTGGTCACGTCGATGCTGTCGCCGACTGGCGTCACGACTGGGGTGGTGATTGGAGTCAGTTGTTCGTAGTCGCCACCGGTGGCGCTGGTGATCGCGGTGCTGATGGTGTCGGCACCGTTGTAGACGTCGTTGCCCAGCAGGAAGGACACCGAACCGCTGGTTTCACCGACGGCGATGGTGATGACCTGGTTGTTCGACAGGGTCACGATAACAGGCGAGCCGGTGACAGGCGCGCCAACGGTAGCGGTGTAGAGGATGGTGCCGTTTTCCAGAGCGCCGCCAGCAGGGACGGTGGCGGTGAGCACGACGTTGGTGACGTCGATGCTGTCGCCGACTGGCGTCACGACTGGGGTGGTGATTGGAGTCAGTTGTTCGTAGTCGCCACCGGTGGCGCTGGTGATCGCCGTGCTGATGGTGTCGGCACCGTTGTAGACGTCGTTGCCCAGCGCGAAGGAGACCGAGCCGCTGGTTTCGCCTACGGCAATGGTAATGATCTGGCTGTTCGACAGGGTCACGACGACCGGCGAACCAGTGACAGGCGCGCCGACGGTAGCGGTGTAGAGGATGGTGCCGTTCTCCAGAGCGCCGCCCGCAGGGACGGTGGCGGTCAGTACGACGTTGGTCACGTCGATGCTGTCGCCCACTGGCGTCACGACTGGGGTGGTGATTGGGGTCAGCTGTTCGAAGTTACCGCCAGTCACGCCGGTGATGGCTGTAGAAACTGTGTCGGCACCGTTGTAAACGTCATTGCCCAGCGGGAAGGACACCGAACCGCTGGTTTCACCGACGGCGATGGTGATGACCTGGCTGTTCGACAAGGTCACGACAACAGGCGAGCCGGTGACAGGCGCGCCGACGGTGGCGGTGTAGAGGATGGTGCCGTTTTCCAAGGCGCCGCCCGCAGGGACGGTGGCGGTCAGTACAACGTTGGTGACGTCGATGCTGTCGCCTACAGGCGTCACGACCGGAGTGGTGTTCGGGGTGAGCTGTTCGAAGTCACCACCGGTTACGCCGGTGATGGCAGTGCTAACGGTGTCAGCGCCGTTGTAGACATCGTTGCCCAGAGGGAAGGAAACGGTGCCGCTGGTTTCGCCCACACCGATGGTGATGGTCTGGCCGTTCGACAGAGTGACGACGACAGGGGAGTTAGTCACTGTCGCGCCAACGGTGGCGGTATAGAGGATGGTGCCGTTTTCCAGGGCGCCGCCCGCAGGGACGGTAGCGGTCAGGACAACGTTGGTGACGTCGATGCTATCGCCGACTAGCGTTACTACCGGAGTGGTGTTCGGAGTCAGTTGCTCATAGTTGCCACCGGTTACGCCGGTGATCGCGGTACTGACTGTATCAGCGCCGTTGTAGACATCGTTGCCCAGAGGGAAGGAAACCGAACCGCTGGTTTCGCCCACACCAATGGTGATGGTCTGGTTGTTCGACAGGGTCACGACAACAGGCGAGCCAGTCACTGGCGCACCGATGGTAGCGGTGTAGACGATAGTGCCGTTTTCCAGGGCGCCGCCCGCAGGGACCGCAGCGGTCAGAACGACGGTTGTCGTGTCGATCGAGTCGACGATATTGACCACTGCGGGCGCCGGGCTTGGCACCAGGCTTTCGAAGTTGCCGCCGGTAGCACCGGTGATCGTGGTGTTGATGGTCGTCGGGTTGTTGTAGACGTCATTGGCCGGCGCGGCGACATCGACCGACCCCGAGGACTGGCCTGCCGGGATAGTGATGGTGGAGCCGTTGGAAAGGGTCACGGTCACCGGCGTCTGCGCCGGGTTGGTGAGCACGGCGGTGTAGGTGATGGTGGTGCCTTCGGTGACCGGGTTGTTGCCCACGGTCAGGGTCACGGTGGTGACGTCGATGGTGTCGTCGACACGGGTAACGGCTGGGGTCGGGTCGGTAGTGACCACCAGATCGCCACCACCCGTGGTGCCGGTGACCACCACGGAAATCTGCGACGGGTCGATATATGGCGTGTTGGTGTCCGGTACGGTGACGTTGACCGCGCCCGTGGTCTGGCCTGCGGGGATGAGCACCGACTGGCCGTTGGACAAGGTGACGGTCAGGTCGCTGGACGGCGCCTGGGTCAGGGTGGCGGTGTAGGTGATCACGCCGCCGGCTTCGGTGATGGCGGTAGTCGCGGTCACGGTCAGCGTAGCGGTACGCAGGACTGGCCCGTCGGCATCGGTGTCAGCGTTGATCGGGTTGGTATCGCCCACGATCTCCCGCGCGTTGGGGCCCGCAGCACCGTTCGGGCCTTCGGTGGGATAGCCCACGGTTGGATCGACTTCACCCGCGGTTTCACTGAGCAATACGAAGCTGTGACTGCCGCCGCCTTCACCGCCGGTGTCATTGGCGCCGGGGCCCGCAGCGGTGGCTTCGAGGTCTTGGGTAGGGTCAGCGCCGGCCGCGATGGCCTGCTGCAATTCCGCTACCGAAGGGGCCGCCTGGGCAGTGGCAGCGCTCAGATCAGTGCTGGAGTCCGGGGTGTTGGCGCTCCATTGCGTTTCGCGCCCCAGATCGATGGTGCGGCCGTCAGCCAGCTCCAGCGTAACGGCACCCGCCGCGCCGGTAACCACCTGCTCCCCGGCGAACAGACGATCCCCTTCGATGAGCACACGGCGAATCCCCTCTGGGGATACTGCGAACACTTGGCCAACAATGCTTTTGACGATGGCAACAACACTGCTCATGTAGGGGACTCTCCGGGGGTGACCATTCGTTGGTACGGTGCCTGAACATCACCAGAGACGGCGACGGGCATTCGGTACATTTTTATGCTGTAATATTGACGCCAACTAATTGTCTAAAAGTCGCAGAAATGAACTTTCTGACAATGTATTGACCTATTTGGCGCCATCCTAAACAATCCATTGTGTAATGTCACATTGATATTTCTCGGCTATGCAAAACGCCTCAACAGGGTGAGTTCATTGACGTCAAGACGGCTGCGACTGACGTTTTTTGCAGATGGATGTGACAAAAAAAGTCGCTTGTGAAATATCGCAGGGACGACACGAGAGATGTCCGCGCTACTTGGCCTAACCACAGGCTGCACGTAGCACGAATCCTGCCAGGCACAGGTTGGGCGCCGCGCAGCCTGTGCATGAGCGCGAGGTCAGCCCTGCGCCAATGATGCAAGTCATGGATGTGAAACGCATGTTGGCAAGTCATCGATGAATGCCGCACTGATAGTGCCGACCGATGGACATATATCGCATTGGAAAGTTCGTAATACTTAGTGTGCAAGTAATAACGGTTAACTCTTTGTGTTTATTGAAGAAAATCGCTGAGTGACACTCGGGGCAGCGAATGGCGACCGACCGTTGCTTGGCGAATGAGGCTGCAGAAGCGGGTGACTTGGCTCAGCGGTGAAACACCCTGGACGGCCATTCATCAAACGAGCCCATGCGCAGCCAGCCACCCCCGTGTACGCTGGCATCCGTTGTGCAAATACAACCCAAACCGCTACAAGACCAGGCGGGATGAAGCGATCCCGATGGGACCAAGGTGTTCAATGAGCGATAAGAGAGTGTCAGCGTGGATTCGGAATTAAGTTCGGTACTACTCAGCCAGGATCCACGCAGCCAGCACGACGACCCGTTGCTCGATGGCCTGCTGACCCTGTGCTCGCTGCATCACAAGCCCGCCAGCCGGGCCATGCTCACCACAGGCCTGCCGCTGCCTTCGCAGCGCCTGACCGCCGACCTGTTGCCGCGCGCCGCCGCGCGTGCCGGTCTGCAGGGCCGCGTGTTGCAGCGCAAGCTGGAGCAGATACCGTCCATCGCACTGCCGGCCATGCTGATGCTCAAGGATGCACGGTGCGCCGTGCTGCTGGGCTGGGAAGGCGATACCGCGCGCTTGCTGCTCAGCGAAAGCGATGGCGGTGAAGTGCGCGTGGCGCGCGAGGTGCTGACTCAAGACTTCACCGGCCGGGTGTTTTTCGCCCAGCCGCAGCACAAGTTCGACGTGACCAACGGCTCGCTGATCCCCCGCGCCCATTCCTGGTTCCGTGACACCCTCAAGCGCTCGCGTTGGCTGTATGCCGATGCCATTGCCGCCAGCCTGGTGATCAACATCATCGCCCTGGCTGCACCTTTGTTCGTGATGAACGTGTACGACCGAGTCGTGCCCAACCAGGCCACCGCGACCCTGTGGGTGCTGGCGGTGGGCATCTGTGGTGCCTACCTGTTCGACCTCTTGCTCAAGGGCCTGCGCAGCCTGTGCCTGGATCTGGCCGGCAAGAAGACCGACCTGATCATCTCGGCCACGCTGTTCGAACGCATCGTCGGCATGTCGATGAAAAGCCGCCCGGCTCGGGTAGGCAGCTACGCGCAGAACATTCACGAATTCCAGGGCATGCGCGACTTCCTCACGTCGCTGACCCTGACCAGCCTGATCGACCTGCCGTTCACCATTCTGATCTTGCTGGTCATCGCCCTGCTGGGTGGGCACCTGGTATGGATTCCGATCATCGCCTTCCCGCTGGCGCTGGGCATCGGTCATTTCCTGCAGAAACCGCTGACCAAGACTCTGGAGCGGACCATGGCCCTGGCCGCCGAGCGTCAGTCGAGCCTGATCGAGACCCTGGGCGGCCTCGATGCGGTCAAGGTCAACAACGCCGAAAGCGAGCGCCAGTACCAGTGGGAACAGACCATCGGTACGCTCAGCCGCCTGGAATTGCGGGTCAAGACCCTGTCCAGCCTGGCCATGAACATCACCCTGCTGATTCAGCAACTGGCCGGTGTGGCGATCATCATTTTCGGTGTGTATCAGATCATCGAAGGCAACCTGAGCATGGGCGGCCTGGTGGCCTGCTACATGTTGAGCGGTCGCGCGCTGGCGCCATTGGCACAGTTGTCTGGTCTGCTGACTCGCTACCAGCAGGCCAAGGTCACCATGGTCTCGGTCGACCAGATGATGGAGCTGCCGCAAGAGCGCAACTTCGACGAGCGTCCGCTGAGCCGTCAGGTGCTGCAGGGCGCAATGGAATTTCGCAACGTCGACTTCACCTACCCCAACCAGCAGAACCAGGCCTTGCACGGGATCAACCTGACCGTGCGCCCCGGCGAGAAGATCGGCATCATCGGCCGCAGTGGTTCAGGCAAGAGTTCGCTGGCCAAGTTGCTGGTGGGGCTGTACCAGCCCGATGCCGGCTCGTTGCTGGTCGATGGCGTGGACATTCGCCAGATCGACGTCAGCGAACTGCGCCACAACATCGGTTATGTGCCGCAGGACATTCAGCTGCTGTCCGGCACGCTGCGTGACAACCTGGTGTCCGGGGCCCGCTACGTCGATGATGAAATGGTCCTGCAGGCCGCCGAACTGGCCGGTGTGCACGAATTTGCTCGCCTGCATCCGCAGGGTTATGAACTGCAGGTCGGCGAGCGCGGACAGAACCTGTCCGGCGGCCAGCGGCAGAACGTGGCGCTGGCGCGGGCATTGTTGCTCAACCCACCGATTCTCTTGCTGGACGAACCGACCAGCGCCATGGACAACACCGGCGAGGAGCGCCTCAAGGCGCGTCTGCAAGCCGTCATCGAGAACAAGACCGTGATTCTGGTTACCCACCGTGCTTCGCTGCTGAGCCTGGTCGACCGCCTGTTGGTGATCGACCGTGGGCAGATTCTGGCTGACGGGCCGAAGGCTGCTGTCATGGAAGCGTTGAAGAAGGGGCAGATCAGTGTTGCTTAAATCCTCTTCCGGCGGTTTCAAGAATTCCCTCGTACGTTATTTCAAGGGCTCCGATTCCTTGGAAGGCCAGCCCTTGCCCGAGGTCGAGAAGGCGCTGATCGACGATGCGCCGCGCATCGTGCGCCTGACTATCTGGGGGGTGATTGCATTCTTCGTGTTCCTCCTCACCTGGGCGCACTTCGCGGTGATCGACGAGGTGACCAAGGGCGACGGCAAGGCAATCCCTTCGTCGCGGATCCAGAAGATCCAGAACCTGGAGGGCGGCATTGTTGCCCAGATCTATGTCAAGGAAGGGCAGATCGTGGAGGCGGGCGCACCGCTGATTCGTCTGGACGACACACGCTTCGCTTCCAACGTCGGTGAAACCGAAGCCGATCGCGTGGCCATGGAGCTGCGCGTGGAGCGCCTGAGTGCCGAGGTCGAGAACCGACCGTTGAACATTACCGCCCAGGCACGCAAGTCGGTGCCCAACCAGGCGGCCAACGAAGAGTCGCTGTACATGAGCCGTCGGCAGCAGTTGGCCGATGAAATCGGTGGCTTGCAGCAACAGCTGGTGCAGCGTCAGCAGGAATTGCGTGAGTTCAGTTCCAAGGCCGAACAGTACCGCAACAGCCTGAACCTGCTGCGCCAGGAGATCAGCATGTCGGAGCCGTTGGTGGCCAGGGGTGCGATTTCGCCGGTCGAAGTGCTGCGTCTGCGGCGCTCGGAAGTGGAGACCCGCGGCATGCTCGACGGTACCACGCTGGCAGTGCCGCGGGCCCAGGCGGCGATTGGCGAGGTGCAGCGCAAGATCGACGAAACGCGCGGCAAGTTCCGCAGCGAGGCGCTGACCCAGTTGAACGAGGCGCGTACCGATCTGGCCAAGACCCAGGCCACGGCCAAGGGCCTGGAAGATCGGGTGAGCCGTACCATGGTGACCTCGCCGGTGCGAGGCATCGTCAAGCAGGTGCTGGTCAACACCGTAGGTGGGGTCATCCAGCCCGGCAGCGACATGGCCGAGATCGTGCCGCTGGATGACAGCTTGCTGGTGGAGGCGCGCATTCGTCCGCAGGACATCGCGTTCCTGCACCCCGGGCAGAAGGCAATGATCAAGTTCACGGCCTATGACTACACCATCTATGGCGGGCTGGAAGGCACTCTCGAACAGATCGGTGCCGACACGGTGCAGGATGAAGAAAAGAAGAACACGTTCTATCTGATCAAGCTACGGACGAACAAGAGCCACCTGGGCTCCGATGAAAAGCCGTTGCTGATCATCCCGGGCATGGTGGCGTCGGTTGACATCATTACCGGCAAGAAGAGCGTGCTGAGCTACCTGCTCAAGCCCATCATCAAGTCCCGCGCCGAAGCGTTGCACGAGCGGTAAGGATTCACCCGTTCGCGGCCGCTTATGCTCCGCTGTAGGAGCGGTCTGCGGCCGCGAAGGGCTTGTGGGGTATGTCTGACACCCTGCGGCGTGTTCTTCGCGGCCGATGACCGCTCC
Source organism: Pseudomonas sp. CFBP 13727 (assembly GCF_014841915.1). Taxonomy (NCBI): domain Bacteria; kingdom Pseudomonadati; phylum Pseudomonadota; class Gammaproteobacteria; order Pseudomonadales; family Pseudomonadaceae; genus Pseudomonas; species Pseudomonas sp. CFBP 13727. Next base: position 21,654 of record NZ_JACYUT010000004.1, read on the forward strand.
TACAAGGGATTGCATTCGGTCGCCAATTCTTGACGAAATGTTTCCGTTCCGCGAATATAGATAGTTAGCAAACTATGAATATTCGCTCCCGATGAATATCGACAAACTCCAGCTGAACATCAGCAGCGGCATGGTGGTCGCTTCGCGGCACTGGCGCCGTATCTGTCAGGCCACCCTGGCCAACTATGGCGTGTCCGAAGCCTGCGCCGTGCCGCTGCTGCTCATCGTGCGCCTGGGTGACGGCGTCCGGCAGGTTACGGTTGCCCAGGCGGCCGGCCTGGAAAGCCCCTCGCTGGTGCGGCTGCTCGACCAGCTCTGCACGGCTGGCTTCGTGGTCCGCACCGAAGACCCGACCGACCGCCGCGCCAAGGCCCTGAGCCTGACCACCAGCGGCCGCGATCTGGCCGAATCCATCGAAGGCGAATTGGTACGCCTGCGCCGCGAAGTGCTCAAGGACATCGCCCCGGCGGATCTGGAAGCGGCATTGCGTGTGGTGCGTGCCTTCGAGGAAGCGGGACAGGGCACGCCGGGTGGCTACCCGTGAAAGGTTTCTTCAGCGACGTACCACCGGCCCGTGACTGGTTCTACGGCGTGCGAACCTTCGCCGCGTCGATGATTGCGCTGTACATCGCCATGCTCCTGCAGATGCCACGGCCCTACTGGGCGATGGCCACCGTCTACATCGTCTCCAGCCCCTTCGTCGGGCCCACCAGTTCCAAGGCGGTGTACCGTGCGGTAGGCACTTTCACCGGCGCTGCCGCTGCGGTGCTGTTCGTGCCGCTGTTCGTGCAGACGCCCTTCCTGCTGGCCACGGTCATCGCCCTGTGGACCGGCACGCTGCTGTACCTGTCGTTGCACCTGCGCACGGCCAACAGCTACGCCTTCATGCTGTCGGGCTACACCCTGCCGCTGATCGCCCTGCCGGTGGTGGACAACCCCACCGCCGTGTTCGACATCGCCAGCTCGCGTTTCCAGGAGATCTGCCTGGGCATCGTCTGCGCCGCTGTGGTGGGCGCAATGTTCTGGCCGCGTCGGCTCACGCCGGTGTTCATCGGCGCCGCCGGCAAGTGGTTCGAAGATGCCGCCGGCTACAGCGACCACTTTCTGGCGCGCGACGTGAAAGCCGACGAGGTAGGCCCGCTGCGTTCGGCCATGGTCGGCACGTTCAACTCGCTTGAGATGATGATCGGCCAGCTTCCCCACGAAGGCGCGCGGCCGCAGTTGGTGCGCAACGCCGGGGAGCTGCGCGGGCGCATGATCCATCTGCTGCCGGTCATCGATGCCTTGGACGATGCGCTGTTTGCCATCGAACGCCGCACCCCCGACCTGGTGGCACGCCTGGCGCCGGTCATGGCCCTGGCGCGGCAGTGGCTCAAGGACAGCGTCGACGACCCCAGCCAGGCCCGCTGGCAAGCCCTGCGCGATGAGCTGCAAGCCATCCGCCCGAGCCCTGCGCAACTGGACGACCGTCGCGAGCTGCTGTTTTCCAACGCGGTATACCGACTGGGCGAATGGGTCGACCTGTGGCAGGACCTGCGCAGCCTCGAACGGGCGATCAAGACCGATAGCCGCGTGCCTTGGCGGGCGGTCTACCGGCACTGGCGCCTGGGCCGACTCAAGCCCTTCCTGGATCGCGGCCTGATGTTGTATTCGGTGTTTTCCACGGTCACGGCGATCATCGTCGCTTCGGTACTGTGGATTCTGCTGGGCTGGACCGACGGTGCCAGCGCGGTGATTCTGGCGGCGGTGGCGTGCAGTTTCTTCGCGGCCATGGACGACCCGGCGCCACAGATCTACCGGTTCTTCTTCTGGACCGTGATGTCGGTGGTGTTTGCCAGCCTCTATCTGTTTCTGGTGCTGCCCAACCTGCATGACTTCCCGATGCTGGTGCTGGCCTTCTCAGTGCCTTTCATCGTCGTCGGCACGCTGACCGTGCAGCCACGTTTCTTCCTCGGCACCTTGCTGACCATCGTCAACACGTCGTCGTTCATCAGCATCCAGGGCGCCTACGACGCGGATTTCATGAATTTTGCCAACAGCAACCTGGCAGGTCCTGTCGGGCTGCTGTTCGCGTTCATCTGGACCCTGGTGGTGCGCCCCTTCGGCGTGGAGCTGGCGGCCAAGCGCCTGACCCGTTTCAGTTGGCGCGACGTGGTGCATATCACCCGTCCGGCGAGCCTGGCGGAACAGCGGGCGATGGGTGTGCAGATGCTCGACCGGTTGATGCAGCACCTGCCGCGCCTGACCATGACCGGCCAGGACACCAGTGCCGCGCTGCGCGATGTGCGCGTGGCGCTGAACCTGCTCGACATGCAGGCCTACAGCCCGCGGGTGCCCGCTGCCGTACGGCCGTTGCTGCATCAGGTGATAGAAGAGGTGGGTGGGTATTTCCAGGCCTGTCGCAAGGCCAGTGAACGCCTGCCTGCCCCCATGGGTCTGCTCATGACCATGGACCGCGCGCGCCGTGGCCTGACCGTGCAAGCCATGGGCGAGGCCGAAGAAGCCCGCGAGCATTTGCTGCACGCGCTGAGCGGTCTGCGCCTGGCGCTGCTGCCAGGTGCCGAAGTGGTCACCGAGGCGGGCGATGCCGCCGAACACCTGCCGCATGGCATCGATGGAGCACCGCTGTGATTGGTGAACTGGATATCAGCGGGATCTTCCTGCCCACCGTGCTGGTGATGATGGTGTTCACCTACGGCCTGTTTCTGCTACTGCATGGCGTGCTCAACCGCCTGCATTTCTACCGCCTGGTCTGGCACCGGGCTCTTTTCAACGTCGCTCTCTACGCTGTGCTGCTCGGCGCGGTAGACGCCATCTGTCGAAGCCTGATGCTATGAAAAAACCGATCCTCACCTTTGGCCGCCTGGTCCTGACCCTGCTGTTCGTGTGCCTGGCCGCGTTCATCGTCTGGCGCATGGTGATGTACTACATGTACGCGCCCTGGACCCGTGACGGGCACGTGCGCGCCGACATCATCCAGATCGCGCCGGACGTGTCCGGCCTGATCGAACACGTCAACGTGCACGACAACCAATCGATCAAGGCCGGCGACGTGCTGTTCACCATCGACCAGGACCGCTTTCGCCTGGCCCTGCGCCAGGCCCAGGCGAGCATGGCCGAGCGCAAGGAAACCGTGGCCCAGGCCGAACGCGAGCTGCGGCGTAACCGCAGCCTCGGCAATCTGGTGGCCCGCGAGCAGCTCGAAGAGAGCCAGTCGCGCCAGCTGCGTGCCCAGGCCGCCTTGTCCGAGGCCCAGGTCGCGGTGGACGCCGCGCAACTGAACCTCGATCGTTCGGTGATCCGCAGCCCGGTGGACGGCTTTATCAATGATCGCGCACCACGCCCGCATGAATTCGTCACCGCAGGCCGCGCCGTAATGGCCGTGGTGGATGGTACCTCGTTTCATATCGATGGCTATTTCGAAGAGACCAAACTGGGCGTGATCCATGTTGGCCAGGCGGTGGACATTCGCATGATGGGTGATAACACCCGCTTGCAGGGCCGGGTGCAGAGCATCTCGGCGGGCATCGAAGACCGCGATCGCAGCAGTGGCAGCAACCTGCTGCCCAACGTCAACCCCGCCTTCAGCTGGGTGCGTCTGGCGCAGCGGATTCCGGTGCGCATCGCTTTCGAGAACCTGCCCGACGGCTATCGCCTGATTGCCGGCCGCACCGCCACGGTGTCCATCATCGAAGACGGTGCGGTGGCGGGAGCGACGCCATGAGCAAGGCCCTGCGCCTATCCAGCCTCGCTGCCGCGCTGTTGCTGTCGGCCTGCCAGATGGTCGGGCCCGACTACCACACCCCGTCGGAGGCCGCGCTCAACCGCAGTGACCTGCAGGGTGCGCTGGCCGAAGGTGACAGCAACGTGGTCTCGGCACCGGTGCCGCAGGACTGGTGGAAGCTGTACCACGACCCGCGCCTGGATGCGCTGGTGCGCCAGGCCATGGCCTCCAACACCGACCTGCGCGTGGCGGCCGCCAACATTGCCCGTTCGCGCGCGCAGATCGAGCAGGCCCAGGCCGAAGGCGGTTTCGACTTCAACGCCAAAGCCGAGGCGCAGCGGTTGCAGGAGTCGGGCGAGGCGTTCCTGATGACGGAAAAGCTGCCTGTGGATAACCTGGGCAGCGCGTCCATCAACCTGTCCTATCAGTTCGACCTGTGGGGCACGCTTAAGCGCGGCATCGAAGCGGCGCGCGCCAATGCCGATGCCACCCAGGCGGCTGCCGACACGGCGCGCATCACCGTGGTGGCGGATGTGGTACGTGCCTATACCCAGGTGTGCGCGGCCAACGAGGAATACGAGATCGCCCGGCACTCGCTGCAGTTGCAGCAAGAAGGCGTGCAGCTGACCCAGCGCCTGCGCGATGCCGGCCGTGGCGACGAGACCCAGGTCACCCGTTCCGAAACCCAGTACAAGTCCCTGGGCGCAGAGCTGCCTCGCTATCAGGCATCACGCCAGGCGGGCCTGTACAAACTGTCGATGCTGCTGGCGACACCGGTGGCACAGCTTCCGGCCGATGTGGTCGGGTGTGCGGAACTGCCCCACATCAGCCAGCTGATGCCGGTTGGCGACGGCGCCGCGTTGCTCAAGCGCCGTCCCGACATCCGCCAGGCCGAACGCCGGCTGGCGGCAGCCACCGCCAACATCGGTGTGGCGACCGGGCAGTTGTATCCAGACATCAGCATTGGCGCCACGGTTGGCACGGTCGGTATTCTCGACGACCTTGGGCACCCGGCGACCAATCGCTGGGGCATCGGCCCTTTGATCAACTGGAACGTTCCCACCAACGGGGCGCGTGCGCGGATTCGTGAGACCGAAGCCTCGACCCAGGCCGCCTTGGCCAATTTCGACGGTGTGGTACTCAACGCCATTCGCGAAACCCAAACGGGCCTGGCGCAATACGCCGCCTTGTTGCAACGCCGCGATGCCCTGGCCGACGCCGAGCAGTCAGCGAAGCAGGCAGCGGATCAGACGCATCGGTTCTTCACAGCCGGCCGTGCGTCGTTCCTGGCGGATCTGCAGGCAACACGCACCTACACCGACGTGCGTGGCCAACTGGCGGCGGCCAACACCCAGGTGGCCATGGAGCAGATCAACCTGTTCCTGGCCCTGGGCGGTGGTTGGGAAAGCGCCCGGCAGGCGCCGGGCGCGCGTTGAGTCGGGCCACGTTGGTCGGGCTGGTTGAATGGGCCGGTTGAGGGGCTTAGAAGCCTTCCAGAACGATCTTGCCCTTGGCCTTGCCGCTTTCGATCAGCTCGTGAGCGCGGATCAGGTTGGCGGCATTGATCGCGCCGTAGTGCTCACCCAGAGTGGTACGCAGCACGCCGCTGTCGATCAGTTCGGCCACTCGCTCGAGCAGCTCGTGCTGCTTGATCATGTCCGGGGTCTGGAACAGTGAGCGTGTGAACATCAGCTCCCAGTGCAGCGACAGCGCCTTGCGCTTCATCGGCATCACGTCGAGGCTCTTCGGATCGTCGATCAGGGCTAGCTGACCCTGGGGGCGCAGGGCCTCGATCAATTGCGCGAAGTGCGTGTCGGTGTGGGTCAGGCTGGCGACATGGTCGACCTGGCCGACGCCGATGGCTTCCAGCTGCGCCACCAGCGGCTTGCTGTGATCGATAACATGGTGGGCGCCCAGGTCGGTCACCCACTGGCGTGTTTCGTCCCGCGAGGCGGTGCCGATCACGGTCAGCCTGGTCAGCTTGCGCGCCAGCTGGGTGAGGATCGAGCCGACGCCACCGGCCGCGCCGATGATCAGCAGGCTCTGGCCTTCGCCACCGCCCTCGGGCACGCCCAGGCGGTCGAACAGCAACTCCCACGCGGTGATCGAAGTCAGCGGCAGGGCGGCGGCATGGGCGTTGTCCAGGCTTTGCGGCTTGTGCCCGACGATGCGCTCGTCCACCAGATGCAGCTCGCTGTTGCTGCCCGGGCGGTCGATGGCGCCGGCGTAGAACACGCTGTCGCCGACCTTGAACAGGCTCACCTGATCGCCCACCTGCTGAACGACGCCGACCGCATCCCAGCCCAGCACGCGCGGCTCGGTGACGGCGGCGCCGCTGCGCACCTTGGTGTCGACCGGGTTGACCGAAATGGCCTGGACCTGCACCAGCAGATCACGCGGGCCCGGGGTGGGCGCGGGCAGTTGCAGGTCGGTGAGCACGGACGCCGTGCCGTTCTGGGTATACGCAATGGCTTTCATAAGGGGTTCCCAAGTGGGTGCTATGGGCCGGCGCGCCCTTCGCAAAGGGCGCTGGCGGGTCACGAAAAGGGCAGAGGACTAGGCGGAGCGCATTTCCTGAGTATCTCGCTGCATCGACTGCAGGTTGCGTTCGATGTTCTCACACAGCGAATCCATCTGGATCTGATGTTCGCTGACCTTGAACGGACTCTGCAAGTCGGTGCCGATCCGCTCGATGGCCAGCAGCATGAAACCGACCACGGTAGACGCCAGCGGTGTGAACCATTCCAGCGAATCCACCAGGCCGATCGGTACGATCAGGCAGAACACGGTGATGAACAGGCGCGGAAAATAGACGTACGGATAGGGCAGCGGGGTGTTGGCGATACGCTCCATGCCGCCCTGGCAGTTGGAGATGTCCACCAGCGTCGACTCCAGGCGCGCCAGGCGGATGCTGTCCAGGCGCCCGGCCTTGTACTCGCGGGCCAGCAAGGCCGCCGAGCCGGTCAGCAGGTCGTTGGAAAAGTTATTGGTGCTGTCGCGTCGTTCAAATTCTTCGGCGCTGATGAAGGCTGCCACTTCCGGTGGGCAGGGTATGTGCCGTACGTGCGCTGCCAGGCAGTTTACATAGGCCACATGGCGCCGCAGCAAGGTGGCCTTGACCGGATTCACGTCATCGCCCACGTCGTCGATCAAGGTCAGCACCTGGCGCGCATAACTGCGCGACGCATTGACCAGCAACCCCCACAGCGTTCGCGCTTCCCACCAACGGTTGTACGCGCTGCTGTTACGAAAACTGATCAGCACGATCAGCGCCGAACCCAGCAGCGTCAGCGGCATGATTGGCAAGCTCAGCTTGGTGTTGAGAAACAGCATGAAGTCGACGGTCACCGCGATATCCCACAGCAGCAGCCAGAACAGCGACCAACCGACGTAGCCCATGGTCTTGATGATCAAACGGTATTTCTTGGCGATGGCTTCTTTCATAAGCGGACCCTAGGCGATGAGCGTGCCTAGGTCGGACGCCGGCTTTGCAACAAGGTTCGTTGCACGCTAACGAATGGCCGTTACCAGTTGCTACAGGGTGATGGTGGCGTTTTAGGTATGTCCGCGGCGGGCGAACAGCAGGCCAATGCCTGCCAGCCCCAGCAAGCCACCACAGAAGCGATTGAAGCGACGTTTGGCCTGCACCGTATTCAGCCAGCGCTTGAGGTTTACGCCCAGGTACGCATACAGCCCAACCGCGATCCATTCCAAAGCCAGAAACAGCGCGCCGAGCACCGCAAACTGGGCCCCAACGGGTTGTTGCGGATCGACGAACTGCGGCAGGAATGCGGTAAATATCAGGATCGCCTTGGGGTTACCCGCGGCGATCAGGAACTCGCGGCGCAGCATCCGCCACAGGTTGGTACCACCGGCCGTGGAGTCCCCTGCCATGTCGACGGGATCGCTGGTCCACAGGCTCCACGCCAGCCACAGCAGGTAGAGCGCGCCCACCGTCTTGATGGCCAGAAACAACCATTCGGATGCAAACAACACCGCCGCCAGCCCCATGGCCGCCAGCGCGATCATCGCGCTGAATGCTACCAGCCGCCCGAACCCGGCCAGGCACGCGGCCCTGTAGCCGTGGTGGGCGGCGTTGTTGATGGACAACAGGTTGTTCGGCCCTGGGGCCATGTTCAGGGCAAAGCAGGCGGGGATGAAAAGCAGGAGGGTGGTGAGGTCCATGGGGCTTTCCATTGACAGTGATTGGAACGAATGAGCCGGCCAAGCCGCTCGCATTGGCTTATAGGTAGTCAAAGTAGTCGACGTTCTCTATAAAGTTGCCGAAAAAATAGAAAATGGTCCACCAGTTCTTGACCTGACTCGTTATTTGCCACCCATAAAAAAGCCCTGAGCTTTCACTTGAGGCTTTGATATTGAGTCCGAGGTCCTTGCTGCTGACTTAGTTAAAGCACGAACTTACTCATCAGCCCCTGCAAATGCACACCCAGTCGTGCCAGTTCAACACTGGACGATGCGGTTTCTTCACTCGCCGACGCTGTCTGCTCGGAGATGTCCCGGACATTGATCACGCTGCGGTTGATTTCTTCAGCCACTGCGCTCTGCTCTTCGGCAGAGGCGGCTATCTGCTGGTTCATTGATTCGATGGTTGCAATGGAGCGGCTGATGTTGCCTATCGAAGTGCCTGCATCGCGGGTCAGCGCCACGCTGTCATCGGTCAGCAGGCGGCTGTTCTCCAGGGTGGTCGCCACTTGGGCAGTTCGGCTGTGCAGGCCGTCGATCAGGGTGGCAATTTCTTCGGTTGACGTCTGAGTACGCTGGGCAAGACTTCGGACTTCATCGGCTACCACGGCGAAGCCGCGTCCGGCCTCACCGGCGCGCGCGGCTTCGATGGCGGCATTGAGGGCCAGCAAGTTGGTCTGCTCGGCCACTGCCTTGATCACGTCGAGCACGCCACCGATCTTGTTGCTTTCCTGCTTCAGCTCGTCCATTGCAACTTTGGAGCGCCCGACCTCAGTGGCGAGTGTTTCGATCTGAATGACGGCCTTGGAAACGACGGCATCGCCTTCGCGCACTTCTCGAGAGGCACTGACGGCGGCATCCGAAGCCTGCTCGGCATTGCGGGCAACTTCCTGCACGGTGGCGGCCATCTGGTTCATGGCGGTGGCGACTTGGTCGGTTTCAGTGCGCTGGCTGTTCACACCAGCGCTGGTTTGCTCGGTGACGGCTGAAAGCTGTTCGGCCGCGCCTGCGATCTGAGTGACGCCATCACGCAAGCCGCCTATCAACTGGCGCAGGTTCAGGGTCATCTGGTACATGCTGGTCTGCAGCATGCCGATTTCGTCCTTGCGCGTGCTCGGCTCATTGTGGGTCAGATCACCGCGGGCCACACGGTCAGCCAACTGCAGTGTCTCGCGCAGTGGAACGACTATGAGGCGAGTGATGATCCACGCCGCCAGGGCGCTCATGACGAGTGCTGCGGTGAGCCACAAAACCAACATCCGGTTGGCCTGATTGACGTCTGCAAGGCGCAGGTCAACCTGGTTCTGCGCCAGTTGGTTGGCCGAACCGAGCAAGACTTCGATGTTCTTCGAGATCCCAGCCTGGCCTTGGTTGATGGTGGCTTGCGAAGACGAGAATCCATTGATGGCGGATCCATAGGCGTTCATCGAGTCCACCAGGCTGGAGACAGCGGAGGTATCCAGGCCGGAGCTTGTCAGGCTTTTCATGTAGTCGGAGGCTGCGGCAATCGAGGCGACGGCCAGCTGTTGAGCCTCGGGTTTAAGGGTGTAGGTGTACCCACGAACATCGAAGCGCATCTTTTGAAACAGCATGATTGCCCGGAGCACTGCATCGCGTTGCGCGGCGTCGCCATCCATAGAATTGGCCCGCCCATTCAGCTGTCGCAACTTGGCGTCTGCGGTGTCGGCCGCAGTGCCGAAGACATCTCTGCTGGCTTCACGCGTGTGGGTGGCAGCAATGATGCTGTTGTAATGATCCTTGTATTCCTTCATGGCCGCCATGGCCGCTTTCACGTGAGGAATATTAAGCTCGGAATTCAATACGCTGTTGAGGTAGGCGAGATGGTTATCGAGATTTTCGTAGGCTTTCAGCCAAGTCGTGGCATTGGCGTCGTCAGAGGTCTGGCCATAGACCAGCCGTGCTATGCGCATGTCTCGCGTCAGTGTGCTGAGCTTGGCAATGTCCGTGATGCGCTCGCTGCGCTCACTCATGGAGGCGATGCCTCTCCAGCCCGTCAAGGCAATCAATACGGTAAGTATGATAACCAGTGTGAAGCCAAGTATTAACTTCGATCTGACCGTTAAGTTGGTTAAAGCACTTTTCAACATGTGAGCCTCTCGAAATCGCTGTTTTAGTTTCTCCGGTCGGCTCCTCCATGCCAGTGCTGCGTTCATCCAATCGGCAGCGCACAGGGAATCTTTAGCGAAGATTTTCACGAAAATGAGGTTTTCTTACATGCTGCTTGAAGCATAAAAGTTCAATTTTTTTAATATTAAATGTAGCGGGTCGAAGCGCCAGGAAGCTACTGCTCGCTCGCAGAATGGCAGCAACAGCGTCACGTTGGGGTGGGCCTGACGCCATAGACACGAACACTGACGTTTGTACCCGACGTGCGTGCGCCATTTTTGGATGCGAAAATGATTTGAAAGGGTGCGAGGGGTTGAAGCGATCAAGCTGAGATCGTGCAGCACGAGGGCGTGCTGGACGAAAAGGAGAAGATGGTGCACCAGACGGGATTCGAACCCATGACCCCTGCCTTCGGAGGGCAGTACTCTATCCAGCTGAGCTACTGGTGCGACGCGGGCGCCATGATACCCATGTCGGGGGTGGTCGTCCATTGCGATAACCGGCACATCGTTTGTAATCTGCTACGGTGACACTCGCGCAAGCCGGGCATACCCAGGCTTGCAAGGCTTGTCGTTCTTTTTTTCGAACGGCTATTGTCCTTTACCGCCATAGATCCTAGGATTCGTTTGAGATTTCAAACGCTCTTGTCTGGTTGCTGATGCGCATGCGTTCATCCATGCGGTATTTCACCTCAGCCCGGGCGCCTTTTCATCCCTCCATTCGTGCCGTCACGTACGGCGCCATCAAGGAAGCCGACATGCAGCTCAAAGACACCTCGTTGTTCCGCCAGCAAGCCTATATAGATGGTGCGTGGCTGGGCGCCGACAGTGGGCAGGCCATCAAGGTCAGCAACCCGGCCACCAACGAAATCCTCGGCACCGTGCCGAAAATGGGCGCCGCCGAAACCCGCCGCGCCATCGAGGCTGCCGACAAGGCACTGCCCGCCTGGCGTGCGCTGACCGCGAAGGAGCGCTCGAACAAGCTGCGCCGCTGGTTCGAGCTGATGATCGAAAACCAGGATGACCTCGCCCGTCTGATGACCCTGGAGCAGGGCAAGCCATTGGCCGAATCCAAAGGCGAGATCGTCTATGCCGCTTCGTTCATCGAGTGGTTTGCCGAAGAGGCCAAGCGCGTCTACGGCGACACCATTCCCGGCCACCAGCCGGACAAGCGTCTGATCGTGATCAAGCAGCCAATCGGCGTGACCGCCGCCATCACCCCGTGGAACTTCCCGGCCGCGATGATCACCCGCAAAGCGGGCCCGGCGCTGGCCGCAGGCTGCACCATGGTGCTCAAGCCTGCCTCGCAGACGCCGTTCTCGGCATTGGCGCTGGCTGAGCTGGCCGAACGCGCAGGCATTCCCAAGGGTGTGTTCAGCGTCGTGACCGGCAGCGCTGGCGACATCGGCAGTGAGCTGACCAGCAACCCGATCGTGCGCAAGCTGAGCTTCACTGGCTCGACCGAGATCGGTCGCCAGTTGATGGCCGAGTGCGCCAAGGACATCAAGAAAGTCTCGCTGGAGTTGGGTGGCAACGCTCCTTTCATCGTGTTCGACGATGCCGACCTGGACAAGGCGGTCGAAGGCGCGATCATTTCCAAGTACCGCAACAACGGCCAGACCTGCGTCTGCGCCAACCGTATCTATGTGCAGGACGGCGTTTACGACGCGTTCGCCGAGAAGCTGAAGGTTGCAGTGAGCAAGCTCAAGATCGGCAACGGTCTGGAAGAAGGCACCACTACCGGGCCACTGATCGACGACAAGGCCGTGGCCAAGGTCAAGGAACACATCGCCGACGCGGTCAGCAAGGGCGCAACCGTACTCACCGGTGGCAACGCGCTGCAGGGCAACTTCTTCGAGCCGACCGTGCTGGTCAACGTCTCCAAGGATGCCGCCGTGGCCAAGGAAGAAACGTTTGGCCCGCTGGCGCCACTGTTCCGCTTCCAGGACGAGGCCGAAGTAATTGCCATGTCCAACGACACCGAGTTCGGCCTGGCTTCGTACTTCTATGCCCGCGACATGAGCCGCGTGTTCCGTGTTGCCGAGGCGCTGGAATACGGCATGGTCGGTATCAACACCGGCCTGATCAGCAACGAAGTGGCGCCGTTCGGCGGCATCAAGGCCTCGGGCCTGGGCCGCGAAGGCTCCAAGTACGGCATCGAAGATTACCTGGAAATAAAATACCTCTGCATTTCGGTGTAACCCACCGCGCAGAACCCTTGGCGGCCGGCGGCCGCAGCAGTCGATCATCGTATGCTGCTGCGGTACGTACCGGCCGCTTTATCCTTGAATCACGCCGACCGATGAGCGGCGAATGAGGAATGTCATGAGCAAGACCAACGAATCCCTGATGCAACGCCGCCAGGCTGCCGTGCCACGCGGTGTGGGCCAGATTCACCCGATCTTTGCAGAGTCAGCGCAGAACGCCACGGTTACCGACGTCGAAGGCCGCGAGTTCATCGACTTTGCCGGCGGCATCGCGGTGCTCAACACCGGCCATGTCCACCCCAAAGTGATCGCGGCCGTGCAGGCACAACTGCACAAGCTGACTCACACCTGCTTCCAGGTGCTGGCATACGAGCCGTACGTTGAAGTCTGCGAGAAGATCAACGCCAAGGTGCCCGGTGACTTCGACAAGAAGACCTTGCTGGTCACCACCGGCTCCGAGGCCGTCGAAAACGCCATCAAGATTGCGCGCGCTGCCACCGGTCGCGCCGGGGTGATCGCCTTCACCGGCGCCTACCACGGCCGCACCATGATGACCCTGGGCCTGACCGGCAAGGTCGTGCCGTACTCGGCTGGCATGGGCCTGATGCCCGGCGGTGTGTTCCGCGCGCTGTACCCCTGCGAACTGCACGGTGTGAGCGTCGACGATTCGATTGCCAGCATCGAGCGCATCTTCAAGAACGACGCTGAACCGCGTGACATCGCAGCGATCATTCTCGAGCCGGTGCAGGGTGAGGGCGGCTTCTATGTCGCGCCGAAAGCCTTCATGCAGCGTCTGCGCGCCCTGTGCGACCAGCACGGCATCCTGCTGATCGCCGATGAGGTGCAGACCGGCGCAGGCCGTACCGGTACCTTCTTCGCCATGGAGCAAATGGGTGTTGCGCCCGACCTGACCACCTTCGCCAAATCCATCGCTGGCGGTTTCCCTCTGGCCGGCGTGTGCGGCAAAGCCGAGTACATGGACGCCATCGCTCCAGGTGGTCTGGGCGGCACCTACGCCGGCAGCCCGATCGCCTGCGCGGCGGCACTGGCCGTGATGGAAGTGTTCGAGGAAGAGAACCTGCTTGATCGCAGCAGGGCAGTCGGCGAGCACTTGGTAGCGGGCCTGCGCGCCATCCAGGCCAAGTACCCGGTGATCGGTGATGTGCGCGCACTGGGCGCGATGATTGCCATCGAGCTGTTCGAAGGCGGCGACACCCACAAGCCGAACGCCGCAGCAGTGGCCCAAGTCGTAGCCAAGGCGCGCGACAAGGGTTTGATTCTGCTGTCGTGCGGTACTTACGGAAACGTCCTGCGCATCCTGGTTCCACTGACTGCGCCTGACGAGCTGTTGGACCAAGGTTTGGCCATCATCGAAGAGTGCTTCGCTGAGCTGGCGTGAGTGATGTGAGTGCTTGGTAGGAAAAACCCGCTTCGGCGGGTTTTTTTATGGGGTGGTTTTAGTTTGCACCTCGTTTGCAGCCAGGCGGGTGATGCGCTAAAACCCTCTGCTTAATCCGTTTTTTTGCAGTACCGTTCAGACTCACTACCGAGAGTCATGCTGTCACCCTTGGCCCATGGAGTGCGCCTATGAATACCGCTACCAGCATGCCTCCTCGTGTGTTGATCGCCGAATCCGACCCTTGGATGCGTGATCTGTTGTCGCAGATGCTGCTCGATGTACGTTGCGATGCACGCCTGCAGGCGTGCGCCACGGGACCTGAGGCGCTGGAGCATCTGCGCGAGCCACCGGACTTGGTGATTGCAGCGCGCGAGTTGCTGGGCATCAGCGGTCTGGACTTGCTGCGCGGAGTGCGCAAGAGCCCTCGTCTGTCGGCCTTGCCGTTCATCTTGTTGAGCGAGCGCAGCGACAGCGCGAGCGTGCGCGAAGTGCTACCCCTAGCGCCGACGGCCTATCTGACCAAACCCTTGAATATGACCAGTTTGAAGGCGCGCCTGCAGACGCTGTTGTCTGGCTCCGCAGAGGCGATGGTTTGCCGGATTCCGCAGATCGCTGCCGGTACTACTTTGGAACAGTATCTGACGCGTCGCCGCGCGGACTGCGACGGTGGGCCGCTGCTGTGCGACGTGCAGGCGGCGGTGCAGCGGGCGCTGGGGCCAGAGGGCTTGAACCTGAAGGTGCTGGAAGCCAACGTGCGTAGCGACCCGCAAGTCACCGGGGTGCTGGTAAGCGCCGCCAACAGTGCGGCGAAACAGGGCGCGGCGCCGGTGTTGACGCTGATGCAGGCCTTGCAAGCGCTGGGCCCTACGCAGAGCATGAATCTGCTGTTGGGCATGACCACCCGGCCCAGTGCCTACCTGAGTGACCCGCTGCTGCTCGAACAAGCCGAAATCTGCTGGAACCGCTCGACCCACACAGCCGAATTCGCTCGCAACATTGCCCGCCAACAGAATGTGGACGAGTGGCGCTGCTATTGCGCAGGCGTGTTGCACTGCCTGGGCGATCTGGCGCTGCTGCGCGTTTTGCAGGAATGGCGTCTGGCAGGCGGTGAGCTTGACCAGACGAAGCTGACTTACGCGCTACGAACGTTTGCTGCGCCTTATGGCTCGGAATTACGCCGACGCTGGCGATTGCCGCTCGAGCTGCGCGAGATGATCGCCGCGGCCTACCAGTTGGGCGGCGGGGTGTACTCAAGGGAAAAACTGATCGTGAATATTGCTGCGCAGATGGCATCGCTGGGCGCCGACGAAGACGTCACCCAGATAGCCCAAGGCAAACCAGCACGGTTGCTCAAGATAGGCGTGTCGCAGCTGAACTGGTGGCGGGGCGCGCCAATGATTCGCTGACGCGCTGGACTACGCCGGGACATGAATAAAGGCCTCTATCTGATCACTGGCCTTGGCGGTGATCGAGAGAGGTGGGGATCAACCACCCCAGCAGTTGTCGAAAATCTTCTGCGCGATCCATGGCAGGTCGCGCTGGAATTCTGGGAAGACCTCGAAGCGGCCGAGCATGCGGTCTACACATATGAACGCTTTTTGGCCAGACCCGGCAATGGTGCATATACCGCCAAGGCTAACATTGCCTTCGCGCGATACTGACACAGGCAAAGTATAAAGGCTGTCACATGATTGTATTTTGGTAGTACTTTTGTTCCATAGTGCAATATCTCTGAATTCTTGCGTTACAGATTTCCAGTCTTCCGGATCTACTGTCATCAAAACCGAGTTCGCTGGCGGAAATTCGAGCTCTGACTCACTGCCTGCAATAGCTGCAGTGGAAACCAGTATGAGCTGGATAAGTATAAATAATTGTTTCATGTGTAACTCCTTGAGTGGTTATTCTCCGTAGCTTCATGGAAAAGTAAACCATGATTTAACATATGGCTCAAGGAAACGAATATGTCTTTTTAATAGAGATCAATGAAATTGGCTAGCACAACCCTCCACCCAATGGGCTTTGATCTAAGTAGATAACTCTGCAAATTGATACGATATGGTTAGATTTCTAGTGGACAAGAAGCGATCAATCAATATCCGATCCAGCCACCCCTCCGTCACATGCATAGGAAGTATCTCCGATCCAGGATTTGGCGCTGATTGTCAGTGACTACTGGGTCAGGCCTGAACCCGAAAGCGATCATAGAGTTAAGCGAAAAAACGAATCGGTGGTTCTAACAAGCCATGGCGTTCATTTGCTCAAAATCTAAGATAGCTCCCGCACATTGCCACTGGTGTTCATAAGACTACAATTCGATAGCGGGAGACCTCACTGATGAACATTCTGACGGATATTTCGGGACTTTCATCAGGCGAGGATATAAACAAAATCACTAAGGGCAAACTAGCACGGTTGGTCAAGATAGGCGTGTCGCAGCTGAACTGGTGGCGGGGCGCGCCAATGATTCGCTGATGCGCTGGGCTATGCCGGGACATGAATAAAGGCCTCTATCTGATCACTGGCCTTGGCGGCGATCGAGAGAGGTGGGGATCAACCACCCCAGCAGTTGTCGAAAATCTTCTGCGCGATCCACGGCAGGTCGCGCTGATATTCTGGAAATACCTCGAAGCGGCCCAGCATGCGGTCGGTGCAGATGAATACCTTTTGGCCAGAGCCTGCGATGGTGCAGATACCGCCAAAGCTGACATTACCTTCGCGCGATGTGGTAACCGGCAAGGTATAGAGGCTTTCACATGACTGGATTTCAGTAGTGTTTTGATTCCAAAGAGCGTTGTCTCTGAATTCTTTTGTGACAGACTCCCAGTCCTCCAAATCAACTTTGGTTAACCTGGAATAAGCAGGGGGAAAGCTTAGGCAGTTTTCGCTACCACAATTAGCCGTAACCGATAGCGGGATAAGTGTGGCAATTATAAATAATTGTTTCATGTGTAACTCCTTGAGTAGTTATTCTCCGTAGCTTCATGGAAAAGTAAACCATGACCTAACATATAGCTCAAGGAAACGAATATGTCTTTTCAATAGAGAACAATGAAGTTGGCTAGCACAACCTACACCCAATGGGCTTTGATCTAGGTAGATAATTCTGCAAATTGATACAACATGCTTGAATTCCCTAATGGGCCAGACGCGATCAATCCAGCACAGTTGCATAAAATAGGCGTGTCGCAATTGAACAGGTGGCCGGGGACACCAATGGTTCGCTGACTAGGCCGGCACGATCTGGTTCTTGCCTTGGCGCTTGGCCTGGTACATGGCGGCGTCGGAGCGCGAGAAGAGGGAGTCGAGCATTTCGTCTTGCGGCTGAATACTGGTCAGGCCCTGGCTTACCGTCACGCCGTAGTTCTTGCCATTGTGGTGGAAGCTCAGGCGCTGGATTTCGCGCTGCAGGCGCTCGGCGATCTGCATGGCCATGTCCGGCGCGCAGCCCGGAAACACGGCGGCGAATTCTTCACCGCCAATACGCCCGAACAAATCGCCACGGCGCAGTACAGCACGGCCGGTTTCGGCGATGCGTTGCAGCACGTGGTCACCTTCCTGGTGGCCATAGGTATCGTTGATCATCTTGAAATCGTCGATGTCCAGCAGCAGGAAGGCCATGGGCGTGTCGTTGAGGCGGGACTGCTCGAACTCGCGGTGGGCGCATTCGAAGAAGTGTCGACGGTTGCTGCTCTGGGTCAGGACATCGGTGGTGGCGAGGCGTTGGAGCTCGCCTTCAAGGTGCTTCTTTTCGGTAATGTCCTCGGCGATACCCACCACGATCACGCGTTGGCCTGCATCCACCTGATGGCTGACGAAGCACTTGTCGCTGAGCCAGCGGATCTGGCCATCGGCGCTGATGATGCGGTATTCGCGGTCTTCGACGGCGCCCTTGTCGAGCACTTCGGCCAGGCTGCGATCGGCGTAGTCCAGGTCATCCGGGTAGATGCTGTCGCGCCATTCGTTGTAGTCGGCCAGCAGCAAACCCACCGAGCGGCCAAAAATCCGTTCGTAGGCGGGGCTGACGTAGATCATCTGCTGGGTTTCCCAATCGAACGCCCAGAGTACCGCGTTGACGCTGACCAACAGCGAGCTGAACAGCTGCTCGCGCTCCTTGAGCCGCGCGACCTCACCCTGGGCATGCATCAAGGCCAATAGGGTTTCAGCGGCTTCGGGTAGAGGTTTGACGGGTGTAGAAGGTAATTTTTTATTGACCATCATCACGGCATCTCAGAGGCGTTGGGATTACTGCGAACGGATGCGCGAAAAGGCGCGGCCAAGGCATGATCCCAGGCGGTAGCGCTATGAGTCTGAGAGCGGAAAATTGTAACGAAGTTCCGAACGGCGCGCCCTGGGGCCAAGGCGCACCGATAAACGGCTCAGGCTGCAGCAGGCCTCAGTGAGTACGTCTTGAGCTGGGTCGCGAAGTCGCGCAGCGAGTGAATGCCACTGGCTTCGGCCTCTTGGATCCAATCCTTGATGGCGGCGAGCATATCATGACCGTTGGAGCTGGTGCGCGCCCAGATCTGTTGCAGAGCCAGACGTTTTTCGTAGATGACGCGCAATGCGTGGCTGTGTTCGAGCATCGTCTGGATGTGCAGGTGATGCCCTTCGTCCAGCAGGCTGGTTTCACGCGACAGCAGGCGCTTGGCCCGGCGGAACTGGTGACGTACCGATTCGTCGACCCTGCTCAGCTCCTGTTGCACCAGCGGCGCGATCACCAGCTTGCGGTACTGCGCCATGATCTGGAAGCGATTGTTGAGGATCGCCATGGCGGTGTCCATGTCGAGCTGGCCCTTGCCTTCCACGCGGTGGGCAATCGGTGCCACGCGCTGGACCTTGGCCAGGCGCAGCCAGGTAAACAGCTTGATCCAGGCCCAACCCATGTCGAACTCCCATTTCTTGACCGACAGCTTGGCCGAATTGGGGTAGGTGTGGTGGTTGTTGTGCAGTTCTTCGCCGCCGACGATGATGCCCCACGGCACCAGGTTGGTGGCCGCGTCGCGGCATTCGAAGTTGCGGTAGCCCACGGCATGGCCGAGGCCATTGATGACACCGGCTGCCCAGAAGGGAATCCACATCATCTGCACGGCCCACACGGTCAGGCCGAGAGCGCCGAACAGCAACAGGTCGATGACCAGCATCAGGACCACGCCAGTGTGGCGGAAGCGCGAGTACAGGTTGCGCTCGATCCAGTCTTCGGGGCAGTTCTTGCCATAGATGCGCAAGGTGTCGGGGTTTTCCGCCTCTTTGCGATAGAGCTCGGCGCCGGTACGCATCACGGTGCCCAGGCCCTTGATCACGGGGCTGTGCGGATCGTCGACGGTTTCGCATTTGGCGTGGTGCTTGCGGTGGATGGCGGTCCACTCGCGGGTGTTCTGGGCAGTGGTGAGCCAGAGCCAGAAACGGAAGAAGTGCTTGAGCCCGGCGTTGAGTTCCAGCGAGCGGTGGGCGGAATAGCGGTGCAGGTAGACAGTGACGCTGATGATGGTCACATGGGTCAGCAACAACGTGACTGCCACCACTTGCCAGGCGGACAGATCGAGAAAACCGTTGTACCACATAGGCGGGAAGGCCCTCGGTTGGGTGGGTAATGCGTGCAGCGCATTATCGACTAGCTATCAGATAAAGCCAGTCGCTCTTTTAGATAAGAGTCGCTGAATGTTTCTATTCTATAATTGGTACACATTTTGTGTGGCCGATTGACCCTATGTCTGTTTTATCTCGGGTTACAGCGCGCGGCGTTGTGATTTACCTGATTGTCTGTGTGGTGTGGTTTCTGTTGTGCAGTCGTGTGGCAAACGGCCTTTTCGGAGCGTCGTCGGCCGGATGGGGGGTTCATCTGGCCGGTTGCGGTGTGTGGTTGCTGGGCAGTGCGTTCGCCTTTGGCTGGCTGCGCGCGCGGCAGGCCAACCGCGAAAGCCGACGTTTGTCGGCAGCGGTTTTCGACTGCACCGCCGACGGCGTGCTGGTGACCGACACTGCAGGGCGCATCCTGCAGGTCAACCGGGCCTTCATGGCGATCACCGGGTATGCCGAGGACGAAGTGCTCGGGCAGAACCCGAACACGTTCAAATCCGGGCAGCATCCGCCGGCCTTCTATCAACAGATGTTTCGCACGCTGGCCGAGCACGACCAGTGGAGCGGCGAGATCTGGAACCGGCGCAAGGGCGGCGACAGCTACCCGCAGTGGCAGACCATCCGCGCGATCCGCGATGATCGGGGCAAGCAGAGCCACTATGTGGCGGTGTTCTCCGACATCAGCGCGATCAGGCATTCGCAGCGCGAGCTGGCCCATCTGGCACACCATGATCCGCTGACCGGGTTGCCCAACCGCCTGCTGTTCAGCCACCGCACCGAGCACGCCTTGAGTACGGCCCGGCTTGCGCAACGCTGCTGCGCGTTGTTGCTCATCGACCTCGACCACTTCCAGAACGTCAACGACAGCTTCGGTCATGGCGTGGGCGATCGGTTGCTGATGGCCGTGGTCGAGCGTTTGCAGTGCGGGTTGGGCGAGGAGGTGACCCTGGCTCGGCTGGGCGGCGACGAGTTTGCGGTGCTGATGGAAGGCGAGTTGCGCACAGGGCAGGCGACGGCGCTGGGGCAGGGGTTGCTCGAAGGCCTGCGCGCGCCCTTCGCCATCGACGGGCACACCTTGTTCATCAGCGCCAGCATGGGCATCAGTCTGTTTCCCGACGACGCGCAGGGTGCCGAGCAGCTGTTGCGCAACGCCGACTCGGCGCTGTTCCAGGCCAAGGCACGGGGCCGTTCGAGCTATGCCCTGTATACCCAAGAGCTGACCACCCGCGCCCAGCAGCAGATCGAAGTGACCGCAGAACTGCGCCAGGCCCTGGCCGACGGGCAGTTGCGGGTGCACTACCAACCGGTGCATGCCCTGCGCGACAAGGCCATGGTCGGGGTGGAGGCGCTGGTGCGCTGGCAGCACCCGGAGCGCGGCCTGGTACCGCCGGGGCAGTTCATACCGATCGCCGAGCGCAGTGGCTTGATCGCCGAGATCGACACCTGGGTGCTGGCCACCGCGTGCCGCCAGATGCGGCAGTGGCAGGTCGAGGGCAAGGCACTGGATTTCGTCGCGGTGAACATCTCTAGCCGTCTGTTCAGCCACCATGATCTCTACCGGCAGGTCGAAAGGGTCCTGGCCGAGACAGAGCTGGCGCCTGCGCATCTGGAACTGGAAGTGACCGAAAGTGCGGTGATGGATGATCCGGACCGCGCACTGGAGCAATTGCATCACCTGCGCGATCTGGGTTTGCAACTGGCGATCGACGACTTCGGCACCGGTTATTCATCCCTGCTCAGGCTCAAGCGCCTGCCGGTCCACAAGCTCAAGATCGACCAGGGTTTCGTCGCCGGCCTGCCCGGCGACGAAGACGATGTGGCGATCACCACGGCGATCATCGCGCTGGCGCACAGCATGGGCATGCAGGTGCACGCCGAGGGCATCGAGCAGGCGAATCAGGCGCAGTTCCTGCTGGAGCACGGTTGCGGACTGGGCCAGGGCTATTGGTTCGGTCGTCCGGTGCAAGCCGCTGCGCTGCAATGGCAGGTCGAGTAGGTGCAGATAAAAACTTCTGGTTATATGAAAATTCTTAAACAGTATTTTTAAGAATAATAAGACCGCTCTACTATCGCGCTCACGCCACCTTGGCACCCCTTACCCAGGAGCATGATCATGAGCGCATCGCTACGCAGCGTCGAAGGACAGGACGAAGCCACCATTCTACGGGAAATTCAGAGTGCGCTGCGCGACCTGCGTTTCGGTGCGGTGGAGATCACCGTACACAACGCTCAAGTCGTGCAGATCGAACGCAAGGAAAAATTCCGTTTGCAGAACCCGGGCAACAAGCCCAGCTGAGTACGCGTCCTGCGTAGCAGCCATAAGAAAAATACCCGCCATTCCAGGAGCTTCGTCCATGTCTATCCGCCGTTATGCCTTGGCAGCCCTCGCCAGCGCCGTATTTGCCGGCTCCGCCGTCGCCAAGGACTACGAGCTGCTCAACGTGTCCTACGATCCGACCCGCGAGCTGTACCAGGAATACAACGCCGAGTTCGTTAACTTCTGGAAAAAGGAACACGCGGGCGACACCGTGTCGATCAAGCAATCCCACGGTGGTTCGGGCAAACAGGGCCGCGCGGTGATCGACGGCCTGCCCGCCGATGTGGTGACCCTGGCGCTGGCCGGTGACATCGACGAGATCAGCCGCTTGGGCAAGTCCATCCCGGAGAACTGGCAGACCCGTCTGCCGGACGCCAGCACGCCCTACACCTCGACCATCGTGTTTCTGGTGCGCAAGGGCAACCCCAAGGGCATCAAGGACTGGGGCGACCTGATCAAGAATGATGTCTCGGTGATCACGCCGAATCCGAAGACGTCCGGCGGCGCCCGCTGGAATTTCCTGGCAGCCTGGGCCTACGGCCTGAAAGCCGGCGGTGGCGACGAAGGCAAAGCCAAAGAGTACGTACAGACGCTGTTCAAGCACGTGCCGATCCTGGACACCGGTGCCCGTGGCTCGACCATCACCTTCGTCAACAATGGTCAGGGTGATGTGTTGCTGGCCTGGGAGAACGAGGCGTTCCTGGCATTGAAGGAAGACGGTGGCGCGGACAAGTTCGACATTGTCGTGCCTTCGCTGTCGATTTTGGCTGAGCCGCCAGTGGCCGTGGTCGACAAGAACGTGAAGAAGAAAGGCAACGAGGAAATCGCCGAAGCCTACCTCAAGCACCTGTACAGCCCGGCTGGCCAGGAAATCGCTGCGAAGAACTTCTATCGTCCGCGCGACAAGGATGTGGCAGCCAAGTATGCGAAGCAATTTCCAGCGCTGAATCTGGTTACTATCGACAAGGATTTCGGCGGGTGGAAAACCGCACAGCCTAAATTCTTCAATGATGGTGGGGTGTTCGATCAGATTTATCAGGCTCAATAAGATTCGTTGAGGCGACTGGCCTCTTCGCGGGCAGAGCCCCGCTCCCACAGGTCACCGTAAAGCCCGTGGGAGCGGGGCTCTGCCCGCGAAGAGGCCCGATTGCGTAAACCGTATTCATCAAGGACTTCTATGTCGCGTCGTATCTCCCCCGTCATACCCGGCTTCGGGCTGACGCTGGGCTACACCGTCGTGTACCTCAGCCTGATCGTGCTGATCCCCCTGGCCGCCATGTTCGTGCATGCCGCACAGCTGACCTGGGAACAGTTCTGGACCATCGTTACCGCACCCCGCGTACTCGCCGCACTGAAACTCAGTTTCGGCACGGCGTTGTGTGCGGCGATCATCAATGGAGTGATCGGCACCCTGCTGGCCTGGGTGCTGGTGCGCTACACCTTTCCCGGACGCAAGATCATCGATGCGATGATCGACCTGCCATTCGCCCTGCCCACGGCCGTGGCAGGCATTGCCCTGACGGCGCTGTATGCACCCAACGGCCTGGTTGGGCAGTTCGCCGCCGACCTGGGTTTCAAGATCGCCTACACCCCGTTGGGCATCACCCTGGCCCTGACCTTCGTCACCTTGCCGTTCGTGGTGCGCACGGTGCAGCCGGTGCTGGCCGACATTCCGCGCGAGGTCGAGGAAGCCGCGGCCTGCCTGGGTGCCAAGCCGCTGCAGGTGTTCCGCTTCATCCTCGCGCCGGCGCTGTTGCCTGCCTGGCTCACCGGTTTTGCCCTGGCGTTCGCCCGCGGCGTGGGTGAGTACGGATCGGTCATTTTCATTGCCGGCAACATGCCGATGAAGACCGAAATCCTGCCGCTGCTGATCATGGTCAAGCTGGACCAATACGACTACACCGGCGCCACGGCCATCGGCGTGATGATGCTGGTGGTTTCCTTCATTCTGCTGCTGCTGATCAACTTGTTGCAGCGGCGCATCGAAACCCCTTGAAGGAGGCTCCGCACATGTCTGCATCTTCCATTGCTGCCTCCACCAATGCGGCCCGGCGTGGCAGCGCAACCTCGCGGCGGGTGTTGATCGCCCTTGGCTGGCTGGTCTTCGCCGTGTTTCTGTTGCTGCCGTTGCTGATCGTCGTGTCCCAGGGCTTGAAGCAGGGCCTGGGAACCTTTTTCGCGGCGATCTTCGAGCCCGATGCGCTGTCGGCGCTCAAGCTGACGGTGTTCGCCGTGCTCATTTCGGTGCCGCTGAACCTGGTGTTCGGCGTCAGCGCCGCGTGGTGCGTGAG
Source organism: Pseudomonas sp. CFBP 13727 (assembly GCF_014841915.1). Lineage (NCBI taxonomy): Bacteria > Pseudomonadati > Pseudomonadota > Gammaproteobacteria > Pseudomonadales > Pseudomonadaceae > Pseudomonas > Pseudomonas sp. CFBP 13727. Next base: position 45,498 of record NZ_JACYUT010000004.1, read on the forward strand.
CAAGTATTCGTTTCGCGGCAAGAGCATTCTGGTCACGTTGATCGACCTGCCGTTCTCGGTGTCGCCGGTGATTGCCGGTCTGGTCTATGTGCTGATGTTCGGCGCTCAGGGGCTGTTCGGCCCGTGGCTGCAGGATCACGACATCCAGATCGTGTTCGCCTTGCCGGGTATCGTGCTGGCCACCATCTTCGTCACCGTGCCGTTCGTGGCCCGCGAGCTGATCCCGCTGATGCAGGAACAAGGCACGCAGGAAGAGGAAGCGGCGCGTCTGCTGGGTGCGAATGGCTGGCAGATGTTCTGGTACGTCACCGTGCCGAACATCAAGTGGGGGCTGATCTACGGCGTGGTGCTGTGTACCGCGCGGGCCATGGGCGAGTTCGGTGCCGTGTCGGTGGTGTCCGGGCACATTCGCGGCGTGACCAATACCCTGCCGCTGCACGTGGAAATTCTCTACAACGAATACAACCATGTCGCTGCCTTTGCCGTTGCGAGCCTGTTGCTGATCCTGGCGCTCTTCATCCTGCTGCTCAAGCAGTGGAGCGAGTCCCGTATTGACCGCCTGCGCAACAGCGCCGCGGAGGAATGATTAATGTCGATCGAAGTTCGTAACGTCAGCAAGCGCTTCAATGCCTTCCAGGCCCTGGACTCCATCAATCTGGACATCCAGAGTGGCGAGCTGGTGGCTCTGCTGGGCCCTTCCGGGTGCGGCAAGACCACCTTGCTGCGCATCATCGCCGGCCTGGAGACGCCCGACCAGGGCAGCATCGTGTTCCACGGCGAGGACGTTTCAGGCCACGATGTGCGGGATCGCAACGTCGGTTTCGTGTTCCAGCACTACGCGCTGTTCCGACACATGACAGTGTTCGACAACGTCGCCTTTGGCTTGCGCATGAAGCCCAAGCGCGAGCGGCCGACTGAAACGGTGATTGCGCAGAAGGTGCATGAGCTGTTGAACATGGTGCAGTTGGACTGGTTGCACGATCGCTACCCCGAGCAGTTGTCCGGGGGCCAGCGCCAGCGTATTGCCCTGGCCCGTGCCCTGGCGGTCGAGCCCAAGGTGTTGCTGCTCGACGAACCCTTCGGCGCGCTCGACGCCAAGGTGCGCAAGGAGCTGCGTCGCTGGCTGGCGCGCTTGCACGAGGACATCAACCTGACTTCGGTCTTCGTGACCCACGACCAGGAAGAAGCCATGGAAGTGGCGGATCGCATCGTGGTGATGAACAAGGGTGTCATCGAGCAGATCGGTTCGCCAGGCGAGGTGTACGAGAACCCGGCCAGCGACTTCGTCTATCACTTTCTGGGCGACTCCAACCGCTTGCAGTTGGGTGGTGAAGAGCATGTGCTGTTTCGTCCGCACGAAGTGTCGCTGTCGCGCCACGAGCTGGACGACCATCATGCCGCCGAGGTGCGTGACATTCGCCCGTTGGGCGCAACCACGCGGGTGACGCTCAAGGTCGAGGGGCAGAGCGAGCTGATCGAGGCCGAAGTGGTCAAGGACCATGACAGCCTGAGTGGCCTGGCGCGGGGCGAGACGTTGTTCTTCAAGCCCAAGGTCTGGCAGAAGGCGTCAGGTCTGTAGCAGCGGCGCGAGCCGCGTCCGAATTCAACGCGGTGCGTCAGAGACACCGCGTGTACCGCCGAACCGGCTCGCGCCGCTGCTACAGAAGATCACGCGCACCTTGTAGCAGCGGCGCAAGCCGCGTCCGGGGTCGATGCGGTGCAGCAGGCAGACTGTACGTGCCGCCGACGCGGCTTGCGCCGCTGCTACAGAAGATCACGCGCACCTTGTAGCAGCGGCGCAAGCCGCGTCCGGGGTTATGCGGTGGCAGCAGGCAGACCGCGCGTGCCGCCGACGCGGCTTGCGGCGCTGCTACGGGGCTGATTGACCTTTATTTTGGTTATTAATAAATAGCTTCTTATTCCTTAGCGAATATAACTCCTTTCCTTATACTGGCCTCCAACGCAACGTTTGCAGGAGGCGCATCCCATGCGCAATGAGTCGATCCGCTATCTGATCGTGCCAGGCTGGCAGGGCTCGTCCGACGACCATTGGCAAAGCCATTGGCAACGAACCCTGCCCAACAGCGCGCGTGTCGAGCAGGACGACTGGCTCACGCCACGGCGTGAAGACTGGGTCGCGGCGCTGGACCGCGCGGTGAATGCCAGCGCCGATCCGGTGATTCTCATTGCTCACAGCCTGGGATGCGTGACAGTCGCCCACTGGTCGGTCGCCGCCTCGCTGGTTTCGTTGCGCAAGGTTCGCGGAGCCCTGCTGGTGGCGCCTGCAGACGTAGAGCGCCCGGCCTGCTCGCCGGCCCTGCGCAACTTCGCACCCATCCCCAAACACCTGCTGCCATTCCCCAGCCAAGTGGTGGGCTCGGACAACGACCCTGCGGCCAGTGCTCCGCGAGCCTTGCAACTGGCCCGCGACTGGGGCGCCGAAGCCGGCATTCTGGCCGGTGCCGGGCATATCAACGTCAAGTCCGGGCATCGACGCTGGGAACAGGGGTTTGCCTACCTCTATCGCCTGCAGAGTCGCATGGACCAGCACATCCAGCTGCGCGCCTGAATGCCCGACAACCGAGTACGCCGCCTGCAGCCAGGCCGGTGGGAGCCTTGCCCATGACCGCATACAACGACACCTTCGGCCAGCCGCTGCTGACCTTTCCCGACGCCGACAAGAGCCCGCTGAGCATCCGCGCCAAGGCGCTGGTGTTCGTCGATCCGCGCTCGCGACGCTTGCGCGAGGAGCTCGAGCGGCTCGCGCCCAAGGCACTGCCGGTGCTGATTCAGGGTGAAAGCGGCACCGGCAAGGAACTGCTTGCCCGCCACATTCATCGCGGCAGTGATCGTGGCGGCCTTTTCGTCTCGGTCAATTGCGGCGCGATCAGCCCGACCTACGCCGATGCCGAGCTGTTCGGCTACAGCGCAGGAGCCCACAGCGGCACGGCCAGCAGCCGGGCCGGATGGTTCGGCTCGGCCAACGGCGGCACGCTGTACCTGGACGAGATCGCCGACCTGCCGCTGGCGATCCAGACCAAACTGCTCGCGGCGTTGGAAACCCGTGAAGTGACCCGCGTCGGCGCGGCTCAGCCCAATCCCGTGGACGTGCGCCTGGTGGCGGCGTCGAGCATCGATCTGGGCCAGGCCGTGGCCGCGGGGAAATTCAACGAACGGTTGCACGCCTATCTGGGCGAAGGCCGCCTGACCTTGCCGCCGTTGCGCGAGCGGACCGGCGATATCCTCGCCCTGGCCGAGTATTTCCTGGGCATCTACAGCCACCGTCTGAACCTGGCGGTGCCGCTGATCAGCGCCGATACGCAGCGAGCGCTGGAGCGCCATGATTGGCCCGGCAATACCCGCGAGCTGGAAAACGTCATCCATTTTGCCCTGCTGGTCAGCCGCGGCGACGAGATCCTGCCCGAGCATCTCAATCTGCCAGCGGCCGCGAACACGGACTTGCTCGTGCATCTCGAGCAGCTGTTGACGCAGGCCACCGAGCACGCCGAGCCGGTTGCTTTGGCAGCGCTGCTGAACCGCAGCGTCGAGCGCTTGAGTAAAAAGGCATAAGCAGCAAACTAAAAGGTATTTGTAGGAATATTAATTCCCGGTATTGTCCGCGCAAGGCTGGCCGATTGCTGCCGCCGCCACCCAATTTCAAGGACTTAGCATGAAAAAGGCTTTGCTGTTCACCGCTCTGGCGGCCTCCCTGTCTTTCGGCCTGGCCAACGCGGCAGAAAAACTCGTGATCGCCGCCACGCCGGTTCCCCACGCCGAGATCCTCGAGCTGATCAAGCCGACCCTGGCCAAGGAAGGCGTCGAGCTGGACATCAAGGTGTTCACCGACTACGTGCAACCCAACGTACAGGTGAACGAAAAGCGTCTGGACGCCAACTACTTCCAGACCCTGCCGTACCTGGAAAGCTTCAACAAGGGCAAGGGCACCAACCTGGTCACCGTGATCGGCGTGCACGTCGAGCCCTTCGGCGGTTACTCGAAGAAGGTCAAGTCGCTGAGCGAACTCAAGGACGGCGCAACCGTCGCCATCCCCAACGAGGGCAGCAACAGCGGTCGTGCGTTGATCCTGCTGCAGAAAGCCGGCCTGATCACCCTGAAGGACCCGAGCAACGCCCTGGCCACCCCCAAGGACATCGCCAGCAACCCCAAGAACCTCAAGTTCAAGGAGCTGGAATCGGCCATGCTGCCGCGCGTGCTGGACCAGGTCGACCTGGACATGATCAACACCAACTACGCACTTGAAGCCGGCCTGAACCCGGCCAAGGATGCCTTGGTGATCGAAGGATCGGATTCGCCTTACGTGAATTTCCTGGTGGCCCGTCCGGACAACAAGGACAGCCCGGCCATGCAGAAACTGGCCAAGGCGCTGACCAGCCCCGAAGTGAAAGCCTTCATCGAGAAGAAGTACAGCGGCGCGGTATTGCCGGCGTTCTGATTCCCGAGTGTGACAACGGTTCACCTGAGCGCCGACAGCTTGTACAGTGTCGGCGTTTTGCTTTGTCCGGGCAGGGCCATTCCCGGCAAATGAACCTCGCATCACGGCCACAGTCGCATACACACCTGGCATCACAGCGCACGCAAAGGAGCCTGCATGGCTGGTCCTCGTTGGAAGGTTGTAGGGGTTTCCCTTTTGTTGGTTGCGCTGGCGGGGTGTGGTGAAGACAAGCCCATCGAGCCGACGCATCCGCGCGTGCGCGTGGAGAATGTACAGAGCGGCGGGTTCGCCGCTGCGGTCAATCTCACCGGCGATGTGCAGGCGCGCATCCAGACCCAGTTGTCGTTCCGCGTCGGTGGCAAGATCATCCAGCGGTTGGTGGACGTGGGCGATCATGTCAGCGCACGGCAGGTGCTGGCGCGCCTGGACCCCAAGGACCTGCAGACAAACGTCGATTCGGCCAAGGCTGCAGTGGCCGCCGAACAGGCACGTGTGAAACAGACATCGGCGGCCTTCGTGCGCCAGCAGAAGCTGCTGCCCAAGGGCTACACCAGCCAGAGTGAATACGACTCGGCCCAGGCGGCGCTGCGCGGTGCGCAGAGTTCGTTGGCGGCGGCGAGCGCCCAGTTGGCCAATGCCCGTGAACAATTGAGCTACACCGACCTGGTGGCCGACGCCCCAGGCGTGATCACTGCCCGCCAGGCAGAGGTTGGCCAGGTGGTACAGGCCACTGCGCCGATCTTCGGCCTGGCCCGCGATGGCGACCGCGATGCGGTATTCGACGTGTACGAGTCGCTGTTTGCCCAACCGGCCGGCCAGCAGCCGATCACCGTCAGCCTGCTCGACGAGCCGGCGATCAAGACCACCGGCACGGTGCGCGAAGTCACCCCAGCGGTGTCCGCGCAGACCGGTACTGTGCGCGTGAAGATCGCCCTGCAAGGCCTGCCCAAGGGCATGGACCTCGGCTCGGTGGTCAACGCATCGCTCAACGGTCCGGGCAAGACCAGCGTCGAGCTGCCCTGGTCGGCGTTGACCAAGGACATCGCCGAGCCTGCCGTGTGGGTGGTGGGGGAAGGCGACAAGGTCAATCTGCGCAAGGTCGACGTGGGCCGTTACCTGACCGGCAAGGTGGTGATCGCCGATGGCTTGAAGAACGGCGACCGCGTGGTCGTCGCCGGCGGGCAGTTGCTGCACCCGGACATGCAGGTGGAAATTGCCGAGGAGCGCCAGCCATGAAGGCGGTGATCGCGTTGTCTGCGGCCGTGCTGTTGCTGGCAGGCTGTTCGAAGGAAGAGCAAGCTCCCGAGCCGATCCGCCCGGTGCTGTCGGTCGAGGTCAAGGGCCTGGACCAGCAGAGCCTGGGTCGCTTCGCAGGCAATATCCAGGCGCGCTACGAAAGCACGTTGGGCTTTCGCGTATCGGGGCGTATCGCCCGGCGTGCGGTGGATGTCGGCAGCCAGGTGGAGAAGAGCCAGCTGCTGGCCACCCTCGATCCGACCGACCAGCAGAACCAGTTGCGTTCGAGCCAGGGTGATCTGGCCCGCGTGCAGGCGCAGTTCATCAATGCCCAGGCCAATGCTCGCCGCCAGCAGGAGTTGTTCGACCGTGGCGTCGGTGCGCAGGCTGGCCTGGACATCGCCCAGACCGACCTGAAGACCGCCCAGGCCTCGCTCGACCAGGCCAAGGCCGCCGTCAGCCAAGCCAGGGATCAACTGGGCTATAGCGAGCTGCGCGCCGACCACGCCGCCGTGGTCAATCAATGGAAAGTGGAAGTCGGGCAAGTGGTGAGCGCCGGTGAAGAGGTGGTGGTATTGGCCCGTCCCGATATCAAGGAGGCGGTCATCGACCTGCCAGACGGGCTGGCCGAAACCCTGCCCGAGGGCGTGGAGTTTCGTGTGCAGTCCCAGCTCGACCCGAGCGTTGCCACCACCGGCACCCTGCGTGAGCTGGAGCCGCGGCCCGACAGTGCGACGCGCACCCGTCGCGCACGCCTGACCCTGCGCGAAAGCCCCGCCGGCCTGCGCCTGGGCACGGCGATCAGCGTGACCTTGAGTTCAAGTATCGCGCAGCGCCTGGAATTGCCGGAGACCGCAGTGCAGGAAGTCGATGGCAAGACCCAGGTGTGGCTGGTGGACGTCCAGAACAAGACCGTCAACCCGCGCCCGGTCACCGTGCTCAGCCGCGACCGTGGCGTCGTAGTGCTGGGCAGCGGTGTGCAGGCGGGTGAGCGCGTGGTCAGCGCTGGCGTCAACAGCCTGAAACCCGGGCAGAAAATCAAACTGGACGAGGCGAGCCGGCAATGAAGGGAAGTTTCAACCTGTCCGACTGGGCGCTCAAGCACCAGTCCTTCGTCTGGTACCTGATGTTCGTCGGCCTGCTGATGGGCGTGTTCTCCTATTTCAACCTGGGCCGTGAAGAAGACCCGGCGTTCGCCATCAAGACCATGGTCATCCAGAGCCGCTGGCCGGGCGCGACCCAGGATGAAACGCTCAAGCAGGTCACCGACCGCATCGAAAAGAAGCTCGAAGAGCTGGACTCCCTGGACTACGTGAAAAGCTACACGCGGCCTGGCGAGTCGACGGTGTTCGTGTACCTGCGCGACACCACCAATGCCAAGGCGATTCCAGAGATCTGGTATCAGGTGCGCAAGAAGGTCGACGATATTCGCGGCACCTTCCCCCAGGGCCTGCAGGGGCCTTCGTTCAACGATGAATTCGGTGACGTGTTCGGCTCCATCTACGCCTTCACTGCCGACGGCCTGAGCATGCGGCAGCTGCGCGACTACGTGGAGCAGGTGCGCGCCGAGATCCGTCAGGTCGAGAACCTGGGCAAGGTTCAGTTGGTAGGCCAGCAGGACGAAGTGATCTACCTGAATTTCTCCACGCGCAAACTGGCCGCGCTGGGCCTGGACCAGCAACAGGTGGTCGGCGCGCTGCAGGCACAGAATGCGGTGACGCCGGCGGGCGTGATCGAAGCAGGGCCGGAACGCATTTCGGTGCGCACCTCGGGCCAGTTCAAGTCGGAAAAAGACCTGGAAACGGTCAACCTCAGGCTCAACGACCGCTTCTACCGGCTGACCGATATCGCCGACATCGAACGTGGCTACAAAGACCCGGCCGCGCCGATGTTCCGCTACAACGGCCAGCCCGCCATCGGCCTGGCCATTGCCATGAAAGACGGCGGCAACATTCAGGAATTCGGTACCGCGCTGCATGCGCGCATGAACGCGTTGACCGCGCAGTTGCCGGTGGGCGTGGGCGTGCACAAGGTTTCGGACCAGGCCGAGGTGGTCGAGAAGGCCGTCGGTGGGTTCACCAGCGCTTTGTTCGAGGCCGTGGTCATCGTGCTGATCGTCAGCTTCATCAGCCTGGGCGTGCGCGCCGGCCTGGTGGTGGCCTGCTCGATTCCGCTGGTGCTGGCCATGGTCTTCGTGTTCATGGAGTACAGCGGCATTACCATGCAGCGCATTTCCCTGGGGGCGTTGATCATCGCCCTGGGCCTGCTGGTGGACGATGCGATGATCACCGTGGAAATGATGGTCACTCGCCTGGAAGCGGGTGACAGCAAGGAGGAGGCGGCTACCTTCGCTTATACCTCGACCGCATTCCCGATGCTCACCGGCACTTTGGTCACCGTGGCCGGCTTCGTGCCGATTGGCCTGAACGCCAGCTCGGCCGGTGAGTACACCTTCACCCTGTTTGCCGTGATCGCGGTGGCCATGCTGGTGTCCTGGGTGGTGGCGGTGCTGTTCGCACCGGTCATCGGCGTGCACATCCTGAGCAAGAACGTCAAACCCAAGCCGGAGCAGCCGGGGCGTGTCGCGCGCTGGTTCCACAGTGGTCTGCTGGGCTGCATGCGCCACCGTTGGCTGACGATCATCGGCACGTTGCTGCTGTTCGCTGCGGCGCTGTTCTGCATGCGTTTCGTGCAGAACCAGTTCTTCCCTTCGTCCGACCGCCCGGAAATCCTGGTGGACCTGAACCTGCCGCAAAACGCTTCGATCAACGAAACGCGCAAGGCAGTCGACCGCCTCGAGGCTACGCTCAAGGATGATCCGGACATCGCGCGCTGGAGCACTTACATCGGTCAGGGCGCGATCCGTTTCTATCTGCCGCTGGACCAGCAGTTGGAGAACCCTTACTACGCCCAGTTGGTGATCGTCAGCAAAGGCCTGGAGCAGCGTGGCGCGCTGACCGAGCGTTTGAAGAAGCGCCTGCGCGAAGACTTCGTCGGCATCGGCACCTACGTCCAGGCGTTGGAAATGGGGCCGCCGGTGGGCCGGCCGATCCAGTATCGGGTCAGCGGCAAGGACATCGACCAGGTGCGCAAGCACGCCATCGAGTTGGCAACCTTGCTGGACCAGAACGCGCACGTCGGCGAGATGATCTACGACTGGAACGAGCCGGGCAAAGTGCTGCGCATCGACATCGCCCAGGACAAGGCGCGGCAGTTGGGCTTGTCGTCCGAAGACGTGGCCAAGCTGATGAACACCATCGTCAGCGGCTCGGCGGTGACCCAGGTCAATGACGATATCTATCTGGTCAACGTGGTCGGCCGTGCCAACGACGCCGAGCGCGGTTCGCCGGAAACCTTGCAGAACCTGCAGATCGTCACGCCCAGCGGCACCTCGATTCCGCTGCTGGCCTTCGCCACCGTGCGCTACGAGCTGGAGCAGCCGCTGGTGTGGCGGCGTGATCGCTTGCCGACCATCACCTTGAAGGCGGCGGTCAGCGACGATATCCAGCCGACCGATCTGGTGGCCCAGCTCAAGCCCGAGATCGAGAAATTCGCCGAAGGCCTGCCGGTGGGTTACAAGGTGGCCACCGGTGGTACGGTCGAGGAAAGCGGCAAGGCGCAGGGACCCATCGCCAAGGTGGTGCCGTTGATGCTGTTCCTCATGGCGACCTTCCTGATGATCCAGCTGCACAGTGTGCAGAAGATGTTCCTGGTGGCCAGCGTGGCGCCGCTGGGCATCATCGGTGTGGTGTTGGCGCTGGTGCCGACCGGGACGCCCATGGGTTTCGTGGCGATTCTCGGGATACTGGCGCTGATCGGTATCATCATCCGCAACTCGGTGATTCTGGTGACCCAGATCGACGCCTACGAGCGCGATGGCTACAAGCCGTGGGATGCCGTGCTGGAGGCAACCGAGCATCGACGCCGGCCGATCCTGCTCACGGCGGCAGCCGCCAGTCTGGGCATGATCCCGATCGCCCGCGAGGTGTTCTGGGGCCCGATGGCCTACGCGATGATCGGCGGAATCGTGGTGGCGACCTTGCTCACCCTGTTGTTCCTGCCGGCGCTGTATGTGGCCTGGTACCGGATCAAGGAAGACGAGGGCGAGGGGAAGGAAGCTTGATTCAGGTTGGGCAAAAGAAAGTAGGGTGCTCCGTCTGAGATACCGCAGCGTGGCGTTCGCGGCCACGGACCGCTCCTACGCAGGACATTATCCCCCGTAGGAGCGGTCAGCGGCCGCGAAGGGCGCATCTCGGTTCCGCGACTAGCGCTTGTTGAGCACCCGCGCCAATCGGTCGCCGCCGAACTGGATCAGGGTCACCAGGGCCACCAGCAACACGATGACCGTGAGCATGATCTGGCTGTCGAATCGCTGGTAGCCATAGCGGTAGGCGATGTCGCCCAGCCCGCCGGCACCGATCGCACCAGCCATCGCCGATGAATTGATCATGGTCACCACGGTGATGGTAAAGCCGGCCACGATGCCCGGTCGCGCTTCAGGCAGCAGCACGTGCCAGACGATGTGCCAGCGTCGGCAGCCCATGGCTTGCGCGGCTTCGACCAGGCCATGGTCGACCTCGCGCAGGCTGACCTCGGCAATGCGCGCAAAGAACGGCGTCGCAGCGATGGTCAACGGCACCACGGCCGCCCACACGCCATAGGTGGTACCGACGATCAACCGGGTGAACGGGATCAGCGCCACCATCAGAATGAGAAACGGCACCGACCTGAACAGGTTGACGAACGCGCCCAGCACGCGGTTCAGCGCGGGCGCCTGGTAGATACCGCCACGGTCGCTGGTGACCAGCACCACGGCCATCACCACGCCCACGGGCAGCGCGATCAACGAGGAAACGCCCACCATCAGCAAGGTGTCCAGGGCGCCCTGCAACAGACGATCAAACCACATAGCCCAGCTCCTCTACTCGTTGTGCCCATTGCCCGGCGCGTTGCAGCAGATGCTCGCGGTCGTGGGGCGAATTGCTTACCGCCACGACCAGATTGCCCAGTGCGCGACCTTGAATCCGTTCGATACCGCCCTGCAGCAGGCTGACCTGGCCACCCAGCAGGTTGAACAACGACGACAGGTCCGCCTCGCCGGCCTGTGCCCCGGTCACGCGCAGTCGCAGTACCAGCGCTGCGCCAGGCGTTGCAGGCGTGCTGCGCAGACGGGCGCGCAGTTCCTCGGGCAGGCCGTGTTGCAGCGGGGCCAGCAAGGTCCGACTGACCTCATGCTGGGGGTTGCCGAACACCTGCCACACCGGGCCCTGCTCAACCACCTGGCCGCCTTCGAGCACCACCACGCGGTCGCAGATGGCACGGATAACGGCCATTTCGTGGGTGATCAGGATGACCGTCAGCCCCAGCCGCTGGTTGATATCGCGCAACAGGGCGAGAATCGACTCGGTAGTCTCCGGGTCCAGCGCCGAGGTGGCTTCGTCGCAGAGCAGAATCTGCGGGTCGTGCACCAGCGCCCGGGCGATGCCGACACGCTGCTTCTGCCCGCCGGACAACTGCGCCGGATAGGCGTCGCGCTTGCCTTGCAGGCCAACCAGCTCAAGCAGTTCACCGACCTTGCGCCAGCGCTCGGCCTGGGGCACACCGGCGACCTTGAGTGGCAACTCGACGTTCTGCCACACGGTTTTCGCCGACATCAGGTTGAAGTGCTGAAAGATCATGCCGATGCGCCGTCGCAGGGCCACCAGGCGGTCCTCGTCGAACTCGCCGATGTCCACCTGATCGATCAGCACGCGCCCGCTGCTGGGCTGCTCAAGCCGGTTGATGGTGCGGATCAGCGACGACTTGCCAGCGCCGCTGCGGCCGATGATGCCGAACACTTCGCCGCGCTCGATGGTCAGGTCGATGCCCTGCAGCGCCTGCACGGGGCCCTGGGCGCCCTCATAGGTCTTGCCGACGCCGATGAAACGCACCAGCGCATTGGCCAGTTGTGGATGCAGTTCCAGCGGCTCGGCAGGCCGGGCAATGCCGGCGGTAGCGGCCAGCCTGCGTTGCACATTGGTGGTGGGCATGCTCACTCCTTCCAGCCGACTTGGTAGAGTTTGCCGTTGACCTTGTCGAGCGAGGCGCGCACCACTGGCGAATGCTGGTAGATGTCGATGAACTTGGCCAGGCGTGGATCGTCCTTGCGCTCGGGTTTGATCACGAACTGGATGACGTATTCAGGATGATCCAGACCATCGAACAGCAGCGCCGAGCCTGCGTCGAAGGTCTTGGACAGGCGAATGTAGGCCGGGTAGCCCTGCACCAGATCGGCGTCGTCGTAGGCGCGCACCAGCTGCACCGCCTCGACCTGAAGAATCTTCAGGTTTTTGGGGTTGGTGAGAATGTCCTCTTCGGTGGCCTTGTAGCCAACCCCCGGCTTGAGGGTGATCAAGCCAGCCTTGGCCAGCAGTTGCAGGCCTCGGCCGCTGTTGATCGGGTCATTGGCAATGGCGACGGTCGCGCCCTTGGGCAGTTCGTCGAAGCTTTTGTAGCGTTTGGCATACAGGCCGACGTTGTTGATGATGCCCGGCGCATAGGGCACCAGGTCGGTGCCGGCCTGAGTGTTGGCGTTTTCCAGGAACGGCATGTGCTGGAAGTAGTTCACGTCGATGTCGCCGGCGGCCAGGCTGACGTTGGGCGCGATCCAGTCGGTGAATTCCACCAGCTTGACGGTCAGGCCCTGTTTCTTGGCTTCCTCCACGGCGCTTTCCAGGGGGATGGCGAACGCGGCGGTGGTGCCGACGATCAGCGGCTTGTCATCGGCGCCATGGGCCAGGCCGGTGAGGAGGGTGAGGGCGAGGAGCAAGGTGGGTTTGAGCATGTTGGGTTTCCAGTGATTTTTTGTGTTGTTTGGGGTGGCCTCTTCGCGGGTAGAACCCGCTCCCACACGAGCGCGCGCTCGTTGATTGTGGAAGCGGGCTTCCCGCGAAGAGGCCCGATCAGGCACCGCGCTTGTAACTGAAGCCAGCATGCCCTTCAGGCAGCCCCGGGCCTTGGCCGAAGACCTTTTCGCGCAGCGTGCCCTGGGCATAGGCGGTCTTGTACGAACCGCGTGCCTGCAGCACGGGAATCACCAGGTCGATGAAGTCGGCGTAGCTTTCCGGGGTCACCGTGCGGGTCAGGTTGAAACCGTCCAGGCCGGTCTCGACGATCCAGGCTTCAAGGTCGTCGGCGACCTGTTCCGGATTACCGACCAAGGTGATGTAGCGCCCGCCCAAGGCGTGCTGATCGAGCAGCTTGCGCCGGGTCCAGTCGTTGTTCTGCAAGGTCTTGGTGGCCGACTCGATGGCATTGCCCTTGACGTACTCAATGGGCTCGTCGAGTTCGTAGCGGGCGAAGTCGATTGCCGTAGAGGCGGCGAAGTGGGCGACACCGGCCTCGGCGCTGGCGTAGCTGCGGTACTCGTCATGCTTGGCCCGGGCCTGCGCCTCGGTGGCGGCGACGATGACCGTCAGGCCCATGAAGACTTTCACCGCCTGCGGGTCGCGGCCGGCCGCGCGGGCTGCGTCGCGCACCTTGTCCACCTGAGCGCGGGTGGCCTGCTTGTTCTGCCCGCTGATGAACACGCATTCGGCGTGCTGACCGGCGAACTGCAGGCCGCGTGCCGAACTGCCCGCCTGGAACAATAGCGGCGTGCGCTGCGGTGAGGGTTCGCACAGGTGGTAACCCTGGACGCGGTAGAACTCGCCTTCATGCTCTACCTTGTGGACCTTTTCCGGCTGGGCGTAGATGCGCCGTTCGCGGTCCTCGATCACGGCATCGTCTTCCCAACTGCCTTCCCAGAGTTTGTACAGCACCTCCAGGTATTCGTCGGCCTGATCGTAGCGACGGTCGTGCTCCACCTGGTGGGTCAGGCCCATGGCTTTGGCGGCGCTGTCCAGGTACCCGGTGACGATGTTCCAGCCCACCCGGCCACGGGTCAGGTGATCGAGCGTGGACAGGCGCCGTGCGAACAGGTACGGCGCCTCGTAGGTGAGGTTGGCGGTCAGGCCGAAACCCAGGTGGCGGGTGACCGCGGCCATGGCCGAGACCAGCAGCAACGGGTCGTTGACCGGTAGCTGGATCGACTCCTTGAGCGTCACGTCGACCGAGTTCTGATAGATGTCGTAGACCCCGACGATGTCGGCGATGAACAGGCCGTCGAACAGGCCGCGCTCCAGCAACTGGGCCAGATCGGTCCAGTACTCCAGGGTCTTGTACTGGCTGGAGGTATCGCGCGGATGGGTCCAGAGGCCGTGGTTGATGTGGCCCACGCAGTTCATGTTGAAGGCGTTGAGCAGGATCTGTTTCTTGCTCATCAGATCGTCCCCCGGCGTGGTGGTAGCTGGTCGTTGAGGTAGTAGTTGCCGATGGCGTGGTACTTCCAGCGCACCGGGTCGTGCAGGGTGTGTACGCGGGCGTTGCGCCAATGCCGGTCGAGGCCGTGCTCGGCCAGGGTGGCCTGGCTGCCCGCCAGCTCGAACAGGGTGCTGCCGGCGGCCAGGGAGATTTCGGTGCTCAGCGCCCGAGCCTCGGCCACGGCAATCGAAGCGGCGCCGACGTTTTCCGCGCTGGGCTCGGCCTGCGCCTTGTCGAGCACCTCGCCGGCACGCTCGAGCAGGGCTTCGGCAGCATGCAGACGGATCGCCAGATGACCGAAGCTCTTGAGTGACAGCGGGTCTTCCACGGCTTTGTCGCTGGTGGCGTCGATCCATGGCCGAGTGCGGGTGCGGACGAACTGCAAGGCGTCCTCGAACGCCCCGCGGGCAATGCCGGTGTCGATCGCGGCATGCAGGATCTGCGCGAACGGGCCGACCGTGGTGGGCCGTTCGAACGCGCTTTGAAACGGCACGATGGCGTCGGCGCTGACCCAGACATTGTCGAACACCACCGAGCCGCTGCCCGTGGTGCGCTGGCCGAAGCCGCTCCAATCGTCGATGACCTGTACACCGGCACTGTCGGCGGGTACGAAAGCCAGTTGTTGCACGCCCTGTTCATCGACCACCGAGGTAGGAATGCACTGGGCATACAGCGCGCCGGTGGCGTAGAACTTGCGACCATTGATGCGCAAACCGTCGCCGTCGCGGGTCAGGCGCGTGGTGCGGTCATGGGCGGTTCGCGTGCCCAGTTCCGCCAGGGCGTTACCCAGCCGCTGGCCTGCCAGCACGTCGGCGTACAGGCGCTTTTGCTGCGCCGGGCTGCCGTTGATGCGCAGCACTTCCAGGGCATAGAAATGATTCTGTGGGATCTGGCCCAGCGAGCCGTCGGCGGCGGCCAGCAAGGCAATGACCTGGGCCAGGGTGACGTTGGACACAGCCGCTCCGCCGAATGCCTTGGGCACGCTGATGCCGCCCAGGCCAGAGCGCGAGAACAGCGCCAGTTCGCCGTGGGGCAGCAGCCGTTCGCGGTCGCGCAGGGCGCTGTCGCGTTGCAACAGGGGAGCCAGTTGGCGGGCAACGTCCAGGGCCTGTTGGTCGTTGGCGATCAATGCGACGCCGTCGAGGGGGTGGGGCAATGAGCTCATGCTGATCTCCAGCGGTCTGGTCAAATCCAGGAATGGCGCGCAGGCAGGCTGCCGTTCAAGTGGTAGGCGCCGATAGCGTGGTATTTCCAGCGCACGGGATCGTGCAGGGTGTGCACGCGGGCATTGCGCCAGTGACGGTCGAGGTTGAACTCGGCGAGGCTGGCGCGGCTGCCGGCCAGCTCGAAGAGCTTTTCGCTGGCGTGCAGGGCGATTTCGGTGGTGATCACCTTGGCCTCGGCCACGGCGATCGACGCCTGGCCTGCCAAGGTGGCGTCCACGGGCGCGTGGCGAGTCTGGTCGAGCACGCGCGCGGCCTTGCGCAGCAGTGCCTGGGCCGCGTGCAGTTCCAGCTTCAGGCGACCGATATCGGCGATCACGAAAGGGTCGTCGCTGGCGCGCTCGACCCCGGCGTCGATCCACGGGCGGGATTTCTCGCGGACGAAGGCGATGGTGTCGTCGATGGCCGCAGCGGCAATGCCGGCGTCGATGGCCGCCTGCATCAGTCGCGATACGGCGCCCTGAATGTTCGGTTGCTGCGCCTGGCGCCAGATCTCCACGACATGGGTGGCGGGCACCTGCACGTGTTCCAGCACCACGGTGCCGCTGGCGGTGGTGCGCTGGCCGAAGCCGGACCAGTCGTCGATGATTTGCAGGCCGGGTGTGCCGCGCCGTACGAAGGCCATGACCAGGCGCTGGTGCTCATCCACGGCCTTGACCGCCACCCAGTGGGCGAACAGCGCGCCGGTGGAGTAGAACTTTTGTCCGCTGATCTGCCAGTCGTCACCTTCGCGGACGATGCGAGTCTTGATCTCCAGGGTGTTGCGGGTGCCGCGTTCAGGGCCGCCATTGCCGATGCGCGCGCCTTGCAGCACGGCGCTGAACAGCGTCTGCTGCTGGTGCGCGGTGGCGGTGCCGCGAAGCATCTGCAGGATGCCGAAATGGTTTTGCGGAATCTGCCCCAGGGCCGGATCGGCGGCGCTGATCAGGCGAAATACCTCGGCCAGGGTTTCGAAACTGACGTCCGGGCCGCCGAAGGCACGTGGCACGGTGATACTGCCCAGGCCGCTCGCGGTGAATTGCTCGATCAGTTGCCAAGGCAGCTCGCGGTACTGGTCGCGCCGGGCGGCATGGGTACGGGCGCTGGCGGCGAGGGTTTGCGCGGCGTCGAGCGCGTCGAGGTCATTGCGCAGTATCTGCGCGGGCACGAGCGCCGGGCCGTCGTCGGCCGGCAAGGTTTGGGAGTGTTCGCGGGAAATCGAGTGGGTGACCATACCGTCCTCACGTCATGCACGGCGTATGTCGCCTTGCTTGGGTGTACGCAGGTCCGGTGGTCCGGTGTATATACCCTAATCGTTTGTTAAATTTAAATGAACTAACGATTGGGAATATGGATAGATGGGTTTTTCCTTGGAGCCGTATAGTGACCCTTGTGGGAGCAGCCTCTGCGGTATACCAGGTACACCGCAGTGTGTTTTTCGCGGCCGATGACCACTCCTACGGGGGGCATCCGGTGATTCCCGTAGGAGCGGTCCGTGGCCGCGAAGGGGGCGCTGCGGTGTATTAGGTACACCGCAGTGTGTTTTTCGCGGGCAGAGGGCTCGCCGCCCGCCCCGCTCCCACAATAAAGGGTCAGGCGGGGCGGGTGAGGGTCTTGACGCCTTCGGCGGTGCCCAGCAGCAGCACATCGGCCGGGCGAGCGGCGAACAGGCCGTTGGTGACCACGCCGACGATGGCATTGATCTGCGTTTCCAGCGCCACCGGGTCGGTGATCTGCATGTTGTACACATCGATGATGATGTTGCCGTTGTCGGTCACCACGCCTTCGCGATAGACCGGGTCGCCGCCCAGCTTCACCAGCTGGCGCGCGACGTGGCTGCGGGCCATGGGAATGACTTCCACCGGCAGTGGAAACTCGCCCAGCACCGGCACCAGCTTGCTGCCATCGGCGATGCAGATGAAGGTGGTGGCCACGGCAGCGACGATCTTCTCGCGGGTCAGCGCAGCGCCGCCGCCCTTGATCAGGTTCAGGTGCTCGTCGCTTTCATCGGCGCCGTCGACATAGAACTCCAGGTCACCGACGCTGTTGAGTTCATACACCGGGATGCCATGGCCCTTGAGCCGCGCAGCGGTTGCCTCGGAGCTGGCCACGGCGCCGTCGAAGGCGCTCTTGTGCTGGGCCAGCGCATCGATGAAGCAATTGGCGGTGGAACCGGTGCCGACACCGACAACGCTCTTTTCGCCCAGCTTGGGCAGAATGAAATCCACGGCAGCCTGGGCGACGGCCTGTTTGAGTTGGTCCTGGGTCATGCAAGCTCCGCAGCGGCAGTTGGGGCTCTAGTGGTTGCGGCCCCGAAGCCACGCATTATAAGGGCAAAACCTTGGTTTTGCGGTGGTCGTTGGCTTAGACTCATCGGCCCCGCCCGTTATCGTCAGTGATGTCTGCCATGCTCGAACAGTACGTAAAGATGATCCTCACCTCGCGCGTCTACGACGTCGCGGTGGAAACCCCTTTGCAGCCCGCCGGGCAGCTGTCCGAGCGTCTGAACAACAAGATTCTGCTCAAGCGCGAAGACCTGCAGCCGGTGTTCTCGTTCAAGATTCGCGGCGCTTACAACAAGCTGTCGCAGCTCACCGCGCAGGAAGCAGCATGCGGCGTGGTCACCGCGTCGGCCGGCAACCATGCCCAGGGCCTGGCGCTGGCGGCGCGCGAGCTGGGCATCAAGGCCACCATCGTGATGCCCAACACCACCCCCGAAATCAAGATCGCGGGTGTGCGCTCGCGCGGCGGCATCGTGGTGCTGCATGGCGATTCGTTTGCCGAAGCCCTGGCCCACTCGCTCAAGCTGGTGGACGAACAGGGCATGGTCTACATCCATCCCTACGACGACCCCTACACCATTGCCGGGCAGGGCACCGTGGCCATGGAAATCCTGCGCCAGCATCCGGGCGATCTCGATGCGATCTTCGTACCGGTGGGCGGCGGCGGGTTGATCGCCGGCATTGCCGCGTACGTCAAATACCTGCGGCCGGGCATCAAGATCATCGGCGTCGAGCCGGACGACTCCAACTGCCTGCAGCAGGCCATGCACGCTGGGGAGCGCGTGGTGCTGCCGCAGGTCGGGCTGTTCGCCGATGGCGTGGCGGTGGCGCAGATCGGTCACTACACCTTCGAGATCTGCAAGGACCACGTGGACGAGGTGATCACCGTCAGCACCGACGAGATCTGCGCGGCGATCAAGGACATCTACGACGACACCCGTTCCATCACCGAGCCTGCGGGCGCGCTCGGGGTCGCCGGGATCAAGAAGTACGTCGACGCCCGAGGCGTGTCGGGGCAGACCCTGGTTGCGATCGATTCGGGTGCCAACGTCAACTTCGATCGGTTGCGCCACGTGGCCGAGCGAGCCGAGCTGGGCGAGGGCCGTGAGGCCATCATCGCGGTGACCATCCCCGAGCGTCCGGGCAGCTTCAAGGCGTTCTGCGAGGCCATCGGCAAACGCCAGATCACCGAGTTCAACTACCGCTACCACACCGGCCATGAAGCGCACATTTTCGTCGGGGTGCAGACCCATCCCGAGCGGGACCCGCGCGCGGTGCTGCTGCAGACCCTCGAGGCGCATGGCTTCCCGGTGCTGGACCTGACCGACAACGAACTGGCCAAGCTGCACATTCGCCATATGGTCGGTGGCCATGCGGTCAGGGTCAGTGACGAGATGGTGCTGCGCTTCGAGTTCCCCGAGCGTCCGGGGGCACTGTTCAACTTTCTCGACAAGCTGGGCGGGCGCTGGAACATCTCGATGTTCCACTACCGCAACCATGGCGCCGCCGATGGGCGTGTGGTGGCTGGGTTGCAGGTGCCCGAGGATGAACGCCATCTGGTAGCCGGCGCGCTGGCCGAGATCGGCTACCCGTTCTGGGATGAAACGGATAATCCGGCGTACAAGTTGTTCCTGGGTTAGTGATGCGGTGCACTGGCTTGAGTCCGCGGTGTGCCATTCGCGGGCAGAGCCCGCTCCCACAGGGGCGATGGGGTGTGCCAGCTGTTACAGGGGTAGGTCTCGCTGCGCTGAACTCGATGGCTGCTACGCTTGTCGATGATGCATCGTAATGGCCCACGGGGATCACGCGTCATGGAAAGCCTGGCGGTTCTGAAAATATTCCACGTCGCTGCCACTGTTGTGCTGCTGGGCAGTGTGGCGGCCGTCATCTACCGAGCCTGGCGCAGCTGGAAGGGCGGCGACCGGCTACCGTTCGCCAGCACCCTGCAACGGCCCTGGGTGTATGCCTGGCTGGTCATGGCCCTGAGCCTGCTGAGCTTTCCCGTCACGGGATGGTGGCTGGTGCACAGGGTCGGTTGGCCTTTGGGGCAAACCTGGATTCTCACCGCTGCGGTGCTGTATGTGATCGGCGGTGGGGTCTGGTTGCTGCTGATCAACCGGGTGAACCGCCTGCGCTTCGCGACTGGGTTGAACGAAGGCGTAATCGCGGCCAAGCGCCGCAATGTGTTGATCATCGCGACCGTTGCAGTGGTGGTGCTGCTGTCGATCATCGGCTTGATGGTGACCAAGCCCGCCTGAGGCAAACCGCAGCGCATTCTTCGCGGCCGATGACCGCTCCTACGGTTGGTCCCGATCCCTGTGGGAGCGGGCTCTGCCCGCGAAAAGAGCGCCGCGGTGTATCAGACAAACCGCAGCGCATTCTTCGCGGGCAGAGCCCCCTCCCACAGTTAGCAGCTATCAGCGCAGCGAGAGTTCTTTCCAGCCGCGGCGTTTGGCTTCTTCATGCAGGCGTGGGTCCGGGTCCACCACCACCGGGTGGGTGACCTGCTCCAGAAGAGGCAGGTCATTCATCGAGTCACTGTAGAAATAACTGTCCTGCAAGTCGTAGCCGTTTTCCTCCATCCAGCGATTCAAACGCGTCACCTTGCCTTCCTTGAAGCACGGCACGTCGAAGCTGTGCCCGGTGTAGCGGCCGTCAACCATTTCGACTTCGGTTGCCAGCAAGGTCTCCACCCCAAGCCGCGCAGCGATCGGGCCAGTGACGAAGCGGTTGGTAGCAGTGATGATCACCAGCTTGTCACCCGCATCGCGATGCTGTTGCAGCAAGGCCGCGGCCTTGGGCAGCATGATGGGCTCGATGCAATCGCGCATGAATTCGCGATGCCATTCATCCAGTTGCGCCACGTCGGTCGCCGCGAGGATTTCCAGGGTGAAATCCAGGTACGCATTCAGGTCCAGGCGGCCGGCCAGGTAATCCTCGTAGAACTCATCGTTGCGTGCCTTGTACGTGTCGGCATCGAGAATGCCGCGTGTGCACAGATAGTCACCCCAGGCATGGTCGCTGTCGCCGCCGAGCAGCGTGTTGTCGAGGTCGAAGAGGGCCAGGCGCATGAAATGACTCGCATGAAGTAAGGAAAAGGCCCACAGAATACGGACTTTTCACATGCGTGCACATAAGCTACGCGGCGTCGTTGCTGCCTTCACAGGCTTTGTGGAACAATGCCAGAACATGCGTTTACGAGGTTGTTGCCGTGATCGACCCCGATGGTTTTCGCCCTAACGTTGGCATCATTCTTACCAATGACGCCGGTCAGGTGCTATGGGCTCGGCGTATCAATCAGGACGCCTGGCAATTCCCGCAAGGGGGTATCAACCCTCAGGAAACGCCGGAAGAGGCCTTGTACCGCGAGCTGAATGAAGAAGTCGGGCTGGAACGCCAGGATGTTGAAATACTTGCCTGCACCCGCGGCTGGTTGCGTTATCGTCTACCCCAACGCCTGGTGCGTACGCACAGCCAACCGTTGTGCATCGGCCAGAAACAGAAGTGGTTCCTGCTGCGCCTGGTGTCCAACGAACAGCGCGTGCGCATGGACCTGACCGGCAAGCCCGAGTTCGATGGCTGGCGCTGGGTCAGCTATTGGTATCCGCTGGGCCAGGTGGTGACATTCAAGCGCGAGGTCTACAGACGCGCGCTCAAAGAGCTAGCCCCGCGCCTTCTTTCGCGCGACTGACGACGGAGTTCGACCCCGAGCCATGCTCAATACGCTGCGCAAGATCGTCCAGGAAGTCAACTCCGCCAAGGATCTCAAGTCGGCGCTGGGGATCATCGTGCAACGCGTCAAGGAAGCCATGGGCAGCCAGGTCTGCTCGGTGTACCTGCTGGATCTGGAAACCAACCGTTTCGTCCTCATGGCCACCGAAGGCCTCAACAAGCGTTCCATCGGCAAGGTCAGCATGGCCCCCAACGAAGGCCTGGTGGGCCTGGTGGGCACGCGCGAAGAACCGCTCAACCTGGAAAATGCCGCCGGCCACCCGCGTTATCGCTACTTCGCCGAAACCGGTGAAGAGCGCTACGCCTCGTTCCTCGGCACGCCGATCATCCACCACCGGCGTGTGGTGGGGGTGCTGGTGATCCAGCAAAAGGAGCGGCGTCAGTTCGACGAAGGCGAAGAAGCCTTCCTGGTCACCATGAGCGCGCAACTAGCGGGCGTCATCGCCCACGCCGAAGCCACCGGTTCGATCCGCGGCCTGGGGCGCCAGGGCAAGGGCATCCAGGAAGCGCGCTTCGTCGGCGTGCCTGGCTCGCCCGGTGCGGCGGTCGGCACCGCGGTGGTGATGCTGCCGCCGGCCGATCTGGACGTGGTGCCCGACAAGAGCGTCAGCGACATCGATGCCGAGCTGGCGTTGTTCCAGAACGCCCTGGAAGGCGTGCGCAACGACATGCGCACCCTGTCGGCGAAACTGGCCACGCAGCTGCGCCCCGAAGAGCGGGCCCTGTTCGACGTCTACCTGATGATGCTCGACGACGCTTCGCTGGGCAGCGAAGTGACCAACGTGATCAAGACCGGGCAGTGGGCCCAGGGTGCGCTGCGCCACGTCGTCACCGAGCACGTCAACCGCTTCGAATTGATGGACGACGCGTATCTGCGCGAGCGCGCCTCCGACGTCAAGGACCTGGGGCGGCGCCTGCTGGCCTACCTGCAGGAAGCGCGTCAGCAAACCCTGGTCTACCCCGATAACACCATCCTGATCAGCGAAGAACTGTCGCCGGCAATGCTCGGCGAGGTGCCGGAAGGCAAGCTGGTGGGCCTGGTGTCGGTATTGGGCTCGGGCAACTCCCACGTCGCCATTCTGGCGCGCGCCATGGGCATCCCGACGGTCATGGGCCTGGTCGACCTGCCGTATTCCAAGGTCGACGGCATCAAGATGATCGTCGATGGCTACCATGGCGAGGTCTACACCAACCCCAGCGACATTCTCAGCAAGCAATTTGCCGATGTGGTCGAGGAAGAGCGGCAACTGGCGCTGGGCCTCGATGCCTTGCGCGAGCTGCCCTGCGTGACCCTGGACGGCCACCGCATGCCGCTTTGGGTCAACACCGGCCTGCTGGCCGATGTGGCCCGTGCCCAGCAACGCGGCGCCGAGGGTGTGGGGCTGTACCGCACCGAAGTGCCATTCATGATCAACCAGCGCTTTCCCAGCGAGAAGGAACAACTGGCGATCTACCGTGAGCAGCTGGCGGCCTTCCACCCCCTGCCGGTGACCATGCGCAGCCTGGACATCGGTGGTGACAAGTCGCTGTCGTACTTCCCCATCAAGGAGGAAAACCCGTTTCTGGGCTGGCGCGGGATCCGCGTCACCCTCGACCACCCGGAAATCTTCCTGGTGCAGACCCGCGCCATGCTCAAGGCCAGTGAGGGCCTGAACAACCTGCGTATCCTGCTGCCGATGATCTCCGGCACCCATGAGCTGGAAGAAGCCCTGCACCTGATCCACCGGGCCTGGGGCGAGGTGCGCGACGAAGGCACCGACGTGCCGATGCCGCCGGTGGGGGTGATGATCGAGATTCCCGCAGCGGTGTACCTGACCAAGGAACTGGCGCGGCAGGTTGATTTCCTCTCGGTCGGCTCCAACGACCTGACCCAGTACCTGCTCGCCGTGGACCGCAACAACCCGCGCGTGGCCGATTTGTACGACTACCTGCACCCGGCTGTGCTGCAGGCGTTGCAGCACGTGGTCACCGAGGCGCATGCCGAAGGCAAGCCGGTGAGTATCTGTGGCGAGATGGCTGGCGATCCGGCGGCGGCGATCTTGTTGATGGCCATGGGGTTCGACAGCCTGTCGATGAACGCCACCAACCTGCCGAAGGTGAAGTGGATGCTGCGCCAGGTGAACCTGAGCAAGGCCAAGGAGCTGCTGGCGCAGTTGAGCAAGATCGACAACCCGCAAGTTATCCACAGCTCGCTGCAACTGGCCCTGAAGAACCTGGGCCTGTCGCGGATGATCAATCCGAGCACGCCGAAGAAGCACTGAGGCGTGCTGCAAGCGGTGAAGGCCGCAACGGCATCCCTGCAGATCAAATGAAACACCGCAGTGCTCGTTTCGCGGCCGAAGACCGCTCCTACAGTAGATTCTGTATCCCCACGCTTGCCACTAGTAGCCTGTCCCAGGCTCCACCAGACCTGCCATAGGTTCACCCCGTTGATGCCGACGGATGTTGTCCAGCAGCACCTGGAATGCCGAATGCGGATCGGTCATGGCGCCGATATGTGGCGTGAGCCAGATGTTCGGGTGGCTGAGGAAGGGGTGATCGCTGCGCGGCGGCTCTTCTTCCAGCACGTCGACGATTGCATGGCCCAGATGGCCTGAATCCAGCGCGGCCAGCAGGTCGGCTTCCACCAGATGACCACCGCGGCCCAGATTGATCAGACTGGCGCCGGCCGGCAGCGCGGCGAAAGTCTGCGCATCGAGGATGCCGGCGGTGTCGGCGGTCAAGGGCAACAGGCACAGCAGGATGTCACAGCTGCCGAGAAAGTCCGGCAACTGCTCGCGGCCGCCATGGCACTGCACGCCGGGCAGTGTCTTGAGCGTGCGCGACCAGCCACTCAAGGCAAAGCCGAACGGCCGCAGCGCATTCAATGCCGCCTGGCCCAGATTGCCCAGGCCCATCACACCGACGCGGCGCTTGCCGGCTTCCAGCAGCGGATGGATCGCCCATTTGCCCTCGCGCTGTTGCTGCAGATAGGTCGGCATCTGGCGATGCAGGGCGAGCACGGCGAAGCCGGCGTACTCGATGATGCCCTGGGCAATGCCGGGGTCGAGCATGCGTACCACGCTGACCGCTTCGGGAACGTGCGCAAGGTCGAACTGATCCACCCCCGCTGACGTGGCGAAAACCACCTGCAGCTGGGGGAATCGGTCATACAGGTCCGCTGGCGGCTGCCAGGCGGCGAAATAGCGGACCTGCGCCGGGTCGCCGATGTCCGGCCAGAAACGCACGGGAATATCCGGTGCATGCTGGGCGAACAGTGCCTTCCAGGCCGATGCACGCTCGTCGGGGACTTTGAACAGCAGCGTCATAAGGTGGGTTCTCATGGACCATCGGGGTTTACACCAACGATGCCAGATCGCTACGCAACATTCTTCCGAATCGAGCGGGTGAAACAGAACAAGTTGACCGTAGCAGCGGTACTGTGTGGGAGCGGGGCTTAGCCCGCGAACGGGCCGGTGCGGTGTGTCAGGGGTACCGCGGCGTCTGGTTCGCGGCCGATGACCGCTCCTACGAGCTGCGCAATCCCTGTAGGAGCGGCCTGTGGCCGCGAAAGGGGCGGTGCGGTGTCAGGGGTACCGCGGCCTCAACAGGCGGCGGCGATGGCTTCGCCCAGGGCACGGGTGGTGCCGGTGCCGCCGATGTCGGCAGTCAGCGGCGCGTGTTCCGGGCCCATCGCCAGGACCTTCTCGATGGCCGCGAGTACGGCCGCGCCAGCCTCCGGATGGCCGAGGTGTTCGAGCATCATGGCGCCGCACCAGATCTGCCCGATGGGGTTGGCCACGCCCTTGCCGGCGATGTCCGGCGCCGAGCCGTGCACCGGTTCGAACAGGCTGGGGAAGTTGCGTTCCGGATTGATGTTGGCCGACGGTGCGATGCCGATGGTGCCGGTGCAGGCCGGGCCAAGGTCGGATAGAATGTCGCCGAACAGGTTGCTCGCCACCACCACGTCGAACCAGTCCGGATGCAGCACGAAGTTGGCCGTGAGAATGTCGATGTGGTACTTGTCGACGTTCACTTCCGGGTACTTCTTGCCCATCTCGACCACGCGCTCGTCCCAGTACGGCATGGTGATGGCAATGCCGTTGGACTTGGTGGCCGACGTCAGGTGCTTCTT
The DNA here is from genome assembly GCF_014841915.1 of Pseudomonas sp. CFBP 13727. Taxonomy (NCBI): domain Bacteria; kingdom Pseudomonadati; phylum Pseudomonadota; class Gammaproteobacteria; order Pseudomonadales; family Pseudomonadaceae; genus Pseudomonas; species Pseudomonas sp. CFBP 13727. The sequence goes on from NZ_JACYUT010000004.1 coordinate 70,857, forward strand.
GGGACGGCTCTGCGCCAGCTCGTAGGCAAACTTGAGAATGCGGTCGACGCCGACCCGGGTCATCACTGTTTCCTGCAGGACGATCTCGCGGTCGGTGCCGGGAAACATCTTGCCGCCCACGCTGGAATATTCGCCTTCGGTGTTCTCGCGCACGACCCAGAAATCGATGTCGCCAGGCTTGCGGTTGGCAAGCGGCGCCTTCACCCCCGGCATCAGCCGACAAGGGCGCAGGTTGACGTACTGGTCGAACTCGCGGCGGAACTGCAACAGCGAATCCCACAGCGACACATGGTCGGGCACCACGTCGGGCCAACCCACGGCGCCGAAGTAGATGGCGTCGTAGCCCTTGAGCGTTTCGAACCAGTCGTCCGGCATCATCTTGCCGTGAGCCAGGTAGTAATCGGCGCTGGCGAAGTCGAACCAGTCCCATTGCAAGTTCAGGTCGTGGCGGGCAGCCACGGCATCCAGCACACGGACCCCTTCGGGCATGACTTCCTTGCCGATGCCGTCACCGGGGATCACTGCGATCTTGTAATTGGACTTGCTCATGGTGCCACTCCACGGGTTGATGAACTTGCCGACTCAGTGTAATCAGGGTGTGGGGATTAATAATTGGCCTGTTGGTTAAGCCATTCTTAGATTCAGGTAAACAATCCATGAGCATGATCGACGACCTGAGCTTCTTTCAGCAGGTGGCCACCCGCGCCAGCCTGACCGAGGTGGCCCGCCATCTTGGCCTGTCGCTGCCAGCGGTGAGCAAACGGCTGAGCCAACTGGAACAGCGCCTGGGCGTGCAGTTGCTGCAACGCACCACGCGACGCTTGTCGCTGACGCCCGAGGGTGTGCTGTATCTGGAGGGCGGGCGGCCTATCCTGCGTCAGCTCGATGAACTGGAAAGCGCGCTGGGCACGCGTCAACCGACCCTGCACGGGCGACTGCGGATCAACGCCACCCTGGGCTTCGGTCGCAGGCATCTGGCTCAGGTAGTCTCTGCATTCGCGCGCCTGCATCCCGAGCTAGAAGTATCCCTGGAACTGAGCAGCCAGCCCATGAGCCTGCTCGATGATCAGTTCGACCTCGGCGTGTTCATGGGCGAGCCGCCCGATTCGCGGCTCATCGCCGTGCGCCTGCTGGAGAATCCGCGCGTGCTGTGTGCAGCACCGGGATACCTTGAGAACATGCCTGCACCCCTCCGGGTGGCCGATCTGGCCGCCCACAACTGCATCGTGCTGCGTCAGTTCGGCAGCGATTACGCCATCTGGCGCTTCCGCAAGGATGGCCAGGACTATGCGCACAAGGTGACCGGGACGCTGTCGAGCAATGATGGCGAGGTGGCGCTGGGGTGGGCGCTGGACGGCCACGGTTTGATCCTGAGGTCGCACTGGGACGTGCAGGCCCATCTGCAGAGTGGCCGGCTGCAGGCGCTGCTGACCGATCATCAGGCACCGCAGGCCGACGTGTTTGCGATGTACCAGCAACGGCGCCATACGCCCCAGCGCATCACCGCATTCGTGCATTACCTGCGCGAGGCGCTGGGCCAACGATTGCCGTTTGCGGTCGGTGACCTGTAGCAGCGGCGCGAACCGCGTCCGGCCTCGACGCGGTGGGGCAGATGTACCGCGGCGTTGGTGACGCGGCTCGCGCCGCTGCTACAGGGTAAGCGTGCCGGGGTGGGTATAGATAACCTGAAATCATGGTGGTACTGACTAATGGTGCATTGTCGCGCAGGCTTCGCCTCTTGTACCTTCCAGCGGTCCCGCTCGGTCAAACAAAAATACAGAACCGGTGCAAACATGGGCTACCCGTCGAGGTTTTTGTCGCTGCCGAATTAATCTACCCCCAGGATGATTTGCCATGAAAACCTTGTCTTTCGGTTCTGTCCTATCCCTGTTGTACGTGGCCATGGCGTGTTCCACCAGCGCCCAGGCCGAGCAGATTACCTTCGTGTCCCAAGGTGGCGTGTATCAAGAAGCGCAGACCAAGGCCATCCTCGACCCCGCCGCCAAGTTGCTTGGCATCACCATCAAGCAGGACAGCGTTCCGGACGCCTGGCCCATGGTCAAGGCCCAGGGCGAAACCGGCAAGCCGGTGTGGGACGTGATTGACACCCCGCCTTCGAACTGTATCCGTGGCGGCCGCGAAGGCCTGATCGAACCGCTGGACCTGGCGAAAATGCCTAACGTCAAGGGCATGCCCGAGGCCTATCGCACGCCTTACTCGGTGGCCTACGAGTTCTATTCCTCGGTACTGGGCTACAACACCAAGAGCCTGAAGAAAGTACCGCAAAGCTGGGCCGACTTCTGGAACGTCAAGGACTTCCCCGGCACCCGCGCATTGCGCAACGACCCCATGGGCACCCTGGAAGCGGCGCTGATTTCCGACGGCGTGCCGCGCGACAAGCTCTACCCGCTGGACGTCGATCGTGCCTACAAGCGCCTGGCCCAGATCAAGCCGGACATTGCCGTGTGGTGGAGTTCGGGCGGGCAGTCGGCGCAACTGCTCAACGACGGCGAAGTGGACATGTTGATGATCTGGAATGGCCGCGTGGGCGCGGTGAAGAAAGACAACGCCGATGTCGACTTCACCTACAACGACGGCATCTTGCAGAACACCCAGCTGTGCATTCTCAAGAACGCGCCGAACCTGGCCCAGGCGGTCAAGTTCGTCGACACCGCAGTGTCGCCCGATCTGCAGGCCGACCTGCCCAAGTACATCGATTACGGCCCTGGCAACCCCGCCGCGTTCGCTACTGGCAAGCTCAGCGCCGAACGGGGCAAGGAACTCCCAAGCTCGCCGGAGAACGCCGCCAAGCAGGCGCTGATGTCCGAAGAGTGGTGGTCGTCGGCTGACGGTATTGCCGCCAAGGACCGCTGGTTGAAATTCGTCCAGTAAGGCGGCCGCAAGCGTGATCGACTATCTGATTCTCGGCGGCGGCAGCGCGGGGTGCGTGCTCGCCGCGCGGCTGTCCGAAGACCCCAGCAAGCAGGTGTGCCTGGTGGAAGCCGGGCGTGACATTGCGCCAGGCAAGATGCCCGCGGCCATCGCCAGTCGCTACCCCGGACGTGCCTATCTGGATGGGCGCAACATCTGGCAGCGCCTGACCGCACGCATGTCCACCCAGGGCAGCCGTCGCTATGAGCAGGCGCGCCTGCTCGGCGGCGGATCGGCGATCAATGCGCTGATGACCAACCGCGGGGCGCCGGATGACTACGACGAGTGGGGGCGGCTCGGTGCCGAAGGCTGGAGCTGGGAAAACTGCCTGCCGTACTTTCGCAAACTCGAAACCGACTGCGATTTCAGCGGGCCGCTGCACGGCAGCGACGGACCGATACGGATCCGGCGTACGGCGCCGGCCTTTCTGTCGCCCTTCGTGAAAGCGGTCATGGGCGTATTGGCGACTTGTGGCCTGCCCACCCGCCCGGACCAGAATGGGCAGTGGCAGGATGGCGTCTACGTGGGTGCCATCGGTGTCAGCGAGCAGGGTGAACGGATTCCGGTGTCGGTGTGCTATCTCACCGACGAGGTGCGTGCCCGCCCCAACCTGACCCTGCGCACCGAGTGTGTAGTGGACCGCGTGCTGTTCCGCGGCACCCAGGCGGTGGGCGCGCGTCTGCTGGGCCAGGCCGGCGTGGCCGAGGAAGTGTTTGCCGGGGAGGTGATCGTCTGCGCCGGGGCGATTCACAGCCCTGCGTTGTTGATCCGCAGTGGCGTTGGCCCGCTGGACCAATTGCTCGATCTGGGCGTGCCGCTGGTGGCCGACCGGCCGGGCGTGGGTGGCAATCTCATGGAGCATCCGTCGATTGCCGTGTCGGCGCTGCTGACGGCGCAGGGACGAACACCTCACGTCGACGAGCATCACGAGCAGGCCATCGTGCGCTTTTCATCCGGGTTGCCGGGCACGGTGCCGGGTGACATGCACGGTGCGATCCTGTCGCGTTCCGGCTGGCACTCGGTGGGCTACCGGCTGGGCACGATGTTTTTCTGGGTCAACAAGTCCTACTCGCGAGGGCGGGTGCAGGTGACGTCGCTGGATCCGTTGCAGGAGCCCGAGGTCAGTTTCTCGATGCTGTCCGAAGCCCGTGACCTGCAGCGGTTGAAGCAGGCCCTGCGCATGGGTGCCGAGACGCTGTCGGCACCGGGGCTGGGCGGTCTGCGCAGTGTGGTGTTTCCATCCAGCTACTCGCCGCGGGTGGCCAAGGTGGCAATGCCTGGCCGTTTCAATGCCCTGCAGCGTGGGCTGTTGAGCGTGCTGCTGGACATCGCCGGCCCCTTGCGCGGGCTGTTGGTGCGAGGCCTGGTGACCCAAGGTGTGACCCTGGAAAAGTTGCTGGCCGACGACAAGGCACTGACGGCGTTCGTGCGCGCCAATGTGGGCGGCACCTGGCATCCGTCAGGCACATGCCGCATGGGCCGCGCGGAGGATCCCCAGGCAGTGACCTCGAGTGACGGGCGGGTGATCGGGGTAACGGGATTGCGGGTGTGCGATGCGTCGTTGATGCCGTCGATTCCATGCGCCAACACCAATGTGCCGACCATCATGATGGCCGAGCGTATCGCCGATCTGATCAAGGCGGGGTGAGGCCGCGTTCCTCCAGGCAGGCCGCGGCGTCTGGTTCGCGGCCGATGGATGCCCCTACGGGTTGCCGGTCAACGGTAGGAGCGGTCCTTGGCCGCGAAGGGCGCGCTGTGGTGTGTCAGGTACCCCAACCCACGATACCCTTCACCTCTAGAAACGCCTCCAACCCCCATTCGGCGTATTCGCGGCCATTGCCCGATTGCTTGTAGCCACCGAACGGCGCCGCTGCGTCCCAGCTGGGATAGTTGATGTAGACGCTGCCGGCGCGCATCTGCAGGGCCACCTGGCGTGCCCGTGCAAGGCTGGCCGACTGCACGTACGCCGCCAGGCCGAACACACTGTCGTTGGCCATGCGTACCGCGTCCTGCTCATCGGTATAGGGCTGGATCACCAGCACCGGGCCGAAGATCTCTTCGCGGGCAATCGTCATCTGTGCATCCACCCCGGCAAAGATCGTTGGCTGCACGTAATACCCGAAGTCCAGCCCGGCCGGCCGGCCCAGACCGCCACACACCAACTGCGCCCCTTCCTCGATGCCGATGGCGATCATCCGCTGGATCGCCTGGTATTGCCGGTCACTGATCACCGGGCCCAGGGTGGTGGACGGATCGTCGGGTGCGCCGACTCGATGGGCCGATGCCGCCACGCGAGCGATCGCCACTGCCTGGTCGTGCAGCGCGGCAGGCACCAGCATCCGCGTGGGCGCGTTGCAGGACTGGCCACTGTTGCCGAAGCACCCGTTGACCCCTGCCGTCACCGCTGCGTGCAGGTCTACATCGTCGAGCAGGATATTGGCCGACTTGCCGCCCAGTTCCTGGTGCACCCGCTTGACCGTCGGTGCGGCCAGCCGCGCCACTTCCACGCCGGCCCGGGTGGAGCCGGTGAACGACACCATGTCCACGTCGGGGTGACTGGCCAGCGCTGCGCCCACGCCAGGCCCGTCACCATTGATCAGGTTGAACACGCCTGCCGGCACTCCGGCGCTGTGCAGCACTTCGGCAAAAATGATGGCGTTGATCGGCGCGATCTCGCTGGGCTTGAGCACCAGGGTGCAGCCGGCGGCCAGTGCCGGTGCCACCTTGCAGGCGATCTGATTGATCGGCCAGTTCCAGGGCGTGATCAAGGCCACCACGCCGACTGGCTCCTGGTTGATCAGCGTGGTGCCGCGCCGGGTGCGGAACTCGAAGCTGTCCAGGGTGCGCAGCATCTGCTCCAGGTGACGCTTGCCGATACCGGCCTGCCAGTCGTGGGCCAGAGCTTTGGGCGCGCCGACTTCCTGCATGATGGCAGCGGCGATGTCGTCGTAGCGGGCCATGAACGACTCGAGAATCCGTTCGAGCAGCGCCTTGCGTTCGGCCGGGGTCGTAAAGGCAAATTCGGTAAAGGCGCGTCGCGCCGCCGCGACCGCCGCATCGACATCGGCCTGTTCACCCAAGGCGATTTCGGTAAACGCCTGCTCGCTGGCCGGATTGATCACCGCCAGACGCCGCGCGCCTGAAGGCTCGACCCATCGGCCGTCTATATAGAACTTCAACGCGTTGTCCAAAATTCGCTCTCCACAGTGATAAAAAAGGCCGATGCGCCTGCGTCCCCGTAGCAGCGGCGCAAGCCGCGTCCGAGTTCGCCGCGGTCGGTCAGGCGTACCGCATATGCCGCCGACGCGGCTCGCGCCGCTGCTACAGGCACTCCGCGATCCCCTGTAGCAGCGGCGCAAGCCGCGTCCGGGTTCGCTGCGGGGAAAAAGGAGTTACGTGCCGTCAGAATAGGAACGGTTTTCCTGTCAGGGCAATTTACTAATAGTTTTCCCAGGCATAAACTCAGGTCATGTCCAACCTTCGCAGAAAACTGCCCAGCTCCGGTTCCTTGTTCGTTTTCGAGGCAGCCGCCCGTTGCGGCAGTTTCACCCGTGCGGCCGACGAACTGTGCGTCAGCCAGCCTGCCGTGAGCCGCATGCTCTCGCGCCTGGAAGAACACCTTGGGGTACAGTTGTTCGAACGCGTTCGTGGCGGCGCGCGGCTCACCGAAAGCGGGACCCTTCTTTACCGCCGCGTCCAGGAAGGTTTCGACACCATCGAATCGGCCATCGGCGAAATCTCGGCCCGCGCTACCGGCATGGAAACCATCACCCTGTCGGTGTCCACCGCGTTCACCACACACTGGCTGATGCCGCGCATGAGCCGTTTCAGCGAGCGCTTTCCCGCGGTGGACATGCGTTACCAACTCATGTCCGGGCGCATCGGCGGGCCGTTGATGGATGTCGACCTGGGCATGCGCTACCTCGACGCCGGCAGCGTCAAAGCCGCAGACAGCCTGGTTCTACCGGAGATCACCCTGCCCGTGTGCAGCCCGCAGTACCGTGCCGGCGTACCGAGCGGCAAGGGCAAGAATGCAATGCCTGCGCTGATCCACATGGACAACCAGGACCGTACCTGGGCGGCGCCTTTCGACCAGGGTGGACGCGCAGACAATGCCCTGGTGTTCTCCGATTATGCGGTGGTGGTGCAGGCCGCCTTGCTTGGCCAGGGCATGGCCCTGGGCTGGCTCAACGTGGTCTCGCACTGCCTGGCCAATGGGCAGTTGCTGCCGGTGGGTGACGAGGTCACGGTCAGTGCCCGGCACTGCTGCCTGGTGACACCGGCCAACCGTCCGAGCCGCCCTATCGTGGAAAGCGTGCGCCAGTGGATCATCGAAGAAATGCAGGCCGACATCGTGCGCGTCGACGCGCTTTACCCACAGTTATGCCTGGCACGGAAGATCGCGCAGGCGTCATGAACACAGGTATGCCGCCATCGCGGGAAAAACAGTAGGTTATGCCCTGAGGTAAGGACAAAACAGAACATATGGCGATTCACCCGGCTGATAATTGAACCACACCTTGCACCTTCCCCTGGTTCATCATGCGGAGCGCCCTATGTCATTCAAGCAGTTCAAAGCCCTGACGTTCGATGTCGTCGGCACCCTGATCGATTTCGAAGCCGGCATTCTCAACCATGTGCGCGAAGTGGCTGGCGAAGCGGGCAAGGCGTGCAGCGACGACGACATTCTGAAGGCCTACCGCGATGCCCGCGCGATGCCCGATTCGGGCTGGTGGCCGGATGACCTGGAGCGCTGCTATCACTTGATCGCGCGCCAGCTCGGCTTGCCGGACAGCGACGAATACGCCCGCGGCCTGGCGTTGGCGGTGGAAAACTTCCCGGCCTTCCCCGACTCGATCGAGGCGCTCAAGCGTCTGCACAAGCACTTCAAACTGGTGGCCACCACCAACTCGCAGATCTGGGCCTTGAACCACATGGCCAAGACCCTCGACGAGCCGTTCGATGTGCGCGTGACCGTCGACGATGTGCGTTTCGAGAAGCCCGATCCGCAGTTCTTCGCCTACACCCGCGGGGTGCTGGCTACGCAGGGCATCGTCTTCGAAGAGATTCTCCACGTTGCGCAGAGCCAGTACCACGACATTGGCGTGGCCATGCGCCTGGGCTACCAGACCTGCTGGATCGAACGTCGCCACGCGCAGAAGGGCAGCGGCGGCACCCTGGAATCCGAGCACACCAAGCCGCACTACCATTTCACCTCGTTGGCGCAACTGGCCGACGCGGTCGAACAGGAACTGGGCTGACAACAGCGGCGCTTGCTCCGAGCGCCGCCTTCTGGTGGAAACCGGCTATGACTGCGAAGAGTTTATGGGCGGCCACCGCCCGACCGGCCCCGGCCCTGCAAGCATTGCAGGGCGAGCGGCAGTGCGACGTGGTGATCGTCGGTGCCGGCTACACCGGGCTGTCTGCGGCTCACCACATTGCCCTGAGCGGCCGCGAGCCATTGATTCTGGAAGCCAATACCCTGGCCTGGGGCGCCAGTGGCCGTAACGGCGGCGTGGTGTCACCCAAGTTTCGCGTCGGCTTTCCTGCGCTGATGCAGCGCTTCGATCGCGACACCGCTCTGCACATGTACCGCACCGGTTATGCCGCCGTGGACAGCCTGGTGGAAATGATCGACAGCCTGGGCATCGAGGGTGCGCAGTTGCACATGGGTGGGCACATTGCCGCGGCCCACAACGAACTTGCCCTGACCGGGCTGCGCAACACCGCTGACTGGATCAAGCGCGAAACCGGCGGCGAGTCGTCGCGCATGATCGACGCGGTGCAGGTGCGGGAAATGACCGGCTCGACCCTCTTTCACGGCGGGCTGCTGACGCCGAAGGCGGGCGGCATTCACCCGCTCAACTATGCCCGGGGCATGGCTCACAGCCTGAACGAGCGCGGCGTGAAGATGTTCATCAACAGCCCGGCGTTGCAGGTTCGCCAGGAAGGCGACCGGATCATCGTGCAGACGCCCCAGGGTCGAGTCAGTGCCAGACAGGTGGTGTATGCCACCAATGGCTATTCCGACCAGAGCGCCGCGACCGATACTCTGCACCGACGGCTTATTCCCTTTCGTAGCGCAATCATCGCGACTGCACCACTGTCGGCCGACGTATTGGCCACGCTGATGCCCGGCGGCCAGGTCTGTGGCGACACCAAACGCATGCTGCGATGGTTCCGGGTGGTCGGCGACCGGTTGATCTTCGGCGGCCGCGGAGCGTTCGGCAAGGACGATTCGGACAGCGCCTTCGCCACCCTGCAACGCAGCATGGGCGAGGTGTTTCCGGTCCTGCGCGACCAGCCTGTGGCGTTTCGCTGGTCTGGGCTGGTGGCCATGACCCTCGATTACCTGCCCCATGCAGGTCAACTGGACGCGCGCAGCTTCTATGCCATCGGCTACAACGGCGGTGGCGTGGCGATGTCCACCTACATGGGCAAGCAACTGGCAGCCATGACCGCGGGCGAACGGGTGCAACTGGGCCTGCTGGCGGGCGACACGTTCAAACCCATTCCCCTGCATGCCTTTCGCGCGCCGGGTGTACGCTTGGCGGCAGGTTGGCAACAACTGCTTGATGCCATCGGCCGCTGAGCCGCGAACTTCTTCATTGCCAAGACGAGACCTATGCCCCCGATCCTGCATTATTCACAGCCCGCCATCGAACGCCGTCTACCCGTCGCCGCCTTTGCGTTGCAGGACGACCCCCTGGCGGCCGGCCGTACCGTGCATTTCCACGACCCCCACACGGGCTACGCGGTGGGCGCGTCGACCAGCGTCGGCGCCAATTTGTCGATCGATGATTTTCCCTGGGTCGAACTGGGGATTGTGGAGGCCGGCGAGCTGACCCTGCAGGGCGAGGGCTTCGACCTGCGCCTGAAGGCCGGCGATTGTTTCGTGGTGCCTCGTGGTGTGGCGGTGCGCTGGCAGCATCGCGGGCAGCTGCGCCGTCTGTTCATGGCTTTTCCCGGCTTGCCGCCGAGCAATGACATGCCTCGCACGCCGCTGAAGATCGACTTCGCTCAATCACTGCCGCCCAGCGAGCCGCCGTCGGCGACGGTGCTGCTGACTCCGGCTCCGAAAGCCTGGAGCGCAACGCTGTTCAGCGCGGCCAATTTGCGCATCGGTCTGTGGCAGTGCGAGCCCTATGCACGCAAGCAGGTGCAGCCGGCCTATAGCGAGCTGATGTTCATTCTGGAAGGCGCAGTGACCTTGACGCCCGAGCAGGGCGACGCCTGCACGGTCAGCGCCGGCGAGGTCGTGGTGGTGCCGGCGGGGGCGACCAATGCCTGGTCGAGCGGGCAGACGGTGCGCAAGGTGTTTTGCATTTTGAGTTGAGGCGGCGTAACGGCCGGACGCGGCGTGGGATGTGTAGGGTGGGCGGACGTGAACATCGGCCTGTAGCAGCGGCGCGAGCCGCGTCCGGGGTCACCGCGGTGCGGGAATCAAACCGCGCGCACCAAACTGCGCAACGGCACAGCGCTCTTGAGCACCGGGCTCTTGATGACGATGTAGCTGAAATACTTGTCGATACCGATGTTCTTGTCGAGGATCGACTCCATCAGCTCCTGGTAGTGCTGGATGCTGCTGCACAGGAACCGCACCAGGTAGTCATACCCGCCGCTGATCAAATGGCATTCGAGCACCTCGTCGATGTTGCGGATGCTCGATTCGAACTTCACGAAATCGGCGCGTTTGTGGTCCGACAGGGTCACCTCGGTGAACACCGTGACGGAGCTGGCGAACTTGGCCAGATTGACGTGCGCTTCATAGCCACTGATGTAGCCCGCCGACTCCAGGCGTTTGACCCGTTGCAGGCAGGGGCTGGGGGACAGGCCAACGGCTTCGGCGAGGCTGACGTTGGTCATGCGCCCGTCCTTCTGCAGCTGCACCAAAATATTGATGTCGATGCGATCCAGTTTCGTTGCAGCATCCATGGGGTGGACCTCGTCAAGTCAAAGCATGAACGTGGGCCTCAGGCGTGCAATGCCGTTTGATGGGCATGGGCGAGGTCCGCAAGGCTGGCGTATTCACAGCGCTTGCCGTCCAGAGCCTGGGGCGAAAGATTCCATGGCTGGCGGTGGTCACGGTGCAGGGTACACACCGGAAAATCCACGCGCAGGTTCCAGGGGTCATCCGTTTCGGTACTGCGCACCGGCAGCAACTGCGAGCGCTCCAGGCCCAGGCGCTGCAGCTCGGTGGCGAGGCTGCTGTGCCAGTCATCGTTGCAAGGTTCGATGACCGCATCGAATGCCACCGGCAAGCGTTGGGTCAGGGCGCCGACATCGATGCCGTGGGGTGGGGCGATCAGTATCAACCGGTAGAACTTGCTCAGGTACTGCAGGGCGCCGGGGGCGTCTTCGAAGATCGGCCAATGGGCCGACGAGCTACCGAAAGCCACACTTTCATCCCAGCCGGGAATCACATGCAATCGGTGCGCCATGCGCTGGTACAGCTGGCCGTGGAACGCACTGGCACTGGGGTTGCCGCCCGCCTGGCCGAGCTCCTGGGCGATGGCGCGGTAGGCCGTCAGCAGTTGCGCGTCACTGCCGGGAGTCTCGCTCTGCACCGACAAGGGTCGCAGGCCTTCGAGAATGCCCCGTTCACGGTCGACCAGGGTGGCATAAGAGAACCCCAGGGCCTTGTACTGTGTGACTTTCATGGAATGCTCCTGAGCGACGGTATGAAGGGCTTCCCTGCAGACTCCTACAGCTTTTCCACCGTAGGAGCGGTCGGTGGCCGCGAACAGCGCGCCGCAGTGTGCCAGGTGTACCGCGGCGCATTTTTCGCGGCCGCTGACCGCTCCTACGTTTGGACCTGATCCCTGTAGGAGCGGTCGGTGGCCGCGAACAGCGCGCCGCAGTGTGCCAGGTGTACCGCGGCGCATTTTTCGCGGCCGATGACCGCTCCTACGTTTGGCCCTGATCCCTGTAGGAGCGGTCCGTGGCCGCGAAGAGCGCGCCGCCCGCCCCGCTCCCACAGTCAGGCCCCGGCTTTTGCCAATGCCGTGTCGAGCATCTGCAAGGCTTCTGCCACCTGCTCGGCGCTGGTCACCAGCGGCGCGAGGAAGCGGACCACGTTGCGATACAAACCACACTTGATCACCAGCAACCCCGCCTGGCGCGCTTGGTCGATGACCCGCTGGGCCAGATCGGCATCGGCGCTGTGCCCGGCATCGTCCTTGACCATCTCGATGGCCAGCATGAAGCCCAGGCCCCGCACATCACCGATGCGCGGATAGCGTTTCTGCAGCCCCAGCAAGCCCTCGCGCAACTGCACCGCACGCTGCTCGCCCTGCGCCAGCAGGTCTTCGTGCTCGAACAGGTCCAACACCGCCAGCGCCGCCGCACAGGCCACGGCGTTGCCACCGTAGGTGCCGCCCAACCCACCGGGCGTCGGCGCATCCATGATCTCGGCTCGGCCCACCACGCCCGACAGTGGCATGCCACCGGCCAGCGACTTGGCCACCGTGACCAGATCCGGCTGGATACCCGCATGCTGGAAACCGAACATTTTCCCGGTGCGGCCGAATCCAGCCTGGATTTCATCGGCGATCAACACGATGCCATGCTGCGTGCACAGCGCACGCAGCGCCTGGAGAAACTCGACCGGCGCGGCCAGGAAACCGCCGTCGCCCTGCACCGGTTCGATCAGGATCGCCGCTACCCGATCCGGCGCCACGTCGCTGGCAAACAGCTCGTGCAACTGCGCCAGGGCGTCGTCGCTGCTGATGCCGCGATAGGCATTGGGGTAGCTGGCGTGATAGATCTCCGCCGGGAACGGGCCGAAATTCTGTTTGTAGGGCTGGCTCATGCCGGTCAAGGTCACCCCCAACAGGGTGCGTCCGTGGAACCCTCCGCGAAACGAAATCACCGCAGGCCGCTGGGTGTAGCCGCGGGCGATCTTGATGGCGTTTTCCACCGCTTCGGCGCCGGAGGTGAACAGCACGCTCTTGTAGTGCTCGTCCCCGCCGACCAGCACGTTCAGCCGCGCGGCCACATCAATGTAGGTCTCGTAGGCCGCTACCTGAAAACTGACATGGGACACCTTGCCCACCTGGCTGCGCACCGCCTCGACCACAGCGGGGTGATTGTGGCCGACATTGAGCACGCCGATGCCGCCGACAAAATCCAGATAGCGCTTGTTGTCCACATCCCACAGCTCGGCACCCTGGGCGCGCGCGGCCACTATCGGGTGCGCGGTGGCGATGCCACGGGGCACGTGTTGTTCGCGCAGGGCCAGCAGGCGTTGATTTTCGGTCAGTGCAGAATTCATCTCGATCTCCGTGAGCGCCGAGCGTGGCGGGTGATGTGATCAGGATAAGGAGTGGCGCAAATCACAAGCACCGAAGTTGCGGGTTGCGCTGGGGTGTTTGCGTTTTTTTTGCGGGTGGGGCGGTAGATTCGGTTGTTTGGATGGTGGGGTGTCAGTGCTAGCCTCTTCGCGGGCGGCGGGCCCTCTGCCTGCGAAGGGGCCTGCACTGACCTCTTCAAACCCCGGCGCGCGGCACCACGATGGTGTCTTCCGGATGCAGGCGCATCAGCATCGGCGAGCCGATCGGCGGCAGGCTCAGGTTGCCTTCGTGGTGGCTTGGCTGGCGCAGGCTGACGGTGGGCCCACCGTCCAGATCGACGAAGACCTTCAAGCTTTCGCCCTGAAAGACGATGTCTGCGACGCGCCCGCTCAGACGGTTCCATTCAGGCCCGGCGCTGGCGCTGTCCAGCAGCAGCTTTTCCGCTTGCAGCGCCAGGAATACATCGCCCGTAGCGGGCACCGGGCGCGTGGTGCGCAGGGCCGTGGAGCCCAGGGTCAAACCGTTGTTCGCGCTGCGTTGCAGCGGCACCAAGGTGCTTTCGCCGATGAAGCTGGCGACGAAGTCGTCCGAAGGGTGGTCGTGCAGGCGGCGTGGCGTGTCGACCTGAACCAATTGCCCGCCGCGCATGATGGCGATGCGGTCGCTCATGGTCAGCGCTTCACGCTGGTCGTGGGTGACGTAGATCATGGTCGCGCCCAGGCGCTTGTGCAGGGCGCGCAGTTCGATCTGCATGGTCTCGCGCAGCTGCTTGTCCAGCGCCGACAGCGGCTCGTCCATCAAGATCAGCTTGGGTTCGAAAACGATGGCTCGGGCCAGCGCCACACGCTGACGCTGGCCGCCGGAAAGCGCGGCAATCGAGCGCTCTTCGTAGCCACTCAGTTCCACCGTGGCCAGGGCCTGTTTGACCCGCTCCCGGCTCTTGCCCGCGCTTTCGCCGCGGGCACGCAACGGGAAGGCCACGTTCTCGCCCACGGTCATGTGCGGGAACAGCGCGTAATTCTGGAAGACCACGCCGATTTCGCGCTTGTGCGGCGGCATCAGGGTGACGTTGCGCTCGCCGAACAGGATATTGCCGGAGCTCACCCGTATGAAGCCACCCAGAATGCTCAGCAAGGTGGTCTTGCCCGAACCCGAGGGCCCCAGCAGCGACATGAACTCGCCGGCTTCCACCTTGAGATTGACGTTGTCCAGCGCCTTGAGGCTGCCGTAGTGCTTGCTGACCTGGTTGACGCTGACCGATTCGAAACCTTCAGTGAAATTCATCTGTGGTGCTCCAGAAAATGCTGAATAGGTGGTCATGGGTTACCTGACAATCCGCGCTGCCCGCCGACGCGGCTCGCGCCGCTGCTACAGGAGAATGCGATCGACAAGGGAATGCGATCTTCTGTAGCAGCGGCGCGAGCCGCGTCAGGGCCGTCATGCGATGCCGATGCCCGACACAGATCAACCCAACCCACCGATGTGCCAGGCCTTCACTTCAAGGAATTCGTCCAGGCCATACTTGGATCCCTCGCGGCCGGTGCCCGATTGCTTCACGCCGCCGAAGGGCGCCACTTCCATGGAGATGATCCCGGTGTTCAAGCCGACCATGCCGAACTCAAGACGCTCGCCCACGCGCCAGGCGCGGCGCATGTCCTGAGTAAAGTAATAGGCCCCCAGGCCATAGGGCGTGGCATTGGCCAGCGTCAGCGCTTCGTCCTCAGTGTGGAAGCGGAACAGCGGCGCCACGGGGCCGAAGGTTTCCTCGCCGGCCAGCAGCATGTCGGCGTGGGCGTCCAGCAACACCGTGGGCTGCACGTACAGGCCATCGTTTTGCGGCAACCCACCAATGGCAACGGTAGCGCCTTTCTCCACGGCATCGCTGATGTGGCGGGCCACCTTGTCGACTGCCGCGGCGTTGATCAACGGGCCGATGGTCACACCCTCGGCCAGACCGTCGCCAACCTTCAGCTCGGCCACCGCCGCCTTCAGGCGTTCGGCGAAACGTTGGTAGATGCCGTCCTGCACCAGAATGCGGTTGGCACACACGCAGGTCTGCCCGGCGTTGCGGAATTTGCTCTGCATGACGCCGGCAATGGCCAGGTCCAGGTCGGCGTCATCGAACACGATGAACGGCGCGTTGCCGCCCAGCTCCAGGCTCAGGCGCTTGATGGTCGTGGCGCACTGGCTCATCAACAGCTGGCCGACGCGGGTGGAACCGGTGAACGACAGCTTGCGCACGGCCGGGTTGCTGGTCATCTCGCCGCCCACGCCTGCCGGCAGGCCGGTGAGCACGTTGAACACCCCGGCCGGAATGCCTGCGCGTTCGGCCAACACCGCCAGGGCCAGGGCCGACAGCGGGGTCATCTCCGACGGCTTGACCAGCACCGGGCAACCGGCGGCCAGGGCCGGTGCGCACTTGCGGGTGATCATGGCGTTGGGGAAATTCCATGGGGTGATCGCCGCGACCACGCCGATCGGCTGCTTGAGTACCAGGATGCGGCGGTCGGCGGCGGGTGAAGGAATGGTGTCGCCATAGATGCGCCGCGCTTCCTCGGCGAACCATTTGACGAAGCTCGCACCGTAGGCAATTTCACCGCGCGACTCGCCCAGGGGTTTGCCCTGTTCGGCGGTCATGATCAAGGCCAGGTCTTCCTGGTTGTCCAGGATCAGTTGGTACCACTTCTCCAGCAATTTGGCGCGCTCGGCCGCAGGCACTTCGCGCCAGGTGACGAAACAGGCCTCGGCGGCGGCAATGGCGCGCCGGGTTTCGGCCGCCTGCAAGGCCGGTACGTTGGCGATCACGCTGCCATCGGCAGGATTGGTCACGGCAAGGGTGGCGCCGTCATCGGCGCTGATCCACTGGCCATTGGCGTAGGCGCGCTCGACGAGCAGGGAAGGGTCACGCAGTGAATGCTTCAACATGATCAAGGTGCCTTTGCAGTCCGAACGATGGACCTAGTGTAGAAATGTCCACGCAGCGGGCGATGCCGAGATGGGGCACGCGGCGCGGCGTGGATGCTGAATTGCGGTGGAGTGGCGGCAGGCTGTGCTGGGGGGTGTTACCCCTGCTTGTTGCGTCCGGCCACCACCACCAGAATCAGCGACGCCAGAATCAGGATCGAACTGATCGCCGCAATCGTCGGGTCGATTTCGTCGCGCAGTGCAGTGAACATGCGCTTGGTCAGGGTCTGGTTGTCACCCCCGGAAATGAACAGCGCTACCACCGTTTCATCCAGCGAAGTGATGAACGCGAACAGGGTTGCCGAGACCACGCTGGGCTTGATCTGCGGCAAGGTCACCGCCATGAACGCGCGAAAGCGGTTCATGCCCAGGCTGCGCGCGACCATCTCCTGCGACATGTCGAAATTGCGCAGCCCGGCGAGCAGGGCAATGATCACGTAGGGCAGGGCCAGCATGATGTGCGCCAGTACCAGGCCGGTCAGCGAGCTGATCAGCCCCACCCGCGCGTAGACGAAGAACACCCCCGCCGCGATCAGGATGATCGGCACCATCATGGGCAGCAGCAACACGATCTGCAGGGTGCGGATGACCTTCAGGCTCGAGTTGTTGATGGCGTAGGCCGCGGCCATGCCGATCGGCAGGCTCACTGCAGTGGTCACTACGGCGGTGATCAGGCTGACCCGCGCCGCCGACATCCATTCGGCGCTGTGGAAGAAGGCTTCATACCAGCGCAGCGACCACTCCTTGGGGGGGAACTGCAGGAAGCGCGCCTCGGAGAACGACATCGGCACCACGATCAGCACCGGGATGATCAGGTACAGCAGAATCGCCGCGACCAGCACGGTGAACAGCACATGCGACAGGCGTAGCTGGCGCAGGTAGGCAAGCGTATTCATCAGCGTGCTCCCAGGATGCGTTCGATGGGGATGAAGCGGTTGATGCCCCAGAAGATCAGGAACACCACGAACAGCAGCACCAGGCCCACCGCACTGGCGGCGCCCCAGGCGTGATAGAGCTCGACGTTGCGCTGTACCAGCATCGACACCAGGATGGTGCGACCGCCGCCCAGCAGTTCAGGGGTGATGAAGAAGCCCAGGCAGATCACGAAAACCAGGATGGAACCGGCCATCACACCCGGCGCCGCCATCGGCAGGAACACCCGGCGAAAGGTGTAGAAGGGTTTGGCGCCCAGGCTTTCGGAAGCCTGCATCAGGTCCTGGGGAATCTTCTTCATCACCGAATACAGCGGCAGCACCATGAACGGCAACATCACGTGCAGAGTGCCGATCACCGTGCCGGTGGTGTTGTGCATCATGTTCAGCGGTTGGTCGATGATGCCCATGTCCAGCAGCGTCTGGTTGACCACCCCGCGCCGCTGCAGCAACACCAGCCAGGCGTAGGAGCGCACCAGCACGCTGGTCCAGAACGGCAGGATCACGCAGATCAGAATCAGGTTGGCCCAGAAGCCCTGCAGGCGCGAGGCGGCGTAGGCAATCGGGAAGCCCATGACGATCGACAGCAGGGTCACGATCAGGCTGATCTTGAACGTCAGGTAGAACGTATCCCAGTAGATGCGTTCTTCGAAGATGCGCGCGTAGTTGGCCAGCGAAAAGCCGTCTTCGGTCTGTACCGACTGGAACGCCAGCCAGCACATCGGCAGGATCAACAGCACCACCACCATGAACAGCGCCGGGGCGAGCAGCAGCAACATCGAGGTATTATCCCGACGTTCCTCGCGCGCCAGGGCATCGGCATTGCTTGCAGGCGGCTCGCTGTGGGCGTCAGGCATGGATTTGGCGAGATAGGCGTTGGACATGGAACGATTCCTCACGGCCGAGCGCCGGTGAACCAGCGCAAGCAGCTTGTTGTTGGTCGGTCATGGCGACCCTCAAGGTTCAATGTACCGACTCAGCCAAGAACGAAACGGGCTTAAAAGGCCTGCGCCGGAGTGGTTTGTTTCGTATTGAGGGTGGGCGACAGCAGCAACTGCGTCGGCCCCTTCGCGGGCAGAGACCCGCTCCCACAAAGGCAGCGCTCAAGTGCCCCACTTCAGGAGCAGGCTTCAGACGTGCTTCTGTGGGAGCGGGGCTCTGCCCGCGAAGAGGCCCGCCCTGGCACGCCTACTTTTTCTGCACAAAGGCCAGCCAGCGCTCTTCGGCCTTCACCCCTTCCTGCGACGCCCACCACTTGGCCGACAGCAGCGCCTGACGCGAGATGTTTTCAGGCGAAGACGGCAGCTTGGTCGCACGTTCGGCAGGAATGGTGCCGGTCTTGAACGCCTCGGGATTCAGCGGGCCGTAGTCGATGATCATCGGCAGCGCAGCCTGCAGCTTGGCGTCGATGGCCTCGTTGACGAACTTCATCGCTGCCGTCCGGTGCGCCGTACCCTTGAGCACGCACAGCGAGTTGGTTTCCAGCACGCCTTGGTTGTAGTCGAAGGCTACCGGCGCACCGTCGGCCTGCACCGCCGTGATGCGACCGTTCCAGGCCTGGATCATGTCCACCTCGCCGTCACTGATCAACTGCGCCGACTGCCCGCCGGACGTCCACCAGGTGGCAATGTGCGGCTTGATTTCCTCGAGCTTCTTGAAGGCCCGCTCCACGTCCAGCGGGTACAGCTTGTCAGGCGCCACGCCGTCTGCCATCAAGGCAATCTCGAGGGTAGGGCGCGGCAGGTTGCGCAGTGAGCGCTGCCCCGGGAATTTCTTCGTGTCCCAGAAATCCGCCCAGGTCCTGGGCACGTTGTCGCCCTTGAAGGCATCGGTGCGATAGGCCAGCACGGTGGAGTAGCTGATGTAGCCGACGGTGTAGTCGTCCTTGAGCGCCGCCGGAAGCTGCGCAGCGTTCGGCACCAGGGCTGGGTCGAGCTTTTCGAACAGGCCCTCGGCCTCGCCGCGAAGGCAATCGCCGGTGGGCAGGTCGACCACGTCCCAACTGACCTTGCCGCTTTCGACCTGGGTCTTGATGATCGGGTAGGCCTTGGGCGAGCTGTCCTGCCTGAGGGTCAGGCCAAGCTTCTTGGCCGCCGGTTCGAGGATGGCCTTGCTCTGTGCCTCCTGGTAGGCACCGCCCTGCGATACGAAGGTAATGTCTTCTGCCCAAGCCTGCCCGAAGGCGCCGACCAGCAGTGCAAGGCTTGCGAACTTGAATGCGCGCAGTGGCGTCGGTGTCATGTACGGGACTCCTGAAGGTTGGCAGGTGGGAGGCGAGCTGGTTGTTGTCGCTCGGTCGTTCTGCTGGACCGCTGCTGTCCAATCTACCGCCAGGGGCTGCGCGCAAGCGGCCACAAATCGGCGCCGTCGAAGCGTTTTATTGCGAAAACACCGAGTGGCGCAGCAGGAACTGTTTTGCCCACAGGAAGCTATCGAGATGAGTGAAGAGCGCGCTCCCCGCGCAGGGATTTTTTGCACTCTGCAGATCAGGCCGGGTCTGCTCTTAACCTGCCCCTACAGAAGGTCTTCGTCATGATCACCGTTCACCACCTGAACAATTCACGCTCGCAACGCATCATCTGGCTGCTGGAAGAGCTCGGCGTGCCTTACGAGATCAAGCGTTATGAACGCGACACCAAGACCAACCTCGCGCCAGCCGAACTCAAGGCCGTCCATCCGTTGGGCAAATCGCCGATGATTCAGGACGGCCCTCACACCATCATCGAGTCCGGCGCCATCGTCGATTACCTGATCCGTCGTCACGGCCAAGGCGCCCTGCAGCCTGACCCGGCCAGTGCCACCTACGACGAGTACGTGCAGTGGCTGCACTTCGCCGAAGGCTCGGCCATGCTGCCGTTGATGCTCAATCTGTACGTCGGCCGTCTGGGCGAAGCCGGCGCGCCGCTGCATCCGCGCATCGAATCCGAACTGGACAACTACCTGGGCTACCTGAATACCGCCCTCAGCCTGACGCCTTACCTGGTGGGTGAAGAACTGACCGGCGCCGACGTGCAGATGAGCTTCGTCGGCGAGTTGGCCAAAGCCCAGGGCAAGCTGGACGCCTACCCGCACCTGGCTGCCTGGGTCGAGCGCCTGCAAGCACGGCCGGCGTATCAAAGAGCGCTGGAGCAGGGCGGCGAGTACAAGTTCGCCAAGTGAACACGCGACGCGCGTCAGGCCGGCAGCAGCTTCTTGCAGCCGTCCTTGCGCGTCGGGTACTGCGCGCACTTGCGCGCCAGTAGCTTGACCTGTGCATCGTCCTTGAGCTGTTGGTTCGCCGCCAGCTTCTCGGTGATGAAAAGCTCTTCGGAGCCCAGTGTCCTTTCCGCTTGGGCGATCAGTGCCAAGGCTGCGCGTGGATCGTCGTTGCGCAGATGGTGAGCGATCATCAAGTCGTACAGCTCAGGGCTGGCCAGTGACCAGTCTTTGATCGACTGCAACTCGATCAGCGCTTCGCGGCGTTTGCCCTGCGCCATGTCGACACTGAAGGCGGCTCGGCGGATGCCGGGCTGGTCGCGTACCGCAGACGTCAGCGCCCGGTCGCTGAACAGCTGCGCTTCGCGCAGTTTCTTTTGTTCAAGTGCCACGGTCGCCGCATAGGCGTCCTTGTAGGCTTGCAGCGACGGTGCGACCGCGCCAGAGGCCCGCAATCGCTGCCAGTCATCGGCATTGACCGGCGCACGTCGTTGCCCATCGTACTGGCGTTGCAGGTACTGGCGCAGTTCGGTATCGCGGTCCAGCGGCGACATGTGCGAGCGCTGGAAATACTGGCCTGCGGCAGTGATGCCGGTGGCCAGCCCTTGATTCAAGGTGACTTCCACCTCCTTGACCAAGCGATCGACCTGCAGGTTCTGCAACGACGCCTGCATGGCTTCCTTTCGCTGCGTGGCAAAGCTGCCGAGCAAGGAGTTCTGCTTGCCCTGGAAATCGCTCAGGCGCTGCAGGCTGTGGCTGGCGGCGCGCGGAGCATAGCCGGCCTTGATCATCAAGTCGGCACCCAGCAGATCGGCCTGGTCCTCTTGGCTGCGGCCCCAGGCCGTGCTCCAGATGTTTTCCGAGAAGCTGTTCACCAAGGCCGTATACAGCACCGTATTGCCCACGGTTTTCTGCATGCCCTGCGGGTCCTTGCTGATGAACTTCAAGCTGCCCGAGCTACGGTTCACTCCGGTGTCAGCGATCATGGTCGCGAGCACCACCGAGGTTGCCACGTTGCTCAGCACAGCATTCTGCTGCTGGAACGCTGCCCGTCGATCATGATGGTGCAGCAGTACGTGGCTCATTTCGTGCCCCAGCATCGCCGCGATCTCGTCCTCGCTCTGGACGTTGTCGAGCATGCCCAAGGGGACGAACAGATTGCCATACGGGTCGGCCGATGGCCCGAAGCCGTAGCTGTCGATGACCTTCACCTGCAGAGCGGGCAACTCGCCTGGCCAACCTTTGCCGAGCCTGCCGACGATGCCTTGCAGGTACGTCTGCAAAGGTGGAATGAGCACCACATTGTGCTGGCGAATTTCCCCGGCCGGGACCGCCATGCCGTCATAGCTCAGGCGCTGTGCGCTGACCCGTTGCGGGTCGAGCCTGTAGTACTGGCGTACATCCGCCGTGTCCAGATAGCGTCCTTTGACCTGGGATTGGGTAGAAGGCCCTACCAGGTTCATGAATGCAGCATCTGCGCCCTTGAGCGTGCCACAACCACCGAGCAGCAGGCAGGCCAAGGCGCAAAGGCTGGTGTGCAAGGCCCGGTCCCTCACCGTCCCGGCGCTCATGGTTTGCTGCAGCCAGAACCGAAGCCGATGGTCGAAGCGTTCCGGGTGTCGGCCTTCTGGCTGATGGGCAGGCTTTCGCAAGGCGTGGTAACGATCTTGCCTTCGCTCAAACGCAGGTCCATGGTGTCCAGCCAGACTTTGCGTCCGCCAAGCTCGACCTGTACCTGATCCAGATTCGGGTGGGTGGCCAACACCTGCAACGGCGGCTTGGGTGTATCCTTCAAAGGCAACCTGCCCTGAGATTTGCCATGCTCGTCGAGCAATGTCAGCGGATCGGCTTCATAGGCGTCGACGGTGGTGGCCAACACACTCGGGCTGCACAGCGCTGCCAACAGCAAAAACGTGATTCGGGTCATCCTTGAGTTCCTTCTACAAGTGAAATACGAGCGCGCCTGCGCTGGGCGAAATAACGCACGAGCGATCGCCATCGCCGCTTGGCAAACAGGCCGATCGGCGCTGAGATGATTGAAATCGACAACACGGCAATGGCCAGGACATTGGCCGGGCTGATGTTGTTTTGCCACAGTCCCCAGCACATCACGGCCAGTGCTGCCTGGACGATGGCCCAACTGAACAGGGGGGCGCGCCACGCTTTGGCGCGATGATGGCGGCGCCGTCGATACCAGGCACGCAGACCGACGATGACGATGACGAAACCCAGTTGCACCAGGTCCAGCCAACTGATCGACAGCCAGAAGTAACTGTCCGGATCGCGTTGATACGCATCGTGGTAGGTCACCAGGTTGTCCAGCGCCATGGCGTGCAGGTACACCCCTGGCAGCAGGCCGTGCACCGGCGTTTGGGTAAGGTCGCCGGCCGAGGTGATCTGAGCCCCGACCAGCACCAGCTTGTCGCTGAGCAACTGCCGCAAGAGCGCACGGTCCTCGGGCGAATTGGCTTCCAGGGCGCTGGCCTTGAGGGTGAGGGTATAGGCACAAGTGGCCTGGCCGCTGTCGCCGAACTTCCAGAAGATCGCCTGCCATAACTGGGCATACCAGGCGTTGCCCGCTACCGAGCATTCCGCCACCGAGGTGGCCAGCGATTGCAGGGGTGACAGTGTCCTTCCCCAGCGCAGCGCGATGGGTGCGCGTTGCGCTGCCTGGGCTGCATCGACAGGCAGCCCGATACATTCGCGGTCGCGACAAAACTCGCGGTACAGGCCCAGCGCTGGCGTTTCGATCAGCCCCTGCGACGTCTCGACGGCCAACGGGTATCGGTCGCCGACATCGCTCCACTTCACCAGTGCACGACGGCTCATCTGGTCCAGCGGCGCCAAAGCGTTGGCCTGACCGTCGACACCGCGGGTCTCGCCGGTGTTGGCCAACAGAAGCGAGATGCCCTGTTCTCGATAGCGCTCGAAGACATTGACCAGCAGTTGGCTGCCGTTGTCGGCATCATTGAGTGAGTGGTCGTGGCTGTACATCAAGTCCACGAAGACCGCCCGCGGTTTGTACGCCAACAGACGCCTGAACAGCTGGCTTTGCTGCGCATAGGGCAGGGGCCAGAAGGTGGCGTTGCGCATGAGGTAGGCGTCGTCGATCAGCACGACGACCACCTGCTGCTGCCCAGTGTCCGGGTAGCTGCTGGCGGCGATGCGATTGATCCACTGCGAAGACGCAGCGTCACTGGAGCTGGAAAGCCCGAAGGGGTCCAGCAGTGCGATGCAGCCTATGAACAGGCCGAGCAGCACCTGCCCCAGCCAGAATCGAAAATAGTTAGCCTTCATCCGTGGCCTGATCAGCGAATCCCTGTGTGTCGGCTTTGTAAAGGAATTGGACAGATGATGTCAAGGCGATGGCAGGCTGAGCCGCGTAGCGACGAGTACGCCACCAAGAAGTTTCGCGAGGCCAACCCCAAGACCTACCGCGTGTTCGTCAAGGCCCTGGCTGAAGCTGCCGACTTCGTCTAGACGGAGTTGAGGGCAGAGCAGTCAAGACACGGAAGCTGCAAACGGCTCGATCAGCGGTTGCTGGCGGTGCTCTGCCTGCCATAGATCCCAGTCAGCCTGAACGGCCAGCCAGGTGCGTGCTTTGCCGATTCCAGCACGCTCCAGGCGAACGGCCAGGTCCGGGCTGATGGGGGCATGACCGTGCAAGATCCGTGAAAGGGTTTCCCGGGCATAGCCCAGGCGCCGGGCGAACTCCGCGATCTTGATGTCCAGGGCCGGAAGTACATCTTCCAGCAACGCTTCGCCGGGATGAGGAGGGTTGTGCATAGGCATGGCGCAGGCATCCTTAGTGATAGTCGAGGTAATCGAGCAGTTCGACGTTGCCGTCCTCGAAGCGAAAGATCAGCCGCCAGTTGCCGCTCACCGTTACCGACCAATACGTCACGAGATCACCCTTGAGTGGATGTAGCCTCCACCCAGGCATGTCGACATCGCCAGCATCAATGGCGCGCTCCAGAATCGGCAAGATGCGAGCAAGGCGTTTGGCATGATCAGCGCAGATACCCTTGGTTGATCCGGTTTCGAAGAAAGCCTTCAGGCCCTTGTGTCGAAAGCTTTTTATTATGCTTATTCCGTGATGTAAACGATCACGCTTTCTGCGTATCGGCATCTCAGAGTAACGACATTGTGAGAGGTCTTCGAACACCCGGCTGTTTCCAAATATGGTCTGGAGCCAAGCGCCCGGTACAAAAAAGCCCCGTCCATCACTGGCGGGGCCTGGGTCGATCGCGATCGAATTACTTCTTCTCGGGCGCCTTGATTTCGTCCGGTACGTCCGAGGACAGCGCCTGATGGCGGTCTTCGGTCACGCGCTTCTCGCGGGCCTTGTCGTGTTCTTCGGCGGCTTCGGCTTTTTCCTCGGCGGCTTGCGCAGGCTTGCCTTCGGCTTGCTTCTGGGCGGCGGCTTCGGTGTGCTCGTTGGCTTTCTGCACATGGTCTTCGGAGGTCTTGTCACAGGCCGCCAGGCCCAGGGCGGAAATCATCAGCAGAGCGAGGGAAAGTTTCTTAGGCATGGAGGTGCAACCATTGTTCGGAGTGAACCCCTTTGAAACCGGCGCACGGCGATTGGTTCACCGCCAATCCCGTGCGCGACGCTCTGCCGCAGGCGCTCAGCTCACGTTCAAACGGTCGAGCAGGCTGTACCAGGCCACGCCTGCGCCGATGTAAAAGCGTTGCAGGCCATGCATGGGCAGCTTCTGCAGAGGGCTCACCGGGTAGGCAAATTCGGCACGGCTGTCGCACAGGCTGGCAGCCAGTTGTTGCCCCAGGCTGGTACACAGGGCGATGCCGCGGCCATTGCAACCCAGTGCCAGGGTCAGGCCCGGCGCGGGTTGGTGCACGTGGGGCATGAAGTCCCGGGTGATGGCGATGCGTCCGGCCCAGCGGTACTCGAAATCCAGCTTGCCCAGCTGCGGGAAGAGCAACGCCAGCGAGCGTTCCAGATGGCCGAAATCCTGCGGCGCACCGGGGTCGCTGAAGGTGCCGCGGCCGCCCATCAGCAACCGTCCGTGGCTGTCCTTGCGAAAGTACAGCAGCAGCCGCTGCGCCGTGGACACGGTCTCCTGCCCGGGCAGAATGCTCTGTGCCGCCGCGCCCTGCAGCGGCCGGGTCGCAACGATGAAGCTGTTCGCCGCCAGGACGCTCTGCGCCATGCCCGGCCACAGGCCATCGCTGTAACCGTTGGTGGCGAGCACCACCTGGGTTGCGTTGATCTGGGCGCCATTGGCCGTCTGCACCTGCCAGCCTGACCCCACTGGCTGCAACCCGGTCACCGGGCTCTGCCCATGGACACTGGCGCCAGCCGCTTGCGCCGCAGTGACCAGCCCGCGGGCATAGGCCAGGGGCTGGATGGCGCCGGCGCGGCCATCCAGCCAACCGCCGGCGAACGCTTGGCTGCCCATGCGCGCAGCGACCTCGCCAGCATCCAGGCACTGCACCGGCACCCCGCGTTTCTCCCACTGCGCGGCGCGAGCGTGCAGGCCAGCCACACCCTTGTGCGAATAGGACACCTGCATCCAGCCCTTGCGCACCGCTGCACACTCGATGCCGTGGCGCTTGATCAGGTCGAACACCAGGTCGGCCGAGCGCGACACGGTGTCGATCAACGGCTCGGCGATGGCTGCGCCGTACAGCCGCACCAGTTCGTCCGGGTCATGCTTCAAAGTCGGGTTGACCTGCCCGCCGTTGCGTCCCGAAGCGCCCCAGCCCGGCTCCCGCGCCTCCAGCACGCACACGCTGACGCCACGCTCGGCCAGGTGCAGCGCAGTGGACAGGCCGGTGTACCCGGCGCCGACGATCACCACATCGTAGGTACCCGACTCGCGCAATGGCGGGGTGACCCGCGCAGGCGGCGCGGTCGCCGCCCACAGTGAAGGCACATCGATCATGGCTGGCTCCGGGTGCTGGTGGTCGGGTGCAAGACCCGGCGCAGAAAATCCTGGGTGCGCGGGTGCTGCGGATTGCCCAGCACCTCGTCGGCCGGTCCGGTCTCCACCAGATAACCGCCGTGCAGGAAGCACACGCGGTCGGCGACCTCGCGGGCAAAGCCCATTTCATGAGTGACGACGATCATGGTCATGCCTTCGTCGGCCAGGGTGCGCATCACCTGCAGCACATCGCCCACCAGCTCCGGGTCCAGCGCCGACGTCGGTTCATCGAACAGCATGGCCTCAGGCTTTATTGCCAGTGCGCGGGCGATGGCCACACGCTGCTGCTGGCCACCGGACAACTGCTCCGGGTAGGCATCGGCCTTTTCCGCCAGGCCGACCTTGTCGAGCAACGCCAGCGCCTCGCTGCGCACCTGCGCGGCCGGTTCGCCCTTGACGTACAGCGGCCCCTCCATCACGTTTTCCAGCACCGTGCGATGGGGGAACAGATTGAAGCGCTGGAACACCATGCCCATGCGGCTGCGCAGGGTGTGCACCGTCTTGCTGCCGCGCTGCACGGTTTCACCGAAGGCCTGGATCGAGCCACCTTCATAGGTTTCCAGCGCATTGATGCAGCGCAGCAACGTCGATTTGCCCGAACCCGACGGGCCGATCAGGCACACCACTTCGCCTTTCTGCACCTCGAGATCGACCCCGTGCAACACGCGGTGGTCGCCATAGTTCTTCTGCAACTGGCTGATCTTGATCATGCCTTCTTCCTCCGGCTCAGACGCTGCTCCATGCGCCGCAACCCGTACACCAGCGGCAGGCTCATCAGCAGGTACAGCAAGGCCACCAAGGTGTAGACGGTCATGTTCTGGAAGGTCGACGAGGCAATCAGCTGGCCCTGACGGGTCATCTCGGCCACGGTGATGGTCGACACCAGCGAGGAGTCCTTGAGCATCATCACCAACGTATTGCCGTAGGGCGGCAGCGCGATACGAAACGCCTGCGGCAGGATCACCCGGCGCATCATCATGAACGAACGCATGCCCAGCGCTTCCGACGCTTCGCGCTGGCCTTGGTCGACGGCAATGATGCCGGTCCGAAAGTTTTCCGCCTGGTACGCCGAGTAGGCGATGCCCATGCCGATCACGCCGGCCTGGAAGGCGGTCAGATGAATGCCCATCTCCGGCAGCACGAAATAGATGTAGAACAGCTGCACGATGATCGGCAGCCCGCGGATCACGTTGATCACCGTACTCGCCGCCCACGACAGCGCGCGGATCGGCGACAGCTTGAGCAGCGCCAGCACCAGCCCGAGCACGCTGCTGAGCAGAAACGACAGCACCGTGATCTGGATGGTCACCCACGCACCCTGAAGCAGAATCGGCAGGAAGTCCTGCGCGCTCTGCAAGAATTCAGCAAGCTTCATGGTCGCTCCTCAGCCTACACGCCCCACTTCTGCACGATGCCCTGCAGCGTGCCGTTGGCCTTGATGGTGTCGATGGCCTTGTTCAGGCGCTCCAGGGTTTCGCTGTCACCCTTGCGCACCACGAAGCACACATCGCCTACTTTGGCCGGCGTGTAATCCGCAGCCAGCTTCACCCCTTTGAAGGTGTTCTGACGAATCTGGTAGGCCACGATCGGCTGGTCGGCCACGGCGGCCTTGATGCGACCCAGGGACAGGTCACGGACCATCTCGGCAATCGAATCGTAGGTGCGTACTTCCTTGAAGATGCCGATTTTGTTGACCAGGTCGTAGAAGGCGGTGCCCGCCTGGGCGCCGATCACTTCACCCTTCAACGCATTGAGGTCGGGGTAGGCGGTGTTGTCGTCGGCACTGACGATCAGGCCTTCGCCGTAGGAATAGACCGGCGTGCTGAAGTCCACCACCTTGGCGCGCTCTTCGGTCTTGAGCATGCCCGCCGAAATAAAGTCCAGCTTGCCCGACGTCAGCGACGGGATCAGCGCCGCGAAATTGGTCTGTTCCATCTGCGTGCCGAAGCCGCCCGCCTCGCCGACTGCTTTGGCGATGTCGACCATCATCCCCTGAATGCTGTTGCTCTTGATGTCCAGAAAGGTGAAAGGCGAACCCGTGGCGGTTGCACCAACCTTGTACATCGGTGCCTCGGCAGCGTGCACCAGGGAGGCACCGAGCGTCATGCAGATACCGAGCGCGAAACGGCGAAACAGAGGGGAAAGGCTGTTCATCGGGTCACTCCAGAAGGAATCGGAAGGTGGGTACCGCCATGCGGTCCTGAGGAAGGTCGCAAGCTCTGTGCCATTCCAGGTCTTTGCAATCAATTTACGCAGCTGAAAAATCGTTTAGCGGATGTTTCGTATCGCTAGACGATTTTCGGGCCCGTTATTTGCTGTCTGATAGCTGTCGTCCGGGTTCAATCGCTGGTCATTTCCTAGAGGCCCTCATGTCCGAAGATCGCAACAGCCTGTTCAACCAGTCCCTGGAAAAAGGCCTGGCCGTACTGCGTACATTCAGCGCCAAGCGCCGCAGCATGAGCCTTGCAGAGATCGCCGAAGCCGCCCACATGACTAAAAGCTCGGCCCAGCGCATGGTGTTCACCCTGGAAAGCCTGGGTTACCTTCGGAAACACTCGCGCACTCGGCATTACCAGTTGACCCCACATGTGCTGGAACTGGGCTTCAGCTATCTGGACGCTCACTCGCTGATCGAGGTGGGCAACCCGTTTCTCGCCGAACTCACTCGGCTGACCGGCGAGACCGCCTGCCTGACCGAGCCCACCGGTGTGGAAATGACCTACATCGCGCGCTTCGTCAGCGCCCGCTTCGTACCCGTGCACATGCCCATCGGCAGCCGCGTGCCGATGTACTGCACCGGCTCCGGTCGTGCCTACCTCAGCGCCCTGCCACCCACCGAGGCCCTGGCCCTGGTGCAAAGCAGCGCACGCGTCGCGCACACCCCGCACACCCACACCGACGTGGACGAGATCATGGCCTCGCTGCAAACCGTGCGCGAATGCGGCTACGCGGTGAACACCCAGGAACTGTTCCTCGGCGACATGACCATCGCCGCCCCCGTCATCGGCGGCAACGGCCGCCCCGTGGCCGCCGTCCACGTGGTCGCCCCCACCAGCCGCTGGACTCGCGCCGACGCCGAAAGCCAGCTGGTGCCGGCGTTGATGCAGTGTGTGCAGGTGTTGAGCAATTCGGCGCGGAGTTTGGGGTAGGGAGCGAGGGTAAACGTGGCACGCAGACTTACCTTGCTGCGACGATCCGATAGCGCGTACTCCTACCCCCACCTGGCAATCGTTGCAGCAGGCCCTTTTCCAATAGATCGGCGAGATGGCGTGTGGCGGTGGCCTTGCTGACCTTCGCTACCGCTTGATACTGCGCGGCGCTGATCCCTTCTTCGAATCCCTTGGCGCCACCATCGAGCAGGCGATTGATCACTTTCAGCTGCTCCTTCGATAACGGCAGCGCACGGTGCGCCTGCCAAAAGCGCGCCTTGTTCAGCACTCGATCGATGTTCTTGATCGCTGCGGTAATTGCTGCGAGCAACGTCTGAAGAAACCACACCAGCCACGGCGTGACGTCCATGTCGGCTTTCTGCGTTTGTTCCAGAACCGAGTAGTAACCCACCCGGTTGTCCAGAATGCTGGCTGACATCGCGTAGAAACGCACCGCTTGGTGGTCACCCTGGGCAAGCGCCAGGTCGGTGAGCGCGCGGGTCAAACGACCGTTGCCGTCGTCGAAGGGGTGCAGAGTCACGAACCACAGGTGAGCGAGACCCGCGCGCAACAGGGGATCCAGCGTGGTCGACGCCACGTTGAACCAGTCAACGAACGTTTCAAGCTGCTGTTCCAGGCCGTGCCGGGATGGGGCTTCGAAGTGCACCGTTGGCCGATCCAGCCGGCCCGACACCACCTGCATTGGCTCATTGCCACGCAACTCACCCACACGCACCGGCGTGTGCAGCTGACTCGAATCGTCCGCTGGAAACAGCAGCGAATGCCACTGCAGCAAGCGCTCTACGCTCAAAGGTTGAGCGTGATTGCACGTTGCATCGACCATCAATTGCGCCAGACCCTCGCTGCGCGAAGTTCTCTGCGCCTCTTTGGGCTCGTGTACACCCAAGCGGCGAGCCAGGGAAGATCGAACCGAACCGGCATTGAGTGCCTCACCCTCGATTGCCGAGGACGTGATGATGTTCTGCAGCAGCGTATCGAGCATGCCCTGTCGGCTGCTCTCATCACCAACGGCGCCAAGCCTGCCCAATAGCCGCCCTTGCTCGCTTGTACATTGACGCAGCAGGTCAGCCAGCTTGTCGGGTTGCCAGGAGAATTGCGGCCATTGAGGTTGCTGCCAGATCCACTGGGGCATGAGCATTCCTCGCCTTGATGAGCCGATTGGGGAGCTTATTCGGCTCATTTTGTGAGCCGAATGTTGAGTTTATTCGGCTCACGCTGGATATCAAGGGCCGTTTTAGATGCTTATGATACGGGCCAATCACGGCTCGTTTTTAGAGCACCTGACGAATCCGCTCGCCCGCCCACTCCAACCGTTTGCAAAACGGCTCGAGCAGGCAACGCATCTTGTCGGCATCCAGCGCCGTGGGGTGGTCGGCACCCAGCAACTGCCCTGTCAACGCCAATGCATCGGTGACATCCACCACTTGCTGAATCGCAGGCTGGATACCTTCGAGCGCCTGACTGAGGGCATTCACCTAGCTTAGCCATTGTTGGAGCGTGGCTTGGGGAACTGGGTTGGGGATGTCCAGATGTTTGAGCATTGAGTCGTGCAGGTTAGTGAGGTTGGAGGAGGTGAGGGGGGTCAAGAGCAAAGGCTGCTACCCATGAAATGCAATAGATACTCGGCTTGATGTTCTGTACGCGTGAAAACTCTTGTCGGAGCTGACCATCAAAGTCGCAAACTATCTGGGTGTTACCTGTTCAAGAGAGAGTCACCTGGCGGTGTGTGTATTCGCTGTCGCGGCTATACAGTAAGTTAGAAAAATTTCTCATGAGCTACGGCGAGGCGCTTTAGTAGTATGATGACCATAATATGGAGCAGCCAGATCAAAGGAGTTGTCGTGCAAGCCATTAGCGATAAGATTCGTCACTACCGAAAAACCTTTCGTCCGCCAGTTTTCTACGCCATGGGAAGCTTGGTACTATGGCTCTCACTGGTGCTCGTAGCGCTAATCCTTTCGCTAGTTCTCAGTGATCTTTCTATCAGGCTTGCGGGCAATACCTTCTTACTCAGTTCCCATTCTCAATTTTCACTACTCTTAGCAGAGCTGCCTGCACTATTGGGGCTTGGGCAGGCTTATTACCTAGGCAGGGCGCGCCGGTATAGGCTATACAATCCCAATGCCATATCATTCGGCTTCCGGCGATCCTTTTCGAATCTTACAAATGAAAAAACGGCTTATCTGAAGAAGATTTTTCGTATCGAAGATGATTTGATGAGATTGGCCGCTGAACTGGTCGATGAATGGGAGTGGCGCGAGAAAATCAAGCTTCGGTGTAAAGAAACCTGGCTGATACGTGCCTCTGGTTTTTTTAGGCTTCCTTCAGCGTCTAACTTTGCAGCTTATGTCACTGGTATCCTTGCGGTAGTGGCAGGTATAGTCATTGCAACGATGACGCCCGATGCCGTGTTTGGTTCTATCAATGACTATGTTGATATCGCTTTGGCGATGACCGAGCTGTTTTGGCTGGTTATAATTATTACCGTTTGTGTGTTGCCCTGCGCAGTCATTCTTGGCTCGCTGAAGTTAGTTGGCGATGTATTGCTGGAGTCCATAAATGATCAGTACCTTAGTAATACAGCCTTCTATAGGTTTATTGCGGAAGTCTTGGAGTTGCACGATCTGGGCGACCGCCTATTGCTTCGAAAAACGGTAGGATGGGCATATTGGAGCGTGCGGGTCCTCGTCTCACCAATACATGAATTGCCCAAAATTCGTCGGGGTATTCGACGCGCGAAGCGGCTTCATCGGCCCCGCTATACGCATCACCTACAGTAGAAATAGCGAATTTAGCGCGCCATCCGGAAGGATTGTTCTGTTAGTTTTGAAAGCTACAGCGGGCGCCCGGTTGGCTCCAATGCACAGCCTGCGTTGGTCCAACACAGGCTAGTGAAAAGGTCGTGTAGGTTTGAGACTGTCTAATGCCTAGCCCACATGCACGACGTCGCTTGAAACGTCCGTTAAAGATTATTTTCCCTATCCAACCTGCGGATCCGGACATCAATGCAAATCAAGGTGGCATACTTATGTGCCTACCTGTGGGAGGTGCATTGAATGGACGAAAGCAAGATTGACCAGTGGAGTGACGAATACGTTCTCAATCGTCATCTGACGCCTTTACTTGAGCACTACGATGTCAAATGGCGTGGACATGGCCGCCTCTATGTCGACTACCAACGCCACAATATCGAAACGGCGCAACGCATTGTTACCGATTTGAGCATCGCTTTGGGTGTATCGACATCGGCGGTAGGGTTCAGGCTGATGCAGTTGAACTGGCTCAAAGACGTTCGGCGCGCCTCCCACGCTTCCACGCATGGGAGCAACCCCGGAACTGGTTGGCACGTCGGTCACGGGACTACCCGTATAGTGACGTTTGCATGATGAGTGATGGGTGGCGCAGCCACGGCCCTCGTGAAACGTACCGCTTGGCAATGAGAGTCTATGCACGCCGAACATGTTGATTTATCCCATCCCGTTTTCCTGCCTGTCGCCGAGGAAACCTGTTTACGCCTGCTCGCCGAGGACGGTGCGGCCCAGCTTGAATCTCTGAGCGGTCCGGAGCTGGCTGCCGTGCTCGTCATTCAAAACCTGGCACAGGCCGCTGAAAAAGACTTGAACGCCGCTGGGGCCGAAAGAATATTGGCCAAGTTGATCGGATGGGCCGTGGCCTCTCGAGAACCGACCGGCCTGTTATCCGAAGCACAACGCTTGTTCGACCAAGGCAAGCTGTATTACGGCCTTGAGGCGATCAAACCCCTGAAACTGCGTTTGCTGGAAGACGAAGAGGTCGCCGCCCAGGATTATCTCTTGCCTGGGGGGGAGTGGGATAGCAGCTTCAGTATTCGACACTACCGAGCGAACAACCCCTACCGCGAGCATGTGATTACGCCGCGGCATCGGGAGCGCTGGTTGAGCGACGCGCAAGACAACCTGCTGCGCACCTTCCGCGCCAATCTGAATGAAGACTTGCATGTGCAAGGTTATGCCGGCGTCGGGAAAAGCCATTTGCTGGGCGCACTGCTGGAGTTTCTGCGCCCCGAAACCACCCTTGTACTGGCGCGCACGAAGAGCAAGCTTGAAGTCTTGCGCAAGCACATGGGCGGCGATCGCGACAGAAAAGCCGGCTCCACCTTCCAGGGCTTTGCGCACGCACTGCTGAAGCATTCCAGGTTCAACACGGCAACGGCCCCGGCCAGATTGCCGACGAAGCAGGCACTGGCTCTGGAACTCAACATCCTGGGCCTGCGTCAGTATGACGGGCCGACTACCTTGGGCCTGTGCCTCAAAGTACTGGAAAACTACAGCGCTTCCAGAGACTACAGCTTGAGCGCTGCACATCTTCCGCATTTCCAGCAGGCATTGACCAGTGAGGATGCCAAGGTGTTGCTCGAGTATGCCAGACGCCTATGGCGGTACTTGGACTCGACCCCGGCATGGGCAGGTCATGGGTATTTCGCCACGCTGTTGATGATCAAACGTGCCAGCTTGGCGGACTGCGTGGTACCGGCACGGTTTACCCATGTGCTCATCGATGAAAGTCAGGACATTCCCGCGTCGCTATTGCAGATCATCGAGCGTGGCAAACAAGTGTTGATCACCCTTGGCGACGAGTATCAGCAGATCAAGGGTGCAACTGTGCCGCGCCGTCATGGAGTGCGTCGCAGTGATATCAGCTATTCGTTACGTTCGGGGCGCAACGTGGAGAAGTTGGTCAACCCGCTTATCTCTCGGCACTCGGCCAAGAGCAAAGTGTATTTCGAGGGGGCTCGCAACGCGGACGTACGAGTGGAACATTATCACGAGGGTTTCGTGCCACCTGAAAGCTGTGCGGTGTTGACGGCTTCGCATTGGGACACCATGAAATGGGTCATGCAGCTTCACGACGCCAACTGTGGCTTCAGCTTCCTGAACAAAAAGGCTCAGGACGACCTTCAGCACTTCATGTCCACGGCCATCGCGCTCTACAAGCCTGAATATTACAGCCTTGACCATCATGGCAAAGGCGCACACCCGGATCTTAACGAATTGCTCGACTGGGCCCAGGTGCGCGAAGCCAATCGATACGACAATTCGTTCTCATGGGTAGAAGACGCGCTGGAGAAGGGGTTCAACGTTGCAGACATGACACGGCTGAACCGCTTGCAAGGCCAGCTCGGCACCAGTTGTGTGCTGATGATGGCCCAGGACGCTGGCGGAATGGAGTTCGATCAGGTGCTACTGACCCCCGAGCTGCTTACCACGGGGGCGTTCAAGGATGCCTACGAATTCGACGAGCGAATTTGTGCAGTGTATGTCGCAATTTCCCGCGCTCGGCACCAGCTGTACATTCCTTACGATGTGGAGGAGTGGGTTGAATACCATAAGGGCCAGCCATTTCGGCAGCTTCACGGTTATTGATGATGCATTTTGAATGCTTGCAAGAAAGCGTTCGGTCTGGCGGTTGGAACGCAGGCACACAACCCGGCAGGTCACAGTAGCCTCGATCCCCATAAACCCGACCACCTGCTTCAAGTCCCCCTTCCCAAGGCCGATAGCAGAACCAATGCAAGCCCACGCCCCGCGTGGGCTGTGCCCTCTTCTAGCGAGCCCAGTGATGAACCTTTTCAAACGCTTCAACAACGCCCGCGCAAACAGCCAGGGCGCCGTGAGCCTGAGTTGCACGGCCGGTGAGCTGGACCGTGCCCTGGCCGGTTTGCGCGCGGATCCCGTGCTGGTGACAGGTTTCGTCTCGCCCCACCTGGACATCGACAAGGTTGCGGCCAGCGTCAGGCAGCGCTTTCCCAATGGCACCATCAGCCTGTGCACAACCTCGGGTGAGCTGTGCAACAGCGCCGATGGCCTGTACTGCGCCGCAGGCGAGCATTGGGACCGTATCGTCCTGCAGTGCTTCGAGCGCAGCGTGATTGCCTCGGCGGAAGTGGTCATGGTGCCGCTGGAGTGCGAAGACATTCGCAAGGGCGGCAAACGCATGGAGATGCGCGAGCGCATCGAAAAGCTGGTCAACAACATCAAGCGCGTGCAGGTCAGCACGCCCATCGACCACCGCGACACCCTCGCCTATGTGGTGTTCGACGGGCTGTCGGCGTCCGAATCGTTCTTCATGGAGGCGCTCTACGAGTCCGGTCGTTTTCCATGCCTGTTCGTCGGCGGTTCCGCCGGCGGCAAATCGGACTTCCAGAAAACCCTGATCCACGACGGCAAACGCAGCTACCAGAACCACGCCCAGATCGTTTTCCTGAAGACGGCTCCGGATATCCGGTTCGGTGTGTTCAAAAGTCAGAACTTCGAACCGGTCGGGCTGACGTTCAGCGTGCTCACCGCCTCCGTCGAAGACCGCACCATCGACCAGGTGATCGACAGCAACGGCAACATCATGAGCATGGTGCAGGCCCTGTGCAACGCATTCAAATGCGACAGCCACTCCCTGGAAAAGAACCTGGCCGAGTACTCGTTCGCCATCCGTGTCGGCAGTGAATTGTTCGTGCGCTCCATTGCCCGCATCGACCACGCCCAGCAGATCATCAAACTGTTCTGCGACGT
This sequence comes from Pseudomonas sp. CFBP 13727, assembly GCF_014841915.1. Classification (NCBI taxonomy): domain Bacteria; kingdom Pseudomonadati; phylum Pseudomonadota; class Gammaproteobacteria; order Pseudomonadales; family Pseudomonadaceae; genus Pseudomonas; species Pseudomonas sp. CFBP 13727. Next base: position 106,831 of record NZ_JACYUT010000004.1, read on the forward strand.
TGCGCCGGGCGAAGAACTGGTCATGGTCAAGCGCACGCCGTTGCGTCAGGCCACGGAAAAAGACTACCGACAGTTCCTGCAAGGCAAGGGCGGCCAGCCGGTCGCCGCCATTCTCAACGACTGCATCTTGCGCAGGCTCAACAACGCCAATGACCTGGGCAGCATGCGCGGGCTCTTTGGCGATGTGCCGGTGGTGGGCTTCTCGACCTTCGGCGAAATCCTCGGCCTGAACCTCAACCAGACCCTGACCGCGATCTTCTTCTTTCACGTCGCCAAGGGTGCTTCGTTCACCGACGAATACGTGGATCGCTTCATCGCCCACTACGGCGAGTTCAAAGCGTTCTTCCTGCGCCGCCAACTGAAGAAAATGGTTGGCTTGAATCACGTAGTGGTCAAACAGATCGAAGCCTTCAAACGCAACGACTTCACCAGCGCCCTCGACACCCGCGGCCTGGACAACGGCATCCTTCCCGTCTTCAAAGGCCTCGCGGCTCTGGGTCAGGTGCTCTCCGACGCGGGCGAGCAACAGGAGCAGATGGCCACCCAGATCAAGCATTACTCCGGCGAACTGCACCTTTCCATGGATGACCTGGCGGCCACCATCGACCGCCAGAACACCGTGTCCAGCCAGGCCGGCGACACCGTCGAAGACCTTGCCCGGCAGGCGGACGAAGCGGTGGTAGGCGCACGTGCGCTGGCCAGTTCGAGCCTGCAGATCCAGTCCATCGTGCAGGTGATCCAGCAGATTGCCGGGCAGACCAATTTGCTTGCGTTGAACGCTGCTATCGAAGCAGCCCGCGCTGGCGAACTGGGCAGAGGGTTTGCAGTAGTGGCCGACGAGGTGCGCAAGTTGGCGGAGATCACCCGCAAGAATGCGGCGGATATCGGCGTGGATGTCGACTTGCTGTCGAGCGAAATTCAGCGAGTGGCTCAGCAGATCGAAGACCAGTCCACAGGGGTGGGCGCGCTGAGGGAGATGCTGGATACCCTGGAGGCATCGAGCCAGGCCACGGAAGGCACGGCGAGGCGCACGAAGGGCATTGCGGATACCTTGACCGGGTTGACGCGGGGGTAGGGGAGCTTTGCGCAGGTTGGGGATCGGTCATGACGTCGAGTCTGCTCCGGTACTCAAAGCCTGAACCCCTCGACGATATGCTCGGCCAATGCATCCATCATCGGCGAACGGGTATCAGGGTTGCGCAGCAACATGATGCTCGCGATGGGCAACAAGGGCATGCCTTCGGCTTCGCCAATGATCCGCATCCCTGGCGTGACCAGGCTCTGCAACTGTGCAGTGACCGCCAGGCCCACGCCGACCGCCGCCATTATCGCCGCGAGGCTGGGGCTGGAGTAGGCGATCCGGTACGGCTTCTGCGCGGCGTCCAAGGCGTTGCAGGCCCATATCCGGCAAAAACAATCGGTATTGAACATCGCCAGTGGCACGGGCGTTTGTTCGTGGAGAAAAAACCCTTCGGCTTCAGCCCACACGAAGCGCTCCTGGCGCAGCAACTGGCCCACTTCACGCCCGGGCTCACGGGTGACGATCGTCAGATCCAAATCCTTGCGTTGCATCAATTGCCGGGAGCTCTCGCAATGGACCTCCACCTGCACCAGCGGAAACGCCTGGGCGAAGCCGGACAAGATCCCCGGCAGAAAGCGCATGGCGTAGTCGTCCGGAGTGCCGATGCGCACGGTGCCGACCATGTGCGGCTCGCGCAGGGTGGTGAACACTTCGCTGTGCAATTTGAGAATGCGGCGCGCGTAACCCAGCAGAATCTGCCCTTCAGCCGTCAGCTTCACCTGCCGGCCATCACGTTCGAACAATTGCCGACACAGCACGTCCTCCTCGAGCCGCTTCATCTGCATGCTCACTGCCGATTGAGTGCGGTTAACCCGCTCGCCCGCTTTGGTGAAACCGCCTTCGTCGGCAATGGCCACGAAGGTACGGAGCACTTCCGAGTCGATGCTCTGGTAGTGGGACATTGATCAATCTCCGAGATGCACGGCATTCAAAACATTCGTTGGATTGATGTTAGGCCTGAACCGAGAATCAAGCCATCAACCACGAGGATGAGCAGATGAAAGGTCAAACAGTGAATGCCTGTGTTTCGAACGACGGCTGCACCCAGCATAAGTCGTTGGGGCCTCTAGCCAATCTCTGGAAGCGCATCACGCGCTGGTATGAACTAGCTCGGCAACGGCACCAATTGGAGCAGATGAGTGACGCCGGGCTCAAGGACCTGGGCTTGAGCCGGGCGGATATCTATAAAGAGATCGAGCGTCCGTTCTGGGACGATCCGTTCTGCAAGTAAATCGGTTTGGCCATCGCCAGATCAAGACAAACGACGCCGTCATCCGTCTTATGGGCATGCGAGAGCATTCTCCACCGCGCAGGTGTGCCGGTCGGCTTCTTTGACGTCGACGGCATCCGCTTGCGGGCCTGCCCAACGAGGACCGTCTGAAATCATGATTCGTAAAGTAATAGCAGTGTTCACCGCCTGGCTTCTTGGCGCGGCGATGGCCGCTCATGCGCAGCCGGTCACGCTGGACGGTACCGAGCAATGGACCATGCAAAGCGAAGGCGGGCTGGAATACCGCATCATGATCAGCCTTCCCGAGGGTGACGTGCCTTACACCGGCGGTTATCCAGTGATTTATCTGTTGGACAGCAATGCCTATTTCCCGGCGTTTCATGCCGCCAAGCGTGCCCAGGCTAAATTGCGCGGATCCATCCTGGTAGCCATCGGTTATCCGAGTGACACGCCCCTGGACTTTGCCAGGCGCGCGTTCGACCTGACCCCACCTGCGCCCGCCGATCGCAACACACCTCCACAAGGCGGTCAGGATCTGTTTCTCGATTTTATCCAGATGCGCCTGATGCCCAAGGTGTCCGAGCATTTCAAAGTCGACGAAGACCAGCGCAGCCTGGTCGGGCACTCGTTCGGCGGCATGCTGGGCGTGTACGCGATGTTCACTCGTCCCACTCTGTTTCAACACGTTGTAGCGGTCAGCCCCAGTCTGTGGTGGCGCGACCAATTCCTGCTGGCACCTGAACGCGCCTTCACCGAACGCGTCCGCGCCGGGCAACTCGACATGACGCAGACCAGCCTGAGCATCGTGATGGCCGAGCGCGATTCGGTTCAGGGCATCCAGGATGCCAAGGCGTTGTATTCACGCCTGCAGCAGTTGTCCGGTACCGGGCTGCGCACCGGCTTTGTGGTCGAACCTGGCGAGGACCACGCCTCCATACCCTTTCGCATCCCCAATCAGGTCCTGGGTGAGTTGATTGGCGCAAGGCGCTATTGAGCAGGCAGGAAAGCGCAGGCACCAACGCCTTCGCAAGCGCAAATGATTCTCTTTGTGATATTTTCCTGCCCTTGCCACTCCGCCTTTCAAGGTTCCTTCATGTCCGGCCCAGATCTCAAGGCGCTGTACCTCGCCCACCGCAGCGAAATTCAGGATTACCTGGACCGTCGTTTGCGTTGCAAAGAGACCGCCGCCGATCTGACTCAGGACACGTTCATTCGCCTCTCCGAACAGATGGGTCGAACGCCGATTGCGAATTTCCGCGCGTATCTGTTCTCCAGCGCCCGCAATCTGTTCATCGATCACACCCGGCGTCAGGAACATCGCAAAGGCGAGGCCCTCGACCCGCAGACAACCTCAAGCTTCGAGCCCACCACCCCAACGCTTGAACAAGCGGCAATTGCCCATCAACAACTGAATACGTTGAACGTCGTGATCCAGAACATGCCCGCGCCCTGTCGCGAGGTGTTCCTGATGGTGCGCGTGGAAGGCCTGACCTATGTGGAAATAGGCCAGCGCCTGGGTATTCCCGCCAAAACCGCTTACAGCCGCATGGTGCGCGCCCTGGATCTGCTCAAGATCGGTATGTCCGAATGAGCGCCGAACCACCGCCAACGTCCCCTGTGGCGCACGTCGACGACATAAGCCATCGAGCCAGCGCCTGGTTTGCGTTGATGCAGGGCGGGTCGCCCACTGCGGCGGAACAGGCGGAGTTGGCCGCGTGGCTGGATGCCGACCCCCGACATGCCGAGGCCTATGCCCAGCTCGAGCACCTGTGGGCCGCGTCCGCGCAGTTGCCTTCGCTCAACGCGGCACCGGCCGCTGCGCACCTGTCTCGACGGCGTTTCGTCGGCATGGGCATCGCCGCCAGTGCCGTGGCCGTCAGCGCATGCGCCTCCATGCTGTGGCTCAACGATATGGGCTTGCCGTTCGCCGATGTTCGCAGCGCCGTGGGCGAGCGGCGGACGGTCAGCTTGCCCGATGGGTCCACCGTCGACCTTGCCGGTCACACCGCACTGAATGTGGATTTTTCACCGACCCGGCGCGCCGTGGAACTGCTTCACGGCGAGGCTTACTTCAATGTGCTGCCCGCAGCCGCCGATGAGTTCACGGTCAACAGCCGATCCGGGCAGGTAGTGGCCGCCGAGGGCGAATTCTGTCTGTCATGCGATGACGCATCGACGCTGCTGACGGTAAGCCGCAAGACGGTCCGTGTGATAACGGCCAACCAGCAGATCGATCTGGCGGAGGGCTTATCGCTGCGTTTCAGCAGTGATCGGACCGGCCCCATCCAGCATGCCGAACTGGCCCAGGTACTCGCCTGGCGCAGCGGACGATTGGTGTTCTTCGACAAGCCCTTGTTCACGGTCATCGATGAGTTGCAACGCTGGCGCGAAGGCCGAATCTTCATCATGGACAAGCAACTTGCCAGCCGCCGGGTCAGTTTGATCCTCAATCTGAACAAGCCCGAGCAGATGCTCGATGCCATCACCAAAGCCCTGGCGGTCCGTGTGGATCGCTACACCGACCTGATCACGCTGATCTATCCCGCCTGATCTTGCAGGAAATAATTCACGCAGCCTCAAGGAATTGCCTGCGCTCATGCGTCTTAGCCTGACTGATTGGTATTCGCATTTTCGCGCACTTCCTGGGGTACGACCGCAATGGCAAGGCAACTCAACCATGAATCCAGCATCGACAGCCGCTGGCAGCGCAACGCACTGGGCACCGCATTGGCGTGCACACTGCTCGTCGGCGCACTTCAGGCTCATGGCGCGCAGGTTCATTCGGCGGCGACGTCCGTAGAGCGGCTGTCACTCAATATTTCCGCGCAGCCCCTGCGTCAGGCCTTGCTCCAGTTCAGCCAGCAGTCCGGCCAGAACGTGCTGCTGGACGGCAACCTGGACAGTGCCCTGCGCAGCACTGCCGTAGACGGCCGCTACTCGTCGGAAGAGGCACTGACGAAGTTGTTGCAGGGCAGTGGCTACACCTTCGCCCGAACCGATGCCATGACCGTTTACCTGGTCCCGGTGCAGAACACGCAGGCCAGCAGCGAAATCCTGCTGGCGCCCACGCAGATCCAGTATCAAACCTCCGGCGACGTCAGCCCAACCCGCGGTTACCGGGCAAACCCGGTGTCCAGCACCACTCGCCTGGGCCTGAGCGACAAGGAAACCCCGCAAGCGATCACCGTGATTACGCGCGAGCAGATGGACGATTTCCAGCTCAATAGCGTGAAGGACGCGCTGCGCAACGCACCGTCGGTGACCGTGGAACAGTTCGAAACCGATCGCACCGCCTTTACCTCACGTGGTTTCAAGATCGAAAACTTCGAGTTCGACGGCATGAGCCTGCCGTTCTCCGGTGGCGTATTGGTCGGCGATCAGGACATGACCGAGTTCGAGCAGGTCGACGTGCTGCACGGCGCCAACGGCTTGATGAGCGGCACCGGCGATCCGTCTGCCACGGTCAACCTGGTGCGCAAACGCCCCACGGACACGTTCCAGGCGCGGGTCGACAGCAGCGTGGGCTCGTGGGACAACCGCCGCTTGAGCTTTGACGTGTCGGGACCTCTCAGCGAAAGCGGAAACGTTCGCGGCCGCTTCATCACCTCCCATGACAAAGGCAACTCCTACCTCGATCAGTACGGCCATGAGGTCAACGTCGCGGCAGGTCTGCTGGCTTTCGACCTGTCCGATGCCGACACCCTCACCGTAGGCTTCACCCAGCAGAACAGCTACTCCAATGGCAGCACCTGGGGCGCCTTGCCCATCGCCGACTACCAGGGCAACCGCATTCACTACAGCAGCCGCAGCTCCAGTGTCGGCCAGCCCTGGACTCACTGGGACGTGCACACCCAGCGCGCCTTCGCCGAGCTGACCCACGCGTTCGACAATGGCTGGACCAGCACCCTGACCCTGGCCGGAATGAAGCAGGATTCCGACACCAAGATGTTCTACGCCATCCCCGCCACCGCGGACCAGGTGTACGGCTACATCAACCGTACCACCAGCAAGGAAGAGCAAGTCACCGCCGAAGCGAAACTGTCCGGACCCTTCGCGCTGTTCGGCAGGGAACATGAACTGACCCTGGGCGCCAACTACGGCCGCACCCACCACGATGAGATCGGCCATTACAGAGACTCAACCGGCAACCAAATGGTGAGCCTGGCCGACGCGCTGTCCGGCAACGTCGTGCAACCGCCGCTGAACTACACCGACGACCTCAATACCCAGCTGTTCACCGACCGACAAAAGAGCCTGTTCGCCGGCGCGCGCTTCAGCGTCATCGACGACCTGCACTGGATTGCCGGCGCGCGCATGCTCAGCGCCGACGGCGATGGCGCCGGCTACGGATCGCCTCACGACACACGGGTGCACGGCAAAGTGACCCCGTACACCGGCCTGGTCTACGACCTCACCCCACAGTGGAGCCTGTACACCAGCTGGACGAAAATCTTCAAACCGCAATACCTGCGCAGCACCAGCGGCGGCTTGATCCTTCCGCTCGAAGGCAAAAGCCTGGAAGTGGGTGTCAAAGGCCTCGTGCTCGACGAGCGACTCACCCTCACCGCTGCCGCGTTCAAAACCGATCAGCAAAACGTCGCCGAACTCACCGGCGAAATCGTCGGTGGCCAGTACCTGTACCGCGGCACCAACGTCAAAAGCCATGGCTTCGAACTGGGCGCGTCGGGCGAAGCGCTACCCGGCCTGGACATAGCGGGCGGCTACACCTTTGTGCAGATCGAAGACGACAACGGCGACGACACCCGCAAGTACATCCCCACCCACACCCTGCGCGGCAGCCTGACCTACCGCCTGCCCGAGATGCCCAGCGTCAAGGTGGGCACCCGTTTCCAATGGCAGAGTGCAACCGAGGTGGATACCAACAGCAACGTGCGCCAAGAGGCTTACGCGTTGGTGGACTTGATGGCCAGCTACGACATCGACGACAACTGGAGCACCTCGCTGAACCTCAACAACGTCACCGATCGCAAGTACTTGCTGTCGCTGTATCAATCGTCCGGGTCGACCAACTACGGCGCGCCGCGCAATTTGACGGCTTCGGTGACGTGGAAGTATTGAGCGGGCTTGTTTCGGCCGGATGGGCACAGGTTAGCGTGAGCTGATAGTGAGTCGTCGATCATGAATGCTTGAAAAATATGCGGAGCTCAGTGCGGTCGGTCGAAAGTGAGATAGCTTTCCTGAAGCACCCAACAAGATACTAGGGTGCGTCAGAAATTCTCGTCCACCGACTGAGTGAGCTTTCATGAATCGCCGCAATTTCATCCTGGGCGCCAGCTCTGCCATGCTGATGTTGAAACTGGCCGCCGCTCAGGCCAATGATCCACCGGCCAACAGCGAAACAGTCGAGCTGTGGAGCGGCGCACCGCCAGGCGGAGGCGGACCGTCGGGAGACAACTCGCTCACATCCCATGGCTCTCTGAGCAACGTCACCCGCCCTTACCTGCAGATATTCAAGCCCGCCATACCCAATGGAAAAGCCGTGATCGTCGCTGCCGGTGGGGGCTATAAACGAATCGAACTCGGCATCGAGGGATGGCCCTTGGCGCAGTGGCTGACCGAGCGCGGTTATACCGCCTATGTGCTGGCCTACCGCTTGCCGAGCGAAGGCTGGAACGCCGGCAACATCGTCGCGCTGCAAGATGCACAGCGTGCGCTGCGCATCGTTCGCAGCCGGGAAAAGCATGTGACCCTGCTGGGCTTTTCAGCCGGTGGGCATCTGATGGGCATGACCGTAACGCTTGGCGATTCTCAGACGTATGCCGCGCAGGACAGCATCGATTCGATACCCGCCGTCGCTGAGGGGGCGGCGTTGATCTATCCACCCATTACGTTGGAGCGGCCTTATACGTATACCTCGACTCACAAGGTATTGGTGGGGGCAGATGCTTCCGCGGCAGAAGAGGCTAAGTGGTCTGTGCAGAACCGCGTGACTGGCAGCACACCCCCTGAATTCTTGGTGCAGGCGGAAGATGACTCGGTGGTTGATCCGCACAATACGCTGATCATGGCTGCGGCCTGTGAGCAGCGCGGGGTGGCTGTGGAGATGCATCGGTATGCGACAGGGGGGCATGGGTTTGGGTTGGGGAGGAGGGGGACGGCGAGTGGGGAGTGGCCGGGGAGGTATGAGGCGTGGTTGGGGAGGTTGGGGGTGGGGTGAGGAAGGATGGTTGAGGTGAGCCCCAAGTTTGATCGGCTCATCACATGCTTGTATGTGCACAATATGAGGCGGGACTGTCAGATTTTTTGTGTGCGGGACGTTAACGGCGGGACTGTCAGATTTTTTGTGTGCGGGACGTTAACGGCCTGCCGCCAGGCAGGCCGTGCTTTTACCAGGTCGGCCTGATAAATCGATCTCCGTACAAAATCGCGAATTGATTCATCGCACTCTTCCAATCATGGGCCGCTGAGCCCCAGTTTGCCGTGATGTTGCGTAGCCCAAGCCAGATCAGTTTCGTCGCCGCATCATCGGTCGGGAAGTGGCCGCGGGTCTTGATGATCTTGCGCAGCTGAGCGTTGATGCTCTCGATGGCGTTGGTCGTGTAGATCACTTTTCGGATCGCTGGCGGGAAAACAAAGAACGGAATCACTCGATCCCAAGCCCGACGCCAAGCCGCCACTACTGTTGGATACTGCTTGCCCCATGGCCCGTTTTCAAACGCATCGAGGGCTTGCTCAGCCGCTTCGGCGGTGACCGCCTGATAGATCGGTTTGAGCGCCTTCGCCAGTTCGCGACGTTTATCCCAAGCCGCGTAATCAAGGCTGTTGCGGATCAGATGAACGATACAGGTCTGCAATGTCGTATCCGGGAACACGGCTCCAAGGGCTTCTGGCATGCCTTTGAGGCCATCGGTGACGGCAATTAGTACGTCTTCGACGCCGCGTGTCTTGAGGTCGTTAAAAACCTTCATCCAGAACTTCGCGCCTTCGGTATTTTCTATCCAGATGCCGAGGATATCGCGCGTTCCGTCGGGCAAAACGCCTAAGGCCAAGTAGATCGCCTTGTTGCGAACTAGCCCTTCTTCACGGATCTTGACCCGTGTAGTGGTCTAATGAAACCGGACACCCATTTAGGCGAGAATGCTCGCCACAGAGAGGTGTCTGATGACCAAGCGACGTCGTACCTTTACCCCTGAGTTCAAGCGCGAGGCGGCCTGCCTGGTGCTCGACCAAGGCTACAGCCATACCGAAGCAGCCCGTTCGCTTGGGCTGGTTGAGTCGGCTTTGCGTCGTTGGGTGAACCAGCTCCAGCAGGAGCGTGGCGGTGTTACTCCGACCAGCAAAGCCCTGACGCCTGAGCAGCAAAAAATCCAGGAACTCGAAGCCCGTATCAATCGGCTAGAACGGGAAAAATCGATCTTAAAAAAGGCCACCGCGCTCTTGATGGCCGAGGAACACGAGCGTTCGCGTTAATCGATCAACTTCGGGCTCAAGAGCCGATTGATCTGTTGTGCTCGGTATTTGAAGTAACCCGATCGTGCTACTACGCGTACTGCCGGAAACGTCGGTATCCAGATGCCGAACGGGTGGTTTTGCGCAGCCGCGTGAACGAGCTGTTTACGCAAAGCCGAAGCGCTGCGGGCAGCAGGAGCATCATGCTGATGATGAAAGAGGACGGCATGCAGATCGGGCGATTCAAGGTACGTAGGTTGATGCGCGAGATGAACTTGATCAGCAAACAGCCGGGCTCCCATGCCTACAAAAAAGCGACCGTGGAGCGACCTGATATCCCGAACGTGCTTGATCGAGGGTTCAGCGTGGCGTCCCCCGACAAGGTTTGGTGCGGTGACATCACGTACGTTTGGGCCGAAGGTCGGTGGCACTATCTAGCGGCGGTAATCGATCTTTATGCGCGCCGGGTTGTGGGCTGGGCGTTCTCAGCCAAGCCCGACGCCGACCTGGTGATCAAAGCGCTGGACATGGCCTATGAGCAGCGTGGCCGGCCTCAAAATGTGCTGTTTCATAGCGATCAAGGCAGTCAATACGGCAGCCGGAGTTTCCGCCAGAGACTATGGCGATACCGCTTCACACAGAGCATGAGTCGTCGTGGTAACTGCCATGATAATGCGCCGATGGAACGGCTATTTCGCAGCCTGAAAACTGAATGGATACCGACGGTGGGCTACATGAGCGCTTCGCTAGCGCAACAGGATATCGGACGGTTCCTGATGGACCGGTACAACTGGCGGCGACCGCATCAGTTCAACGAAGGGCTAGCGCCTGGGGTCGCTGAGGAAAAACTCAATTCAGTGTCCGGGATCAGTTGACCACTACACAGCACATTTACCAAGTTCGAATTTTCTCCTCTGAGATAGGTCGCCATCTGAAATGTTTTCGTGATGGGGAACAGGAAAAAACTCGGATTCGCGCCACGTGTCGTCAGTGAAAGCTCGTAGTCTCCTCGCATGGAAAATAAGCAGTCAAACTCCACTGCCCCGGTTTTGAACCTGAATTTTTGGATGTCCAGGTTTTGGGCTTGCATGCTTTTACCCAGTTTTTCCAAGCCGCTCATGTGTATGGTCATGGTCTAACCTCGTCCATTCGTTAGTTTTTACTCGTGAGGGCGATCACACCCATTTGATGCGGCCGTCTTTGACCCAGAAATGAGACCGGCAACCATTGTTCAACCATACGGACGGATGAAGGGACGGCTGGCCAGCTGGATTCAACGTGTAACTCCAGCGAGGATTGGCCTCCTTAATCACAAGCAGTTCAATGGTTCGGCCGCAGCCACATGGGCATCGAAAACCGATGCACCAGTCTTCTCTGCCGTCCCTGGCAAGTACGAGCGAGCGAATTGGCATCTTGACCGGAAGAGAATCTCCCTTGACGACGATCAGTCTTCGAGGAGGAAGGTATTGCTCAAGCCAGAGCAGTGTGTTGGCTAGCAGATTTCGGAAGAAGGTCATGGCCGTAATCCGAGGTCAGGCAGCCCCAGAAGGGGTTCTTTCCCTCCTTGCGCCAGTTTAGGGTTAGGCGCTTTTCTGAATGAGTCCTCGTGTTCGAAGTCCTCCAGGCACCCAGACAGCGTGAAATTTGTCTGGGCATATTTGGAGTTGTGTTCTTCGCGAAACGGGAACGCCCGGGCAATGAACTCGTTCACGCAAGCACTGGCTGCTCGCATGTTCAGCGTGATCACAGAAGGGGCTTCCTCCTGAACACCGGAGATGTAGCCATGCTCCACTTGATCACGATGTGCGTCGGGGTTAGTGCTCCGCAGTGCCTCAGCGTAGAGCGATTCTGGGGTGTAGATTTTACGGTCGGCCAGTGTGGCGCCGCCTGGCTTGACGTAGTCAATTCGCCCCTGAACGTCGTGAATTGCTCTTCCATCTGACTCGGTGGGACGGGTAGGAATTTTTACCCCTACGTCGAACAATGGCGTTAGGAAGCTTGATGCCATCAGATCACAGATCATCCGGCCTTGGTGCGTATCGACGCAGCAAAAAATGACATCAGCGTTAACAACCGCTAAAACAGCTTCGCGCGAGAGCACCGAGTTGTTAATTGGCTCGGCGACGTTGGGGCCACGGATCCGCTCGATGGCCTCTGCAAACATCTCAACTTTAGGGCGTTTTGACTGAGCATCGGCGATAGTCGAGTTGAGGATACGATTGAGGTTTTTCTCTTCAACATGGTCATGATCAACCAGGATGACTTTGCCAAACCCCAAGCGGGTCACTTGCTCCGCGACGATCGAGCCGGTGCCTGAGACCCCAATCACTGCGACCGTCAGTCGCTGGAGTGCGTGGGTCATCTGCGAAGTAAATGCCATAGGAGGCGTCAGGTGCTCTTCCGCGTCGATCGACCAGAAAAGGATCGTGTCTCCGGGGACCGTGACCAGCTCAATGTCTTCGCACGTTTGGTCAGGATGATAAATGCGCGCGCGCATAGCTCCGCACGGCACCATGATGGCCGAGCCGTGAATGGACTCCACCCCCTGAGCTAGCGAAACCATAGTGCTGGCATCGCTCGCATCGTCGACCCAAGAAAACTCGTACAAACCGCCAGGATGGGAGTGGACCAAAATGATTGAGCGCGCCCCCACGAGCGCTCTATCGATGGCGTCCTCTAGGTACTTGCCTGGCCAGGTGAGTGAGTCAGGAGTACGGACTGAGCACTCCTTGTGCGGTACCAAAATCAGCTCTTGGCTGAGAAGTTTCAGGTTGCTGCCAGGCGAGCGAGTGCAAATGAGGATGGCTGCGGCTTCCTTACCGTCGCCCGGGAACAGGTGTTCCCGAAGCGAGGTATGGATCTCGTCCGTCAGCACCAGACGAGAATGGGCTTTCACAGGCCTACCTCCTTCATGAGGCAACCGTCTGCCATCGCGAGTTGGGTGGTGATGTTATCCGTTGCCGGATTCCAAGCCCGGTGACGCGACCAGCCTTGGAACGTGACGCCATCGATGTGGCCCACCATTTGGGTCTGAGCGATCTCTGCCCCGTTCGCCAGTCGCACTGCTGGATGGACGTAGAACATGTCGAGCATGGCGGCTGGATAGCCAGCCGGCACGTTCAGTGCCAGCTGAACCACTGCGTGGGAGTAACCAGAAGGAAGTTGGTAGTCGTTGATCACCAGCCAGCGACCACCGTCAGTGTTCAAGCGGGTTTCCCATTGATGGCCCGCCGCGTTCAGATACTGCTCGTCCTGTGGCAGCAGACTGAACTCACGGCGTGGTACCTGCGGGACCTCGCCGTTACTCACGTCCTTTTGAGTCAACCGAAGCTTCTCGATACCTGGGGCGCGCAGATCGATCACGTCATTGATGGTGAGCTCCTTCTTCGGCTGGTCACTGACCATGAGGAAGATCTGCCAGGCCTGGTTCGTGTCGAGTTTGGCTTTGATCATGGCCTCACGAACGCTCACCGTGTGCGTCTCGAACTCGTAAACCACACCCTGGACATTCAGCTTCCAGATGGCTTTACGGGTGATGAAGCGCTCGACCCCCGGCTCGTCCAAGTCAACGAACTCGTTGTTCTCGATATCTTTGTCAGCTTCGTCTTCACGTTCGAGCAGCAGCCGCTTGTTGTCTGCGATGTCTGCCAGGATGCGGATGGTTTGACCGGAGATATGGTGACATGGCCATTCAAATCGGGCGCCATCCACGGTCAGAAGGTATTTCCGATCCGACTCGACCACGATGAAACGGTTCAGGCCATCAGTGATCTTGGCGATCTCGTCCGGGCGAATGTCTTCGAGAGCCCCCGAGGGCAGCAGTTGGAGGATGACCGGCAATTGATCAGGCGTGAAGCCTGCCGCCGCCGCAATTTGCGCTCCAGTGGGAGTGCGATCTTCCAGATGAACCGGACGGAATTGCAGGTCATCGCCAGCAATTTGAACGGTGATATGGTGTTGATGATGCTGATTTTCAGTGTTCATATTTCAGTATTTCCTTTGAATTCCGCGCATAGCGGCTTCGGGTCGCCGAGGGGCGATCCAGTTCATTGCCGTAGCTGAGAAGCTCTGCAGTCGATGCTTGACTGATGTGCGGAACATGGGAATACTGTTGTTCGCTTGAAGCATTCCACTCCACCGTACGGCGATTGCACTCGCTTTCCGGTATCTCATCTACGAAGTTTTTCTTCGGTCAGGTGGCTTTACATTTTTCCTCTCCTTCTTCGCTGTAGTTGATGATTTGCGCTGTCGGCGCATATTTCTTAACTGCTGAAATCACTGCGTCCCGATCATTAGCGGTGGCTTGCTTGCCTCCGTGGCCGATGATCCTGTTGTTGGACGACCTCAAGCTAAATGAATGCTCCCCTGTCTCGCTCCTGCTGTAGAACCGGTCGAATGGAGAGTGCTCACGACAGGACTCCATTCCCTTACCGCAGCTTGCCCGACTGGTGTACACGATGCTGGAGAGGATCACCATTCCTTTGGGGTCTTTGAGCTGAAAGCGCATTTCGCCTTTTTTCGACTCGTGAATCTCGTAGTGCGCTTTCATGCGGGGTCCTCCTGGTCACCGTACCCGTCTCGATCAATTATCCGGTTTAACCAGAATCCAAAAAAAGGAGACATGCCAAGAGCATACCTCTTTTTCTCGATAAAGCAACCCCTTTAAGCAGAATTTCCAATCACGTGGTAGACGAACTCTTTCCCGCCGCTTTCAGCGGTCATCTCAGCTCTCACCAAGAAGCCGTCCTCGGATAGGCGTTTGAGGCGGGTGCTAGCGTTCTGAACGCTCATATCTAGAGCTTGGGCGATTTGGACAGTGGTCGCTGAGCGCTTTTGGGTAACGGCGTCCAGAAGGGCTCTGCTGGACTCGGATGGCTTAGGGCCGACGAAGAAGCATTTGTTGCTGGTCCAGCACGTAACTATGTAGTCACCTGATAAAGCTGCACCATTTAGATTATCGATTATGTCTTCATCTGCAATATCTCTAACGAAAAACGCTATCTGTTTAGCGTATCGTTTAAAAGCGTAGATTAAACATTCACGGAGAAAGGAAACATCAGCGCCTTCAATTCTCTTGAGGGATATACCAATTGTTTTTGATTTTATCGTTGAGTCAATAAAATCAATTAATTGAGCATGAGCCTTCCTACCCCTAGCTGTGCCGTAGGGGTTGCTTCCGTCCGTGAAATCCCGAAGGTCTATAATGCTAATATTCTCGTTCATGTCTTTAGTTTAACCAGAAATATCTTAAATGTCAAGAGTGAATTTAAATGTCAAGGGTAAATTCGAAGACAACATGTGTTCCCGAAAGTTTCGGTAAGTCTAAGGACCACTCATGACCATAAAGGCTCTGATTTTTGAAAGTAAGCGCTACAGAAAAATTTTGCTGCCTAATTTTAATCGTAGCATTCAACTTCTCCGCTTGATATTGGCTAGCATTCAAGCCGGCACCCCTGCCTTTGCCCAGTCTGCTCAGACCTCTATATCTCATCGCATGAATAATCAACATAGGGTCCGAGATTTTTTGCGAGCCTGGGAACTGGTTGGCTATCTCAGGAAAATGCACATCAAGCGCAGGGCGTAGTGTCGCGCAGATACCTTTGCCTGAATCCGAAATCACCGCCACTAGGCACGTTGAACCGTTACGTCTGTAGCTTTGTAGCCCAGCAAACCCAGGTATTTGGGTGTCTGAGTGTTCCTCTACATTGCCCACAAACTCGCTGACGAGGGTAAACAGCTTATTGGCATGTTGCTCGCCAAACGCCTCGACGAAGCTGTGCTTGATACTCTCAGGTACGCTCTCATTCGCTAGGTTATCGCTGCTGCTAGGCTTGATCTCTAGCAGCTCTACCAATCCAGCATTGTTGGCTTTGTACTGTTGGGCTGCCGAGGTGGGCGGTCGGCGAGGAAGAACTTTAACCGCCCGATCCAGCCGATCGATAAAGCCCGATCGATTCAAGTAAGAGAGCGTCGATTTGTTCTCTGTGAAATCAATCTCAACTGTTTTTTTTGAAAAAATGAGTTGATTGGCAAGCGCTAGGATTCGCGCGGCTGCACAAAGAAGAACTTTTCGTTCCTTCTGAATTTTTAATACTACATGCCCATGAATAGCATCTAGCGGTGATCCGGACTTTAAGAGTGACTTCTCAAAGTGTTCTTGGGTTATCCATGTCCCTGTAGATGTGAACTCCAAAACAAAACTTGCATCCTTCTTTAGCTGCCATACAAAATTATCATCCTGGACAAAAACATCTAGATGGTCGTATAAGCATTTAGTTACCTCTTTCCGGTCGCACTCCAGAGCTTTCGCAATATCGCGAGCTTTCAGTCCTGGGTTTCCTTTGAGTAGCTGGGCAATCCTTTTCCGCATCGGCATTGGAGGTATCACTTAAATATTAAAGCAGTTATATAATTTCCTTGAGGTTCAGATTATTTGGAATAATTTGACCTTCTCGATCGCCGGTGATTCTGTGGCGGTGGTAAAAATTATACAGCTACACGGGTGGAAGCAAAATGCCATCCAGCGGTTTTACGCTTTCCTCCAGGTTTGCGGAAGCGGGCTGCCGGGCCCTCTCGCGGGTCACCCACGTCATGGGTATTTACTGTATGTGCATACAGTATTTTTTGGCAAGCCTTGCTTTGCGTGCTTGCTGAGCTAAGCAAGGCACTGCTTGCAAGCTCGGGGGTACCGTAATCCAACGAGGTGCTGACGCGCCTGAACGGCCACCTGTGGTGCCGTCCTGGATGTTGATCTTGCCGAATTGCTTGGCTTCCCGTTTTAGACGCGGAAGGTCGGCCAAAATCGCCTCGCGTAAACGCATACCGGTGGCTCGCGCTAACTGAGCGATGGCCGCGGCGCGCGCCTGCTGGTTTTCGCAGAGCACCTCTACGATCCGCTTCACCTGTTCGCGGTCTTGGCCTTGCGGCACTGAACGACGAACACTGGTGCGGCGCATTCCCAGCGCCTTGCTCGGGCCTGGCACTTTCACATACTGATCACCGCGAAGCGCGGCCATGGTCCGCTTCACACTGGACAACCGGTTTTGCGCAGTGGCGATGGCCAACTCACCTTGTTCAACTTGTTGGCGCAGATGCTCGGCGTAGTCCAGCAAGGTCTGCCAATTAATCTGCCGCGCATCGTTAAACATCGGCCCTTCCTCCGACCGACACCAGCGTACAAACGCCTGCCAGCGATCACTGTGCGCCTTGACTGTGCCGTAATGCCCGCCGCCAAACAGATCGCGCAACGCCTGTGGCCCGGCATAACTCAATTGCCGGCCATAGCCAAAATTCCGCCCATCCCGTCTGCCTACCAATGCCATGATCAATCTCCTCTCGAAGCCAAAACCTTTGAAACCTTCCCCACGTCATCCCGCCACGAATGTTGAGTGTTATCAGGGATCAAGGCCCCTGCGACCTGTGAGGGTTGTCCACTAACGCGGGACTGGCGGCTCTTTACGACCGGGAGCTTGGGCATCTCATGATCTGGCCTCCTGAACACTTCCGAAGAAGTGGGCGGGTGGAGGCTGCGCTGGCTGACGAGACCGACGCCGCGAGATCCTGAGTCAGGTGAAAGCAGTGATGCGATGACCGGGGCGTGCCTGACTGTCAGTCAGGTGCAGTCCATTCCCTGGGCTGCGGCACCATCATCTGCATCGCTGTTGCCGGTGACTTCGGTGTTTGTCACGCCGATTGTCACGAGGGGGAATGCCGCAAAGCCTTGTACGAGTTCGGCTGCAGCAGCGGTAGGAGCGCCCGTCTCTTTCCGGAAGAAAGAGATGGGCGCAGGTTGGCGCAATGAAATGGCCAAGCGAATAGGTTGCTGCAGGGCAGCTATGAAAGGGGTGAGTTGCCGCAGTGGGCATACTGGTAAAGGTAGGCATCCATCACATCGCTGTGACTGTGCGAGCCGCCGGACGCTGATCGCACTTCGGGAGAACCACCACGATGTGGCGTAGCCTTAAAGGTTCTGGCCACCTGGGTTGCTGTCAACGATAGCGCTTTGCCCGATCTTTTCTACGCCTGTGGATAATTCGAGACAAGGCTCGAATCTATATAAGCTTTGCGGCTATGGATGAAATCGTCCACAGGTGGAAATTTATGGCTTTCCGCAGACAGTTCCGTGAGGTTTAGTTTTTTTAAGTGAAGTCCATCCAAACAGAGCTTTTTTGCAGCTCTGTTTGGATGGATCCGCATGGACAAGCCGATCATCGAGATATGAAGACCGAGCGCTTACTCAGTTGCGCCACGTTTTGCTTTAAGGCGAGTGACGTTCGCTCCGGTCTGGTTTCGCGAACTCAAGGGGAGTGACATGCTCCTACTGGCTGGCCTCCAGGTACCGGCTCCGCGAGTTCATGATCAGCCTGCGCTTCCCAATGTTCTCCCAGATGCCGTGCTTGAGGTCGAACTCGTTCAAGTGTGCGAAACGCAATTTGATGGAGCACACGAACATGTAATGCCATGGTGCGCTCTCGTGGGCTCTAGTGAGGATTGTGGTCGCAGTTGTAGGTGCGCAGCGTTTGCGTGCCGGTGGGAAGGGAATATTTGATAGGGGTTTAGAGCGCTGGTGACCGAACCGACGCCTTCGCGGCCACTGGCCGCTCCTACAGGGGCTGTGCGCATAGGGTGAACAGCGGCCAGACGCCCACAAAAACCACAAACAAAAAAGGCCCACCTTGCGGTGAGCCTTTCTCGTCAAACTATGGTGCCGGCACCAGGAATCGAACCCGGGACCTACTGATTACAAGTCAGTTGCTCTACCATCTGAGCTATACCGGCAAGTGAGGGCGCTGATTATAGCCATTCGATCGGCCGAGTAAACCCCCCTGCGGCATAATTTCTTCGCCTTTAGCTCTTAACCCTCCAGTGCTTATGCACATTTGGCGTGCCAACCCCAGCAACCGCTCGGCGTTTAGGTCGGTTTGATGACATCGTTCGCAAGCTACTGTTTTCGCAGGCGAAACGGACATGAACGAAAAATGACTGATCATCAGTCTGGCGTTCAAACGCAGACTCGATGCGCCGTGCGACATTTCTACCCACAGAGTTATCCACAGGTTACGCACGCTTCAGAGCCGGTTGGCGATGATCATCAGATTGCGTGGGGTCAGGGTTTCCGGGCAGAAGGTGCCGACCTGTGCGGTGTACTGGCGCTCTTGCAGGTACAGGGCGCGGTCGAGCACCAGCCACAGTTCCAACGGCTTGCGAAACAGGCCGCGTAGCAGTTCCAGGTTGCGGACTTGGGCAAGTCGTTGCCAGCCGCGTGCTTCAAGCTCAACGAAGTCCACGCCATGCCGGATAGGCACGCTCTGCAGCGCTGCCAGCTCGTGGCAGTAGTCGGCGAAGGGTTTGTCCAGCCAGGCGGCGGGCAGGGAGGGGCAGGGCAGGTAGTGGTCGATGCCGCGTTGTTCGCGCTGCAGCAGGTCGAAGGCCAGGCGGCGGGCCATGGAGTGGTCGCGTTGGCGGCGCACGCGGGCGCCGGCGGTGACGGTGGCTTCGAGGGGCAGGCCGAGGTCTTCGAGGGTCAGGGAGAGCGCCGAGGGTTCGGCGCACAGTTGGCGATAGGCGCCATGGGTGCGGTTGTAGCAACAGGGTGCGAAGGCCAGGTGTTGGCAGCCTGCCTGGGTGGCGCGGTGCATGAGCTGGACGTGCAGGTCGCCGCAGGCGTGCAGGGCGACGGGTGTGCTAAAGGCTGGCAGGCGCAGGTCGTCGGCCATGACGTCTTGCAGTTGGTGCTGGGTGGGCAAGACGTGATGGGCGCTGAGCTGGGCGCCGCTGGCCACCAGTGCCGGGTCGTGTTCCAGGCAGGTGAGTTGCTGGCCGTCGCGCAGCAGTCGGCGGCCGAGGTGGCCTTTGCCGGCGCACCAGTCCAGCCAGTGGCTGGCGGACGCTGCGAAGGGCAGGGCGGCGGCGAAGGCTTCGATCTGTTGCCATTTGCGGCCGGGTACATCGACGTTGAGGCGGTGGCGCGCAGTGGGCAAAAAATTGGTCGGCAGCGGACCTACCGCGGCCAGCGCATGCGCCTGCTGGGCTAAGGCAGGAAAGGGCGCCGGAGCGTCCAGGTCCAGCAGCGAGTTATGCACAGCCTCGGCTTCGGCCAGGGTGCGGGCGCGCAGCCAAGTGGCAAGCTCAGGATGTTTCGCTTCCCAAGCTAAGGCCAATTGAGTGAAAGGCTTGGGCCGCCACAGGTCGACGTGGGCAGCCAGAAAGGCGTCCAGTGCGTGAAAGCGTTCACGCAGCTGGTCGCCTTGCAGGGTCAGCGGCCCTGGCACGCGTCCACGCGCAGCCAGCGCTCGAGCAGTTTGAAGCCCTGCACCAGCACGAACGACATGGCCAGGTAGAACATGCCAGCGGCGAAGAAGATTTCCACCGGCAGGTAGGTGCGCGCGATGATCGTGCGGGCCATGCCGGTGAGTTCCAGCAGGGTGACGGTGCTGGCCAGCGAGCTGGCCTTGAGCATCAGGATCACTTCATTGCTGTAGGCCGGCAGGCCGATGCGTGCGGCGCGTGGCAGCATGATGTGCAGCAGGGCTTTGCTGCGGGACATGCCGAGGGCTCGAGCGGCTTCGATTTCGCCCTTGGGTATGGCTTGCAGCGCCCCGCGCAGGATTTCTGCGATATAGGCGGCGGTGTGCAGGGTCATGGTCCCGGCGGCGCACCAGAACGGGCTGCGCAGGTACGGCCACAGGCTGCTCTCGCGCACCGCGTCGAACTGCGCCAGCCCGTAGTACACCAGAAACAGCTGCACCAGCAGCGGGGTGCCGCGAAAGAAGAAGATGTAGGCGTACGGCAGGCCGCTGATGTACCACTTCTTCGAGGTGCGGGCGATGCCCAGCGGGATCGCCAGGATAAGCCCGGCGAGTACCGCGATGGCCACCAACTCGAGGGTCAGGGTGGCGCCTTGCATCAGGCGCGGCAGCCACTTGATGATCACTTCCCAGTTCATTGCGAGGCCCTCGCGAAGCCGCGCGAGGCGCGTTTCTCCATGAAGTGCAGGGCAACCATGGCGACCACGGTGAGGCTCAGGTACATCAGGGCGGCAACCATATAGAAGGTGAACGGTTGTTTGCTGACGGTGACGGCGTTCTGCGCGTTGCGCATGATCTCTTCCAGGCTGATGACGGATACCAGTGCGGTGTCCTTCATCAGAATCAGAAACAGATTACCTAGCCCCGGCAGGGCGATGCGCCACATCTGCGGCAGCACCAGGCGAATGAAGATGCGCGACGTGCTCAGGCCCAGGGCCAGGCCGGCTTCGCGGTGGCCTTTGGGAATGGCCAGGATGGCGCCGCGGAACACCTCCGTGGCGTAGGCGCCGAAGCACAGGCCCAAGGCGATGACGCCGGCGGCGAAGGGGCTGAGTTCCAGGCTGCCGACACCCAGCGCCAGGCCGATGCTGCGCAGGCCGTTGACGGTGCCAAAGTAGATCAGCAGCACCCACAGCAGTTCAGGGATGCCGCGCACCAGCGTCGAGTAGAAACCGCCGAGCCATTGCAGGGGGCGGTTGCCGGAGGTTTTCGCTAGGGCACCGGCGAGGCCCAGCAGCAGCCCCAGGCACAGAGCGCTGAGGGCCAGTTTGACGGTCATCAGCGCGCCTGCGGCAAGCGCAGGGCCGAAGCCATAGAGATCGATGTTCATGGGCAGGCTTGTTCAGGGGCGGGCATCGGCCGTGTAGGCCAACGCCCGCCGGGCTGTCAGAGGATGCTGAAAGGGAAGTACTTGTCGTTGATCTTCTTGTAGGTACCGTCGGCAATGATTTCCTGCAGCGCGGCATTCAGCTTGTCGCGCAGGGCATCGCCCTTGCGCACGGCAATGCCGATCTTGTCGCTTTGCTCGACCGCGTCACCCTTGAACTCGAAATTTTTGCCGGCGTCGCTCTTGAGCCAATCGTAGCTGGCGTACTTGTCGGCCAGGATGGCGTCGAGGCGGCCGCTGCTCAGGTCGAGAAAGGCGTTTTCAGAGGTGTCGTACAGCTTGAGGTCGACATCCATGCCGTACTTGTCTTCCAGCCAGGTGCCGGATAGGGTCGCGCGCTGGGCGCCGATGACTTTGCCCTTGAGGCTGTCGCCGTCGGTCTTGAAGTCATCGCCCTTCTTGGCAATGAACTGCAGCTTGTTGCTGTAGTAGGGGTTGGTGAAGTCGACCACTTCCGAGCGCTCGGGGGTGATCGACATCGACGACACCAGGAAGTCGAACTTCTGCGACTGCAGTGCGGGAATGATGCCGTCCCAGTCGGAGGTGACAATTTCGCACTCTACTTCCATCTTGGCGCACAGGGCTTTGCCGATGTCGACGTCGAAGCCCACGACCTGGCCGCTGGTGTCCTTGTTGTTGAACGGTGGGTAGGCCGCTTCCACGCCCATTTTCAGTTTTTCGGCAGCCATGGCGGCGCCGTTGACCAGCAGTGTGGCGGCAACCGCCAGGAAGATTTTCTTCATGCTCATATTGTTATTGCTCCGTTAGCGGTTGCTGGACATGAACTGCCTGCAGCGCGCCGACAAGGGGTTGTCGAATACTTGCTCGGGCGTACCCTGCTCTTCCACCAGACCTTGATGCAGAAACACCACCTCGCTGGAGACCTGCCGGGCAAAGCCCATCTCGTGTGTCACCAGCAGCATGGTACGGCCTTCTTCGGCCAGGTTGCGAATAACCGCGAGCACCTCCTGGACCATTTCCGGATCCAGCGCCGAGGTTGGCTCGTCGAACAGAATAACCTTGGGCTGCATGGCCAGGGTGCGGGCAATCGCTGCACGTTGTTGCTGGCCGCCGGAAAGCTCGTTCGGATAGGCGTGGCGCTTGTCGGCGATACCCACCTTGGCCAGCAGCGCCTCGGCCACTTCGATCGCTTCGGCGCGGCTTTGCCCCAGCACGCGGCGCGGTGCCTCGATGATGTTGTCGAGCACGCTCATGTGCGGCCACAGGTTGAAGTTCTGGAAGACGAAGCCGATCTGGCTGCGCAGCCGGTTGATCTGGCGGCTGTCGGCGGCGATCAGCTCGCCGTTGCGAGCGGCCTTGAGCTTGAGCGCTTCACCAGCCACCAGGATCTCGCCCTGATGGGGGTTTTCCAGCAGGTTGATGCAGCGCAGCAGGGTCGACTTGCCGGAGCCGGACGAACCGAGGATGGAAATCACCGCGCCGTCGTTGGCGGCCAGCGATATGCCCTTGAGCACGTCCAGTGCACCGTAGCGCTTGTGCAGGTTACGGATTTCCAGAGCGGGCGTGGCCTGAGCCATGTGCGGTCCTCATATAGGCGGGTGCGGCCTGCCGTCACCGAAGTGAACAGCCAAGCGCAAAGCTAGCATAGCGCGGATGGCGAGGCTGGACTTGCAGCTTGTGTCCGATCTGCCTGGCGCGATGTGCGAAGGCACCGCAGCAGGAACGTCGGACGGGCAGGGCGCGATAAAAAAGGCGCGATGTTGCCAGTTTTGCCCAGTGGAGGAAAGCGCGAATGCGGCTTGAATGTGGCAACGCGATAAGCAGCAGGTCGCACGAAGTTGCACCTGAGCCATACAGTGCCCATGCAAAAGTTGCGCCTTTAGGTTGCACTGTTTTTGTGCGAAGGTGTTACCGACGTCGTTTTTTGGTGCGGCATATCGCCCCACGCTGAGTAGTTCGGTAATCCGTCTCGGCCCGCAAAGCAAACCTCAACGGATTCAATCTGTTGGCACGAATGGCCAAGAGGTCCGTTTCAGGGCGGCAGGATATACCTTGGTACAATTTGGCGCAATTTTTGCGTAAAAGATAAGGAACGGGGTGTAGCGGACTTTGCACAAGGCTCGCGATCACCGCCGGACAGAACGCTATTCTTCGCAAAGGTAGTTTTATGAGTACGCAGAATTCCACAGGTCTCGCTCAGGGACTCAAGCCGCGTCATGTAACTATGTTGTCGATCGCCGGTGTCATTGGTGCCGGCCTGTTCGTAGGTTCCGGGCACGCCATCGCCGCTGCCGGCCCTGCCGTGCTGCTGGCCTATGCTGCTGCCGGCAGCCTGGTGGTGCTGGTCATGCGCATGCTCGGTGAAATGGCCGTTGCCTCGCCGGACACTGGGTCGTTTTCCACCTACGCCGACCGTGCCATCGGTCACTGGGCCGGTTTTTCCATCGGCTGGTTGTACTGGTGGTTCTGGGTGCTGGTGATTCCGCTGGAAGCCAACGCCGCCGCCTCGATCCTGCATGCCTGGATTCCCGACGTGTCGCATTGGGTGTTCGCATTGTTGATCACCCTGGTGCTGACGGTGACCAACCTGTTCAGCGTGAAGAACTACGGTGAATTCGAATTCTGGTTCGCGCTGATCAAGGTGCTGGCAATCATTGCCTTCATCGTCGTTGGCCTGGGCGCCGTGTTCGGCTTCATGCCCAACAGCCAAGTCAGCGGTGTCAGTCACCTCACCGATACCATGGGCTTCATGCCCAACGGGCTGGGTGCCGTCGTCGCCGCCATGCTGACCACCATGTTCTCGTTCATGGGCACCGAGATCGTCACCATCGCCGCCGCCGAATCGAAGAACCCAGGTCAGCAGATTTCCAAGGCCACCAACTCGGTGATCTGGCGGATCTTCCTGTTCTATCTGGTTTCGATCTTCCTGGTGGTGGCCCTGGTGCCGTGGAACGACCCGCGCCTGGCCGAGCTGGGCTCGTACCAGACCGTTCTCGAGCTAATCGGCATCCCCAACGCCAAGTTGATCGTCGATATCGTGGTATTGGTCGCTGTAACCAGCTGCCTGAACTCGGCGCTGTACACCGCGTCGCGCATGCTGTTCTCCCTCAGCAAGCGCGGCGACGCGCCTGCTGCTGCGCAGAAAACCTCGAAGTCCGGTACCCCGTCGGTGGCCGTGCTGATGTCTACCGCAGCCGCGTTCGTG
Organism: Pseudomonas sp. CFBP 13727; assembly: GCF_014841915.1. Taxonomy (NCBI): domain Bacteria; kingdom Pseudomonadati; phylum Pseudomonadota; class Gammaproteobacteria; order Pseudomonadales; family Pseudomonadaceae; genus Pseudomonas; species Pseudomonas sp. CFBP 13727. Next base: position 131,413 of record NZ_JACYUT010000004.1, read on the forward strand.
GCCGTGATCGCCAACTACGTCGCCCCAGCGGCGGTGTTCGACTTCCTGCTCGCCACCTCCGGCGCCATCGCGCTGCTGGTGTACCTGGTGATCGCCGTGTCGCAACTGCGCATGCGCCGCAAGCGCGAGTTGGCCGGTGAGAAGATCGACTTCAAGATGTGGCTGTTCCCCGGCCTCACCTACCTGGTCATCCTGTTCATCGTCGCGGTGCTCACCACCATGGCCCTGCGCGAAGACCACCGCGTTGAAATCCTCGCCACCGGTGGCCTGGCCATCGCCGTAGTCGTCGCCGGGCTGATCGTCTCCAGCCGTCGCAAGGCCGGTAACGCGCGCGTGGCGCTCGGTCGCTGATCGCTTCGACCACTTGAACGCAAAGGACGCTGTCGGTGACGACAGCGGCCTTTGTTGTTTCTGCGACTGCCGGCGCCAGATCGACCCCGCCCGATGCACTGCATCAGGAAGGTCGGTTGTCCGGCTGTTTCGCTTTGGCGGTCTGTGGCTGGGTGGCTGCGACAGGTTTGAAAAAATCCTGCTTCCACTGAGGCCACTGCGCAACCGTCTGGCGGCACGCAGAGAGATGGTCGAGAAACGCCTGTTTTTTACTGGTCATGTCATTTGTTCTCCAAGTAGCTGGACAGCAGGCTCGCCGCGGTCGATTCCCGGTCTACATAAGACCAGGGGTGCATCTGGGTTCGCAGTTTCGCGTCGCCCTCTTTCCATTCCACGACTTCGCCATCTTCATTCTTGCGAGCGACAGGGTAGCCGCTACCGAGGTTGGTGGAAAACAAGTTGAAGAAGCTGCGAGGACCAACCCCTATGAATGGTTCGAAAACGACATTGCTGTGGTTTTTCGTCAGTGAGATCGAATCCGAGTGAAATTCCAACGCCTTGCTTTTCGGATACGGCTCTACATACACGACTCGTTTGATACCTGCCGCCACGATGTGCTTGGCGCAGTTATGGCAGGGGAACGTCGTACAGTAGAGATCGCTCCCCGCGCAGGAAGTGCCTGAACGGGCACTGGAAAGCAGTGCTTCCATCTCGGCATGCACCACGCGACCGTATTCAGTGATGTCCTTGATTCTGCTTTTCTTGATCAAGGGCGCCAGTTCCTCCTGGTACTGCGCAGGAATCACCGCAAGGATTTCGTCGACGATGAGCTTTTTGTGCGAGGCATTGGAGTCCAGACCGCGCATGTAGTCGCGTCCATCCGGCGTGTCGACGATGCCATGGCTTTCCGGGTCTTTTTCAGGCCAATAGAGCCCGCCGTGTGCCTTGGGCACGTCATTGGCGCCGGTGGCGACGATGCAGCGGTCTTTGGTCAGCACGGCGCCGACCTGGCGCGAGAGATCGGCCGAACGCAGCGATGCGGAAAATGCCATGAACATGGCGTACTCATCGAACGTGGGCGTGATGTAGGGACGCCCGAACAATAGATCGAGGATTCGCCAGGTCTGCTTCTTGAGCGCGTCCGAGTTGCCGTCGTAGTCGATGAAGAAGTCCGAAAGGTGATAGGTGTTGCGCGTGTGCTGCCCATGCTCGTCGCGTTCGTCCGCGTCGCGCTCGATCAGTCGGGAAGCCTGCTGTTCGGTCATCGAGCGATCTTTGACGAGGTACTCGTGACGCCGCGCCGAGTCCGCATGGACACCGACCAGGAAAAAACCATCGGAGTAGATTTTGCGCAGGCGTTCGACCTCGGCAGGACTTTTCAGCGAGTTGATGATGAACGCCCGGCGGCGCATGGGGGCGGACTCGCTGCGCAGCTTGTTGATCTGGGCCGCCGCGCCAAGGGCCAGGATGGCATTGTCCTGGCTGTCCTTGCGCAGCCGGTTGCCTTCTTCCATGTAGCTGCTGATGCGCTCATATTCACTGGTGGTCTGGGCCGGACAGCCAATGCTGGCGATGACATCCGTCGAGATTTTGATGCAGCTGGTTTCATAGCCGAAGATCTTGAGCCTGTCACCGATCAGCTTCGAGACTTCAGGCAGATCAGTGCCGATGGTGCCGACCAGGCCGATGATGAGTTCGGAGTCTGAATAGGTGTCGTCGATGAAATAGGACGTATCTGATGGGGGAACCTCGGAGAGTTCCGCAACCATCTGCGCTGCACCCAGGGATGGGATGGATGAGCTGCCGTACTGGCTGTCGAGTAGAGGGCCGACCATTTCCTGCAGTTTTGCCGCTGCATGCGGCTTGCCCTGGAAGTGGAGGGTTCCGGTAGAGGGGTACCAATTGAGAATGCCCTTGCCCAGGGTCTTGAACTGACATTGATTGTCGTTGATCACCCGCCATTCGCCTGCAGGCAAAATGCTTTCGAGCTGTGATTTGAGCTCTTCGAATGTGCCATCGAAACGCATAGTGACTCCTTGTTCTCACTGCCGATCAATCCGTTGATCGAGGGGGCTCCCGGTGTCTTTCGAGAGGTAAGGCCATACGGGAATCAAGATAGCCCAGAGTCGAGGAAGGTACAGGCGTTACCCGCGTTGATAAGTAACAGCGTATGTGGGCGTAAGCCGCACCCAGACCGATCGAGTGTCTGCACCGCAGATTGATCTGCAAAAAGATGTGCGTGCCTCGCCCCCAAATCCCGCCCAATAAAAAACCCCTGAATCTTTCAATTCAGGGGTTTCTCGGTATTAGTGGTGCCCAGAGACGGAATCGAACCGCCGACACGGGGATTTTCAATCCCCTGCTCTACCGACTGAGCTATCTGGGCAACGGGGCGCATTAAACTGGTTTTTCGACGGGTCGTCAAGCGTGATGTCGAAAAAAATTTTAATCATTACCGTCGCTTACGATTTTGCTGGGTTATTCGGCGGGTGGTACGTAGCCGTCGGCCTTGGCGTATTCCTCGCCGGACAGGTACTTGTCCATTTCGCCCTGGAGGAATTTGCGGTCTTCGGCGTTCATCATGTTCAGGCGGCGCTCGTTGATCAGCAGCGTCTGGTGTTTCTGCCAGTCGCCCCAGGCTTGCTGGGAGACGTGGTTGTAGATGTCTTCGCCCTTGGCGCCGGGGTAGGGAGGGCGTTCCAGGCCAGGCAGTTCTTCTTTGTACTTACGGCACAGTACGGTGCGGGTCATTACAGATCTCCTGCGTTCAAGGCGTCGGCTGCGTGTTGCAGCAGCTTCTTCACCGGGGCTGCGAGGCCCAGGCGCGGCGGTGTGGCGAGGTTATACCAGAGCCAGTCGGCCTCGGCCACGTGGTGGGCGGTCTGTTCGACCTGCACCAGCCAGGGGTCGATGGCCAGCTGGAAGTGGCTGAAAGTGTGGGTCAGGGCTGGCAATTGACGGCGTGCGAGCATGTGCAGTGCGTGCTGGTCGGCAAGGTGATCGAGGTCGCTCAGGTCATCGAGCTGCGGAAGGCTCCACAGGCCGCCCCACAGGCCTGTCGAGGGCCTTCGGTAGAGCAGGATGGCGCCGTCGCGGTTGGCGAGCAGGGGCATCAGTGTTGCGCGTTGCGGGATGGTCTTGCGCGGCTTGGGTATCGGGTAGCGGATTTCCAGGCCGAGCATGTGCGCTTCACAGCTCTTTTCCAGCGGGCACAGCAGGCAGCTGGGCTTGCTGCGGGTGCACAGCGTGGCGCCCAGGTCCATCATTGCCTGGGTGTAGTGGTTCACACGGGTCTGCGGAGTCAGGCGCTCGGCGGTGGCCCACAGCGCCTTGGCCACCTTGGGCTCGCCTGGGTAGCCTTCCTGCGCGGTGTAGCGGGCGAGCACGCGCTTGACGTTGCCGTCGAGGATCGGCGCGCGCAGGCCCATGCTGATGCTGGCGATAGCCCCGGCCGTGGACAGGCCGATACCGGGCAGCTCGACCAGCTTCTCGACGTCGCGGGGAAACTCGCCGCCGTGCTCGCTCATCACGATTTTCGCGGTTTTCTGCAGGTTGCGCGCGCGGGTGTAATAGCCCAGCCCGGTCCACAGGTGCAGCACTTCGTCTTCCGGCGCCTCGGCCAGCGCCTGCACCGTGGGCAGCGCGGCCATGAAGCGGTCGAAGTAGTTCAGTACCGTGCTGACCTGGGTCTGCTGCAGCATGATTTCCGACACCCATACCCGGTAAGGGTTGATGCCCTGCTGCCAGGGCAGATCATGCCGGCCATTGCGGTCGTACCATTCCAGCACGGCGCTGGAAAACTGCTCGGGGCTCATCGGTTGAACAGACCTCGCAATGCGTCTTTGAGTTTTGGATCGACCTTGTCGCCCAGTTTTTCTTCGAGCTTCTCGTCGATCTTGTCGCGAATACGGTCGCCGGCCAGCTTGGCGGCGACCTGGCCCAAGCCGTCACGGTCGATGCGGCAGGCCTTGGCGCCCATCTCCAGCGGGCCGCGGCAGCGCAGCGGCAGCTCGACGCCGACGAAGCGCTCGCCCACCTGGCAGGCCGGGTCGGCGCTGGTGCCTTGTTCGCCGTCGACCACCACACCAATGCGGTAGTCCATGCCCAGCACGCGCAGATCGACGTCGCCGTTGCCCTTCACGGTCAGGCCGGGGATGCGCACGAGCAGGTCCTGGTTGCTGGCCACACCGTTACGGAACACCAGGCTGCCCTTGAGCTCCTTGAACGGCGTGTCCTTGCCGCGCGGTTCGCCGTTGAGCGTTTTGCGGTTGAGCACCGAGATGCCGCGGCAGATCTGCTGCTCGAGGTTGGCGTTGACCAGCACGCCGTCGTTGAGGACGAAGCTGGCGGTACCGTTGAGCGATTCGACCAGGGCCTTCTGGCTGTTGCCTGAACCGCTGAGGTTGCTGTTGAGGTTCAACAGGCCGCGCAGCGGTGGGTTGGCGTTCTGCGTCTTGATGAAGTTTTCCACCGGCACCTTGTCGATGCGTGTCTGCAACGCCAGCAGCGGCATGTCCGGGCGCACGTCGAGCGTGCCCTGGGTGTTGAAGCTGCCGTTGTAGAGGCCGCCGGCCAGGGTCTGCAGGGTCAGCATGCCGCCCTGGCCCTGTGCCTTGAGGGTGGCGTTGTGCACAGGCAGGCCCTTCAGGGTCAGTTGGCCAATGGTCAGGTCGGCCTGCACGTCCAGGGCGCGCAGACGCTCCACGGGCAGCAGGCGGTCATCGCTCCAGGCGCCGCGGGTCGGGGGCTCCGGCAGCGGTGATTCGCCCGAGGCGACTGCGGCCGCTTCGCTGTTCTGCACTTCGGCCTGGCGCGCCGCGCTGGCATTGGTGGCCTTTTCGGTCTTGGCCGGCAGGTAGCGATCGGCGTTGAAGGTGTCGCCCTTGAGCTGCAGGCGCAGGGCCTGGCGGGCAAAATCGTCCACGGCGATGCGGCCGGTGAAGGTGCTGTCGTCCAGTTTCAGCGTCAGGTCTTCCAGACCAAGGCTGTCGCGGGTGCCCTGCAGGCGGCTGACCAGCTCGAACTTACCGAGGCTGCCCGGTGCCATCGCCGGCAGCGGTTGGCCGATGCCGTCGAAGAACGCGCGCGGGTCGAACTCGGCAATCGACAGGCCGCCGGTGAGCTGAGGGTCGCTGTCCAGATTGCGCACGCGCAGTTCGCCCAGCGCGCGCAGCTGATTGGCGGCCAGCTTGAGGCCGGTCCATTCGGCGACGTTGGCGGACTGGTCGAGCAGCAACTGCCCCTGCGCGCTGAAGGTCACGGTCTTGCCCTGCAGCGGGTCGCCCGAGGCTTCACCGCTCAGGCGCATGTCTTCGAGCTGGTAGCGCTTGAGCACGCGATCGAAGCGAAGCTCGCCGGCAAGCTCGGTGCGGGCCCGCACGACCGGCTGGTTGGTGCCCAGGAAAGCGGTCAGTTTCAGCGGAATGTCCGCGCCTTCATGGACGGCGCCGGTGCTCAGCTGGATGCTTTCGGCGGTGTACATGCGGCCTGTGCGCACGTCGTTGTACTGCACGCGGGCGTTGTTCACGGTCAGGCTGTCGATGTCGAGCTTGACGGGGCGTGAGGGCGCCTGCGGTTTGCCCGGCTCGGTGACTGCCGGTGCGTTCGGGTCGGTGGCGTCGGCCGTGGTGGCGGGCAGCGGCTTGCCGATGTCTTCCCAGTTGCCGTGGCCGTTGGCATCACGTTCCAGGGACAGGTTCAGGCCTTCGACCCGTACGTCGCTCATCTGCACTTCCTTGCGCAGCAGCGGCAGCACGCGCACGGACAGCCCGAGCATCTGCAGGTCGGCGAAGGGTGCCTTGGGGTTGGCAAGGGTGGCCACGCTGGCGTCGTGCAGTTCCAGGCCCAGCCATGGGAACAGGCTCCAGCCGATATCCCCGTTGAGGGTCAGCTCGACGTGAGCCTTGTCCCGTGCCAGTTGGCGAATCTCGTCCTTGTAGTCGTTGGGGTCGAACAGGTGGGTGAGGGCGAAGCCCAGGGCCACCAGAATCAACAACAGACCGAGAATGCACAGGCCGAGGATTTTGCCGAACGCTTTCATGGGCGAGTCCTTTAGTCCGAATTTTGGAAGTTAGCGGGAGAGTATAACGTTGTGCGACTGGCGATGTGGGCGGTCCGTCGGTGCCATTTCACTGGGCGTCGACGGTCGCTTCGTGAAGGTCGCCCAAGCGCTTTGGGCCGTGGGTTTCACCGCTCCATCAGGCGACTGCCGAGCCATTCAGGGGGATTTTGCCAACCACCTGGCAGTTCATCGCGATAAAGGGATAGCAGTTTGCTTCCATTGGTTACATCTAGTGGTAATCTCCGCCCCTTCAACTGTCCGCTGCGACTTTATGTCGCGATTTGCCAAGTGCTGCCGATAAAACAATCGATCGCCAACGCGCGTGAAGAATGTGGGCGCATTTGTGTGCAGACAGCTGAACTACAAAAATCAACGGGGGTTACAAAATGAGCAGTAGTCTTTCGGGCGGCGGCGTGGGTGCCCAGCCAGGATTCCTGTCCAAGGAGCGGATCATCGCCAAGCCTGGCTTCAACCGCTGGCTGGTTCCACCAGCTGCGTTGGCCATTCACTTGTGCATCGGCATGGCGTACGGTTTTTCGGTGTTCTGGCTGCCATTGTCCAAGGCGATCGGTATCACCGCGCCAGTGGCGTGCGCGCCCGACATGAGCTTCTTCAGCCAAGTGTTTTCATCGTCCTGTGATTGGTCGGTGTCGATGCTGAGCTGGATCTACACACTGTTCTTCATCTTCCTGGGCTGCTCGGCGGCCATCTGGGGTGGCTGGCTGGAACACGCCGGGCCGCGCAAGGCCGGTGTGGTTTCGGCACTGTGCTGGTGCGGTGGTCTGGTCATTTCCGCGTTGGGTATCTACACCCACCAGATCTGGCTGATGTGGCTGGGCTCGGGCGTGATCGGTGGTATCGGCCTGGGGCTGGGCTACATTTCCCCGGTATCGACCCTGATCAAGTGGTTCCCGGACAAGCGCGGCATGGCTACCGGCATGGCGATCATGGGCTTCGGTGGCGGCGCCATGGTGGGCGCACCGCTGGCAGCGGTCCTGATGGGCCATTTCGCCTCGCCTACCAGCGTCGGCGTGTGGCAGAGCTTCCTGGTGATGGCGGCGATCTACTTCGTCTTCATGATCGGCGGCGCATTGTCCTACCGCGTGCCGCCTACCGGTTGGAAGCCTGAAGGCTACGTCGCTCCGGCGAAGAAGGCCAAGGGCATGATCACCAACCGCCACGTGCACGTGAACGTGGCCTGGAAGACGCCTCAGTTCGCCCTGGTGTGGCTGGTACTGTGCCTCAACGTTTCCGCAGGTATCGGCATCCTCGGCATGGCTTCGCCGCTGCTGCAGGAAGTGTTCGGCGGCAAGCTGTTGGGCGTGGACCTGGCGTTCAACCAGCTGGACTCGGCGCAACTGGCGCAGATCGCTGCCATCGCGGCGGGCTTCACCGGCTTGCTCAGCCTGTTCAACATCGGTGGACGCTTCTTCTGGGCTTCGTTCTCCGACTATATCGGCCGCAAGGTGACCTACTTCGTGTTCTTCGCCCTGGGCGTGGCACTGTACGCCTCGGTACCGACCCTGGGTCATTCGGGCAGCATCGCGCTGTTCGTGGCAGCCTTCTGCATCGTGCTGTCGATGTACGGCGGCGGCTTCGCCACGGTTCCGGCCTACCTGGCCGACCTGTTCGGCACGCAGATGGTCGGCGCCATCCACGGTCGCCTGTTGACCGCATGGGCCGTGGCCGGTGTGCTGGGTCCGGTGCTGGTGACCAACCTGCGTGACTACCAACTGGCGCAGGGTGTTCCGCGCGCGGCCGTGTACGACACCACGTTGTACATCCTCTCCGGTTTGCTGGTGCTGGGTTTCATCTGCAACGCGCTGGTGCGTCCGGTGGCCGACAAGTACTTCATGACCGATGCCGAGCTCAAGGCCGAGCAGGCGCTGGGCCATGACAAAGGTGCAGACGGCACGACCGTGCTGGAGTGGAAGGCCAATCCGGCTTCCAAGCCGCTGGCCATCGCTGCCTGGCTGGCCGTGGGCATTCCGTTGGCGTGGGGTGTGTGGGTGACCCTGCAGAAGACGGCGGTGCTGTTTCATTGATGTAGATGCTTGAATCGGCGGTGGCCCGTTCGCGGCCACTGACCGCTCCTACGACATCCCGTAAGAGCGGTCATCGGCCGCGAAAAGGCCACCGCAGATCATCCTTTCCCCCCTCTTCTGTTCCCGTTTCCCGCCTGCGTGCCTATAATGATCACCTTTTTCGCCCAACGATTTTGCGGAGCTGGTGATGGCCGAACGTATCGCGTTCGTCGAGCGCAACACTCTGGAAACCCAGATCAAAGCCTCGATCAACCTGGATGGCACCGGAAAGGCCCGATTCGATATCGGCGTTCCTTTTCTTGAGCACATGCTTGACCAGATCGCCCGGCACGGGCTGATCGACCTGGACATCGAGTGCAAGGGCGACCTGCACATCGACGACCACCACACCGTGGAGGACGTCGGCATCACCTTGGGCCAGGCATTCGCCAAGGCCATCGGCGACAAAAAGGGCATCTTTCGCTACGGCCACGCCTACGTCCCGCTGGACGAAGCGCTGTCGCGCGTGGTCATCGACTTCTCCGGCCGCCCCGGCCTGCAGATGCACGTGCCCTACACCCGCGCCACCGTCGGCGGCTTCGATGTGGATCTGTTCCAGGAGTTCTTCCAGGGCTTCGTCAACCACGCCAACGTCTCCCTGCACATCGACAACCTGCGTGGGCACAACACCCATCACCAGATCGAAACCGTGTTCAAGGCTTTCGGCCGCGCGCTGCGCATGGCCGTTGCGGTCGACGAACGCATGGCCGGGCAGATGCCGTCGACCAAGGGCGTGCTCTGATGCAGACCGTCGCGGTAATCGACTACGGCATGGGCAACCTGCATTCGGTGGCCAAGGCTCTGGAGCATGTCGGTGCCGGCAAGGTGCTGATCACCAGTGACGCCAATGTCATTCGTGAAGCCGACCGCGTGGTCTTTCCCGGTGTCGGTGCCATTCGCGACTGCATGGCTGAAATCCGCCGCCTGGGCTTCGATGCGCTGGTGCGCGAAGTCAGTCAGGACCGTCCTTTCCTGGGTATCTGCGTCGGCATGCAGGCGTTGATGGAGCACAGCGAAGAGAACGCCGGCGTCGACTGCATCGGCGTGTTTCCCGGCAAGGTGCGCTTTTTCGGCAAGGACCTGCACGAAGGTGGCGAGCACCTGAAGGTCCCGCACATGGGCTGGAACGAAGTGCAGCAGGCGGTGGATCACCCGCTGTGGCACGACATTCCGGACCTGGCGCGTTTCTACTTCGTGCACAGCTATTACATCGAGGCCGGCAAGCCGGGCCAGGTGGTAGGGCGCGGTCATTACGGTCGCGACTTCGCCGCGGCACTGGCCGAAGGGTCACGCTTCGCCGTGCAGTTCCACCCCGAGAAGAGCCATACCCATGGCCTGCAGCTGCTGCAGAATTTCGCAGCCTGGGATGGACGCTGGTAATGGGCAAGGCCAGCAAGCCGCCCATTCTTACCCTGACGCCGGAGCAGGAGAGCGAAGCGGCCGAGAAGATCAAGCGGTTCATGCGTGACCGCTTCGATCTCGACCTGGGTTCGTTCGAGGCCCTCGAGGTGCTCGAGCTGTTCACCCGCGAAATGGCTCCACACTATTACAACAGGGCGATTTTCGATGTGCAGGCGCACCTCAGCGAGAGGTTCGAAAGTATCGAGAGCGACCTGTGGGCGCTCGAGAAGAACTGACTTCCGAGCATCGCCGTTCACCGACTTCGAAGGTTTTTGCAGATGCTGATTATCCCCGCTATCGATCTTAAAGACGGTGCCTGCGTGCGCCTGCGCCAGGGCCGCATGGAAGATTCCACGGTGTTTTCGGACGATCCGGTGAGCATGGCTGCCAAGTGGGTCGAGGGCGGCTGCCGTCGCCTTCACCTGGTCGATCTCAACGGTGCCTTCGAAGGCCAGCCGGTGAACGGCGATGTGGTCACCGCCATTGCCAAGCGCTATCCGCACCTGCCGATCCAGATCGGCGGTGGCATCCGCTCGCTGGAAACCATCGAGCACTACGTCAAGGCCGGCGTGAGCTACGTGATCATCGGCACCAAGGCGGTCAAGCAGCCCGAGTTCGTCGCCGAGGCTTGCCGTGCATTCCCCGGCAAGGTCATCGTCGGCCTGGACGCCAAGGATGGCTTCGTCGCCACCGACGGCTGGGCGGAAGTGAGCACGGTGCAGGTCATCGACCTGGCCAAGCGGTTCGAGGCCGATGGCGTGTCGGCGATCGTCTACACCGACATCGCCAAGGACGGCATGATGCAGGGCTGCAACGTACCCTTCACCGCTGCTCTGGCGGCCGCGACCAAGATCCCGGTGATCGCCTCCGGCGGTATCCACAACCTGGGCGACATCCGTGCCCTGCTGGACGCCAAGGCGCCGGGCATCATCGGCGCCATCACTGGCCGCGCCATCTACGAAGGCACCCTGGACGTCGCCGAGGCCCAGGCATTCTGCGATTCGTACAACGCGTAACGGCTGGACGCGGCCCCCTGTAGCAGCGGCGCAAGCCGCGTCCGCCAGCACCTCGCTCCCCATCCAATCGGAGATTCCCCATGGCCCTGGCCAAACGCATCATCCCCTGCCTGGACGTGGACAACGGCCGAGTGGTCAAGGGCGTCAAGTTCGAGAACATCCGCGACGCCGGCGACCCGGTCGAGATCGCCCGGCGCTACGACGAGCAGGGCGCCGACGAGATCACCTTCCTGGACATCACCGCCAGTGTCGATGGCCGTGACACCACCCTGCACACCGTCGAGCGCATGGCCAGCCAGGTCTTCATTCCCCTGACCGTGGGCGGCGGCGTGCGCACGGTGGCGGATATCCGCAACCTGCTCAATGCCGGTGCGGACAAGGTTTCGATCAACACGGCTGCGGTGTTCAACCCTGAGTTCGTCGGCGAGGCAGCTTCGCGCTTCGGCTCCCAGTGCATCGTGGTGGCCATCGATGCGAAGAAGGTCTCGGGGCCCGGCGAAGAGCCACGCTGGGAGATCTTCACCCACGGTGGGCGCAAGCCTACCGGCCTGGACGCCGTGCAATGGGCGCAGAAGATGGAAGGCCTGGGCGCGGGTGAGATCCTGCTGACCAGCATGGACCAGGACGGCATGAAGAACGGCTTCGACCTGGGCGTGACCCGCGCCATCAGCGACGCGTTGGGCATTCCGGTGATCGCTTCCGGCGGGGTGGGCAACCTGCAGCACCTGGCCGATGGCGTTATCCAGGGCGGCGCGAGCGCGGTGCTCGCCGCCAGTATCTTCCACTTCGGCGAGTACACCGTGCCTGAAGCCAAGGCGTTCATGGCCAAGCAAGGCATCGTGGTCCGCTGACCCTGTAGCAGCGGCGCAAGCCGCGTCAGGCGTCACCGCGTTGCGCCAGGTTCACCGCACGCACCGCCGACGCGGCTCGCGCCGCTGCTACAAGGAATCTGTCGTTGCGGTAACCGCGTCCGGCATCCCGGTAATGACGATCGCCGTTTCGGCAACCGCGTCCGGCGTCCGAGTAATGACGATCGCCGTTGCGGTAACCGCGTCCGGCGTCCGGGTAATGACGATCGCCTTCACGGCAACCGCGTCCGGCGTCCGGGTAATGATGGTCACCGTTTCGGCAACCGCGTCCGGCGTCCGGGTAATGATGGTTACCGTTTCGGCAACCGCGTCCGGCATCACCGCGACCCTGTAGCAGCGGCGCGAGCCGCGTCGGCGGACACCGCGGTGGGCCGCTCAATCGCGTCGGCGTTTGACGCGGCTTGCGCCGCTGCTACAGGGGTAAGGAGTTTGTATGTACCACGGCGAGCGAATGAACGCCTGGACCCATTTGGCAGGGGCTGTGCTGGCGGCGGTCGGTGCTGTCTGGCTGCTGCTGGTGGCAGCGTTTCAAGGTGATTCCTGGAAGATCGTCAGCGTGTGCATCTATGGCAGCACGCTGATCCTGCTCTACAGCGTTTCCACGATCTACCACAGCGTGCGCGGGCGCGGCAAAGCGCTCATGCAGAAGCTCGATCACCTGTCGATCTACCTGCTGATCGCCGGCAGCTACACGCCGTTCTGTCTGGTCACCCTGCGCGGGCCTTGGGGCTGGAGCCTGTTCGGCGTGGTCTGGGGGCTGGCGGTGCTGGGCATGTTGCAGGAGATCAAGCCACGCTCCGAGGCCCGCGTGCTGTCCATCGTGATCTACGCGGTGATGGGCTGGATCGTGCTGGTCGCGATCGAGCCGTTGCTGCGCCTGCTGGGCCCCGCCGGATTCGCCTGGCTGGCCGCGGGCGGCGCGCTGTACACCGTGGGCATCATCTTCTTTGCACTGGACAAGCGCCTGCGCCATGCCCACGGGATCTGGCACCTGTTCGTGATCGCGGGCAGCGTGCTGCACTTCATCGCGATCTTTTTCTACGTCATCTGAACCCTAGAAATCACCCCATAGCTGCTGCGCCACCGCCAGGGCGACCACCGGCGCGGTTTCGGTGCGCAATACGCGCGGGCCGAGGCGGGCTGCGTGAAAGCCGGCGGCCTTGGCCTGCTCCACTTCGGCATCGCTCAAACCGCCTTCAGGGCCGATCAGGAACGCCAGGCTGGCAGGTTTTGCATGGCTGAGCAGCGGCTCTGCAACGGGATGCAGCACCAACTTGAGTTCGGCGTGGCTGGCGGCGACCCAATCGGCCAGCGCCTGCGGCGCATGAATGACCGGCACGCTGGAACGGCCGCACTGCTCGCACGCGCTGACCGCCACCTGGCGCCAGTGGGCCATGCGCTTGTCGGCGCGCTCGTCCTTGAGGCGCACCTCGCAGCGCTCGCTCACCAGGGGGGTGATTTCACTCACGCCCAGTTCGGTAGCTTTCTGGATCGCCCAGTCCATCCGTTCGCCACGGGACAGGCCCTGACCCAGATGGATGGCCAGCGGCGAATCGGGCTGGCCGGCAAACTGTTCGTCGAGGGTGACGCTGACGCGTTTCTTGCCCACTTCCAGCAAGGTGCCGAGGTATTCCTGACCGCTGCCGTCGAACAGCTGCACCTTGTCGCCGGCGGCCATGCGCAGCACGCGGCCGATGTAGTGGGCCTGGGCTTCGGGAAGTTCGTGTTCGCCCAGGGCGAGCGGGGCGTCGATGAAAAAGCGGGACAGTCGCATGGGGGTGTCTCTGGTGATTTTTTGGTGTTTATTCGGGCCTCTTCGCGGCCACTGGCCGCTCCTACGGTTGCAGGGTGTGCCCTTGTAGGAGCGGTCAGTGGCCGCGAAAGCACTGGTACAGGCGACGTCCTACTCAACCCGGATCGCGAAACCCGGGGTGGAAATCTTCGGCTACCTGCACGCTCACGCTGCTGCGCGTGGCGATATCGATCCCCTCGCTGGCCACCTCGGCCAGGAAGTCGATCTGCTCGGGCGTGATCACATAGGGCGGCAGGAAATACACCACACTGCCCAGCGGCCGCAGCAACGCGCCACGTTCGAGTGCGTGGTTAAATACTTTCAATCCGCGCCGTTCCTGCCAGGGGTAGGCGGTTTTGCTGGCCTTGTCCTGGACCATTTCGATGGCCAGGACCATGCCGGTCTGGCGCACTTCCGCCACATGGGCATGATCGACGAGGTGCGCCGTGGCGCTGGCCATGCGCTCGGCCAGGGCGCGGTTGTTCTCGATGACGTTGTCCTGCTCGAATATGTCCAGTGTCGCCAGCGCCGCGGCACAGGCCAGCGGATTGCCGGTGTAGCTGTGCGAATGCAGGAAAGCGCGCAGGGTCGGGTAGTCGTCGTAGAAAGCGCTGTAGACGTCATCGGTCGTCACACAGGCGGCCAGCGGCAGGTAGCCCCCGGTCAGCGCCTTGGACAGGCACAGGAAATCCGGACGGATGCCGGCCTGTTCGCAGGCGAACATCGTTCCGGTACGGCCAAAGCCCACCGCGATTTCGTCGTGGATCAGGTGCACGCCGTAGCGGTCGCACGCCTCGCGCAACAGCTTGAGGTACACCGGGTGATACATGCGCATGCCGCCAGCGCCCTGGATCAACGGTTCGATGATCACCGCAGCAATACTTTCATGGTGCTCGGCCAGGGTGTGTTCCATGGCCTGGAACAGCGTGCGCGAATGCGCCTCCCAACTTACCCCTTCGGGCCGCAGGTAGCAGTCCGGGCTCGGCACTTTCAAGGTGTCGAGCAGCAGCGGCTTGTAGGTTTCGGTGAACAGCGGCACGTCACCAACCGACATCGCCGCAATGGTTTCGCCGTGATAGCTGTTGGTCAGCGTGACGAAGCGCTGCTTGTTCGGCTGGCCGCGGTTGACCCAGTAGTGAAAGCTCATCTTCAGCGCGACTTCGATGCACGACGAGCCGTTGTCGGCGTAGAAGCAGCGGGTCAGGCCCTCGGGCGTCATCTTGACCAGCCGCTCGGACAGCTCGATCACCGGCTGATGGCTGAAGCCGGCCAGGATCACGTGTTCCAGCTGGTCGACCTGATCCTTGATGCGCTGATTGATGCGCGGGTTGGCGTGCCCGAACACATTGACCCACCAGGAGCTGACCGCGTCCAGGTAACGCTTGCCCTCGAAGTCTTCAAGCCATACGCCTTCACCGCGCTTGATCGGGATCAGCGGCAGGCGCTCGTGGTCTTTCATCTGGGTACAGGGATGCCACAAGACCTCGAGGTCGCGCTTCATCCACTGATCGTTGAGTCCCATCTTTTTCTCCCGCGGCAACACGCTTGGCAAACAGTCGCGCAAGCCTATGCAATGAGGCCTCGGCTCACAACCCAAACATGCTCGATGGCGGCGCTGGCGGGCAGTATGGCGCTGGCGTATGCTGCGCGGCACTTTGCCATTGCCGGGGCATGATCCGGCCATATCGCTTGCTCTGCCGGAGTTCTCTGCATGTCTGCTGGTTGGTTGCGCGCTTGGGCGCTGATAGTGGTGGGGCTGTTCAGCGCGCAGGCGTTGGGCAATGACAAGGCACAGACGGCGATCGTCGTCGGCGGCGGTCTGGCGGGGCTCACAGCCGCCTACGAGCTGCAGGCAAAGGGCTGGCAGGTGACCTTGCTCGAGGCGCGCCCCAGCCTTGGCGGCCGCTCGGGCCTGGCCACCAGCGAGTGGATCGGCGGCAGCAAGATCCAGCCGGTGCTCAACGGCTATGTGAACACCTTCAAGCTGGCCACCCAGCCGGCGCCGGAATACGTCCGCAACCCCGGCTACCTGATCGACGGCGAATACTTCACCGCCGCCGACCTGGCCACCAAGCAGCCGGCCACTGCCGAGGCGCTCAAGCGCTACGAGAAAACCCTGGATGACCTGGCCCGCTCGGTCAAGGACCCGGAAAACCCCGGCGCGACCAGCACCTTGTTCGCCCTGGACCAGATCAACGTGTCCAACTGGCTGGACCGCCTGCAACTGCCCGCCACGGCACGGCAGCTTATCAATCAGAAAATTCGTACGCGCTATGACGAACCATCGCGTCTGTCGCTGCTGTATTTCGCCCAGCAAAGCCGCGTCTACCAGGACATCGACGATCGCGATCTGCGCGCTTCACGCTTGATTGGCGGCAGCCCCGTGCTCGCTCAGGCCTTCGTCAAACAGATCAAGACCATCAAGACCGATTCGCCGGTCTCGGCCATCAGTCAGGACAAGGACGGCGTGACCGTCAAGGTCGGCGCGGTGGGTTACCAGGCCAGTTACGTGGTGCTGGCCATCCCCTTGCGTGCGCTGGGCAAGATCGCTTTCACTCCGGCGCTGGACAATCGTCAATTGGCCGCGATCAAAGGCACCAACTACGGTTGGCGCGACCAGTTGCTGCTCAAGTTCAAGACGCCGGTGTGGGACAGCAAGGCGCGCATGTCCGGAGAGATCTACAGCAACACCGGTCTGGGCATGTTGTGGATCGAGCCAGCGTTGAAAGGCGGCGCCAACGTGGTGGTCAACCTGTCCGGTGACAACGCTCGCCTGCTGCAGGCCTTTGGCGACAAGCAGATGGTCGACCAGGTGTTGATCCGCCTGCACGCGTTCTATCCTCAGGCACGCGGTGCCTTCACCGGCTATGAAATCCGTCGCTACAGTGTCGATCCTTCCTACGGTGGTGCCTACCTGGCCTACGGGCCGGGGCAGATCAGCAAGTTCTGGAAGGTCTGGGAAAAGCCGCAGCAGCGCATCGCTTTCGCCGGTGAGCATACCGATTCGCTGTACCCAGGCACGCTGGAAGGTGCCCTGCGCAGTGGCCAGCACGCCGCGGGCCAGGTTGTGGACCTGGCAGCGGGTAAATCCTTCGAGCCGGTCAAAGTGGTTCCGCCAGTGGCCGTGCCGGCGAAGGCCGTGGACAGCAAGCCTGGGTTCTTCTCCAAATGGTTTGGCGGGGGCGAGACGCCGGTGGCCAAGCCGGTCGAGCCAGCACCTGCGCCTGCGCCTGCACCAATACCTGCGCCAGCACCAACGCCCGCCCCGGTACCTGTGGTGGTGCCCGCGCCAGCGCCGGTCAAGGCCGAGCCTGTGAAGAAGGCCGCACCGGTGAAAAAGGTCGACACCAAGAAACCGGAGACGAAGAAAGCCGAGGTGAAGAAGCCTGTGGCCAAGAAGCCGGTCGAACCGAAAAACAAGACAGAAGCGAAAAAGCCTGCAGTACAGCCGTAGGTTTCACACCCTCGCCGTCGCCTTTCCCACAGGGCGGCGGCGAGCCTTCAACGTGCTATTGCTGCACCCTGGTCACCGACAGCACTGCGCTTAATACTGACTTAATCGACTTTATCGATATTTCAAAGCGAGATTTTCCGCTTTAATTCGATAGGTGAGTCAGTCATCTTGAGCGCAGTTCTTACAGGGTCCAGGCACATGCAGCTACGTAATTCCACTTCTCGCTATGGCTGGGTCAGCATCGTTCTGCACTGGGGCGTAGCGCTGACCGTGTTCGGGCTTTTCGCCCTGGGGCTGTGGATGGTTGGCCTGGGCTATTACGACCCATGGCGCAAGGCCGGTCCCGACCTGCACAAGAGCATCGGTCTGGTACTGTTCTTCTTCATGCTGCTGCGCGTGGTCTGGCGCTTCATCAGCCCGCCGCCGCCCGCTACACCCAATCAAGGCAAGCTCACCCGCACTGCGGCTCATCTGGGCCACCTGTTTCTCTATGTGGACCTGTTCCTGGTGATGAGCGCCGGTTACCTGATCTCGACGGCCGACGGCGTGGGGATTCCCGTGTTCGGACTGTTCGAGATTCCGGCATTGGTCAGTGGGTTGCCCGATCAGGCGGAAACCGCCGGTACCGTGCATTTCTACCTGGCCTGGGTATTGGTGATATTCGCCGTATTGCATGGCCTGGCCGCATTGAAACACCACTTCATCGATCGTGATGCAACCCTCATCCGTATGCTGGGTCGCAAAGCTTGACCGCTGTACCTATCAATTTTCCAGAGGAATGCTTTCTATGCTGAAAAAGACTCTTGCCGCACTCGCCATTGGCTCTGCCTTGTTCACCGCAGGCCAGGCCATGGCCGCCGACTACAAGATCGACAAGGAAGGCCAGCACGCTTTCGTCGACTTCAAGATCAGCCACCTGGGCTACAGCTTCATCACCGGTACCTTCAAGGACTTCGATGGCTCGTTCAGCTTCGATGCAGCCAAGCCTGAAGACTCGAAGATCGACGTGACCTTGAAGACTGCCAGCGTGTTCACCAACCACGCCGAACGCGACAAGCACATCAGCAGCAAGGACTTCCTGGACGTCGCCGCGTTTCCCGAGGCTACCTTCAAGTCCACCAGCGTCAAGCCGACCGGCAAAAGCGCCGATGGCAAGACCACTGCCGACGTGACTGGCGATCTGACCCTGCACGGCGTGACCAAGCCAGTCGTGATCAAGGCCACCTTCCTGGGTGAAGGCAAGGATCCATGGGGCGGCTACCGTGCCGGTTTCGAAGGCACCACGTCGATCAACCGCAAGGACTTCGCGCCCAAGTCGATGGACCTGGGTCCACAGTCGGACACCGTCGAGCTGTACTTCACGTTTGAAGGCGTGAAAGCGAAGTAAGTTATTNGGAGTGCTGAAACCTTCGCGGGCAGAGCCCGCTCCCACAGGGCGGCGGGCCTGCCTACCTCATGCTCAGCCTTCGCGGTTACGCGTCAGCAGCGCAGGCTTTTCACCCCGTGGCCGGCTTGGCAATTGCTCCAGCTGCTCGGCAGTCGGGAAACGATCGATCTTCGATTCCTTGTGCACGATCACCGGTTGGCTCGGGTTGCGCGAGTCAGCTACCACCGGTTCCTGGCGTGGTTGCTCGTCACGCGCCGGGCGGCGGTTGCGCGGATTGCTTTCGCGACGGGGCTGGCCGTCACGCGCGCCACCCCCGTTGCTGCGCGGGCCACGCTTGGCACCAGCGTTGTCACCGGTGCCAGCCGGACGCGCGGCACCGCCGCTGCGCGGCGCGCTACCGGCAGGACGACCCTGGCGAGGCGCGGCTGCAGGCGCGGCAGCACCGGCCGGAGCCGAAGCGCCCGGACGACGACCGCGGCCCTGGTTCTTGCCCTGATAGGGGCTGACGTAATCCGCACGGTTGCCGAAGTTGTCCACTTCGTCATCGAGGAATTCGTCCGGCGCACGGTTGGCGGAAGCAGTCGATTCTACGGCCGGGCGCGCAGCTTGGGGCTGGCGTGGCTTCTGGTCACGGGGTTGGCGTTCAGAACGCGCCCCGGCGGGCTTTTCCTTGCCTTTGTCCTTCCCTTTGTCCTTGCGTCCACCACCGGCATTGCTGCTGCCGTCGCCGCGTGGCGCGCGAGCGCCGCGGGCATTGTTGGCCTGAGGGCGTTCACGCACCTCGGGTTTTTCCGCTTCCACGGTGCTGGCATCGAACCCCATCAGATCACCGTCCGGGATCTTCTGCTTGGTCATGCGCTCGATGCTCTTGAGCAGCTTCTCTTCGTCCGGCGCGACCAGCGAGATCGCTTCGCCACTGCGACCGGCACGGCCAGTACGGCCAATGCGGTGCACGT
This sequence comes from Pseudomonas sp. CFBP 13727, assembly GCF_014841915.1. Taxonomy (NCBI): domain Bacteria; kingdom Pseudomonadati; phylum Pseudomonadota; class Gammaproteobacteria; order Pseudomonadales; family Pseudomonadaceae; genus Pseudomonas; species Pseudomonas sp. CFBP 13727. The sequence goes on from NZ_JACYUT010000004.1 coordinate 150,763, forward strand.
AGTCTTCGTCGACGTTGGGCAGCTCGAAGTTGACCACGTGGGGCAACTGGTCGATGTCCAGGCCACGGGCAGCGATGTCGGTGGCAACCATGATGCGTACGGCGCCGGCCTTGAAGTCGGCCAGGGCCTTGGTGCGTGCGTTCTGGCTCTTGTTGCCGTGGATGGCCACAGCGCTCAGGCCATGCTTCTCCAGGTACTCGGCCAGGCGGTTGGCGCCGTGCTTGGTACGGGTGAACACCAGCACCTGCTCCCATGCGCCCTGAGTGATCAGGTGCGCCAGCAGCGAGCGCTTGTGGCTCGAGGCCAGGCGATAGACGCGCTGCTCGATGCGTTCGACCGTGGTATTGGGCGGCGTGACTTCGATGCGCTCGGGGTTGTGCAGCAGCTTGCCGGCGAGGTCGGTGATGTCCTTGGAGAACGTCGCCGAGAACAGCAGGTTCTGACGCTTGGACGGCAGGCGCGAGAGCACTTTCTTGACGTCGTGCACGAAGCCCATGTCGAGCATGCGGTCGGCTTCGTCGAGCACGAGGATTTCAACGTGGGACAGATCGACACTGCCCTGGCCACACAGGTCGAGCAGACGACCGGGGCAGGCCACCAGCACATCGACACCGCGGGACATGGCCTGAACCTGCGGGTTCATGCCGACACCGCCGAAGATACAGGCGCTGACGAATTTCAGGTCGCGGGCATAGGTCTTGAAGCTGTCGTGAACCTGGGCGGCGAGCTCGCGCGTCGGGGTCAGGACCAGCACGCGCGGTTGGCGCGGGCCATGACGTTGGGATTTGTCCGGGTGACCACCTGGGAACAGCCGTTCCAGAATCGGAAGGGCGAAACCGCCGGTCTTACCTGTACCTGTCTGAGCGGCAACCATCAGGTCGCGGCCTTGCAACACGGCGGGAATGGCCCGCTGTTGCACCGGTGTGGGCTGGGTGTAGCCCGCTGCCTCGATGGCGCGGACTAGAGCCTCGGAGAGACCGAGGGAAGCAAAGGACATGAGTAATCCTGTTCTAGTAGGGGCTTATGCCCGAGGGATAATCTTGCCTGGCGCGACGGGTGTGTGATGACACTGTCGCGTCCGGTCCTGCTGGGGTTGCAAAGGGGGCTTCACGAAGCGGTGCGCGGGCGCAAGCCCAGCTGGCAGGTGCTTCGAGAGGCCTTGGCAAGGCCGAGCGGCCGGACGTAAGCCTGGCACAAGGGCCGAGTATAACAGAGCAATCACATTGCGCTGCTTTCACGCTGCCCAGCGGTGCTCGCGGGCGGTTGCCGCAGTATCTGCGGCGCAGCGGAAGGTAGCGTTTTACCACTCATTGGCGCGTCGGCATAGCGTGCCAGCAACTGCGCGTAGGCCGGCTCCTGTTTGAATCGGCGCAGTTCCGCGGCGAAGCGCTGCACCAGCAGGTCCATCCCGGCGCCGCGGCGTACCGCCAGAAACTGCGGATTGCTGCCGATCTCCATGGGCAGCCGACTGACCCGCTGCTCCATGCCCAGACGCTTGACGGTGTATTCGCCCACCCGGCGGTCGGTGATCAGCAGGTCGATGCGTGCCTTGGCCAGCTTGCCGAAGTTGGCTTCCTGGCTGGGTCCGCTCTCGCGGATCACGCCAGGCGCCTGGGCGAACTCGTCACCGTAGTCGTACCCCGCCGTTATGCCCACGGTCAGCCCCTTGAGGTCGGCCATGCTCTGCACGGGGTGAGGGCGATCGTTGGCCTGGTAGAACACCCATTCCACCTCCGACAGCGGCTCCCTGGGATAGAACAGGCTGGCATCGCGTTCGTTGGTCTGGAAAATATCGAGGATGCCGTCGGCCTGGCCTTGATCGAGCATGGCCAGGCAGCGTTTCCACGGCAGGAATTGCCACTGCACTTGAATGCCCAGGCGCTCGAAGATCAGCGCCGTGATGTCGTAGTCGATTCCCTGCGCCTTACCGTTTTCCTCGAAGGCGTAGGGCGCCCATGAATCGGTGACGATGCGCAGCGTTTCGCCGTGGGCCTGCAGGCACCAGCAAAGGAGAAGCGCAGAGGGCAACGAGCGGAGGATGGCAACCATGGGCCGGAGATTACGACGGCTGGCTCCGCTTGAAAAGGTCTGCGCCGGGCTTTCAGGACTTTTGCCGGCTCGTCAGGTGCTGATAGATGGAGCTGCGGCGGCGGCCCAGCAGTAAACGAACGCCGGGATGCCCCAGCCACTGTTCCAGTTGCCGCGGCTGCAGCGGCGTGCGCATGCGCCGCTCGACGTTGTCCTGAGCCTTTTCCCACCAGACGGGCGCGCAGGCCTGATCGAACTCGTTGGCATGGGGATAGCAGCCATACAGCACTTCGCGCACGAACTGCCGCTGATGACCGGGCAGCAGCAGGGTCACGGCCTTGAACAGCAGGCGTTGCGCAGCGGGCGGACGCGGCAACTGGGCGGTGACCTGCCGGGTATCGTCCAGCGCAGCAGGATCGAGCGGCACGTTTTGGTGCTTGCGCAGCCACGCCATGACCTTGGCCCGGAACAGCTGCTTGCGGCTCCAGTAATGGTGGATCAGGTCGGTGCATTCACGCAGGGCGTAGTGCCGGTAGGCGGCGATGCCCAGGCAGAACTCCTCCAGGATGTAGGCACCCTGGGCCCGCGGGTACAGGTCGTCCATCAGCTCGATCGAGCGCTCGAGCAGGCAGGCATCGTCGGCATGCAGGCCGATCACCCCGGAGTTGATCAGGGGCATCTGGTCATCGGCCAGGCCGCGCGCCTGCAGTTCTTCGCTCAATGCGCTGTACAGCACGCTTTCCCGGCAGTCGCCATAGCGGATACCGATCGCGTTGCACAGCAGGCTCCCCGGCGCGATGCGCTCGAACAGCGCCAGCGGCGATTGATGGAAGAAGGTATCGGTGTCGATCAGCAGAGCGACTTCGGATTCGCGCAGCACTTCGAGCAGCGCCATGTGCTTGATGCGGAAGTGGTAACCGTGCGGTTGCATCCACGCCTCACGGGTGGCCGCGTCGAAATTGCGCACGCGTACCGGCAGGTCGCCGTAGGGCGCGGGGTCGTCGGTGAACACCTGGATATCGATGCGGTGACCGGGCGTTTCCCGTAGACGCGCCAGGGCGCTGCAGATGCTGAAGACGGCTTCCCGGTGATAGGTGTCGGCACCGAACACGAGGTAGACCAGTTGCGGGCGAGAAGAGCGGGTTTGAGTGACCATGGACCTGATTCTGATGCTGATGAACGACGAAAAAAGGCCCCGGCAATGTGCCGAGGCCCTGTGGCCGCCTGAGAAGACTCAGCTGCTGAGTTTCAGATTGTTCCATACGGCCAGGCTGGGTTCTGCCTGGTTAAGGGTATAGAAATGCAGGCCCGGTGCGCCGCCCTGCAACAAACGCTCACACATCTGCGTGATCACTTGCTCGCCGAACGCCTGGATGCTTTTCACGTCATCGCCGTAGGCTTCCAGCTGCTTGCGCACCCAGCGCGGGATTTCTGCGCCGCAGGCGTCGGAGAAACGCGCCAGCTTGCTGTAGTTGGTGATCGGCATGATGCCGGGCACGATCGGAATGTTCACGCCCAGCTTCTGCACGCGCTCGACGAAGTAGAAGTAGCTGTCGGCGTTGAAGAAGTACTGAGTGATTGCGCTGCTGGCGCCGGCATTGGCCTTGCGTGCGAAGTTGACCAGGTCATCTTCGAAGTTGCGCGCCTGCGGATGCATCTCCGGGTAGGCCGCCACTTCGATGTGGAAGTGGTCGCCGGTTTCGGCGCGAATGAACTCGACCAGGTCGTTGGCATGGCGCAGCTCGCCGCTGGACATGCCCATGCCCGAAGGCAGGTCGCCGCGCAGGGCAACGATGCGCTTGATGCCGGCCGCTTTGTACTGGTCAAGCAGACCACGCAGGTCCTGCTTGCTGTCGCCCACGCACGACAGGTGCGGAGCGGCGGGAACATTGACTTCGTTTTCCAGCTGCAGAACGGTATTCAGCGTACGGTCGCGGGTCGAACCGCCGGCGCCGTAGGTGCAGGAAAAGAAATCGGGTTTGTAGGCAGCCAACTGGCGGGCAACGCCCATCAGCTTTTCATGCCCGGCATCGGTCTTGGTCGGAAAGAACTCGAAGCTTAAGGGACGATCTTGAGACATGGCAGTTTCTCGGTAAACCCATCGAGCGGGCCAGGGTTGACTGGCCCGCCGTATCAACGGTGCAGAAGCTTAGTAGCGATAGGCTTCTGGCTTGAACGGACCTTCGACGGTGACGCCAATGTAGTCGGCCTGCTGCTGGGTCAGCTGGGTGACCACGCCGCCGAAGCCGCGGACCATTTCCAGGGCCACTTCCTCGTCGAGTTTCTTCGGCAGCACTTCGACGGTCAGGCGCGCAGCCTTGCCGTTGGCGTCCAGGTCGGCGTATTTCTGCTCGAACAGGAAGATCTGCGCCAGCACCTGGTTGGCGAACGAGCCGTCCATGATGCGGCTTGGGTGACCGGTGGCATTGCCCAGGTTAACCAGACGGCCTTCGGCCAGCAGGATCAGGTAGTCGTCGTTCTGCGCGTCGAAACTGCCGGCACCGGTGCGGTGGATCTTGTGCACCTGCGGCTTCACCTCTTCCCATGCCCAGTTCTTGCGCATGAAAGCGGTGTCGATTTCGTTGTCGAAGTGCCCGATGTTGCAAACCACGGCACGCTTCTTCAGCGCCTTGAGCATGTTGGCATCGCAGACGTTGACGTTACCGGTGGTGGTGACGATCAGGTCGATCTTGCCCAGCAGTGCCTTGTCGATGCTTGCTTCGGTGCCGTCGTTGATGCCGTCGACGAATGGCGAAACCAGCTCGTAGCCATCCATGCAGGCCTGCATGGCGCAGATCGGGTCGACTTCGGAAACCTTGACGATCATGCCTTCCTGACGCAGCGACTGGGCCGAGCCCTTGCCCACGTCACCGTAGCCGATCACCAGCGCCTGCTTGCCCGACAGCAGGTGGTCGGTGCCGCGCTTGATGGCGTCGTTGAGGCTGTGACGGCAGCCGTACTTGTTGTCGTTCTTGCTCTTGGTCACCGAGTCGTTGACGTTGATGGCCGGGATCTTCAGTTCGCCCTTGGCCAGCATGTCCAGCAGGCGGTGTACGCCAGTGGTGGTTTCTTCGGTCACGCCGTGGACCTTGTCCAGCATGGCCGGGTATTTCTTGTGCAGGATTTCGGTCAGGTCGCCGCCGTCGTCCAGGATCATGTTGGCATCCCATGGCTGGCCGTCCTTGAGGATGGTCTGCTCGATGCACCACTCGTATTCTTCCTCGGTTTCACCTTTCCAGGCGAACACCGGGATACCAGCGGCAGCGATGGCTGCAGCGGCCTGGTCCTGGGTGGAGAAGATGTTGCACGAGGACCAGCGCACTTCGGCACCCAGGGCGACCAGGGTCTCGATCAGCACGGCGGTCTGGATGGTCATGTGGATGCAACCCAGGATCTTCGCACCCTGGAGCGGCAGCTGGCCGGCATATTTGCGGCGCAGGCCCATCAGTGCGGGCATTTCCGACTCGGCAATGATGGTTTCGCGACGGCCCCAGGCAGCCAGGGAGATGTCGGCGACTTTGAAATCGGAAAAACCAGCAGGCGTAAGTACAGCGCTCATTAAGAGCCTCCATTCGTAAGGTTCGAATGGGCGCCGTTGTGTGCGTTTGGCGTCCCCAGGCAAGGCCTGAAGGGACAACGCCCCATCCGAGCCTGACAGGTCCAGCCTGCTGCAGCGCCCCTCGGACGGGTGGCGGGAACGGCCGGGAGTGAAAAAGGCCGTTGGGTGAATCGGTGGCGATTATATAGCGATGTGCCCAGCTGCCAAAGTATTTCTGACGATCAGCGCCGGATCGATAATGGTATTCATAGGCAAAGCTCAATGGAGCCGGGCGCCGCGGTCTGCCATGATTCGAGCCACTTAGGTGAAGAACAGAGGAGCAAGCATGAATTTTCATACGCGCAAATGGGTAAAACCCGAAGACCTCAACCCCAACGGCACTTTGTTCGGTGGCAGCCTGCTGCGCTGGATCGACGAGGAAGCGGCCATCTACGCCATCGTCCAGTTGGGCAATCAGCGCGTGGTGACCAAGTACATCTCCGAGATCAACTTCGTCAGCGCTTCGCGCCAGGGCGACATCATCGAGCTGGGCATCACCGCCACCGAATTCGGGCGTACTTCCATCACCCTGACCTGCGAAGTGCGCAACAAGATCACCCGCAAGAGCATCCTCACCGTGGACAAGCTGGTATTCGTCAACCTCGGCGAAGATGGCCTGCCAGCGCCTCACGGACGCAGCGAAATCCGCTACATCAAGGATCAGTTCGACACCGTCGGCTGAGCCCTTGGGGGTTACCGAAGGTCGGGGCCCAGGCCGCGTATTGCCTAGCTTCTGGCCGACCGGTGGCGTTGCTAGCAGCCCGGTATTTCTGTACTGTACATAAAAACAGTATCGGGAAATTTCATGCAATTGATCGATAAGCTCAGCATCCTCGCCGACGCCGCCAAGTACGATGCCTCGTGCGCTAGCAGCGGTGCGCCCAAGCGCAGCTCGGAAGGCAAGGGCGGGCTGGGCTCGACCAATGGCATGGGCATCTGCCACAGCTACACGCCGGACGGCCGCTGTGTATCGCTGCTCAAGATCCTGTTGACCAACTTCTGCCTGTTCGACTGCCAGTATTGCGTCAACCGCCGCTCCAGTGACGTGCCGCGGGCGCGCTTCACGCCTGAGGAAGTGGTACGCCTGACGGTGGATTTCTATCGCCGCAACTGCATCAGCGGGCTGTTCCTGAGCTCCGGCATCATTCGCTCGGCCGACTACACCATGGAGCAGTTGATTCGCGTTGCACGCCTGCTGCGCGAGGAGCATCAGTTTCGCGGTTACATCCACCTCAAGATCATTCCCGAAGCGGACCCGGCGCTGATCGCCGAGGCCGGTCGCTATGCCGATCGCTTGAGCGTGAACATCGAGCTGCCCACCGATGCCAGCCTGCAGACCCTGGCCCCGGAAAAGGACGTGGCTTCGATCAAGAAAGCCATGAGCACCATCTACACCGGTCAGCAGACCGTGCTCAACGAGCCGCGTGCGCCGCGTTTCACACCGGCCGGGCAGAGCACGCAGATGATCGTCGGTGCCGACCAGACCGATGACAGCACCATCCTGCACAGCGCCGAGTCGCTGTACGGCAACTTCGGCCTGAAGCGGGTCTACTATTCAGCGTTCAGCCCCATTCCCAACAGCCCCAAGAGCGTGCCGCTGGCAGCACCGCCGCTGATGCGCGAGCACCGCCTCTACCAAGCCGACTTCCTGCTGCGCAGCTATGGCTACAAGGCGGACGAATTGCTGTCCGGTCCGGGCGACCTGGCGCTGGACATCGACCCGAAACTGGCCTGGGCCCTGGAAAACCGAAGCGTTTTCCCATTGGACCTGAACCGTGCCGAACCCGCGCTGATCGCGCGCATACCCGGTATTGGCCTGCGTACCACCAAGCGCCTGGTGGAGCTACGCCGGCAGCGACGGATTCGCTATGAAGACCTGACTCGCCTGCGCTGCGTGCTGGCCAAGGCGAAGCCGTTCTTCATCACCAGCGATTACCACCCACAGCAGGCCGAGATTTCCACCCTGTTGCTGCGCGACCAGCTGCGTGATCGCCCGCAACCCCAGCAGTTGGGGCTGTGGGGATGATATGCCTGGATTGCGACGACCTGTTCGCGACCTGGCGGCAACAGGCGCGCTGGCTGCTCAGCCATCAGATCGATCCGAGTCATGTGGGCTGGAACACCGTAGCGGACCTGTTCGCCACGGACGAGCACTACCCGGCGGAAGTCGGGCCATTCCAGGCGCGCATTCCCCTAGCCCTCATCGAGCTTCTGGAAAGCGCAGCGCAGTACCGCGGCGAGCAACGCTGGAGCCTGTTGTACGAAGTGCTCTGGCGCGTCAGTCACGGCGATCGCACGGCCATGCTGGCGGGTGATCGCCTGGGCAGTGAACTGCACCGGCGCATCAAGCAGGTGCGACGCGAAAGCCACCATCTGCATGCCTTCCTGCGTTTCGTCGAGCTGCCGGCGGCGGCCGAGGGGCCACCGGGCCCCGAGTACGTGGCTTGGCATGAACCGGCCCACGATATTCTGGCTATCGCCAGCGAGCATTTCATCGGCCGCATGGGGCGCAGTCGCTGGCTGATCGCAACGCCGCAGGACGGGGTCTATTACGACGGCGTGCAGTTGATCCACGAACGGCAGTGCCCGCTGGAATGGCAACAGCTGGCGCAGCAGGCGCACGACCCGCAAGGCGAGCTGTGGCTGACCTATTACAGCCACATCTTCAATCCTGCGCGCCTGAACCCCAAGGTCATGCAGGGCCACCTGCCCACCCGCTTCTGGAAGAATCTGCCTGAAGGGGCATTGATTCCTGGCCTGATCAGCGATGCCCGCACCGGTAAGCAGCGCGATGGCCAGGCCAGCGACATCGGCAAGCGCCAGGGCAAACGCATCGGCCGTTCGGTTTAGCGCACAACTGGCTAGACCGATTGCAGATGCACTTCGCCCAGTGCGCTGCCCAGTGGGCCGAAGCTGCGCTCGATCATTTCCCGACGACCTGCGGCATCGACGATGACCACGGTGCTGGCCCGCGTCCCGTAGCTGGCGCCGGTAATGAATACGCTCGACAGCAACCGCTCGGTGGCCAGGCCCACGCCGGTGTCGGGCAATGCATGCTCGGGCGCCTGGGCCGGGTCGGCCAGCATGTCCAGCAGCGCATGGGGCTGGCTGCCCAATGCCTCTAGCCCCTGACGCGCCTTCACCAGCTTGGGCCATGGCGTATCGAGCCCGGCATTGGACAATCCATAGGTGCCCGCCGACAGATACTGCGGGGTGCCCGCGGCCGAATGCAGGTAGCACAGGCGCTGGCCATCGCCGAGCAGCAGATTGAATCCGGCATACTCGTCCAGGCGGTCCATGACACGCTGCAGGTAATCGTCGATCGACTCCGTGCCGGTGAGAAAGCCTGCGACCAGATCACCTCTGGAGCGCCGAGCGGGCGGCTGGCCAGGTCGGCGGATATTGGTCAGGGCGGCGATGCGCTGCTCGGGCCCGATGCCCAGCCAGGTACCGCCGGCTTCCAGATCCCGCCCGGCGTGAACGCCAGGGTGTTCCCGCCACGGGGACAGGGGCGCCGTGGGCCGTGCGTGGAATTCGTCACGGTTGCCCGCCAGCACCAGCGGGTGGGCATCACCGGGCTGCCAGGTGAAAACGATCAGGCACATACGTGGAAATCCTTGTAGTTTGGCTTCACTCTACCGATCCCCGGCGCGCCTATCCATCGCTGCAAGGTGGAGCGTGGGGCACCGGTTCCGGTACCATGCCGAACTGTTTACGGGGGCAACCATGGAATTCGCGCTGTATCTACTGCTCGGTGCCTGCGCTGGCGTGCTGGCCGGCCTGTTCGGCGTGGGCGGCGGTATCATCATCGTGCCAGTGCTGGTGTTCAGCTTCACCTTGCAGGGCTTCGATGCCTCGGTACTGACGCACCTGGCGGTGGGCACCTCGCTGGCCACTATCGTGTTCACCTCGATCAATGCCATTCGTGCCCACCACCGGATGAAAGCGGTGCAGTGGCCAGTGGTCGGCTGGATGACCCTGGGTATCGTGGTAGGCGCAGGCATCGGCGCGTTCACCGCGTCGCTGATCCAGGGCCCGCACCTGCAGAAAATCATCGGCGTGTTCGCCGTGTTGGTGTCCGTGCAGATGGCACTGGACTTCAAGCCCAAGGCCACCCGCCAGGTACCCGGCAAACTGGGTCTGGGCGTGGCCGGCACGGTGATCGGTTGGGCTTCGGCCATATTCGGTATCGGTGGCGGCTCGTTGACCGTGCCGTTCCTGACCTGGCGCAGCGTGTCCATGCAGCAGGCCGTCGCGACGTCCTCGGCGGTCGGCCTGCCGATCGCCCTGTTCAGCGCGACAAGTTTCATGGTGCTGGGCTGGCACGAGCCGGGCCTGCCAGCGCATAGTTTCGGATTCGTCTACCTGCCGGCCTTGGCGGGCATCGCCATCACCAGCATGTTTTTCGCCAAATACGGGGCACGCCTGGCGCACAAGTTATCGCCACGTGTGCTCAAACGCCTGTTCGCCGCGCTGCTGTTCAGCGTCGGCATGAGTTTTTTGCTTAGCTGAGGAATCGCAATGCTGCCTTACCCGCAGATCGACCCGGTGGCCCTGGCCATCGGACCGCTGAAAATCCACTGGTACGGCTTGATGTACCTGGTGGGCATTGGTGGCGCCTGGTTGCTGGCTTCGCGCCGGCTCAACGGTTTCGACCCGACCTGGACCAAGGAAAAGCTCTCGGACCTGGTGTTCTGGTGCGCAATGGGGGTGATCGTCGGCGGCCGCCTCGGCTACGTGCTGTTCTACGACCTGGAGCAATACATCGCCAACCCTACTTTGATATTCGAGGTGTGGAAGGGCGGCATGTCGTTCCATGGCGGGCTGCTGGGCGTGATGCTGGCGACCTGGTGGTTCGGCAGGAAGAACGACAAATCGTTCTTCCAACTGATGGACTTCATCGCGCCGCTGGTGCCGATCGGGCTGGGCGCCGGGCGTATCGGCAACTTCATCAACGCCGAGCTGTGGGGCAAGGCCACCGACGTACCATGGGCGATGATCTTTCCGCCTTTCAGCGATCCGGCGCAGTTGCCCCGTCACCCCTCGCAGCTCTATCAGTTTGCCCTGGAAGGCGTCGCGCTGTTCATCATTCTCTGGCTGTTCTCGCGCAAACCGCGGCCGACCATGGCGGTATCGGGCATGTTCGCGCTGTTCTACGGAATCTTCCGTTTCATCGTCGAATTCGTCCGTGTGCCCGATGCGCAGCTGGGCTACCTGGCGTGGGGCTGGCTGACCATGGGACAAGTGCTGTGTCTGCCGATGATCCTGGGCGGCCTGGGGTTGATCTGGTGGGCCTATCACCGCGTGCCGGCAGCTCCGCGCCCGGCCGTTTGATTCTTTTTGCCTGGGCGTGACTGCGGTTGCGCCCTGAACGATGCAGGTAAGTCATGAAGCAATATCTGGAACTGGTCGCCCACGTCATCAAGAACGGCACCTTGCAAAGCAACCGCACCGGCGTGCGCACCATCAGTTTCCCGGGTGCCATGCTGCGGTTCGACCTGCAGGAAGGCTTTCCAGCGATCACTACCCGGCGGCTGGCGTTCAAGTCGGCCATCGGCGAAATGGTCGGTTTTCTGCGCGGGGTCAACAATGCCGCCGAATTCCGCGCCCTTGGCTGCAAGGTCTGGGACCAGAACGCCAACGAGAACGCTCAATGGCTGGCCAACCCGTTCCGCCAGGGTGAAGACGACCTGGGCGAGATCTATGGCGTGCAGTGGCGCCAGTGGCCGGCTTACAAGCGCATCGCCCTGAGCAACCCAGCGGCGATCGAACTGGCCACCAGCCAGGGATATCTGCAGATTGCCCAGGCCGAAGAAAACGGCGAAGGCTTTGTGGTGCTGTACAAGGCCATCGACCAGATTCGCCAATGCGTCGACACCATCATCAAGGACCCCGGCAGCCGGCGAATCCTGTTCCACGGCTGGAACTGCGCCCAGCTCGATGAAATGGCGCTGCCGCCATGCCACTTGCTGTACCAGTTCCACCCCAACCCGGAAACCCGCGAGATCTCGCTGACGTTGTACATCCGCTCCAATGACCTGGGCCTGGGCACGCCGTTCAACCTCACCGAAGGCGCCGCGCTGCTGTCCCTGGTCGGTCGCCTGACAGGCTATACGCCACGCTGGTTCACCTACTTCATCGGCGACGCCCATGTGTACGAAAACCATCTGGACATGCTCAACGAGCAGATGAAACGCGAGCCGCTACCGGCCCCCAAGCTGGTGATCTCCGACCGCGTGCCCGAGTTCGCCAAGACTGGCGTGTACCAACCGGAGTGGCTGGAGCTGATCGAACCCAGCGACTTTACCTTGGAAGGGTACGAACACCACGCACCACTGACTGCACCGATGGCGGTGTGATCGGTCTCCACTGAAGGCGAGAACCCCCCTGGAATCGGTCTGGCGGCGGGCAAGACTTGGCTGCAGGAGGCGTGACGTACCGCAGCAATTTCGGCGTTCGCGACAAGTCAGGTCCCAACCCTACCAATCGGCCGAATAGGCCAGGCTCAGCGTTCGCCCTTGCGCATTTGCATAAGGCGCGGTGGCATTGGCTTGGGTAAGCAGCGTCTGGTATTTCGTGTTAGTCGCGTTGTAAACGCCTGCTTCCAGACGGCCGACCGGGAGTGCAACGCCGCCTATCAGATCCATCGTCAGATAGCCCTTGGTTCTGCGACCGTTGTGGTCTCGCGCAGCGGCGCCATAGCTGCTGAGTCGCATGGCTTGGGCGCGCAGGTCGTAGGTGCTTGATTGATAGCTGACATACGCGGTGGTTTTGGGCGGTGCAATCCGGGTAGCGGGAAGGTCCAGCCACTTACCTCGCTGGTATGTCTCGCCTTTTGTCCAGGCGTAGGTGCCGCCCGCTCTCCATTGTTCGTTGAGTGAGTGGTCAACACTCATTTCAAAGCCTCGCACACGTTCACGTTGGTTGATCAGCCGCAGTACGCGTGCTTGGGCATCGTAGAACTGCGTAACATCCGATGTGTTCTGATAAGCGCTTACGCGGCCTTGCCAGTTGCTCCAATCACCTCGCCAGCCCAGCTCGTAGCTATCGACCTTTATGGCTTGGGCGTTGAGAGTTTGGATATCGAAGCTGCTGGTGACGTCCCGCATGAAACGCTGAATATCAGGCAAAGAGAATCCCTGACTGAAATTCGTAAAAACGTTCTGTTGATCAGTGAGCTGATACACCATACCCAGATTGTAGAGCGTGGCGTTGTAATCAAGCGTGTCCCCGGGGAGTACAGCGCGCTGGCCGGTTTGAACGATCTCGCCATAGGCAATGCTGTCCGCTATCTCGCTATTGATCCGCTCGTGTCTAACGCCCCCTCGAAGCGTCCAGTCGCCCCAATACCATGCGGACTGGGCAAATAGCGCGCGTGTCTGAGTAGTCAAGTCAGGCCCCAATTCGTAACGAATTCCAGTTTTTCGATAGGTCAGCCCATCCACCAGGTAGTGGTCGCCACGTTGACGTGCGTGTTCGTTGCTATAGTCCGCACCCCACACAAGATCTCCGCTACTGGCGCCGATGCCGGGAAGCTCGGTTTCCACTGCCGCGCGAAGGCCGTATACATTCTGCGTGCTGGTGGTGCTGGCAACGCCGGCGTGTCCGCGTTTGCGGTCGGGGAAAAAACGCGCATCGGCCTTACGCCAATAGGTTTCGAGTTGCACTGTCTGGCCGTAAAAGTCCCCCTCTCTGTAGTTCAGATTGATCGCTTGATTATGCGTGTAAGGCTGTTCCTTCAGATACAGCCCCTTCACAGCTACTGGACGGGTCTTGTTTCGAGGGTCTTTGGTGTAGTCAGTGTCCTGACGGTCCTTATAGTCCTGCAGAGACAGGGTCAGATTACGGTCTTCCCCCAAAGCAAGTCCCCACCGGGTCTGCAGGTCATAGGTTTGAGTGTCCATGCTGCTACCCTGCGACGTGTCTTGAGGTATACGCGCGTGGCTTGCATCGTATTGATCGTTGCGCTGAATGAGATTGCCAGAGCCATACCAGTCCAGCGGACCGTGCCGGCCAGTTGCGCTCTGGAAGAATTCATAGGCGAGCCCTCCACGATGTAGGGTATCGGGAGATGTCAGTCCGATTTTACTGTGCAGCAATAAATCGGCATCAGAGTTGCGTTTGGTGATGATATTGATGATGCCACCTGACGCACCTGCGCCGTAGATACTGGTCGCTCCAGATATGACTTCGATACGCTCTATGCTGTTGGGAGCAATACTGTTCAGCTGTCGGAAATTGTCTCTAGTAGCATTCTGGGAAACCCCGTCAATCAAGACCAACATGTTCCTTCCCCGAAGCGTTTGGCCAAAATTGCTCATGCCACCGCTAGAAGGCGAAAGGCTGGGTACAAGCTGACCAAGCACATCCGAAAGGCGGCGACCGGTGCCTGCCTGTTGTCTGATCTGGTACTCATCGATCACTTGGATCGAGCCTGGAATCGAAGCGATGCTCGCCTGTGTTCTGGTGGCTGAGACCACACTGGCGTCAAGACTCAGGAAGGCCTCTTTTTCCATTTCACTGGCGCGCGAGTCCGTGCACAGAGTCAGTATCGTCAAAAGCCAGACAGGTCTAATCGTGTAGGGCATACAAAGTCCTTTTAGTTGGAAACTAGGAGATACTGCGTGGCGCGCCAGTCCTTTTGCGCATGAGCCGAATGGCTATGGCCGCTGCAACATAGGTTGCAGCCACGATCCAAAAACTTTGAGCGAGGGGCATCCATGCCAGCGTTGAAGCGCCCAAGGCGATGCCCAACAGCGACCCTGCCTTGGCTGCACTATTACCAAGCGCCATCACGAATCCACGCTGGGTTGAATCGATTGTCTGAGCAATAATTGCGTAAGTGACAGGCAGCAAAGCTCCTTGCCATACGCCCCAAACCAAACGTGTTATCAAGAAACTTAGCCAACCTTGTGCGAATATTGTTATTGCCATAGTAAGTGCACAGAGCCATGCGATACCTTCGATCAGCCTGAGCGTCTGGCTATGTGAATGATGATCAAACAGTTTCCCCCATAATGGCGCGGAGACTGCAAGGGTTGCTGCGCTTGCGGCATAAGTAATTCCAATAAGCCACCCAGGTGCATTCAGTACCTCCAGTACATAAAGTGAGTAGAAAGGCTGAGAGATTACTTTAGCCGCTTGCAAAAAAAACATGACTGATAACAACCCAGCAAGCCACTTTCTATCGAGCCTGATCACAGGCCCTCGTTGGCGGTACCTATAAGCCTGCGGGCGATGGTTGGTCAAGAACGCGCCGCCTATTGCACAGGCTAGGCAAACGTATGCAGCTACACTGCAAATGTGTTTGAAGTCATATTTGTCAATCAACCATCCGCCTACGACTGGACCAACCAAAGAACCGATTGCAGTTGCTGATTGAAGTAAAGCCAATGTTTTGGCTTTGTTAAACTCGTGACAACAACACAAAGCATAGGCCTGTGCGGCTACCAAGAACCCTGCAAGTCCGCCTTGGATGCTACGAGTTATGACCAAAGTTGTCGGGTCTGAGATAAATGCCACTGCGCCTTGGAATATGCTCAGCGCAAGAAGTGCGCGCAAGATCATCGCTTTGTGCCCGACCCGGTCTCCGTAGCGAGCCCATAGCGGGCTCAGCAGCATTGCCGCTACCAAGGGGCCTGCATATACTCCCATTGTGAAGAATGCCAAGTGTTCCTGAGATGCTGGACCTAGAAGAGCTTTTATATGCAAAGGCCAGAAAGGGCCACTCATTTCCAAAGCACCCATCGACAGTGCCTGGATCGCAACGAGGAGAAAAATCGCTTTATGGTCAGCGTGCATTGCTGTGCGTGCGCAGTGGATTGGGTATCCTTTCAACAATATCTTTCGAACTTTCTTCCAGCCGCATGCGCAGAAATGCTTTTGCAGGCCAGTCCTCAAAAAGGATAGCCTGGCGCTCTGCTTCCCAGCGTTGAGCGTCTACTTTTGACCTGAATTGGTAGAACACAGATTCTATTTCCTTAGTCAGGGCATTCCACAGCACAGCATGGGGAATACGCCACTGCCGTGCGCAGAGCAGAGAGAGTTCCCCAATGTGGCACATCAGGGTCGTGTGAATGAATTTGTCTCTCACATGGTTAGAATCATCGAACAGTGTCATGTGAGGGTCATGCAGTTGAATATTCAAAGCATGTTTATTGAATGCCTGACGATCTATTCGGATGTCACCAAAGTCGCGGATCAGGAGCTTGCTGGGCTGTTGGCCGGTGCCTAATATCACGAAGCTGTTCTGTTGGTGTGCCTCAAACGCGACACCGAAAATCAGATAGAATCCCAGAAGCCCAGGGAGTGCCATTGAAATGTATTCTTTGTAGAATTTCAAAGCGGCGTCAGGCTCATTGGAGTTGTAGCGTAACTCAATCCACTGTTCCAATAACGGCCTGCCAGACGCGTCCATTGCAAATAGGCTGCCCACCGGGATCGCCAGTTCGCCGTCATCAACCAGATCTGCAGGATTGTCTCTGAATATGGCTGCTATATGCCGCGCGCGATCGTCATCCGATTGTGCTGGTTCATATTGGATGCCCACGCGCTCTGGAATGATCTTCAGGTAGTGGATAAGGGTCGGCTCAATTTCGTGCATTTCTTGTAATAGTCTGCTTGCTCGTGGTCCCATCCGTACAGAGCGGGGTGAGATTGTTCTCTGCACACTGGTCAGCCTTAGCGAGACTGGAAGTTTTACTAATGGGGCTTTCCTCCTGCCATCTGGTATTACGGTTCTGAATGACATCGTTGGATGGCCCGTAAACGCTGTCACATCGGTAATCACCAGCATATGCTGACGAATTTCATCAGGAAATAAATTCGGGAGTTCCGTAGTCGCTTGCCAGGGGTGAACCGGAATGGGCGTGTAATCATCGGGCTTTAGTTTAAGTTTTATAAGGGCTTGCTTCCACTCTTCAGCCGCTTTTGGAAAACGTTGTTGCCACCACTTTGTATGGCTCTCAACAGGATCCATTGACTCTATGTAACACACGTCAGTGCGCAACGCAGCCAGCATCACCGGAAGTCTAGCTTCGAACTCTGGGGAAAAGTCGATGATCTGAGAGATGTCCAAACCCAGCTTGGTTTTGTAATTTGGATGCCAAGGATGTCCGAGGGTACCCCATTGCTCCAGTAAGGCTGTAGGATTCGAGTTTTGAGGATTTGAGTGGAGCCAGTCCAGCGTGTTTCTATAGCCATCATGCTTGGCGATATTGCTAAGTTGTGATGCCCAACGGCGTTGGAATGCTATGCACAAAATATCATTCGCAAAGCTATCGTTGATTTCGGACTCAATCCTTGCGAAGGTGCAGTTACTGTTATGCACCGTAAGATGATCGTATATTAGTTCCAGAAGATCGGAGGGTAGTTCGACAGGTTTTACCACGCCTTGTACGTTTTCGACCGAAACCTTCCCTGTTATCGTCCAGCTCCCCATGGGCCCTGACTTGAGTGAGTCAAAGCGTATACGACCACGCCCTGAGATAGCCAAGCATGTGGTTCCATCCGCACAGGCACTAAGCGCTGAAGAATCCAGAAGTTTTTCCCGAAACATCGCCTGGATCAAGCGTTGGCAAGAATGTTCCAAGGCGATGGGCGCCGCATTTACTAGATCACTGAGACCTATACCTCGACGTTTAAAAGCTTCCGTATCTAAGGCTTTTATCCAGCGGGATAGAACGGCTTGTTGCGTTCCGATTCGAGCCGACGTCATGGGCACCCTCACATCCTTGAAATGAAGATCAAAGCGTATAGCGTAAAGCAACTCGATAAAACGTAATGATTCCTATTATCACGTAAGGCATTTCCGAAACCTATGCTTTAGGATGCCTTGCGCCATTTCCTTCACAAACGCAGGTTTTTCGTCGGATTAGGTGATGAATGGATAGAGTTGCGTGTCTTCGCAAGGGTCTTTACGGTTTTCAAGACGGGGCGGCGAGCTTTCTGGTCAGGTAACAACATCGAAGTCTGGCATATGCCAGCCCTACAGACTTTCCGACCTTACTCCTTCGACATTTTCATGAAGATATTCATCCCCCCAACGTCAGTCTCGATCTGCTCCCAGCCAAGCCGCCCGTAGTACGCCGACTTTTCCTCGACAGCACATAGATAGACCCGCTCGACACCCTCAGCTTTCGCTTTCTGCATTCCGGCTGTGAGTAATGCCGCCCCGACGCCCTCATTGCGGCTCTCGGCCTCCACCCACAGCGCCGCCAGCCAGGGCGAATACTGCACTCGTTCATCCATGTCCGAAACGATCAGCGATACCGTGCCCATGAACCGCTCACCTGCATGAGCGACCAAAGTGGTGGGAATGGGCTTGGAACGCAGGCTGTCTTCCAGAAGCGTCAGCACATCTTCCAAGGTGTGGCCGTCTTCCTTCCACCAGGCTTGCCACAGCCGCTCGCCCACGATGGCAAGAAAACCAGGTTCAGTGCGCAGATCTGATATTTGAAAGGGGGTTGCGGTGCGATTCATGACAGGTTCTTTTTGTTGGACATGTGCAACGAACCTATAGGCAGGCTTTGCAATAGCGAAACCAGGATTGTTTCAAAACCTTGCTCGCTGATTCAGTTAAGAGATCCGAAAGTCCGCATGCAGCTGTTGCCAATGTTGGCGCAGGATCGCTTGCTGGTTTGGCTTCATGACGCTGGCCGCTAGGGCCTCAGGCCACAGCGTTCGTGCTGCGTCCAGTGTTTCTCGTAGATGAACGAGCACGGGTCGCCAAGGTATTCCAGAGGTCTCGGCCCATCGTTTGAAGTGTTCGAGCGAGACGTCATACCAGGCTTTGGTATCGGCCATGTTCAACGCAAACTGGCTCTCGCCGGGAATAAATACCTTGGTCGCGACGATGTCGTAAGCCGGGGACAGTTCTGCGCTGAAAGTGTCCGGATAGATCAGGCTCCAGTTCTTCAGATGCGCGTCGCCGTTGGCCAGGAGCACATTGACCAGCAAACGCACAGCCATTTGCGTGACATCCCGTTGGCCATGGCGGGTCTGGGTGTAGAGCAATTTGGCGATCTGTTCATAACGGCCGCTGCGGTATTTATCGTGTGCGTAGGCGTAAAGCACCTGGGCGAAGTCTTCTGAATGAACGCGCTGACCTCCAGCAAGCCGATCATAACGACGAATGCCATAGGCCCATTGCTCGTCGGGTAGGTTGATTGCGGGCAGGCTGTCGATCATGTCCATGCCGACCAGGCGTATTTCAGGAATGTCGACGCCTGCCAGTTGTGCCAGTTTCATGCAGGTGTATTCGTTGAGCGGCACGAATGGATGAACGGTGGAAGGCGTCTTGATGATCCAGTCTCCCGGCGCCGTGGGGTCTGCGGTTATGTAACGACCATCCCGGTCGTGCATGGAGAATTTCATCTGTACGCCGGCCAGCGAGAAATGCGAGCGATGGTCGGGTGTGTCGATGGATACTGGAGTGATCTTGCCGTGGTTGCCCAGCGCATAGGCGGGTATGTGTTCGGCAGATACGGGAGTGGCGACCAATGCACCCGGCAAGTCCTGACCGAGCCAGCTCAACAAGGGAAATTCGCTGTCTGGATGCACTTTCATGGCTTGCGCAACCAGGCCACGCAGCGCGCCTTCCGGAAGTAGATTGCTCAACACCGGGTGCAGCCGGTGATGGGTGATGTAGGGGTGTTTGTTTGCCAGTTGACGCCTGAATATGCCCGGATTGAGGTGAGATAAGGTCAGCGTGCGGCGGTGTGGATCATCGATGTAATCCGGCGCCAAGGTAAGTACATTCTTGCCATTCGAATGGCCGGTGACATAACCGACTAGTTGCGAATGCAGCGTCAGCTTCAAGGCCGCTACGGTTTCGATACTCATGGCAGATCGTCCCAAGGATTTTCCGGATAGTTATCCACAGGGCGATCGTCCTCGAAGTACACCGGTGCGCCTGCCAGGATCTTTTCGATCAGCTTGAGTTGATCCTTGGGTACCAGGACCATGCTGGCGTCCAGGCCTTCGGCAATCAGGTCGAGGGTGTTGAGGCGCGGGTTGCCGTCTTTCTCGATTTTTCCGTATTGCTGGCGGGTGAGGCCTGTGCGCAAGGGCATGTCCTGGATCTGAAGGCCCAGTTGTTGGCGACGGTTGCGGATCTGTTGCAGAAGTGTGGTTAACATAGGCTGATTATGAGCCTGATATGGTTCATGTCAAATGTAATGAGCCATATATTATTCATATTTCTTGGGCGATTCGAATACCAGGGTGTATCTGCTGAACCGCGACGTATTTTTTTCAATGCCCGTGACTGCGGCCCACATGTGAGTGCTCAGCATCGGGGACGGTGACGGCGCCGCTGACTTCCAAACGCTGGAGAATCGCGCAGTGCTCCTCGGCGGTACCGCCATGGCATTTCTGGCGCAGAGCAACGAGCTGCTCCTGCAAGGCTACCAGGCCGTCTATGCGTGCCTTGACGTGATGAATGTGCTCGTCGATCAGGTCGTTGACGCTCTGGCATTGATCTTGAGGACTGTCGCGCAGGGTCAGGAGGTTGCGAATTTCATCCAAGGTCATGTCGAGGATGCGGCAATTGCGTATGAAGGTGAGTCGCTCTACATGGGCCTGGGTGTAGAGGCGGTAGTTGCCATCGCTGCGGGCCGGCAGGGGCAATAGGTGTTCGCGTTCGTAGTAGCGGATAGTTTCGACCTGGCAGTCGGTGATTTTCGCCAGTTCTCCGATTTTCATGCTGATGACCTGCAAATAGGTGCTTGACCCTATAGTGGCTACAGGGTGTTCACTTGGCAACTTGCACTTCAGGGAATTGCGACCAATGAGCCACCCCACCTCCGGCCATGCCCACGATCATAAGCACGAGCACGAGCACGAGCACGAGCACAGCCCTGCACCCGCCAGCCATTGCTGCGCAGGCAAGGCAACGGCGCCCTCGACCGTCCAGCTCGCGCCCGGGGACAGCGAGGATGCACGGTTGAGCCAGTTCCGCATCGAAGCCATGGACTGTCCGACCGAGCAGACATTGATCCAGAACAAGCTGGCCAAGTTGGCTGGTGTGCAGCAGTTGGATTTCAATCTGATCAACCGCGTGCTTGGCGTGCGCCATTCGCTGCCCGATACCCAGGCGATCGAGAGCGCCATCAAATCGTTGGGCATGCATGCCGAACCCATCAACGGAGACGAGCCTGCCGCCAGTGCGCTGCCGACGCCGCGCAAGCCCTGGTGGCCGCTGGCGCTGTCAGGCGTGACGGCGGTCGCGGCCGAAGTGGTCCATTTCACCCAGGCGGCGCCGACTTGGGTCGTGGCATTGCTGGCGCTGGTATCGATCGCCAGTTGTGGCCTGACCACGTACAGCAAGGGCTGGATCGCGCTGAAGAACGGCAACCTCAATATCAACGCGTTGATGAGCATCGCGGTGACCGGTGCGGTGCTGATCGGCCAGTGGCCGGAAGCGGCGATGGTGATGTTCCTGTTCACCGTGGCCGAATTGATCGAGGCCAAATCCCTGGATCGGGCCCGCAATGCGATTGGCGGTCTGATGCGCCTCACGCCGGACACGGCCACCGTGCGCCAGGCCGATGGCCAATGGCTGGAACAGGACGTCAAGACCGTCGCTCTGGAGGCCATCGTGCGCGTGCGTCCAGGGGAACGCATCGGTCTTGATGGTGAAGTGATTTCCGGTCAATCCAGCATCGATCAGGCGCCCATTACCGGCGAAAGCCTGCCGGTGGAGAAGGGCGTGGGCGACAAGGTGTTCGCCGGCACCATCAATCAGGCCGGCTCGCTGGAGTTTCAGGTCACTGCCGCGGCTGGCCAGTCGACACTGGCGCGTATCATCCATGCGGTCGAGCAGGCGCAGGGCGCGCGGGCACCCACTCAGCGCTTTGTGGATAACTTTTCACGGATCTATACGCCGGTAGTGTTTGCCCTGGCTCTGTTGATCGCTGTGGTACCGCCGCTGGTAGGTTTCGGCGCCTGGTTCGACTGGATCTACCGTGCGCTGGTACTGCTGGTGGTCGCCTGTCCCTGCGCGCTGGTCATTTCTACCCCGGTTACCATCGTCAGTGCGCTGGCTGCGGCTGCGCGCAAAGGCATCCTGGTCAAGGGGGGCGTGTACCTGGAAGGTGGTCACAAACTGGACTATCTGGCGCTGGACAAGACCGGCACGCTCACCCATGGCAAGCCGGTGCAGACCGATTACGCGCTGCTCGATTCCGCCTTCGAAGGCCGGGCACAGGCGATTGCCCAGGCGTTGGCGGGACGTTCGGACCATCCTGTGTCGCGAGCGATTGCTGCTGACGCAAGTGGGGCGGCCCTGGCCTTGGACAACTTTGAGGCCTTGCCTGGGCGAGGCATCAAGGGCCAGGTGGAAGGGCAGACCTATCACCTGGGCAACCATCGCTTGGTGGAAGAGCTGGGTCAGTGCTCCCCGGCGCTGGAAGCGCAACTCGATCAGCTGGAGCGCGAAGGTAAATCGGTCGTGGTATTGCTGGGCCCGCAGGGGCCGGTGGCGTTGTTCGCGGTGGCCGATACGGTGAAGCAGACCAGCCGCGAGGCCATTGCCCAGTTGCATGCGTTGGGCATAAAGACCGTGATGCTGACCGGAGACAACCCGCACACCGCCAAGGCGATTGCCGCCCAAGTGGGTATCGATCAGGCCATTGGCGATCTGTTGCCTGCCGACAAGCTCAAGGCTGTGGAGCAGCTGTACGCCCAAGGACATCGGGTTGGCATGGTCGGTGACGGCATCAACGATGCACCGGCGCTGGCGCGGGCCGAAATCGGTTTCGCCATGGCGGCAGCGGGCACCGACACTGCGATCGAAACCGCCGATGTCGCCTTGATGGACGATGATCTGCGCAAGATACCGGCGTTCATTCGGCTGTCGAGGCAGACCCGCGCCGTGTTACTGCAGAACATCGTACTGGCCCTGGCGATCAAGGCAGTGTTTCTGCTGATGACCGTGGCCGGTATGGCAACGCTGTGGATGGCAGTGTTTGCCGACATGGGCGTAAGCCTGTTGGTGGTGTTCAACGGGCTGCGGTTACTGCGCAAGTGACGTTGCACCCGTGACTGCGCGGCGCTCTTTTCGCGGCCACTGGCCGCTCCTACAAGGTTCGTGGCACTGCGGATCTCAGCGTAGGAGCGGTCATCGGCCGCGAAAGGCCCCCCCGATGCATCTGACATACCGCGGCGCTCTTTTCGCGGCCACCGGCCGCTCCTACGGGGTTCGTGGCACTGCGGATCTCACCGTAGGAGCGGTCATCGGCAGCGAAAGGCCCCCCCGATGCATCTGACATACCGCGGCGCTCTTTTCGCGGCCACTGGCCGCTCCTACAAGGTTCGTGGCACTGCGGATATCAGCGTAGGAGCGGTCATCGGCCGCGAAAGGGTTACCCCGATGCATCTGACATACCGCGCCGTTCCTTTCGCGGCCACTGGCCGCTCCTACGGGGTTGTCAGAGCTGCCGGGCCAGCGCCTCGATCTGCTCTTCGCGCTCGCGTTGGCTCAGGTGCTTGTGGCCGTTGAGCGAGGACCATTGCGGATAGGCGCGGGCCTTGTTCAGGGCTTCGGGCAGCTTGCCTTCGCGCCAGGTCTGCTCCTGTGGCGCCGCCACTTCGATGGTGCCCATGGCGGCATGGCCACGGGCATCGAGGGCTTTCACCAGTTGCTGTTGGCGCAACGCCAGCAGCCGCAGCACGTTGTCGTCCACGGTCAGTTCGCGCTCGCCCTTGAACTTGCCCAACAAGCGCGCGCCATAGCCCCGTGCGGTTTGCAGCGCGCCGCCGGCAATGGCCCCAGCGATGGCCGCCATGCCCAAGGTCAAACCGCCCACCAGCAGGTCGACGCCCGCGCCAGCCGCTGCGCCGGCCGCAATGCCGCCGCCGACCTTTACCCCCAGCTGCTTGAGCGTATCGGGGTTGAACAGATCGTCTCCCCAGCGCCCATCCGACAGCGGCAGGTCGCCTGCCGAGGCATCCTGGCTGCGGAAGGCATACAGTTTCAGCAACGTTTCCACGCAGCGCTGCTCGCGTGTGCGCACCGCTTGGCGGAGGTCTTCGATGGCGCCCGCCGCGGCGTCACTGGTAACGCTGCGACGACAGGCGGCGCAGTCGATCAGCAGTTCGGCAATCAACCGCCGCGCGCTGCCCTGGCGCGCCAGCCGTTGTGCCTGTTGATCGTCGATCAGCCGCTGCAGGGCCGGACGGGAATGCTCCAGCAGCAACGCCAGGCTTTCATAAAGACGCCGTTCACCGTCTTCGGGCGGCGCCACGCTGTCGAAGCGCACCAAGGCATGCAAACCAAGGCGGGCCAGGGCCTCGCGCCAATCCCCCTCGCGCTGCAGGCTGCTGCTGACGAAATTGAGCACTGGCAGTAGCGGTTTCCCGCAGCTGGCCAGCACTTCCAGCTCATCCCGGTACTTGGCCAGCACCGGCTCGCGTGCGTCGATCACGTACAGGCCCGCATCGGAAGCCAATAACTGGCGCAGCACCTTGGCCTCCTGCTCGAAGCGTTGACGGGCTTCGCTGCCCTGCAGAAACCGCTCGACCCGCGCCGGACCGTCGAGACGCTCGCCGGGGCGATCCAGACGCTCCACGAATTCCAGCAAGGCAATGGCATCTTCCAACCCAGGGGTGTCGTAGAGCTCCAACAAGGCATCGCCATCCACTGAAAGACGTGCGCCTTCCACATGTCGTGTGGTGCTGGGCCGGTGTGACACTTCGCCAAAACCCACGTCGCGGGTAAGCGTACGCAGCAGCGAAGTCTTGCCGACGTTGGTATGGCCGACCACGGCCAGGGTCAGGGGCTTACTCATGGCCTGTCTCCAGCCAGCTCAACGGGGTCGATTCATCGACCGGCAGGCCCAGTGCATCCAGCCCCGCCTGCCAATCTCCACGGCGTTGTGGGTCGAGGGCCTGGCCGGGTGGCGCGGGTAACAACCACACTCGGGTAACGGTGGCGCACCTGGCCAGTTCGGCAATCAGGCCAAGGCTGCCGCGATCCGGCGAGCGCCGCGGATCGCAGGCGATCACCAGCCGCGCGGGCGGAAAGCGGGTCATCTGTTCCAGCAGCCGCTGGCGCGACTCGCGGCTGTCGAGCACGCCGGCATCCTGAATGTCGGGCGCCAGGGCAGGCGGCCACGGATGCTGGCCGTCGAGTTCCAGTGCTACCAATACAGCGCCGCTGCTCGATTCGCTGGCTGCTTGAGTGGTGACATGCGGCAACGCGTCTGGCGCCTCATCGCGCACGCCCAAGCGTTCGCTGCTGGGCATCAGCCGTTCGCGCAACTGGCTGTAGCCGGGCAGGCTGGTATCCAGGGTCAAACCCGCGCGGCCTCGGCGCCAACGCCATTGGCAGAACGCGGCCAGCACCAGGCGCGGGCCGATACCGAACACCAGCAGCACGCCGACCAGCCAACCCGCCCAAGCCTGGCGTGCGCCTTCGATGTTGGTCGCCTGATCGCCACTGGCGCGGATCATGTCGATGTCCGGCACACTGAAACCCAGCAGCGCGGGCACGGCGCCCAACATCTGAGTCAGGTTTATGAAGGTGTCCGCGCCCAGAATGGTAGTCTCCCAGACGAAACCATAGCGCCGGGTCGCCAGCAGCAACAGCAGCACGGCCAGCGCACTCAGCAAGGCCAGCAGCCACAGCCCATGCACCAGTGTGCCCAAGGCCCAGCGGTTGAGTCGCCGCCGCTGCAGCAGCAATACCAGCGCCGGTGCCAGATGCACGGCTTGCGCATCACGCGCCAGTTTCTCGCTGAGCCACAACCACAGGCGGCCCAGCACCGCACCGTGTCCACCGGACGCGACCAGCCCCAGCAGCCAGCTCAGCAGCAAAATGAGGTTAAGCCCCAACAGGCTGCCCAGCGCCCAGAACACGTTGACGGGCTGCAGACCATCGCCCAGCGCCGCGAATGCCAGGCCCGCGCCGCTGAACACGGCCAGTACGCCCAGCAGCAGCATCGCCAGTCGCGCACCCTGCAACCAGTGGCTCAGGGCCTGGCGCTGGCCATCACGTTCGGCCAGCAGCAGAGCACGGTGCTCGATGCGCGCGGCCAGGTCGCCGCCTTGCTGACGTGCGCGGCGGTTGGCTTCCAGGTCTTCCAGGGGGCCTGCCTGCTCTTCGCGCAGGCGGATGGCTTCACTGAGCCAGAGTCGATGCAATGCAGTGGGTGCGCTCACGCGTTTTTCCAGGCGGCCGATTCGTCGTGAGCATAACCCAAGGAGGCTCTGCTATTCTGCCGGCCATGAAGACATCTCTCCCTTTAAGCTTGATCGCCGCGCTCGCCGAGAACCGCGTGATCGGCATCGACAACAGCATGCCCTGGCACCTGCCGGGGGATTTCAAGTATTTCAAGGCAACCACCCTGGGCAAGCCCATCATCATGGGTCGCAAGACCTGGGACTCGCTCGGCCGCCCACTGCCGGGGCGCCTGAACCTGGTGGTCAGCCGACAGCCGGACCTGCAACTGCCGGGTGCCGAAGTGTTCACTTCGCTGCAGGCGGCCATCGAGCGTGCCGAAGCCTGGGCTCGCGAACAGGGCGCCGAGGAAGTGATGCTCATTGGTGGCGCGCAGCTGTACGAGCTGGGCCTTGCTCAGGCGGATCGCCTGTACCTGACGCGGGTAGCCTTGCACCCGGAAGGGGATGCCTGGTTTCCCGAGTTCGACGAGAACCAATGGCAGAGGGTGTCGAGCGTGCCCAACGAAGCGGTCGACGACAAGCCGGCCTACACGTTCGAGGTATGGGCGCGCAGATGATCGGATGGCCTGTTCGCGCCGCCTGTTCGAGAGGGCGCCCACGAACAGGCAGCAGCGGTTACGCCGAAGCCAGTTCCTTGTGCTCATCAGCTGCCAGCAAAGCCTGGTCGGTCTGACCCATCACTTGGCTGGTAATGGTGCCCGCTGCCATCGACCCGCTCACGTTCAGTGCCGTGCGGCCCATGTCGATCAGCGGCTCGACTGAAATCAGCAGCGCCACCAGGGTGACCGGCAAGCCCATGGCCGGCAGTACGATCAATGCAGCAAAGGTCGCGCCGCCGCCCACCCCTGCCACACCGGCCGAACTCAGGGTGACGATGCCCACCAACGTGGCGATCCACAGTGGATCGAGTGGGTTGATCCCAACCGTGGGCGCGACCATCACTGCCAGCATGGCTGGATACAGGCCAGCGCAGCCATTCTGGCCGATCGTCGCGCCAAAGGAGGCGGCGAAGCTGGCGATCGCTTGAGGTACGCCCAAGCGACGAGTCTGCGCTTCGATGCTCAGTGGAATGGTCGCCGCGCTCGAGCGGCTGGTGAAGGCAAAGGTCAGCACCGGCCACACCTTGCGGAAGAACCGCAGCGGATTGACCCCAGCCAGGCTCAGCAGCAGCCCGTGCACCGCGAACATCAATGCCAGGCCGATGTACGATACCACCACGAAACTGCCCAGCTTGACGATATCCTGCACGTTGGAACTGGCGACCACCTTGGCCATCAGGGCCAGCACACCGTAGGGCGTCAGCTTCATCACCAGCCGCACCAGGCGCATCACCCAGGCCTGCAGCACATCGATCGCACCCAGCACTTTCGCCCCTTTGTCGGCATCGTCCTTGAACAGCTGCAAAGCCGCCATGCCCAGGAACGCGGCAAAGATCACCACGCTGATGATCGACGTGGGTTTGGCCCGTGCCAGGTCGGCGAAAGGATTCTGCGGAATGAACGAGAGCAGCAGTTGCGGCACATTGAGGTCGGCCACCTTGCCCGCGTAGTCGCTCTGGATCGTCGCCAGACGTGCCGTTTCCTGAGTCCCGGCCACCAGGCCCTCGGCGGTCAGGCCGAACAGGTTGGTCAGGCCGATACCGATCAGTGCTGCGATTGCGGTGGTGAACAGCAGCGTGCCGATGGTCAGGAAGCTGATCTTGCCCAGCGAAGAGGCATTGTGCAGACGGGCTACCGCACTGAGGATGGACGCGAAGATCAGTGGCATGACGATCATCTGCAGCAGTTGCACATAGCCGTTGCCAACCAGTTCCAGCCAACTGATGGTGCTTTTGAGCACAGGGTGGCCGGCACCGTAGACGGTGTGCAGGCCGATACCGAACAGAACGCCCAGGGCAAGGCCCAGCAAGACCTTCTTGGCCAGGCTCCAGTCGGTGCGACGCGTTTGTGCCAGACCCAGCAGCAATGCCGCGAAGATCAGCAGGTTCAACAGCAGGGGCAGGTTCATGTCAGCTCCGAAAGATTGACGACCGCGGCTCTACGGACGCTGGTCAATCGCGAATGCTAACACCCTGAATCGAAAGGTAATTAATATCGGAATGGAAGATCGTTAGGCGTTTTTGGAATAAGCGTCTGGGCCCGCACGGCAAGAGGCCGGTCTTCACCAGAGGTTGCGTGAAGACCGGCCGCAGTGTCCTGCCAGCGAAGGACGTCTTACAGCCCGTCGAGCATCGCCTTGTTGCGTACCGCGCCCTTGTCGGCGCTGGTGGCCAGCAGGGCATAGGCCTTGAGTGCGGTGGTCACTTTGCGTGGGCGCACCTCGACCGGCTTCCAGCCTTTCTTGTCCTGCTCGGCACGACGGGCAGCCAGTTCGGCATCGTCCACCAGCAGGTTGATCGAGCGGTTGGGAATGTCGATCAGCACCTTGTCGCCGTCCTGCACCAGGCCAATGGCACCACCTGCTGCCGCTTCAGGCGATGCATGGCCGATCGACAGACCGGACGTGCCGCCCGAGAAACGTCCGTCGGTGAGCAGCGCGCAGGCTTTGCCCAGGCCCTTGGACTTGAGGTACGACGTCGGGTAGAGCATCTCCTGCATGCCCGGCCCACCCTTGGGGCCTTCGTAGCGGATGATCACGATGTCACCGGCCTGCACTTCGTCGGCGAGGATGCCACGCACCGCGCTGTCCTGGCTTTCGAAGATCTTGGCGTTGCCCTCGAACACGTGGATGGACTCATCCACGCCGGCGGTCTTCACCACGCAGCCATCCATTGCGATGTTGCCGTAGAGCACGGCAAGGCCACCTTCCTGGGAGTAGGCGTGTTCGAAGCTGCGGATGCAGCCGTTTTCGCGGTCGTCGTCCAGGGTGTCCCAGCGGGTCGACTGGCTGAAGGCGGTTTGCGTCGGTATGCCACCGGGGCCGGCCTTGAAGAAGTGGTGCACCGCTTCGTCGGTGGTCTGGGTGATGTCCCACTTGGCGATGCCTTCGGCCATGCTGCGGCTGTGCACGGTCGGCAGGTCGGTGTGCAGCAGGCCGCCACGGGCCAGCGAGCCGAGGATGCTGAAGATGCCGCCAGCGCGGTGCACGTCTTCCATATGGTATTTCTGAATGTTCGGCGCGACCTTGCACAGCTGCGGCACGGTACGCGACAAGCGATCGATGTCGCGCAGGTCGAATTCGATCTCGGCTTCCTGGGCAGCGGCCAGCAGGTGCAGGATGGTGTTGGTCGAACCACCCATGGCGATGTCCAGCATCATGGCGTTTTCGAATGCCTTGAAGTTGGCGATATTGCGCGGCAGGACCGACTCGTCGTTCTCGCCGTAGTAGCGCTTGCACAGCTCGACGATGGTGCGGCCCGCCTGCAGGAACAGCTGCTCGCGGTCACTGTGGGTCGCCAGGGTGGAACCGTTGCCCGGCAGAGCCAGGCCCAGGGCCTCGGTCAGGCAGTTCATCGAGTTGGCGGTGAACATGCCTGAACACGAACCGCAGGTCGGGCAGGCGCTGCGCTCGTATTCGGCGACCTTTTCATCCGAAGCGGTATCGTCGGCGGCGATCACCATGGCGTCGACCAGGTCCAGGCCGTGGCTGGCCAGCTTGGTCTTGCCGGCTTCCATCGGCCCGCCGGAAACGAAGATCACCGGAATATTCAGGCGCAAGGCGGCCATCAGCATGCCAGGAGTGATCTTGTCGCAGTTGGAGATGCACACGATGGCATCGGCGCAGTGGGCGTTGACCATGTACTCGACCGAGTCGGCGATGATCTCGCGGCTGGGCAGGGAATACAGCATCCCGTCGTGGCCCATGGCAATGCCGTCGTCCACGGCAATGGTGTTGAATTCCTTGGCCACGCCGCCGGCGCGCTCGATTTCGCGTGCAACCAGCTGACCGAGATCCTTGAGGTGCACATGCCCCGGCACGAACTGGGTGAACGAGTTGGCGATGGCAATGATCGGTTTCTTGAAATCGTCGTCCTTCATGCCAGTGGCACGCCACAGCGCGCGGGCACCGGCCATGTTGCGACCGTGGGTGGACGTTTTCGAGCGATAGTCAGGCATGGAACGACTCCGGGCGGCTAATCGGGTTGCAATGAGGGATTGAGCTTTTCCTGGTCCGCGGCACGCTCGGGCGGTGTGTTGCCGTGCTTGCGGATGAGGCCGGTAACGCTGCGGGATCGCCACGCGTTCGGCCGAGCTCATAAACCCGCCGGGGGATGATTGGCGATGAGTAGGACGATTCTACACCCATGGGGGAAGGATGGAACGTGGGGCAGGGCAAGTAATCGGCAGTAAGGCCTGACGCAGCCAGGCCCTCTTGATTCTCCGTAGGAGCGGTCCGTGGCCGCGAACCAGGCGCCGCGGTACGTCAGCTATTAGGCAACAACCGGCACGTAATGCTCTTGATGTACCGCGTTTCCGGAATCGCTGGGTGCACCGGATGGTCCGGGCCCTGGCCGCCGCGTTCCAGCAGCTGGATGTTGCGGTCCAGGTGGCGGGCGCTGGTCAGCAGGATGTTCTGCAGGTCGTCTTCGGGCAGGTGCATGGAGCACGACGCGCTGACCAGGATGCCGTCCTTGCTGAGCAGGCGCATGGCTTGCTCGTTGAGACGGCGGTAGGCGCCTTCGCCGTTCTTCAGGTCTTTCTTGCGCTTGATGAACGCGGGCGGATCAGCCACGATCACGTCGAAGCGTTCTTCGGCGGCCTTCAGCTCTTTCAAGGCTTCGAACACATCGCCTTCCACACAGGTGACTTTTTCGGCGAAGCCATTGAGCGCGGCATTGCGCTCGACGCCGTCCAGGGCGAAGCCCGAAGCGTCGACGCAGAACACTTCGCTGGCGCCGAAGGCACCGGCCTGCACGCCCCAGCCGCCGATGTAGCTGAACAGGTCGAGCACGCGTTTGCCCTTGACGTACGGCGCCAGGCGCGCGCGGTTCATGCGGTGGTCGTAGAACCAGCCGGTCTTCTGGCCTTCCATCACCGGCGCTTCGAACTTCACGCCGTTCTCTTCCAGGGCGACCCATTCCGGCACCACGCCAAAGGCGCTTTCCACGTAGCGTTCCAAGCCTTCGGCATCACGCGCGGCCGAGTCGTTCTTGAACAGAATGCCGCTGGGTTTGATCACCTGGATCAAGGCGGCCATCACATCGGCCTTGTAGCGTTCCATGGTGGCCGAGGCCAGCTGCACCACCAGGATGTCGCCGAAGCGATCCACCACGAGGCCCGGCAGCAGGTCGGAATCGCCGAATACCAGGCGATAGAACGGCTTGTCGAACAGGCGCTCGCGCAACGACAGACACACGTTGAGGCGGTGCACCAACAGCGACTTGTCCAGGCTCAGCTTGACGTCGCGCG
This sequence comes from Pseudomonas sp. CFBP 13727, assembly GCF_014841915.1. NCBI lineage: Bacteria > Pseudomonadati > Pseudomonadota > Gammaproteobacteria > Pseudomonadales > Pseudomonadaceae > Pseudomonas > Pseudomonas sp. CFBP 13727. Next base: position 181,918 of record NZ_JACYUT010000004.1, read on the forward strand.
ACAGCAAGCGAGCGCAGATCAGGTTGTTCGGGCTCATTGCAACCACGCCCAGGGGCTTGCCACCCGCCGCTTCGAGAATGGCCTGATCGCCCGCCTGGAACCCGTTCAGCGGAGTGGCGGCCACGTCGATCTCGTTGCTGTAGACCCACAGGTGGCCGGCGCGCAGGCGGCGGTCGGCGTTGGCTTTGAGGCGAAGGCTGGGCAGGGACATGAAGTCGCTCCGGAAAAAAGAGCGGGAGTATAACCTGCCGTCCCCGTCGCCGACGGCTCATTCGACAAATGACCCGGTGCGCACGGTGGGCGCTGCGGACCTTAACAGTTAGAATCCCCATGGTGTCCGGGGCGTCGAGCCTGGGGCACGGTTGCCTATCGATCCGCGTTTCGCATCAGGGGCCCCATGCCTGAATTACCCGAAGTAGAAACCACTCGCCGGGGCATTGCCCCGCACCTGGAAGGGCAGCGCGTGAGCCGCGTGATCGTCCGCGACCGGCGCCTGCGCTGGCCGATACCCGAAGATCTGGATGCGCGGTTGTCCGGGCAGCGGATCGTGGCCGTCGAGCGGCGGGCCAAGTACCTGTTGATCAACGCCGAAGTCGGCACCTTGATCAGCCACCTGGGCATGTCGGGCAACCTGCGCCTGGTCGAAGCCGGCCTGCCGGCGCTCAAGCACGAGCATGTCGACATCGAGCTGGAATCGGGCATGGCCTTGCGCTACACCGATCCGCGGCGTTTCGGCGCCATGCTCTGGAGCCTGGATGCGCTCAACCACACACTGCTCCAGGGTCTGGGGCCCGAGCCGTTGACCGAACTGTTCGACGGCGAACGGCTGTTTGAGCTGTCGCGTGGCCGCAGCATGGCGGTCAAGCCGTTCATCATGGACAACGCGGTGGTGGTCGGGGTGGGTAATATCTATGCCACCGAAGCGCTGTTCGCCGCCGGTATCGACCCGCGCCGCGCGGCAGGGGGCATATCGCGCGGCCGCTACCTGCGCCTGGCGGTCGAGATCAAGCGCATCCTGGCCTACGCGATCGAACGCGGTGGTACCACGTTGCGCGACTTCATCGGCGGAGATGGACAGCCGGGCTACTTTCAGCAGGAATTGTTCGCCTATGGCCGCGGTGGGCAGCTGTGCAAGGTGTGCGGTACCACCCTGCGCGAGGTCAAGCTGGGCCAGCGTGCCAGTGTGTATTGTCCGCGCTGCCAGACATGATCCGGCTGCGCGCGGCCTGCACAATGGCGGGCAACTGATATAGTTACTTGCATCCCTGATGACCCCATCGCAAATCGCAGTCGCCCCACGTGAGCAGAAGGATTGTGCCATGAACCTGTTTCGAACCCTGTCGCTGGCGCTGGTCGTCAGTTTCGGCCTGCACGTCGTGCCGGCCACTGCCGCCGACTCGAGCATGAGCACGAGCAGCGGTGACCCGACCTACCAGATCCAGAATCCGCCGGCCTATGCCATGATCGGCGATCTGCTGATCGCGCGGCCGCTGCTGGTGGCCGCCACTATCGTGGGCGCGGGGCTATTCGTGATCGCATTGCCGTTCACCGCCGCCGGTGGCAACGTCGGCGCCAGCGGCAAGGCCTTGGTGGTCGATCCGGGCAGGGCCGCCTTCGTGCGTTGCCTGGGCTGCACGCAGAGCGGCTACGGCAACCGCGACTGAGCCTGTCGCTGGCGCATCTGCCAGCGCGCTGGAATCAATGCTTGCCGGTGATCTGCTTGTACTTGGCCATCAGCTGTTCCTGGGATTCAGGATGCGCTTCGTCCAGCGGTATGCAATCCACCGGGCAGACCTGCTGGCACTGTGGCTCGTCGTAGTGGCCTACGCACTGGGTACACAGGTTGGGATCGATCACGTAGATCTCTTCCCCCTGGGAAATGGCAGCGTTCGGGCACTCGGGTTCGCAGACGTCGCAGTTGATGCAATCGTCGGTGATGATAAGGGACATGAAGACTCCGGCCCGAGACAACGGCCCAGGCATGTGAAAACCAATGGGCGCAATTGTGCCGCATTAGCGCCCGTAGTGCACGCGGGCGCTACTTTGCCGGCTACTTGTTGCTGAAGCGCAGGGTGAGCGCCTCGGCCACGGCCGGGTGGACGAACTTGGTGATGTCTCCACCCAGGGCCGCAATTTCCCGCACCAGCGTCGACGAAATGAAGGAATAGCGTTCCGAAGGGGTGAGGAACAGGCTTTCCACGTCCGGGGCCAGTTGCCGATTCATGTTGGCCAGCTGGAACTCGTATTCGAAATCGGACACCGCCCGCAGGCCGCGCAGCAACACGTTGGCGTTCTGCTCCTTGGCAAAGTGCGCGAGCAGGGTCGAGAAGCCCACGACCTCGACGTTCGGCAGGTGCCGCGTCACTTCGCGGGCCAACTCCACCCGTTGCTCGAGGGCGAACAGGGGGTTTTTCTTGGGGCTCGCGGCGACCGCGATGATCACGTGATCGAACAGGCGCGAGGCGCGTTCGACCAGATCACCGTGACCCTTGGTGATAGGGTCGAAGGTACCTGGGTACAACACTCGGTTCATCACGGCGTCCTGGCGGGAATCTGTTGGGGAATGCGATGGTATCGCAGCCGGAGAGGTGGGCCAAGCCTGCATCCATGGCGCAATGCAAGCAGGATCGCCTGTGGCACGCTGTCGCGGTGGTCGGCCGCTCGTTGTACGATGGCCGCCAGCCCCGACGCGCCGCGCGAACGGGTGTGCCGACTGCTACAGTGATTCATGCCGCGATCGATCTTGCCCGAGCTTTTCCAGCTGCGCGCAGGTCCATCATTCATCCCCGCCGGAGTCCTTCATGCCCCTCGCGCAACTGATCAGCCCGCAAGCGCTCGCCGAACATATCGATTCCCCCGGATGGGTCCTGCTCGACTGCCGCTACAGCCTGGAAGACGCCGATTACGGCCAGCGCAGCTATGCCGAGGGCCACATCGCCGGTGCCTGTTTCGCCGACCTGGGCCGTGACCTCAGCGCCCCGGCGGTCAGGGGCGTCACCGGGCGTCATCCGCTGCCCGAGCCTGGACAGTTGCAGGAACGGCTGCAGCGTTGGGGCATAGGTGCAGACAGTCGGGTGGTTCTCTACGATGACGGGCCGGGTGCCTATGCGGCACGTGCGTGGTGGCTGCTGACCTGGCTGGGCAAGCGCGACGGCGTCTTCCTTCTCGACGGCGGGCTGGCGGCGTGGCACGCCGCCGGACTGCCTTTGAGTCTGGATGCGGCGTCCACCGAGCCAGGCGATTTCATTGCAGCGCCCGACGACGAGCGCGTGGTCGATGCGGCCCAGCTGCAGGCGCGCCTGCAAGCGCCCGGGTTGACCTTGCTGGACGCACGCGCATTGCCCAGGTTTCTGGGCGAGGTCGAACCCATCGACCCTGTGGCGGGGCATATTCCCGGCGCACAGTGCGCAGCCTTTACCGAGAACCTGGGGCCCGATGGGCGCTTTCTCCCTGTGCAACAGTTACGTGAGCGGTTCGATGCTCAACTCAAGGGCCGTCCTGTGGAACAGGCCGTGGCCTACTGCGGCTCGGGCGTCACCGCCTGCCACAACCTGTTCGCCATGGCCCTGGCGGGCTACCCGTTGGCGACGCTGTATCCAGGCTCCTGGAGCGACTGGATCACCGACCCGCAGCGGCCCGTGCAGAAGGGGCCATGAACTCGATCCACTGGTTCAGCCACTGCGGTATGCGCCGTTCCAGGTAATAGCCGGGCTGGCGCAGGCTGCCATCGACGAAGCCGACGTGTCCGCCCCGCGCATGCAGCTCGAACTCGATGCAGGGCGACATTTCTTCGGCGGTGGGCAGGCTGTGGGCAAACACGAACGGATCGTCCTTGGCCTGGATGATCAGCGTGGGTTTGGCGACGCCGCCCAGGTAGTAGCGACTCGACGAGCGGCGATAGTAGTCCTGGGCATCCTTGAAGCCGTGCAGCGGAGCCGTGACCTGCCCGTCGAAATCCCAGAAGGTCCTGATGCCCTGCAGCGAGCCCAGCGCTTCGAGCGCGGCCAGTCCCTCGTGCTGCCCCTCGTGCTGGAAGCGGCTGCGCTTGTCGGTCAGGTAGCCGAGCATGGCGCGCATGAAATGCGCCTGGTACACCCTGGAAAAGCCCTGGGTCATGCGGTCGGCACACTGGTCCAGGCGAAACGGCACCGATACTGCCACCGCGGCCTGCAATGGGCTGTTCGCTCCGCTTTCACCCAGGTGCTTGAGCAGGATGTTGCCACCCAGTGAATAACCGACGGCGTAAAGCGGCGCCAGGGGTCGTTGCCTGCCCAGGTGGTCGAGTACGTGCAGCAAGTCTTCGCTGGCGCCGGAATGGTAGCTGCGCGCCAACAGGTTGGGCTCGCCGGAGCAGCCGCGCCAGTTGACGGCCACGCTTGCGCAACCGTGCAGCCCCAACTGCCGTTGCAGGCCGGCGACGTAGGGCGAGTTGGATGATCCGGTCAGGCCGTGCAATACCAGCACCAGTGGCGCATGGGGTGCGTGTGGGCCGTGCCAATCGAGGTCGACGAAGTCGCCGTCCTCCAGCCACAGGCGTTCGCGCTCGCGCGCCAGTGCCGGTTGCTTGCGCCACAAAGGGCCCCATAGCGTCTGTAGATGCGGGTTGCCTAGCCCAAGGGCCGGACGGAAGCTGGGGTGTGCTGGGTTCAACGTGGCTGCCTTGGCAAGCCTGTGTCAGCCACGCTGCCACAGGGAGTAGTAAACCTGTCCGGCTTTCTTCTCGCGGTGCAGGCGCCATGTTGCCGGCATCTGCAGCGCAGAGGGCGGTGCCTCGCTCTCCGTGTAGATCCAGGCCCGCGCGGCCAGCCAGCCTTTGTCTTCAAGCAGTGTGCAGGTGGCTGGCAGCAGGTTCTGGTGGAAAGGGGGGTCGAGGAACACCAGGTCGAATGCGCTTGGGGTCTGGGTTTCCAGGTACTTGAGCGCGTCGCTTTGCAGCAGTTGGCCGACGGCACACCCGAGCAGGTCGAGATTGTGCCGAAGGCTGGAAATGGCACTGGCATTGGCATCCAGTGCCAGTGCCATGCTGGCGCCGCGCGACAGCGCTTCGAGGTACAAAGCGCCGCTGCCGGTGAAGGCGTCCAGCACCTTGGCACCTTCGATGTGCGCTGCCAGCCAGTTGAACAGTGTTTCACGCACCCGATCCGGGGTAGGGCGCAGACCGGGCGCTTCCGGGAAGCTCAGTTTACGGCTGCGCCACTGGCCGCCAATGATGCGCAGGTGGCCTTGGCCACTATGGAGTTGCTTGGTTTTGACGCTGGCCATCAGTGCTCCGGTACGCCGAGCGGTTGCTCATTGGGTGTGTCCGTAGGGGCCGGCAACGGTTGCTGCGCAACCTTGGGGCCAGCCGTGACGATCACCAGTTTATCGGCATCCAGATGTTTGTTCATCGCAGCTTTCACCTGCTCCACGGTCAGCGCCTGGGATTGCTGCAGGAAGTCTTCCATCCAGGTCAGCGGCATGTCGTAGAAACCGGTGGCGCCCAGTTGCGCGACGATGCTCGCGTTGCTGGCATTGGACAGCGGGAAGCTGCCGGCTTGTTCGCGTTTGGCGTTGTCCAGCTCTTCCTGGGTGGGGCCGGTCTTGAGGTAATCGCGCAGGATGTCCTGCACCAGCTTCAAGGTGCCGTCGCCGAGCTCGGCACGGGTCTGCAGGTTGATCAGGAACGGACCGCGCACCTGCATCGGCGTGAAGCCCGAGTACACCCCATAGGTCAGCCCGCGTTTTTCCCGCACCTCGCTCATCAGGCGGGTACCGAAGGAACCGCCGCCCAGGATCTGGTTGCCCATGGACAGCGCGGCGAAATCCGGGTCCTTGCGGTCGATGCCCAGCTGCGCGATGAACATCTGCGTCTGCTTGGACGGGAAGTCGATATGGGTCACACCGGCTGCGGGCGCGGCTGGTTGCGCCGGCTTGGCCAGCGCAGGGCCCTTGGGCAGGGCGCTGGATACCTGTGCGGCGATCTGCTCGGCTTCGCCGCGCGACAGGTCGCCGACGATGGCGATCACCGCGTTGCCTGCAGCATAGGCACGTTGATGGAAGGCCCGAAGCTGCTCGATGCTCAGGCGCGGCAGGCTCTTGGCGTCGCCCTCGCTGGGGTGCGCATACGGATGGCTGCCATACAGCTGCGTGAACAGCTCGTTGCTGGCCAGCTTGGCGGGGTTCTGCTTCTGGAATTCGAAGCTGGCGAGCAGTTGGTTCTTGATGCGTACCAGGGCGTCTGCCGGGAAGGTCGGTTTGCCGACGACATCGGCGAACAGCTTGAGGGCAGGGGTGCGCTTGTCGGTATCGCTGAGGCTGCGCAGTGACGCGACGGCCATGTCACGATAGGCGCCGTTGGAAAAGTCCGCGCCCAGGCCTTCGAAGCCCTGGGCGATGGCGCTGACGTCCTTGCCGGCCACGCCTTCGTTGAGCATGGCATTGGTCAGCACGGCGATGCCGGGATGGTTCTGATCCTGGCTGCTGCCGGCGGCGAAGGTAAGCCGCAGGTCGAACATCGGCAGCTCGTGGGCCTCGACGAACAGGACCTTGGCACCTTCGGCGGTTTTCCAGCTTTGAATGTCGAGGCGGCGATGGCTGGGCGCGGTGTTGCCCAGCTCGCTCACCGATTGCAGGCCGCGCGCGGGTTGGCCAGCGCCGGTGGCGTCCGCAGCCTGGACGGCGAAAGTGGCCAGGCAACCGGCAAGCACCAGAAAAGTCGAGCCAACCAGGAAACGACGGGGGGTGGTGGGCTCACTCATGAGCGGCTTCCTCTGGCAGAACGTGGGCGATACTCAAGCGATCGCGGGTGAAATAGGTGCGTGCGGCGCTCTGGATGTCCTGCGGCGTCACGCTCTTGAGGTCTTCGAGTTCGCTGTCCATGAGCTTCCACGACAGCCCCACGGTTTCGAGCATGCCGATGGTGGTGGCCTGGCTGCTGATGGAGTCGCGGCTGTAGACCAGGTCGGCGATGACCTGGGCGCGCACACGCTCCAGTTCGTCGGCCGAGGGCGGCGTGGTCTTGAGCTCGCCGAGCAGTTTCCAGAGGCCTTTCTCGACATCGGCGAGGGTTTTTTTCTTCTGCGTATTGGGCGTCGCCGAAATGAAGAACAGACTGTCGCCGCGGGTGAAGGCATCGTACCGGGCGCCGCCGCTGGAGATCAGTTCCTCGCCGCGTTCGAGGCGTGTGGCCATGCGCGCGCTGTAGCCGCCGTCGAGCAGTGCGGAAATCAGCCGCAGGGCCTGGACGTCGCGCGGCTTGTCGGCAGTGGCCAGGGCCGGGACGTTGAAGCCGTACAGCAGGCTCGGCAGTTGAGTGCGGACATGCAATGTGGCCAGGCGCTGGCCGGGGTTGGCCAGTTCCAGCGGGATCTTCGCCGGTGGGGTGGGGCGCCGGGCGATGTTGCCGAAGAAACGTTGGGCCAGGGCCTTGACCTCGTCTGGCTTGACGTCGCCCACCACCACCAGGGTGGCGTTGTTGGGCACGTACCAGGCCTGGTACCAATGGCGCAGCTCTTCGACCTTCATGCGTTCCAGGTCGGCCATCCAGCCGATGGTGGGCGTGTGATAGCCACTGGCCGGGAAGGCCATGGCCTTGAAGATCTCGTACGCCTTGGCGCTGGGCTTGTCGTCGGTGCGCAGGCGGCGTTCTTCCTTGATGACTTCGATTTCCCGAGCGAATTCTTCGGCGGGTAGGCTGAGGCTGGCCATGCGGTCGGCTTCGAGGTCGAACGCCACGGCCAGGCGGTCCTTGGCCAGCACTTCGTAATAGGCGGTGTAGTCGTCGCTGGTGAAGGCGTTTTCTTCGGCGCCGAGGTCGCGCAGGATGCGCGAGCCTTCGCCGGGGCCCAGTTTGTCGGTGCCCTTGAACATCATGTGTTCAAGGGCGTGGGACAGGCCGGTCTGGCCGGGGGTTTCGTAGCTGGAGCCGACCTTGTACCAGATCTGGGAAACCACCACCGGGGCGCGGTGATCCTCTCGCACGACGACCTTGAGGCCGTTGTCCATGGTGAATTCGTGCGTGGGCTGTGTATCGGCGGCAAAAGCCGCCAAAGGCAGGCTGAGCGTGCAGAGCAGCAGGCCTGCGGCGCGGCGGGCGAGGACATTCATGGGATTCAGAACCTTGAGAGCTGCCCGCGTGGCCTTAGCGTCTACGGGCGAGGAGGTGCTAGGATACTGATCCGGTTCGCTGGGGGCCATGCCTGGAAGGCATGAACCTGCCCGGGCAACTCGACAAAATGTTGCGCGTGAACGAGCCGGCGTAAAAGCAGTCTGTGTTGCGTCTTCGAATTTTTTCCGACTCGCCGCCTGGCGCGTCGCTACCTTGAGATAGCCGTCTTCCATGTTTGGTTCCAACGACGACAAAAAGACCCCGGCCCCGGCCGGTGAAAAGAAAGGCCTGTTCGGATGGCTGCGCAAGAAGCCGCAGACACCTGTCGCCGAACAGCCGCCAACCCCTGCCGCCCAGGATCTGCCTGCAGCAGCCGACGCCGCTGCCGAGGCGATCCCGCAGGCTTCCGTGGAAGCTGCAGTGGCGCTCGCACCGGAGCCGGTTCTGGCGCCGCAGGCCGAGCCCGCTGCCGCACCGGTCGAGCAGCCTGCCCCGCACGGCCTGGTACTCCCGGTTCCCGAGGAGCCCGTGGCGCTGGTCGAGGACGATGCCCCGCAAACGCCACCGGTCATCGCTCCGCGGCCGGAAGCGCCGGCCCCTGTGGCCGTCGAGCCTGCTCATGTTCCTGTTTCTCCACCAGCGCCACCAGCGCCACCAGCGCCCAGCGCGCCAGCCCCGGTACCTGCGCCACCGCTGCCCGTGCCCGTGGCAACCGTCGCTGCGCCCCGTGTCGAAGCGCCGACGCCTGCCGTTGCTGCCGCGCAACCTCCAGGGCAGACCAAGACCGGCTTCTTCGCCCGCCTCAAGCAGGGCCTGGCCAAGACCAGCGCCAGCCTTGGCGAAGGCATGGCCAGCCTGTTTCTGGGCAACAAGATCATTGACGACGACCTGCTCGAAGAGCTGGAAACCCGCCTGCTGACCGCCGATGTCGGCGTCGAGGCCACGTCGGTGATCATCCAGAGCCTGACCCGCAGGGTGGCACGCAAGGAACTGACCGATGCCGCCGCCTTGTACAAGGCTTTGCAAAGCGAGCTGACCGCCCTGCTGCGGCCGGTCGAGCAACCGTTGGTGATCAAGGCCGAGCACCAGCCGTTCGTGATTCTGGTAGTGGGCGTCAACGGCGCCGGCAAGACCACCACCATCGGCAAGCTGGCCAAGAAGCTGCAGCTCGAAGGCAAGAAGGTCATGCTGGCGGCGGGTGACACGTTCCGTGCCGCAGCCGTCGAGCAGTTGCAGGTGTGGGGCGAGCGCAACAATATCCCGGTCATCGCCCAGCATACCGGTGCCGATTCCGCCTCGGTGATCTTCGACGCCGTGCAAGCCGCCAAGTCGCGCGGCATCGATGTCCTGATCGCCGACACCGCAGGTCGTCTGCACACCAAGGACAACCTGATGGAAGAGCTGAAGAAGGTCCGTCGGGTGATGGGCAAGCTCGACGAGCAGGCGCCGCACGAAGTACTGCTGGTGCTCGATGCCGGTACCGGGCAGAACGCGATCAACCAGGCCAAGCAGTTCAACCAGACCGTGGCCCTGACCGGCCTGGCCCTGACCAAGCTCGACGGCACCGCCAAGGGCGGGGTGATCTTCGCGCTGGCCAAGCAGTTCGGCCTGCCCATTCGCTACATCGGCGTGGGCGAGGGCATCGATGACCTGCGTACCTTCGAGGCAGAACCCTTCGTCCAGGCCTTGTTCGCCGAGCGGGAGCCTTCATGATTCGATTCGAACAGGTTGCCAAGCGCTACCCCAACGGCCATGTCGGTCTGCATGAACTGAGCTTTCGGGTGCGGCGTGGCGAATTCCTGTTCGTTACCGGTCATTCCGGCGCGGGCAAAAGCACCTTACTGCGCCTGCTGCTGGCGATGGAACGGCCCACCAGCGGCAAGCTGCTGCTGGCCGGCCAGGACCTGGGACAGATCACCAATGCGCAGATCCCGTTCCTGCGCCGCCAGATCGGCGTGGTGTTCCAGAACCACCAGCTGCTGTTCGACCGTACGGTGTTCAACAACATCGCCTTGCCGCTGCAGATTCTCGGCTTGAGCAAGCCGGAAATCGCCAAGAAGGTCGATTCGGCCCTCGAGCGCGTGGCATTGGCGGACAAGGCCGACCTGTACCCCGGCGACTTGTCGACGGGCCAGCAACAGCGCGTGGGCATTGCCCGGGCCATCGTCCATCAGCCAGCCTTGCTGCTCGCCGATGAACCCACCGGCAACCTCGACCCGCGTCTGGCGGCCGAGATCATGGGGGTCTTCGAAGACATCAACCGGCTAGGCACCAGCGTGCTGATTGCCAGCCACGATCTGGCGCTGATCGCGCGCATGCGTCATCGCATGTTGACGCTGCAGCGCGGACGCCTGATCGGTGACGGAGAGGCAGGACAATGAGTGCGACACGCAGCCCCAAGGTCGCGGACCGGGTAGCGCCCAAAGGCGGCGAGCCAACACCGCAGAAGCCGAAGAAACGCCAGCGCGACGAAGACGACGGGCCGCCGTTCAGCAGCTTGCTGCGCGCCTGGGTCGAAAGCCATCGCGCCAGTTGGGTCGACAGCCTGCGCCGTCTGGGCAAGCAGCCGATCGGCAGCTTCTTTACCTGCCTGGTCATGGCCGTGGCCTTGAGCTTGCCCATGGGCCTGTCCCTGCTGCTCAAGAACGTCGAGCGGCTGGGCGGTTCGTGGCAGCGCGCGGCGCAGATTTCGCTGTACCTGGAACTCGATGCCGGCGAGCGCGAGGGCCAGGCCCTGGTGACGCAGATCAAGGGGCTGTCGGGCGTGGCGCAGGCCGAGTTCATCAGTCGCGAGCAGGCGCTGGGCGAGTTTCAGCAGCAGTCCGGGCTGGGCGAGGCGCTCAAGGAGCTGCCCGAGAACCCACTGCCCGGCGTAGTGGTGGTCACCCCGCTGGAAATCGACAAGGCGGCCCTGGAAACCCTGCGCCAGCAACTCGCCGAACTGCCCAAGGTGCAGCAGGCGCAGCTGGACCTGGTATGGGTGGAGCGCCTGGCGGCGATTCTCAAGTTGGGCGACCGGTTCGTGTTCGGCCTGACTCTGCTGCTGGTGTCGGCGTTGCTGCTGGTAATCGGCAACACCATTCGTCTGCACATCGAGAACCGGCGCATCGAAATCGAGGTCATCAAACTGGTAGGGGGCACGGACAGCTACGTGCGTCGACCTTTCCTGTACATGGGTGCGTTGTACGGCTTCGGCGCAGGCATTTTTGCCTGGGGCATCCTGGCCTTCGGCCTGGATTGGCTCAACGATGCGGTCACCGGGCTTTCCGGCCTGTACGGCAGCGACTTCGCCCTGGGTGGGGTTCCCGTCGCCGACGGCTTGTCGCTCTTGCTAGGCGCGGTATTGTTAGGGTATATCGGTGCGTGGATTGCGGTCTGGCGGCACCTGCGCGAACTGGCGCCGCGTTAGCCTGCAACAGATGTGTGTGCTGTGTGAACGCGTATTCAAGTTAACTTTATTGTCATTGACCGTTAAAGCGTCATAGGGAACTTGTCCACTGGTTTCCGGTCAATTTTTCGCAGTGCCCACGGGCACGAGTCATGTGAGTCGGAGGTTTTTTCGTATGACCACTTCTTTGCAACCTGCTTATGCGCTGGTGCCGGGTGCGAACCTGGAAGCCTATGTGCACACGGTGAACAGCATTCCCTTGCTGACACCCGAGCAGGAGCGTGAACTGGCCGAGAGTCTCTACTATGAGCAGGATCTGGGAGCGGCTCGGCAGATGGTGCTCGCTCACCTGCGTTTCGTCGTGCATATCGCGCGCAGCTATTCGGGCTACGGCCTGGCTCAAGCCGACCTTATCCAGGAAGGCAACGTCGGCCTGATGAAGGCCGTGAAGCGTTTCAACCCGGAAATGGGTGTGCGCCTGGTGTCGTTCGCCGTGCACTGGATCAAGGCTGAAATCCACGAGTTCATTCTGCGCAACTGGCGCATCGTCAAGGTGGCGACCACCAAGGCGCAGCGCAAGCTGTTCTTCAATCTGCGCAGCCAGAAGAAGCGTCTGGCCTGGCTGAACAACGAGGAAGTGCACCGCGTGGCCGAAAGCCTGGGTGTGGAGCCGCGTGAAGTCCGTGAGATGGAAAGCCGTCTGACCGGCCATGACATGGCCTTCGATCCGGCTGCCGAAGCAGACGACGACAGTGCGTTCCAGTCCCCGGCCAACTACCTGGAAGACCATCGCTACGACCCGGCGCGCCAACTGGAAGACGCCGATTGGAGCGACAACTCCAACACCAACCTGCACGAAGCCCTGCAGGTGCTGGACGATCGCAGCCGTGACATCCTCTACCAGCGCTGGTTGGCCGAGGAAAAGGCGACGCTGCACGAGCTGGCCGAGAAGTACAACGTGTCGGCCGAGCGCATTCGTCAGTTGGAGAAGAGTGCGATGAACAAGCTGAAGGTTTCGATCGCGGCTTGATGTGAAATGCCGGTGCGTTGAATTGAAAAGCCCCGACTGCTTCGGGGCTTTTTGCTGTCTGGCAGGACGTTTTCGCAGGCGCAGGCGCAGGGCTCGCCGCTGGCCTGGCTCCCACGAAGACCCAGGCTAATCCGCCCAGGGCGCCGGGCGCGGCATGTTGAGGCGCAGCAGATAGTCATGCCCGCCGAGTTGGCCCATTTGCTGGCGGATCCAGCCCGCGCGGCGAGCCACGTAAGGGCTGGGCCGGCTGGCACTCCAGTTGCGCGGGTTGGGCAGCACGGCGGCCAGCAGGCTGGCTTGCTGGCGGGAGAGTTGAGCTGCGCCCACGCCGAAATGATGCCGCGCGGCCGCCTCGGCGCCGAACACCCCGTCATCCCATTCCGCACTGTTGAGGTACACCTCGAGGATGCGCTGCTTGGACCAGAACATCTCGATCAGACCGGTGAACCACGCCTCCAGGCCTTTGCGCAACCAGCTGCGGCCCGACCATAGAAAGACGTTCTTCGCCACCTGCTGGCTCAGAGTGCTGGCACCGCGCAGCGAGCCACCTTCTTCGTTGTGCGCAAACGCTGCACGGATGGCGGCGATGTCGAAGCCCCAATGCTCGGCGAAACGTTGATCTTCGCCGGCGATCACCGCCACCTTGAGATCGTCGGCAATGTTCGCCCAGGGTTGCCAATCGCGTTGCAGGTCGATCGGCTGGCCGTCGATCAGGGATTCGATCTTGCGTTCGGCCATGAGCATGGTGCCCGGCGGTGGAATGAAGCGAAAGATCACCACCACGGCCACGCTTGCGGCGACGAACCAGAGCAGGGTCTTGCACAGACGGCGGAAGAAGGATTGCAGCATGAAGGGCTTGGCCTGGCCGAGTGAGCGGGCCATTATACAGACCCTGCAGTGCAACACGGCTTTATGAGGACACACCTGGATGCTGCGTACGTTCATGATGCTGGCTGCGTTCTTCGGCTTTACCGGTGTGGCGCTCGGCGCCTTCGCCGCCCACGGTTTGAAGAACCGCCTGAGCGCCGAGTATCTGGCCATTTTCCAGACCGGCGTCAGCTACCAACTTATCCACACATTGGCGTTGTTCGGGGTCGCGCTGCTCAGCGTCCATGTGCCAGGGCGCCTGGTGGGCTGGGCGGGCGCGCTGTTCTGTCTGGGTATCGTGTTGTTCTCGGGCAGCCTGTATCTGTTGACCCTGACCGGCGTCAGCAAGCTGGGTATCGTGACCCCGTTCGGCGGCCTGGCCCTGCTCGCCGGTTGGCTGTGCCTGGGTATGGTCGCCTGGCGCCTGGGCTGATCGCGCGGGTGGTCGGCTTGGCCTTGGGAATCCTCGGCGATCGGGCTAGAATGGCGACCCCCAAAAAATGATGGCTGCCGACCGCATGCGCATTCAATTGAACGGCGACCCTTTCGAACTTCCCGACGGCGAAACCGTTGCCGGGCTGCTGGTCCGTCTCGAGCTGGTCGGCCGCCGCGTGGCCGTCGAGCTGAACCAGGACATCGTCCCGCGCAGCCAGCACGGCGACACCGTACTGGGCGAGGGTGACCAGATCGAAGTGGTTCACGCCATCGGCGGCGGCTGATCGAGTCGCCGGCACCTTCCACGTTCGTATCTTTACCTCAGCAGAGGAATTCCGATGAGCAATGCTCGCATTGACAAGCCATTCACCCTGGCCGGTCGCACCTTCGAGTCGCGCCTTCTGGTCGGCACCGGCAAGTACCGCGACCTCGAGCAGACGCGCCTGGCCATCGAGGCTTCGGGCGCCCAGATCGTCACGGTCGCCGTGCGCCGTACCAATATCGGCCAGAACCCCGGCGAGCCGAACCTGCTCGACGTGCTGCCGCCGGATCGCTACACCATTCTGCCCAACACCGCCGGTTGCTACGACGCCGTGGAGGCGGTGCGCACCTGTCGCCTGGCCCGCGAGCTGCTCGATGGCCACAACCTGGTCAAGCTGGAAGTGCTGGCCGACCAGAAGACCCTGTTCCCCAACGTGATCGAAACCCTCAAGGCCGCCGAAGTGCTGGTCAAGGACGGTTTCGACGTGATGGTCTACACCAGCGACGATCCGATCATCGCTCGCCAGCTGGCCGAGATCGGCTGCATCGCGGTCATGCCGCTGGCTGGCTTGATCGGCACCGGCCTGGGTATCTGCAACCCGTACAACCTGCAGATCATCCTGGAAGAAGCCAAGGTCCCGGTACTGGTCGATGCCGGCGTGGGTACCGCGTCCGACGCCACCATAGCCATGGAACTGGGCTGTGAAGCGGTGCTGATGAACTCGGCCATCGCCCACGCGCAGGATCCGATCATGATGGGCGCGGCCATGAAGCACGCCATCATTGCCGGGCGCATGGCCTATCTGGCCGGGCGCATGCCGAAAAAACTCTATGCCAGCGCCTCTTCGCCGCTGGATGGCCTGATCAAGTAAGAGCCCCCGATGACTGACTCGCAAGAAACGCCAACGTCCAACGAAGGCGAACCGCGCCAGCACCGCGCTATCAAGAGCTTCGTGATGCGCGCCGGACGCATGACCGAAGGCCAGCAGCGTGGTCTGGACCAGGGCAAGCCGCTGTTCGTGCTGCCACTGACCGATGAACCGGCCGACTTCGACCAGGTGTTCGGCCGCACTGCGCCGCGCACCCTGGAGATCGGCTTCGGCATGGGCCACTCGCTGCTCGAGATGGCAGCGGCCTCGCCGGAGCTGGATTTCATCGGTGTTGAAGTACACCGGCCTGGCGTTGGCGCGCTGCTCAACGGCGTCCTGACCCAGGGTCTGAAAAACCTGCGGGTCTACGACTGCGATGCCATCGAAGTGCTCAAGCAGTGCGTTGCCGACAACAGTCTGGATCGCCTGCTGCTGTTTTTCCCGGACCCCTGGCACAAGGCGCGCCACCACAAGCGGCGCATCGTCCAGCCGGCGTTCGCCGAACTGGTTCGCAGCAAGCTGAAAGTCGGTGGTGTGCTGCACATGGCGACCGATTGGGAACCCTATGCCGAGTACATGCTGGAAGTCATGAACGTTGCGCCCGGTTATCGCAACCAGGCGGCCGATGGCGGTTGCGTACCGCGTCCGGCCGAGCGGCCGGTGACCAAGTTCGAACGCCGCGGCGAGCGGCTGGGGCATGGGGTGTGGGATCTGAAGTTCGAGAAGGTCGATTGAGGCTCACGCATCATTTGCGATCAGCGACGATCCCCAGCAGCACCAACACCACCAACAGCACCGGCGCCAGGCTGTAGTTGTTGAACTGGCTCAACCCCTTCAGCACCCAGGGCGTGGCATAGATCAAGGCCGCGCCACTGCCGATCACGCACATCAAGGCGATCAGGGGCACTCGCAGCATGCCTGAGAGCGAGCCCAGGCGGCCCTCGACCCACGCCTTCACATCGGCGCCGAACAGCACCAGCACACAGCCCACCAAGGCCAGGGAGATCTCCGAAAGGTTGCCTCGGCCCCAGCGGGACACGGTGGCGAGCAGATCGAGCACGAAATCCATCAGGACAATCCTTATACCAGGAAGTATTGCAGCAGGTCGTTGAGGAACAACTGCCCGCGGGCAGTGGCGACCAGACGCGTCGGTTCGACCTGTAAAAGGCCCTTTTGTTCGGCGTTGGCGCGTGCCGTCGCCAGTGACTGCAGGGACAGGCCGGTGCGTTGCGCGAACAGCCCGGCGTCGACGCCCTGGGTGAGGCGCAGCGCGTTCATCAGGAACTCGAAGGGCAACTCGTCTGCGGCCAAGGCCTTCTCGCCGGCCTTGAATGGTTTGGCGGGGTTCAGGTAATCCTTGGGCAGGCGGGTTTTCCAGGTACGCACGATGCGTCCATCAGGGTGGCTCAGCTTGCCGTGGGCACCGGCGCCGATGCCGATGAAGTCGCCGAAGCTCCAGTAGTTGAGGTTGTGCCGCGCTGCCTTGCCTGGCCTGGCATAGGCCGACACTTCGTACTGGCCGAAGCCATGCTCGGCCAGCAGGGCCTGACCGGCTTCCTGGATGTCCCAGAGAATATCGTCCTCGGGCAGCACGGGTGGCTGGCTCCAGAACACCGTGTTGGGTTCCAGGGTCAGCTGGTACCAGGACAGGTGCGTGGGCGCCAGGGCAATGGCCTGGCGCAGATCGTCCAGTGCCTCTTCCAGGGACTGATCGGGCAGGCCGTGCATCAGGTCCAGGTTGAAGTTGTCGAAACCGGCGCGGCGCGCCATTTCGGCAGCGCGCAAGGCTTCGTCACCGGTGTGGATGCGGCCCAGCGCCTCGAGCTTCTGCGGCTGGAAGCTCTGGATGCCGATGGACAGGCGGTTGATCCCCAGCTTGCGATAGGCGACGAACTTGTCCTGTTCGAAGGTACCGGGGTTGGCCTCCAGGGTGATCTCGATGTCGGGCGCGAAGGCGATGCGTTGCTCGACGCCGGCCAGCAGTCTGCCCAGGGCGGCCGCGCTGAACAGGCTGGGCGTGCCGCCGCCGAAGAAGATCGAACTCAGCGGGCGTCCGTAGACCGCGGGCAAGTCCTGGTCTAGGTCGGCCAGCAGGGCGTCGACGTATTCTTCTTCAGGCAGAACCGGGCTGGCGGTGTGGGAATTGAAGTCGCAGTACGGGCATTTGCGCACGCACCAGGGGATGTGGATGTACAGCGCCAGGGGTGGCAATTGCGCCAGCGCCTGGTCGGGACGCGGTGCCGGCGGATAAAGCAGTTGGTCGTTCATGCAAGGCTCAGGCGTTGGCGCAGCAAGGCCATGGCACGGGCGCGGTGGCTCAGTTGGTTCTTTTGCGTAGGGTCGAGTTCGGCGCTTGAACAGTTGCGCTCGGGCACCCAGAACAACGGGTCGTAGCCGAATCCGTGGGCACCGCTGGCGGCATGCAGGATGCGGCCGTGCCAGAGCCCTTCGCAGAGGATCGGCAGCGGGTCGTCGGCGTGCCGCACCAGGGCCAGGACGCAGACGAACTGCGCACCACGCTCCTCGTCGGGTACGCCCTGCAAGGCGTCGAGCAGCTTGGCATTGTTGGCGGCATCGCCCTGGCCATCGGCATAGCGCGCCGAATAGATGCCCGGGGCACCGCCGAGGAAGTCCACGGCCAGGCCGGAATCGTCCGCCAGTGCCGGCAGGCCGGACAGGCGCGCAGCGTTGCGTGCCTTGAGAATGGCGTTCTCGACGAACGACAGCCCGGTTTCCTCGGGCTCGACCTGGCTGAATTCGCCGACCGAGCAAAGTTGCACCGCACCGCCGAGCATGGCCTGAAGTTCCTTGAGCTTGCCGGCGTTATGGCTGGCGAGGACGAGTTGGGTGAAATTGATCATGGTTGTGAATGGGTTCCGAAGGGTTCAAAGAGCCAGTTCATGCAGTCTGTCTGATGTATCCAGTCGTCAGCTTCGCGGGCAGAGCCCGCTCCCACAGACCACGAAAAGCCGTCTACACCGCCACCCGGTGCTCCTGCAGACCGGGGCTGCTGACCCGGTAGATGCCGATCTCGCCCAGAAGGTTTGGCCAGATCTTGCTCGCCCACCCGTGGCGGTGCTGTTGATCCACCGCCAGGCGGTTGAGCACCTGCGCGCGACGCTCGCTGCACAGGGCCTCGAAGTCGGCAAAGGTGCAGAAGTGGATGTTCGGCGTGTTGTACCAGGTATAGGGGAGGAACTCGGACACCGGCATGTGGCCCTTGCTGGCCAGGTACCAACGGCAGCGCCAGTGGCCAAAATTGGGGAAGGTGATGATGCACTGGCGACCGACCCGCAGCATTTCGTCAAGAATGCGGTCAGGGTATTCCACGGCCTGCAGCGCCTGGGTCATGACCACGATGTCGAAGCTGTTGCTGGCGAAATTGCCCAGGCCTTTGTCCAGGTCCTGCTCGATGACGTTGATGCCCTTGCGCACGCATTCGGTGATGTTGTCCGCATCGATTTCCAGGCCGTAGCCGGTGACCTGCTTGTGGTCGCGCAGCCAGGCGAGCAACTCGCCATTGCCACAGCCCAGGTCGAGCACGCGGCTGCCGGCAGGGATCCAGTCCTGGATGATTTCTAGGTCAGCTCTCATGGATGCCTCACAGTGCAATGCGGTTCATGTAGCTGCTGAACGCCTGCAGATACCGTGGAATGGGGATCAGGAAAGCGTCATGCCCCTGCGGCGCGTCGATTTCCAGGTAGCAGACGTCTTTCTTCGCGGCCATCAAGGCGTCGACCAGCTCGCGCGAGCGCGCTGGCGAAAAACGCCAGTCGGTGGTGAACGACATCACGCAGAACTTGGCCTGCACATGGGCGAACGTGGCGGCCAGATCATCGTCGTGAGCTGCGGCGGGGTCGAAGTAGTCCAGCGCCTTGGTCATCAGCAGGTAGGTATTGGCGTCGAAGCGGCCGGAGAATTCCTCGCCCTGATAACGCAGGTAGCTTTCCACCTGGAATTCCACGCTGTGGAAATCGTAGTTGAGCTTTTCGCTCTTCAGGCCGCGGCCGAATTTCTCGCCCATCGAGTCATCCGACAGGTACGTGATGTGCCCGACCATTCGCGCCAGCATCAGGCCGCGTTTGGGAATCACCCCGCGGGCCTGGAAATCACCGCCATGGAACTCGGGGTCGGACAGGATGGCCTGGCGCGCCACCTCGTTGAAGGCGATGTTCTGTGCGCTGAGCTTGGGCGCCGAAGCGATTGCCAGGCAGTGACGAACGCGCTCGGGGTAGGTGATGGTCCACTGCAAGGCCTGCATGCCGCCCAGGCTGCCTCCTACCACCGCCGCCCACTGGGTGATTCCCAGGGCGTCTGCCAGGCAGGCCTGGCTGTGAACCCAGTCTTCGACGGTCAATACCGGGAAATCGGCGCCGAACGGTTTGCCGGTGTCGGGATCGATGCTGCTGGGCCCGGTGGAACCGTTGCAGCCGCCCAGATTGTTCAGGCTGACCACGAAGAAGCGGTTGGTATCGATGGGCTTGCCGGGACCGATGCAGCTGTCCCACCAACCCGGCTTGCGATCGTCGGCGGAGTGGTAGCCGGCGGCATGGTGATGGCCCGACAGCGCGTGGCAGATCAGCACCGCGTTGCTGGCACTGGCGTTGAGCTGGCCGTAGGTCTCGTAGATCAGGTCGTAGGCGGGCAGCGAGCGTCCGCAGGCCAGGGCCAGGGGTTCGCTGAAGTGGGCAATTTGTGGAACGACCAGACCGACGCAATCATCGGGAAAGACAGTGGACATCGACCCTGCTCACGCTTGAATGAGGCGTAAGTCTAAAGAGCGCGGGGCACAGGGGCAAGCAGCGCTTGGCGGGGTTGGAGGCACGCAGGCAGGGAGCGTTTGCCGCGTGCGTGAAAGCCCATCGGGACCTTCACCCAGGCGGCATGCGGCGGTCAGATCAGCAGGCGCAGGATCTGCGGCATGCCGGTGCTCATGGCCAGGTTGTTGATGACCAGCATGTCCAGCAGCTTGAGTACCATGAAGGCCAGGATCGGCGAGATGTCCAGGCCACCCAGGTTGGGCAGGATGCGCCGGAACGGCGCCAGAGCCGGCTCGCAGATCTGGTTGACCAGCTCGGCACCCGGGTTGTGGCTCTGCGGCGCGACCCAGGAAAGGATCACGCTGATGATCATGGCGAAGAAGAAGATCTTCAGGAACAGCGCGGTCACCCCGATGATCGACCACACCAGCAACTGCAAGGGGTTGCCGGTGGTGCCGTAGGCGAGCAGCAAGGTCAGCGCCATGATGATCATCTGGATGACGATGGCCAGCAGCAGCGAGGACATGTCCAGCCCGAACAGGCTGGGGATGATCCGCCGCACCGGCTTGAGCAGCGGCTGCGTGGCGCGCACGATGAACTGGCACAGCGGATTGTAGAAGTCGGCACGCACCAGCTGCAGCACGAAGCGCAGCAGCATGATCAACAGATACAGGCTGCCCAGGGTTTGCACGACATAGATCGCCGCGGTATTGAGACCGTACATGAAAGCTCCTTGATGACCTGGTTATTGACCCAGCTGTTCGGCCAGCTCGGCCGAACGCCGGGCGGCGGCGTTCAGGGCGTTCTGCACCAGGGTTTCGAACCCTTCGGACTGGAATGACTTGATGGCCGCTTCGGTGGTACCGGCGGGTGAGGTGACGCGACGACGCAGTTCGGCAGCGTCGACGTCGCTGGCCACGGCCATGTGCGCGGCACCCAGGGCGGTTTGCAGGGTCAGCCGGGCAGCCGTCTCGTGCGGCAGCCCGAGTTTTTCCCCGGCGGCGGTCATGGCTTCTATCAACAGAAAGAAGTAGGCAGGGCCGCTGCCGGACACGGCGGTGACCGCATCCAGTTGCTGTTCTTCATCCAGCCAAAGGGCCAGGCCGACCGCGCCCAGCAAGTCTTCGGCCTGCTGGCGTTGTTCGGCATTGACGTCGGCGGTGGCGTACAGGCCGCTGGTGCCCTGGCGCAAAAGCGCGGGGGTGTTGGGCATGCAGCGCACGATCGGCTGTTGCTCGCCGAGCCACGCCTGCAGGCTCGCGCAGTTGATGCCCGCGGCGATCGAGACCACCAGTTGACCGGGTGCCAGGCTCGGTGCCAGCGATTGGCACACGTCCTTCATGCCTTGCGGCTTCACGGCCAGCACCACCACGTCGACCCCCTCGATGGCCTCGGCGTTGTCGGCGAACACCTCGATGCCATGTTCGGCCGCTACCTTGTCACGCTGTTCGGCGCCGCGGTCGCTGGCGCGGATGTGGCTGGCTTCGACACCCTGCGCGCGCAGGCCGCCGATCAGGCTGGCGGCCATGTTGCCGGCGCCGATGAAGGCAATACGAGTGTTGCTCATGAAGGATCCTTGCTCAAAGGTGAGGAGGCCACAGCGGTGTGCGCCGGGGAGGTGTCTTGGCCGTAGTTGCGCGCGCCGAACAGCGCCGTGCCGATGCGCACCCACGTGGCGCCCTGGGCGATGGCCGCCTCCAGGTCGTGGCTCATGCCCATGGACAAGGTGTCCAGCGGCATTGGCAGATCGTGCTGCAGCGCACGCACGCGGGCAAAGGCAGCGTTCTGCAGGGCGATGTCATCGGTGGGCTCCGGTATGGCCATGAGGCCACGCAGGCGCAGGTTGGGCAGCGCGGCGATGGCGCTGACCAGGGTGGCTACGTCGTCGGGATCGCAGCCGGACTTGCTGGCCTCGCCGCTGACATTGACCTGGATGCAGATGTTCAGGGGGCCAAGCGCGGCCGGGCGTTGTTCGCTGAGCCGTTGGGCGATCTTGAGGCGGTCCACGGAATGTACCCAGTCGAAGTGTTCGGCGATTGCGCGCGTCTTGTTCGACTGAATGGGGCCGATGAAGTGCCAGATCAAGGGCAGGTCGGCGAGTTCCAGCTGTTTGCCCAGGGCTTCCTGCAGATAGTTTTCGCCGAAGTCATGGATGCCGGCGGCGAATGCCTCGCGCATGGTGGCGGCAGGCTTGGTCTTGCTGACCGCGAGCAGGCCGACTTGGCCGGGCTCGCGTTGCGCCTGTCTTACAGCGGCTGCGATTCGGGCACTCACTTGCGAAATGTTGTCTGCTATCGTGGACATTGAATTCGTGCCGGCGGGTTTCAGGTCTGCGGCATTCTACCTGCTTGTCTGTATTTGGGGAGTCTCATGGACATTACCGAGCTGTTGGCCTTCAGTGCGAAACAAGGCGCATCCGACCTGCACCTGTCCGCAGGCCTGCCGCCGATGATTCGGGTGGATGGCGACGTGCGCCGTATCAACCTGCCGGCGCTGGACGACAAACAGGTCCAGGCGCTGATCTACGACATCATGAACGACAAGCAGCGCAAGGACTTCGAGGAGTTTCTGGAAACCGACTTTTCCTTCGAAGTGCCCGGTGTGGCGCGCTTTCGGGTCAACGCGTTCAACCAGAACCGCGGTGCCGGTGCAGTGTTTCGGACCATTCCGTCCAAGGTGCTGAGCATGGACGACCTGGGCATGGGAGATGTGTTTCGCAAGATTACCGAAGTGCCGCGCGGGCTGGTGCTGGTCACTGGGCCGACCGGGTCGGGCAAGTCGACTACCCTGGCGGCGATGATCGATTACCTCAACAGCAACAAGCACCATCACATTCTGACCGTGGAAGATCCGATCGAATTCGTCCACGAGTCGAAGAAGTGCCTGGTCAACCAGCGTGAAGTGCACCGCGACACCCTGGGGTTCTCCCACGCCTTGCGCTCGGCGTTGCGGGAGGACCCGGACGTGATCCTGGTGGGCGAAATGCGCGACCTGGAAACCATTCGGCTGGCGTTGACGGCGGCCGAGACCGGGCACCTAGTGTTCGGCACGCTGCATACCACGTCGGCGGCGAAGACCATCGACCGGGTGGTCGACGTGTTTCCGGCGGAGGAAAAGTCGATGGTGCGCTCGATGCTGTCCGAATCGCTGCAGGCAGTGATTTCCCAGACCTTGCTGAAGAAGATTGGCGGCGGGCGGGTGGCTGCGCACGAGATCATGATCGGCACCCCGGCGATTCGTAACCTCATCCGTGAAGACAAGGTCGCGCAGATGTACTCGTCGATCCAGACAGGTGGGTCGCTGGGCATGCAGACCTTGGACATGTGCCTGAAGAACCTGCTCGCCCAGGGCATCATCAGCCGCGACTCGGCGCGCGAAAAGGCCAAGTCCCCGGACAACTTCTGATCGGTGCATATCCCGCTGCACCGTGGCGTACGTTTCGCGGCCACTGGCCGCTCCTACAGAGAATGGCAGTCATCCGTAGGAGCGGCCAGTGGCCGCGAAGGGCGCACCGCGGTCGGGCTGATGCCCTGCGGTGAATGCGTTGCGGCCGATGACCGCTCCTACAGACAATTGCGGTCATCCGTAGGAGCGGTCCGTGGCCGCGAAGGGCACGTCGCGGAAAGAGGGATCAGCGCTGGACGATGCGCAGCGCCGGCTCTTTGGGCAGGACGCGCTTGGCGACGGCGTAGTGGGTGTTCCAGTACGGTTTCTTCAAGGTGTCGATGGTCACGGCCTTGCCACGACGCGGGGCATGGATAAAGCGGTCGTTGCCCAGGTAGATGGCGACGTGATTCACCTTGCGGCTCTTGATGTTGAAAAACACCAGGTCACCCGGCTTGAGGTCCTTGCGTTCAACCTTGACACCGTGGCCCGCAGCCATGGCGTTGGACGTACGCGGCAGATCAACGGCTTTCACGTCGTTGAAGGCATACTTGACCAGGCCACTGCAGTCGAAACCCTTGCTCGGGCTGCTGCCGCCCCAGCGATAGGGGGTGCCAAGCACGTTGACCGCGCGGCTGAGCACATCGCTGCTCTGCTTGGACGAGGCGCTGCCGACCTTGACCGCGGTAACCTTGGCCAATGCCTGGTTGTTGCTGGCAGGGCGGGTCACGACGATGCGTGGGGCGCGTTGAGATTGTTCGGTAGCGGACTGGGCGGTGTAGCCATTGAAGCCAGCGGGAAGTCGTTGCTCACGATTGGTGGCGTGGGCGGCCAGGGGCAATAATAGGCAGATGGTCAGCCATGTCTTGAAAAATGGACGCATTCGGCAGGGCTCATGTGGGTAGGCGCGCAACTTTATAACAGCTTTTTGTGTGGTTTTTAATCCGCTGGTCGAGGCACGCAGGTCGCAAATGGCACCAATCGGGCGCAGAATTGTCCTTTGTGCGGCACGCAACTCAGGTGCTGCAAGGGTTCAGCCGATGTCGGTCACAGAAATGCCATACGTCGGGACGGGGCAAAAAAGTCACAAAACCGTTCAGAAAATTTTTATATCAGAGGGCGCACATCAACAATGAACAGCTATCGGATCCACGATACCCACAGCAAAGTCATGGGCTACCTGTTGTGGATTTTGGGCTTTACCGGTGCTCATCGCTTCTACTACGGCAAGCCGGTGACCGGGACGATCTGGTTTTTCACCCTGGGGCTGTTCGGCATTGGCTGGCTCATCGACCTGTTCCTGATTCCGGCCATGGACCGGCACGCCGACATGCGCTTTCACAGCGGCCAGACCAACTACAACGTGGCCTGGGTACTGCTGACTTTTCTCGGTTTGTTCGGTGTGCACCGCATGTACATGGGCAAGTGGATCACCGGGGTGATCTACCTGCTGACTGGGGGGTTGTTCTTGGTAGGCGTGCTCTATGACTTCTGGACGCTGAATGATCAGGTGTCGATGAAGAATGCGCAGCGCGGGTAGGTCGGAAAGGCTGCAGCCCCCTGCGCTGTGTCCGGGAGGCCGCAGCGAGGCCTTCGCGGCCGCTGACCGCTCCTACGGGGATGGTCGTTTGTGGGAGCGGGCTCTGCCCGCGAAGAAGTGGGTGCGGTGCATCAGGCAGACCACAGTGAGGCCTTCGCGGCCACTGACCGCTCCTACGGGGGGGGCGTCTGTGGGAGCGGGCTCTGCCCGCGAAGAAGTGGGTGCGGTGCATCAGGCAGACCACAGTGAGGCCTTCGCGGCCGCTGACCGCTCCTACAGGGATGGTGTCGTCTGTAGGAGCGGGGGGATCAGCCAGTGAAGCTGATATGCCCATCCACCAAGGTGTAACGCACGGCGCCCGGCAACGTGTGACCGAGGAACGGGCAGTTGGCGCCCTTGGACAGCCAGCGCTCGCCGGCAACCGTCGAGACGCCTTCATCGAACAGCACCAGATCTGCCGCTGCGCCCACCTGCAAGCGGCCGGCCGGCAAGCGCATGGCCTCGGCCGGGCCCTGGCCCAGGCGCGCGAGTAAGGTCGGCAGGTCGAGCAAGCCGTCCTGCACCAGGGTCAGGGCCAACGGCAATAGCAGCTCGACACTGCTGATACCCGGCTCGGTCGCACCGAACGGGGCCAGTTTGGCATCACGGTCGTGGGGCTGGTGATGGCTGGCAATGGCCTGCACCACGCCCTTCTTCACCGCCGCACGCAAGCCTTCCCGATCCGCCGCCGAGCGCAGCGGTGGTTGCACGTGATACAGGCTGGAAAACCCGGTCAGCGCCTCGTCGGTCAGGATCAATTGGTACAGCGCCACGTCTGCCGTGACCGGCAGGCCGCGGGCCTGCGCCTGTTCGATCAGCTCGACGCCACGTGCGGTGGTCAATTGGCTGAAGTGCGCACGCACCCCGCTTTGTTCGACCAGCAGCAGGTCACGTGCAAGGGCGACGGTTTCAGCCGTTTCCGGAATGCCTGCCAGGCCAAGGAAGCTGGCCGTAGGGCCGTCGTGGGCGAGCCCGCCGGCAGACAGGTCGCGGTCCTGGGAATGGAAGATCACCGTCAGGTCGAACGTTGCGGCGTACTCAAGCGCACGACACAACGTCCGGTGGTTGCCGAAGCTGTTCAGGCCATTGCCGAAAGCAATGCAGCCGGCATCGCGCAAGGCGATCAGTTCCGCCAGTTGCTCGCCTTCCAGGCCCTTGCTCAACGCGCCGATTGGAAACACCTTGGCATGCCCGGCCTCGCGGGCGCGATCCAGGATCAGCTCGGCCACTGCCGAGGTATCGAGGATCGGCTTGGTCAGCGGCGGGCAGCACAGGCTGGTGACGCCACCGGCAGCTGCGGCACGGGTTTCACTGGCGATGGTGCCCTTGCGGCTGTAGCCGGGCTCGCGCAGCGACACGCTGAGGTCGACCAGGCCGGGCGCGGCCACCAGGCCGCTGGCGTCCAGGCGCTGGCTGGCGGTGAAGTCGGCGGGCGCATCGCCGATGGCCACGATTCGCCCCTGGCTGATATGCAGGTCGCTGATCCGGTCCAGACCACTGGCGGGGTCGATCACCCGTGCACCGATAATACTGAGGCTCACTGGACGCTCTCCTGCTCGAATTGACGCTGGGCCGTCTGCCCGCTCATGGCCATCGACAACACCGCCATGCGGACTGCGATGCCGTAGGTGACCTGGTTGAGAATTACCGAATGGGGTCCGTCGGCGACGGCCGATTCGATCTCGACGCCACGGTTGATCGGCCCTGGGTGCATGACGATGGCATCGGGCTTGGCGCCAGCCAGGCGCGCGGTGGTCAAACCGTAGAGGCGATAGAACTCGCCTTCGCTGGGCAGCAGGCCACCGGTCATGCGTTCACGCTGCAGGCGCAGCATGATCACCACATCGACATCCTTGAGGCCCTGCTCCAGGTCGGTAAACACCTTGACGCCATACTGCTCGACGCCGATGGGCAGCAGCGTCTTCGGGCCGATCACGCGGATGTCCGGGCAGCCCAGGGTCTTGAGGGCGATCATGTTCGAGCGCGCTACGCGCGAGTGCAGGATGTCGCCGACGATCGCTACCGACAGGTTCTCGAAGCCGCCTTTGTGGCGGCGAATCGTGAGCATGTCGAGCATGCCCTGGGTCGGGTGGGCGTGGCGACCGTCGCCGCCGTTGATGATGGCCACTTCCGGGCTGACGTGCTCGGCGATGAAGTGCGCGGCCCCGGAGTCGGCGTGGCGCACGACGAACATGTCGGCGGCCATCGCTTCGAGGTTGCGCAGGGTGTCGAACAGGGTTTCCCCCTTGCTGGTCGAGGAGGTCGACACGTTCAGGGTGATGACGTCGGCCGACAGGCGCTGGGCGGCGAGCTCGAAGGTGGTGCGCGTGCGCGTGGAGTTTTCGAAGAACACGTTGCACACGGTCTTGCCGCGCAGCAACGGGACTTTCTTGACCGCACGGGCGCCGACTTCAAGGAACGAATCGGCGGTATCGAGCACTTCGGTCAGTAGTTCGCGGGACAAGCCGTCGAGGGAAAGAAAATGGCGTAGCTGGCCCTGGTCATTGAGCTGCAGCGGGCGCTTGGCGTCGATAGGCGTCATGGCGGGGGCTCTTAAAGGCTGGAGGCGGAAACGAGGTCCTGGCGCTCGAGGGCGAGCGGGGACGGGCCGAGCAATTTTACCCGTTCATGGGCAGCCAGCGACAGGGTGGCACCGACGATGTCGGGGCGAATCGGCAGCTCGCCGGCGTCCAGGTCGAGCAGGCACACCAAGGTCACGCTGGCAGGGCGGCCGTAGTCGAACAGTTCATTGAGGGCAGCGCGGACGGTGCGGCCACTCATCAGCACGTCGTCGATCAGCACCAGATGCTGGCCCTCGATCTCGAAGGGCAGGGCCGAGGGGCGCACTTGCGGGTGCAGGCCGTTCTGGCTGAAGTCGTCGCGGTAGAACGACACGTCCAGGGTGCCCAGCGCAGCCTTGCTGTCCATGGCTTGCAGCAACGCCTGAGCGACCCAGACACCGCCGCTGTGAATGCCGATGTAGCGCGGCTCGGCAATGGAGCGCCTGGCCAGATGGGCCTTGAGGTCGACAGCCATCGCGCCGATCAGCTCGGCCGGGTTGGGAAGGCTCATGTGTGCTCCTGTGGTTGAGATCGTCCGAAGAGAGGTGTGCAACGTGGCGCGGCCGTGCGGTATGCCTGGAAAAATGCCCCGAGGCCGGACGCGGCTTGCACCGCACCTGTAGCAGCGGCGCAAGCCGCGTCGGCGGTCGCGCGGTGTATCTGGAAAAATGCGTCGAGGCCCGACGCGGCTTGCACCGCTGCTACGGTGGGGTGGGGTGCAGCTGCTGTCATCTTCAGCTGTTGCCACCCAGCGCATTCGCCTCCAGCCAGCCTTGCAGCAGCAGCTTGGCAGCGATGGCGTCGACCGGGTTGTCGCGGTAGCTGCCGCGCTGCCCGCCACGGGCCATGCGCTCGCCCTTGGCCTCGAAGGTGGTCAGCCGTTCATCGTGGGTGTGCACCGGGATGTTGAAGCGGCCGTTCAGGCGGCGGGCGAACTTTTCTGCCCGCTCGCTCATTTCGCTGGGGCTGCCGTCCATGTTCAGCGGCAGGCCGACGACGATGGCGTCCGGCTGCCATTCCTTGATCAGCGCTTCGACGCGGGTCCAGTCGGGCACGCCGTTCTGGGCCTTGAGGGTACACAGTTCACGGGCCTGGCCGGTGATCACCTGGCCGACCGCGAAGCCGATCTGCTTGGTGCCGTAATCCACGCCGAGCAGCAGTCTGGGTGCGCTCATCAGGCGTGGCCCGCCTGGCTGGTCAGCAGGCTGAGGTTGATGCCCAAGCGTGCCGCCGCCGCGCCGAGGCGCTGGTCGCTGTCGGTATTGAACAGGATGTCGGCATCGAAGGGGCAGGTCAGCCAGGCATTGTCGGCCAGTTCGGCTTCCAGCTGACCGGCCTCCCAGCCGGCGTAGCCCAAGGTAATCAGGCTTTGCTCGGGACCCGCGCCATCGGCGATGGCGAACAGGATGTCCTGGGAGGTGGACAGCGAGACCTCGCCCAGCTCGACCGTGGCCTGGAACACCGGGCCGCTGGGGTGCAGAACGAAGCCGCGGTCGGTCTGCACCGGCCCGCCGTTGTAGATGGGCACCTGCTGGCAGGAAGCCGGTGGTTCGGTGTCCGGCCGCAACTGCTCGAGTATGTCGGCCAGGTTCAGGTCCTGCAGGCGGTTGACCACCAGGCCCATCGCGCCATTGGGCGTGTGCTCGACGATGTAGGTCAAGGTATGGGCAAAATTGGGGTCCGCCATGTGCGGCATGGCGATCAGGAACTGGTTCCTGAGGTAGCTCGTTTCGACGTTTTTCATGACCTGTAGTGTGGCGTCGGCCTGCCAGCCTGACAAGCTTGCAGGCGCAGTTTCATGTGTCTCAATTGCTCTGCAGGCGATCGCCCTTGGCGAAGCGCCAGGTACGGATGATCTCCAGGCGGTCGACGTCGGCCAGATCGCCGGTGAAGGGCGCGAACGGCGCGGCCAGGCGCACGATGCGCTGGGCCGCCTGATCGAGCAGCGGCTGGCCGGACGATTCGAGCACCAACACCTCGTAGAGCGAGCCGTCGCTGTTGATCGACACCATCAGCCGCAGGCTGCCGTAGATCTGCTGGCGGCGTGCCTCGTCGGGGTAATTGAGGTTGCCGATGCGTTCGACTTTCTTGCGCCAGTCATCCTTGTACCAGGCACCCTTGTCGCGCATGGTCGAGGCCGCGCTTAAACGGTGGATGCGCGGACGCTTGGCGTAGGCCTGCTGCTCGTGGGACAGCTCGGCTTCCAGGCTGGCGATCTCGCTGGACAGCTGCGAGCTGTCGAATTCCGGGGTAACGGCCTTTGGCTTGGGGTCGGGCTTGACCGGTGGCGGTCGTGCCTCGGTCTTCACCGGCCGGGGGGCCGTGGTGGCGATGGCCTTCTTCAGCGGTGCAGGCTCGGGCTGGGTGACCGGCTTGGGCGCAGGCGGTGGCGTCACCTTGTTGATCTTGCTGTCCTGGAAGGGCGCGACTTCAGTGGTCTTGGGCACGGCCTTCTTGTCCAGGGTGCCGCTGCCTTGCTGGTTGTCCTGGGCAAGAAAATCCGCATCCTTGGGCGCGGTCTGGCTCTTGAGCGGTGCCAGGGTCACTTCCAGGGTCTTGCTGATCTGGGTGGGCGGCTGCGTGCCGAAGCCTACGCCGACGATCAGGGCAACGTGCAGCAGCGCGGCGAGGAACAGGGTAAAACCCAGCCGATCCGCAGGGCGGGCGCCGATGCGGGTCAGTTCAGCAGGGAGGTCGGCGGGCAGCGTCATGAAGAATCCGGCAGGCGTGCAACCCGGGCGGCGATGCGCGCCCGGCAACTGAAAGGGCGTGCATCATAACCCGGAGCAGGGGCGTAGGGTCAGCGTGCCTTGAGCTTGCGATCGATGGCGTCCATCAATTGGCCGCCGATGTCGGTGCCGAATGCGGCGTCGATTTCGCGGATGCAGGTCGGGCTGGTGACGTTGATCTCGGTGAGGTGCTCGCCGATCACGTCCAGGCCGACGAACAACAGGCCCCGGGCGCGCAGCGACGGGCCGACCTGTTCGGCGATCCAGCGGTCCTTGTCGCTCAGCGGACGCGCTTCGCCACGCCCCCCGGCTGCCAGGTTGCCGCGAGTCTCGCCGCTGGCGGGAATACGCGCCAGGCAGTAGGGCACCGGCTCGCCGTCGATCATCAGGATGCGTTTGTCGCCGTCCTTGATCGCCGGCAGGTAGCGCTGCGCCATGATCTGCTGGGTCCCCATGGCCGTCAGCGTTTCGAGGATGACCGACAGGTTCGGATCGCCCACCCGATGGCGGAAGATCGAGGTGCCGCCCATGCCGTCCAGCGGCTTGAGAATGACGTCGCCATGTTCGGCAGCGAACTCGCGCAGGATGTCGGCCCGACGGCTGACCAGCGTGGGCGGGGTCAGTTGCGGGAACAGCGTGGCGAACATCTTTTCATTGCAGTCGCGCAGGCTCTGCGGCTTGTTCACCACCAGTACGCCCGCGGCCTCGGCCTGTTCGAGCAGGTAGGTGCTGTAGACGAATTCGAGGTCGAAGGGTGGGTCCTTGCGCATCAGGATGACGTCGAGATCGGCCAGCGGCGCGTCGAATTCCGACTCGAACTCGAACCAGTGCTGCGGGTCGGCGAAGACCTTTAGCGGACGCATCCGCGCGCGGGCCTGGCCCTGGCCTTGATACAGGTCCTGGATTTCCATGTGGAACAGCGACCAACCGCGTGCCTGGGCCGCCAGCAGCATGGCCAGCGAGCTGTCCTTCTTGTAGGAGATGTTGGCGATCGGGTCCATGACAATGCCGAGGCGAACGCTCATGGGGTAGCTCCTGTACGCGGGACGTGCCGCTTGCGAATGGGTCTTGGAAAGTGGCGTCAGGGTGGCGCCGCATGGCCCGCAGGTCAAGGGGCAGCGGCCGATGGAACGCTGTTGGAGAGTGTGCTAAAAAGGCTCGGACTTCTTTATTGCCCGCGAAGGCGCCCGTCGGGGCAAGCGCACATCAGAGCCTCCATGAAAACGTCCGAAGCCTTCAAGATCATGGTGATCGACGATTCCAAGACGATTCGTCGCAGCGCCGAACTGTTGCTCGAACAGGCAGGCTGCCAAGTGATCACCGCACTCGATGGCTTCGATGCCCTGGCCAAGATCGTCGACGAACGTCCCGATATCATCTTCATTGATGTCATGATGCCGCGCCTGGATGGCTACCAGACCTGCGCGCTGCTCAAGAGCAACAGCGCCTTCAGCGCCATTCCGGTGGTGATGTTGTCGTCGCGCGATGGCCTGTTCGACAAGGCTCGCGGCCGCAGTGTCGGCTCGGATCAATTTTTGACCAAGCCCTTCAGCAAGCAAGAACTGCTCGCCGCGATCCGCACCCATGTGCCGGGTTTCGCCGCGTAGCGAACGTTGTCCAGCCCTGGCGCGTGCCAGGGCCTTTACCGCATGGGGAACAGCATGGCTCGAATCCTGATCGTCGATGATTCGCAGACGGAAACCTACAAACTCACCGGCATGCTGGAACGGCACGGTCATGAAGTGCTCAAGGCCCAGAACGGTGCCGATGGTGTGGCCCTGGCCCGCCAGGAGAAGCCCGACGCCGTCCTCATGGACATCGTCATGCCCGGCTTGAACGGCTTCCAGGCGACCCGCCAGTTGCACAAGGACGAAGAGACCGCGCACATTCCGGTGATCATGATCACCACCAAGGATCAGGAAACCGACAAGGTCTGGGGCACTCGCCAGGGGGCCAAGGGCTACCTGACCAAGCCGGTGGACGAGGACACCTTGATCCAGACGTTGAACACCGTCCTGGCCGGTTGACCCACGCCGATGCTGGAGTCACGCACCGCCTTCGACCTGCTGCTCGATATCGACCAGCGTTGTCGCCTGCTGGCCGCCGAGCTGCCCTCGCAGGAACTGCGCCTGCAGACCTGGAGCGGCATCGGTTTTCGTCTGGCCGGGCACTGGTACGTCGCGCCCATGGGCGAGGTCGCCGAAGTGCTGCCCGAGCCACGCAGCACGCGGCTGCCGGGGGTCAGGCCCTGGGTCGTGGGCGTGTCGAACCTGCGCGGGCGGCTGTTGCCGGTCATCGACCTGGGCGGATTCTTCGGCCATGGCCTGTCGCCGCAGCGCAAACAGCACCGGGTGCTGGTGGTGGACCGAGCGGACATCTTCGTCGGCCTGCTGGTGGACGAGGTCGCAGGTCTGCAGCATTTCAGCTCGGCCAACCACCAGGCATCATTGCCCGAAACGGCGCTGGCTGCCGCCGCGCCGTTCCTGCAGGGCCACTTCCTGCGTGAACACCCCTGGTGCTTGTTCAGCCCGGCCCGGCTGGTACACGCCCCCGCTTTCCTGGATGTAGCACTCTGAGCATGCCTATGCGTATCCGTACTTCCCCCAGCAGACTCGCCCTACACGGGCCCACATCATGACCAAGCGCTGGCCAGGCAACTCTCTGTTGGGCTCCCGAGCCGGCGCGCAGATCATCGGCCTGTTCGTGGCGTTGGTGATCTTCATCGTTTTGCTGTTCGCCAATTTCACCTACCTCAACACCCAGTCCACCTACGACAAGCAGTACATCGGCCATGCCGGCGAATTGCGCGTGCTGTCGCAGCGCATCGCCAAGAACGCCACCGAGGCGGCGGCGGGCAAGGCTGCAGCGTTCAAGTTGCTGGCCGATGCGCGCAACGATTTCGAGCGCCGCTGGGGTTTTCTCAAGGAGGGCGACAGCGCCACCGGGCTGCCTGCGGCCCCCGCGGCGATGCGCGAACAGATGCGCCTGGTGCAGCGCGACTGGGACGAGCTGCGCCACAATTCCGATGCGATCCTGGCCAGCGAACAGACGGTGCTGTCGCTGCATCAGGTGGCCGCGACCCTGGCCGAAACCGTGCCGCAACTGCAGGTCGAGTACGACAAGGTCGTCGACACTCTGCTGCGCGGCGCCGCGCCAGCCAGCCAGGTTGCCGTGGCGCAGCGCCAGTCGTTGCTCGCCGAACGCATTCTGGGCGCCGTCAACACAGTGCTGTCCGGCGACGAAAGCGCGGCCCAGGCTGCAGAAAGCTTCGGCCGCGACGCCAACCGTTTCGGCCAGGTGCTGGGCGGCATGCTCGACGGCGATGCGCTGATCCGGGTGACCCAGGTACAAGATCCGGAGGCACGCGCGCGCTTGCGCGAGATCGCCGAGTTGTTCCAGTTCGTCTCGGGCAGTGTCGACGAGATCCTGGAAACCTCGCCCGAACTGTTTCAGGTACGGGCCTCGGCCAGCAATATCTTCAATCAGTCGCAGACCCTTCTGGAAGAAGCCTCGCGCCTGGCCAGCGGCTTCGAGAACCTGGCCAGCGGGCGTTCCGCTGGTACCGTCGGTGGCTATGTGCTGGGCCTGGCGGCGCTGGCTTCGATCATTCTGATCGCCCTGGTGATGGTGCGCGAAACCAAACGGCAACTGCGCCAGACCGCAGAGAAAAGCGAGCGCAACCAGGCGGCGATCATGCGCCTGCTCAATGAGATCGGTGGGTTGGCCGATGGCGACCTGACCGTGACCGCCTCGGTGACCGAGGAATTCACCGGTGCCATCGCCGATTCGATCAATCATTCCATCGACCAGTTGCGCGATCTGGTGGCCACCATCAACCTCACCGCCGAAGAGGTCGCTACGGCCGTGCAGGACACCCAGGCCACCGCCCACCAGTTGGCGCGGGCCTCGGGGCATCAGGCGCAGCAGATCAGTGACGCATCGGTGGCGATCAGCGACATGGCCCAGTCGATCGACCGGGTGTCGACCAACGCCTGGGAGTCGGCCAAGGTTGCGGATCGTTCGGTGACCATCGCCAACAAGGGCAGCGAGGTGGTGAACAACACCATCCAGGGCATGGACAACATTCGCGAGCAGATCCAGGACACCGCCAAGCGCCTCAAGCGGCTGGGCGAATCGTCCCAGGAAATAGGCCACATCGTCAGCCTGATCGACGACATTGCCGACCAGACCAGCATCCTTGCCCTGAACGCGGCTATCCAGGCCTCCATGGCTGGCGAGGCCGGGCGTGGCTTTGCCGTGGTGGCGGACGAAGTGCAACGCCTGGCCGAGCGCTCGTCATCGGCTACCCGGCAGATCGAGACGCTGGTGCGGGCGATCCAGGCCGACACCAACGAGGCAGTGATCTCCATGGAACAGACCACGTTCGAAGTGGTGCGCGGTGCGCGCCTGGCTCACGACGCCGGGATCGCCCTGGAAGAGATCGAGGGTGTGTCGCAGGATCTGGCCGAGCTGATCCAGGTGATTTCCAGCGCTGCCCAGCAGCAGACCAGTTCGGCAGGACAGATCTCGCACACCATGTCGGTGATCCAGCAGATCACCGAGCAGACCTCTTCAGGCTCCAGTGCAACGGCTGAAAGCATCGGCAATCTGGCGCAGATGGCCAGCGAGATGCGCCGTTCGGTGTCCGGTTTCACCTTGCCGGCGCCCAGTGCCGATGCAACTGCGGAGTGATCATGGCTGAACGGCACGAATACGTACTTCCCGCGTTGTGCGAGGAGTTGCTCAAGGTCAAGGAGCAGCTGGACCTGTTCGTGCGCGGTGGTCGCGAGTACACCCAGGAGTTGAACGGCCTGACGGCATCGTTGCGACAGATTGCCGATGCCCTGGCTGTGCTCGGTTTCGGCCAGCCGCGCAAGGTCATCATCGACCAGTTGGCGGTGATCCAGAGCCTGGTGCAGGGGACCCGCGAGCCCAACGATGCCGTGTTGATGGACGTCGCCGGGGCATTGCTCTATGTCGAAGCCACGCTGGCGGGCATGGCGGGACCCAGCGATACGCCGGGGCGCGATGAGCAGCAGACGTCCAGCACCGACCTGGTGCAGATTCGCCAACTGGTGATGCGCGAAACCCGCTTCGGCCTGCAGGAGGCCAGGGACATACTGGCCGATTCCAGCGACGGCCGCTGGGACCGGCAACGGCTGCGCACCTTGGTGCCGCTGCTCACCCAGCTGCGCGGTGCGCTGGTCATGCTGCCGTTACCCAGGGCCGCCGCGGTGCTGCAAGGCTGCAATGACGCCGTTAAAGCGCACCTGTTGGACGAGCCGACGGCATCGGTACCTGTGCCCCTGGAGCAGGTGACGGCTGCACTCGCGGCGGTCGAGCATTACCTGCAGCGCACCAGCGAAGCACCGCAGCTTGCCCATGAGGGCCTGCTGGCGGTGGCCGAGGCTGGCCTGGCAGCTGCTGCGCCAACAGACCCACACGGCGAGGCGCATGCCGCGACGGGCCCGGAGCCCGAACCCGTGGATACCCAATTGCTGGAGATCTTCCACAGCGAGGCCTTGAGCCACCTGAGCGCCGTGGAGCGATTTCTAGCCCTGGACGAGCAGGGCAACGACGTCGCCGTCACCGACGAATTGCAGCGTGCCCTGCACACGCTCAAGGGCAGCGCGCTGGTGGCCGGTGTCACGCCGCTGGCCGAACTGGCCACGGCCTTCGACGTCATGGCCCGCGAGCTGCGTGCCCACCGGCTGCCGTTCCAGGCCCGAACGCTGGGCCTGCTGGGCGATGCCCACTATCTGATGCGGCAGAAGCTGCTGCAATTGCCTGCGCAGCCGCTGACGCCCATTCCCGGTGCCGGCGAGCTGATCCGGCAGGTACAGGAACACACCACCGAACGCCTGCAGGGCGTACAGACGCTGGGCGATGCCCGGCAGGTCCAGGCGCCGCAACTGATCGAGCGGTTGCTCGACGAGGGCATGGATATCCTGCTCGATGCCGAGCGCTTGCTGCAGCGCTGGCAACAGACGCCGGCCAGCCGTGTGGAGTTGCCACGGCTGCTCGACCAGCTGACCCTGCTGGGCGAACAGGCGCAACTGACGGACCTGCAGGCGCTCGACGAGCTGTGCGAGGCGCTGCTCGATTTGTATGGCGCGGTCGAAGAAAGCAGCCTGAGTGTCAGCACGGATTTTTTCCAGCAGGCCGAACAGGCCCAGGAAGCCATGATCGGCATGCTCGATCAATTGGCGGCCGGGCAAGAGGTCAAGGCCCAGCCCACCCACGTGCGTGCCTTGCGGGCACTGTTGCAGGGTGCCCTGGCCCCGCACGCCATGGGTGTGGTGCAGCGCGAAGGCGGCGCGGTGATCGATCTTGCCCTGCTTGGCAACGTCGCTGCGACAGGTGCCGAGGATGAAGCCTCATTCACCGAGGAGTCCATCGAGCAAACCCAGCGGCGCTGGCTGAGCGAACCCGGCTACGAAGGGGCATCTCGGCACTCGTCGCATCCAGGCCCGCTGGAGCCTGGAATCGAGCAGGTGGACGACGCCGACGGTGAATTGCTGGGTATCTTCATCGAAGAGGGATTGGACATCGTCGAGAGCGCAGGCGCGGCACTGGTGCGCTGGCAGGCCGAACCGGGCAACCATCTCGAAGCGGAAAACCTGCTGCGCGACCTGCACACGCTCAAGGGTGGCGCACGGATGGTGGAGATCGGTCCGCTGGGCGACCTGGCCCACGAGCTGGAATCGGTGTACGAACGCATTTCCCAGGGCCAGCTGCAGGCTTCCAGCCAACTGTTTGGCCTGCTGCACAAGGGTCACGACCGCCTGGCCCAGATGCTCGACGCGGTCCGCTCGCGGCAGGCGTTGCCGGCCGCTGGAAAGCTGATTGCCGCGATCGCCGAATTCGCCGCCGGCAGTGAGCCAGCCGGGCCCGCCGGGCCAGCTGCTTCGGCCAAGCCCGCAGTTGCCGAACCGGTGGCCGCCGAACGCGGTCCCGTCGATGTGATCAAGGTCGGCGCCGAGCTGCTCGATGAATTGGGCAACCTGGCGGGGGAAACTGCAATCTTTCGCGGACGCATCGAGCAGCAGGTCAATGACGCCCAGGCGGCGCTGCAGGAAATGGAAACCACCATCGAGCGCATGCGCGATCAGCTGCGCCGCCTCGATACCGAAACCCAAGGCCGCATCCTCAGCCGTCAGCAGGTCGATGGTCAGGCTTACGAAGACTTCGACCCACTGGAAATGGACCGTCATTCACACCTGCAGCAGCTGTCGAGGGCCCTGTTCGAGTCGGCTTCCGACCTGCTCGATCTGAAGGAAACCCTGGCCGGCCGCAACCTGGAAGCACAGACGTTGCTGCAGCAACAGGCGCGCGTCGACAGCCAATTGCAGGAGGGCTTGATGCGCACGCGCATGGTGCCGTTCGAGCGCCTGCTGCCTCGCCTGCAGCGTGTAGTGCGCCAGGTGGCCGAGGCGCTGGGCAAGGAGGTCGAGTTCGAAGTCAGCCAGGCCCAGGGCGAGATGGACCGCAGCGTGCTGGAACGCATGATCGCGCCGCTCGAACACATGCTGCGCAATGCCGTCGATCATGGCCTGGAGCCGCTCGAGCAGCGCCTGGCCGCCGGCAAGCCTGCGGCGGGGCACATTCGCCTGGCGCTGCTTCATCAAGGCGGCGACATCGTCATCGAAATGAGTGACGACGGTGCCGGGGTGCCCCTGCAAGCGGTTCGCGCCAAGGCCATCAAGCGTGGTTTGCTGGATCCGCACAGCGACCTCAGCGACCACGACGTGCTGCAGTTCATCCTCCAGCCTGGCTTCTCCACCGCCACCAAGGTGACGCAGATCTCCGGCCGTGGCCTGGGCATGGACGTGGTCCACGAAGAGGTCAAGCAGCTGGGCGGCGCCATGAGTATCGACTCGCGGCCGGGGCAAGGTGCGCGGTTCCAGATTCGCCTGCCGTTCACCGTCTCGGTCAACCGCGCCCTGATGGTGCAATGTGGCGAAGAGCAGTATGCGATTCCCCTGAACAGCATCGAGGGGATCGTGCGGGTCATGCCAGGCGAGCTGCACGATGCCTATCAGTCTGCCCCACCGCGCTACGGCTACGCCGGGCGGGTGTATGACCTGCGCTACCTGGGCACCCTGCTGCACGGCCTCGCCGTCCCCTCGCTGACGGCGCAGAGCCAACCGTTGCCCGTGCTGCTGGTGCGCGCGTTCGATCAGCAGGTGGCGGTGCAGGTCGATGCCTTGGCCGGCTCCCGCGAAATCGTGGTGAAAAGCCTGGGAAGCCAGTTCGCGGCCGTGCCGGGCCTGGGCGGTGCGACCATCCTGGGCGATGGCAGTGTGGTGCTGATCCTCGACCTGCTGGCTCAGCTGCGGGCCCGTCAGGGTGTGGCCGTGGCTCGCGCCGGTTATCAGCACGGTGCGCAGGTACGGCGCCTGCAAGTCCTGGTGGTCGACGACTCGGTGACCGTGCGCAAAGTCACCAGTCGCTTGCTCGAGCGTCACGGCATGCAGGTGCTGACCGCCAAGGACGGGGTCGACGCCATGGCGCTGTTGCAGGAACACAGCCCCGATATTCTCCTGCTGGACATCGAGATGCCGCGCATGGACGGTTTCGAGGTCGCCCGGCGCATCCGCCAGCATCCCACGCTCAAGGACCTGCCCATCATCATGATCACCTCACGTACGGGGCAAAAGCATCGCGAGCGGGCGATGGCCATTGGCGTCAACGAGTACCTGGGCAAGCCTTATCAGGAGAGCCAGTTGCTGGAATGCATCGAACGCTGGGGCCAGGTCCATGCTTGATCGGGCGATCGGCCGCCGCGACAGCCTTACCGCGCTGGTGCTGCCCCTGGCCGATCGAAGCCTGTTGCTGCCCAACGTGGCGGTGGCCGAGCTGATCGACTATCTGCCCGGTGAACCGGTGCTGGGCGCCGCGCGCTGGCACCTGGGAATGATCGAGTGGCGCAACCTGCGCCTGCCGCTGGTCAGCTTCGAAGCGGCCAGCGGCGGCGAAGCGGTGATCGGCGAGCGCGCCCGTATCGTCGTGCTCAATGCACTGGGTGAAACCTCGACGCGTTTCATTGCCGTACTGATCCAGCACGTGCCTCGCTCGTGCCGGGTCGACAGCCAGCTCAGCTACGTTGACGTGCCGCTCAAGCCGCTGGAAATGGCGGCGGTGCAGGTCGGCGAAACCGTAGCGCGGGTGCCGGACCTCACAGCCTTGGAAAATCTGCTGTACAGCGCGGTGTAGACACCTTGTCACGTAATCATTGCAGGGCTTTACAGCCGTCGGCCTGACCGGCACTCTGACGTTGCCTTTGCTGCAGGGACCTCGTAATGCTCGACCGCACTTTTCTCGCCTTTGCCTTCTGTGCTGCGCTGCTCAGTGGCAGCCCCGTGCACGCCGAGGTCCCGGCAGGCTATTCGATGGTCTTGCTGACCGAAAACTTCCCACCCTACAACATGGCCAGCAACGACAAGAACTTCGCCCAGGAAGAGAACATCCGCGGCATCGCAGCGGAACTCGTGCGCGAAATGTTCCGCCGGGCGGACATCCCCTACAGCATGACCCTGCGGTTTCCCTGGGACCGTATCTACAAGCTGGCCCTGAGCAATGCCGGCTATGGGGTGTTCGTCACCGCGCGCCTGCCCGAGCGCGAACAGGCCTTCAAATGGGTTGGCCCACTGGGTCCGGATGACTGGATCATGCTGGCCCGTGCGGACAGCCCGATCACCCTGGAAACCCTCGACCAGGCCCGGCCCTACCGGATCGGCGCCTACAAGGGCGATGCCATTGCGCAGAGCCTTGCCGAGCGCGACATGCGGCCGATCGTCGCCCTGCGCGACCAGGACAACGCACGCAAGTTGCTGGATGGCCAGATCGACCTGTGGGCCACGGGCGATCCGGCTGGCCGCTATCTGGCACGTCTGGAAGGGATCAACGGGCTCAAGACCGTGCTGCGCTTCAACAGCGCCGAGCTGTTTCTGGCGCTGAACAAGGACACACCGCAGGCGGTGGTCGAGCGCCTGCAACGATCACTCGATGAGATGCGCCGCGACGGCTTCGTCGATCGGGTATTTGCCGACTATCTATGAGACACGGCACTCCATGAAACAGGGCAATGGCGAATCAGTGGTAGATCCCGCCCTTGCCATGGGCGGCCGTGGCGCGGTTGCCGCGCTCGCCGATCATCTGCCGGACCGGTATCCACTCCACTCCCCTGGCCTTCAAGCGCGGTAGTTCGCGCTCCAGCACTTCCAGGGTCTGTGGATAGGGGTGGCCGATGATCACCACCGTGCCCTGCTTGTGCGCCAGGGCTATGGCCTTTTCCAGCTGGCCGGCGATGGCCTCGACAGTGCGCGTGTCATCCAGGAAGACGTCCCGCGAGAGGCTGGCCAGGCCAATGCCCTGAGCTTTGGCGGCGGCCACGGTGGCGGCGCTGGTGCGGCTGTCGACGAAGAACATGCCGTGCTGCTGCAGCTCGTTCATCAACAGGGCCATGGCCTCGGGCTGCGAGGTCATGCGGCTGCCTTCGTGGTTGTTCAGGCCTGCAGCATACGGCACGGCGCGCAGCGCGGCCTGCAGGCGAGCGAGTAGCTCACTGGCAGGCATGTCGGGTCGCCAGGCGAACGGGCCGGTCGCAGGATCCATGGGCATGTGCACCATCACGGTCTTGCCGGCCTTGTGCGCCTGGCGGGCAAAGTCTGCGGCATGGGGGGTATCCGGCATGATCGCCAAAGTGACCGGGCCGGGCAGGGCCAGGGTACGGCTGTCCTGGGCCGGCGACTGGCCCAGGTCATCGATGATCAGGCTCAGGTATGCCGGCCCGGCGAAGGTCGGGCCGGCAAGCAGCAACAGCATGGCCAGCAACGAAATGCGGCGCATGTCAGTTGCCGCGCGTCACGCTCAGGCCCTTGAGCAGGCTGAGCGCCTGGCTGATCTGGAAGTCGTCGTCCTGTGGCCGGGCCTTGCGGGCGCCGATCACCGGCTTGCCCGAAGGTCGATCGGCGCCGCCGTTGCCGTTGCCCAGGTGACCTTGCAGGTCGGCTTCCTTGAAACTTTCGGTGTCGGCATCGCGGGTGACCTTGCCCTGACGTACCTCGACATCCGGGATGATGCCCTGGGCCTGGATCGAGCGGCCATTGGGCGTGTAGTACAACGCCGTGGTGATCTTCAGGGCGCGATCGTTGTTGAGCGGCAGCACGGTCTGCACCGAGCCCTTGCCGAAGCTGTCGGTGCCCATGAGGATGCCGCGCTTGTGGTCCTGCAGTGCGCCGGCGACGATTTCTGCCGCCGAGGCGCTGCCGCCGTTGATCAGCACCACCAAAGGCACCCGTTCGCTGGCATCGGCAGGGTCTGCCGAGAAGCGCAGTTCCGAGTTGGCGATACGGCCCTTGGTGTAGACGATCAAGCCCTTGGTGAGGAAGTGGTCGGCCACCTCCACGGCGCTTTGCAGTACGCCGCCGGGGTTGTTGCGCAGGTCCAGAATCAGGCCCTTGAGCTTGCCGTTATTGTCCTTGCGCAGCTTTGCCAGGGCCTTGCCGACTTCTTCGCCGGTTTTCACCTGGAACTGGGTGATGCGCAAATAGCCATAACCGTTTTCCAGCAACTGCGCCTTGACGCTCTTGACCTGGATAGTGGCGCGGGCCAGGGTCACGTCGAACGGCGTACCGCCGTCACGCACCAGGGTCAGGGTGATTTTCTCGCCGAGCTTGCCGCGCATCAGATCGACGGCCTCGGTCATGCTCAGGCCCTGGGTGGGCTGGTTGTTGATCTTGACGATCAGGTCGCCGGCTTCGATGCCGGCCTTGGAGGCTGGCGTGTCGTCGATGGGCGAAACCACCTTGATCATGCCGTTCTCGCTGCCCACCTCGATGCCCAGGCCGCCGAACTCGCCACTGGTGCTTTCCTGCAGCTCCTGGAAGTCCTCGGGGCCCAGGTAGGCGGAGTGGGGGTCGAGGTTGCTGAGCATGCCCTTGATGGCATTCTCCAGCAGCGTCTTGTCATCCACAGGCTCGACATAGGCCGCCTTGATGCGGTCCATCACCTCGGCGAAGGTCCGCAGCTCGTCCAGCGGCAACGGTGCGGCGGCCGGAGCCGTTCCGACCGACCGGGCGGGCTGGGGAGCCAGATCGGCGGCGATCACTGCCGGGGCAGCACAGGCCACGGCGATCGTCAGGGCCAGCGAGGTAAGGCGGGACAGATGCGGCATGTCTAACAGACTCCTGATACGGGTTCGCGCCTTTGAGGGCTGCTTTTGAACGACTGCGCCAGTCAGCCTCGACACCATTGCGAGGGGTCGGTCGGCTTGCCTTGCTGGCGTATTGCAAAATACAGCGCTGGCGTGCTTTGCCCGCCGCTGGTACCTACGGTGGCGATGGCATCACCGGGCTTGACCACGTCACCGGCCGATTTGAGCAGGGTCTGGTTGTGCCCGTACAGGGTGAGGTAGCCATTGCCATGGTCGAGAATGACCAGAAGCCCGGCGCCGCGCAACCAGTCGGCGAACACCACTCGGCCACCGTGCACCGCATGCACCTGGCTACCGGCCGAGGCACTGATCATGACCCCGTCCCATTTGGTGCGGACATCGTCGCCGCGGGTTTCCCCGAAACGTGCCAACAGTCGACCATCGACAGGCCATGGAAGTTTTCCCCGCGCCGAAGCAAATGCACCACCGAAGCTTTCGCCGCTGCTCGACACCAGCGGGCCGCTCGGTGCGCGAGGGGCCTGTGGTGCGGGTGCTGGCGCTTCTCGGGTGGCCGCCGCCTGCGCTTCGCGCTGGCGGCGTTTTTCAGCCTCCTGGGCGGCCAGCAGGGCCTTCTGCCGCGCTTCCTCGGCTTCGCGAGCCTGGCGTGCCAGGGTTTCCTCGATGGTCTTGAGCACCTTGGCCAGGTCTTCCTGGTCCTGCTGACGCGTCTGCAGCTTCTGGTCGCCTTGCTTGTACTGATCGTTGAGCTTGGCCAGGGCGACCTGACGCTCCTTGCGCACCTTGTCGAGGTCTTCGCGCTGGCTGTCCAGATTGCCTTGCTGCACCAGCAACTGCGCCTGCTGCAGATTGATGTCCTTTTCCACACCCGCCAGCTTGTGCAAGGTCTGGTTGAAGTTCTTCAACTGTTCCAGGCGTGCCTGGCTCAGATAATCGTAATAAGTCAGGGTGCGGGCGAACTTCTCCGGATTCTGCTGATTGAGCAGCAGTTTCAGGTATTCCTGGCGCCCGCTCTGATAGGCCGCGCGGGCCTGGATGGCAATGAGACGTTGCTGTTCGACCCGGGCGGCCTGGAGCTTGGCTTTCTCGCCTTGCAGACGCTCCAGTTCGCCCTCAGTCTTTTTTAGTTCTTTCTGCAGGGCCTCCACCTGCTTTTCCAGCTTGCCCATCTCGGTTTCGGTGGTGCGCAGCTCCATCTGCACCCCGGAGCGTTCCGCCTGCAACTTGCCAAGGGTTTTCTGCAGCTCGGCGATGTCCTTGCGGGTGGCGTCGATCTGCTGCTGGGTTTGCGCGCGCTCGTCGGCGAAGGCCGGGCCGAGCAGGCATGTCAGGGTCAGGAACATCAGGGCGCGGAGCATGGGTCAGCCTTGTACCAGGATCGAGGTGCCGGTCATCTCTTCGGGCTTGGGCAGGCCCATGAGCCAGAGCATGGTGGGCGCCACGTCGGCCAACACGCCGCCGGCGCGTACCTTGACGTCACGCTGGCCGACGTAGATGAACGGCACCGGCTCGGTGGTGTGCGCGGTATGCGCCTGGCCGGTGCAGACGTCTTCCATCTGCTCGCAGTTGCCGTGGTCGGCGGTGATCAACGCTTCTCCGCCGACCTTGTCGAGTGCCGCAGCGATGCGACCCACGCACGTGTCCAGGCACTCGACCGCCTTGATCGCTGCAGCCATGATGCCGCTGTGGCCGACCATGTCGCCGTTGGCGTAGTTGACCACGATGACGTCATAGCGCTGCTGCTCGATGGCTTC
This sequence comes from Pseudomonas sp. CFBP 13727, assembly GCF_014841915.1. NCBI lineage: Bacteria > Pseudomonadati > Pseudomonadota > Gammaproteobacteria > Pseudomonadales > Pseudomonadaceae > Pseudomonas > Pseudomonas sp. CFBP 13727. The sequence continues at coordinate 225,796 of NZ_JACYUT010000004.1, forward strand.
GACGATGCGGTCGGTCACTTCCGGCGCGCTCATCTCGGGCTGCAGGTCGTAGGTCGCCACCTTGGGCGAGGGCACCAGGATGCGCTCTTCGCCGGGGAACTCTTCTTCACGGCCACCGGAGAAGAAGAACGTCACGTGGGCGTACTTTTCGGTTTCGGCGATGCGCAGCTGGGTCTTGCCGTTCTTGGCCAGGTATTCGCCCAGCACGTTGGTCAGGCCGGTGGCAGCAAAGGCCGCCGGTGCCGGGATCTTTGCCGAATACTGGGTCAGGCCCACGTAGCCGGCCAGTTTGGGCTGGCGATTGCGCGGGAAATCGTGGAAATCGTCTTCGACGAATACGCGGCTGAGCTCGCGCGCACGGTCGGCGCGGAAATTCATGAAGATCATGGCATCGCCATCTTCGACGCGAACCGGCTCGCCGACCGTGGTGGCCTTGACGAATTCGTCGCTCTCGCCGCGCTCGTAGGCGGCCTGCAGGCCTTGCACGGCAGTGGCCGCGTGGAATTCGCAGGCAGCATCGACGATCAGGTTGTAGGCCGCGCTGACGCGCTCCCAGCGGTTGTCGCGATCCATGGCGAAGTAGCGGCCGATCAGGCTGGCGGTGCGCCCACGGCCAAGGCGGGCGAACGTGGCGTCCATCAGTTCCAGCGAGGCCTGGGCGCTCTTGGGCGGGGTGTCGCGGCCGTCGAGGAAGGCGTGCAGGTAGATCTTCTGCGCACCGCGCCCGGCGGCCAGTTCGGCCATGGCCACCAGGTGATCCTGATGGCTGTGCACGCCACCGTCCGACAGCAGGCCCATGAAGTGCACCGCCTTGCCGGCGGCCACGGCCTTGTCCACGGCTGCGCAGATAGTGGGGTTGGTGAAGAACTCGCCGTCGCGGATGGCCTTGGTCACGCGAGTGAAATCCTGGTACACCACACGCCCGGCCCCCAGGTTCATGTGGCCGACTTCCGAATTGCCCATTTGCCCGTCGGGCAGCCCGACATCCATGCCCGACCCCGAGATCAAGCCATTGGGCTGGCGTGCCATGAGGGCATCGAGCACCGGCTTGCGAGCCGAATAGACCGCGTTGTACTCGTGGTTTTCACTGTGACCGAAACCATCGAGGATGATCAGGACCAAGGGTTTGGGCGTGGCTGTCATGGATCCCACTCGCTATGTCAGAAGAGCATTCAGGAGAAGCCCGGCATTTTAGGGCATTGCGGGCCTGCGTGACGAATCATGGCGGTTTATTTCACCGCGGGTGCAAGAACAACAAGCACAGACCCGCAATCAGGCCGAGCGGTTCCGTCCGGCGGGCTTTGGCCGGACTTGGCGGCTGTGTATACTGGCCGACATTTTAACGCCCTGGAACCCGCTGATGGTCGCTCACCTGATTGAATTCGCCACAAATCACTATCTGCTCGTGACCGCGTTCGTGGTCCTGCTGGTCATGCTGATCATGCTGGAAATGAGCAAGGGCGCCAAAAGCCTCAGCCCCCGCGAGCTGACTGCGCTGGTCAACAGCGACCAAGGCGTGGTCGTGGATATCCGCAACAAGAAGGACTACGCCGCGGGCCACATCGTCGGCGCGCTGAGCATTCCCCAGGACAAACTGGCCAGCCGCGTCGGCGAGCTGGAAAAATACAAGGGCAAGACCCTGATCGTGGTCGATGCCATCGGCCAGCACGCGGGCACTGCCTGCGCCGAGCTGGTCAAGGCCGGCCACACCGCCGCCAAGCTGGCCGGTGGCGTCTCGAGCTGGCGCGCCGACAACCTGCCTGTGGTGAAGTGACATGAAGCCGATCCTCGTCTACTCCAGCGACTATTGCCCCTACTGCTCGCGCGCCAAGTACCTGCTGGAAAGCAAGAAGGCGCCGTTCACCGAGATCAAGGTCGACGGCAAGCCCGAGCTGCGCCGCGAGATGGCCGCCAAGGCTGGCCGTACGTCGGTGCCCCAGATCTGGATCGGCGAGTTGCACGTCGGCGGCTGCGACGACCTGTTCGCCCTAGAGCGCGCCGGCAAGCTGGACGCGTTGCTGGGGGCCTGATCGGTCCCCTTACCCCCACACCTCTGAAGATCACAAGGATCTGCGATGACCGACCAAGCGAACAATGGCGCTGCTGCCGCCGAAAACGAACCGCAGTTCTCGCTGCAGCGCATCTACGTGCGTGACCTGTCGTTCGAGGCGCCGAAAAGCCCGGCGATCTTCCGCCAGCAGTGGGAACCCAGCGTTTCCCTGGACCTGAACACTCGTCAGAAAGGCCTGGAAGGGGACTTCCACGAGGTCGTGCTGACCCTGTCGGTCACGGTCAAGAACGGTGAAGAAGTCGCGTTCATCGCCGAAGTGCAACAGGCCGGTATCTTTCTGATCAAGGGCCTGGACGAAGGTTCGATGAGCCACACCCTGGGTGCGTTCTGCCCCAACATCCTGTTCCCGTATGCCCGCGAGACCCTGGACAGCCTGGTGACCCGCGGCTCGTTCCCGGCGCTGATGCTGGCTCCGGTGAACTTCGACATGCTCTATGCCCAGGAACTGCAGCGCATGCAGGAATCGGGCGAAGCGCCTGCGCCTCAGTAAGCGTTGGCTTGCAGTGAACAAAAAGCGCCTTTCGGGGCGCTTTTTCGTAGGTGCGTGGTGCCCATTTCGCGAGCCCTCTGCCCGCGAAGAGGCCCTCAAGCCTTACTCGAACCCCAGCTGCCGCCAAGCCTCATACACCGCCACGGCCACCGTGTTCGACAGGTTCAAACTGCGGCAGCCTTCGCGCATCGGCAGGCGCAGCTTGTGCTGGCTGTCCAGCGCGTCCAGCACCTCGGCCGGCAGCCCACGGCTTTCCGGACCGAACAGGAACGCATCGCCCTTCTCGAAGCTAGCATCATGGAACGGTCGCGAGCCCTTCGTGGTGAAGGCGAAAACCCGTGGCTGCCCCAGGCTTTCCAGGCAACTGGCCAGGTCGGCGTGGCGCTGCAGGGTGGCGTACTCATGGTAATCGAGGCCGGCGCGGCGCAGGCGCTTGTCGTCCAGCTCGAAGCCGATCGGCTCGATGAGGTGCAAGGCGCAGCCGCTGTTGGCGCACAGCCTGATAATGTTGCCCGTATTGGGCGGAATCTCTGGTTGAAAAAGGATCACGTGAAACATGCGCGGCACCGAACTGAAGGACGGGCAGCATTCTACTCCTGATCCGAGCGAGCGTTCGCAACTGTGGCCACGGGTGTTGGGCTCGCTGGCGATCATTGGCTTGCTGGTCGGACTGATGATCGGTCGCCTGACCAATCCCGAGCCTGCCCGCTTGGACAACATCGAAGTGCACCGCGACCAGTTGGTGCTGTGGTTCAACGATGAGCCGCGGTTGCATGGCGAGGTGGTGGAAGGAACGGTGGCGATGCTGTTCGACGCCACCGGCGCTCCGGCCAGCGGGCGGTTGCTGGTGGACGGCAAGCCGGTGACCTGGCGCATTCAGCGCAGTGATCAGGGGTTGTTGTTGACGGTGGTGGCAGCGCGTCCGTTGCAGGTGCAATGGCGCGCGGTGCAGCTCGATGGACGCTGGCAAACCACCGTCGAGCTGCGCGAGCAATAAAAGAGGGGACCCCAGCCTGCCTGTACCAGGGCCCCCCAAGCGGGGTTGAAATACCAGGCCTTGCAGCCGGGCGTTTCGATGTAAAGAAGGGGAGTCCCGGCCTGCCTGTACCAAGGTCCCCAAAACAGTTGTGCGGCATTCCAGCTTTTGGCTGGAGTCGCGGTGTAAAGAGGGAATCCCCGGCCTGCCTGTACCGAGGTTCCCGAAACTGGGTAATGGTTAGTACATTGCAGCGTGCGTGCCAGTTTTGTTGCAGAAGCTTTCTGAACGCCAAAAACGTTTTGTCTTGGAATCTATCTGATTGGAATGTAAGGGAAAATTATTTTTACCGGATAACAGTCTTTTAGCTCATTGAAACGGACGAGGTTTTATCCGAGCAATAAGCGATGTTCGCTAGCGCATCGTGTGGGTGCACTGCACAAGGCGAATGCACAAAAGCGGAGAGTTTCTTCAAACCCCCTGTAGCAGCGGCGCAAGCCGCGTCGGCGGTATGTGCGGTGCGTCTGCCCCAGCGCGGTGAGGCCGGACGCGGCTGGCGCCGCTGCTACAGGGATCGGGTATGCCGTGGGGGTGTGTGCTGGGCATCTGACGTACCCCTGTAGCAGCGGCGCAAGCCGCGTCGGCGGTATGTGCGGTGCGTCTGCCCCAGCGCGGTGAGGCCGGACGCGGCTGGCGCCGCTGCTACAGGGATCGGGTATGCCGTGGGGGTGTGTGCTGGGCATCTGACGTACCCCTGTAGCAGCGGCGCAAGCCGCGTCGGCGGTATGTGCGGTGCGTCTGCCCCAGCGCGGTGAGGCCGGACGCGGCTGGCGCCGCTGCTACAGGGATCGCATATGCCGGTGGCGGTGTGCGGGACCTCAGGCTTCTTCGACTTCGTCCTCGTCGGCGCCGTCGACCTTCATGCCCAGCTCCTTGATCTTGCGTGTCAGGGTATTGCGACCCCAGCCCAGCAGCACGGCCGCGTCACGACGACGCCCGGCGGTGTGCTTCAAGGCGGTCTCGATCATGATCCGCTCGAAGCTGGGCACGGCGCTGTCGAGCAGGCTCGATTGCCCGCGTGCCAAGGCCTGGTCGGCCCATTGGCGCAACGCCTGCTCCCAGTTGGTCACCGGTGCCGCGTCCTGCGGCAGGCTCAGCAGCTCGGGCGGCAAATCGCCGGTGTGCACTTCGCGACCCGAGGCCATCACCGTGATCCAGCGGCAGGTATTCTCCAGCTGACGCACGTTGCCGGGCCACGGCAGGTTCTTCAGGTAGTCCTCGGTCTCGCTCTTGAGCAGCTTGGGCTCGACCGCCAGCTCCTGGGCGGCGCGGCTGAGAAAGTGCCGGGCCAGGGTCGGGATGTCTTCGCGACGGTCCGACAGACGCGGAATGTGGATACGGATCACATTGAGGCGATGGAACAAGTCCTCGCGGAACTTGCCGGCGTGCACCAGGGTTTCCAGATTCTGGTGGGTGGCGGCAATGATGCGCACGTCGACCTTGACCGGTATGTGCCCACCGACGCGGTAGAACTCGCCATCGGCCAGCACGCGCAGCAGGCGCGTCTGTGTGTCGGCCGGCATGTCGCCGATTTCGTCGAGGAACAGTGTGCCGCCGTCGGCCTGTTCGAAGCGGCCTCGGCGCAGGTTGGCAGCGCCGGTGAAGGCGCCTTTTTCATGGCCGAACAGCTCCGACTCCATCAGGTCCTTGGGAATCGCCGCCATGTTCAGCGCAATGAACGGCGACGCGGCCCGCGGGCTGTGCCGATGCAGGGCGTGGGCGACCAGCTCCTTGCCGGTGCCCGACTCGCCATTGATCAACACGGTGATGTTGGAGTGGCTGAGGCGGCCGATGGCGCGGAAGACTTCCTGCATGGCCGGTGCTTCGCCGATGATCTCGGGCGTGCGGGTAAGAGCCGGTACTTCGGTCAGGCCTTGCTGTTCCTGGGCGTGCTGGTTGGCACGCTTAACCAGCGACACTGCCTCGTCGACGTCGAACGGCTTGGGCAAGTACTCGAACGCGCCGCCCTGGTAGGAGGCGACCGCGCTGTCCAGGTCCGAGTGCGCGGTCATGATGATCACCGGCAGGCGCGGATGCTGTTCGCGAATGCGCGCCAACAGGTCCAGGCCGCTGGCACCGGGCATGCGGATGTCGGAGATGATCACGTCGGGCTGCTGGCGTGCCAGTCGGCTCATGACACCATCGGCGCTGTCGAAGCTCTGGGTGGTCATGCCTTCTTGCTGCAGGGCCTTTTCCAGTACCCAGCGGATGGAACGGTCGTCATCGACGATCCAGACAGTTTCACTACGGCTCATGACGAAGCGGCTCCTTGTTCCAGCGGCAGGAAGATCGAAAAGGTGGTGTGGCCGGGGTGGCTTTCACATTCGATCAAGCCCTGATGCTGACTGATGATGTTCTGGGTAATGGCCAACCCCAGGCCGGTGCCGTCGGGACGGCCACTGACCATGGGGTAGAAGATGGTTTCCTGCAGTTGCGCAGGAATGCCCGGACCGTTGTCGGTGATCTCGACCTTGCTGACCAGGCGATGCCGCACATGGCCGATGGTGAACTGGCGCATGGCGCGGGTGCGCAGGCTGATGCGTCCCAGGCGTAGCTCGTTCTGGCCGCTGATCGCCTGCATGGCATTGCGCACGATATTGAGCACGGCCTGGATCATCTGCTCGCGGTCGATCAATACATCCGGAATGCTCGGGTCGTAGTCGCGCACCAGAGTGATGCAACCCTGGCTTTCGGCTTCGACCAGGTTGGCCACGCGCTCCAGCACCTCGTGGATATTGGTCATGGCCAGCAAAGGCAGCTTGTTCGAACCGAGCATGCGGTCGACCAGATTACGCAGGCGGTCGGCTTCCTCGATGATGACGTTGGTGTAGTCCTTGAGGCTTTCCTCGGGCAGCTCGCGCGCCAGCAATTGAGCCGCGCCACGGATGCCACCCAGTGGATTCTTGATCTCGTGGGCCAGGCCGCGCACCAGCATCTTGGTGGTCTCCTGCTTGGACAGCTGGGCCTCTTCCTTGGTGATGCGCAGCAGACGGTCACGCGGATGCACTTCGAGCAGCAGCCAGGTGGCGCCGTTGCTGAGGATCGGCGTCACCGCGTAGTCGACCGTCAGCGTCTGCCCGGCCAGCGCGGTCAGCATCGCTTCGCGCTTGGTGAAGGGGTGAGCCAGTTCGACTGCCTGGCGCAGGGAGTTGAGGGCTTCGGTGGATTCGGTGAACAACTCGCTGATGAACTGACCATGGCTGCGTTGGCCACTGATCGCCAGCAGCATCTCGGCTGCGGGGTTCATGTACTCAAGGCGCAGGTCGGCATTGAGCAGAATGGTGGCAGTGGTGAGGTTGTCGAGTAACAGTCGGTGCAGGGCATCGCTGATGGTCATGGGGACAGGTGACCTCTTTTGGCACAGGGCGCCCGTGGCAGCGCCCGGGTTCGCGCGCGAAACAAACTCGCTGGTGCAGGGAAAATGCAAGAACCAAACCAAGGCTCCGAAAAGAAGCGCGGATCCTGCAAATGGGTACCATTAGTGCTTCGCAGCAGGGGATCTTCGGTCCGTCAAATGCCGCGGCGACCCAAAATGGCACGGCATGCCTGGCAATGACCAGCATAGCGCACCAAAAAAGTGCGGGCAGGGATATATCGTTTTCGGCTGCCGCTGCTCAGTCGTCCTCCGGCTTGTCCTTGAGTGGACATTCCGGGCGTACACCGTAATCGGAACTTCGGCAGGGGTGAACCCGGCGTTTCTGGATCAGCGAGATACGCTGCAGGTGGACCGGCTGGGCTGGCGTGCGCTCGATCACATGGTCGTCCTGATCGATGATCTCGGCGGCCAGGGTATGAGTGCCGCGGTCGACGTTGCTCAGGGCGAACACCGGACTGCGCCCCGGCGCCTGTGCCACTTCGCCGTCGAGCAACAGGCGGTAGCGATGATTCGGCTGCAAGGCCGGCTCGCTGGTCAGGGTCACGATCAGTGAACCGTCTTCCTCGCGCACGGCGGTGTCCGGCAGGGGCCCGAGAATGCGCAGCATCTGATAACGCGTCGCCGCGGTTCTGTTCGGCACTGGCACCTTGCTGGTGCGCGGCGGCATCACGGTAGCCGGGGCGGTGGGCGTGGCGCGTGCAGGCATCGGCACCCGTTCGGCGCCCTTGCGCGGTTGGTCGGTGAAAACCCGGTTGCCATTGGCGTCGACGTAGGTGTACACCGCGGCATGGGCCGACGCGGCGATCACTACCAGCCAGAGCAGCGTCCAGCGCATCACGGCAGGTGAACCCGCTGGACCGTGAAAGTGACGGTGGCGCTCTGCTGGATCACCGCTTCGCGGGCGTCGATGACCTGTACCGCCAGGCCATGTTCGCCGCGATCGACATTCACCAGTTGCAGGCGCGGCACGTTGCTCGGCTGACCATAGGGCTCGCCGTCGAGCACCAGGCGCAGGCGATCGCCCGAACGCAGGCGTGGCACGATCGCCACGCCCACATCGAAGGTGCCGTTGTTGGCCCGCAGCGCTTCGTCGGTTGGCAGCCCGGTCAGTTCCAGCTGGCTGTACAGGGTCTGCGGCACCTCGACGGTGGTGCTCGGCAGGGTGGTTGGCGCGGGCTTACGCAGCGACTCGACGCTGTTGAGCGGCGGCAACTCGACCGTTTGGCTGGCACGCCCCTGGGGCGGCTGGTTGCTGTAGGCCGTGTTGCCCTCGGCGTCGGTGTATTTGTAGATCTGCGCCACGGCGGGCAGCGCACACAGCAGCAACAGGCAGGCTAGGGGTGAGCGCATGGAAACTTCTCTGAGTGGCGCTTGCATGGGGGCCAGCATAGAGCAATTGAGGGGGTGCGTGCAGCGTTGCCATGGTAGGCGCAGAACGAAAAAAGGCCACCCGAGGGTGGCCTTTCTGTCACATCACAGGGATCAGACGCTGTAGTACAGGTCGTATTCCAGTGGGTGTACGAAGGTGCGGACCTTGATTTCTTCTTCGCTTTTCAGGGCGATGAAGGCGTCGATGAAGTCATCGCTGAACACGCCGCCCTTGGTCAGGAACGCACGGCCCTTGTCCAGCTCTTCCAAGGCTTCCTTCAAGCTGCCGCAAACCTGCGGGATTTCCTTGGCCTCTTCGGGCGGCAGGTCGTACAGGTTCTTGTCGGCGGCATCGCCGGGGTGGATCTTGTTCTGGATGCCGTCCAGGCCAGCCATCAGCAAGGCCGCGAAAGCCAGGTACGGGTTGGCTGCCGGGTCCGGGAAGCGCGCTTCGATACGACGGCCTTTCGGGCTGTTGACGTAAGGAATACGGATGGAAGCCGAACGGTTGCGGGCCGAGTAGGCGAGCATGACCGGCGCTTCGAAACCTGGGACCAGACGCTTGTAGGAGTTGGTCGACGGGTTGGTGAAGCCGTTCAGCGCCTTGCCGTGCTTGATGATGCCGCCGATGAAGTACAGCGCGGTGTCGGACAGGCCGGCATAGCCTTCGCCAGCGAAGGTGTTCTTGCCATCCTTGGAGATCGACATGTGCACGTGCATGCCCGAGCCGTTGTCACCGTACAGTGGCTTGGGCATGAAGGTAGCGGTGCGGCCGTAGGCGTCGGCAACGTTGTGCACGACGTACTTCAGGGTCTGCACTTCGTCGGCCTTGGCGACCAGGGTGTTGAACTTGACACCGATTTCGTTCTGGCCGGCAGTCGCCACTTCGTGGTGGTGAACTTCGACGACCTGACCCATCTCTTCCAGTGCGTTGCACATGGCGGTACGGATCTCGTGGTCATGGTCGACCGGTGGCACTGGGAAGTAGCCGCCCTTGACGCCTGGACGGTGGCCCTTGTTGCCGCCTTCGACGTCCTGGTCGGTCATCCAGGAAGCCTGTTCCGAGAAGATCTTGAACATGGAGCCGGAAATGTCGGACTTGAACTTCACTTCGTCGAAGATGAAGAACTCAGGCTCCGGACCGACGAACACGGTGTCGCCGATACCGGTCGACTTCAGGTATTCCTCGGCGCGATGGGCGATGGCGCGTGGGTCGCGATCGTAGCCCTGCATGGTGGACGGTTCGATGATGTCGCAGACCAGGATCAGGGTCGGCTCTTCGGTGAACGGGTCCAGAACGGCAGTGCTGTCGTCCGGAAGCAGGATCATGTCGGAGGCTTCGATGCCTTTCCAGCCTTCGATGGAGGAACCGTCGAACATCTTGCCGACTTCGAAGAAGTCGTCATCCAGGGCATCGCGCGCTGGCATGGTCACGTGCTGCTGCTTGCCTTTGGTATCAGTGAAGCGCAGATCAATCCACTTGACGTCATGATCTTTGATGAGTTGAACCGACTTCGACATGTTGTCCTCCGGGGTGGAATGGGGCCGATTGTGATAGGGGGCCCCTAAATATGTGTGATGCCGGGCCCGATAGTCGGCCAAGGCAACCTGCCTCACAAGGGAGCAATTTGCATGCCAGTGCCCTGTGATGGGCGCAACGCTGATTCTCACTATCCGCAGGTTCGAACCCATTCCCCTGTAGCAGCGGCGCAAGCCGCGTCACGCTTCGTCCCCGGCATTAATAGGTATGAGCGCGGTACGCGGCTTGCGCCGCTGCTACACGGGGTGGTGCTAAAGAGGGGTGCGCTGGTTTGGTGCGGGTCTGTTTTGGGTGGTCGATATTGGTGCGTTTGCCCGTTCGTACGATAACTGGTCAAACCTTGAGCAATTTCCGCTATAATCCGCGCCCCTCTTTTCAGGCTGGCATTTCGCGCGCTGTTTTCATGAAACTTATCGTAAAAGTCTTTCCAGAGATCACCATCAAGAGCCCGCCGGTGCGCAAGCGCTTCATCCGCCAGCTCGCCAAGAACATCCGCATGGTGCTCCGTGACCTGGACCCGCAGCTGATGGTCACTGGCGTGTGGGACAACCTTGAAGTCCAGACCAAGCTGACGGACGCCAAGGTGTTGCGCGAGATGACCGAACGCCTGAGCTGCACGCCAGGTATCGCGCATTTCCTGCAAGTGGGCGAATACCCGCTGGGCGATATGGATGACATCGTGGCCAAGTGCAAGGCGCACTTCGGCCCGCTGCTGCCTGGAAAGATCTTTTCGGTACGCGCCAAGCGTGCCGGCAAGCATGCTTTCAGCTCGATGGATGTGGAACGCACCGTCGGCAGCCAATTGCGCCGCGAGTGTGGTGCTGCCGGCATCGACCTGAAAAAGCCCGACGTGGTGGTGCGCCTGGAAATCCGCGACCAGCGCCTGTTCGTCATCCATGACCAGCACGACGGCATGGGTGGCTACCCCTTGGGCGCGCTGGAACAGACGCTGGTGTTGATGTCGGGCGGTTTCGACTCCACCGTTGCCGCCTACCAGATCATGCGCCGTGGCCTGATGACCCACTTCTGCTTCTTCAACCTGGGCGGTCGCGCTCATGAGCTGGGGGTGATGGAAGTTGCCCACTTCCTCTGGAAGAAGTACGGCAGCTCCCAGCGCGTGCTGTTCATCAGCGTGCCGTTCGAAGAAGTGCTGGGCGAGATTCTCGGCAAGGTCGACAACAGCCACATGGGCGTGATCCTCAAGCGCATGATGCTGCGGGCCGCCACGCGCCTGGCCGACCAACTGAAGATTCCCGCGCTGGTCACCGGCGAAGCCATCTCGCAGGTGTCCAGCCAGACCCTGCCCAACCTGTCGGCGATCGACAGCGCGACCGACAAATTGGTACTGCGCCCGCTGCTGGCGAGCCACAAACAAGACATCATCGATCAAGCAGTTGAAATTGGGACTGCCGATTTTGCCAAACACATGCCAGAATATTGCGGCGTGATTTCGGTCAACCCGACCACCAGTGCAAAATTGCCGCGCGTCGTCCATGAAGAGAAGTCTTTCGACATGGCCGTTCTTGAGCGAGCGCTGGAACGCGCCAAGCTGGTGTCCATTGATGAAGTCATCGACCAGCTGGGCCGGGATATCGAGGTCGAAGAGGTCAGCGAGGCGCTGTCCGGACAAGTCGTCATCGATATCCGCCACCCCGATGCCCAGGAAGACCAGCCGCTGTCACTGGCCGGCATCGAGGTCAAGGCAATGCCTTTTTATGCCCTGAACAGCCGCTTCAAGGAACTGGACTTCACGCGCCAGTACTTGCTGTATTGCGACAGGGGCGTCATGAGCCGACTGCATGCTCACCATCTGTTGAGTGAGGGACATGCCAATGTGCGCGTTTATCGTCCGACATAGAGTCCCAGGGTTGAATGGTGGGAGTATCCGCCATCGCCCTCCCGACCCCCAGACAGCGTAGGAACTACTGCGCTAGGCAATGCTGCGTCAGAAACAGGCTCGGAATGCTCATTTACAACCAGTAAACTGTGCTTCCTCGCCTATTTCTTCCTTGCCTTGCCTTGCCGTCGCTCGCTACGTTCCTACGCTGTCTGGCCCGGATAGCTTTTTGTTTAATATTCGCCACGTAGAATGCGCGGCAACCGAATCCTCTGATCGAGATACACAAGTGATCGAAAATCTACGCAACATCGCCATCATTGCTCACGTTGACCATGGCAAGACCACCCTGGTAGACAAACTCCTGCGTCAGTCCGGCACCCTGGAGCGCAACGAGCTCAACGACGAGCGCGTGATGGACTCCAACGACCAGGAAAAAGAGCGTGGCATCACCATCCTGGCCAAGAACACCGCCATCAACTGGAACGGCTACCACATCAACATCGTGGACACCCCGGGCCACGCCGACTTCGGTGGTGAAGTAGAGCGCGTGATGTCGATGGTCGACTCCGTGCTGCTGCTGGTCGACGCCCAGGACGGCCCTATGCCGCAAACCCGTTTCGTGACCAAGAAGGCGTTCGAAGCCGGTCTGCGTCCGATCGTCTGCATCAACAAGGTCGACCGTCCAGGCGCGCGTCCGGACTGGGTTCTGGACCAGATCTTCGACCTGTTCGACAACCTCGGTGCCACCGAAGAACAGCTGGACTTCAAAGTCGTCTACGCCTCGGCCCTGAACGGCATTGCCGGTCTGGAACACACCGACATGGCCGAAGACATGACCCCGCTGTACCAGTCGATCGTCGACAACGTACCGGCTCCGAAAGTCGACCGCGACGGCCCGTTCCAGATGCAGATCTCGGCACTGGACTACAACAGCTTCCTGGGCGTCATCGGTGTTGGCCGTATCGCTCGCGGCAGCGTCAAGCCGAACACCCCGGTGGTCGCCATCGGCGCCGACGGCAAGAAGCGCAACGGTCGTATCCTCAAGCTGATGGGTCACCACGGCCTGCACCGCATCGACGTTGAAGAAGCCTTCGCTGGCGACATCGTCTGCGTAAGCGGCATGGACTCGCTGTTCATCTCCGACACCCTGTGCCAGCCGGACAACGTCGAAGCGATGAAGCCGCTGACCGTCGACGAGCCAACCGTTTCCATGACCTTCCAGGTCAACGACTCGCCATTCTGCGGTAAAGAAGGCAAGTTCGTGACGTCCCGCAACATCAAGGAACGTCTGGACAAAGAGCTGCTGTACAACGTTGCCCTGCGCGTTGAAGAAGGCGACTCGGCCGACAAGTTCAAGGTCTCCGGCCGCGGCGAGCTGCACCTTTCGGTACTGATCGAAACCATGCGTCGCGAAGGCTTCGAAATGGGTGTCGGTCGTCCTGAGGTGATCATCCGCGTCATCGACGGCGAGAAGCAGGAACCGTTCGAAAACGTCACCATCGACACCCCTGAGGAATCCCAGGGCAAGGTCATGGAAGAGATGGGCCTGCGTAAAGGCGACCTGACCAACATGGTGCCGGATGGCAAGGGCCGTGTTCGTCTGGAATACAACATCCCTGCTCGCGGTCTGATCGGTTTCCGTAACCAGTTCCTGACCCTGACCAACGGTGCGGGCATCCTGACTTCGATCTTCGATCGCTACGCTCCGATGAAGTCGGGCCACATGTCCGGCCGTCAGAACGGCGTACTGGTTTCGGTCGAAACCGGCAAGGCACTGACCTACTCGCTGGAAACCCTGCAGGCGCGCGGCAAGCTGTTCGTCGAGCACGGCCAGGAGATCTACAACGGTCAGATCGTCGGCTTGAACAGCCGCGACACCGACATGGGCGTAAACCCTACCAAGGGCAAGAAGCTGGACAACATGCGTGCGTCGGGCAAAGACGAAACCATCGCTCTGGTTCCACCTGTTCGCTTCACCCTGGAACAGGCTCTGGAATTCATCCAGGACGACGAGCTGTGCGAAGTCACGCCGAAGTCGATCCGTCTGCGCAAGAAGATCCTGGACGAAGGCGAGCGTACCCGCGCTGCCAAGAAAGCCAAGAACTGATCCGTAGTTCCGGTTGATTGAAAAAGCCCCCGGCGCGAAAGCGTCCGGGGGTTTTTTTATGGCTGTGTGTTGGCAGGTCTGGCCGCGAAAGAACCGGCCCTGGCACCCTGCATACCTTCCATCGCCCACTTCTCGAGTTTCCTCGGACCGAGCCGATAGCGCAGGCAATATCGATTCCCTCCGAAGGGGGCCCCGTGAGCCTGCTACCTACCAAGATCATGTCCCGCTTCAGCTTGGGCATCCTGTTCATCCTTCTGGTCACGACGGTGGCCATCTACGCGGTCATGGTACTCAGCGGCGAGCCCAAGCTGATCCAGTCCAACACCAAGAGCGCCGAGCAGTCGGCCACGGCCATCGCTCGGCAGCTGTCGATCCAGCTGGCCGAGGTCGAGGGGCGCGTCGCCGCGCTGGCGAGTTTGGGCGCGACGCTGCGGGCCGACGTCGAGCTGGTGAAGGGTGCATTGGCACCGATCATCGACTCACAGGGCGATGCCGCCATTGCCGGTGGTGGCCTGTGGCCCGAGCCCAATGCGTTCAGCGCAGGCGTGCCGCGGCGCAGTTTCTATTGGGCGCGCAGTGGGCAGGGTTTGGGTTATTCCGAGGAATACAATGCCGGCGCCGTCGATGACTATCACGCCGCCGACTGGTACGTGCAGGGCAAGGCATCCGCGCCTGGCCGCTGCGCGTGGTCGGATGCCTACGAGGATCCGGTCAGCAAGATCCTGATGACCACCTGTACCGTGCCCTACAGTCGTGAAGGACGTTTCGCCGGTGTGGCGACCATCGACCTGACACTCACGGGCTTGGCCAACTTCCTCAAGTCCAACGGGCAGGTCACCGGGGGTTATGCGTTCGCCATCGACCCCTCGGGCAAGGTCCTGTATTTCCCGACCGCCAACGACAAACCGGCACCTGCCGACGAGGCGGCGATGCTCGCTGCCTACCCTTGGTTCAAGGGCGTTGCCGATTGGCGCAGCAGCGGCCAGCGCGAAGCGCAGACATTTCATATCGATCAGGACGCGCAACTGGGTGGGGCGGGCTACATCAGTCTCACGCGGGTGCCGGCCAGTGGTTGGGTGGTGGGCCTGGCCACGCCGCAGGCACACATGACCGGCATTGCCAGCAAATTGACTGTGGATATCCTCACCACCTTGCTGCCGATCCTTGCATTGGTGTTCGGTCTGGCCTGGCTGGCCGGGCGCGCGGTGTTCAGTCAGATCAACGAAACCACGGCACAGATCGACAAGCTGGGCGAGCAGGGCGGTGGCGCCAGCGCCGAACTGGACGTGGCTCGCGCGGACGAGATCGGCCTGCTGCGCGGGGCGGTCAACCGTTACGCCGGCAACCTGCGCAGCATGCTCAAGGCCATCGCCGATGAGGCGCTGCGCCTGCAGAAACAGTCCGATGACGTTGCTCGGTTGTCGGTGATCATGGCCGAACGCGCCGAAACCCAGCGTCAGGACAACACCTTGCTGGCCACGGCGATTACCGAGATGTCGTCCAGTGCCCAGGAGGTTGCCTCCAACACCACGGAGTGTTCCGACACCGCGCAGCTGTCGCTGTCGACGGCGCGCCAGAGCCAGGGGCATGTTCAGCAGAACAGCCAGACGATCAATTCCTTGACCGGTGATATCGCCAGCGTGGCACAGGCGATCACCAGCCTGGGTCAGGACATAGAAAGTGTCAGCGGCGTGCTCGACGTGATCAAGTCGATTTCCGCGCAGACCAACCTGCTGGCACTCAATGCCGCGATCGAAGCCGCTCGCGCCGGTGAGCAGGGGCGAGGTTTTGCAGTGGTTGCCGACGAGGTGCGCACCCTGGCAGGACGGACCCAGGCTTCGGCCGACGAGATCCAGGAGATGATCGGCGAACTGCGCCAGGCGTCGGTGAAGGCGGTCAATACCATGGTCGCGGGCGAGGACCGCACGCGGACCGTGGCGCAGCAAGCTGACGTGTTGAGCGTGTCGCTGGGAAGCACGGTGGTCGGTTTCGACGACATCGTCCAGCGCACCCAGCAGATCGCTGTGGCCGCCCAGGAACAGAGCCATGTCACCCAGGAGATCAACGAGCTGGCAGTGCGCATTCACGCAGCCAGCGAAGACGGCGCCCGCGATGCGTCGAGCCTCAGTGAATTGAGCCAGGGCATGCAGGCCCTGTCGACCCGCCTGGCGGGGCTGAGCCGACAGGGGTGACCGGCGGCAATTGGGCGGCGCTCCCTTCGCGGGCAGAGCCCGCTCCCACAGGGGGGAGGCGTGTGGCGATGTTCTGTAGGAGCGGTCATTGGCCGCGAAAGGGCGTTGCGGTGTGTCAGGCAGGCCGTGGTATGGCCTTCGCGGGCAGGGCCTGCTCCCACAGGGGTCGCAGGGACGTTACTCAGCCTTGGCGCGATACTGGCTTGGGCTGGTAGGCACAGAAGCCTGGGCGAGGCCCGATCTTCGGATGATTGCGGCAGGTGTCCGGACGCTTTTCATAGATGGTGCACAGGCGGCTTTTCTTGTCCAGGTACAGGCAATCGTTGTTGCTCATGCGCGTCAGGGTGAAAATGCCCGACTTCTGGTTGAAGCGCTCGACGATACCTTCCTTCTGCAAACGCTTGGCGACGTTCTTGGGGGGGTCGCCTTTCTCGAACTCATCCACCACGCCGATACGGATCAGGTCCTTGATCTTCACTTCCACCGGCAGCGTGCAGCAGGTCGAGATACAGGCGCCGCACATCGGCGCGGAATATTTCTGCCAGGTGTCCAGGCGGTCCACTTCGGCGGCGGCAATCAAAGAGCTTTTCATCGTCAGGTCATCAGGTAACGTGGATCAGGGCGCGCGATCATACCGGCATTGGTGAAAAAGTGAACAACCATCTGCCTGAAACCCTGCTAATCGTGCAAAGTTACGAACCTGAGCATTCAGCGTGTGTCGAAGCGTCTAGGCTCAGGTATTCCATCTAGAATCGTCAATTTCCCCGAGGACGCATTGCATGTCTCAGGAACCGCTTGTCCGTGACGCCGAGGTGGCCGATTTCCGCGCTGCTGTACTCGCCAAACTCACCTACGCGGTGGGCAAGGACCCCGATCACGCATTCGACCATGACTGGTTCGAGGCCATTGCCCTGGCGGCGCGCGACCACATGGTCGAGCACTGGATGGATCACACCCGGCAGATCTACCGCAAGGGTCAGAAACGGGTCTATTACCTTTCGCTGGAATTCCTCATCGGCCGGCTGCTCTACGACAGCTTGAGCAACCTCGGGCTGCTGGACATCGCCCGTGAAGCGTTGACCGACCTGGGCGTGGACCTGGAACGCATCCGTCTGCTCGAGCCCGATGCAGCGCTGGGCAATGGTGGCCTCGGCCGCCTGGCCGCCTGTTTCATGGAAAGCATGTCGACCCTGGGCGTCGCTGCCCACGGCTATGGCATCCGTTACGAACACGGCCTGTTCCGCCAGGCCATCGTCGACGGCTGGCAGCAGGAGCAGACGGAAAACTGGCTGAATTTCGGCAACCCCTGGGAGTTCGAGCGTCCTGAAGTGATCTACCCGATCAGCTTCGGTGGCCATGTGGAAACCGTCACCGACAGCGAAGGCCAGCAAAAGCAGGTGTGGTGGCCCAGCGAGACCGTTCGCGCGGTTGCCTACGACACGCCAGTGGTCGGCTGGCGTGGCTCCAGTGTCAACACGCTGCGTCTGTGGCGTGCGCGGGCACTGGAAGAGCTGCATCTGGAACGCTTCAACGCGGGCGACCACCTGGGCGCCGTGGCCGAAGTGGCACGCGCCGAGAGTATCTCGCGGGTCCTGTACCCCGCCGACAGCACCGAGGCGGGCCAGGAGTTGCGCCTGCGCCAGGAGTACTTCTTCGTTGCAGCCTCCCTGCAGGACCTGTTGCGTCGTCACCTCAATGGCAACGACAGCCTGCTCAACCTGTCCGACAAGGCCGCCATCCAACTCAACGACACTCACCCCTCCATCGCCGTGGCGGAGCTGATGCGCCAGTTGGTGGACGAACATGGCCTGGCCTGGGACACGGCGTGGGAAATCACCGTCAACACCCTGGCCTACACCAACCACACACTGTTGCCCGAAGCGCTGGAAACCTGGCCGGTGGGCTTGATGGAACGCATGCTGCCGCGGCACATGCAGATCATCTACCTGATCAACGCCTATCACATCGATTCGCTGCGCGCCAAAGGCCAGGACGACGTCGATGTGCTGCGCGCGGTATCGCTGATCGAGGAAGACAACGGCCGTCGCGTGCGCATGGGCAACCTGGCGTTCCTCGGCTCGCACAGTGTCAACGGCGTGTCGGGCCTGCACACCCAGTTGATGCGCAGCACCGTGTTCTCCGAACTGCACAAGCTCTATCCCGACCGGATCAACAACAAGACCAACGGCATCACCTTCCGCCGCTGGCTGTACCAGTCCAACAGCGAGCTGACCGCCATGCTGGTCGACAAGCTCGGGCCGGAACTGCTCGACAATCCGGAAATGCTGCTGAAGAACCTCGAGCCTTTTGCCGACCAGCCCGAGTTCCGCAAGGCGTTCGCTGCGCAACGACTTAACAGCAAGAAAGCACTCGCGCGCATCATTCATGAGCGCGTGGGGGTGGCGGTCAATCCCGAGGCCATGTTCGACGTTCAGGTCAAGCGCATCCACGAGTACAAGCGGCAATTGCTCAACCTGATGCACACCGTGGCGCTCTACCAGGCCATTCGCGCCGAGCCGGAGACGAACTGGGTGCCGCGGGTGAAGATCTTCGCCGGCAAGGCCGCGGCCAGTTATCACCAGGCCAAGCTGATCATCAAACTGGCCAACGACATCGCCCGGGTGGTCAACAACGACCCGACCGTGCGGGGCCTGCTCAAGGTGGTGTTCCTGCCCAACTACAACGTGAGCCTGGCGGAAAGCATCATTCCGGCAGCGGATCTGTCCGAGCAGATTTCCACGGCCGGCTACGAAGCATCGGGCACCAGCAACATGAAGTTCGGCCTCAATGGCGCCTTGACCATTGGTACGCTGGACGGTGCCAACGTCGAGATGTGCGAATTCCTGGGCAAGGAAAACATGTTCATCTTCGGCATGACCGCCGCTCAGGTGGAGGAACGCAAGCATGCCGGGGGCTACAGTGCCCATGGCGATGTCGCGGCTTCCCATCGGTTGAACGATGTGCTGCAGGCCATCCGCGGTGGGGTGTTCTCGCCGGATGATCCATCGCGCTATGTCGGGTTGGTCGATTCGCTGACCAATTACGACCGCTTCCTGTTGTGCGCCGATTTCGACGCGTACTGGGATGCCCAGCGCAAGGTCGAAGACACTTGGCACGACGCCGACAAGTGGTGGCGCATGGCGGTATTGAACACGGCACGCATGGGCTGGTTCTCTTCCGACCGAACCATCCGCGAGTATGCGCAGGATATCTGGCAGGCGTTGGAGTAGGGCCAGGATCGGCGGCGCTCTTTTCGCGGCCGAAGACCGCTCCTACGGATGTCTGTAGGAGCGGTCATCGGCCGCGAAGAACGCACCGCGGTGTATCAAATACAGCGCACCAGCCTTTTCGCGGCCACAGACCGCTCCTACGGATTTTTGTGTTCATCCGGTAGGAGCGGTCATCGGCCGCGAAGGGCTCGCCGCATACTCGGCGGCGAACTATATTCCCTGATAGCGATCTGATGGCTGCCGCGGCGTGGCTAGCGCTCGCTAGGTTTGACCGCACCCGTGTAAACTGTGCGGGCTTTCCCCAACCCCTTTTCTACTCCGGAGTCGTCCATGTCCCGCGTTACCCTGAGTCGCTACTTGATCGAGCAGACCCGCAGCAACAACACGCCGGCCGATCTGCGCTTCCTGATCGAAGTGGTGGCGCGCGCGTGCAAAGAGATCAGCCATGCGGTGTCCAAGGGCGCCCTGGGTGGCGTGCTTGGCAGCATGGGCACCGAAAACGTCCAAGGTGAAGTGCAGAAGAAGCTGGACGTGCTGTCCAACGACATCCTGCTCGAAGCCAACGAATGGGGCGGTCATCTGGCCGGCATGGCGTCCGAAGAAATGGACAACGCCTACCAGATTCCCGGCCAGTACCCCAAGGGTGCCTACCTGCTGGTATTCGACCCCCTCGACGGCTCTTCCAACATCGACGTCAACGTGTCGGTCGGCACCATCTTCTCGGTCCTGCGCTGCCCTACCGAGCACCTGAGCCAGAACGACAGCCTCAAGGAACAAGCCTTCCTGCAGCCAGGCACCGAGCAGGTCGCTGCCGGTTACGCCATCTATGGCCCGCAGACCATGCTCATCCTGACCCTGGGCAACGGCGTCAAGGGTTTCACCCTGGATCGCGAAATGGGCAGCTTCGTGTTGACCCACGAGAACATGCAGATTCCGGAAACCACCGCCGAGTTCGCCATCAACATGTCCAACAAGCGTCACTGGGAAGCCCCGGTGACCAAGTACGTGGACGAGCTGCTGGCCGGTGAAGAAGGCCCGTTGAAGAAGAACTACAACATGCGCTGGATCGCCTCGATGGTCGCCGACGTGCACCGTATCCTGACCCGCGGCGGCTTGTTCATGTACCCACGCGACAGCCGCGAGCCAGAGAAGCCAGGCAAGCTGCGCCTGATGTACGAAGCCAACCCGATGTCGTTCCTGGTGGAGCAGGCCGGTGGTGCTTCGACCGATGGCCGCCAGCGCATCATGGACATCAAACCCGAGGGCCTGCACCAGCGTGTTGCCGTGTTCCTGGGTTCCAAGCAGGAAGTCGAGCGCGTCACCGGTTACCACACCGAGTAAACGCCGCACGGCCAGCAGTTTCTAGCAGAGGCCGTGCCCCCCTCTGTGGGAGCGGGCTCTGCCCGCGAAGAGAGCGGCGCGGTGTGTCAGGCAGATCGCGGTGAGGCCTTCGCGGGCAGAGCCCGCTCCCACACATTAAATACCGTGCCCCGCTCCCATAGGGGCTGCTTGCCAATTGGAACCCGCGCCGCTTCCGCTCTTCTAAGCAGCACATCCCCTGTGTCTGCCGTTCGAGGAGAGCCCCCCATGTCGTTGCGCACGTTTGCCTTGCTGCCTTTGTGCCTGTCGCTGTTGATCGCCGGTTGCAGCAATGCCCCCGACGCCAGCATGGCGCCACGTACCGTCGACAGCGTAGACCTGAAGCGCTACCAAGGCACTTGGTACGAAGTGGCCAGGTTGCCCATGTTCTTCCAGCGCAACTGCGCCCAATCCGAAGCCCATTACACCCTGCAGGCCGACGGCAACATCGGCGTGCTCAACCGCTGCCGCACCGACAGTGGCAAGTGGCAGGAAGCCAACGGCACCGCTTCGCCGCAGGTCCCCGGCAAGACCGACAAGCTGTGGGTGGTGTTCGACAACTGGTTCTCCAGAATGGCCCCAGACCTGGCCAAGGGCGACTACTGGGTATTGGACGTGGACGACGGCTACCAGCACGCGCTGGTCGGCAGCCCGAACCGCAAGTACCTGTGGCTGCTGTCGCGCACGCCGCAGGTGTCCACGGCCGTGCGCGAGCGCATGCTGACGAAAGCACGCCAGCAGGGCTATGACACCACGCGCCTGATCTGGCGCGCGGCGGATGCCGATATCGGCAAGTGATGGCGTGACCCCGCTCGCGCCCGGCCCGTGCAGAGTTGTCCTGCCCAGGCGCGAGTCGCGTTACAATGTCACTCGCTGTGCCCCACGAATCAATCCAAGGAATTCTTGTGCCGACTCCGCCCGTTGTCCCTGCGCTGGCTGCCCAGATGGGCGAAAGTCCGGCGCCCTTGTATGCCCGCGTCAAACAGATGATCGCGGTGCAGATCCTCAACGGTACCTGGCCACCGCACTACCGGGTGCCCTCGGAAAGCGAGCTGGTCAACCAGTTGGGCTTCAGCCGCATGACCATCAACCGCGCCTTGCGCGAGTTGACGGCCGAAGGCCTGTTGGTGCGCATGCAGGGCGTAGGGACGTTCGTGGCCGAGCCGAAAAGCCAGTCGGCGCTGTTCGAAGTGCACAACGTCGCCGACGAGATCGCCGCCCGCGGCCACCGCCACAGCAGCCGCCTGGTATTGCTGGAAGAAGAAGCGGCCGGCGCCGAGCGCGCCTTGACCTTGAACATGCGCGAAGGCCAGCGAGTGTTTCATTCGATCATCGTCCACTACGAAAACGACATCCCGGTGCAGATCGAGGATCGCTACGTCAACGCCCAGATTGCTCCGCAATACCTGCAGCAGGACTTCGTCGAAGAGACGCCTTATGCCTACCTGACCCGTGTGGCACCGCTGACCGCCGGCGAGCACCTGGTGGAAGCCATGCTTGCCAACCCCAGCGAGTGCGAACTGCTGCAGATCGAGCGCGGCGAGCCCTGCCTGCTGATCCTGCGGCGCACCTGGTCGGGCAAGACGCCGGTCACGGCGGCGCGCTTGATCCACCCAGGTTCGCGTCATCGGCTGGAAGGACGCTTCACCAAATAGGCCTGCTGGCGACACAAATACGCCAATCTGCCACAGGTCGCGCAGAACAATGGCTCATCGCGCGGTCACAGCCATAGACCGCCGTGACCCATGGCCCATGTGGAGCAGGACCCGATGAAACTGAACAAGACCCTCCTGGCAACGACCCTTTCCCTGGGCTTGCTGGCCGCTGCCGGTAACAGCCAAGCCGCCGGGTGGTGCGAATCGGGCAAGCCGGTGAAATTCGCCGGCCTGAACTGGGAGAGCGGCATGCTGCTCACCGACCTGCTGCAGTTCGTGCTGGAACACGGCTACGACTGCAAGACCGACAGCCTGCCGGGCAACTCCATCACCATGGAAAGTGCCTTGGGCAGCAACGACATCCAGGTATTCGCCGAGGAATGGGTCGGTCGCAGCGAGGTCTGGAACAAGGCCGAGCAGGCGGGCAAGGTGGTGGGTGTAGGCGCGCCGATCACCGGCGCCGTGGAAGGTTGGTACGTGCCGCGCTATGTGGTCGAAGGCGACGCCAAGCGCGGCCTCGACGCCAAAGCGCCCGACCTCAAAGCCATCGCCGACCTGGGCAAATACGCCCAGGTGTTCAAGGATCAGGAAGAACCGAACAAGGGTCGTTTCTACAATTGCCCGGCCGGCTGGACCTGCGAGCTGGAAAACAGCGAAATGCTCAAAAGCTACGGCCTGCTGGACAGCTACACCAATTTCCGCCCAGGCACAGGGCCCGCCCTCGATGCGGCGGTACTGTCGAGCTACAAGCGTGGCGAACCGATCCTGTTCTATTACTGGTCACCGACCCCTCTGCTGGGCCAGGTCGACGTCGTCAAGCTGGCGGAAAAACCCGGTGTGGACAAGACCATCAGCATCAAGGTCGGCCTGTCCAAGGCCTTTCACGACGGTGCGCCGGAATTGCTCGGCGTGTTCGAAAAGGTCAACCTGCCCATCGACCTGCTCAACCAGAATCTGGCGCGCATGAGTCGCGAGCGTATCGAGTCGCCCAAGCTGGCGCGCCTGTTCCTCAAGGAGCACCCGGACGTCTGGAAACCATGGGTCAGCGAAGCGGCCGCCACCAAGATCGAAGCAGCGCTTTGACCTGGTCTTTGGTATCGACAAAGCCCCCAGCATCGAGAGCGCCCCATGTTTCCTGAAAGCTTCACTTTTTCCATCGCCAACTGGGTCAATGACGGCGTCGATGCGCTGGTGACTCGCTATGGCGATGTCTTCCGGCAGATATCCGACACCCTGCTGTGGGCCATCGTCAACCTGGAAAGTCTGCTGCGCATGACGCCCTGGTGGCTGATGCTGGCAATCGTCGGCGGCATCGCCTGGCATGCATCGCGCAAGTGGCTGACCACCGCGGTCATCGTCGGCCTGTTGTTTCTGGTCGGCGCGGTGGGGCTGTGGGACAAGCTCATGCAGACCCTGGCATTGATGCTGGTTGCCACGCTGATTTCCGTCGTGATCGCCATTCCCCTGGGCATCCTTGCCGCACGCAGCGACCGTCTGCGCGCGGTGCTGATGCCGCTGCTCGACATCATGCAGACCATGCCCAGCTTCGTGTACCTGATCCCGGTACTGATGCTGTTTGGCCTGGGCAAGGTACCGGCCATCTTCGCCACCGTGATCTACGCGGCGCCGCCGCTGATACGCCTGACCGACCTGGGCATTCGCCAGGTCGATCGCGAGGTCATGGAAGCGATCAATGCCTTCGGTGCCAATCGCTGGCAGCAGCTGTTCGGTGTGCAATTGCCGTTGGCCCTGCCGAGCATCATGGCCGGCATCAACCAGACCACCATGATGGCGCTGTCGATGGTGGTGATTGCCTCGATGATCGGTGCCCGTGGCCTGGGCGAAGACGTGCTGGTGGGTATCCAGACCTTGAACGTGGGCAAGGGGCTCGAGGCCGGGCTGGCAATCGTCATTTTGGCGGTCGTGATCGACCGCATCACCCAGGCCTATGGTCGTCCCCGTCACGAGGCAGGCCGATGAACGCGCCGAAGATCGAAGTGCGCAATGTCTACAAGGTGTTCGGCAAGCGCGAGAAAGAGGCACTGGCGCTGAGCCAGCAAGGGCAGAGCAAGGAGCAGGTGCTGGCCGCCACCGGTTGCGTGGTCGGGGTCGACGACCTGTCGTTGTCGATCGCCGCAGGCGAGGTGTTCGTCATCATGGGGTTGTCCGGTTCGGGCAAGTCCACCTTGGTGCGGCATTTCAACCGACTGGTAGATCCTTCCAGTGGCCAGATACTGGTGGATGGCGAGGATATCCTGCGCTACGGCATGCCGGCGCTGCGCGAATTTCGCCGTCGCAAGATCAGCATGGTGTTCCAGAGCTTCGGCCTGCTGCCGCACAGAAGCGTGCTGGACAACGTCGCCTATGGCCTCAAGGTGCGGGGCGAGAGTAAGGCGCTGTGCGAGGAGCGCGCGCAGCACTGGGTCGAAGCGGTGGGCCTCAATGGCTACGAACACGCCTACCCGCAGCAGCTTTCCGGCGGCATGCGCCAGCGTGTGGGCCTGGCGCGGGCACTGGCAGCCGACACCGACATCATTCTCATGGACGAGGCATTCAGTGCCCTGGACCCCTTGATCCGCGCCGAAATGCAGGACCAACTGCTGGAACTGCAGACCCGCCTGCACAAGACCATCGTGTTCATCACCCACGATCTGGACGAAGCGCTTCGCCTGGGCAACCGGATCGCCATTCTCAAGGACGGACGCCTGATCCAGGCCGGCACCGCCAGGGAAATCCTGCACAACCCGGCCGACGACTATGTGGACCGGTTCGTCCAGCGGCGCAGCGTCGCGATCTGAAGCTCCAAACGGCCTGTTATTCAGAAACGTCCGACAGACGTTTCTGAATAACAGGCCTTTCAGACTTTTCTGATTGTGGTCCCCCAATACCCTGCCTAGCGTGCAGGCATTCGCCTCGAACAAGGAATGCCTGCATGCCCGTCACCAAGCACTATCTCAGCCATGAAGCGATACACAAGGCGCTGCGCATTGCCGACCTGACCGACGCCTGCGAGCCGCCCCATGCCGTGCGCCTGCTGGTCAAGGATCTGCTTGCCGGCCTGGTGCGACAAGGCTGGCCCTTGGCCGAGGTGCACAAGGGGCCGCGGATCATCTCTGCCGTGGAAAACTTCCAGCTGTGCGGCGACGATCCCCAGGTGATGGATGAGGTAGGCAACCACAGCTGCTGGGTGGATGACGAACTGCTGCTGCGCACCCAGACCAGCAGCGCGATCATCACCGGCCTGCAAGCGGCGGCGGCGCGTCGGGCACCGGGCGAAACCATCATGCTCGCCGCACCGGGCATCACTTTCCGTCGCGATATCCGTGATCGCTGGCATTGCGCCGAGCCGCACCAGATGGACATCTGGGTACTGGGCGACGCCGAACTGGGCAATCGTCAGGATCTGCTGCGTCTGGTCGGTGATGTGCTGGACATCGCCGTGCCGGGGCGAATGTGGGGGCACAGCTGCGGAGCCTGCGGTTTTACCCGCGATGGCCTCAACGTCAGTTTGGTGACCCGCCAGGCACCGGTGGACATCCTCGCCTGCGGCTGCATCTGCTCGGCGTTCCTGCAGCGTCTGGAGGTCGATCCCCAGGCCCATGGTGGTCTGGTTCTGCGCCTTGGGCTGGACCGCCTGGCCATGCTGCGCAAGGGCGTTCCGGACATCCGCCTGCTGCGCGACGGCCATCCCCAGGTGCAGGCGCAGATGGGCGACCTCAAGGCCTGGCAGCCCCTGTACCGCCAGCCGGCGATCAGCCGTGACCTGTCGCTGGCGGTGGCACCGGGGTTGGGGATCGAGGACATCACCGAGCAGGTCCTGCAGGTGGCCGGCTACCGCGCCAGCTGGATCGAGGAACTGCACATACGCGGCTGCTGGCCGTTCGAGGAATTACCCGCGCTGACCATCAAGCGCCTGGGCATCGTTCGCGGCCAGCACAACCTGGTGCTGCAGGTGGTGCTGCGCGACCACGCCCAGTCCCTGACTGCGCAGCAGGCCGACGGCTTGTATCGCGATATCCGCACGGCTTTGCACCAGGGCGTGCCGGGTGGCGCCTATCTGGTAGGGGAGCGCTTGTGAAACCCTGCAGTGGAAACCCTGCAATGAATAGGGAGAATGCGCCGAGCGGTCATTCGGGTTTATGATGGCCAACGGCAGAGACCCAACATCCAACGGAGCGCACGATGCAAACCTTGTACCCGCAGATCAAACCCTACGCCAGGCATGATCTGGCCGTGGAAGAGCCGCACGTGCTGTATGTCGACGAAAGCGGCTCGCCCAAGGGCTTGCCGGTGCTGTTCATCCACGGCGGCCCGGGCTCCGGGTGCGACGCGCAGAGCCGTTGCTACTTCGATCCCAACGTCTATCGCATCGTGACCTTCGACCAGCGCGGCTGCGGCCGCTCCACGCCTCATGCCAGCATCGAGAACAACACCACCTGGCGGCTGGTGGCAGACATGGAGCGCATTCGCGAGCACCTTGGCATCGACAAGTGGGTGCTGTTCGGCGGTTCCTGGGGCTCCACGCTGGCCCTGGCCTATGCCCAGACCCATCCCGAGCGGGTCCACGGCCTGATCCTGCGCGGCATTTTCCTCTGCCGCCCGCAGGAAATAGAATGGTTCTACCAGGCCGGCGCCAGTCGCCTGTTCCCCGACTATTGGCAGGACTACATCGCGCCGATACCGCTGGATGAGCGCGGCAACCTGTTGCAGGCTTTCCACAAGCGTCTTACCGGCAACGACCAGATTGCCCAGATGCATGCGGCCAAGGCCTGGTCCACCTGGGAAGGGCGTACCGCGACCCTGCGGCCCAACCCGCTGGTGGTCGATCGTTTCTCCGAGCCGCAGCGTGCGCTGTCGATCGCGCGCATCGAAACCCATTACTTCGTCAACAATGCCTTCCTCGAGCCCGACCAGCTGATCCGCGACATGCCGCGCATCGCCCACCTGCCGGCAGTCATCGTGCACGGCCGCTACGACGTGATCTGCCCGCTGGACAACGCCTGGGCGCTGCATCAGGCCTGGCCAAACAGCGAGCTGCAGGTCATTCGCGACGCGGGTCATGCCGCCTCGGAGCCGGGCATTACCGACGCTTTGGTGCGCGCTGCCGAGCAGATGGCGCGGCGTTTGCTGGACCTGCCCCTGGAAGAAGCGTGAAGGGGCTGCTGCAGCGGGTCAGCCAGGCCCGCGTCGAGGTGGCCGGGCAAACCATCGGGGCCATCGACCAGGGGCTGTTGGTGCTGGTAGCGGTCGAGCCGGACGACACCGCCGCCAGCGCCGACAAGCTCCTGCACAAGCTGCTCAACTATCGAGTGTTCAGCGACGAGCAAGGCAAGATGAACCTGTCGCTGAAGGATGTTGGCGGCGGCCTGTTGCTGGTGTCGCAATTCACCTTGGCGGCGGACACCCGCAGCGGCCTGCGCGCAGGCTTCTCCACTGCGGCTGTGCCGGCCCTGGCGCAGGCGCTTTTCGAGCACCTCGTGGACGCTGCAAAAAAAGCGCATCCACAGGTTCAGGTCGGGCAGTTCGGTGCCGATATGCAGGTAAGCCTGACCAACGATGGCCCCGTAACCTTTTTGTTACAAATTTAATGGCCTATTGCTGGCGAGTTTGCAGTCGTCGTCCGTTTCTCACAGCATAAATACTTGAGCTACCCTGATGCGTTGTGACGCGACGTACTAGATAATCGCGCGCCAGGGGGCCACATTTCGCTACCCGGTATGTCCAGTTTGAAGCGTGTCCGGCTCCGCTTGGGGAATCATTGTGCCCTTTTGGAGTCGGAACAGTGCTCGCCAACCCGGCGCAAGACTGCTGGCCGTTGGTTTTTCGATATGTTTTCGGCGAGGGTTGCTCGTGATTGTTAGTCCTTTAAATGCTTCAAGAACACCCCGCACTCGGTTGCGCAATGCGATGCTGGCCGGGTCTGCACTGTTCTGCCTGTTCAGCGCCAGCCAACTCTGGGCCTTCAGCCTGGATGATGTTGCCGGACGCGCCAAGGAGCTCGCCGGTCAGAAATTCGAAACTCCGCGCAGCAATCTGCCCAAAGAGTTTCGCGACATGAAGTTTGCGGACTACCAGAAGATCCGTTTCCGCAACGAAAACGCCGAATGGGCCGACGCCAAGACCCCGTTCAAGCTGTCCTTCTATCATCAGGGCATGCACTTCGACACCCCGGTGAAGATCAACGAAGTCACCGCTACCACCGTCAACGAAATCAAGTACGACCCAGCGCGTTTCGATTTCGGCGACCTGCAGTTCGATCCCAAATCCACCGATCAGTTGGGCTACGCCGGTTTCCGCGTCTTGTTCCCGATCAACAAGGCGGACAAGCAGGACGAAATCATGACCATGCTGGGCGCGAGCTACTTCCGCGTCATCGGCAAAAACCAGGTCTACGGTCTGTCGGCCCGCGGCCTGGCCTTGGATACGGCATTGCCGTCGGGCGAAGAGTTCCCGCGGTTTCGCGAGTTCTGGGTCGAACGGCCGAACGAAGGCGACAAGCAGTTGGTGATCTTCGCCCTGCTCGATTCGCCGCGCTCAACCGGTGCCTACAAATTGACCTTGCGTCCGGGCAAGGACACGACCGTCGACGTCGAGTCGCGGGTGTTCCTGCGTGACCGTGTCAGCCGCCTGGGCATTGCGCCGCTGACCAGCATGTTCCTGTTTGGCTCGAACCAGCCGTCCCGTGTGCAGAACTACCGTCACGAGTTGCACGACTCCACCGGCCTGTCCATCCATGCCGGCAACGGCGAGTGGCTGTGGCGCCCGCTGAACAATCCCAAGCACCTGGCCGTGAGCAGCTTCACTGTCGAGAACCCGCGCGGTTTCGGTCTGCTGCAGCGTGGCCGCGAGTTCTCCCGTTACGAAGACCTCGATGACCGCTATGACAAGCGTCCGAGCGCCTGGATCGAGCCCAAGGGCGATTGGGGCAAGGGTACCGTCGACCTGGTCGAAATTCCGACCGCCGACGAAACCAACGACAACATCGTGGCCTTCTGGAACCCGGAAAAGATCCCGGAGCCCGGTCAGGCGCTGGAGCACAACTACCGCCTGCACTGGACCACGGACGAAGACGAGTTTCACTCGCCCGACGTTGCCTGGGTCAATCAGACCCTGCGTTCGACCGGCGACGTGAAGCAGTCCAACCTGATCCGTCAGGCCGATGGCAGCATTGCCTTCCTGATCGACTACGAAGGTCCGGTGCTGGCCGCTCTGGCTGAAGACACCGCCGTTCGCAGTCAGGTCAGCGTCGATGACAACGCCGAGCTGGTCGAGAACAACGTCCGCTACAACCCGCAGACCAAAGGCTGGCGCCTGACCCTGCGGGTCAAGGTGAAGGATCCGAACAAGGCCGTGGAAATGCGTGCAGCGCTGGTCAAGGATCTGCCGGTGGAGCCTGTCAAGGCAGCCGAGCCGGTCGAAGACAAGGCTGCGCCCAAGCATGACAAGGCACACGGCAAGGCCGACAAGGCTGCCGAGGTTGCACAGGCTCCGGCACCCGCCGCGCCTGAAACCGCTCCCGTCACACCGACCGAACCGGTCAAGACCGAGCAGGTCCTGACTGAAACCTGGAGCTACCAGTTGCCCGCCGATGACTAATTCTCCAGCTCGGCCAGAATCGCTTGGCGAATATCTGGCTCATTTGCCCCTGGGGGACGCACAGCGCGCAGAACTTGCCGACTGCACGTCCTTCACCGAACTGCACGAGCGCCTGTCCGGGCGCCCGTCGCACGATGCCGTGCTTGGCGCACAGAACTCGGTCGAGCAGCGCCTGCGGCTGGACTCGGCTGCCGAGCTGGAAGAGGCCGAGATGCTTGGCGTCGACGCCAGCGGTCGCCTGCAGCTCAAGGCCACGCCACCGATCAACCGCACGCTGGTGATTCCCGAGCCGTGGCGCACCAACGTGCTGGTGCGGGTATGGCGCAAGCTGACCGGCAAGGCCAGCAAGCCCGAGCCCACCAGCGACAAGCGGGTGCTGCCGAAGGCACGCTGGCGCTGGGTCGGTTCGATGCGTCGCTACATTCTGCTGGTGCTGATGCTGGGCCAGACCATCGTCGCCGGCTGGTACATGAAAGGCATCATGCCGTACCAGGGCTGGGGCATGGTCGACCTCGACGAAGTGGTTCGTCAGCCGATCATGCAGACCGCTACGCAGGTTCTGCCGTACTTCCTGCAGACCAGCATCCTGATCCTTTTCGGTATCCTGTTCTGCTGGGTATCGGCGGGTTTCTGGACGGCGTTGATGGGCTTCCTCGAACTGCTTACCGGTCGCGACAAGTACCGCATCTCCGGTGCCAGCGCGGGCAACGAGCCGATCGAGGCAGGCGCGCGTACCGCGCTGGTCATGCCGATCTGCAACGAAGACGTGACACGCGTCTTCGCCGGTTTGCGCGCCACGTTCGAATCGGTCAAGGCGACTGGTGACCTGGATCGTTTCGACTTCTTCGTGCTCAGCGACACCAACGACCCCGATATCGCGGTTGCCGAGCAACAGGCGTGGTTGGAAGTGTGCCGCGAAGCCGGTGGTTTCGGGCATATCTTCTACCGTCGTCGCCGCCGTCGGGTCAAACGCAAGAGCGGCAACCTCGACGACTTCTGCCGTCGCTGGGGCAGCGAATACCGCTACATGGTGGTACTCGACGCCGACAGCGTAATGAGTGGCGAATGCCTGACCAGCCTGGTTCGCTTGATGGAAGCGACCCCGGATGCGGGCATCATCCAGACCGCGCCCAAGGCTTCGGGCATGGACACCCTGTACGCGCGCATGCAGCAGTTCGCTACCCGCGTGTACGGTCCGCTGTTCACCGCCGGCCTGCACTTCTGGCAGTTGGGCGAATCGCACTACTGGGGGCACAATGCGATCATTCGCATGAAGCCTTTCATCGAGCACTGCGCCCTGGCGCCGTTGCCGGGCAAGGGTGCGTTCGCCGGTGCGATTCTTTCTCACGACTTCGTCGAGGCGGCACTGATGCGCCGCGCCGGCTGGGGCGTGTGGATTGCCTATGATCTGCCGGGCAGCTACGAAGAACTGCCGCCCAACCTGCTCGACGAGCTCAAGCGCGATCGCCGCTGGTGCCACGGCAACCTGATGAACTTCCGGCTGTTCCTGGTCAAGGGCATGCACCCGGTTCACCGGGCGGTATTCCTCACCGGCGTGATGTCGTACCTGTCGGCACCGTTGTGGTTCTTCTTCCTGGTGCTGTCCACCGCGCTGCTGGCGGTGAACACGCTGATGGAGCCGACCTACTTCCTGGCGCCGCGTCAGCTGTACCCGCTGTGGCCGCAATGGCACCCGGACAAGGCGGTGGCGCTGTTCTCCACCACCATCGTGCTGCTGTTCCTGCCCAAGCTGCTGAGCATCATCCTGATCTGGGCCAAGGGCGCGAAAGAATACGGCGGCCGTTTCAAGGTCACCTTGTCGATGCTGCTGGAAATGCTCTTCTCGATGCTGCTGGCGCCGGTGCGCATGCTGTTCCATACCCGTTTCGTGCTCGCCGCGTTCCTGGGTTGGGCCGCGACCTGGAACTCGCCGCAGCGTGACGACGACTCCACGCCCTGGAGCGAGGCGATCAAGCGTCATGGCTCGCAGACGCTGCTGGGCGCGGCCTGGGCTGCCCTGGTGATCTGGCTGAACCCCAGCTTCCTGTGGTGGCTGACTCCGATCGTGGGTTCGCTGATGCTGTCGATCCCGGTGTCGGTGATCTCCAGCCGGACCAATCTGGGCATGCAGGCACGCGATGAGAAGTTGTTCCTGATTCCCGAGGAGTACGACACGCCACAGGAGCTGCTGTCCACCGATCGCTATACCCAGGCAAACCGTGATAACGCGCTCAAGGATGGTTTCGTGCGTGCCGTTGTCGATCCGCGCCAGAATGCCTTGGCCTACGGCCTGGGCACGGCGCGGCACGGCAAGGCTGCGCCGATCGAAAGCATGCGCGCGCAGTGGGTGCATCAGGCACTGGAGGGTGGCCCGCAGAAGCTCGACAACAGCACGCGCATGTCGCTGCTCAGTGATCCGGTAGCGATCTCGCGTCTGCACGAGCATGTCTGGGCTGACCAGAACGTTGCGTGGCTGGAAGCGTGGCGTCAGTCCAAGCAGGCGGAGCGGCAATCGCCGGCTGTGCCAACGCTGGACACCGCTGCAGCGGCAGGCTTGCAGAACGCCTGACCGTGTTGGCCTCATTCGCGGGCAGAGCCCGCTCCCACAAGTAGCAAAAGCACTCCTGTGGGAGCGGGGCGGGCGGCTGAGCCCTCTGCCCGCGAATGCTGCACCTCGATATTCCTGCCATGCCCCCCAACAGCGCCATCTGGCACCCACAGGCATGCTGCAGTTCTTTGTAGGAGCGGTCAGCGGCCGCGAAGGCCGCACCACGGTTACTCCGCCATGCCCTCCAACAGTGCCACCTGGCACTCATTTCATCGCCAAACTTTGTTCAACCCCCTGTTTGAGTTAGGATCGCACCCCGAAATGGTGCGCCCAGGCTTGGCCGTGCCCGAAGTTGGCTAGGGGAATTGGTAATGAACAAGTATCTGTCGCGGCTGCTGCTCGGCGTCATGGCCATGGCGGTCGTGGGTTCGGCGCAAGCGGGCGCTATCGACGAAGCGGTCAAGCGCGGCACTTTGCGGGTGGGCATGGACCCGACCTACATGCCGTTCGAAATGACCAACAAGCGTGGCGAAATCATCGGTTTCGAAGTCGACCTGCTCAAGGCCATGGCCAAGTCCATGGGCGTCAAGCTGGAGCTGGTATCGACCAGCCTGGATGGCATCATTCCAGCGCTGATGACCGACAAGTTCGACATGATCGGCAGCGGCCTGACCCTGACCCAGGAGCGCAACCTGCGCATCAACTTCAGCGACCCGTTCATCGTCGTCGGCCAGACCCTGCTGATCCGCAAGGAATTGGCCGACAAGGTCAAGACCTACAAGGACCTGAACTCGCCGGACTACCGCATCACCTCCAAGGTCGGTACGACCGGCGAGTTCGTGGCGCGCAAGTTGATCGCCAAGGCGCAGTACCACGGCTACGACAACGAGCCTGAAGCGGTACTCGACGTGGTCAACGGCAAAGCGGATGCGTTCATCTACGATTCGCCCTACAACGTGGTGGCGGTGGACAAGGTCGGTAACGGCAAGCTGGTCTACCTCGACGAGCCTTTCACTTACGAGCCCTTGGCGTTCGGCTTGAAGAAGGGCGACTACGACAGCCTCAACTTCATCAACAACTTCCTGCGCCAGGCCCGTGAAGACGGCAGCTACGATCGTATCCACAAGAAGTGGTTCGTGAGCAAGAACTGGCTCGACGAAATGCAATGACTGCGCCTCTGGCCAGACTCTCCCTGACGCGCAGGCCTGCCCTGCGCGGCGGTCTTCTAGCGGATTGAACCCCCTGTGATCAAACACCACAAAGCTCAATGGCCCTGGCACGGGCTTACCGCGCTGGTGCTCATCGGCCTGGCTTTCAGCTTGTACGCTGCCACCTCGCGCATTTCCTATGAGTGGCATTGGAATCGAGTGCCGCAGTACTTCGTCTATCAGGCCGAGCTGCCGCAGCGCGCCGAGGGCTATGGCAGCGTCGAGCAGATCGTCCGGCAGGGCGGGCAGACACGGGTCACCCTGCGCGACGAAGACGGTGGCGAACAGGTGTTGCTGGCGGACAGTGGCAGTGTCGTGCTCGAAGAGGGCGATGACGTCTCCGAAGGCGACCAGATCGGCGTGACGCGCCACTGGACCGCCGGACCGATCGCCTGGGGGCTGTGGACCACGCTGTGGCTGTCGCTGGTGTCCGGAGTGGCCGGCCTGCTGCTGGGCCTGGTCACCGGGCTGTGCCGGTTGTCGAGCAACCCCACCTTGCGCCATCTGTCGACGGTGTATGTCGAGCTGGTGCGGGGTACGCCGCTGCTGGTGCAGATTTTCATCTTCTATTTCTTCATCGGTACCGTGCTCAACCTTTCGCGCGAATTCGCCGGGGTGGCGGCGCTGGCGCTGTTCACCGGTGCCTACGTGGCCGAGATCGTGCGCTCGGGCGTGCAGTCCATTGCCAAGGGGCAGGGCGAGGCCGCCCGCTCCCTGGGCCTGGATGCCGGACAGTCGATGCGTCACGTCATCCTGCCGCAGGCTTTCAAGCGTGTTCTGCCACCCCTGGCCGGGCAGTTCATCAGCCTGGTCAAGGACACGTCGCTGGTGTCGGTGATTGCCATTACCGAGCTGACCAAGAGCGGTCGCGAAGCCATCACCACGTCGTTCTCGACGTTCGAGATCTGGTTCTGCGTGGCAGCCCTGTACCTGGTCATCAATCTGCCGCTGTCGTATTTCGCCAGCCGGCTCGAGCGGAGGCTTGCGCAAAGTGATTGAAGTACGCGACCTGTTGAAGGTGTTCAATACCCGTGGCCAGGTGGTGCGCGCGGTGGATCAGGTGAGCACGCAGGTGGCCAAGGGCGAGGTGCTGGTGGTACTGGGCCCCTCGGGCTCGGGCAAGTCCACCTTCCTGCGTTGCCTCAATGGCCTTGAGGCATTCGATGAAGGCTCGGTAAGCATCGATGGCCTGCGCCTCGACGATCCCAAAACCAACATCAATGCCTACCGACGCGAAGTCGGCATGGTGTTCCAGCACTTCAACCTGTTTCCGCACATGACCGTGCTGGAAAACCTGTGCCTGGCGCAGAAAGTGGTGCGCAAGCGCGGCAAGGCCGAGCGCGAGGCCAAGGCACGCGCATTGCTGGCCAAGGTAGGCATCGGCGAGAAGGCCGATGCGTTTCCTTCACGGCTCTCCGGTGGCCAGCAGCAGCGCGTGGCCATTGCCCGGGCGCTGTGCATGGACCCCAAGGTCATGCTGTTCGACGAGCCGACATCGGCGCTCGATCCGGAGATGGTCGGTGAGGTGCTGGAAGTGATGAAGACCCTCGCCGAAGAAGGCATGACCATGGTGTGCGTCACCCATGAAATGGGCTTCGCCCGTGAAGTGGCGGACCGTGTGCTGTTCTTCGACCATGGTCGTTTGCTGGAAGACGCGCCCCCGGCCGAGTTCTTCGACGCACCCAAGGACCCAAGGGCACAGGCGTTCTTGCGGCAGGTGTTGTAGCCCGGGTTCCTGCGCCGATCCGCAGACCGCTTTCGCGGGCAGAGCCCCGCTCCCACAAGATCGCTGCAGGCTCGTGTGGGAGCGGGGCTCTGCCCGCGAAGAGGCCCTCAGGCTTACCCAACCAGGGTCAGACCTTGAACTGACCCACCAACCCCTGCAGATGTGTGCCCAGACGCGCCAGCTCGATGCTCGACGCTGCCGTTTCCTCGCTCGCCGCCGATGTCTGCTCGGAAACGTCGCGCACGTTGAGCACGCTGCGGTTGATCTCTTCGGCCACCACACTCTGTTGCTCCGCCGCGGCGGCGATCTGCTGGTTCATCGCCTGGATCGTCGACACGGTACGGGTAATGTCGCTCAACGACTCACCGGCACGCCGGGCCAGTTGCACACTGCTGTCGGTCATCGCCCGGCTGCTGTCCAGTGCGCTGGAAACCTCATGGGTACCGGTCTGCAGCGAAGCAATCAATGACTGGATCTCTTCGGTCGATTGCTGAGTGCGTTGGGCCAGGCTGCGCACTTCATCGGCCACCACGGCAAAACCGCGACCTGCCTCGCCGGCACGGGCCGCCTCGATTGCCGCGTTCAGAGCCAACAGGTTGGTCTGCTGCGCCACCGACTTGATTACATCGAGCACGCCGCCGATCTTGCTGCTTTCCTGCTTCAACTGATTCATGGCCTCGCTGGAATGCAGCACCTCGGCTGCCAGTCGCTCGATCTGGCTCACGGCCTGGCTGACCACTCGATCACCTTCACGGGCCTGCTGATCGGCAGCCACGGCAGCTTCCGAGGCTTCCTCGGCGTTGCGCGCCACTTCCTGCACCGTCGCCGCCATTTCATTCATGGCCGTGGCCACCTGGTCGGTTTCGACTTTCTGCGCGTTGACCCCGGCGCTGGTCTGCTCGGTGACCGCGGAAAGCTCCTCGGCGGCACTGGCCAGCTGCGTGACGCCCTCGCTGATGCCACCCACCAGTTCGCGCAGGTTCAGGGTCATGCGCTGCAGGGCCAGTTGAACCTGGCCCAGTTCGTCACGTCGGGTGATGGCGGGCGACTGCCGCAGGTCGCCGGAAGCGACGCGCTCGACACTCGCCAGGGTCTGCCGCAACGGGCCGACGATCTGCGCGGTGATCGCCCATGCCGCAGCGATACCGAGCAGTGTGGCCAGGGCGGCTGCAGTGGCCAGCCACGCCTTGGCCTGGGCCGTGTCGGCATCGCGCTTGGCCGTCTGCGAGTCGCCCAGTCGGTCGCTGAGTTCGAGCAGGGTGGTGCCCAATGCCGTCATCTTGTCGATGCTCTGCAGCGTGGCCTGCTGGTTTTCGCTGAATTGCGCCACCGCCGCGCGATAGGCACGCAGGGACTCGCCGGCCTGTTGCAGCCGACCGGTGAACTCGCCGGAGACACTGGCCCCCGCAGCGGCGACCGAAGCGATCGCCTGGTCGATGGCCGCCAGCGCCGGCTGACGTGCTTCGTCCTTGGCGCTATACGTGTAGCCACGCACTTGAAAGCGCGCCTGCTGGATCAGCCGGCTGGTTTCCACCAGGGTGCTGTAGGCCGTCAGCTCGCCCTGGCTCAGCAGCGCTGCCTGCGCCTGATTGACTTCGGCCACGGCGCGGTCGGCGGTGCTGCCCAGTTGGCTGCGGGCTGCCTCGCGACCCTGGATCGACGCCAGCGATGCGGTGAATTCCCGGCGATAGGCTTGGGTGGTGGCTATTTCCTGCTCGACGAGCGCGATGTCTTCGGGCTGCACCAGAGTGTGCTGGGCGGCCGCAAGATCGGTGTCGAGCTGGTCGAGAAGACGGGTAACATTGTCGGCACCGGAACTGCCTTTCTGCAGTTCGAACGACTGAGCGGCAATGCGCAGGTCACGCATGCGGTCGTCGAGTATGGAAATGCTGGTGATCTTGTCGGCGCGCTCGATCAAGCGGGTCAGGCCAGACCAGCCCGTGGCGGCAATCAAAAGAGTAAGCAGTAGCACCACACCGAAACCAATCCCCAGTTTCAGGTTGACGCTCAGATTGCCCAGGTAGCGGGCAAAGGTGTTGGACATGATGAAGCTCCCTGACAGGCCGACAGCATGATTGTCGGCAGTTCAGGGGCATCGGCAGGTGTCGCCGAAACTCGATGGTGGCTAAGTGACGTGACCCACCGGGAATCGTCAAGCCTGGACGACGTGGGTCAGAACAGCCGCGCGAGCAGCACCGCCACGGCGGTTTCAACCCGCAGGATGCGTTCGCCCAGCTGCACTGGCTGCAAACCTGCAAGGCCCAGCAGGTCGACCTCGTAGGGAATCCAGCCACCTTCCGGGCCGATGGCCAGGGTCACTGGCTGCTCCGGATGACGCGGGCAGGGCGGGTAGTCGCCCGGATGCCCGACCAGCCCCAGGGTGCCGGCGCTCACAGCAGGCAGGCGATCCTCGACGAAGGGCTTGAAACGCTTTTCGATCAGCACTTCGGGGAGCTGGGTATCGCGTGCCTGTTCTAGGCCCAGAATGAGCTGCTCGCGAATGGCAGCCGGCTCGAGAAAAGGGGTTTGCCAGAAACTTTTCTCGACCCGATAGCTGTTCACCAGGACCAGCTTGGCCACCCCCATGGTGGCAATGGTCTGGAACACTCGGCGAAGCATTTTCGGGCGGGGCAGCGCAAGCACCAGTGTCAGCGGCAGTTTCGCCGGTGGCGGTTGGTCGAGCACCACGGCGAGTTCGGCCTCGTGATCTTCCAACCTCGTGACCTGGGCACGCCCCATCAAGCCATCGACCTTGCCCACCCGCAGGCTGTCGCCCAGCTCGACACGGTGCACGGCCTGCATGTGGGTGAAGCGTCGATCACGCAGCACTACCTTGTCCGGCGCGGTGAAGTCGGCCGTTTCTAGCAGCAGCAGGTTCATGCCTGAGTCGCAGGCGGCTGGCCGTTGCGGTCATCGTCCTCGGTCGGTTCATCACCGCGCTTGCGGATCAGGGCACCGAACAGGATGCCGATCTCGAACAGCAACCACATCGGCACGGCCAGTAGTGTCTGCGAGAAGATATCCGGCGGGGTCAGAATCATGCCGACCACGAAGCAGCCGATGATCACGTACGGGCGGATCTTGCGCAGGTACTTGACGTCGACCACGCCGATCCACACCAGCAGTACCACGGCTACCGGGATCTCGAACGCCACGCCGAAAGCGAAGAACAGCGTCATGACGAAATCGAGGTAACTGGCGATGTCGGTGGCCATGGTCACGCCCACGGGCGTGGCACTGGCGAAGAACTTGAAGACCAGCGGAAACACCAGAAAGTAGGCGAAGGCCATTCCGGCATAGAACAGGAAGATGCTCGACACCAGCAATGGTATGGCAATGCGTTTTTCGTGCTTGTACAGGCCCGGTGCGATGAAGCCCCAGACCTGGTGCAGGATGATCGGCACGGCCAGGAACAGCGAGACCATCATGGTCAGCTTGAAAGGCGTGAGAAACGGCGAGGCCACATCAGTGGCGATCATCGTGGCCCCTTCGGGCAGGTACTCGCGCAGCGGCGCCGACACCAGGGTGTAGATCTGTTGGGCGAAGGAAAACAGCCCGGCGAAGACCAGGAAAATCACGGCAACGCAACGCAGCAGGCGCGTGCGCAATTCGGTCAAGTGCGAGACCAGCGGCATGGGCTGGTCGTTTTCCGGAATTTCGCTCATGGGGCCCGCGGTGGCTGTGTAGGTTCATTGGAGGATACGGGTATCGCAACAGCCTGGGCGCTGCTCGTGTCACGGTCAACCACAGCCGGTGTCTGCGTGGCAGTGGGCACCGTGGTAGGCGTGACGTCGGTGCTCACCGCATCACGATCAAGCACCGGTTGCGCCTGGGCGCCGGGTGGAATCGGATCGGCCAGCGGTGCGGGCGGCTCGCTCGGACGCGCAGCGCGCTGCGGATCGAGGATCTTGCGCGC
Source organism: Pseudomonas sp. CFBP 13727 (assembly GCF_014841915.1). Lineage (NCBI taxonomy): Bacteria > Pseudomonadati > Pseudomonadota > Gammaproteobacteria > Pseudomonadales > Pseudomonadaceae > Pseudomonas > Pseudomonas sp. CFBP 13727. The sequence continues at coordinate 265,054 of NZ_JACYUT010000004.1, forward strand.
CTGCTCCTCGAGCGAAAGCACGTGCTCGTTGTGCAGTTGGCGACGGATTTCGTCGGCGCCTATCTCGCGTTCCACTTCGGTCTTGATCGCGTTGAAGCTGCGTTTCAGGCGCCCGATCCACAACCCTGCGGTGCGCGCGGCACCGGGCAGTCGCTCAGGGCCCAGCACCAACAGGGCGATGAGGCCCACGAGCATGAGTTCGCTGAAGCTGATACCGAACATTGATCAGTCTTTCCTGATGGGTTCTTCGACTTTCTGATGCTGGCCGTCGAGGGTATGCGGCGGAGTCAGCGGCGAGCTGGCCTGCGGGTGGACCGGCTGTGTCGGCTGCTCGGCACCCGGTTTGTCGTCGTCGTTCATGGCTTTGCGAAAGCCCTTGATCGATTCACCGACGTCGGTGCCCAGGTTCTTGAGTTTCTTGGTGCCGAAGACCAGTACCACGACAATCAGGATGACGATCCAGTGTTTCCAATCAAACAGACCCATGATTCAACTCCTCCAAAAAGACATTTCAGGCTGACGGCAGGCGGGCGGCTTTCTCATCGTGACCGGACAGGCCGAATCGGCGATCCAGTTCATCGAGTACAGCCTGTGGGTGTTGGCCGAGTTGTGCAAGCATGACCAGGCTATGGAACCACAGATCGGCGGTTTCGTAGATGACATCGCTGCAGTCGCCGCTGTGGGCGGCATCCTTGGCGGCAATGATGGTCTCGATCGATTCTTCGCCGAGCTTTTCCAGAATCTTGTTCAATCCCTTGGCGTACAGGCTGGCGACATACGAGCTGTCGGCGCTGGCGCCCTTGCGTTCTTCGAGCACCGCAGCGACGCGGTCCAGAGTGTCATTCATGGCCATGGCCTGCGGAATAGATGGCAGCGGGATTTTTCAGGACCGGGTCGACGACGGTCCATTGGCCGTTCTCGAAGACCCGATAGAAGCAGCTTTGGCGGCCAGTGTGACAGGCGATGTCACCGACCTGCTCGACGCTGAGCACGACCACGTCGGCGTCGCAGTCCAGGCGCAGCTCGTGCAGTTTCTGCACGTGACCGGATTCCTCGCCCTTGCGCCACAGCTTGCCACGCGAACGGGACCAGTAGATCGCCCGGTTTTCGGCAGCGGTCAATGCCAGTGCCTCGCGGTTCATCCAGGCCATCATGAGGATGCGCCCGGTGTGGTGATCCTGGGCAATCGCCGGCACCAGGCCGTCGCGGTCCCATTTGATCTCGTCCAGCCAGTCTTTCATGTGCGACTCCGACAACAGAGAGGGCTAGTGTGCCAGCCGATGGCGCGACTGGCTATCGGCGCACGACCAGGTACAAGCCCGATGCCAGCATCAACCAGGCGGGCCATGCCTGGACGCTGTCCAGGGCTATGCCGGAGACGGCGGTGACCGTTCCACCCACCAGCAAGGCGCCGCCGAGCAGCCGCAGGGCCCAGCGATCGTGGCGTTGCTCCCAGGGCGGCGGTGGATCCTTGCGATGAGGCTGAGACATTCGTTCGAGCAGATCGCGGGTCATGTTGGCCAGGTGAGGTAATTGCTCGACCTGCGATTGAACATTCTGAAACAAAGATTTCGGGCTGACCCGCTGGCGCATCCAGCGTTCCAGGAACGGCTGGGCGGTGCTCCACAGGTCGAGGTCCGGGTACAGCTGTCGACCCAGGCCTTCGATGTTGAGCAGGGTTTTCTGCAGCAGCACCAGTTGCGGCTGGACTTCCATGTTGAAACGTCGTGCGGTCTGGAACAGGCGCATGAGCACCTGGCCGAAGGAGATGTCCTTCAGTGGCTTCTCGAAGATCGGCTCGCAGACGGTGCGGATCGCCGCTTCGAATTCGTTGAGCTTGGTCTCGGCCGGTACCCAGCCCGAATCGATGTGCAACTGCGCCACGCGGCGGTAGTCGCGCTTGAAGAAGGCGAACAGGTTGCGCGCCAGGTAATCCTGATCTTCGGGGGTCAGGCTGCCGACGATGCCGCAGTCGATGGCGATGTAGCGCGGGCTCCACGGTGCCACGGTGCTGACGAAGATGTTGCCGGGGTGCATGTCGGCATGGAAGAAACTGTCGCGAAACACCTGGGTGAAGAAAATCTCGACGCCGCGCTCGGCCAGCAGCTTCATGTCGGTGCGCTGGTCGGCCAGGGCGGCCATGTCGGTGACCTGCACGCCGTAGATGCGCTCCATCACCAAGACCTTCGGCCGGCACCAGTCCCAGTAGACCTGAGGCACGTAGAGCAGGTCGGAGTCTTCGAAATTGCGCCGCAGCTGGCTGGAGTTGGCCGCTTCGCGCAACAGGTCGAGTTCGTCGTAGATGGTACGTTCGTAGTCGGCGACCACGTCGACCGGGTGCAGCAGGCGCGCGTCGGCGGACAGCCGCTCGGCCTGGCGGGCGAGCAGGAACAGCCAGGCCAGATCCTGGCTGATCACCGACTTGAGCCCCGGGCGAACGACCTTGACCACCACCTCTTCACCGGTCTTGAGCCGAGCGGCGTGAACCTGGGCCACCGAGGCCGACGCCAATGGCTCGACGTCGAAGCGACTGAACACGTCGGTGATCTTCGCACCCAGTTGCTGCTCGATGAGGGCCATGGCCTGCTTGGGGTCGAACGGCGGCACCCGGTCCTGCAGCAGCATCAGCTCATCGGCGATGTCTTCGGGCAGCAGGTCGCGGCGGGTGGAAAGGATCTGCCCGAACTTGATGAAGATTGGCCCCAGGTCCTGCAAGGCCAAGCGCAGGCGCGCGCCACGGTTGAGTTCCTGGCGGCTGCGCGGCAGCCAGCGCCAAGGCATGGCGAAACGGGTGATTTTCAGCCACCACGGCAGTGGCAGGGCGAACATCAGGTCATCGAGGCGGTAACGAATGATGACGCGCTGGATGCGCAACAGACGGCGGACGGCAAGCAGCTTCATGCGTTATCGCTGGAATTGTGGGATCGGGCGAGGCGCTCAATACGCGCCTCGAGGCGTTCGACGTCGACTTTCAAAGCATCCAGCTCACTGAAACGGGCCTGGGCTTCCTGCTCGCCCACCAATGTACGCGCTTCCTCGGCCAGGTATTCGCCCAGGTTCTGCGTCGCCGTGGCCAGACTCTGACGGGTCCAGCCCGTGCGGCTGCGCAAATGCCCGGCCAACAAGGCGGTGGGCACCGGACCCAGCCAGCGTGAGACTTCGTATTCCCAGTCCAGTTCAAGGTCCTGCAGCACCTTGACCAGGTCCAGCAGCGCGGCGCTGTCGCCGTCCAGATCGACCTGCGGGCTGTGCAGCACCGCGGTCTTGTCCTTGCGCAGTGCCAGCTGCACCAGGCTGGCAGCCGGCGCGCGCAACGTGCAGTCGGGCGGCGTGGCCCACTGCTGGGCCAGCATCAGGCCATTGGCACTGGGCAGTATGTACAGGGTAAACGCGGGCTGGCGGCCCTGGATGGCAATCACCTTGCCGTGCAGGTGCGCCAGGCGCGGCAACGCCGTGGCGTCCAGGCGCAGCACACGGTTCAGACCGTGTTCGACACTGGCGATCAGGCCACCGAGCAGCATCAGGGCTTGATCCCGCGGTGCAGGGCAACGATGCCACTGGTCATGTTGTGATACGTGACGCGGTCGAAACCGGCCTGCACCATCATGGCCTTGAGGGTTTCCTGATCGGGATGCATGCGGATCGATTCGGCCAGGTAACGGTAGCTTTCCGAATCGTTGGTGATCAGCTTGCCGGCCAGCGGCATGAACGCGAATGAATAGGCGTCGTAGACCTTGGACATCAGCTTGTTGGTAGGCTTGGAAAACTCCAGCACCAGCAGGCGCCCGCCTGGCTTGAGCACGCGCAGCATGGAAGCGATGGCCGCTTCCTTGTGGGTGACGTTGCGCAGGCCGAAGGCGATGGTCACGCAATCGAAGTGATTGTCGGGGAACGGCAGCTTTTCCGCATCGGCCTGGACGAATTCGATGTTGCCGGCCACGCCGCGGTCGAGCAGCCGGTCGCGACCGACCTTGAGCATCGAGGCGTTGATGTCGGCGAGCACCACCTGGCCGGTAGGCCCTACCAGGTCGGAGAACTTGCGTGCCAGATCGCCCGTGCCGCCGGCGATGTCGAGCACCCGGTTACCCACGCGCACGCCCGAGAGCTCGATGGTGAAGCGCTTCCACAGCCGATGCATGCCGCCGGACAGCACGTCGTTCATCAAGTCGTACTTGGCCGCTACCGAGTGGAACACCTCGGCGACCTTTTCGGCCTTCTGGCTTTCCGGTACGTGCTTGTAGCCGAAGTGAGTGGTGGGTTCGGCATCGCCGCCTTTGCGCTGATCATTCATATCGCTGTCACCAGGAAAAATTACGCACCATTCTAAGCCGCACAAGGGCGCTTTGTCTTGGCACGATGGATTGCCGGGGCAACCGGGTTAAACTGTGCGCCATTGAACCCTTACCTGTTGGAATCCCCGATGACCCAGATCAACGTCGAACGCAAACACAATCTGGGCCGCGACGCGGCGCGGCAGAAAGCTGAAGTGGTGGTCCAGAAGCTGATCGACCGCTATGACGTGCAGGCTACCTGGCAAGGTGACACGGTGGCGGTCAAGCGCAGCGGTGCACAGGGCACCGTGCAGATCGACGACGAAGCGATTCGAATCGATCTGAAGCTGGGCATGATGCTGGCGATGATGAGCGGCACCATCCAGAGCGAGATCGAAAAGGCCCTGGACAAGGCCCTGGCGGCTTAAAGCATCAACCTGACCACGGATTCGGCGGGGTCGCGGGATTTGCCGTCCGCGCGCAATTGTTCCAGGTAGTCGGCCCAGAGCTGCTCCTGGCGCAGCGCCAACTGGTACAGGTAGTCCCAGGTGAACAGGCCACTGTCGTGGCCGTCGTCGAAGGTCAGTTTCAAGGCGTACTGGCCTGCAGCTTCGACCTTGGCCAGGCCAACCCCCAGTTTGCCGACCTGCAGGATCGGCTTGCCGTGGCCCTGGACCTCGGCGGACGGCGAGTGCACGCGCAGGAACTCGGCGGGCAGGTGGAACACCTCGTCGGGGCCATAGGTCAGGCTCAAAGTCTTGGAGGCCTTGTGCAGATTGATGGCGCTGGGGATTCTGGTCATGGTGGGTCTCGAAGTCGCGCGGTGTCTGTTTCGCGGCCACGGACCGCTCCTGCGAACCCGGCCTGTGGGAACGATCATTGACGTCGCCCGCGAGCCGCGTTCCGTAGGCGCGGTCAGCGGCCGCAAAGGCCGCACCGCGCATGACAGGCCGTCTTACAGAATGTAGCGCGACAGGTCTTCGTTCTGCGCCAGCTCACCCAGGTGGCTGTTCACGTACTCGGCATCGATCTGGATCGGCGCCTCGCTGTGCGCAGCGGCCATGTCGCCGGCGCTGAACGAGACTTCCTCCAGCAACCGCTCGAGCAACGTGTGCAGGCGGCGCGCACCGATGTTCTCGGTCTTCTCGTTGACCTGCCAGGCGATCTCGGCCAAACGCTTGATCCCTTCGGGCACGAACTCGATGTTCAAGCCTTCGGTCTTCAGCAACTCGCGATACTGCTCGGTCAGCGAGGCATGTGGCTCGCTGAGGATGCGCTCGAAGTCCTGCGGGCTCAACGCCTTGAGTTCGACGCGAATCGGCAGGCGACCCTGCAGTTCGGGAACCAGATCGCTCGGCTTGCTCAGGTGGAACGCACCCGAAGCAATGAATAGGATGTGGTCGGTCTTGACCATGCCCAGCTTGGTGTTGACCGTGCAGCCTTCGATCAACGGCAGCAGGTCGCGTTGCACGCCTTCACGGGACACGTCGGCACCGCCCACATTGCCGCGCTTGGCCACCTTGTCGATTTCATCGATGAAGACGATACCGTGCTGCTCGACGGCTTCCAGTGCCTTGGCCTTGAGCTCTTCCTCGTTGACCAGGCGGCCGGCTTCTTCGTCGCGGACCATTTTCAGCGCGTCCTTGACCTTGAGCTTGCGACTCTTCTTCTTGCCCTTGCCCATGTTGGCGAACAGGCTCTGCAGCTGGTTGGTCATTTCTTCCATGCCGGGAGGCGCGGAGATGTCCACGCCACCCATCTGCTCGGCCACCTCGATCTCGACGTCCTTGTCGTCCAGCTGGCCTTCGCGCAGGCGCTTGCGGAACAGCTGACGGGTGTTCGAATCGTTGCTCACCGGCTCTTCGTTGAAGCCTGCACGGGCGGCGGGCAACAGCGCATCGAGAATGCGCTCTTCGGCCGCATCCTCGGCGCGGTGGCGAACCTTGACCATTTCCTGCTCGCGCAGCAGCTTGATAGCCGCATCGGCCAGGTCGCGGATGATCGATTCGACATCGCGGCCGACATAGCCAACTTCAGTGAACTTGGTCGCTTCGACCTTGATGAACGGTGCATTGGCGAGCTTGGCCAGGCGCCGCGCGATTTCGGTCTTGCCGACGCCGGTAGGGCCGATCATCAGGATGTTCTTGGGCGTCACTTCGACGCGCAGTTCTTCGGGCAGCTGCATGCGCCGCCAGCGGTTGCGCAGGGCAATGGCGACAGCGCGCTTGGCATCGTCCTGGCCGATGATGTGGCGATTGAGTTCGTGGACGATTTCGCGGGGGGTCATGGACATGGTGTGTTCCGGACTCGGAGGTTCAGGCAGGGAAGGGGTGAAGGCTTGCGACGCATAGCGTGCAGGCCTGGCACCACAACCGTCTGATCACTCGGCGAGATCCTGCTCCTCGATGGTCATGTTGTGATTGGTGAACACGCAGATGTCGCCAGCGATGCCCAGGGCGGTCTCGACGATTTCCCGTGCGCCCAGCTCGGTCTTCTTCAGCAGCGCACTGGCCGCGGCCTGCGCGAACGCGCCGCCGGAGCCCATGGCGATCAGGCCGTCTTCGGGCTCGACCACGTCACCGTTGCCGGTGATGATCAAGGAAGCGTCCTTGTTGGCCACCGCCAGCATCGCCTCGAGACGGCTGAGCGAGCGGTCGGTGCGCCATTCCTTGGCCAGTTCCACGGCGGCACGGACCAGATGGCCCTGATGTTTCTCCAACTGGCCTTCGAAACGCTCGAAGAGCGTGAAGGCGTCGGCGGTGGCACCGGCAAAGCCGGCGATGACCTGGCCGTGGTACAGGCGACGGACTTTCTTGGCGTTGCCTTTCATCACGGTATTGCCGAGAGAAACCTGGCCGTCGCCGCCCATGACGACTTTGCCATGACGGCGGACTGAAACGATGGTGGTCAAGGGGAGAGTCTCCACGCAGCGGGGCGAAAATGCCCTGATGGAAACGAATATGGGGGTGGGTGAGGAGATTTCAACCTTTGTCGGTTGTGCGCGGTGGTGGGACAGCTTGCGGGTATCGGGAGGTCCGTGTCACGGCTTTCGCGGCCGCTGACCGCTCCTACGGTCTGCAGGAGCGGTCAGCGGCCGCGAAGGGCGCGCCGCGGTTTACTGCCGGATCTGCCTTTGCTGCAACAGCAGGTTACTAAAGCCACTGCCGGCCAGCTGTTTCTGCGCCACGGTCAGCTGCTCGCGGTTGCTGAACGGACCCACCAGCACCCGGTACCAGGTGTCTTCCTTGACCGTCCCGGATTCCACGTTCACCGACTGCCCCAGCAGGATGATCTGCGCCCGCACCCGGTCGGCGTCCGCCTGCTTGCGGAACGAACCGGCCTGCAGGTAGAACTGCGTGGTTGCGGCAGGCTTGATCACCGGCGGGGCCGGCGGCGGGGTCGCGCCACTGAGCGCGGCCTGAGCCCGGGCAGTGTCGATCTTGGCTGCCTCGGCCGGGGTTACCGGCGCCTGGGCCGGAATCGGTGGGGTTTTCTCGGGCACCGCTTCGGGTGGCACGATCACTTCGGATTCCGGCAGCAGTGTATAGAAGTCGTACTTGGGCTTGACCGGTGCCTGCGGGCTGGGCGGCGTCTTGTTCGCCTCGGCGATCTTTTCCGCTTTCAGTTGCTCGGCCTTGACCCGCTTGACGTCGCTGTTGCCCGGCTCGAGCTTCATCAGGAACACCACGAAGGCCCCCACGCTCAGGCCGATCGCCAGCCACAGCCAGCCTGGGATGGGCTTCTTCGCAGGTGCGGAATTGCGGCTGGCGCCGCGTTTGGGTGCGGGTTTTTTCTTGGCAGCCAACTTACATACGCTCCAGTGTTTCCAGGCCCAACAGAGCCAATCCTTGCTTGAGGGTGCGACCGGTCAGCGCCGCCAGGCGCAGGCGGCTGTGTTGCTGAGCGGGGTGTTCGGCCGCCAGAATCGGGCAGTTCTCGTAGAAGCTGGAGAACAGCCCGGCCACATCGTACAGGTAAGTGCACAGCACATGGGGCGTGCCTTTCTCGCCGACGTTGTTCAGTACTTCGGTGAACTGCGCCAGCTTGGCAGCCAGTTCCTTCTCGTGCTCGGCTTCCAGCACGATCTGTCCTTCGACGTCCGCGAAGTTCTTGCCCAGCTTGCGGAACACACCGGCCACGCGGGTATAGGCGTAGAGCAGGTAGGGCGCGGTGTTGCCTTCGAAATTGAGCATCAGGTCGAAGTTGAAGCTGTAGTCGCTGGTGCGGTGCTTGGACAGGTCGGCATATTTCACCGCCCCGATGCCCACGGCTCGGGCGATCACGCGCAGGTCGGCCTCGGCGGTCTCGGGGTTCTTTTCCTTGACCAGGGTGTAGGCGCGTTGCTCGGCTTCATCGAGCAGGTCGACCAGTTTCACGGTGCCACCGTCACGGGTCTTGAACGGACGTCCGTCGGCGCCGTTCATGGTGCCGAAACCCATGTGCTCCGGCTGCATGCCGTTGGTGATGAAACCGGCACGGCGCGCGACCTCGAACACCTGCTGAAAGTGCAGGGCCTGGCGCTGGTCGACGAAGTACAGCGCGCGGTCGGCCTTGAGCACGTTGCTGCGATAGCGCACCGCTGCCAGGTCGGTGGTGGCGTACAGATAACCGCCACCGGCCTTCTGCACGATCACCGGCAGGGGCGTGCCTTCGGCCGTCTTGAATTCTTCGAGGAACACGCACTGCGCGCCGTTGCTTTCCACCAGCAGACCCTTGGCGCGTAGGTCCGCGACCACGTTGGCGAGGTCGTCGTTGTAGGCGCTTTCGCCCATCACGTCGGCCGGCGTCAGTTTGACGTTCAGGCGCTCGTAGGTGCTTTGGCAGTGCGACAGGGAAATTTCGTTGAAGCGCTTCCACAAGGCCAGGCATTCGGCATCGCCGGCCTGCAATTTGACCACCAGGCCGCGGGCACGCTCGGCGAACTCTGCGGATTCATCGAAGCGCTGCTTGGCCGCGCGGTAGAAATTCTCGAGGTCGGAGAGCTCGTCGCTGGTGGCGGGCTTTTCCTGGAGATAGGCCAGCAACATGCCGAACTGCGTGCCCCAGTCGCCGACATGGTTCTGGCGGATCACGGTATCGCCAAGAAACTCCAGCACATTGGCCACGCCGTCGCCAATGATGGTCGAGCGCAGGTGGCCTACGTGCATTTCCTTGGCCAGGTTGGGTGCAGACAGATCGACCACCACACGCTGCGCGGGGCCGGCCTTGCGCACGCCGATGCGGGCATCGGCCAGGGCGGCGTCCAGGCGCGCGGCGAGGGCCGCACTGTTCTGGAAGAAATTGAGGAAGCCGGGGCCGGCGATTTCCACCTTGCTCACCTGCTCGTCGGTCGGCAGTGCGGCAATCAGCTTTTCTGCCAGGTCGCGCGGCTTCATGCCGGCAGGCTTGGCCAGCATCATGGCGATGTTGCTGGCGAAATCGCCGTTCTTCTTGTCGCGCGAGTTTTCCACCTGGATTGCCGGCGTCAGACCTTCTGGCAGCACACCTTCGGCGACAAGGTGGGTCAGGGCTTGTTGAATCAGCTGGCGAATGGTGTCTTTCATGGGGTTCTCGGTCGACCGCAGGTACGGCGGTGCTGGATGCACGGGTGGAAAAACTGGGCATTATCCGGTTGTTGGCCGGGGTTGCCAACCCGCAAATCCCCCCTGCAAACCACCACCCCTGTAGCAGCGGCGCCAGCCGCGACGGCGGACGCCGCCGATCCCTGCCTCAGGTGCGCCTATCTCAATACAAATCCACCGGGTCCACATCCAGCGACCAACGCACCTGTCGCCCGCTCGGCAGTTGCTCCAGTTGCAGCATCCAGGCATTGAGCAGGCGGTGCAGCGGGGCGCGCAGCGTTGCCTGGACCAGCAACTGTGCGCGATAGCGTCCGGCGCGCCGTTCCATGGGTGCCGGGACCGGCCCCAGCAGCTCCAGGCCGCCCAGGGCCAGTTGCGCCACCAGCACTTCGGCTGCCGCACAGGCCTCATCCAGAAAGGCTTCGGCCTGGCCCGGCTTGTGCGCTTCGGCACGCAGTAGCGCCAGGTGCGCGAACGGCGGCAGGCCTGCGCCCCGTCGCTCGGCCAGGGCCTGCTCGGCGAAAGCGAAGTAGCCCTGCTCGGTCAGTTGCACCAGCAGCGGGTGGTCGGCCAGGTGGGTCTGAATGATCACCTTGCCCGGTTCCTCCGCGCGACCGGCGCGGCCTGCCACCTGAACGATCAACTGTGCCATGCGCTCGCTGGCGCGGAAGTCGCCGGAGAACAGCCCGCCGTCGGCATCCAGAATCGACACCAGGGTGACCCGTGGAAAGTGATGCCCCTTGGCAAGCATCTGGGTGCCGACGAGGATGCACGGATGGCCTTTCTGGATGGTTGCGAACAGCTGGTTCATCGCGTCCTTGCGCGAGGTGCTGTCGCGGTCGACGCGCAGCACCGGGTAATCGGGAAAGAGGATCGCCAGGCGTTCCTCGGCGCGCTCGGTGCCTGCGCCGACCGGACGCAGGTCTACCGTGCCGCACTTGGGGCACTGGCGCGGCACGCGTTCGACATGCCCGCAATGATGGCAGCGCAACTCGCCCGAGCGTTGGTGGACCGTGGTACGGGCATCGCAGCGTGGGCACTCGGATAACCAGCCGCAGTCGTGGCACAGCAGGGTGGGCGCGAAGCCGCGGCGATTGAGAAACACCAGCACCTGTTGGCCATTGGCCAGGGTCTGGCCGATGGCCTGCTGCATCGGTCCGCTGATGCCGCTGTCCAGCGGCCGGCTCTTTACATCCAGGCGCATGAACTTGGGTTGCTGGGCGCCACCGGCGCGATGGTCGATGCGCAGCAGGCCGTAGCGGCCGGTATGGGCGTTGTGCAGGCTCTCCAGGGAAGGCGTGGCCGAGCCCAGCACAATGGGAATGTTCTCTTGGCTGGCGCGCACCAGCGCCAGGTCGCGTGCGTGGTAACGCAGGCCTTCCTGCTGTTTATAGGAGCCGTCATGTTCTTCGTCGATGATGATCAGCCCAGGGTTCTTCATCGGCGTGAACAGCGCCGAGCGGGTGCCGATGATGATGTCGGCCTCGCCATCGCGTGCCGCCAGCCAGGCGTCGAGGCGGTCGCGGTCATTGACCGCCGAGTGCACCAGCGCGATGCGTGCGTTGAAGCGCTGCTCGAAGCGCGCCAGGGTTTGCGGGCCGAGGTTGATTTCCGGGATCAGCACCAACGCCTGTTTGCCGGCTTCCAGGCATTCGTGGATCAGTTGCAGGTACACCTCGGTCTTGCCGCTGCCGGTCACGCCCGCCAGGAGAAACGCATGGAAGCCGCCGAGGCTGGCGCGAATCGCCTCGAAAGCCGCGCGTTGCTCTTCGTTGAGCGGCAGTTCCGGTTGCGCCAGCCAGTGTTCGGCCCGCGGCCCGGGGCCGTGGCGGCGAACTTCCACGCTGACCAGTTGCTTGGCCAGCAGCAGGTCGAGGCTGTCCTTGTTCAGTTGCAGCTTGCTCAACAGCTGATGGGCGACGCCATGGGGGTGCTGGGCCAGGGTCTTGAGGGCATCGCGCTGCTTGGGTGCGCGGGCGATGCGCGGGTCGTCCAGGCGGGCATCGGCGGCGGCGTGCCAGAAGCGCTCCTGGCGCGCTTCGGCCGGTTCGCCCTGACGCAGCAGCACCGGCAACGCCCAGCTGAGGGTGTCCCCCAGGCCGTGCTGGTAGTACTGCGAAGTCCACAGGCACAACTTGAACAGCGCAGGTGGCAGGGGGCTTACCGCATCGAGCAGGGCAATGGCGGGCCTGAGCTTGTCGGCCGGTACGTTGCTGTGGCTGACCACTTCGATCAGGATGCCGATCATTTCCCGCCGCCCGAATGGTACCCGCAGGCGCATGCCGGGCATGAACACGGTGTGCGCAGTGTTGGCGGGCGCCTTGTAGTCGAACAGGCGTCGCAGCGGCGAGGGCAGGGCGAGGCGCAGGATGACGTCGGGCACGCGGGAGTTCTCTTGAGTGGGAGCAACTGCAGTCGCAGGAGCGGTCATCGGCCGCGAGGGCTGCGCCGCGGTGTTACCGAAATGACGCGGTACGCCATTCGCGGCCGGAGACCGCTCCTACGTGATTTACGGGTCGCGGCTGGTTGCCGCTCGCACGGGGTTCGAGGTGCGCAGACTAGCAGACGACGGCCGGTGCGAGCGACACCTTGCGTGTTCGCCCTGTTCTGTTAATATACGCGGCCTAATTACGTGCGGTACTCGACAATGGTGTCGGGTGGCGGCACGCAGCCTGAGGAAGTCACCATGAAAGCCGATATCCATCCAGTATACGAAGCCATCGACGCTACCTGCAGCTGCGGTAACGTCATCAAGACCCGTTCGACTCTGGCCAAGCCACTGAGCCTCGACGTCTGCTCCGAATGCCACCCGTTCTACACTGGCAAGCAGAAGACCCTGGACGTTGGCGGTCGTGTTGACCGTTTCAAGCAGCGTTTCGGCGGCTTCGGCGCCAAGAAAGCTTGATTGGTTTGCTCTCGCTGTTGAAGAAGGCGCCCCTTGCGGGCGCCTTTTTTGTGGGCGTTTTCTGGCTTGGCGCCGCTCAGGCCGAGGCCTTCTGCCCGGCTCCGAGCGGGCTGGGCACCGCCCAGGTCCGCCAGGTCATCGACGGCGATACCCTGCGCCTGCAGGATGGCCGCAGCGTCCGCCTGATCGGTATCAATGCGCCTGAGATCGGTCGCCAGGGGCGCGGCGACGAGCCCTACGCCGTGGCCGCGCGGCGCCGATTGCAGGCGCTGGTCGATGACAGCGACGGCCTGGTCGGCCTGCAGTTGGGCCGCGAGAGCCAGGATCGCTACCAGCGCACCCTGGCCCATGTCTATGGCCGCGGTGGGCTGAACTTCGAGGCGCAATTGCTGGCCGAAGGGCTGGCCCTGCAGGTCGCGGTGGCGCCCAATGTCGAGCAGGTGGCCTGCCAGCAGCAGGCCGAGCACGCCGCTCGAAAGGCCGGGCTGGGGCTGTGGCGTCAATCGCCGGCCATCGCCGCCGCGCAGGTGGAGCGTGCCGGCTTCGCCCTGCTCGGCGGGCGGGTCAGCAAGGTCGAACGCAACCGCGCCGGGGCCTGGATCGAACTGGACGACTCGGTGGTCCTGCACGTCGCGCCCAAGGTGTTCGCGCTGTTCCCCGAAGGCTGGCTCGATGCCCTGAAAGGCCAAAAGGTCGAGGCCCGCGGCTGGGTGCTGGATCGCAATCGGCGCGGCAATCGGGCTGCCGGGCAGTTGCGCTGGATGTTGCCGGTGAGCACCCCGCAGATGGTGCAGATACAGCCGTGAACCGGCCAGAGGCGCCTGTGCATGGGCTGCCTCGCAGGCCCTCGACGGCCCTGTCGGTACCCGCCGAAAGTCGTAGGCCAGGGGCCTTGACGCATGTGACCGGGTAGTCTTGTCGGGTGTAGGCATCTTGCGTATCCTCGCGGGTCTCGTCAGACCAACGTAAAAGCGGAACGCCCCCAATGTCAGATTTGAAAACTGCCGCTCTCGAGTACCATGCCCATCCACGCCCAGGCAAACTGAGCGTCGAACTCACCAAGCCCACTGCAACCGCCCGCGACCTGTCGCTGGCCTACAGCCCCGGTGTAGCCGAGCCCGTTCGCGAAATCGGTCGCGATCCCGAGCTGGCCTACAAGTACACCGGCAAGGGTAACCTGGTAGCGGTCATCTCCGACGGCACCGCCATTTTGGGCCTGGGCAACCTCGGCCCGCTGGCTTCCAAGCCGGTCATGGAAGGCAAGGGCGTTCTGTTCAAGCGTTTCGCCGGCATCGACGTCTTCGACATCGAAGTCGACTCGGAAAGCCCGCAGGCCTTCATCGACACGGTCAAGCGTATCTCGATCACCTTCGGTGGCATCAACCTGGAAGACATCAAGGCGCCCGAGTGCTTTGAAATCGAACGCGCGCTGATCGAGCAGTGCGACATTCCGGTATTCCACGATGACCAGCACGGTACCGCGATCGTCACCGCAGCCGGCATGATCAACGCCCTGGAAATCGCCGGCAAGACTCTGGAAGACGCCAAGATCGTCTGCCTGGGCGCTGGCGCCGCCGCTATCTCGTGCATGAAGCTGCTGGTCAGCATGGGCGCTCGCATCGAGAACATCTTCATGATCGACCGCACGGGCGTGATCCACGCCGGCCGCGACGACCTGAACCAGTACAAGGCGGTCTTCGCCCACACCACCGAGAAGCGCACCCTGGCCGATGCCCTGCAGGGCGCCGATGTGTTCGTCGGTCTGTCGGGCCCCAACCTGCTGAGCGCCGAAGGCCTGAAGTCGATGGCCGCCAATCCGATCGTGTTCGCCTGCTCCAACCCCGATCCGGAGATCTCCCCGGAACTGGCGCACGCCACCCGCGACGACGTGATCATGGCCACCGGTCGTTCCGACTACCCGAACCAGGTCAACAACGTGCTGGGCTTCCCGTTCATCTTCCGTGGTGCCCTGGACGTTCGCGCCAAGCGCATCAACGAAGAAATGAAGATCGCCGCCGCCAACGCCCTGCGTGAACTGGCCAAGCTGCCCGTGCCCCAGGAAGTCTGCGACGCCTACGGCGGTATTTCGCTGGAATTCGGTCGCGAGTACATCATTCCCAAGCCGATGGACCCACGCCTGATCACCCTGATCTCCGACGCCGTGGCCAAGGCTGCGATCGAGACCGGTGTGGCCACCCTGCCGTACCCCAAGCATTACCCGCTGCAGAGCGTGGATGACGTGTTCAACGGCTAAGCCTTTGGACGCGCCATGAAAAAGCCCCGGCTCGCGAGAGTCGGGGCTTTTTTTGTGGTGGCCGCGAAGGGATCGACGCGGTCTGGTATCAGAACAGGTCGATCGGCGCCGATTCGTCTGCCGGGAGCGGGCTGCCCGGTGCGCTGCCGCCACCGAACTCGCTGTTGGAAGGCGGTGTGTCTTCGCTCTTGAACAGCTCGAAGTAGGCGCCCGGCGTGCCCGGTGCGGCCGCGCGGCCGCTGATCGGGTCTACCCGCAGGCTGAGGATGCCGTCGGGCTCGGGCTGCACATGAGCCGGCTTGTCCTTGAGCGCGGCGGCCATGTAGGTCATCCAGATCGGCAGTGAAACGGTGCCGCCAAACTCGTGCCGGCCCAGGGTTTCAGGCTGGTCGAAGCCCGACCAGACAGTGGTCATGTAGTCGGCGTTGTAGCCCGAGAACCAGGCATCCTTCGAGTCGTTGGTAGTGCCCGTCTTGCCGGCCAGGTCGGTGCGACCCAGGGCCATGGCGCGGCGCCCGGTGCCCTTCTTGATGACGTCCTCGAGCATGCTGGTGAGGATGAACGCGGTGCGCCCGTCGATGATCCGCTCGGCAATCACCGGGGCTGGGGCGGCGCCTGGCGTCAAGGTGGCGTCCACCGCGATGGGGGCCGATACCGTGGTCGCGCTGGCCGGTGCCGCCTGGGGCGTGGCGGCGGCGATGTCGTCGGCCGGTACCGTCGGCGGATTGGCGCGGAACAGGGTCTCGCCGTTGCGGCTGTCGATACGTTCGATCAAGTACGGCGAAACCTTGTAGCCGCCATTGGCGAACACGCTCCAGCCCGTGGCGATTTCCATCGGTGTCAGGGTGGCGGTGCCCAGTGCCAGCGACAGGTTGCGGGGCAGGTCCTGCTTGTTGAAGCCGAACTTGCTGATGTAGTCGATGGTGCTGTCTACACCCAGGCTCTGCAGCACGCGGATCGAGACCAGGTTGCGCGACTTGTACAGCGCTTCACGCAGCCGGATCGGGCCCAGAAAGGTATTGGTGTCGTTCTTGGGGCGCCAGACCTTGTCCACCGACTCGTCGACGAACACGATGGGGGCGTCGTTGACCAGGCTGGCGGGCGTGTAGCCCTTGTCCAGTGCCGCGCTATAGATGAACGGCTTGAAGCTGGAGCCCGGCTGGCGCTTGGCCTGCATCGCACGATTGTAGTTGCTCTGTTCGAACGAGAAACCACCGACCAAGGCACGGATGGCGCCGGTGCGCGGGTCCAGCGACACCAGCGCGCTCTGCACCGTCGGTACCTGGCTGAACTTCAAGGTGTCATCGTCTTGACGCTGCACGCGGATCAGATCGCCTACCTGCGCAACGTCCGACGGCTGCGCAGGCGTGCGCCCGACACTGTTGGTGTTCATGAAGGGGCGCGCCCATTTCATGCTGTCCCAGGCAATCGACTCCTGCTTGTCGTCGCGGGTGAGCACGACGATGCCCGTCTTGTCGACCTTGGTGACGATGGCAGGCTCCAGGCCGTTCAGCGGACGCTGGCGAGTCAGTTCCTGGGCCCACTCGCGCGGCGTCTTGCCGGGCAGGCGAGCTTCCGGACCGCGATAGCCATGGCGTTGATCGTAGGCGATCAGCCCGGAGCTGATGGCGTGGTTGGCGTCTTCCTGCAGATTGCTCGGCACCGTGGTGGTGACGTTGAAGCCCTGTGTATAGGCCTCGCTGCCGTAGCGCCCGACCATTTCGGCACGGGCCATTTCGGCGATCCACGGCGCGCTGACTTCCGGCGTGGGCACGTGATAGCTGGCGTTGAGCGGCTCGCCGACGGCAGCGTTGTAGCTGGCTTCGTCGATTTTGCCCAGGCGGAACATGCGTCCCAGGATCCAGTCGCGACGCTCCTTGCTGCGCACCGGGTTGGCCAGCGGGTTGAAGCGCGAAGGCGCCTTGGGCAGGCCGGCGATCATCGCCATCTGCGCCAGGCTTACGTCGCGGATCGACTTGCCGTAATACACCTGAGCGGCGGCTTCGATCCCGTAGGCCCGGTTGCCCAGGTAGATCTTGTTCACGTACAGCTCGAGAATCTCATCCTTGGTAAGTTGGCGCTCGATTTGCAAGGCAAGGAGGATTTCAGTGATTTTGCGTGAAAAACTGCGTTCAGACGTCAAGAAATAGTTCTTGGCGACCTGCATGGTGATGGTACTGCCGCCGGTCTGGATATGACCGCTGCGCACCAGCTGCGAGGCGGCGCGCATGAGGCTGCTGGGGTCGACGCCGTAATGGTTTTCGAAATTGTCGTCTTCTGCGGACAACAGGGCTTGGATGAAATGTGGCGGAATCTCGGCGAACTTGATCGGCGAGCGGCGCATCTCGCCGAACTCGGCGATCAGTTTTCCGTCGCTGCTGAAGACCCGCAGGGGGATCTGCAGCTCGACGCTGCGCAGGGCGTCGACAGACGGCAAGCTGGGGCTGAGATACAGAAATGCCCCGCTGAGCACGAGCAACAGCCCGCAGACGACGGCGAGGAAAGACCACCAGAAAAACTTCAGCAGGCGTATCAAGGCTTTTGGATTTCCAGATAAAAGAATGGGTTAAGCGCAGCACGCGGTACGTGGAAAAAACGCTGGGCATTATAAGCATTTTTCGACCCGGAGCGTCATTTGCGCTTCTGTCAAGACTGCTATTAAATGCCTCGTACGACAAAGGGTCCGTAAGTCGCGGATAGTAATAGGGAATCGGTTGTGCGTGGACTCTTCAGCAAGAAAGCACATTCGCTATTGGGCATCGACATCAGCTCCACGTCGGTCAAATTGCTCGAGCTGAGCCGCACGGGCAACCGTTTCCGGGTCGAGTCGTATGCCGTGGAGCCGTTGCCGGCCAATGCCGTGGTCGAGAAGAACATTGCCGAACTCGAAGGCGTCGGCCATGCCCTGAGCCGCGTGCTGGTCAAGGCGCGCACCGGTACCCGCATCGTCGCGGTGGCCGTGGCCGGTTCGGCGGTGATCACCAAGACCATCGAGATGGACGCCGGCCTGTCGGACGACGAGCTGGAAACCCAGCTCAAGGTCGAGGCCGACCAGTACATTCCCTACCCCCTCGAAGAAGTCGCCATCGACTTCGAAGTGCAGGGCTATTCGGCGCGCAACCCCGAGCGGGTCGAGGTATTGCTGGCTGCCTGCCGCAAGGAAAACGTCGAGGTCCGCGAGGCTGCCCTGGCCCTGGCCGGGCTGAGCGCCAAGGTGGTGGATGTCGAGGCGTATGCGCTGGAGCGTGCCTTTGGCCTGCTCACCGCGCAGCTGGCCGGTGGCAACCAGGCCCTGACCGTGGCCGTGGTGGACATCGGCGCGACCATGACCACCCTCAGCGTGCTGCACAACGGCCGCATCATCTATACCCGCGAGCAGTTGTTCGGGGGGCGCCAGCTGACCGAGGAAATCCAGCGCCGTTATGGCCTGTCCAACGAGGAAGCCGGCCTGGCCAAGAAGCAGGGCGGGCTGCCCGACGACTATGTGGCCGAAGTGCTGCAACCGTTCAAGGATGCCGTGGTACAGCAGGTATCGCGTTCGCTGCAGTTTTTCTTTGCCGCCGGCCAGTTCAACGATGTCGACTACATCATGCTCGCCGGTGGCACCGCTTCGATTTCCGGCCTGGATCGGCTGATCCAGCAACGCCTGGGCACCCCGACCCTGGTGGCCAACCCGTTCGCCGACATGGCCCTGAGCAGCAAGGTCAACGCCGGTGCGCTGGCCAGCGATGCACCGGCCTTGATGATCGCCTGTGGCCTGGCGCTGAGGAGCTTCGACTAGATGGCAAGGATCAACCTGCTGCCGTGGCGCGAGCAGCTGCGAGAAGAGCGCAAGCGACAATTCCTGATTGCCATGGCCGGCGTGCTGGTCGGCGCCATCGCGGTCATTTTTCTGGCGGACCGATTCATCGGCAATGCCATCGACACCCAGACGGCGCGCAATGCCCACCTGCAGTCCGAGATCGTCCTGCTCGATCAGCGCATCAAGTCGATCAGTGAGCTCAAGGCGCGGCGCAAGCAATTGCTCGAGCGCATGAAAACCATCCAGGACCTGCAGGGCAACCGCCCGATCATCGGGCGCATCTTCGACCAGATGGCGCGCACGCTGCCCGACGGAGTGTACTTCACCGACGTGAAAATGACCGACAAGAGCATTGCCATTGCCGGCGCCGCCGAGACCAACAACCGCGTGTCCGACCTGCTGCGCAACCTCGACGCTTCGCCCTGGCTGGAAGCGCCCGCCCTCAACGAAGTCAAGGCCAACACCAGTGCCGACGTCAACGGCGCCAACAGTTTCCAGCTGACCGTGCGCCAGACCGCTCCGGTCCAGGCCGAAGGGGACGACAAATGAACCCTTCGAGTTGGATGGACAGCCTGCGCAAGGTCGAGCTCAGCGAGCTTGACCTGAACAACATCGGTTCGTGGCCGACTGCAGTCAAGGTGATTGCCGGCGTGTTGCTGATGGCGCTCATCCTGGGCCTGGGCTACAACTTCCACATCTCGGACCTCGAGGCGCAATTGCAGCAACAGGCCGATCAGGAAACTGCGCTCAAGGAGCAGTTCTCCACCAAAGCCTTCCAGGCGGCGAACCTGGAAACCTACACCGAACAGATGCAGGAAATGGAAACGTCGTTCGGCGCGATGCTGCGCCAGTTGCCCAGCGACACCGAAGTGCCGGGCCTGCTCGAGGACATCACGCGCACCGGTCTGGGTTCGGGGTTGGAGTTCGAAGAAATAAAATTGTTGCCTGAGGTGACCCAGCAGTTTTATATCGAGCTGCCGATACAGATCAGCGTGACCGGCACCTACCACGACCTGGCCACCTTCGTCAGTGGCGTGGCCAGCCTGCCACGGATCGTCACCCTGCACGATTTCGAAGTGAAACCCGTGGATCCGAAGGCCAGCAACAGCCAGCTGCGCATGAGTATCCTGGCCAAGACCTACCGTTACAACGATCAAGGCCTGCCTGGCGCGGACGCGGCACCGACACAGGGGCAAGCGAAATGAAAGCAGTATTCGTTGCAGGCCTGGCCGCGTGCATGCTGGTGCTGGCAGGTTGCGGTGGCAACGGCGATTTCGCCGACCTCGACGCATTCATGGCCGAGGTCAAGGCCAGGCCCAAGGGCAAGATCGAACCGATACCGCGCTTTGCGCCCTATCAGGCGTTCAGTTACGAGGCTGCGTCGTTGCGCAGTCCGTTCCAGCCACCGATCAAGATCGAACTGGTGAACAGGCAGAAGGGCTCCCGGCTCATCAAGCCCGACACGACGCGGGTCAAGCAATTCCTGGAGGGTTTCAACATCGAGGATTTCGAAATGGTCGGCACCCTGGGCAATGCCGGTGGGCGCTTTGCCCTGATGCGCGGCGCCGGTGGCGTGCACCGCCTGAAGGTAGGCGATTACCTGGGTCGCAACGACGGGCGGATCATCGCCATCAGCGATGCCCAGGTCGATGTCGTTGAAATCGTTCCCGATGGGGATGGTGGTTGGTTGGAGCGGCCTCGCACCATCCCGCTCAAAGAGCGCTCGTAAAGGGCTTGGGTCAAGCATGTCTAGTGGAACTCGAAAATGAACAGGATTCTCTCAGCCTTCGGTATTTCGCTAGGGATAGCGATGCTTTCACCGATCGTCATGGCCGCGAACTTGAAGACGCTCGACGTTGCTTCCCTGCCCGGTGATCGCGTCGAGCTCAAGCTTTCGTTCGACGGCCCGGTCACGGCGCCACGCGGCTATACCACCGAGCAACCGGCCCGGATCGCCCTCGACCTGCCGGGTGTGACCAGTCAACTGGGCGCCCGCAGTCGCGACCTGGGCGTGGGCAATGCCCGCAGTGTGGTGGTGGTCGAGGCCACCGACCGCACGCGGATCATCGTCAACCTGACCAAGCTGGCGCCCTACAGCACCCGCGTGCAGGGCAACGACCTGTTCGTGCTGGTGGGCGAGGGTGCCGCGGCCCTGCAGGGCACGGCGATACCGGCTCCGACGGCAGCCCGGCCCGCCCCGCGACCCGCAGCCGTGCCTGCTCCTGCGCGGGCGGCGGTGCCCGCCGGCCGGGCCATTCGCAACGTCGATTTCCAGCGCGGCGAGCTGGGTGAGGGCAATGTCATCATCGACCTCAGCGACCCGACCATCAGCCCCGATATCCAGGAGCAGGGCGGCAAGATCCTGCTCACTTTCGCCAAGACCCAGCTGCCCGACCCGTTGCGCGTGCGTTTGGACGTGAAGGATTTCGCGACTCCGGTGCAGTTCGTCAACTCCTCGGTGAGCGCCACTGGCGCGACCGTGACCATCGAGCCCAGCGGCAGCTTCGACTACTCTTCGTACCAGACCGAAAACCGCCTGACCATCAGTGTGCGGCCGCTGACCAACGAGGACGTCGCGCGGCGAAATGTCGAGCGCAATGTCTATACCGGCGAGAAGCTCTCGCTGAACTTCCAGGACATCGACGTGCGTTCGGTGCTGCAGCTGATCGCCGATTTCACCAACCTCAACCTGGTGGCCAGTGACACGGTGCAGGGTGGCATCACCCTGCGCCTGCAGAACGTTCCCTGGGACCAGGCGCTGGACCTGGTGCTCAAGACCAAGGGCCTGGACAAGCGCAAGGTCGGCAACGTGCTGCTGGTGGCCCCGGCCGACGAGATTGCCGCCCGCGAGCGCCAGGAGCTGGAGTCGCAGCGGCAGATCCAGGAGCTGGCGCCCCTGCGCCGCGAGCTGATGCAGGTCAACTATGCCAAGGCTGCCGACATCGCCAAGCTGTTCCAGTCGGTGACCCGTGGCGAGAACGTCGAGACCGAGCGCGGCTCGATCACCGTCGACGAACGTACCAACAACATCATTGCCTACCAGACCCAGGATCGCCTCGACGAACTGCGTCGCATCGTCACCCAGCTGGACATTCCGGTGCGTCAGGTCATGATCGAGGCGCGCATCGTCGAAGCCAACGTCGGCTACAACAAGGCGCTGGGCGTGCGTTGGGGCGGTTCGACCAACCTGAGGGGCAAGAACAACTGGACGGCCTACGGGCTGGACAACAATGGCGACGAAGCCGGCAACACCGGCGCCGACGTCGGCAGCAACACGCCCTTCATCGACCTGGGGGCCGCCGATGCAACCTCCGGCATCGGCCTGGGCTTCGTGACCAACAACGTTCTGCTGGACCTTGAGCTCAGTGCCATGGAAAGCACCGGCAATGGCGAGATCGTCTCCCAGCCCAAGGTGGTGACCTCGGACAAGGAAACCGCGAAGATCCTCAAGGGTACCGAGGTGCCGTACCAGGAGGCCAGCTCCAGCGGCGCCACCACGGTGTCGTTCAAGGAGGCTTCGCTGTCACTCGAGGTGACGCCGCAGATCACCCCGGACAGCCGCATCATCATGGAAGTGAAGGTCACCAAGGATGAGCCCGACTACCTGAACGCGGTGCTGGGTGTACCGCCGATCAGCAAGAACGAGGTCAACGCCAAGGTGCTGGTCAACGACGGCGAGACCATCGTCATCGGTGGGGTTTTCTCCAACACGCAAAGTAAAACCGTGGACAAGGTGCCCTTTTTGGGCGACGTGCCGTATGTTGGGCGCCTTTTCCGTCGGGATGTCGTGTCGGAAGCCAAATCCGAGCTGCTGGTATTCTTGACACCGCGTATCATGAATAACCAGGCGATTGCTGTGAGTCGTTGATTCTGTGCGAAATTTGATACTTGTTGGGCCAATGGGTGCAGGCAAGAGCACCATTGGCCGTTTGCTGGCCAAAGAGCTTCGGTTGCCGTTCAAGGATTCCGACAAGGAAATCGAGACCCGTACCGGAGCGAATATCCCGTGGATCTTCGATCAGGAAGGCGAGGCCGGCTTTCGCGACCGCGAGCAGGCCATGCTGGCCGAGCTGTGCGAGTTCGACGGCCTGGTGCTGGCTACCGGCGGTGGCGCGGTCATGCGTGATGAAAACCGCCAGGCATTGCACGCCGGCGGGCGCGTGGTCTACCTGCACGCCTCGGTCGAACAGCAAGTCGGTCGCACGGCACGCGATCGCAATCGGCCTCTATTGCGCACCGCCAACCCGGAGGCCACGCTGCGGGCCTTGCTGGCAATCCGCGATCCGCTGTACCGCGAGATCGCCGACCTGGTGGTGCAGACCGACGAGCGCCCACCGCGCATGGTGGTCCTCGATATCCTCGAACGCCTGCAACGCCTGCCGCCGCGCTGAAGGCGGCCGTACGCGCGGCTATCCGCTACCGGCGCAGGGCGCCGTTTGACGGCATTCGATTCACAGAACAATAGTGGGGACACATGCAGACACTCAAGGTTGACCTCGGCGAACGCAGCTATCCGATCTACATTGGCGAAGGGCTGCTAGATCAGGCTGGGCTGCTGGCCCCGCACATTGCCGGGCGAAAGGTGGCGGTCATCTCCAACGCCACGGTGGCGCCGCTCTACCTGGATCGCCTGACCCAGACCCTGGGCGCCTATTCGGTGGTGCCCGTGGTGCTTCCGGACGGCGAAGCGTTCAAGAACTGGGAAACCCTGCAGACCATTTTCGATGCCATGCTCACGGCACGGCTGGATCGGCGCGTTACGGTCATTGCCTTGGGCGGCGGTGTCATTGGTGACATGGCCGGGTTCGCTGCTGCCTGCTACCAGCGCGGTGTCGATTTCATCCAGGTGCCGACCACGCTGCTGTCCCAGGTCGACTCGTCGGTGGGCGGCAAGACCGGCATCAACCATCCGCTGGGCAAGAACATGGTCGGTGCGTTCTATCAGCCGCAGGCGGTGGTGATCGACACCACCACCCTGGCCACCTTGCCGCCGCGCGAGCTGTCGGCGGGGCTGGCGGAGGTGATCAAGTACGGATTCATCTGCGACGAACCGTTCCTGGGCTGGCTGGAAGATAACGTCGATGCCCTCCGGGCGCTCGATCAGGCGGCCCTCACGCTGGCCATTGCCCGTTCCTGCGAGGCCAAGGCACGAGTGGTGGGTGCGGACGAACGCGAGTCCGGTGTGCGCGCCACGCTGAACCTGGGGCATACTTTCGGCCACGCCATCGAGACCCATATGGGGTATGGTGTGTGGCTTCACGGTGAGGCCGTGGGGGCCGGTACGGTGATGGCGCTGGAGATGTCCATGCGCCTTGGCTGGATCACCCAGGCCGAGCGGGATCGCGGCATTCGTCTGCTGCAGCGCGCCGGCCTGCCGGTGGTGCCGCCGGCGGAAATGACGCCGACCGATTTCCTCGAGCACATGGCAATCGACAAGAAAGTGCTGGATGGCAGTCTGCGCCTGGTGCTGCTGCGCAGCATCGGCGAAGCAGTGATCACCGCCGACTACCCGCACGATGTGCTTCAGGCGACCCTGGAAGCGGATTACCGCGCCATCGTCGCCGGGCTGGAAGCCTAGTGGAGCCTGTTCCAGCAGGACGTGTTTCCAGCAACCCATCAACGATCCACCTTTGTTCTACGAGAGTTCGATGACAAGTCTGCATGCCGATGAGGCCTTTCTCGGCCACTACCAATTGGATCATGACCCCTTCGCCGCAAGGGTGCCTGGCTTCAAATTCTTCCCGGCCCAGCGCAAGCCGGTACTGGGCCAATTGCACCATCTGGCGCGCTATAGCCAGCTGTTGCTGGTGGTTACCGGCCCCCATGGCAGTGGCAAGACCCTGCTGCGCCAGGCCCTGGTCGCCAGTACCAACAAGCAGTCGGTGCAAAGCATCGTGGTGTCGGCGCGCGGGGCCGGCGATGCCGCCAGCGTGCTGACCCAGGTCGCCCAATCGCTCAACCTCAATACTCTGGAAGTGCCGGCCCTGCTGGCGCAGATCGTCCAGCTGGGGCTGACCGGGCAGGAAGTCTACCTGCTGGTGGACGACGCGGAACAACTCGACGAATCCGCACTCGAAGCCCTGCTGGCGTTGGCGGCGGGCACCGCGGACGGGCGCCCACATGTGTTCCTGTTCGGCGAGCCTTCATTGATCGCGGGCCTGGAGCAGTTCAGCGCCGGGCAGGAATTGTTCCACGTGATCGAGCTGCAACCGTACAGCCTCGAGGAAACCCGCGAATACCTGGCCCTGCGTCTGGAGGGTGCCGGTAAGGGAATCCAGTTGCTCACCAATGATCAGATCGCCGACATTCACGAGAACTCGGATGGTTGGCCAGGAGCCATCAACCAGGTTGCTCGTGACGCGCTGATCGAGGCCATGATCGCTAGCCGCTCGTCGGTGAAGCGTCCTGCTATGGGGTTTAAGATGCCTAAGAAACACGTATTGGCGATTTCCGCCGTTGTCGTCGTCGCTGTGGCTGCCGCCTGGCTGATCCCCAGCCGCGACGGCAAGGCACCGAGCACGACAGAACAGGCGCAGTTGCCGATGGGGCAGGGGCAGCCAAGTGCAGCTCAGTCCAACAACGGCAATCCATCGGTCGAATTCAATGGCAGTTCGCAGTCGTTGCCGATGAATGGGCAGCAGCCGGTCATGCGTGGCCCGCTGGCCGAGTCCACCGGCATGGGCGACGGAGAAGAGACGGGCGACGCGGTGAATACGTCGCCGCAGCCGCCTACCGTGACCACCATTGCACCGCCAGCCGGTGTGCCTGCAGGTTCGCCTGCAGCGGTCGCGCCGAGCCCAGCGCCTGCGCGTCAGACAGCTCCGGCAGCAACCACCAAACCTGCGCCGACCACTGCCGTCAAGCCTGCGCCTGCGCCCACCGTGGCGGCCAAGCCAGCTCCGGCGGCCCCTGCAGCGGCCGGCAAAGCTGCCGCCGGCGGCAGCTGGTATGCCGGGCAGTCGCCAAGCAATTATGTGGTGCAGATTCTGGGGACCAGCAACGAAGGCGCTGCGCAGGCCTACGTCAAGGAACAGGGTGGCGAGTTCCGCTACTTCAAGAAAATCCTGCAAGGCAAACCGCTCTACGTGATCACCTATGGCAGTTTCGCCAGCCGTGATGCCGCCGTTGCCGCCATCAAGAACTTGCCAGCCAAGGTCCAGGCTGGTAAACCTTGGCCACGCACTGTCGCCAGCGTCCAACAGGACCTCGCGACAGCTCGCTGATTGTCGGGCGGCACCCTATCCCCGCCGCCCCACCCTCCGGCGTCATCTGAATCCCGAGCCTGCCCCGCACTGCGAGGCAGGCTTCGCCGTCCCTGTTCCCTGGTTTGCTCTGAAAGGCTCAAGCACGGGCCCTGCAGGCATGCGGGCTTGCACTGTCAGGCTGCGGGATTCAGAATCCAGCTCAAGTCGCTATCACAATAGCCTGCTGGAAACGTTCACATTTGCGACAAATGAGTTATTGATTTCGTCGCTGAATTTGTGACCACCCGTAGCGCTGTGTACAATGACCTCCCTTTTGCCCCCGCAAAGCCGGCGAACGTTCGGCGCGTGTGGTAACTAGTTGAATCGAAAAGAAATTGCCTCGAACAAGAGGCAGCCTGGTGAGAATGTGTCTATGAAAACAGGTCTGTATCGTCCGGATGAATTCAAGGATAACTGCGGTTTTGGCCTGATTGCCCATATGTCGGGTGAGCCCAGCCATAACCTGTTGCAAACGGCCATCGAGGCCCTGACCTGCATGACCCACCGCGGTGGGATCAACGCCGATGGCAAGACCGGCGACGGGTGCGGCTTGCTGATCCAGAAGCCCGACCTGTTTCTGCGTGCCATCGCCCAACAGCACTTCGGCAACGAACTGCCCAAGCAATATGCCGTGGGCATGGTCTTCTTCAATCAAGACCCGGTACGCGCCCAAGCGGCCCGCGAAAACATGAACCGCGAAATCGAGGCTGCCGGCCTGCAGTTGGTCGGCTGGCGCGACGTACCGATCGACACCAGCGTGCTGGGCCGCCTGGCCCTTGAGCGCCTGCCAAAAATCCAGCAAGTGTTCGTCGGGGGCGAAGGCCTGAGCGATCAGCAGTTCGCGATCAAGTTGTTCAGTGCCCGCCGCCGGTCCTCCGTGGCCAATGCCGCCGACACCGATCACTACATCTGCAGTTTTTCGCACAAGACCATCATCTACAAAGGCCTGATGATGCCGGCCGATCTCACGGCCTTCTATCCAGACCTGTCCGACGAGCGTCTGCAGACCGCCATCTGCGTGTTCCACCAGCGCTTCTCCACCAATACCCTGCCGAAATGGCCGCTGGCCCAGCCATTCCGCTTTCTCGCCCACAACGGCGAGATCAACACCATCACCGGCAACCGCAACTGGGCGCTGGCCCGTCGCGCCAAGTTCGCCAACGATCTGATCCCGGATTTGGAAGAGCTCGGCCCGCTGGTCAACCGCGTGGGTTCCGACTCTTCGAGCATGGACAACATGCTCGAACTGATGGTCACCGGTGGTATCGATCTGTTCCGTGGCGTGCGCATGCTGATTCCGCCGGCCTGGCAGAACGTCGAGACCATGGACCCGGACCTGCGGGCGTTCTACGAATACAACTCGATGCACATGGAGCCCTGGGATGGGCCGGCCGGCGTGGTCATGACCGACGGCCGCCATGCCGTGTGCCTGCTCGACCGCAACGGCCTGCGTCCGGCGCGCTGGGTCACCACCAAGAATGGCTACATCACCCTGGCCTCGGAAATCGGCGTGTGGAACTACCAGCCCGAGGACGTCATCGCCAAGGGGCGTGTGGGCCCGGGCCAGATCCTGGCCGTCGACACCGAAACCGGCCAGGTGCTGCACACCGATGACATCGACAACCGCCTGAAGTCGCGCCACCCTTACAAGCAGTGGCTGCGCAAGAGTGCGCTGCGTATCCAGTCGACCATGGAAGACAACGACCACGGTTCGGCCTTCTACAGCAGCGACCAGCTCAAGCAGTACATGAAGATGTACCAGGTGACCTTCGAAGAGCGCGACCAGGTGTTGCGCCCACTGGGTGAACAAGGCCAGGAAGCCGTGGGTTCGATGGGCGACGACACGCCGATGGCCGTGCTGTCGCGTCGCGTGCGCACGCCTTACGACTATTTCCGCCAGCAGTTCGCGCAGGTGACCAACCCGCCGATCGACCCGCTGCGCGAAGCGATCGTGATGTCCCTGGAAATCTGCCTGGGTGCCGAGCGCAACATCTTCCAGGAATCCCCGGAGCATGCTTCGCGGGTGATCCTCAGCTCGCCGGTCATCTCGCCCGCCAAGTGGCGCTCGCTGATGAACCTGGATCGGCCGGGCTTCGATCGGCAGGTCATCGAACTGAACTACGATGAAGCCATGGGCCTTGAAGCCGCCGTGCGCAACATCGCCGATCAGGCCGAAGAAGCGGTGCGCGCCGGACGTACCTTGCTGGTGCTCAGTGACCGCAACATCGCTGCGGGCAAGCTGCCGGTGCATGCGTCGCTGGCCACCGGTGCGGTGCACCATCGCCTGACCGAGAAGGGCCTGCGCTGCGACAGCAACATCCTCGTGGAAACCGCTACCGCCCGCGATCCGCATCACTTCGCCGTGCTGATCGGCTTTGGCGCTTCGGCGGTCTATCCGTTCCTGGCCTATGAAGTGCTGGGCGACCTGATCCGTACCGGTGAAGTGTTGGGCGACCTCTACGAGGTGTTCAAGAACTACCGCAAGGGCATCACCAAGGGTTTGCTCAAGATTCTCTCGAAGATGGGCATCTCCACCGTGGCGTCGTACCGCGGCGCCCAGCTGTTCGAGGCCATCGGTCTGTCCGAGGAAGTCTGCGAGCTGAGCTTCCGTGGTGTGCCGAGTCGCATCAAGGGCGCGCGCTTCGTCGACCTGGAAGCCGAGCAGAAAGCCCTTGCCGCCGAGGCCTGGAGCCCGCGCAAGCCGATCCAGCAAGGCGGTCTGCTGAAGTTCGTGTACGGCGGCGAGTACCACGCCTACAACCCGGACGTGGTCAACACCCTGCAGGCCGCCGTGCAGCAGGGCGACTACAGCAAGTTCAAGGAATACACCGCGATCGTCGACAACCGTCCGGTGTCGATGATCCGCGACCTGCTCAAGGTCAAGACGCTCGACGAGCCGCTGGGCATGGACCAGATCGAACCGCTGGAAGCGATTCTCAAGCGTTTCGACTCGGCGGGCATTTCCCTGGGTGCATTGTCGCCCGAAGCCCACGAAGCGCTGGCCGAGGCAATGAACCGCCTGGGTGCGCGTTCCAACTCCGGTGAAGGCGGCGAAGACCCTTCGCGCTACGGCACCGTGCGCAGTTCGAAGATCAAGCAGATCGCAACCGGCCGCTTCGGTGTCACTCCCGAATACCTGGTCAACGCCGAAGTGCTGCAGATCAAGGTGGCCCAGGGCGCCAAGCCCGGCGAGGGCGGCCAGCTGCCCGGCGGCAAGGTCAACGGCCTGATCGCCAAGCTGCGCTATGCCGTGCCTGGCGTGACGCTGATCTCGCCGCCGCCGCACCACGACATCTACTCCATCGAGGACTTGTCGCAGCTGATCTTCGACCTCAAGCAGGTCAACCCGGCCGCGCTGGTGTCGGTCAAACTGGTGGCCGAGGCAGGTGTGGGCACCATCGCCGCCGGCGTGGCCAAGGCCTATGCCGACCTGATCACCATTTCCGGCTACGACGGTGGCACCGGTGCATCGCCGCTGAGCTCGATCAAGTATGCCGGTGCACCGTGGGAACTGGGCCTGGCCGAAACCCACCAGACCCTGCGCGGCAACGACCTGCGCGGCAAGGTGCGGGTACAGACCGACGGCGGCCTGAAGACCGGCCTGGACGTGATCAAGGCGGCGATCCTGGGTGCCGAGAGCTTCGGCTTCGGCACCGCGCCAATGATTGCCCTGGGCTGCAAATACCTGCGCATCTGCCACCTGAACAACTGCGCCACCGGCGTGGCCACGCAGAACGAGAAGCTGCGCAAGGATCACTACATCGGCACGGTCGACATGGTGATCAACTTCTTCACCTACGTGGCCGAGGAAACCCGTGAGTGGCTGGCCAAGCTGGGCGTACGCAGCCTGGGCGAGCTGATCGGGCGCACCGATCTGCTGGAAATGCTGCCGGGTGAAACCGCCAAGCAGCAGCACCTGGACCTGACCCCTTTGTTGGGCAGCGACCATATTCCAGCCGACAAGCCGCAGTTCTGCCAGGTGGAGCGCAACCCGCCGTTCGACAAGGGCCTGCTGGCCGAGAAGATGGTGGAAATGGCCTTGCCGGCGATTCAGGGCAAGACCGGTGGCGAATACGCGATGGACATCTGCAACTGCGACCGCTCCATCGGCGCGCGCATCTCCGGGGAAATCGCCAAGCTGCATGGCAACCAGGGCATGAACGCCAATCCGCTGACCTTCCGTTTCAAGGGCACTGCGGGCCAGAGCTTCGGCGTCTGGAATGCCGGTGGCTTGAACATGTACCTGGAGGGTGATGCCAACGACTACGTCGGCAAGGGCATGACCGCTGGCAAGCTGGTGATCGTGCCGCCCAAGGGCAGCCCGTTCAAGACCCAGGACAGTGCCATCATCGGCAATACCTGTCTGTACGGCGCCACCGGTGGCAAGCTGTTCGCCGCCGGTACCGCAGGCGAGCGTTTCGCGGTGCGCAACTCCGGTGCCCACACGGTCGTGGAAGGCACGGGTGATCACTGCTGCGAATACATGACCGGCGGTTTCGTCTGCGTGCTCGGCAAGACCGGCTACAACTTCGGCTCGGGCATGACCGGCGGTTTCGCCTACGTGCTCGACCAGGACAACAGCTTCGTCGACCGGGTCAACCACGAGCTGGTGGAAATCCAGCGCATCAGTGGCGAAGCCATGGAGGCCTACCGTACTCACCTGGAGCGCGTGCTGGCCGAATACGTCGCCGAAACCGACAGCGAATGGGGCCGCAACCTTTGGGAAAACCTGGACGACTATCTGCGTCGCTTCTGGTTGGTCAAGCCCAAGGCCGCCAACCTGAAATCGCTGCTGTCCAGCACCCGTGCCAACCCGCAGTGATATGCGCCTGAACAGTTTGATGAGGTTTTAACAATGGCTGAACGTCTGAGTAATGACTTCCAGTTCATCGAGGTCGGGCGCAAAGATCCGAAGAAGAAACTGTTGCGTCAACGCAAGAAAGAGTTCGTGGAGATCTACGAGCCCTTCAAACCCGCGCAGTCGGCCGATCAGGCCCACCGCTGCCTGGGCTGTGGCAACCCGTACTGCGAGTGGAAGTGCCCGGTGCACAACTTCATTCCCAACTGGTTGAAACTGGTGGCCGAGGGCAACATCCTCGCCGCCGCCGAGCTGTCGCACCAGACCAACACCCTGCCCGAAGTGTGCGGCCGGGTGTGCCCGCAGGATCGTCTGTGCGAGGGTGCCTGCACCCTCAATGACGGCTTCGGCGCGGTGACCATCGGTTCGGTGGAGAAGTACATCACCGACACCGCGTTCGCCATGGGCTGGCGCCCGGACATGTCCAAGGTCAAGCCGACCGGCAAGCGCGTCGCCATCATCGGCGCCGGCCCGGCCGGTCTGGGCTGCGCCGATGTGCTGGTGCGCGGTGGCGTGACCCCGGTGGTGTTCGACAAGAACCCGGAAATCGGTGGCCTGCTGACCTTCGGTATCCCCGAGTTCAAGCTGGAGAAGAGCGTGTTGAGCAATCGACGCGAAGTCTTCACCGGCATGGGCATCGAATTCCGCCTGAACACCGAGGTGGGCAAGGACATCAGCGTCGAGCAGTTGCTGCAGGAATACGATGCGGTGTTCATGGGCATGGGTACCTACACCTACATGAAGGGCGGCTTCCCCGGTGAAGACCTGCCTGGCGTGCATGACGCCCTGGATTTCCTGATCGCCAACGTCAACCGCAACCTGGGCTTTGAAAAGTCGCCGGAAGATTTCGTCGACATGAAGGGCAAGAAGGTCGTGGTGCTGGGCGGCGGCGATACGGCCATGGACTGCAACCGTACCTCCATTCGCCAGGGTGCCAAGGCGGTGACCTGTGCCTATCGGCGTGACGAGGCGAACATGCCGGGCTCGCGCAAAGAGGTGAAGAACGCCAAGGAAGAGGGGGTCAGATTCCTCTACAACCGCCAGCCGATCGCCATCGTCGGTGAAGACAAGGTCGAAGGGGTGAAGGTGGTCGAAACCCGTCTGGGCGAACCCGATGCCCGTGGCCGTCGCAGTCCCGAGCCGATTCCGGGTTCCGAGGAGATCATCCCGGCCGATGCCGTGGTCATCGCCTTCGGTTTCCGCCCAAGCCCGGCGGCGTGGTTCCAGGACCACAGCATCCAGACCGACAGCCAGGGCCGCGTGGTGGCGCCGGAGCAAGGTCAGTTCAAGCACCAGACCAGCAACCCGAAGATCTTCGCCGGCGGCGACATGGTCCGCGGTTCGGACCTGGTGGTGACCGCCATCTTCGAAGGCCGCAACGCTGCCGAAGGGATCCTGGATTACCTGGAAGTCTGAGTCAGACTGGGCGGTGGTGAGCTAGGAGCGGTCATCGGCCGCGAAAAGCGCACCGCGGGGTGTTCAGCCATACCGCAGCGCACCCTTCGCGGCCGATGACCGCTCCTACGGTGGAACTGCGGTGGCATGAGCGAGATGTAGGAGCGGTCCGTGGCCGCGAACGGGACGACCCGGTGCTCAGGCGGCCATTACGGCCTGAATGTCGCGGGCCAGCTCGCGCACGCGGGCTTCCTCGGTGTCCCATGAGCACATGAAGCGAGCGCCGCCGCTGCCGATGAAGGTGTAGAAGCGCCAGCCCTTGGCGCGCAGGGCTTCCAGGGCCGGTTCCGGCATCTGCAGAAACACCCCGTTGGCCTCTACTGGAAACATCAACTCCACCCCCGGTATACCCTCGACCAACGCCTTGAGCAGTTGCGCGCAATGGTTGGCGTGTCCGGCATGCTTGAGCCAGGCATCGTTCTCCAGCAACCCTACCCAAGGCGCCGACAGGAAACGCATCTTCGACGCCAGCTGCCCCGCCTGCTTGCAGCGATAGTCGAAATCTTCGGCCAGCCGGTGGTTGAAGAACAGAATGGCCTCGCCCACGGCCATGCCGTTCTTGGTGCCGCCGAAGCACAACACATCCACTCCCGCTTTCCAGGTCAGCTCGGCCGGTGTACAGCCCAGAAACGCACAGGCGTTGGCAAAGCGCGCGCCGTCCATGTGCAGGTTCAGGTTCAGTTCCTTGCAGGTGGCGCTGATGGCCTTGAGTTCTTCGGGGCGGTACACGCTGCCCACTTCGGTGGCCTGGGTCAGGGTGACCACGCGAGGCTTGGGGTAGTGGATGTCCTGGCGCTTGAGCGCGACTTCGCGAATGGCCTGAGGGGTCAGCTTGCCCAGCTCGGTGCGCGCTGTCAGCAGTTTGGAACCGTTGGAGAAGAATTCCGGGGCACCGCACTCATCGGTTTCGACGTGCGCGGTTTCCGAGCAGATGACGCTGTGGTAGCTCTGGCACAGCGACGACAGGGCCAGGGAGTTGGCCGCAGTGCCGTTGAAGGCGAAAAACACTTCACAGTCGGTTTCGAACAGGCGGCGGAATTCATCGGCGGCGCGTGCGGTCCATTGATCGTCGCCATAGGCGCGCTGATGGCCCTGGTTGGCCTGCTCCATGGCCGCCCAGGCCTCGGAGCAGATGCCCGAATAATTGTCGCTGGCGAACTGTTGGGTTTGGTCGTTCATGGGCGGGTCCTTGGTGTTAGGTATGGGGGCACTGTAAACCAACTGTGAAAGATGTGTCGTCTAGGCGGGCCTCTTCGCGGCCACTGGCCGCTCCTACGGGAAACGTGTCGTCCATGCGGACAGCTCCTGCGCTGTGTGAGGCTCGCGTGGAAGCGGTCTGTCGCCGCGAAGAGGCCGGTATGACAACCCAAAAACTGGAGCTTTTTCTCGGATGACCCGAAATCATGCACTGGATCTGCTCAAATGGCTGGCCATGCTGTGCATGGTCCTCGACCACCTGCGCTATGTCGGCTGGTCGCTGGACTTCCTCTACGTGCCGGGCCGCCTGGCTTTCCCCTGGTTCTGCCTGGCGATTGCCGCCAACCTGACGCGCCGCCCTGAGGCTCCCCTGGGCGGCCGCTACCTGGCCTGGTTGCTGAGCTTCGCCGCTCTGTCTGAAATTCCCTACCGCCTGTTCGTCTACCCGGCCGACACTCTCAACGTGCTGCCCACCCTCGCTCTGGGCTTGATCGTGGCCAAGGCCTGGCAGCAACGCCGACAACCCGCCATGGCCGCACTTGGCTGCGCGGTGGGTGCCGTGGCGGCGTTGTTCGACCACCAGCTGATGTTCGGTCTGGCGGGCGTGCTGCTGCCATTGGGGTTTGTCCTGGCCTGGCAGCGCCCGCTGTACTGGGCGTTGCCCCTGGGCGTGCTGTGCCTGGCCGCCAACGCCTGGGCCAACCTGTTCGAATCCGCGCGGCACTTCTACTGGCCGGCAATCGGCGGCATCGTTGCCTGTCTGCTGGCACCAGGGCTGGGCCTGCTGGTGCTGCGCGTCGGGATACACCAGGCAGTTGTCCCCATGCGCCGTTGGGCGTACGCCATCTACCCCCTGCATTTCCTCGCCCTGCTGGGCCTGCGCCTGCTGTTGCGGGCACTCTGACGCTGGCCTGATCGCGCCATGTCGTAAACGAACCTCTGCAAGGCGCGCGCAGGCATTTGGTCGGATCGCGCCGGCCCTACCATCGCAATCAAGGGAGGCAGCCGTTGCCGGTCGCCTTCGTCCAACATGCCAGGCGCCACGCCGCCGCTGGGGAGACCGCGATGTTCAGCAAACAAGATCAGATCCAAGGTTATGACGACGTCCTGCTGGCTGCCATGAACGCCGAGGACCAGCGTCAGGAAGACCACATCGAACTGATCGCCTCGGAAAACTACACCAGCAAGCGCGTGATGGAAGCCCAGGGCAGCGGCCTCACCAACAAGTACGCCGAAGGCTATCCGGGCAAGCGCTACTACGGTGGCTGCGAGCACGTGGACAAGGTCGAGCAACTGGCCATCGATCGCGCCAAGCAACTGTTCGGTGCCGACTATGCCAACGTCCAGCCGCACTCGGGTTCCCAGGCCAACGCCGCGGTCTACCTGGCACTGTTGCAGGCCGGCGATACGGTCTTGGGCATGAGCCTGGCCCATGGCGGTCACCTGACCCACGGTGCCAAGGTCAGCTTCTCCGGCAAGCTCTACAACGCCGTGCAGTACGGCATCGACACCGACACCGGCCTGATCGACTACGACGAAGTCGAGCGCCTGGCGGTCGAGCACCAGCCGAAGATGATCATTGCAGGCTTTTCGGCCTACTCCAAGACCCTCGACTTCCCTCGCTTCCGTGAAATCGCCGACAAGGTCGGAGCCTACCTGTTCGTCGACATGGCCCACGTCGCCGGGCTGGTTGCCGCTGGCCTGTACCCCAACCCGATCCCGTTCGCCGACGTGGTCACCACCACCACCCACAAGACCCTGCGCGGTCCGCGTGGCGGGCTGATCCTGGCCCGTGCCAACGAAGCCCTGGAAAAGAAATTCAACGCCGCGGTATTCCCCGGCGGCCAGGGCGGCCCGCTGATGCATGTGATCGCTGCCAAGGCGGTGTGCTTCAAGGAAGCGCTGGAGCCCGAGTTCAAGACCTACCAGCAGCAGGTCATCGACAACGCCCAGGCCATGGCCGGCGTGTTCATCGAGCGTGGCTTCGACGTGGTGTCCGGCGGTACCGACAACCACCTGTTCCTGGTCAGCCTGATTCGCCAGGGCCTCACCGGCAAAGACGCCGACGCCGCCCTGGGCCGTGCGCACATCACCGTGAACAAGAACGCCGTGCCGAATGACCCGCAGTCACCGTTCGTGACCTCGGGCCTGCGCATCGGTACCCCAGCGGTCACCAGCCGTGGTTTCAAAGTGGCCCAGTGCCTTGATCTGGCCGGCTGGATCTGCGACATCCTCGACAATTTGGGCGATGCCGACGTCGAGGCCAACGTGGCCCGTCACGTGACGGCCCTGTGCAGCGACTTCCCGGTCTACCGCTGAGAGTGGAGTGAACACCATGCAACGTTATTCTGGCTTCGGCCTTTTCAAGCACTCGCTCAGCCACCACGAAAACTGGCAGCGCATGTGGCGCACACCGACCCCCAAGAAGGTCTACGACGTCGTCATCGTCGGCGGCGGCGGGCACGGCCTGGCGACCGCCTATTACCTGGCCAAGGTCCACGGCATCACCAATGTGGCCGTGGTCGAGAAGGGCTGGCTGGGCGGCGGCAATACCGCGCGCAACACCACCATCGTGCGCTCCAACTACCTGTGGGATGAGTCGGCCCACCTGTACGAACATGCCATGAAACTGTGGGAAGGCTTGTCCCAGGACATCAACTACAACGTGATGTTTTCCCAGCGCGGCGTGTACAACCTGTGCCACACCCTGCAGGACATGCGCGACTCCGAACGCCGCGTCAGCGCCAACCGCCTCAACGGCGTGGACGGCGAGCTGTTGAACAACAAGCAGGTGGCCGAAGAGATCCCCTACCTGGACTGCACCAAGAACACCCGTTACCCGATCATCGGCGCCACCGTCCAGCGCCGTGGCGGCGTGGCCCGTCACGACGCCGTGGCCTGGGGCTATGCCCGTGCCGCCGATGCCCTGGGCGTGGACCTGATCCAGCAGACCGAAGTGACCGGCTTTCGCAAGGAAAACGGCGTGTGCATCGGTGTCGAAACCAACAAGGGTTTCATCGGTGCCAAGCGCGTCGGTGTGGTTACCGCCGGCAACTCCGGGCACATGGCCAAGCTGGCCGGTTTCCGCCTGCCGGTCGAATCCCATCCGCTGCAGGCGCTGGTGTCCGAGCCGATCAAGCCCATCATCGACAGCGTGATCATGTCCAACGCCGTCCACGGTTACATCAGCCAGTCGGACAAGGGCGACCTGGTGATCGGTGCCGGTATCGACAGCTGGGTCGGCTACGGCCAGCGCGGTTCGTACCCGATCATCGAACACACCCTGCAGGCCATCGTCGAAATGTTCCCGGTGCTCTCGCGGGTGCGCATGAACCGCCAGTGGGGCGGCATCGTCGACACCACGCCGGACGCCTGCCCGATCATCTCCAAGACCCCGGTGCCGAACATGTTCTTCAATTGCGGCTGGGGCACCGGTGGCTTCAAGGCCACGCCGGGCTCGGGCCATGTGTTCGCGGCCAGCCTGGCCACGGGCGAGATGCACCCGCTGGCCAAGCCGTTTTCCATCGAGCGCTTCCACAACGGCGCGTTGATCGACGAACACGGCGCCGCCGCCGTCGCCCACTGACAGGAGAAACCACCATGCTCAACATCTTCTGTCCACACTGTGGCGAGCTGCGCAGCGAAGAAGAATTCCACTGCTCGGGCCAGGCGCACATTGCCCGCCCGCTCGACCCGGGTGCGTGCACCGACGCGCAATGGGGCGAGTACATGTTCTTCCGCAACAACCCGCGCGGCCTGCAGCACGAGCTGTGGATCCATGCCGCCGGTTGCCGCCAGTATTTCAATGCGACCCGCAACACGGTGACCTACGAGATCCTGGAAACCTATCGCATCGGCAGCCAGCCGCAGTTCGTCGAAAAGACCATTGATGAGGCGCCGCAGATCGCCTCGGGAGACAAGCCATGAGCCAGGTCAATCGCCTCTCCACCGGCGGACGTCTGGAGCGCAGCAAGAAGCTGACCTTCACCTTCAATGGCACGACCTACATCGGCTATGAAGGCGACACCCTGGCCTCGGCCCTGCTGGCCAATGGCGTCGACGTGATCGGCCGCAGCTTCAAGTATTCGCGTCCGCGCGGCATCGTCGCAGCCGGTGCCGAGGAGCCCAACGCGGTGCTGCAGATCGGCGCCACCGAAGCCACTCAGATCCCCAACGTGCGGGCGACCCAGCAGGCGCTGTACCAGGGCCTGGTTGCCACCAGCACCAACGGCTGGCCGAACGTTAATACCGACATGATGGGTATCCTCGGCAAGGTCGGTGGCAAGCTGATGCCGCCGGGGTTCTACTACAAGACCTTCATGTACCCGCAGTCCTTCTGGATGACCTACGAGAAGTACATCCGCAAGGCTGCCGGCCTGGGTCGCTCGCCGACCGAGGTGGACCCGGATTCCTACGACTACATGAGCCGCACCTGCGACGTGCTGGTGGTCGGCGCCGGCCCTGCCGGCCTGGCCGCTGCCCTGGCCGCCGCGCGCAGTGGCGCCCGGGTGATCCTGGCCGACGAGCAGGAAGAGTTCGGCGGCTCGCTGCTCGACACCCGTGAAAGCCTCGATGGCAAGCCTGCCGGCGAATGGGTCGCCGCAGTGATCAGCGAGCTTGCAGGCATGCCTGAAGTGGTGCTGTTGCCCCGCGCCACGGTCAACGGCTACCACGACCATAATTTCCTGACCATTCACCAGCGCCTCACCGATCACCTTGGCGACCGTGCGCCGATGGGCCAGGTCCGCCAACGCATGCACCGGGTTCGCGCCGGGCGCGTGGTGCTGGCAACCGGTACCCACGAGCGGCCACTGGTGTACGGCAACAACGACGTGCCGGGCAACATGCTGGCCGGCGCCATCTCCACCTATGTACGTCGATACGGCGTGGCACCGGGCAAGAAACTGGTGCTGTCGACCAACAACGACCACGCCTACCGCGTAGCCCTGGACTGGCACGACGCCGGCCTCAAGGTGGTCGCCGTGGCCGATGCCCGCCACAACCCGCGCGGCGCGCTGGTCGAGGAAGCACGGGCCAAGGGTATTCGCATCCTCACCGCGAGCGCGGTGATCGAAGCTCGCGGCAGCAAGCATGTCACCGCTGCCCGCGTCGCTGCCATCGATGTCAAGGCGCACAGGGTAGTCAGCCCCGGCGAATGGCTCGATTGCGACCTGGTCGGCAGCTCGGGCGGTTACAGCCCGGTGGTGCACCTGGCCTCGCACCTGGGCGGCAAGCCCGTCTGGCGTGAAGACATCCTCGGCTTCGTGCCGGGCGAAGCACCGCAGAAACGCCTGTGCGTGGGCGGCGTGAACGGCGTGTATGCCTTGGCCGATGCCATGGCCGACGGTTTCGAAGGCGGTGCCCGAGCGGCCTCGGAAACAGGCTTCGGCGTCGTCGAAGGGACCTTGCCCAATGTCTTGACCCGCGTCGAAGAGCCGACCCTGGCGCTGTTCCAGGTGCCCCACGACAAAGACACGGCGCGCGCGCCGAAGCAATTCGTCGACCTGCAGAACGACGTCACTGCGGCCGCCATCGAACTGGCTACCCGCGAGGGTTTCGAGTCGGTCGAGCACGTCAAGCGCTACACCGCGCTGGGGTTCGGCACCGATCAGGGCAAGCTGGGCAACGTCAACGGCCTGGCTATCGCCGCCCGCTCGTTGAACGTCACCATTCCGGAAATGGGCACGACCATGTTCCGCCCCAACTACACGCCGATCACCTTCGGTGCGGTGGCCGGGCGTCACTGTGGCCACCTGTTCGAGCCGGTGCGTTTCACCGCGCTGCATGCCTGGCATGTGAAGAACGGTGCCGAGTTCGAAGACGTCGGCCAATGGAAGCGCCCCTGGTACTTCCCCAAGCGTGGCGAGGACATCCATGCTGCCGTCGCCCGCGAGTGCAAGGCGGTGCGCGACAGCGTCGGTCTGCTGGACGCCTCGACCCTGGGCAAGATCGACATCCAGGGCCCGGACGCACGCGAATTCCTCAACCGCATCTACACCAACGCCTGGACCAAGCTGGACGTGGGCAAGGCGCGCTACGGCCTGATGTGCAAGGAAGACGGGATGGTCTTCGACGACGGTGTCACCGCTTGTCTGGCCGACAACCACTTCCTGATGACCACCACCACCGGCGGTGCCGCGCGGGTCCTGCAATGGCTGGAAATCTACCAGCAGACCGAATGGCCAGACCTGAAGGTGTACTTCACTTCGGTCACCGACCATTGGGCGACCCTGACCCTGTCCGGCCCCAACAGCCGCAAGCTGCTGAGTGAAGTGACCGACATCGACCTGGACAAGGACGCTTTCGGCTTCATGACCTGGAAAGAAGGGCAGGTGGGGGGTGTGCCGGCGCGCGTGTTCCGCATCTCCTTCACCGGCGAGCTGTCGTACGAGGTCAACGTCCAGGCCGACTACGCCATGGGCGTGCTGGAGAAGATCATCGAGGCCGGCAAGCAGTACAACCTGACCCCCTACGGCACAGAAACCATGCACGTGCTGCGTGCCGAAAAGGGCTTCATCATCGTCGGCCAGGACACCGACGGGTCGATGACCCCCGACGACCTGAACATGGGCTGGTGTGTCGGGCGGACCAAGCCCTTCTCGTGGATCGGCTGGCGCGGCATGAACCGCGAAGACACCGTGCGCCACGAGCGCAAACAGCTGGTCGGCCTCAAGCCGGTCGATCCGAACAAGTGGTTGCCCGAGGGTGCCCAGCTGGTGTTCGACCCCAAGCAGGCGATCCCCATGAGCATGGTCGGCCACGTAACGTCGAGCTATGCCAGCAACTCGCTGGGTTATTCGTTCGCGATGGGTGTGGTCAAGGGCGGTCTCAAGCGCATGGGCGAACGGGTGTTCTCGCCGCAGGCCGATGGCAGCGTGATCGAAGCCGAAATCGTCTCCTCGGTGTTCTTCGATCCGAAGGGCGAGCGGCAGAACATCTAGCACAAGGCGCCTGTAGGAGCGGCCAGTGGCCGCGAAAGGCACGCTGCGGCGTGCTAGGCCTACCGCAGCAAGCCCTTCGCGGCCGATGACCGCTCCTGCGGGAGCTCACCACCTTCTTCCAGGCTTGAACAGCATTCACTGACAGGTGCAGCAAAATGACCACAGTCAACGTATACCAGCAACGCCCCGCTTCGGGCGCCAAGGCCGAAGACCCGCTCCACCATGCCGACCTCGCCAGCCTGGTGGGCAAGGGTCGCCAGGGCGCCGGTGTGACCCTGCGCGAGAAAAAGCTGCTGGGTCACCTGACCCTGCGCGGCGACGGCCATGACCCGATCTTTGCCGGCGCCGTGCACAAGGCAACCGGCCTGGAATTGCCCGGCGCCTTGAGCCTGGTCAGCAGCGGCGACACGTCGCTGCAGTGGCTGGGCCCGGACGAGTGGCTGCTGATCGTTCCCGGTGGCGAGGAACTGGCCACCGAGCAACGCCTGCGCGAAGCGCTGGCCGGGCTGCATGTCGCGGTGGTCAACGTCAGCGGCGGCCAGTCGCTGATCGAACTCAGCGGGCCGAACGTGCGCGACGTGCTGATGAAGTCCACGAGCTACGATGTGCACCCGAACAATTTTCCGGTAGGCAAGGCGGTGGGTACGGTGTTCGCCAAGTCTCAGCTGGTGATCCGCCGCACCGACGAGGACACCTGGGAGCTGTTGATCCGCCGCAGCTTCGCCGATTACTGGTGGCTGTGGTTGCAGGATGCCTCGGCCGAGTATGGGCTGAGCATCCAGGCCTGACAGTGCAGGGATTGCACAGCCCTGTGGGAGCGGTCATCGGCCGCGAACCAGGCGCCGCGGTGCATCGGACATACCACCGTGCGCCGTTCGCGGCCGATGACCGCTCCTACAGTTGTTTCGACCTCGACACCAAAGGACTACCCATGAGCCGCGCCCCTGACACCTGGATCCTCACCGCCGATTGCCCCAGCGTATTGGGCACGGTGGATGCGGTTACGCGCTACCTGTTCGAGCAGGGCTGCTATGTCACCGAGCACCACTCGTTCGACGACCGACTGTCGTCGCGCTTCTTCATCAGGGTCGAGTTTCGTCAGCCCGACGGCTTCGATGAAGTTGCCTTTCGCGAAGGCCTCGCCGAGCGCGGAGCCAGCTTCGGCATGATCTTCGAGTTGACCGCGCCGCAATACCGGCCCAAGGTGGTGATCATGGTTTCCAAGGCCGATCACTGCCTCAACGACTTGCTCTACCGCCAGCGCATCGGCCAGTTGCCGATGGACGTGGTCGCGGTGATCTCCAACCACCCGGACCTCGAGCCGCTGGCGCGCTGGCACGACATTCCCTATTACCATTTTCCGCTCGACCCCAAGGACAAACCCTCCCAGGAGCGCAAGGTGTTGCAGGTGATCGAGCAGGCCGGCGCCGAACTGGTGATCCTCGCCCGCTACATGCAGGTGTTGTCGCCAGAGCTGTGTCGGCGTCTGGACGGGTGGGCGATCAACATACATCACTCGTTGCTGCCTGGTTTCAAGGGCGCCAAACCCTATCATCAGGCCTACAACAAAGGCGTCAAACTGGTCGGGGCAACGGCGCACTACATCAACAACGATCTGGACGAAGGCCCGATCATCACCCAGGGTGTAGAAGTGGTCGATCACAGTCACTACCCCGAAGACCTCATCGCCAAGGGCCGCGACATCGAATGCCTGACCCTGGCCCGAGCCATTGGCTACCACATCGAGCGCCGCGTGTTCCTCAACGCCAACCGCACGGTAGTTCTGTAGCAGCGGCGCGAGCCGCGTTCGGCCCTGATGTGATGTGATGTGTCAGATGTACCGCGCCGTCATTGACGCGGCTCGCGCCGCTGCTACGGACGACCGCGCATTCCTGTAGCAGCGGCGCGAGCCGCGTCAGGGCATCGCACGAACAAACGCATGACCGCAGCACGCAAAACCCAAGCTCAAAAACAACAAACAGCGAGGTGAAAGCATGTCTGGTAATCGTGGAGTGGTGTATCTGGGCTCCGGCAAAGTCGAAGTGCAGAATATCGATTTCCCCAAATTGCAGGACCCCAGGGGCAAACGCATCGAGCATGGCGTGATCCTGCGCGTGGTCTCGACCAACATCTGCGGCTCCGACCAGCACATGGTCCGTGGCCGTACCACCGCTCAGGTCGGCCTGGTGCTGGGCCATGAGATCACGGGCGAAGTCATCGAAGCCGGTCGCGACGTAGAACACCTGAAAGTCGGCGATCTGGTTTCGGTACCGTTCAACGTCGCCTGCGGCCGCTGCCGCTCCTGCAAGGAGCAGAACACCGGCGTCTGCCTGACCGTCAACCCGGCGCGCCCCGGCGGCGCCTATGGTTACGTCGACATGGGCGACTGGGTCGGTGGCCAGGCCGAGTTCGTGCTGGTGCCCTATGCGGACTTCAACCTGCTGAAGCTGCCGGACCGCGATGCCGCCATGGAGAAGATCCGCGACCTGACGTGCCTCTCCGACATTCTGCCGACCGGCTATCACGGTGCCGTGACCGCAGGCGTTGGCCCTGGCAGTACCGTCTACGTGGCCGGTGCAGGCCCTGTCGGGCTCGCTGCCGCGGCTTCCGCGCGCCTGCTGGGTGCGGCAGTGGTGATCATCGGTGACGTCAACCCGGTACGTCTGGCGCATGCCAAGGCCCAGGGCTTCGAGATTGCCGACCTGTCCCAGGACACACCGTTGCACGAGCAGATCGCCGCCTTGCTGGGCGAGCCGGAAGTGGATTGCGCAGTCGATGCGGTAGGCTTCGAAGCACGCGGTCACGGTCACAGCGGGGCCAAGGCAGAAGCACCGGCTACCGTGCTCAACTCATTGATGGGCGTGGTGCGTGTGGCAGGCAAGATCGGCATTCCCGGCCTGTACGTTACCGAAGATCCGGGCGCGGTGGACGCGGCGGCGAAGATGGGCAGCCTGAGCATTCGCTTCGGACTGGGTTGGGCCAAGTCACACAGCTTCCATACCGGCCAGACCCCGGTGATGAAGTACAACCGGCAGCTGATGCAGGCCATCATGTGGGACCGCATCAAGATCGCCGATATCGTCGGCGTGGAAGTCATCTCGCTGGACGAGGCCCCGCGCGGCTACGGCGAATTCGACGCGGGCGTACCGAAGAAATTCGTCATCGACCCGCACAAGCTGTTCAGCGCCGCCTGACCAGACCCGCTCCTGCAACGAGCATACAACTCCCCTGTAGGAGCGGCCATCGGCCGCGAAGAGGCCACCGCGGTGTATCTGCACGACCGCAGCGCGCCCTTCGCGGCCATGGGCCGCTCCTACGTGGCTTCATCTTTGCCATTACACAATTTTCACCCCCGAGGAACATAATGGGACCGAACTGCCGTTTGACGACGGTCCGTCTATCTGTCCCCGAGGTTGCTGCACAATGAACATCACTCGCGCCATGGCCCTGGCTTCCCTGATGGCCGTTGCCACCAGTCCCGCCTTCGCCTTCAATTTGAACGACGCGGTCAATGCCGCCTCCACCCTGCAGAACGGCAAGCAAGGCAACAACGCTGCCGTCGCTGCAGCCCCGGAAGCCGCAGGCCTGCTGAACACCTTGGGTTCGACCCTGAACATCACTCCGACCCAGGCCATCGGCGGCACCGGCGCCATGCTGGGCCTGGCCAAGAATCAACTCAGCACCGCCGACTATTCGCAACTGAGCAAATCCGTTCCCGGCATCGACAAGCTTTCGGGCAACAACGCCTTGGGTGGATTGGGAGGCCTGAGCGGCCTGCTCGGCAAGTCCGACCAGAAAAACATCAGCGCACTGAACAACGCCCTTGGCGACGTGAAAACCACCAGCGACATGAACAGCGCCTTCAGCGCGCTGGGCATGAACAGCGGCATGGTCGGTCAGTTCGCGCCAGTCATTCTTCAGTACCTGGGCCAGCAGGGTGTCGGCGGCCCGTTGCTGCAAAGCCTGGGCAGCATCTGGGGCGCCACCGGCAGCTGATCAACGTC
Organism: Pseudomonas sp. CFBP 13727; assembly: GCF_014841915.1. Taxonomy (NCBI): domain Bacteria; kingdom Pseudomonadati; phylum Pseudomonadota; class Gammaproteobacteria; order Pseudomonadales; family Pseudomonadaceae; genus Pseudomonas; species Pseudomonas sp. CFBP 13727. Next base: position 309,546 of record NZ_JACYUT010000004.1, read on the forward strand.
CCGATTCGGTGCGCAACGTGCCGATCAGTTGGTCTTTCTCGGTCCATAGCTGGTTGACCCAGTTCTGGACCTTGAGCCGAAATACCGCATCGTTTTCATAATCGCCATCGATCAGGCCCGGATCGATGCTGCGCGACTTGATATCCACGATCACCTTGCGCACATCCCCGCACAACAGGTTCCAGAAACCCGGGATACGCCCGTGCGGATACACCACCGTGACGTCCAGCAAGCGATCCAGTTGCGGCCCCATCGCGGCCAGTACGAAGGCCACGCCGCCTGCCTTGGGCTTGAGCAGATAGCGGAAAGGGGAGGCCTGCTGCTCGCGCTTGGCCTGGGTGAAGCGAGTCCCTTCCAGATAATTGACGATGGTCACCGGCTGACGCTTGTACAGCTCGCACGCCGCCTTGGTGATTTCCAGGTCCTGGCCCTTGAGGTGTGGGTGCTTGTCCAGAAACGCCTTGCTGTAGCGCTTCATGAACGGATAGTCCAGCGCCCACCAGGCCAGCCCCAGGAACGGTACCCAGATCAGCTCCTTCTTCAGAAAGAACTTGAAGAACGGCGCGCGACCGTTGAGTGCCTGGATCAAGGCGGCAATGTCGATCCACGACTGGTGATTGCTTACCACCAGGTAGGACGTGCCCTTGCGCAGGTCGCGTGCTCCGCGAATATCCCACTCGGTACGGGTGCAGACCTTGAAGATCAGTTTGTCGATCTCCGACCAGGTCTCGGCAATCCACATGACCGCCGCCGAGGCATGGTCGCGCCAGCGACCACGTACCACCAGCTTGACCAAGGCGAACACCAGCAAGGGGCCGATCAACACCAGCGTATTGAGCAGCAGAAGGGCGGTCGCGAGACAGCCGGTGAGAAGGCGGCGCATAGGGCTACTCTGGCTTCATGAAGCAGGCAATGATAAGCACAAGCGCGCCTGTAACCAATTCTGCCCGAGGGTTTCGTCAACAAATGTTTCACTTTTATCTGGGTATGCTGCGCGCATTGCACACTGCCCCGAAGGAATTCCAGGTGAAGAACGTACTCGCCCTGTTGTCCATACTGGCCCTGCCCGCGCTGGCAGCAGAGCCGACCCTGTATGGTCGCTATGAATACATCAAGCTGCCCGAAATTGGCGGGCAGACGCTCAAGGCCAAGATGGACACCGGCGCACTGACAGCGTCGCTGTCGGCCAAGGACATCCAGACGTTCACCCGCGACGGCGACGACTGGGTACGCTTTCGCCTGGCCACCAAGGATGCCGACAACAAGATTTACGAGCACAAGATCTCGCGCATGAGCAAGATCAAGAACCGCGCCGAAGAAGACGACGATGGTGAAGGTACCGAAGTCTCGCAACGCCCCGTGGTCGACCTGGAGCTGTGCCTGGGCGACGTCAAGCGCACCATCGAGGTCAACCTGGTAGACCGCAGCAGCTTCAACTACCCCCTGCTGATCGGCGCCAAGGGCCTGCGTGAATTCAAGGCCGCGGTAAACCCTGCCCGCCGCTTCGTCGCCGACAAGCCCGACTGCTGATTCGGGGCGTGGCTTGCGAGGCACATCCCATAGTCTTGCCACCGGGATGACACTGGTCGCCAGTGACAAGGCGTTTCGTTTTGTCGAGGGACTCGAGGTACAGGACTGGTGCGAGGTCGCGTGAGCACCCCGGCCTGTCAGGCCGACGGCACAGTCGAGCGCAGCGACTCGCGCTCACTCACCTCGGCATACCACCCTGCCAACCCCGGATAGCGCTGCCGCCAGCCAGACTCCGGCATGCGAAAATCAACATACCCCAGCGCACAGGCCACCCCGATCGCTGCGATATCGAACGCTGCGCTCAACTCCGCGACCGCCGTGGCCTCCAGATACGCCAGTCCCCGTTCGATCTTTTCCGCCTGATTATCCAGCCACAACGGCCAGTGCAGCTCAGGCGGCCGCAGGGCCTTCTCGTAGCGAATCAGCACGGCCGCGTCGAGCATCGCATCCGCCAATGACGCCACCGTCAACCGCCGCCAGCGCGACGCCCCTTCCCGAGGGATCAGCGGGTTGCCCACATGCTGGTGATCCAGATACTCCAGGATCACCCGACTGTCATGCAGCGTAGTGCCGTCTTCGAGCACCAACGCCGGAATCTTCCCGGCCGGGTTGTCCTGGTTCACTGACGCATCCGGACTGACAGGGCTCAACGCCACCGTCTTCAGCGCTACCCGCTCCAACTGACCGGTCTCATGCAGCAGCACCATGACCTTGCGAGCAAAGGGGGAGGCGGGGTTGTGGTAGAGCGTCATGACGGCCATGAGGTGTTCTCCTTGGATAAGGAAACACCCTGTATCAGCGTGGAGACGGGGTCAAGCCGTCCCAACTTGATTGTGATCCAAAGCTCTCGGACCTGGATTGTCTTGGCCAGGAATGCAGGCGCGTAGCTCGAGTTACGCACAGGGCTGACGCTCAGCGTTCTGCCATTTCCGCTATGCCGTTGAGCAGACCTGCCTCCTTTCTCAACAGCTGCCATGGCCCATCGGCAACGATCTTGCCCTGCTGAATAACCAGAACCTGGTCGAAACGCGCCAACGCTTCGATATCGTGAGTAACGCAGATCAACCCTTTACCTTTGAATGCATGCATCAAGGTGTCCCACGTAGCCATGGCCAGCTCCTGATCGAGTGAAGCGGTTGGCTCGTCAAAAAGATTGAAGCGCCCAGGTCTGTTGAGCAGCCGAAGCAGGCTAAGGCGCTTGGCCTGTCCGCCGGAGAGGTTGGACGCGGTATCGTTGAGATTTAGTTGGCTCAGGAGTGCGTCCAATGACAACTCTCGGGCGTGCTCCAGCAGTTCAGGTTCAGCGGCATGGCCATACATCACGCCCGATTCCAGATCGCCCGGCAGAAATACCGCACTTTGCGGGCAGTAGCGCAGCGCGCGCAGCTGCAAGGCGCCGCAGATACGCTGGACGCAGATACCATTCAAAGAGAGATATTGTCGATACGCCGCATCCATACCCGCCAGCAACTCGAGCAGTGTTGACTTGCCTGCACCACTGGGGCCCGTGATGGCCACGCTCTCATCGGACTTGAATCGCAGGGAAGCGTCGAGCGTCAGATGTCGGCCTGACACCTCCCATGCTGCCAACTCCAAGGAGTAGATGAGGGGTGTCCCAGGTTCCAGTGATCGGTCCGGTCCATCGAATCGCGGAAGGCTGAGGGTCTGCTGCAGTTTCACTCTGTCAGCCATGAACTGGTGGGCCGAACGATAGGCTTCGGCAATGCCCGATATGTTGGTGAGAAATCCACCCGCAATCGAGCACAGGGCAACCAACTCGCCGATGGTCAATGTCGGGTTTGTCATCCCCTGGTTTCGAACGCCCCACACCAGAAGTCCACAGGTGGCGAGCCCGATGAAGAGCATTTTCGCGGACCCCAGCGCTGCGGCAGAACTGGCGACGGTGGTAGCGCAACGCGCGTAGCGCTCGAATGCGAGGTTGAGCGGGGATAGCGTTTGTTCTGCCGCGCCTTCCAGCTTGATCGACCGTGCGGCGCGCAGCGTGCTGAACAGACGTTCAGAGACTTCGTCTTCGCTGTCGTTGACGTCGTTGATATGTCGAGTCCGCCACTGGATGATTCTGTGGCACACATATAAATAGATGCATGACGCCGTCAACAGCGCTGCAAAGAGTTGCGCGCCGCCAAAGTGCACAAACAGAACGCTGACGACAAGGATTTCGATGATCAGGGGCAGCCCAACGGTGACAAAGAAATTCAGTATCTGCTCATGAGCGGTAATGCCTCGATCCGTCGCTTTGATCAAATGGCCGATTCTCAGATTATTGAAGATGCTGAATTCTTTTCTGAATATCTCCGCCATCCAGCTGATGGATCGATCCTTGACCGTCTGCTGCACCAGTCGAGTCAGGACATACGTCTGGATGGGTGCAACCGCAGCTGTCACCAGTATGACCAACGCATAACCACCGAGCAGATAAGGTATCGTCAGGTTTTCAGCGCTGTTGTCGAGTGACAGGTTGTCAATAATGGAACCCAGCAAGAGTGGAGGCGCAAACAACGAAAGCTTGAGGATGAATATCGTGATCAAGGTAGCCCCGAACAGGGCTGGCCTTTGCGTTACTGCATGCGCCAGGAAACGCCTCATACCGATGGGGCCTCATTTCAATGTTGGTTTGTTCACGAGCTGAATGCACAATTAGCCCGAGCAAACCAGTGGGCGTAGTGCGAGGCAGATAGAGATATCATTATGTTTGATTCGATACAACGTTAACGCACAGTGCTGCGTCCTGAAAAATTGTAGGATATTTAACAGTGAGCTATCAGAGTAATTAGCTTCAAAGTAGGGCGTGATCTTCGATTGTTTGATGTAGAACGGTTTGATGTGTAGGATTTGGAAACTTCGGTTGCTCGGATGATAAAGTTAAACAAAACATTACCGCCTAGTTAACCAGGGGTAACTTCCTTCCTCCCAGCTCAGCCCTTCCTCACCAATCCCCACACCCCCAGCACCGCAGGAACCCCCAACCCCACCCACGCCAGGGCATCCCATCCGCCATCCCCCAACAGGGCGGCGAACAATCCGGTGGTGCCGAGCACGCCGACCAACAGCGGAATGCGGAACACCGGCCAGAACGTCGACTTCTTCCTTTTCGTCACGCAGTGGCCTCTGCGCCAGAGGCCTTGGCGGCGCGGCGGCGGACCCACCACAGGTATACGCCACTGCCCAGCACGATGATGGTCAATACATCCAGCGCCGCCCAAAGGATCTGCATCGGCATGCCGCCGTAATCGCCGAAGTGCAGCGGCTGCGACAGGCCCATGGCGTCCATGTACCAAGGCCGTTCGACCACGGCAGTGACGTCCAGCGTGGTGGCGTCGATCAGCACCGGCGTCAGCAGGTGCGAAGTCAGGTGGGTACCGCCCTGCATGAACACCGCGTAATGGTGTTCGCTGGAAAAACGCGTCCCGGGAAAGGCGATGAAGTCGGGTGTCATGCCTGGCGCAGCGCCGTGGGCGATGTCCAACAGGCGGGTGGCGGGCGCCAGTTGTTTGAGCGGTGGCGCGTCGCGGTAGGGTTCGATCAAGGCGCTGAGGGTTTCTGCCCGCCAGGCACCGATCAGCAGGTCGGCGCAGGCGCTGATCACCCCCGTCACGCCCACCACCAGCGCCCAGGTCAAGGTGACCACGCCGATCAGGTTGTGCAGGTCGAGCCAGCGGGTGCGGGTGGATTTCTGATTGCGCACGGTGCCAAACGTGAGTTTGCGCATGAACGGCGCATACAGCACCACTCCGGAAACGATCGCCAGCACGAACAGCAGACCCATGAATGCCAGCAGCAGCTTGCCGGGCAGGCCGGCATACATGTCCACATGCAAGCGCAGCATGACCATCATGAAGCCACCGTTGGCCGAGGGCGTTTCCACGGCTTCGCCGGTACGCGCATCGAGCATGAAGGTGTGCGACGAATTGGGCTCGGTGTCGGCGGTGGCAGCGGTAATCGCCAGCACACCGTGGGGCTCGTCCTCGTCCCAGCCGAAGTATTGCACCACTTCACCCGCACGATGGGCCTGGGCGGCTTCCACCAGTTGTTGCAGATCCAGTTGCGGCGTATTGGCAGGCATTTCGCGGAACTGTGGCGCATCGCCCAGCAGGTGTTCGATCTCGTGATGGAACACCAGGGGCAGGCCAGTGATGGCCAGCATCAGCAGGAAAAGGGTGCAGATCAGGCTGGTCCAGGTGTGGATGAAGGACCAGCGGCGGATGGTGGTGCTTTTCATTTCAGGGCCTGCAAAAAGAACCCAGCCGTCCCCACAGGGATGGCTGGGTCATGGCGCGTTGAGTGCCAGGACGTTATCACCTGTAGTCGACACTGGCGACCGCTGTCGGGTAGCGATCATGTGCTTACACGCCTTTGCGCTGGTCAGAACACCTGGTTCTGCTGGCGCCGCCGCCACTGGCTCACTTTCTCGGCCAAGGCGCGGGGGCTGTCCAGGTCTTGGCGGCGCGCACGGCTGAACAGCAGCATGGCCAATTCCGCGGTGACCAGCGCATCGGCACTGGCGTGATGACGCTCGCCGACCTGCAGGCCGAAATGCATGGTCCAGTCGTCCAGTCCAGCTGCGCGCAGCAGCGCATCGGGGCAGAGCATCGGCGCCAGCTCGGCGACATCGATGAAGGGGTGTTGCAACGTGTAGCCCAGACTGTCCTTGAGCGCGCGGCCCAGCATGTGCTCGTCGAACGGTGCATGGAACGCCAGCAGCGGGCTGTCGCCGACGAAGGTCATGAAATCGAGCAGGGCGTCTGCCGGCGCCTGGCCGGCGGCGATCGCTTCCGGCCCCAGGCCATGGATCAACACACTGGCGCCCAGCCGCGGTTGCTCACGCAGCAATGTGCGTTCGAACTGCTGGGAGAAGTCCACCGCGCCGTCTTCGATGACCACCGCGCCGATCGACAGCACCTGGTCCTTGTTCAGGTTCAAGCCACTGGTTTCCAGGTCCAGCACCACCCAGCGCTGTTCGCGCAGGCTGCAGTCAGCCAAAGGCTGCGGGCCTGGCAACCCTTGCAGGCGCTGCTGCAGCTCGACTGCCAGCGGGGTGGGGCGTGGCCGTCGCCACCGGAACAAATTCACAGTTGATACCTCAGGCTCAGGCTGGCCTGCAGACGTTGGGCCTGGCGCAGCGACTCGCGCAGGATGCGCCGGTCCAGGTGGTTGAGTTCGGCGGGGTCGATGCGATTGGAGTAGGGCAAGTGCTGCCGAGCCTGGGCCTGATGCTGCTGCATGCGCGTCTGCTGGATGAAATGGTACGCCTCTTCGTACGCGGCGCCGTCCTGCGCGTCGATGACCTCCTTGGCCACCAGTTGGCGCAGGCGCTCCAGGGTATTGCCGGTGTCGATGCCGTTGGCCAGGGCCAGCAGGCGCGCGCCGTCGACGAAGGGCGTCAGGCCTTGCACCTTGAGGTCCAGGGTGGCTGCCTTGTCGCTGCCTTGACGGGTCAGCACGAAGTCGCGAAAGCGCCCCACCGGCGGGCGTTGGCGCAAGGCGTTCTGCGCCAGCATGCGCTGGAACAGTCGATTGTCGGCCACCTGCTCCAGCACGCTGCGGCGCAACTGCGCACACGCCGAATCATCGCCCCATACCGTGCGCAGGTCGAAGTAGATGCTCGAATTGAGCAGGTTCTCCGGGCTCGCTTCGCGAATGAAACCGGCGAAACGCCGTGCCCATTCCAGACGCGACAGGCACAGCTCGGGGTTGCTGGCCATGACGTTGCCCGAGCACAGGCTGAAGCCGCACTGCGCCAGGGCCAGGTTGATCTGGTGCGCCAGTGGCAGCAGCTTGCCGCGGATTTCGGCAGCGTGGGCAGCGTCGCGGGCTTCGAAGACGATGCCGTTGTCCTGATCGGTGTGCAGGGTCTGCTCGCGGCGGCCCTCACTGCCGAAACACAGCCAACTGAAAGGCACGCCCGGATCACCGCGCTCTTCCAGCACCAGCTCGATCACCCGGCAGACGGTGTGATCGTTGAGCAAGGTAATGAGCTGGGTGATCTGCGTCGACGATGCGCCATGGGCCAGCATGCGCTCGACCAGAGCGCTGATCTCCCCACGCAAGGCAATCAGTTGTTCTAGGCGCGAGGCATGGCGAATGGTGCGTGCCAGGTGCACCAGATCCACCCGCTGCAGGGAAAACAGGTCGCGCTCGGAGACCACGCCACACAGGCGCTGGTCTTTCACCAGACAGACATGGGCGATGTGCCGTTCGGTCATGGCCACGGCAGCATCGAAGGCGCTGGCTTCAGGGCTGAGATGGAAGGGCCGCGGGATCATGTAGCGCTCGATGCCCGCACCGAAATCGGTGGCCGCGTCAGCCACGGCCTGGCGCAGGTCGCGCAGGGTGAAAATGCCCTGGGGGGCCTTCAGGTCATCGACGATGACGATGCTGCCCACTTGCTGCTCGTGCATCAGCCGCACGGCGTCGCGCAGCGGCAGAGAGCCTGAGCAAGTCACCGGGTGGCGCATGGCAAGGTCCCCCAGTCGGGTGTTCAGCGAATACTGGGTGCCCAGGGTTTCCACGGCCTGGCGCTGCACTTGCTGGTTGACCTGGTCGAGCAGGCTGCTCACCCCGCGCAGGGCGAAGTCGCGGAACACCGTCGACAGCGCGAACAGCTTGATGAAGGCCGGCTTGTTCAATTGCAGGCAGAAGGTGTCTTCGGCTGCCAGATGCTCGGTGCGCGTGGCCCGTTCGCCGAGCAGGGCGGCCAGCGGGAAGCACTCGCCGGCAGTGATCTCGAACGTGGTTTCGGTGCCGCGACGCGCACTGTGCGGCCGCTCGCCCACCACCTGCCCCTGCTTGACGATGTAGAAATGCTCGACAGCGCCATCGGCCGGTTTGATGATGCTTTCACCGCCGGCATAGAAGCGCAGCTGGCACTGCTCGACCAGGTACGCCAGGTGGGCGTTTTCCATCTGGTTGAACGGTGGGAAACGTTGCAGGAACTGCACGGTGCCGTGGATGTTCTGCAGCACCGCGGTCTTGCCCGCCTGGGTGAAGGCGTCGGTTTTGCTCATGGCCATTACCGCTCGATAGGTCGAATCGGAAGTTGTTGTTATGGGAGATTTGTCTTTATCGTTCGGCCATGGTCGACTGCATGGGCGAAGGTGCCCATTGGACGTAAGTCTAAAAGGCGGGATCGAGCGCAATGGCCAGATGGATAGGTTCTGGATGACGGGAAGCGTATGTCCGATCACGAATTGTTGTTGAGCGATGCCGAGCGTGAAGCGCTCAGCGAACTGGGCCAGGTGCAGGCACTGCCGCCGCAGCTGGTGCTGATAGTGGATGATGACGACGACACGCGGGACGTCCTTGCGCAGATTCTGGCGCTGCATGGCATCGAATGCCTGCAGGCCGACAGCGCCATGGGCGCAATGCTGCAGTTGCGCGCCAACAGGGGCATCGGGCTGTTGATCACCGACCTGCGCATGGGGCCCGAGTCGGGCCTGGACCTCATCCGTGAAGTGCGCGAGTCGGAGCGTGCGGCGCTGCCGATCATCATCATTTCAGGCGATGCCAGCGTGAAGGATGCGATTACTGCCATGCACCTGAGCGTGGTGGATTTTCTCCTCAAGCCGATCGACCTGGACCTGCTGGTAAAACTGGCGCGCGAAGAGCTCGGCTTGATCTGAAGCCTCTTCAAGGTTATCCAAGGTTATCCTGCGCCTGCCTGTGGATAACCTGTGTCGACCCCTCTGCAGGCCGCGTCCTGCAAGGCCCACAGGCAATCGTTCAAAAAACAGCCAGTTTACGGCATGTTGTGCACAATCCACGGGGACCAGGCTGTGGATAACCTTGGCGTAGATCGCTGTACACCAAGCTCGGCGCGGCCTGCAGCCAGTTGATCGTTTTCTGATCAGTCGCGTTTGCGTCGATTCCACCAGATATCCACACTGTAGATAGCCAGCCCCGCCCAGATGAAGATGAACGTCATCAAGGTCGCCGGAGCCAAGTGTTCGCCGAACACCTGAACGGCCAGCAGCAACACGAGCGTTGGTGCGATGTACTGCAAGAAGCCCAGCGTGGTATACGGCAAATGGCGCGCCGCGGCATTGAAGCACAGCAGCGGCACCAGTGTGATCGGCCCAGCAGCCATCAACCAGAGCGCGTCGCTGGTAGTCCAGAAGGCCGGCTGGATACTGACGGCATCGCCGTGCCAAAGCAGCCAGCCCGCGGCCAGCGGTACCAGCAACCAGGTTTCGATCACCAACCCTGGCAACGCGGCCACCGGTGCCCGCTTGCGGATCAGTCCGTAGAAACTGAACGTCAAGGCCAGTGCCAACGAGACCCATGGCAGGCTGCCCACCTGCCAGACCTGCTGCGCCACCCCCGTCGCCGCCAGCGCCACGGCGATCCATTGCAGCGGGCGCAGCCGCTCGCGCAGGATCAGCAAGCCGAGCACGACGTTGAGCAGCGGGTTGATGTAGTAGCCCAGGCTGGCCTCGAGCAGTCGACCGTTGTTCACCGCCCACACATAGACCAGCCAGTTGGCGGCGATCAGGCAACCGCTGCCCACCAGGATCGCCAGGCGCACAGGGTTGTCGCGCAATTCGCGCAGCCAGCCGGGGTGCTTCCACACCAGCAGCAGCAACGAGCCGAGCAGCGCCGACCAGAGCACCCGCTGGGCGATGATCTCCACGGCCGGGTAGTGCGCAAGGGTCTTGAAGTAGAGAGGGATGAACCCCCAACAGATGTAGGCGCTCAGGCCCAGGATGTACCCCCGACGGGGATTGGCGACTTGCATGGAGCTCCCTGCTGGCACGGTTTCGAAATCGAATCGCTGGTCGGTAACTGTTACACATCAAACCATTGGAAACAAAAAGGCGAACGCTGCTTTCAGGTCCGGCGCCCGGCTAGAACAGCTTCAGCGGTTCTTCGTTGAGTGCTGCCAGCTGCTCGCGCAACGCCAGCACCTGGTCACCCCAATACCGCTCGGTGCCGAACCAGGGAAAACTGCGCGGAAAGGCCGGGTCTTCCCAGCGCCGTGCCAGCCAGGCGCTGTAGTGCATCAGGCGCAGCGCCCGCAGGGGTTCGATCAGCGCCAGCTCGCGCGGATCGAAGTCGTGGAATTCGCGGTAGCCGTCCATCAGCTCGGACAGCTGGCCGAGGCATTCCTGGCGGTCGCCGGCGAGCATCATCCACAGATCCTGCACCGCCGGGCCCATGCGGCAATCGTCGAGGTCGACGATATGGAACACCTCGTCGCGGCACATCATGTTGCCGGGGTGACAATCGCCGTGCATGCGGATGTTCTGGTGCGGCGTGGCCTTGTACACCTCTTCCACGCGCTTGAGCAGGTCACGGGCGACCGACTCGTAGGCGGGCAGCAGGCTGCGCGGTACATGGTTGCCTTCGAGCAAGGTCTGCAGCGAATCGTGGCCGAAATTCTGCACCCCCAACGCTTCGCGGTGCTCGAACGGGCGTGTGGCGCCCACGGCATGCAGGCGGCCCAGCAGCTGGCCCAGGCGATAGAGCTGATCGAGATTGCCCGGCTCGGGCGCCCGGCCGCCCCGGCGAGGAAACAGGGTGAAACGGAACCCGGCGTGTTCGAACAGCGTTTCGCCCTCGTGCACCATCGGTGCAACCACGGGCACTTCGCAATCGGCCAGCTCGGCCGTGAACGCGTGTTCTTCCAGAATGGCAGCGTTGGTCCAGCGGTCGGGGCGATAGAACTTGGCAATCAGCGGTTGGCCATCTTCGATGCCCACCTGATAGACGCGGTTCTCGTAGCTGTTGAGTGCCAGCACCCGTGCATCGCTCAGAAAGCCGATGCTTTCCACGGCGTCGAGCACCAGGTCTGGGGTGAGTGTTTCAAAAGGGTGGGCCATGCGAACTCCTGCGCGCGGCAGGCTGCCGCGTCCGGCTCGCCATGGTAGCGCAGACGCGGCAACAGCGGTGGCCGGGTTACGCGCCGATCACCCCGCCATCCTCGCGGCTGATGGCAATCACCGACGAGCGTGGCTTGCCGTTGGGCAGATGTTCGGGGAAGGTCGAACCGCCGTTTTCGCCCGGATGCTGGATGCCGATGAACAGGGTGCGTTGATCGGCAGCGAAGCTGACGCCGGTGACTTCGCAACCGACCGGGCCGACCATGAACCGGCGGATCTCGCCGCTGGCAGGGTCGGCGCAGAGCATCTGGTTGTTGCCCATGCCGGCGAAGTCGCCCACGTTGGTGGTATCGCCATCGGTCTGTACCCACAGTCGACCGGCATCGTCGAACGCCAGGCCATCGGGGCTGTTGAACATGTTCTGCGGATTGATGTTGGACGAGCCGCCCTTGGCCTGGCCAGGGTGCACGCCGGGGTTGCCGGCCACCAGGAACAGGTCCCACTCGAAGTCCATGGCGCCGTGCTCGTCGCCGCTTTCGCGCCAGCGCAGGATCTGACCGTAGACGTTCTTCGCGCGCGGGTTGGGGCCGCCGACCGGTTGGCCGTCGTCACCGCGCTTGACGTTGTTGGTCAGGGTGCAATAGACCAGGCCATCTTTCGGGCTGACCACGATCCACTCGGGACGGTCCATGCGCGTGGCCTGCATGACGGTGGCAGCCAGTCGCGCGTGGATCAGTACCTCGGCCTGGCTGGCAAAGCCTTTGCTGGCATCCAGGCCGTGCTTGCCATGGGTCAGCTCCAGCCATTGGCCACGGCCCTTGGGGTGGTCGGGGTTGCCGTCGCCGTCGTCGAAACGCGCAACGTACAGTGTGCCGTGGTCGAGCAGGTCACGATTGGCCTTGGGGTTGTGGTGGTCGATGCGATCGCGGCTGATGAATTTGTAGATGAATTCGCCGCGCTCGTCGTCGCCCATGTACACCACGGCATGCCCGTCGCGGGTTTCGGCCAGGGCTGCGTTCTCATGCTTGAAGCGACCCAGTGCGGTGCGCTTGACCGGCATGGCGGTGGGGTCGAACGGGTCCACTTCCACGACCCAGCCATGACGGTTGAGTTCGTTGGGGTTGCGCGCCATGTCGAAGCGCGGATCGTGGGGGTGCCAATTGATTTCCTTGCTGGCCGCGACCACGCCGTAGCGTTTCTGCGCCGGGGTGAACGCCAGCGTTGCGTCGGTGCTGCCGAAGCAGTCGGTAAAGTTTTCTTCGCACGTGAGGTAGGTGCCCCAGGGCGTCTTGCCATTGGCACAGTTCTGGAACGTGCCATGCACCAGTTGCCCGGTGCTGTCGGCCGCAGTTTTGAGCAGGGCATCACCGGCCGCCGGGCCGCTGACACGGATCGGCGTGTTGCCGTGAACACGTCGGTTGTACTGCGAACCCTGGACGAAGTGCCAGTGGCCGGCCTTGCGCTGGATCTCGATCACCGACAGGCCTTCGCAGGCCAGGGCCTTGCGCACCTCGTCGGCCGACTGCGGGCTACCGCCATGGGCGTAGAGATAACGGTAGTTGGTGTATTCGTTGTTGATGGCCATCAACGCGCGATTGGCGTCGTTGGGGAAGGGGAACAGACTCATGCCATCGTTGTTGTCGCCGAACTGCACCTCCTGGGCTTCGGCGCTGCCGTTGCCGCTGGGGTCGAACGCAGGGCCGCCGGCTTGCAGGGGTTGCCCCCAGCTGATCAGCACGCTGGCCCGATAGCCTGGCGGCAGGCTGATGGTGTCGCTGGTGGCAGCCGCAATGCCGGTGAAACCGAGCAGGCCGCTGTTACCGGCGCTCACGGCGCTGGCCACGGCCGTGCGGGTCAGCAGGTTACCGCCCATGAACATTGCGGCACCGCACAATGCGCCAGCACCGATGAAGCGACGACGGCTCAGGCCGGTGATCTTTTCCAGGTCGGTGGCTTGATGTTCTTCTAATAGGCTCATGATCATCTCCCTTCAGGTCAGCGAGTACCTTAAGGAGGGATTATGACGAACAGGTTGCAGGCAGGGGGTGTGCCGATGCGTGCGTGCAGAAATGTTTCCGAATACAGCAATACGGGGGGAACCACGGTGCAAAGCCAGCATAAATGCGCACAAGAGAATTAGCTAACCAGATGGGCTAAGATACACTGTAGTCACCTGTACAAAGGAGTCGCCACCGATGGCCATTCACAATGTTCACGATGCCAAAAGCAATCTGTCCCGGCTACTGGATCAAGCTGCGGCCGGTGAAGTGGTCGTCATTGCCAAAGCCGGCAAGCCGGTTGCCCGGCTGGTGGCTTATGACACGCCACTAGCGGGTGAAGCAAAGCGTATCGGTTTCATGCTTGACCTGGAGGTACCCGAAGACTTTGATGAGCTGGACATTGAGGTCGCCAATCTCTTCGAGGGCAAGGTGTGAAGTTACTGCTCGACACGCATATCCTGATCTGGGTTGCCAAGGACAGCCCGATGCTTTCAGCAAGTGCTCGATCGTTGATCGGCAATATGGATCACGAGGTGTACTTCAGCGCAGCGAGCCTGTGGGAAGTGGCCATCAAGAACGGTCTGAGCCGCAGCGCCACGGTCATCGATACGGCGCGTCTGCGCCGGCAGCTATTGCTCAATGGCTACAGCGAGCTACCCATCACTGCAGCCCATGGCATGGCCGTGGAAAAACTGCCGCCCATTCATCGCGATCCGTTCGATCGCCTGCTATTCGCCCAGGCTACCCTCGAGAGCATGCAGTTACTGACGGCCGACGCATTGTTGAGCCAATACGGCGCACCCGCATTGCACGTTTGAATCGTCCTACCCAATAAGCTCCAGATGCAGATGCTCGGCAACGCTTTGGGCACTGGCGTCCTTCAGGTAGGGCACGCGACCCAGGCAGGGCGCTGGCATGCGTTCGGCCAGGGTGGCGAGGTTATCTTCCAGGCGTGAGGTTTTCGGTTCGATGATGTTGGCCACCCAGCCGGCCAGCTGCAGGCCGTCGCGGGCGATCGCTTCCGCACTGAGCAGCGCATGGCTGATGGCGCCCAGGCGCACGCCCACCACCAGAATCACCGGCAGTTTCAGGGCAATGGCCAAGTCCGACAGGTTGGCCTGGTCGGACAGCGGCACGCGCCAACCGCCGGCGCCTTCGATCAGGGTGAAGTCTGCCTGCTGGGCCAGCACGTGGCGCATGGGCGCCAGCAACGATCCAACCGTCAGCGCCACGCCAGCCTCGCGAGCGGCAATGTGTGGAGCGATCGCCGGTTCGAAGGCCACTGGATTGACCTGCGCATATTCCAGGCTGATCGAACTCTGCGCCATCAAGGCCAGCGCATCACTGTTGCGCAGGCCCTTGGGTGTGACATCGCAGCCCGAGGCAACGGGCTTGGCACCCAGCGTGCTGAGGCCCCTGAGCATAGCGGCGTGCAACAGGCCGGCCGCGATCGTGGTCTTGCCGATGTCCGTGTCGGTACCGGCGATGAAATAGGCGCTCATCGGGATTGTCCTTGCTCGACAGGTTTGCGCAACACAGCGTAGACCACCTGGTAGGTGGCGGGCAGCCCCAGCGGTGTGCGGAAGGTTTCATAGGCGTGCAGCAGGCCAAGCATGCGCGTGCGGCCAGTCAGGCCGTCAGGTCGGCCGGGGTTGAGATTATGTGCGCCCAGCGCCTTGAGTTCATGGGTCAGGCCACGCACGTCGGCGTAGTGCAGCACATGGGGCACGTTATCCAGGCCCAGCACCTCCAGGCCGCTGTCGGCGCACAGGCGCTGGTAGTCGGCGAACTCACGGAAGCGGTTGACGTGCACCCGGCCATCCACTGCGCGCCAGCTCTGGCGCAGCTCGTGCAGCGTGCCCGCGCACAGGCTGGCGAATGCCAGCACGCCACCGGGCTGCAGTGTTCGGTGGGCCTCGGCAAGCACCGCGGCGAAGTCGCTGCACCATTGCACTGCCAGGCTCGAATAGATCAGGCCACAGCAGCCACTGCGCAACGGCAGCTGCTCGGCATCGCCGGCCACATGCCAGGTGGCGCCGCCCTGGGCGCGCGCGTGGGTCAGCATGCCTTCGGCGATGTCCAGCGCCACGCCGCCGACTTCCGGAAAACTCTGGGCCAGGGCGCGGCTGAAATAGCCCGTGCCGCTGCCCAAGTCGAGCCATTGCGAGGGTTGCAGACCGGTCGGCAGGCGTGCGAGCAGCGCGTGCCCAACGTCGCGTTGCAACTGCGCGACGCTGTCGTAACTCGCCGCTGCCTTGGAAAAGGAAGCCGCCACCCGCCGCTTGTCCGGCAACGCAGACCCCGCCTCGGCCCCTGTAGCAGCGGCGCAAGCCGCGTCATCTACCATCGCCAAACGTGCGTCAAACGCAAAACCCTTGCCGTTATTCATCAAAACCTCGCTCACGCAGGAAGGCCTGAATTGCACCGGCGACCCTTTGCGAGTCCTCCAGCATGAACGCATGGCTGGTCTGCTCGACCAGGCCGATCTCCGCCTCTGGCAGCAGCTCCCGCAACGCGCTTACTGCACCAACAGGCACCAGCGAATCGTTCCCGGCAAACAGGTGCAGTTGCGGCCCGGCAAACGCCTGCAACGCGGCCCGGGTATCCAGCTCCGCCAGCACATGCAGGCCCTCCACCAACGTCTGTGTCGAAGTCGGCTCAGCAACCGCCAGTCGCCGAGAAAGCCCGCGCGGATCAGCAGCGCCTTGCGCACAGAGCGACGCGAAGCGCTTCAGCAGGTTTTTCGGATCCGCCTCGCAAGCGGCCAGAAACGCTTCGAACGTCTTAGCGGGCATTGCATCCGGCCAGTCGGCGCGGGCCACGAAACAGGGGTTGCTGGCCAGCGTCAGCAAGCCACGACAGCGCTCGCCACGGCGCGCCGCCAGTTCGGCAGCAAGCATGCCTCCCAGCGACCAGCCGCCCAGCCAGACACCGTCCGGCAGGCGTTCGTCGAGCGCGTCGAGCCAGTCGGAAAGCTGGATGGAACCGGGCTCGGGCAAGGCTTCGATCCGCGCCTGCACGGGTTCAGCGAGCCCTCGCAAGGCGGCGACCAGGGGATCCAAAGCACCGTTGCCCAGGCCCCAGCCAGGTAGCAGGATCAAGCGATCAAGCATGTTCAGCTCCCAGCAGCGGGTAGCACTCAGCCAGCGCATCGAGCAGTCGCTGCACCTGGGCACTGCTGTGAGCGGCCGAAAGCGTGACCCGCAATCGCGCACTGCCGACAGACACCGTTGGCGGGCGAATGGCCGTCACCAGCACTCCGCGCTCGCGCAACAGCCGCGACAAATGCAGGGCTCGCCCGGCGTCGCCGATGAGAATGGGTTGAATGGGCGTGAAGCTATCCATCAAGGTCAGGCCCAACCGGGCAGCGCCCCGTCTGAACTGCGCGATCAGGGTCGCCAGGTGCTCGCGCCGCCAGTGCTCGCTGCGCAGCAGCTGCAGGCTGCGCAACGTGGCGCAGGCCAGCGCCGGTGGCTGGCTGGTGGTGTAGATGTAGGGCCGGGCGAACTGCACCAGCGTCTCGATCAGTTCCTCGCTGCCGGCTACGAAGGCGCCCGCAGTGCCGAAGCCCTTGCCCAAGGTCCCGACCAGCACCTGCACATCGTCCAACCCCAACCCGAAGTGTTCGACGATACCGCCACCGGTGGCGCCCAGGGCACCGAACCCGTGGGCATCGTCGACCATCAGCCAGGCACCCTTGGCGCGGGCCGAAGCGGCCAGTTGCGGCAGCTCGGCAAGGTCACCGTCCATGCTGAAGACGCCATCGGTCACCACCAGCGTATTGCCGGTGGCTTTGTCGAGGCGCGTTTCCAGGCTGGCGGCATCGTTGTGCAGGTAACGGCTGAAGCGTGCGCCGCTGAGCAAGCCGGCGTCCAGTAGCGAGGCGTGGTTGAGCCGGTCCTGCAGCACGGTATCGCCTTGCCCCACCAGGGCGGTGACCGCCCCCAGGTTAGCCATGTAGCCGGTGGAAAACAGCAACGCCCGCGGACGCCCGGTGAATTCGGCCAAGGCCTCTTCCAGCGCGTGGTGAGGGCTGCTGTGACCGACCACCAGATGCGATGCTCCACCGCCCACGCCCCAGCGCTCGGCGCCCTCGCGCCAGGCCTTGATCACTTCGGGGTGGTTGGCCAGGCCCAGGTAGTCGTTGCTGCAGAAAGCCAGCAGCGGTTGGCCATCGACCACCACGCATGGCCCCTGCGGGCTTTGCAGCAATGGACGCTGACGATAGAGGTCGGCGGCGCGGCGCTCGGCCAGGCGCGCGCTGAGGTCGAAGGGCATGCAGGCCTCGAATGGCAGGGGGGAGGTGAACGCCGGCCGCTGGGGCCGGCGCAGGGTCAGGCGGACGCGGCGTCGTAGAACAGGTCGCTGCTCTTCTGCTCGACCAGGGCATGTTCGATGGCCGCTTGATGGACCTCGTCGGCGTGTTCTTCACGAGCTTCGGGAGCGATCCCCAGGCGGGCGAACAACTGCATGTCCTTGTCTGCCTGCGGGTTGGCCGTGGTCAACAGCTTGTCGCCATAGAAGATCGAGTTGGCCCCGGCCAGGAAAGCCAGTGCCTGCATCTGTTCGTTCATCGCTTCGCGCCCGGCGGAAAGGCGCACATGGGACTGGGGCATGAGAATGCGCGCCACGGCGAGCATGCGGATGAAATCGAACGGGTCGATATCCTCGGCGTTTTCCAGCGGCGTACCGGCCACTTTCACCAGCATGTTGATCGGCACCGACTCGGGATGCTCGGGCAGGTTGGCCAACTGGATCAGCAGCCCGGCGCGGTCGTCCAGCGACTCGCCCATGCCCAGGATGCCGCCGGAGCAGATCTTCATGCCGGCGTCGCGCACGTGGGCCAGGGTCTGCAGGCGTTCGCTGTAGGTGCGGGTGGTGATGATGCTGGCGTAGAACTCCGGCGAGGTGTCCAGGTTGTGGTTGTAGTAGTCGAGGCCGGCCTGGGCCAGCGCCTTGGTCTGGTCTTCGTCCAGGCGCCCCAGGGTCATGCAGGTTTCCAGGCCCAGCGCCTTGACCCCGGCAACCATTTGCAACACGTACGGCATGTCCTTGGCCGAGGGGTGTTTCCAGGCCGCGCCCATGCAGAATCGCGTCGAACCGATCGCCTTGGCGCGGGCGGCTTCCTCGAGCACCTTCTGCACTTCCATCAGCTTTTCTTTTTCCAGCCCGGTGTTGTAGTGCCCCGATTGCGGGCAGTACTTGCAGTCCTCGGGACAGGCGCCGGTCTTGATCGACAGCAGGGTCGAGACCTGGACCCGATTGGGGTCGAAATGCACCCGGTGCACGCTTTGCGCCTGGAACAGCAGGTCGTTGAACGGCTGCACGAACAGCGCCTTGACCTCGGCCAGGGTCCAGTCGTGACGAACGGTTGCAGTTGTACTGGCGCTCATCGGCGATTCCTTGTTTATGCTTGGGCGCGCGCAGGGACGCTGGAATGTCCATGGGCGCAACGCGGCTATTGAGTTGAATGCGGGCATGATTAAGGAAGCTCCATGCACTGTCAACCTTCTGCGGCTGCCAGGGTCTACAAGTGGCTAGAAAATGATCAGATTTGCCTGCTGTGCGACGAAGCGTCGGGCAATCCCTATGCCCTGTGCGAGGCCTGCGAATGCGACCTTCCCTGGCTGGAGGAGCAGTGCACGGTGTGCGCATTGCCCTTGGCGATGAGTGGGTTCACCTGCGCGCCCTGTCGGCGTCGGCCACCCGCATTCGGCAAGGTGGAAACCCCCTGGCACTATGGTTTTCCCCTCGACAGCCTGATCACCCGCTTCAAGCACAACAGCCAGTGGCCCTATGGACGTTTGCTGGCCGAGTTGACCAGTCACTGGCTCGATCATCGTTTCAACGAAGGGTTGCCACGCCCGCAGTTGCTGATCCCGGTGCCCATGGGGCGCAAACGCCTGCGCAGACGCGGTTTCAACCAGGCTGAAATGCTCGCTCGGTGGTTGTCCGAGGCACTGCACATCGACTGCGATTCGACCCTGGTGCAACGACCGCGCGAGACCCAGGCGCAGCAGGAACTGGGCGCCAAGGCGCGGCTGCACAACCTGGAACGAGCCTTTGCCTTGATGCCCGGTGCGGTGCTCGACGGAGTGCACGTCGCCTTGGTCGACGATGTGATGACCACCGGCGCCACCGCGCAGGCCCTGGCCACGCTGCTTCGCGAGGGCGGCGCCGCGCGGGTCGACGTCTACTGTCTGGCGCGCACGGCCAAGCCCGAGTAGCCTTGGGCCATGACCTTGCCTCCTTTGCTGGCCCAGTACATCGCCCGTCGTCCGCAACGCATCGAACTGCTGCGTCATATCGCCGAGCAGGGTTCGATCACCCGTGCCGCCAAGGCGGCTGGCCTGAGCTACAAGGGCGCCTGGGACGCCATCGACGAACTCAACAACCTGGCCCAAACGCCGCTGGTCGAACGGGTCGTGGGCGGCAAGGGCGGTGGTGGCGCGTGCTTGTCCGCGGAAGGGCAGCGCATGCTGCGCCTTTACCAGAAGCTCCAGGCCTTGCAGGCGCAGGTGCTCGAAGCCGCCGAGGACGTCGGCGACCTCGACCTGCTGGGCCGACTCATGCTGCGTACCAGTGCCCGCAATCAACTGCACGGCCGCGTGACTGCCATCGACGCTCAAGGGCGCAACGACGAAATCACTTTGGACCTGGGCGCGGGGTTGAGCCTGCGCGCGCAGATCACCCATGACAGCACGCAAACCCTGACGCTGGTGCCCGGCGCTGGTGTGGTGGCCTTGATCAAGGCGGGTTGGTTGTGCGTGTTGCCACTGGATGCTCCCGCCATGCCAGGTCACAGCTGCCTGCAGGGTGTGCTGGAGCAGGTCCTGAAGGACGCTCGAGGGCCTTGCGAAATGCGTATCGGCCTGGCGAATGGGCAGACCCTGTGCGCACTTTCCGAGCACTGCTCGATCCGTGAGGGCGACTCGGTCAATGTGTGGCTCGATCCTGCCAACGTTCTACTCGGTACTCCGCTCTAACCCGCGCCATACCCGCCGAACCCTGTCGATCCCCCTTTTCAGCGAGCCAGCCCGCAGCCGCCACGGCACCGTGACGGCCGCCGGGCGGGTATTGACTTTGCGCAGGCGTAAACGTATGTTTCAAACAGCCGTTTGATAGCGACAACCTGTCGCAGGTCGAACCCATCGGAATTCATCAGCAGAGGTTTATCGCTATGCCTGAGTACAAGGCCCCCTTGCGTGATATTCGCTTCGTCCGCGACGAGTTGCTCGGCTACGAAGCGCACTATCAAAGCCTGCCCGGCTGCCAGGATGCGACCCCGGACATGGTCGATGCCATCCTCGAAGAAGGCGCCAAGTTCTGCGAACAGGTACTGGCGCCGCTGAACCGTGTGGGCGACATCGAAGGCTGCACCTGGAGCGAAGACGGCGTGAAGACGCCGACCGGCTTCAAGCAGGCCTACAAACAGTTCGTCGAAGGCGGCTGGCCAAGCCTGGCCCACGACGTCGAACACGGTGGCCAGGGCCTGCCCGAATCCCTCGGTCTGGCGGTGAGCGAGATGATCGGCAGCGCCAACTGGTCGTGGGGCATGTACCCCGGCCTGTCCCACGGCGCCATGAACACCATTTCCGCCCACGGCACGCCCGAACAGCAAGAGGCTTACCTGACCAAGCTGGTGTCCGGCGAGTGGACCGGCACCATGTGCCTGACCGAACCACACTGCGGCACCGACCTGGGCATGCTGCGCACCAAGGCCGAACCCCAGGCCGACGGCAGCTATGCAATCAGCGGCACGAAGATCTTCATTTCTGCCGGCGAACACGACATGGCCGACAACATCGTGCACATCGTGCTGGCACGCCTGCCCGATGCACCGGCCGGCACCAAGGGCATCTCGCTGTTCATCGTGCCCAAGTTCCTGCCTGACAGCGATGGCGCGATCGGCGCGCGCAATGCGGTGAGCTGTGGCTCGCTGGAACACAAGATGGGCATTCACGGCAACGCCACCTGCGTGATGAACTTCGACAGCGCCACCGGCTACCTGATCGGCCCCGCCAACAAGGGCCTGAACTGCATGTTCACCTTCATGAACACGGCACGTCTGGGCACTGCCCTACAGGGTCTGGCCCATGCCGAAGTCGCGTTCCAGGGTGGCCTGCGCTATGCCCGCGATCGCCTGCAGATGCGCTCGCTGACCGGTCCCAAGGCGCCCGAAAAGGCTGCCGACCCGATCATCGTGCACCCGGACGTACGGCGCATGCTGTTGACCATCAAGGCCTTCGCCGAAGGCACACGGGCCATGGTCTATTTCACTGCCAAGCTGGTGGACGTGCTCAAGTTCAGCCAGGACGAGGAAGAGCGCAAGCGTGCCGACGCCCTGCTTGCCTTCATGACGCCGATCGCCAAGGCATTCATGACCGAAGTCGGTTTCGAGGCCGCCAACCACGGCGTGCAGATCTACGGCGGGCACGGTTTCATTGCCGAGTGGGGCATGGAGCAGAACGTGCGCGACAGCCGCATTTCCATGCTGTACGAAGGCACCACCGGCATCCAGGCACTCGACCTGCTGGGCCGCAAGGTGCTCATGACCCAGGGCGAGGCACTCAAGGGCTTCACCCGGATCGTGCACAAGTTCTGCCAGGCCAACGAAGGCAACGAAGCCGTTGCCGAGTTCGTTACACCCTTGGCGCAGTTGAACAAGGAGTGGGGCGAGCTGACCATGAAGGTTGGCATGGCCGCCATGAAGGATCGCGAAGAAGTCGGCGCAGCCTCGGTCGATTACGTGATGTATTCGGGTTACGCCTGCCTGGCCTATTTCTGGGCCGACATGGCTCGTGTGGCGGCGCAGAAACTGGCTGAAGGCACGGGCGATGCCGCGTTCTACACGGCCAAGCTGCAAACGGCGCGCTTCTACTTCCAGCGCATCCTGCCGCGCACCCGCACTCACGTTGCCGCCATGCTCTCGGGCGCGGCCAACCTGATGGACATGGACGAAGCGCACTTCGGCCTGTCCTACTGACAGGTACGCCAACCAGCCGGGCGGCGCGCGTCTTGCCGAGCGCGCCGCCCGGCTTTCGAACCTCAGCCCTCGAATTTCTGCGAGTCAGCCATGGCGGATTACAAAGCTCCCCTGCGCGATATGCGCTTTGTCCTGAACGAAGTATTCGACGTTGCCAGCCACTGGGCGCAGCTGCCGGGCCTGGCCGACAGCGTCGATGTCGACACCATGGAGGCCATTCTCGAGGAGGCCGGCAAGGTCACCGCCCAGGCCATCGCGCCCTTGAGCCGTGCGGCCGATGAAGAGGGCTGCCACTGGCGCGATACCGCGGTGACGACTCCGGCCGGGTTCATTCAGGCCTACCGGACCTACGCCGAGGGTGGCTGGGTCGGCGTGGGCGGCGAGCCTGCCCACGGTGGCATGGGCATGCCCAAGGTGATTTCGGCGCAGGTCGAGGAGATGGTCAACTCGGCCAGCCTGGCGTTCGGCCTGTACCCGATGCTGACTGCAGGTGCCTGCCTGTCCATCAACGCCCATGCCAGTGAAGAGCTGAAACGCACCTACCTGCCCAAGATGTATGCCGGAACCTGGGCCGGCTCCATGTGCCTGACCGAAGCCCATGCGGGTACCGATCTGGGCCTGATCCGCACACGTGCCGAACCGCAGGCAGACGGCAGCTACAAGGTCAGCGGGACGAAGATCTTCATCACCGGCGGCGAACACGACCTGACCGAGAACATCATCCATCTGGTGTTGGCCAAGCTTCCCGACGCACCGCCCGGCCCCAAGGGCATCTCGCTGCTGCTGGTGCCCAAGTTCATGGTCGATGCCGACGGTAACCTGGGCGCGCGCAACGCCGTGTCCTGCGGTTCCATCGAACACAAGATGGGCATCCAGGCGTCGGCCACCTGCGTGATGAACTTCGATGGCGCCACCGGTTACCTGGTCGGCGAGGCCAACAAGGGCCTGGCGGCCATGTTCACCATGATGAACTACGAGCGTCTGGGCGTAGGCATTCAGGGCCTGGCGTCGGCCGAGCGCTCCTATCAGAACGCTGTGGAGTACGCCCGTGACCGGCTGCAGAGCCGTTCGCCCACCGGGGCCATGCAGGCCGACAAGATGGCCGACCCGATCATCGTCCACCCGGACGTGCGGCGCATGCTGCTGACCATGAAAGCCTGCAATGAAGGCGGGCGGGCGTTCTCCACCTACGTGGCGCTGCAGTTGGACACCGCCAAGTACAGCGAAGAGCCGGCCACGCGCAAGCGCGCCGAAGACATGGTGGCTTTGCTGACTCCGGTGGCCAAGGCCTTCCTGACCGACCTGGGCCTGGAAACCACGGTGCATGGCCAGCAGGTATTCGGTGGCCACGGCTATATCCGCGAATGGGGCCAGGAGCAGTTGGTCCGCGATGTGCGCATTACCCAGATCTACGAGGGCACCAACGGCATCCAGGCACTGGACCTGATGGGCCGCAAGGTGGTGGGCAACGGTGGTGCGTTCTATCAGCTGTTTTCCGACGAAGTGCGTGCCTACGCCGCCCAGGCCGATGCCGCGTTGCAGGAGTTCGCCCAGCCGCTGATTCACGCGCTGGATCGCTTGGACGCCTTGACGGCAGGGGTTCTGGACCGCGCCGCGAACGATCCGCGCGAGATCGGCGCCGCATCGGTCGAGTACCTGCAGGCCTTTGGTTACACCGCCTACGCCTACATGTGGACGAGAATGGCGGCGGCCGCGCTGGGCAGGCAGGACGAGGCGTTCTATGCCAGCAAACTGGGCACGGCGCGCTTTTATTTCGCCCGGTTGTTGCCGCGGATCCACTCGCTGGCGGCTGCCGTCGATGCCGGCAGCGCGTCACTGTTTCTGTTGGATGAGGAGCAATTCTGACGATGTAAGCTTTGGCTTACATCACGTGGTGTCTTTGAGCTATATCCACGGATTGGATCCACAGTTAATCTTCACTCCAAGGACGTTGCGCAGGATGCGCCTAGATATAACAGGGACACGTAGGATTTCTGCCAGGACGGCGGACGGAAATGGATGTCATGGGAAACAGTCTGCAAAACCCCGCTTCGGCGGGGTTTTCTTTTTCCGCTCCCGAATAATTTCCCCTGTAGCAGCGGCGCAAGCCGCGTCACCCACTGCGCGGTACACCTGACCCACTGCATCAAGGCCGGACGCGGCTCGCGCCGCTGCTACAGGAACGCGTGGGGCTCATTACGGGCTGCGCGCGCCCTGTAGCAGCGGCGCAAGCCGCGTCACTGGCGACGCGATACACCTGACACTCCGCATCGACGTCGGACGCGGCTCGCGCCGCTGCTACAGGAACGCGTGGGGCTCATTACGGGCTGCGCGACCCCTGTAGCAGCGGCGCAAGCCGCGTCACTGGCGACGCGATACACCTGACACTCCGCATCGACGTCGGACGCGGCTCGCGCCGCTGCTACAGGAACGCGTGGGGCTCATTACGGGCTGCGCGACCCGTGTAGCAGCGGCGCAAGCCGCGTCACTGGCGACGCGATACACCTGACACCCCGCTTCGACGCCGGACGCGGCTCACCCACCCCCTGTAGCAGCGGCGCGTCAGGTCATGGTTTCGCTGGCGGCTTGAGCAGCGCTTCGGCCGCTTTGGCCAGGTCTGGCGGGAGGAAATCCCGGTCCGGGTTGTAATCGGCCTTGAGGAATCGTGTCAGGTCCTGCAGGTCGCCGGGGCTCAGAATGCCCGCCGCCTGCTTGAGCCGCAGGTTGTCGAGAATGTAGTCATAGCGGGTGTTGTTGTAGTCGCGCACCGAGCTGTACAGCTGGCGCTGCGCATCGAGCACGTCGACGATGTTGCGCGTTCCCACCTGATAGCCGATTTCCGTGGCCAGCACCGAGCTCTGGTTGGAGATGATCGACTGCTTGCGCGCCTGCACCTGCTCGACATCGGTGTTCACCGCACGGTGCAGGTTGCGGGTGTTCTCCACCACCTGTCGGCGCAGGCTTTCACGCTGCTGCTCACTTTGCGTGAGCCGCGCATAGGCCTCACGGACCTGCGAACTGGTCAAACCGCCGCTGTAGATTGGAATGTTCAACTGCACCCCAATGCTGCGCTGCGACACGTCGCTGCCATAGCTCACGCCCGGCAGATTGGAGGGATTGCTGAAACCCAGATTGTCGTTGTCACCCTTCTGGTATTGCGCCACCGCATCCACCGTGGGCGCATGCCCGGCCTTGCGCTGGCGCAAGGTCTGCTCGGCAGCTTCCACGGCGTAGTTGCTGGCCAGCAGATCGAGGTTCTGCCGGGAAGCGGTGTCGACCCACGCACTCGCGTCGTTGGGCATCGGCGCCAGCACCGGCAAGGTGTGAACGATGCCCTGGATCGAGTTGTATTCGCGGTTGGTCAGCGTGATCAGGGCCTGGAAGGCGTCGTCGACCTGACGCTGGGCGATGATTCGATTGGCCCGGGCGGTGTCGTAGCTGGCCTGGGATTGCAGGGTGTCGGTCTTGTCGGACAGACCGACGTTGAAACGCTCCTGCGACTGATCGAGCTGGCGCCGGAAAGCATTCTCTTCGGCACGCGCGGTGGCCAGGTTGTCCTGCGCGCGCAGCACCGAGAAATAGGCCTGGGCACTCTGCAGAATCAGGTTCTGCTCGGTGGCCGACAGCTGCACGGCCGCCTGCTCGTCGACCGCTTTGGCGGCCTTGAGCTGAAACCAGCGGTCGGCGCGGAACAGCGGCTGGCTCAACTGCGCCCGGTAGGAATTGCCGCTGCGGTTGTACACCGCCGACGGTTGGTCCAGCGCCGTGCGGGTATCGTTGATGTCGTAGCCCGCCGACAGGTTGGGCAGCAAGCCGGCCCGCGCCTGCGGCACGATTTCGCTTTGCGCGGCGTAGTCGGCCCGCGACGCGGCCAGGTCGGCGTTGTTCAGCACCGCTTCCTGATAGACGCTGACCAGGTCGGTCATGCTCGCCAGCGGTGCCTGCTGCGCCAGGGCCATGCCTGGAATGGCACCGGACACGGCCAGGGCGAGGGCCGTTGCCGAGGGAAATCTACTGCGCAGCATGGGGCAATCCTTGGTCTGAAAGCTGGGTCTGGGCATCAGCTGTGAAAATAGGCGTGGGGCAGGGCGAGTGTAGAGCGCGGCGCGCCGCACAACAATCCGGCGCAACGGCCAATATCAAGACCTGCAGGCGGAGTTGGCGTTCCGTGTGCGGGCCGTCTATGCTGTGCACGTTCTTGTCGGGGTGCCTTGCTATGAGGCTGAGATCGGATAATCCGGATCCCGTTGAACCTGATCAGGTTAACGCCTGCGTAGGGAACAAGATTTCTCGTCCTTTCGGCGAGTCCTCTTGTGCTTCGTCCGGGGTCTCGCGCATTTTCTGCACAGCACCTCGCGTACAAGCACAGCATCCGTTCACAGGGTGCATCCGTGCCTTTCAGGTTCGCTCCGACATTCCCGTGCTGGATGCCGTCTGGAGAGCCTGTGATGAATACAAAAGCAAAAAACACCGTGCATTTGAGCGAATCGGCCCAAGTCGATTCCGGCTCCGTGCAGCCCTTCACCCGTTCACGCAAGATCTACGTCCAAGGCTCGCGTGCGGACATCCGCGTGCCGATGCGCGAGATCAGCCTGGATGTCACGCCCACCGACTTCTCGACCGGCAACGGCGCGGGCGAGATCAATCCGCCGGTGACCGTCTACGACACGTCGGGCCCCTACACCGACCCCAGCGTCGTCATCGACGTACGCAAGGGCCTGGCTGATATACGTTCGGCCTGGATCGACGACCGCGGCGACACCGAGCGCCTGGCCGGCCTGAGCTCGAACTTCGGCCAGCAACGCCTGAGCGACGACGAACTGACCAAACTGCGCTTCGCCCATGTGCGCAACCCGCGCCGCGCCAAGGCCGGCGCCAACGTCAGCCAGATGCACTATGCCCGCCAGGGCATCATTACCGCCGAAATGGAATACGTCGCCATCCGCGAGAACATGAAGCTGGCCGAGGCGCGCGCTGCCGGCCTGCTCAAGGACCAGCACAAGGGCCACAGCTTCGGCGCCAGCATTCCCCGGGAGATCACCGCCGAATTCGTGCGCGACGAGATCGCCCGCGGCCGCGCCATCATTCCGGCCAACATCAACCACACCGAACTCGAGCCGATGATCATCGGCCGCAACTTCCTGGTGAAGATCAACGGCAACATCGGCAACAGCGCGCTGGGTTCTTCCATCGAGGAAGAAGTGGCCAAGCTCACCTGGGGCATTCGCTGGGGCTCTGACACGGTAATGGACCTGTCCACCGGCAAGCACATCCACGAAACCCGCGAGTGGATCATCCGCAACTCGCCCGTGCCGATCGGCACCGTACCCATCTATCAGGCCCTGGAAAAAGTCGGCGGCGCGGCTGAGGACCTGACCTGGGAGCTGTTCCGCGACACCCTGATCGAGCAGGCCGAGCAGGGCGTCGACTACTTCACCATCCATGCCGGCGTGCTCTTGCGCTACGTACCGCTGACGGCCAAGCGGGTCACCGGCATCGTCAGTCGCGGCGGGTCGATCATGGCCAAGTGGTGCCTGGCGCATCACAAGGAAAACTTCCTGTACACGCACTTCGACGAGATCTGCGAGATCATGAAGGCCTACGACGTCAGCTTTTCCCTGGGCGACGGCCTGCGTCCCGGGTCGATCGCCGACGCCAACGACGAAGCCCAGTTCGGTGAGCTGGAAACCCTCGGCGAGCTGACCAAGATCGCCTGGAAGCACGACGTGCAGTGCATGATCGAAGGTCCGGGGCATGTGCCGATGCAGTTGATCAAGGAGAACATGGACAAGCAGCTGGAGTGCTGCGACGAAGCGCCGTTCTACACCCTGGGCCCACTGACCACCGACATCGCGCCGGGTTACGACCACATCACCTCGGGTATCGGTGCGGCGATGATCGGCTGGTTCGGCTGCGCCATGCTCTGCTACGTGACGCCCAAGGAGCACCTCGGGTTGCCGAACAAGGATGACGTGAAGACCGGCATCATCACCTACAAGATTGCCGCCCATGCCGCCGACCTGGCCAAGGGACACCCGGGCGCGCAGATCCGCGACAACGCCTTGAGCAAGGCGCGCTTCGAGTTTCGCTGGGAAGACCAGTTCAACCTGGGGCTGGACCCAGACACCGCGCGCGCCTACCACGACGAAACCCTGCCCAAGGATTCGGCCAAGGTCGCGCATTTCTGCTCGATGTGCGGACCGAAGTTCTGCTCGATGAAAATCACCCAGGAAGTGCGCGAGTACGCGGCCAACCAGAAGATCGAAGCCGTCGACCTGAGCGTGGAGGAGGGCATGCGCGAACAGGCGCAGCGCTTCAAGCAGGAAGGCAGCCAGCTGTACCAAAAGGTCTAGTCAGTATCTTCGGTGGTGCGGTTTTCGCGGCCGCTGACCGCTCCTGCGATCCCTCCGCAGGAGCGGTCAGCGGCCGCGAACAGGCACCGCCAATGCCCCAACAACCTTCGACCCATTTCCACTCGAGCCCAGCCATTGAAAACCTCCTATTCTCCCGATACTGCGGTGTCCGCCGCCCAGCGCGTGCTGGGCGGGCGCGACCTGTTCTCCCTGTGGTTTTCCCTGGGCGTGGGCCTCATGGTGCTGCAGACCGGCGCCCTACTGGCGCCTGGCCTGGGCCTGGCCGGCGCACTGGCGGCGATCTTCCTGGGCACCCTGGTGGGTGTTTTGCTGCTCGCCTCGGTCGGCGTCATCGGCAGCGACACCGGCCTGTCCGCCATGGCCGCCCTGCGCCTGACCCTGGGCCGCGGCGCCGGCAGCGTTCCGGCCTTGCTCAACCTGTTGCAACTGATCGGCTGGGGATCGTTCGAGATCATCGTGATGCGCGATGCGGCCAGCCTGCTGGGCACGCGCGCGTTCGGTGAGGGCAGCCTAGGCAGCAACCCCTGGCTGTGGACCGTGTTTTTCGGCGGCCTGGCGACACTGCTGGCGGTCACCGGACCGCTGACCTTCGTGCGCAAGGTGCTGCGCAAATGGGGCATCTGGCTGCTGTTGGCAGCGTGCCTATGGCTGACCTGGAACCTGTTCGCCAAGGCCGACCTGACGACCCTGTGGAACACCGCTGGGGACGGTTCCATGGACCTGGCCACGGGCTTCGACATCGCCATCGCCATGCCCTTGTCGTGGCTGCCGCTGATTGCCGACTATTCGCGATTCGGCAAGCGCGCCAAAAGCGTGTTCGGCGGCACGGCCGTCGGGTTTTTCATAGGCAACTTCTGGTTGATGAGCCTGGGCGTCGCCTACACCCTGGCGTTCGCGCCCAGTGGCGAAGTCAATGCGCTGCTGCTGGCGTTGGCCGGGGCCGGTCTGGGCATACCGCTGTTGTTGATCCTGCTGGACGAGTCGGAGAACGCCTTCGCCGATATCCATTCGGCGGCGGTATCGACCAGCTTGCTGTCGGGGCTCAAGGTCGAACACCTGGCCTTGGCCATCGGCATCGTCTGCACGCTGATCGCCTGCCTGGCACCGCTGGCGCAGTACCAGAACTTCCTGCTGCTGATTGGCTCGGTATTCGCGCCGCTGTTCGGCGTGGTGCTGATGGACCACTTCGTGCTGCGCAAGCGCTCGGCGCAGGTCGAACCGCGCGCCGTGCACTGGAGTGCGCTGCTGGCCTGGCTTGGCGGCGTATGCCTGTACCACGTGCTGGCCAATCTGTACCCGCAGATCGGCGCAACCCTGCCAGCGCTGCTGGTGGCCGGGTTGCTGTACTACCTGATCGAGCGAGTACTCAACCGCGACCCGGGAACAGCTCGGGCTTGATCACGCCATTGAGGCGCGGGTAGGCGATCTTCACTTCCGGGTGGCCCATGGCGTAGGGGGCGATGCTGTACACATTGTACTTGAGCACCACGCCCCCATAGGTCAGGGCAATGTTCGGCGTTTGCTGGAAGGGCCACTGGCGAATGAATTCGGCGTCCTTGTCCAGTTTGCTGGCGACCAGCCAGCCGCGGTGGGCTTCTTCTGCGGCCTGCCAGAACGCACGCTCCTGGCCTGGGACCAGCATGTCCTGCAGGGTCAGCTCGCGGTGTTCGCGGCGCGACCAGTTGATGAAGCCGCGCCCGGGCATGCCATGGGCGCCGCCCGTCATGGCGTAGCTGGACAGTTCAACCACAACAAT
Organism: Pseudomonas sp. CFBP 13727; assembly: GCF_014841915.1. Taxonomy (NCBI): domain Bacteria; kingdom Pseudomonadati; phylum Pseudomonadota; class Gammaproteobacteria; order Pseudomonadales; family Pseudomonadaceae; genus Pseudomonas; species Pseudomonas sp. CFBP 13727. The sequence goes on from NZ_JACYUT010000004.1 coordinate 340,028, forward strand.
GCCGTCATGCTGTTCGCGTACCTTGGCTTGCAGGTAGCTGCTGTAGCGTGGCTGGGCCTCGCGCATGAACTGCTCTTCGTAAGCCTTCAGGGTTGCGGGCACGCGGGCGTCGGGGGTATTGACGGTCATCTCGCGCAAGCGTTTGTCGATGGCTGCATCCAGGCCCGGCTCGTCGGGAAAGTGCACCACGTCGATGTTCACCAGCGGGCAATCCTGATTGTCGCAGCCAGGCTTGAGGTGCTCGAAAGCCTCGCGCTTGGTGTCCAGCGGCGCCCGGTAGTTGGGCTGGAAGAGGCTGGAGCAGGCACCCAGGGTCAGGGCGACGCAGGCCACGGAGGCGAACTTGAGAAACGACATGAGGGTCCTTGGCGGGTAATGGAATTATCGTGGTTGGACTGTCGGTCGAACCGTCGGTTCGCCAGTTGCGCAATCTTAATGCCTGCTCGCCCAACCGCCTATCCCGAGGCGCGCGGCTTCACCTCAAAGGGGCTGCAATACGGGCCCATCGCGGTTAGGATGGCCCCATGCTGCATGCACGAGTAAGAGGTTTTTCCATGCCAGATTCATCACGATCAATGCCTTCGGCGGTCGAAATCGACAAGCGCGAGCTCTGCTTCCAGGGCTTCTACAAACTGGACAAGCTGTTCCTGCGCCACGAGCTGTTCAACGGTGGCATGAGCAAGCAGATCAGCCGCGAATTGTTCGTGCGCCACGATGCCGTGTGTGTGTTGCCCTACGACGCCGCCCGCGACGAACTGGTGCTCATCGAGCAGTTCCGGGTCGGCGCGGTGGGCAAGGTCGACAACCCCTGGCTGATCGAAATGGTCGCCGGGCTGATCGACAAGGACGAGCGGCCCGAGGAAGTCGCGCACCGCGAGGCCGACGAGGAAGCGGGCCTGCAGATCGAAGCGTTGTGGCCGATCAGCAAGTACTTCCCGTCACCCGGCGGCAGCGACGAGTACGTGCACCTCTACCTGGGCCGCTGCAGCAGCGAGGGCGCAGGTGGCCTGCATGGCCTGGAAGAAGAGGGCGAGGACATTCGCGTCAAGGTCTGGGCATTCGACGATGCCCTGCAGGCCGTGCGCGATGGTCGAATCATCAACGCGGCAGCGATCATCGCCATCCAATGGCTGGCCCTGAACCGCGACGAAGTCAGGGGGCTGTGGTCGTGAGCCCGTTGCGCGAGCGCTACCGCGTCGACCTGGTCGGCCTGCAGGCGGCCTGCGAAGCCAATTATGCGCGGCTCATGCGCCTGCTGCCGGACATGCGCAGCCAGCAGTTGTCACGCCGCATCGCCATGACCCAGGCCGACCAGATGCTCGGTGTGCTGACGCTGGAGGTGCTGCTTGCCTGTCCGTACACCACCACCCTGCGTGTACGCCAGGAACACAGCCTGCCATGGCTGCCGGTGCCGCAGATGGAGGTGCAGGTGTACCACGACGCGCGCATGGCCGAAGTCGTCAGCGCCGAGCACGCCCGGCGTTTCCGCAGCGTCTATCCCTACCCCAACGCGGCCATGCACCAGCCTGACGAAAAGGCCCAGCTCAATCTGTTCCTGGGTGAGTGGCTGAGTCATTGCCTGGCCTGTGGCCACGAGTACGAAGCGGTACGCTGAACATCGGCCTGCACGAGCACCGCAGGTCGCATTGCCCTTGTCATTCAGGCTGCGCATAATTTGCCGGTTCGCCCTTTTGCCTGGAGACGGTCTTGTCGAGCCTATCTGATCCTGCTGTCGATGCACCGGTAGTGCTCGTGCAGCTTTCCGACAGCCACCTGGTGGCCGCAGCCGACGGTGCCATGTTCGGCTTGAACACGCGACGGAGCCTGGCGCAGGTGGTCACGCAGGTGCTCGAGGAGCAGCCGCGCATCGACCTGCTGGTCGCCACCGGTGACCTGTCCCAGGACGGCACGCTGGCGTCTTACCAGGCGTTCGCGCAGGCCACCCAAGTCATTTGCGCACCCACGCGCTGGCTGCCCGGCAACCACGACGAGCCGGCGCTCATGCGGCAAGCCGCCGAAGGCACACAGTGGCTGGAGCCTGTGGCGGATGTGGGTGCCTGGCGGGTGACGCTGCTCGATTCGGCCATCGCCGGTTCGGCAGCCGGCCATCTGGCCGACGATCAGTTGCAGTTGCTCGAGCGGGCGCTCGCTGAAGCACCGCACAAGCATCATCTGGTGTGCCTGCATCACCATCCGGTTGCGATCGGCAGCCAGTGGATAGAGCCCATCGGGCTGCGCAACGCCGGGGCCCTGTTCGAGCTGCTCGGGCGTTTTCCGCAGGCGCGTGGTGTGCTCTGGGGGCATGTGCATCAGGAGATCGACCGGCACGCCCATGGCTTGCGCCTGCTGGCGTCGCCGTCCACGGGCATTCAGTTTCTGCCCGGCAGTGAGGATTTCGCCCTGGACAACCGCGCGCCGGGCTACCGCTGGCTGCGCCTGATGCCCGACGGGCAGATCGAGACCGGCGTGTCGCGGCTGGCGAACTTCACCTTCACCCCGGACCTGGACGCGGCGGGTTATTGAAACAGAGGCGGTAGTGCGGCCTTCGCGGACAGAGCCCGCTCCCACAGGGTTTCGCGCCAGGATTGCGGCTTGCCCATATACCGACGCAGCAACACCCCAACTGCACCCTCGACAAGGTAAACTGCGCGCCATCTCTATGCCCGGAGGCCCCCATGCCCGGTTCGATCCTCTACATTCACGGTCTGAACAGTTCGCCGGAGTCGCAGAAAGCCCGCCAGCTGAGCGCGCTGATGCAACGCATCGGCCTGGCCGACCAGCTTCGCGCGCCGGCGCTGCACCACCATCCGCGCCAGGCCATTGCCCAACTGGAAGCCGCGCTGGCGCAGCTCGACGCACCATTGCTGGTGGGAAGCTCCCTCGGCGGCTACTATGCGACGCACCTGGCAAAGCGCTTCGGCCTCAAGGCATTGTTGATCAACCCGGTGGTCAATCCGCACCACCTGTTCGATGGCTACCTGGGAATGCAGACCAACCACTATACGGGCGAACGCTGGCAGTTGACCCGCGACCACGTCACGGCCCTTGCCGAGCTGGAAGTGCCGGCGCCCACCGACCCCGAGCGGCTTCAGGTGTGGCTGCAGACCGGCGACGAAACCCTCGACTATCGCCAGGCTGCGGCCTTCTACCAAGCCTGCAGCGTACACATCGAAAACGGCGGCGACCACGGCTTCCAAGGCTTTGCGCAAAAGTTGCCAGCGCTGCTGGCATTCGCCGGCATCGACGCGGCGCGTTACCAGGCCGTCGATTTTGCCCAGCTTTGATCACTCTTTTCACGAACGACTGACGACGAGACCCCATGGCCAATCCCAGCGCTAGCTCCTATAACGCAGACGCCATCGAAGTCCTCTCGGGCCTCGACCCGGTGCGCAAGCGCCCGGGCATGTACACCGACACCAGTCGGCCCAACCACCTGGCCCAGGAAGTCATCGACAACAGTGTCGACGAAGCCCTGGCGGGCCATGCGCGTTCTATCCAGGTCATCCTGCACGCCGATCACTCTCTTGAAGTGTCCGACGATGGCCGTGGCATGCCCGTGGACATCCACCCAGAGGAAGGCGTCAGCGGCGTCGAGCTGATCCTTACCAAGCTGCACGCGGGCGGCAAGTTTTCCAACAAGAACTACCAGTTTTCCGGCGGCCTGCACGGGGTGGGCATCTCGGTGGTCAACGCCTTGTCCAATCAGGTGCGGGTCAGGGTCAAGCGCGACGGCAACGAGTACCAGATGACCTTCGCCGATGGCTTCAAGGCCACCGATCTGGAAGTCATCGGCACCGTCGGCAAGCGCAACACCGGCACCAGCGTGTATTTCGCCCCGGACCCGAAATACTTCGATTCGCCGAAGTTTTCCGTCAGCCGCCTCAAGCATGTGCTCAAGGCCAAGGCGGTGTTGTGTCCCGGCCTGCTGGTCAGCTTCGAAGACAAAGGCAGCGGCGAGAAGGTCGAGTGGCATTATGAAGACGGGCTGCGTTCGTACCTGATCGATGCGGTCACCGAATTCGCTCGCCTGCCCGACGAGCCGTTCTGCGGCAGCCTGGCGGGCAACAAGGAAGCCGTGGACTGGGCACTGCTGTGGTTGCCCGAAGGCGGCGACAGCGTTCAGGAAAGCTACGTCAACCTGATCCCGACGGCTCAGGGCGGTACCCACGTCAACGGGCTGCGCCAGGGTCTGCTGGATGCAATGCGCGAGTTCTGCGAGTTCCGCAACCTGCTGCCACGCGGCTTGAAACTGGCGCCCGAAGATATCTGGGAACGCATCGCCTTCGTGCTGTCGATGAAGATGCAGGATGCGCAGTTCTCGGGCCAGACCAAGGAGCGGCTGTCCTCGCGCGAGGCGGCCGCGTTCGTCTCCGGCGTGGTCAAGGACGCCTTCAGCCTGTGGCTCAACGCCCATCCCGAATTGGGCATGCAGTTGGCCGAACTGGCGATCAGCAACGCCGGGCGTCGCCTCAAGGCGAGCAAGAAGGTCGAGCGCAAGCGCATCACCCAGGGCCCCGCATTGCCCGGCAAGCTGGCTGACTGCGCCGGCCAGGACCCAGCCCGCTCCGAGCTGTTCCTGGTCGAAGGCGACTCGGCAGGCGGCTCGGCCAAACAGGCGCGAGACAAGGAGTTCCAGGCGATCCTGCCGTTGCGCGGCAAGATCCTCAACACCTGGGAGGTGGACGGCAGCGAAGTACTCGCCAGCCAGGAAGTCCACAACATTGCCGTGGCCATCGGCGTCGATCCCGGTGCCGCCGATATCAGCCAACTGCGCTACGGCAAGGTGTGCATCCTGGCCGACGCCGACTCCGACGGCCTGCACATCGCGACCCTGCTGTGCGCGCTGTTCGTCCAGCACTTCCGACCCTTGGTGGACGCCGGTCACGTCTACGTCGCCATGCCGCCGCTGTACCGCATCGACCTGGGCAAGGAGATCTTCTACGCCCTGGACGAGGCAGAGCGCGACGGCATTCTCGACCGCCTGGTTGCCGAAAAGAAACGCGGCAAGCCGCAGGTCACGCGCTTCAAGGGTTTGGGCGAAATGAACCCGCCGCAGCTGCGCGAAACCACCATGGACCCCAACACCCGCCGCCTGGTGCAACTGACCCTGGACGATTTCGCCGGGACCACCGAGATCATGGACATGCTGCTGGCCAAGAAACGTGCGGGCGACCGCAAGGCGTGGCTCGAGTCCAAGGGCAACCTGGCCGAGGTGCTGGCTTGATCGCAGCGCTGCTGACAGCCCTGTTCGCCCTGGCCCTGCCGACGCTGGCCGTGGCGTCGGTGCAACCACCCGTGCCCGAGCTGACCCTGGTCGGCGAGCACGTGGTGGACGGTATGCCCACCGGAAACCTGTCCGGCCTGGCGCTGTGCCGCAAGACCTTGTGGGCCGTTTCGGACCGGGAGGACGGTACGGTCTATCGGCTCGATACCTCGACTCCCAACTGGCAGGCCACGGCCGTAACCTTCAAGGCGCCGCCGGTACCGCCCAGCGGGCTGCCCGTTCGTCTGCGCATGAGCAGTTGGGCGGCGGCCTTCGTGCGTGGCGGCGACCTGGATTTCGAAGGCATCAGCTGCGATGCCCGAGGCAACCAATACCTGGTCAGTGAATCCCACGTCGCGGTGCTGCAGATTCCCGTGTCAGGCGAGCCGAAATGGTTGCCCCTGGACCCGACCCTGGTCAGTCAGGCACGTGCCAGCCACCTGCTGTTGCATTTCAATGCCCTGTTCGAAGGGCTGACCGTCAATCTGGCCGGCGACCGCCTGTGGCTGGCTGCCGAACGTCAGCAGCGCGGCCTGCTGGCCGTTCGCAAGCGGCCATTGAGCTGGAGCTGTGAGGGGCGTTGCGTATTGCTTGCCGAAGGCGGTGCGGAAGCCCTGCCGGTGCAGATTCCCCGGGCCAGGCACATGCCGCGCGATTTTGCCGATCTGGCCTGGTTCGATGGCAAGCTGTTCACGCTGGAACGCAATGCCTATCGCATCTGTCGTCGCGACGCGGACACGGCTGCCGTGGAGCGATGCTGGTCGTTCGCCGCCGAGGCGCTGTTGCCGGCTCGCCGCTATGATGCTCCCTACGGTCTGACCGAAGCGCTGAGCGTCGATGCCGAGGGGGCATGGGTGGGCACCGACAATAACCAGTGGGCCCGCGCCGATGGCGAGCGGCGTCCGGTGGTCTGGCGCTTCGCGGCCCCCGCCGGCGGCTGGAGCGCCGCGCCATGAGCCAGGCCGCACCGGGCAGGCGTGTTGGCAAGGTGTTGATGCTGCTGGCCTGGGCCGCGGCGTTGTACCTGGCCACGCAGTTCTTCGGTGACTGGGAACAGCGTCGAGAAAATCCCAATGCGGTGCCGGTTTCCCAGCACGGCGACGGCTACGTGGAAGTGCAACTGGCCGGCAATGGCCAGGGGCACTTCGTCAGCGGCGGCTTCATCAATGGGCAGCCGGTGCAATTCATGCTCGACACCGGCGCCACCGATGTGGCCATGCCCGAAGCGGTCGCGCGCAAGCTCGATCTGGCCCGCGGTGCGCCGGTGCTGCTGACCACTGCCAATGGCAAGACCCAAGGCTATCGCACCGAGATCGCCACTCTGCAGCTGGGCGACATACGCCTGAGCAATGTCCGCGCCCTGGTGGTGCCGGGCTTCGACGGCGACCAGGTGCTGCTGGGCATGAGCGCCCTGAAACAACTTGAATTCACTCAGCGCGGCGGCAACTTGCTGCTGCGCCAGACCACGAAACGATGAGGCTTGCATGAGCGATTCCCTCGATCTCAGTCTTGACGGCGTAGAACGCCGGTCCCTGGCTGACTTCACCGAACAGGCCTACCTCAACTACTCCATGTACGTGATCATGGACCGCGCCTTGCCGCATATCGGTGATGGCCTCAAGCCGGTCCAGCGACGCATCGTCTATGCCATGAGCGAGTTGGGCCTGGACGCCGACGCCAAGCACAAGAAGTCCGCACGTACCGTGGGCGATGTACTCGGCAAGTTCCACCCCCACGGCGACTCGGCCTGCTACGAGGCCATGGTCCTGATGGCCCAGCCGTTCAGCTATCGCTACACGCTGGTCGATGGCCAGGGCAACTGGGGCGCACCGGACGATCCCAAGTCGTTCGCCGCCATGCGCTACACCGAGGCGCGTCTGTCGCGCTATTCCGAGGTGCTGCTCACCGAGCTGGGCCAGGGCACGGCGGACTGGGTGCCGAACTTCGACGGTACCCTCGACGAGCCGTCGGTGCTGCCGGCACGGCTGCCCAATATCCTGCTCAACGGCACCACCGGCATTGCCGTAGGCATGGCCACCGACGTTCCACCGCACAACCTGCGCGAAGTGGCCAGCGCCTGTGTGCGCCTGCTCGACGAGCCCAAGGCGACGATCGAGCAGCTCTGCGAACACATCCAGGGCCCCGACTACCCGACCGAAGCGGAAATCATCACCCCGCGCGCCGATCTGCTGAAAATCTACCAGACCGGCCGCGGCTCGGTGCGCATGCGCGCGGTGTATCGCCTGGAAGACGGCGACGTAGTCGTCACCGCCTTGCCGCACCAAGTGTCCGGCGCCAAAGTGCTGGAACAGATCGCGGCGCAGATGCAGGCCAAGAAGCTGCCGATGGTGGCCGATCTGCGTGACGAATCCGACCACGAGCATCCGTGTCGCATCGTCATCATTCCACGCTCCAATCGCGTCGAAGTCGACGACCTGATGCAGCATCTGTTCGCCACCACCGATCTGGAGTCGACCTACCGGGTCAACGTCAACATCATCGGTCTGGACGGTCGCCCGCAGTTGAAGAACCTGCGCGCGTTGCTGGTCGAATGGCTGGAGTTCCGTGTCAACACCGTGCGCCGTCGCCTGCAGTTCCGCCTGGACAAGGTCGAACGTCGCCTGCACCTGTTGGACGGCTTGCTGATCGCCTTCCTCAACCTGGATGAAGTGATCCACATCATCCGCACCGAGGAGCATCCCAAGGCGCGCCTGATCGAACGCTTTGCCCTCACCGAGATCCAGGCCGACTACATTCTCGACACGCGCCTGCGTCAGCTCGCGCGCCTTGAGGAAATGAAGATCCGCGGCGAGCAGGAAGAACTGGCCAAGGAACGCGCCAAGCTGCAGGCGCTGCTGGGCAGCGAAAGCAAGCTGAAGAAGCTGGTGCGCGCCGAGCTGATCAAGGACGCCGAAACCTATGGCGACGAGCGTCGTTCGCCGATCGTTGCGCGCAGCGAAGCACGCGCGCTGTCGGAGAACGAGCTGATGCCGACCGAGCCGGTGACGGTAGTGCTGTCGGAAAAAGGCTGGGTGCGCTGTGGCAAAGGTCACGATATCGACGCCACGGGCCTCTCCTACAAGGCCGGTGACGGCTACAAGACCGCAGCCATCGGGCGTTCGAACCAGTTCGCGGTATTCATCGACTCGACCGGGCGCAGCTATTCGGTGGCCGCGCACACCCTGCCTTCGGCCCGTGGCCAGGGCGAGCCGCTGACCGGCCGCCTGACGCCGCCACCCGGCGCCACCTTCGAGTGCGTGATGCTGCCCGACGACGACGCGTTGTACGTCATCGCGTCGGACGCCGGCTACGGCTTCGTGGTCAAGGGCGAAGACCTGCAGGCCAAGAACAAGGCTGGCAAGGCACTGCTCAGCCTGCCCAAAGGGGCCAAGGTGATCAACCCGCGTGCCGTACCCGATCGGGAACGGAACTGGCTGGCCGCGGTGACCACCGAGGGCCGCCTGCTGGTGTTCAAGATCAGCGACCTGCCGCAACTGGGCAAGGGCAAAGGCAACAAGATCATCGGCATTCCCGGTGATCGCGTGGCCAGTCGTGAAGAATTCGTCACTGACCTTGCGGTGGTCGCCGAAGGCTCGACGCTGGTGCTGCACGCGGGTAAACGCACGCTGTCGCTCAAACCCGATGACCTGGAGCACTATAAAGGCGAGCGCGGTCGGCGTGGCAACAAGCTGCCCCGCGGTTTCCAGCGTGTCGACGCCCTGGTCGTGGAAAACCTCTGATCGACGCCCGCGCCTGGACGGTGGCCGTGCTGCCGTTCGACGGACAAGCACTGGAGTCAGGGCGCGGATTCACGGATGATAGGCCCTTTCGCGGCGCTGCCAAGCGGCAGCGTCCAGACGACTCGGTCAAGTATTGCTGCGATTGCCGTGTGGCAGCCGCCTGGATGAAATGATGAAACTGTTGCGCCTTCCCGTGATTTTATTGCTCAGCGGCGTGCTGGGACTGGCCGGATGCAGCACGCATCAACCGGTGGCCCTGTACCAGCTCGACAGCGGCAACCCCGGGCTGCCCAAGGAAAGTCGAGGTATGGCCGTGCTGCTGGGGCCAGTATCCGTGGCCGACTACCTGCAGCGCGAAACGCTGCTGCAGCGCCAGTCCGACGGCAGCCTGAGAGCGTCCACCGACGGTCGCTGGGCCGGCAGCCTTTCTGCCGACATCGACCAGTTGCTGTTGCGCCAGATGGCCTGGCGCCTGGACAGCCAGCGCGTGGTGTTGGCGCCTACGCCCGCCAACTTCACGCCTGACGCCCAGGTGCTGTTGTCGATCACGCGACTCGATTCAGGCAGCGGCCAGCCTGCCGTCCTGGATGCCCAGTGGCGTGTCCTCGACCGCCGTGGGCAAGTGCGTGACAACCGCATCGTCCATCTCGAGGAAAAGCATGACGGCGGCACCGCGGATCAAGTCCAGGCCCAGGGCGTACTGCTGCAGCGCCTGGCCGCGCAGCTGACTGCAGCGCTCAAGCCGTTGGCCAACCAGCCGGCGCTGGTCGAGGAGCGCAAGTCCGCGCCGGCGCAGGTGCGCCGCGAGCAGGAAAAGTCGCGGATTCCTCTGGCTACGCCCATCCGCACCGATCTGGAAGTGTTCCGCTTCTAGAACGGCACCCACAAAAAAGCCCGCATTGCGGGCTTTTTTTATGGGCAAACGCTCAACCAATCAGCTGATTCGTGCCAGTTGGCGTTCCAGCAGGGACGGGTAAGGCTCCAGCAGACGCTCGACGCAGCAGGCCCCTTCGGGGCTGGCGATCGAGCGAATGCGCGCGCGTTGACGGATCAGCGGGTCTTCGCCGATCTCGCGCACGACCAGCAACAGGTTGCGGCTGTGCTGCGAAAGCGCCAGTGCATCCTGGGCCGATTCGGTCAGCAGCAGGTCGATGGAGTTCAAGCCGTGAACTTCGTCGCTGAGCACCAGACCCAACTGCAGTTGCAGGGTGATGCCGCTGTCGGCGACCTCGATCTGCAAGGCATGGCCCAGGGCACGCAACAGTTCGCCGCAGCAGATCGCGTTGGTCAGGTAGTCATCACCGCTGTGTTCACTGTGGAACAGCATCAGCGTGCTGCCGTCGTTGAGCATGTGCACTTCGCTCTCGTACAGCGAGGCGGCCTGTTGCAGGCAGTCGTGATAGCGCTCCAGCAGCTCGGCCAGACGTGCCTTGGGCAGGCGACGCAGTTGTTCCTGCGCACCCAGTTGCACGGCCAGCACGGCGCTGTCGGTGTGCACCCGAGCCACGGCAGTGGTCGGCTGCTTGATCACGGCCACCGGGGTTTCGCGCAGGTCGGCGAACGGGTCGTCACCGAAGTCTTCTTCGTCTTCGTCAGCCTGAATCTGGCGCATGACCGGTTTTACCGGCTTGGCTGCCACGGGCGGGAAGGGGCCCGGCTTGGCGGTTGCCGTGCGCACGGGTGGCGCTGCGTGCGGCACCTCGTCTTCGTCGGTGTCTTCGGGTTCGACCTCGGGCTCGCGCGGCTCTGGCGCCAGCTGTGCGTGCAGCTGCCGGGCCAGGTCGCCGATCTCGTCGGTGCGCTGGGTGGCCGGGGTGAACTCGTCGGGGTTGCGCAACCAGACCCGCAGTTGCAGCAGCGGCGTGGAAATGTAGCGACCCAGCCGCAGGCTCAACGCCAGTGCCAGCACCAACAGGATACCGGCCAGAACGCCCATGCTTTGCAGGCTGATGGTCAACGGCTGCTGGAACTGATTCATGTCCAGGCTGATGCGCAGTTGCCCGGCCAGCGCATCCTGGAAGTTGATCTTGGTTTCGTACAGCCCCTGGCTCTGCCCCAGCAGGCCGCTTTTGGGGCGCTGTCCGGCTTCGGCGAGAATGCGGTTGTCCGGGCTGAAGATCGCCGCGTGGGCGACCAGCGGGTTCTTCACCAGGTTGTTGAGCAGCACGTTGAGGCTGAGAATGTCGTTGGACACCAGCAACTCGGTAGCGGACGTGGCCGTTTGCGTGGTCAGGCTCTGCCCCACCGCGTCGGCCTGCTCGTGCATGGCCTGCTTGAACTGCAGACCCATGACGCAGGCGTAGATCACCAGGGCTATGGCAACCAGCACGATGTTGGTGAACGCGATGCGCAAAGCCAGGGGCACTCGACGGTGGCGCACGGCTCGGAAGATCAGCAGGAAGAAGTTGTCGGTTTTGACTGGCGTAGGCCGGTTCACTGAGCGCGGCTCTTTGTCCGTGAAGTTGGCGCGCAGTATAACGAGCACCCTCCGAGCGGCAAAGCGCTGCCTGTGCCCGATGGTCACTGAAAGTGGTTAGAATGCGTTTTTTTTCATGAAACGGGGTGCCTCTTGCGCGAAATCGTCCTGCTCAACATCACCGCTCGGGAGCAGTCGGGCATCGCCGATGCCTTGCGCGCCGCTCTGGCCGCCGATACCACGTTCAGCGCCGCCCAGTCCGCCACGCCGGCTGAACATGTGGTCAGCGTGATGGGGCGCCAGGTCGGTTACCCTGCCTTGCAGCAGGTTATCAGCCTGCTGAGCGAGCATGGCTTGGCGTTGGCGAGCATCGAGCGCCTGTCTGCGGCGGCGGGCGGCAACGCCTGTTTCGAGCTGGGCCTGCTCGGCACGCTGGAGCAGCCGCTGCAATTGCGCGGGCAAGTGCTTGAGCTCAGCGCCGCGCTGGGTCTGGACATCGTCTACCAGCCCGAATCCCCTCAGCGCCGACAGCCACGCCTGGCGGTGTTCGACATGGATTCGACCCTGATCGAGGCCGAGGTGATCGACGAACTGGCCAAGGCCGCTGGCATCGGCGAACGTGTTGCGGCCATCACCGAGCAGGCCATGCGCGGCGAAATCGACTTTCGCGCCAGCTTCAAGGCACGCCTGGCCCTGCTCGACGGCCTCGACGTTGCGGTCCTCGATGACATCGGCGCCCAACTGCGCCTGAGTGAAGGGGCCGAGCGCCTGTTCGCCGAACTCAACCGCATGGGCGTGAAGACGGCCATTCTGTCCGGTGGCTTCACGTATTTCGCCAGGCAGTTGCAGGAGCGCCTGGGCATAACCCATGTGTTCGCCAACGAACTGCAGGTGGTCGAAGGCAAATGCACCGGCGTGGCAGTCGAGCCGATCGTCGACGCCCAGCGCAAGGCCGACCTGCTGCAGCAGCTGGCTCGTGAACAGGGTGTGGAGTTGAGCGAGACCCTCGCCGTGGGCGATGGCGCCAACGACCTGGCCATGCTGGCGATTGCAGGCCTGGGCGTGGCGTTCCGTGCCAAGCCGCTGGTACGCCAGTCGGCGCGTCAGGCCATCAGCGTGCTGGGGCTGGATGCCGTGCTGTACCTGCTGGGCCGCCGCGACTGAACGCAGCCTGGCTCAGAGGTCTTTCCACAGCGAATCGAAGTCTTCTTCGGGTGCAGCATCGTCGGCACCGGCCGGCGCCGGTTTGGCCACTTCCAGCAGGTGGTATTCGAACTGGTTGAAGCTGCCGGTGCCGGTCATGCGCTGCCCAAGGCCGGCCGGGCGTTCTTCACCTTGGGTGTTGATGATCACCTTGTTGCCTTCCAGGAACGGCATGCGTGGGGCCAGCAGGGAGGCGGGTATGTCGATGGCGCGGATTTCCGGCAGCAACAGGCCGCGCAGGAACTGGCTGTTCTGCTCGCTGACGCGCACCAGTTGCAGACCGCATGGCTGCGCGTGCGGTGCCACCAGCTCGATGCCCATCTGCGTGCCGCCACTGCGCACCTGACGGATCCAGCGCACCACCGCCACGCTCCAGCCCTGGGCCTGAGTGTCCTGGATGCCGATCATTTCGCCGGCCTGCAGCTGCGGCGGAACTTCCCTTGGCCATGCCAGGCAATAGCCACCGGGGCTGTGGTTGACGATCTGCAGAGCGTAGGTAGGGAAGTGCTGGTCATTGTTGGACGCGCTGGCTGCGCCGCTGCCTTCGCCGCTCGGCAGGTCGTACTGGATTTCTTCGTAGTCGCCGTGCCGATCGGTTTCGCTCGGCCTGCTCCAGGACTGGGTGGCGGCGCCCGGCACGAACTGCGCGCTCTGGGAAAGGGCCGGGCGCTTGAGGATCTCGCTGAAGGAACGCTCGCCGCCAATGTAGTAATGCAGCGCGCTCATGCCGATGCACACCGTCAGGTTGCCCTGACCGGGGGTGCGGGTAAAGGTGCGTTCCGCCACATCGCCCCAGGCGGCCGCCACGTGTTGCAGCAGATCGATGCTGAAATTGCTGGGAATCAGGCGCGACTGAGCACGCTGCTCGACCGGCATTTCCAGGTGCGTCTTGATCGCCTCGACCAGATCGGCGGGGTCGAGCCCGACCAGCAGCGGCAGCTGATCCTCTTCATACAGCGTCTTGTAGCGTGGCGGGCTGTCTTCGTCGGGCGCCATGGCGAACAGGCTCGAAGCCAGGGTGGCAGGCTGCACACGCACCAGCAGGCTCCATGCCTCGAGCACCTCGGCCAGGCGCAGGATCGCCTGCTGGCGCATCTGGTTGCAGCGTGAGCTGCCCAGCAACAAGGCGGCGGTGTAGCTTTGCTGCACGCTCAGGGTCGTGCCATGCGCGGCCAGCGGATCGTTGATCGGGACGTTCTGCAACTGATGCGCCAGGGCCGCCTGGTACAGCTGGTGCAGTTCCAGCCAGACCCCGTCGGGCACAGGGCAGTACAGCAGGCTGGCGCGCATCACTGGCCCATTCAGGCAGTGCAGGGCGCGCTGCGCAGCGGTGGCCAGCAGCGTGGCGCGATCCTTGGAGGCACGGTCTTTGGAGTAAGTGGAGGAAATGCGCAGTACGATCTGCTTGTAGCCGATGGCCAGATGGTTCTGCAGGGCCTGGCACAGGTTGGCGACCTTACGCGAGCGCTCGTCGAGAACGATAGACTGGTTGAGGAAGTGTCGTTCCAGATGCTTGCAGACGAAAGACACCTCGGGCCGCAGCAGCTCGAGCAGTTGCAGGCGGTTTTCGCTGGGCGTGAGCAGCTGGTTGAGCTCGCCCAGGCCCTGGTACAGCAACCGGGCGGTTTCCCCCAGATTGGCCTTGGGCAGCTTGGCAATCCAGCGCTTGAGGTCGCGCGGGGTCGCTTCGCAGAAGGTCAGGCTCAACTGCGATGGCGTCGGTGCGCGCAACAACAGATGGGGGCGTGGCGACATCGGTCGTTTCCTGGTTCAACTCAGGTCGTCGCTCGAGGGCTTGAACGACGAGAAAAGACAGGCCATTCATTTGGCCGTATGCAAGGACTCTAACAGCATTGGATAACGGTCGCAGCCTCGATGTCGCCGAGGCTGCGCCGCGCAGGCTGCAGGCGGTTCAGATCACGGTGGAAGCTGGCGCCGGCGCCACGTCGTCCGCGCTGGCCGCCAGCCCGATGCCCTGGCCCATGTTCACCGGTGACAAGTTGGCCAGATGATGGGCCCATTTGACTTGCTCCGGGCCAAACAGCATGACCACGGTCGAGCCCAGCTTGAAGCGGCCCATCTCGGCACCCTTCTGCAGATGGATCGGCGCGCGAGCGGCTTCGTCGTAGCGAAAGGTCTTGAGTTCGCGCTTGGGCGGCGTCACCAGGCCCGCCCAGACGGTTTCAATCGAAGCGACGATCATCGCGCCCACCAGCACCATGGCCATCGGCCCGCGTTCGGTGTCGAAGATGCACACCACCCGTTCGTTGCGCGCGAACAGTTCAGGCACGTTCTCGGCGGTGGTCTGGTTGACCGAGAAGATGCGCCCCGGCACATAGATCATTTCGCGCAGGGTACCCGCCAGTGGCATGTGCACCCGATGGTAGTCGCGCGGTGACAGGTAGATGGTAGCGAACTTGCCACCCATGAAAGGAGCGGCGTTGTCTGGATCGCCGCCCAGCAGTTCGAGCACGCTGAAGCTGTGACCCTTGGCCTGGAAAATGCGACCGTGTTCGATGGTACCCAGCTGGCTGACGGCGCCGTCGGCCGGCGAGAGTATTGCACCGGGGGTCGGGTCCAGCGGACGCGCATCGGGCTTCAGGGCACGGGTGAAGAAGGCGTTGAAGTTCTCGTAGGCACTCAGGTCCTCGACCTGGGCCAGCGACATGTCGACGTTGTAGCGCTCGGCGAACCAGCGGGTGAAGGCGTTCTTGAACCAGCGCGAGCGGCACTCGGCAACGCACCCGGCCAGGCGCGAGAGCAGGTGATGGGGCAGCAGGTACTGACTGATGATGAACAAGCGATCTTTCATTGAGTGTCCTTAAACTTCGATAGGGGTGTCGGGGTGGTTGCCCCATTCGCCCCAGGAACCGGCATAGCCCTTGACGCGTGGATAGCCCAGCGCCTTGGCCACGAGATAAGTGAAGCCAGAGCGGTGATGGGTCTGGCAGTGAGTGATGATTTCCTTGTCGGCGGTGATGCCCAGGCCGTCGAGCATCTGCGCCGCATCGCTGCGAATGCGCAGCTGGCGCGCCGGATCCATGACCGCAGTCCACTCCAGGTTGATTGCACCGGGAATGTGCCCCGCCTTGGCTGCCAGTACTTTTTCGCCCGAGTATTCCAGCGGGCCGCGGGCATCCCAGATGGCCAGGTCGCTGGCGTCCAGGCGGCTTTGCAGGTACTCGCGGGTTGCGGTGGGCTCGTCGTGCAGGGTCAGCGACACCGGGCCGCCAGCGCTGGCTGGCGTGTCCTGGCTCAGCGGCAGGCCGGCGGCCTCCCAGGCCAGGATGCCGCCATCGAGGTAGTGATAGCGAGAATGGCCGATCACGTCGAGCAGCCAGATGAAGCGTCCGGCCCAGCCGCCGCCCTCGTCGTCGTAGACCACGTAGGTCGCCTGCGGGTGGTGACCCAGCTCGCCGAACAGCTGCTCCAGTGACGCCAGCCCGGGCAACAGCCCCGGTGCAGGCGGCTGACCCAATTGGGTACGCTTGGGATCGACGAAACGCGCCCCGCGGATGTGCCCGGATGCGTAGCGCGCGTCGCTGGTCAGGTCGACCACGATCAGGTTGGCGGCATCGAGCCGAGTACTCAGCGCCTCGGGCTCGATCACCAGGGGCAGGCCAGCGAAGTCAGGCATTCGGGTCTCCAGACGAAACGGAACGACGATTGTAGCGCAAGCCTTACCGGCTGCGGTTGGTAAAGGTGTCCAGCGCGCGCTCGATGCACTGTGCGGTCTTGCCGAAGCCCTGCACACTGATCTCGGAAAACGGGCGTCCGCCCTGGTCGGCGACCAGCAACGTGTGCACGCGGCCTTCGACGCCCAGCGAGCGCAGCAGCACGTGTTCACCGCGGAACAGCGCGCGCAGGGTCGCCGGCAGCAGTGCCTGCAGCTGCGCGCTGTTGGCGCTGCCCATGCGCAACTGCGTCGGTTGGGCGAGCAGCCGCTGCAACAGGCTGCTGTGCTCGATGCCCAGGCTCAGCGCGGCCGCCTCCTTGGGCAGCCCCGCGCTCTGGTGCACGCGCAGGCTGCCATGGCTGCGGTCGACCATCAGCAGCATGACCCGCTGCATGCCGCATGCCAGCAGTGCATCGCGCGCGCAGGTGGTCAGGTGCAAGGCATTGTTGAACGGCGTTGGCGTGGCCAGCAGCTGCGTGCACAGGTGCCGCCAGCCCGCCAGTGCCGCTTCGCTGGGTGCCGGCGCCGGTTCGCTGTCCTGCGTCGCGGGCGTGTGCTGCGGCGGCCACGGCAGGCTGCGCGCCGGGTGCCACAGGTCGGTAGCCCAGTGCACACGGGCGCTGTGCACCGCATGTTGATGAACCTGTTGCTGCACCTGCTCCAGCGGCACTTGCAGGTACAGGCAGCTCAGGTACTGCCAGCGCTGCAGGTGGGGGGTGAACCAGCCGTGCTGCGCCGCCAGGGCCAGACCATTGGCCATCAGGATGGTATTGGCCGGCTGGTTCAGCCAGCGGCGCAGCGCCGGCTCGTCGTCCAGTTGCTGTTGCTGACGCAGGCGGTGCTGGTTGTCGCGGGCGATGTGCAGCGCCTGCACCAGCGCCCGCCGTTCCCCCAGCAGCAGGCGATAGCCGTGCAGCACCCAGGCCGGCAAGCGCCATTTCTGCGCCAGTGCCTCGCAGAGCACCAGCAGCGGTACGCCGAACAGCGCCTGCTCGACCGTGGCCGCCGTTTCGCCCTCGGCAATGACCCGGCGCTCCCATTCATCGAGCAGTTCGGGGTAGGTGGCAGCCAGTGGCCAGAGCGGCGACAGGAACAACAGGCTGCCCCAGTGGATCTCCTGCCACAGCCGCGCCAGCCGTGCCGCGAACAGGCCATTGGCCTGCTGGCTGGCATGCTGGCTGATCATCTGCAACTGACGCAGGGTCAGCGGCATCTGCTGCGGGTCGAGCGGGGGCAGGCGCATCAGCAACTCTTCGGCACGCGACAGGCCCAGCCGGTTCAGGGCCACTTCGAGGCTTTCCGCCGGTTCCGCCAGGCTGTTGCTGGCATGCCGGTTGGCTTCGCGCATCACGCTGAGCACCAGCGCCGGGCTGTGCTGCATCAGGTCAGCGATGTCGCGCAGCGAGCGGCGTCGGTCCTTGATCGCCGCGCGAACCTTGTCGTGGTAGAGCCTGGGGATCGGCAGCCGCACGCCATCGAGCAATGCGAGCCAGGTGTCTAGGGTTTGAGGCTTGGCGTTGGACACTATGCTTATCCTGATGCATGCCTGAATGCAGGCCGACTACACGAACGGACCAAACTGGCTTTTGAAAACCGCTGCCTATAGTCTGGCGCAGTTCTGCCGATAAGGAGAACAACAGATTCAACATCACCTTTTTCGTCCATGAACCCGACTTCTGAAGTGTTTTTTATCCATGGCTAAAATTATCGGCATCATTGTCGTGTTCGCGAGCGTGCTCGGCGGATACGTTCTTTCCCATGGTCAGTTGGCTGCCCTGGTGCAGCCCTTCGAGGTGCTGATCATCGGTGGCGCCGCACTGGGCGCGTTCCTGCAGGCCAACCCCGGCAGCACCACCATGATCGTACTGAAGAAGTCGCTGAAGATGTTCAAGTCGCGCTTCAGTCATGCCTTCTATCTGGAAGTGCTGAGCCTGCTGTTCGAGATCCTCAACAAGAGCCGTCGCGAGGGCATGATGTCCATCGAGGCCGACATTGAGGACGTCGCCGCCAGCCCGATCTTCGCCAAGTACCCAGCCCTTCTCAAGGACGAGCAGATGATGGCCTTCATCTGCGATTACCTGCGCATCATGTCGTCGGGCAACATGGCGCCGCACGAACTCGAAGGCCTGTTCGACATGGAGCTGCTGAGCATGAAGGAAGAGCTCGAGCACCCGTCCCACGCCGTGACCGGTATCGCCGATGCGTTGCCCGGTTTCGGTATCGTTGCGGCGGTGCTGGGTATCGTCGTGACCATGGCCTCGCTGGGTGATGGCGACAAGGCAGCGATCGGCGGCCACGTCGGCGCCGCCCTGGTCGGTACGTTCCTGGGTATCCTGGCGGCCTATGGTTTCTTCGGGCCCTTGGCGACCTGCCTGGCCCATGATGCCAAGGAAGAACTGAACGTCTACGAGGCCATCAAGGCGTCGCTGGTGGCTTCGGCCTCGGGCATGCCGCCGTCGCTGGCCGTGGAGTTCGGGCGCAAGGTGCTGTACCCGGCGCACCGGCCCAGCTTCGCCGAACTCGAACAAGCCGTACGCGGTCGCTGAGTCATGGAAAACAACCAGCCCATCATCGTCAAGCGGGTCAAGCGCTTTGGCGGCGGCCATCACGGCGGCGCCTGGAAGATCGCGTTCGCCGACTTCGCGACGGCGATGATGGCGTTCTTCCTGGTATTGTGGCTGTTGTCCGAAGCCACGCCTGAACAGAAGATCGCCATCGCTGGCTACTTCAAGGACCCTATCGGCTTCTCCGAAAGCGGCACGCCCTATGTCATCGACCTGGGCGGCTCGCCTCAACTATCGCCCGAGAAGACCCTGAATCCGGACGTCGAGGTGTCGCCGCCCAAGCCCGAGACCTCGACTCAGGTCGCGGCCGAGCAGGCCGAGCAAGTGGCCCAGCAGGTTGAAAAGGAACGCCTCGAATTGTTGCTGCAGGAACTGCAGAACAAGGTCGACGAAAACCCCCAGCTGCAGAAATTCAAGGACCAGATCCTTTTCGAGATCACTCAGGACGGTTTGCGCATCCAGATAACCGACGCCGAGAATCGGCCGATGTTCGACCTGGGCAGTGCGCGGCTCAAACCCTATTTCGAGGACATCCTGCTGGCCATGGCGGACACCATCAAGGCGGTGCCGAACAAGATCAGCGTCAGCGGTCACACCGATGCCAAGCCCTACGCCGGCAGTGCGGCGGGCGGCTTCGGCAATTGGGAGCTGTCGTCCAACCGCGCCAATGCCGCGCGCCGCGCGCTGGTAGCCGGCAGCTACCCGGAAGACCAGATCGCGCGAGTGGTTGGCTATGGCTCCTCCTCGCTGTTCGACCGCAAGGATCCGCTGAACTCCATCAATCGCCGTATCGATATCGTGGTGCTGACCAAGAAGGCCCAGCGCGATATCGAAGGCGAGCAACCGGCCCTGGAAACGCCTGCACCCGGCGCGCCTCCAGCTGCCAGTCCTCCTGGCGCGTCGATCGGTGATCCCGATGCGCCGGTGCAGCCGCGCGAGCTGCGCCAGCGGCTGAACCTCTTCGAGGACGGCTCGACGAAGATGGTCGAGCTGGGCAAACCCGCGCCCTGATGGGCCGCACCGCCTTCCCAGCCTTGCCGCCTAGCTAGAATCCACGCCCGATGCGTTCGCGCAGGCCCCTGTGGATATCGCGCGCACACAGCTGCAGCGGCGTCTCGCGCTGACTGGCCGGCATGCGCAGGGCCGCCTCGCGGTGGTAGGCCTCGATGACGAAGTCCAATTGCTGCGTGCGCGTCAGGGTCGGCCAATGGGCCAGGTATTCGGGCAGCGCCTGGTCACCCATTCGATACACGCAGATGCGTCGGTCCCACGAGGTCGCCTCGCCGATGGAGAAGGGTATCCACCAACGCCGGGCGCTGCTGTGGGACATCATCAGGATCACGTGGGTGCAGTCACGGATGTGCGCGGTGATCGTCTCGGTGACATGCAGGGTGGTCAGCGATTCGAAGTCCATCACGTCCATGCGCACCTCGATCCCGGCCCTGCGCAGTTGCTTGCGGACCCGCAGCGCGTGTGGATGATCGGCATGCTGGTAGCCGATGAACACGCTCATCGCCGACTCCCGCCAGCAGTCGGTCGAACGGGGCGCAGGCAGGCAACGGGCAGGTCGAGCATGGAAAACCTTCATCGTGAGTGTTGAAGGTTGAAAGATTGTTCAATGCCGTTTAAGCGGCAAGGTATGTCATTCAAAAGAGACATTCCTTACCTAGGAAAGTAACTTCTCCTACGGCCAATTCCTCTAGCCGGCACCTGTGCAAAACCCTTGCGGCGCATGGACCAAGGCGTACAGGGCATCGGCAATACGCTCCACCTCAGCCGCACTCAGGATCAAGGGCGGCAGCAGGCGCAGGGTGGTGCCACGGGTCACGTTGATCAGCAGGGCATGCTCTTGCGCCGCCCGCTGCATCAGTTCGCGACAGGGCCGGTCCAGCTCCACGCCGATCATCAGGCCCACGCCGCGCACAGCCTTGACTCCGGGCAAGACGCCCACTTCACTGCGCAAGCGCTCGAGCAGCGCCTGCCCCTGGCGCGCGGCGTTGTCCAGCAGCCCCTCGCGCTCGATGATGTCCAGCACCGTGCAGCCAACCCGGCAGGCCAGCGGGTTGCCGCCGAACGTGCTGCCATGGCTGCCGGGCGTGAACAGGCGGCCCACTGCCGCGCTGGCCAGGCAGGCGCCGATCGGAATGCCGTTGCCCAGGGCCTTCGCCAGCGTGACCACATCCGGCTGGATGTCCGCATGCTGGTAGGCGAACCACTGGCCGGTGCGGCCGATGCCACTCTGGATCTCATCGAGCATCAGCAACCAGCCATGGTTGTCGCAGTGCTCACGCAGGGCGCGCAGGTAGGCAGCGGAGGCGACATGTACACCGCTTTCGCCCTGAATCGGTTCGAGCAGCACTGCCGCAATGCGCTGTCCGAACGCCTGGGTGACGCTGGCCAGCGCGTCGAGGTCGGCGAAGGGGATCCTCACGCAATCCCCCGGCAGTTGGCCCAGTCCGGCGCTCAAGTGCGCACCGTCGCTGGCTGCCAGGGTGGCCAGGGTGCGCCCGTGAAAGGCGTTGTTCATGACCACCACCAAAGGCCGGGCGATGCCGCGGGCATGGCCATGCAGGCGGGCCAGCTTCAATGCGGTCTCGTTTGCCTCGGCCCCCGAATTGTTGAAAAACGCCAGGGCCAGGCCGGATTTTTCAGCCAGCTTCGCGCCCAGTCGTTGCTGCCAGTCGATGGCATACAGGTTGGACGTGTGCAGCAACAGCCCGGCTTGTTCGGCAATGGCGGCTACCACGTCGGGATGGCTATGGCCCACGTTGGTCACCGCCACGCCGGCCAGTGCATCCAGGTATTCGCGGCCGCTGTCGTCCCACAGGCGGGTGCCGAGGCCGCGGGTGAACGTCAGGGGCAGGGGTTGATAGGTCGGCATCAAGTGGCTGGCGCTCATCGCGAATCTCTCGGCGGGAAATGAATCTGCAGTATTCCCTTCAAGCTCATATGGATAAACGCCGCTAGACTGGATGCACTTTTCACTTGGAGTTGATAATGGATCTGTTCCAAGCCATGCAGGTGTACGTGAAAGTCGTGGAACTAGGCACCATGACGGCAGCCGCCAACGCCTGCGACCTGTCCACGACCATGGTCAGCAACCATCTGCAGGCATTGGAGCGGCGTCTGGGCGTTACCCTGTTGCTGCGCACCACGCGCCGTCAGCAGGTGACCGACGCGGGCCAGGCCTACTACCAGCGCTGCCTGGAGGTGCTGGGGTTGGTCGCCGATTCCGAGCGCTGGGCCGAACACACCCAAGGCACCCCGCAGGGCCTGTTACGGATCACCGCGCCGCCCACCTTCGGCGCCGAGTGCCTGGCGCCGGCACTGGCGGGGTTTCTTCAGCGTTATCCGCAGATCAGCGTCAGCCTCAGCCTCGGCGATCAGGTACAGGACATGCTCGACGGCCGGTACGACGCCGCCCTGCGCCTGGGTAATCTGGAGCCCTCGACCTTGATCGCACGTCCCCTGGACGACTATCGGCTGAGCATCTGTGCGTCCCCGGACTACCTGCGTCGCCATGGCACGCCTGGCCACCCCGAAGAGCTGGCTGCCCACGAGTGCCTGCAGTTCATGTACAACCCAGGCGATGAGTGGCGCGGCACGCAAAAGCGGTGGTCCATGCAGGGGCCCAATGGCTCGATCGGCGTCGATGTTCGAGGGCGTCTGGTCACCAACAGCAGCGCCGGGCTGCGTCAGGCCGCCCTGGCGGGCATGGGCCTGGTGATGCTTCCCGACGTGCTGGTGCGTGGCGATCTCGAGGAAGGCAAGCTGGTCCAGGTACTGGCTCGATACGCGTTGCCCGGCAGACCCATGCACCTGCTTTATCCACAGGCGCGCTACCGTTCGCCGAAGCTGCGCGCATTCGTGGACTACATCGTCCAGACCCTGGGGCCGCAGCCGGCCTCAGGGTCGGCAGATACCCTGGATCAGTAGGTGTCCTGGGTCAGGCTGGCGATGATCGAGCGGTAGCTGTTCATGCGCTGCTGCTGCACACGGCCATCGTCCAGTGCTGCGAGCAAGGCGCAGCCGGGTTCGCGGTCATGCTTGCAGTCGCGGAAGCGACAGGTGCCGAGCAGGTCGGCGAACTCGATGAAGCCGGCTTCGACGTCGGCGCGGCTGACATGGCCCAGGCCGAACTCGCGGATACCGGGGGAGTCGATCAGCTCACCGCCGCCGGGGAAGTGGAACAACCGTGCGGTGGTGGTGGTGTGCGTGCCCTGGCCGGACCATTCCGACAGCGCACCCACGCGGGCCTGCACTTCAGGCAGCAGGCTGTTGACCAGCGAGGACTTGCCTACGCCGGATTGGCCCACGAATACGCTGATGTGACCATCCAGGCGTGCCTGCAACTGCTGCATGCCATCGCCCTGATGAGCCGAGACCTCGAGCAGTGGGTAACCCAGCTGGCGATACACCGCCAGCAGCGCGTTGAGCGCCGGCGCATTTTGCTCGTCGATCAGGTCGGCCTTGTTCAGCAGCAGCAGGGGATGGATGCCCGCGTGTTCGGCAGCCACCAGGTAGCGGTCGATCAGGTTGGCATGGGGTTCGGGCATGGGCGCGAACACGATGACAATCAGGTCGACGTTGGCCGCGACCGGCTTGAGCTGCCCGCGGCTGTCGGGGCGGCACAGCTCGGTGCTGCGCGGCAGTTGGGCAACGATGACACCGATGCCCTGATTGCCGGCGCGCCAGACCACCTTGTCGCCAGTGACCAGCGCCGGCAGGTTGGCGCGCAGGTAGCAGCGGCAAACCTGACCGGTCTGTTCGCCTTCCAGCGCCTCGACTTCCACCTGAACACCGAAGTGCGCGATTACCAGCCCTGTCTGCTCGGGGCCCAGGTCACCGCCTTCCAGCGTCTCCAGGGCCTGGGACTCACGCTTGGCGGCGCGGGCAGCGCGCTCGCCCTGGATTTTTTCGATACGCCAGTTCTGGCGGCGGTTCAGTTGGCGTTTGGCCATGTGTGTTCCGTGTAAATGAATGCAGGTGTTGACGAAGGCGGGATACTAGCACGGCCGGCTAGGCTAAACTGCGCAGCTACGCCGAGGAGACTTTCATGCAGAACCCACAGAACCTGATCTGGATCGACCTGGAAATGACCGGCCTGGACCCGGATCACGATGTCATCATCGAAATGGCCACCATCGTCACCGACAGCGACCTCAATACCCTGGCCGAAGGGCCGGTCATCGCCATCCACCAGAGCGACGAGATCCTCGCCGGCATGGACGAGTGGAACACCCGTCAGCACGGCGGCTCCGGCCTGACCCAGCGGGTGCGCGAGAGCACCGTCAGCATGGCCGATGCGCAGGCGCAGACCATTGCCTTCCTCGAGCAATGGGTGCCCAAGGGCAAGTCGCCGATCTGCGGCAACAGCATCTGCCAGGATCGCCGCTTCCTCTACCGCCACATGCGCGAACTGGAAAACTACTTCCACTACCGCAACCTCGATGTCTCGACCCTCAAGGAGCTGGCCGCGCGCTGGGCCCCGGAGGTCAAGGACAGCTTCCAGAAGGGCAGCACCCACCTGGCCCTGGACGACATCCGCGAATCCATCGCCGAGCTGCAACACTACCGCAAGCATTTCATCAAGTTCTGAAGCCCGGAAACCTCTGCTGCGGGAGCGAAGCGGGCGGCGATCCCTCTGCCCGCGAAGAGCCCCTCAAGCCTACCTCTCTCAATACACCCGACGCCGCGGTGCCTGCATGGCACTGGCAATGTCGCCGGCCAACCGCGCGATATCGGCATGAGCCAGGTTGCCGACACTGACACGCACCGCCTGCCCGCTCTGCAACCGAAACGGGCTCCCTGCCTGGACCGCCCAACCCGCGGCGGCCAAGGCCTGCACCGTCGAGGTTTCATCCACAACCGGCAGCCACAGGTGCAGGCCTTCACCCGAACTGGACGGCCTCACACCGTTGAGTTCGAGCGCCTCGACCAGCGAGCGTCGTCGGCTTCGATAGGCTGCACCGACTTCCGCCAAACGATTCCCTTGCAGCATCGCGCTCCACAGATGGGCGGTCAGCCGTTGCAGCAGCAGACTGACCCAGCGCGGGCCGACCCGCTGCTGGCGTTGCATCTCGGCGTGCAGGGACGCGCTGGCGCCGGCAATCGACACCCGCAGATCAGGGCCCAGAAACTTGCTGGTCGACAGCACGTAGACCCATTGCTGTGGCAGCGGCTGCAAATCAATGGTCGGGGCCTGGCTCAGCGGCCCCCAATGATCGTCGATCACCAACAGGGTCTGCACCGGGTCCTGCATGGCCTGCGACCACTGCCGCCACCGCTGGGCGTCGAACGAACAGCCGGTCGGGTTCTGCGCGCGAGGCGTCAATACCACGGCCGCCGCACCGCGCAGCACCTCGGGCGCCGGTGGCAGCGCGCCATGGTCGTCCATCGCCAGGGTCACCGGCTTGAGCTGCAGCCCGGCGAGTAGATCGCGCAACGGTGGCCAGCACGGGTCTTCGATCAGCACCGTGGCGCCGGGTCGGCAGCGCGCCCGCAGTGCTCGCTCCACAGCGTCCAGCGCCCCGCAATATACGCCCACGTGCTCGCTGGGCAATCGCTGGCTCACGAGCCAGTCGCGTGCCAGGCCGGATAGCTGTGGATCATCGCCGAACTGGTCGAAACCATTCTGCTTGAAGTTGCGCAGCAGCCAGTCGTGATCCGCGGCTGGCAACAGCGCGGCATCCAGATTGCCGCTGGCCATGTCGTCGAGGCCCTGGGGAATAACGAAGCCGTGTTCGGCGACCTGCGACCCAGGTGCATTGACGCGCGTGCCGCGGCGCCCGTCGGTGATCAACAGGCCGCTGTCGCGCAGCCTTCCATAGGCCGCCGCGACGGTATTGGGGCTGACCTCGAGCTGCATGGCCAGGTTGCGGACCGAAGGCAGCGAAGCGTTTTGAAGCAAATCACCCTGGCGGATCTGCCGCTCGATGGCGTCGGCGATCTCGACGGCGGTGGATGCATTCGTCAATAATGTATTCATACATTCATATTATTGTATTGGTACAAAAATGAAAAGAGCAGTGGTCCTGCGTCACCTCGCGTTCGAAGACCTGGGTTGCCTGGCTGCGGTGCTGGAAGCCGAAGGCTATGCAATCCAAACGATAGAGGCGCCTCTGCACCCGCTGGCGTCGCTCGATGTGAACTCGGCAGACCTGCTGATCATCCTGGGCGGGCCCATTGGCGCTTTCGATGAAGGGCGGTACCCATTCCTGCTGGACGAACTCCAGCTCATCCGCCAACGCCTGGACAACGGTAAACCCTTGTTGGGCATCTGCCTGGGCGCTCAACTGATCGCTCGCGTCCTGGGCGCCGACGTTGCCGCCATGGACCATAAGGAAATCGGCTTCGGCCCCGTCACGCTGACCGCAGCCGGAAGCGCCTCGGTACTGGCGCCCCTGGCGAACGGAATACCCGTATTGCACTGGCACGGCGATCAGTTCGACATTCCAGCGCAGGCCACGCTGCTAGCCAGCACCGAGGCCTGCCCCCATCAGGCATTCAGCGTGGGCGATCAGGTGCTCGCGCTGCAATTTCATCTCGAGGTGGCACCGCAGGCACTCGAAGCATGGCTGGTCGGCCACGCCAACGAACTGCATCAACAGCGAATCGACCCCCGCGAACTGCGCGCCCAGGCTCAGGCCCTGGGTTCTGCAGGCGTACAAGCAGCCAGTACGATCCTGATCGACTGGCTGGCGCGCCTGCGATGAGTGGGGCGCGGTCCGTCATCGAGTTGCGGCACGTGCTCGCGGGCAAGTCTCGCCGTTTTACGCGCCCAGGCAGTTTCACCGGTATCGACAAGGAGTCGGTATGCGGACCGGTTGAAGTGGGAACGCTGGGAATAACAGGCGATGAGCAGGGAGACCGCCGCATCCATGGAGGCCTCGACAAAGCCCTTCACCACTACCCGTTCGAGCACTACCAGGCGTGGACACAGCTCATCGGCGAGCATCCACGCCTTGCACGGCCAGGCGCATTCGGCGAGAACCTGTCGACTGTCGGTCTCGACGAAAACACCGTTTGCCTGGGTGACATCTTTCGCTGCGGCGACGTGCTCCTCGAAGTCAGCCAGACCCGCCAGCCTTGCTGGAAGCTCAGCGACCGCTTCGAGGTGAGCGATATGGCCTTGCGCATGCAGGCCAGTGCAATGACGGGCTGGTATTACCGGGTCCTCGAGGGCGGTGTCCTGCGAGCAGGCGACGCAATGGTGCTCGAGGGCCGCCCCATCCCTCGATGGCCGTTGCGCAGAGTCATCGCGCTGTTGTACGAACGGCCGCTGGACCTCGATGAGTTGAGCCAACTTGCGCAACTGCCGCTCGTACCATCCTGGCGCTCACTCGTGGAGCGGCGCCTGACAACGGGGCAGATCGAGAACTGGGCCAGCCGAGTGCTGGGTCCCCTTTCAGGAGAGTAGAAACCATGCAGCACTTTCGCGTCATCGTTCAATTGCACCGGGCGGACTGGTGCCAGTTCGATATAGAGCATGCCGCTGCCGAGCATGCATTGGCGGATGTGGTCCGCCGCTTCCCCGAAGGCGAGGGCTACACCCTCGACATACAACGCAAAACGGGTGAGCGCCGGTTGTTGGAATCCACGCCTGACGGGATTCGGTTGCTGTATGCGCAGGGCATGTTTGCAAAGACTTGAATGCCATCAATGGCGCAATTGGTTGAACATCACAGGTAAAGAGGTACACAGCACGTGAATATGGAAGTTGGTCCGGAAAGCCATGATGGCGTCAGGAACATGCTGGAGAAGTTGTCTTCTTTGTGGAACGTACGGGCAGCAGTCAATAATGATGCGACCCCGTACAGCGAATTGCTCTTCGAACACGGCAGGTTGGACTTTAGCGAGTCGCTGGTTCCGTTTCGAAGTCATCCAGCCTGGCAGGCAGCTACGGCTGAAATGAAATCCAGATGTCTGTCCTATGGCTGGATTATCTATAACCTCAAAACCATTTATATCGAATGCGACATTGTGACACCTGCCTGCGAGGACATCATCAAAAGGCCACCTGTTGAGTCTCGCAACCGCGACATCCTGCAGCGAGTGATGTCTGAGGCGCTGCTTGACGAAGCGCTCCATACCAAAATGTCAGTCACGGCATGCAATTACATCTATCTGAACCGCAAGCTGCCCTACCTCGATTTCAGCGACTTCAATCTCATCCGCTGGCGGGACCAGATATTGTCCACATGTAAGGCTGAGTGGCAGCGGCGGCTCACTCGATTCGGTATTGCCTGTGCCAGTGAAACCTTGATCACTGACTACCTGAAAACCTTGTCCGAGGATGACTCCATCCAGCAGGTGTGCCATGAGGTGACTCGTACTCACGCAGTGGATGAGTGGAGCCATTCAAGTGTTTTCAGTTTTGTAGCGTGCGATATCGTCCACACGCTAAGTGTTGGCGAACGAACGTACTTGCAGGCTGTGATTGCCAGGACGGTAGAGATGTTTGCCGATAACGAACTGGGTGCGTGGGCTCGGGCGCTTTCTCTAGCGGGATTCCAGGGGTATGAGGCAATGCTTCTGGAGTGTTCTCGATCAAGCGAAGTAGAGGTCTACACCGAGTCGGTTTCCAGTCTCCTTGCACGTATAGGTCTGGAATAGATGGTGCTTTCGGCTAAGAACAATTCATCTGCAGTAGAGCCAGTTGGGCCAGGTTTTCTACGGTGTGATGTGGCATGCGACGTTGCCGAGAACGCGAGGAGATTTGTCTTCACGGTGCTCGATGAACAGCGTGAAGAAGAATATGTCCCAGGCCGTTACCTGATACTTGAATACGCAGGTGCTACCGGTCAAGTTCGCACGGCCTGCTATTCGATAGTGGCCTGCCCCACGCGCTGGCAGGTTGAGATCATCGTCCAGCGCGTGCCTTCCAAAGGGTTGTCAGAGACGATGTTCAATCATCTGATGGTCGGCGCCCTGGTGCGCTGTGTGGGCGTTGCAGGAGATATCACGGCGCAACAACTTTCTGGTTTGGATAGCGTGGCGCTGTTGGCTGGTGGTATCGGGTTTACCTTGCCTTGGGCATTGATACGCGAATTCAGGCAATGGGCACGGCAAGGCCGCCGAGTGCCACGGATCACATTGCTGTTGTGCACGCCCTCTCTGGAAGCCGTGCCATGCTTCGCCGAGTTGATGACCCTGGAGCTTGCCGAACGCTGGTTCACTTTGCGCATCCATGTCACCCGGCAGTCGTTGTACCAAGACAACGGCTGCTTGTGGAGGGGGCGTCCAAACCAGGGGGTACTGGACGCCCTGGAGGCGTCGCAAGGCATCGTGATCTGCGGAAGCCAGGCATTCGCTGTAGAAATACACCGGGCCATGCAGGTTCGGCATGGTGGGGCCCAGTACTTTATCGAAGCATTCAGCTCGGCCGATTCGCCGTTGCCCGCCAAGCAGGCCGACACTGGAACGGTGCGTTTGAAGATCCCCGCGTCGGGGGTCGAGTTCGAAGCGGTTCATTCGCTGACCCTGCTTGCGCAGTTGGAATCCCAGGGCCTGAAAGTGCGCAGTCAGTGTCGTGCTGGAATTTGTGGTGCGTGCAAGATCAAAGTCCTGAAAGGGGAATGTCGCAGCGAGGCCGATTTTGCACTGGGCGTACAGGAGTGCGCGGCTGGGTACGCATTGGCGTGTTGCAGCTATCCTGTGGGCGATGAACTCACGCTGTGTCTCCGGACCCCGTGAAGCGGACAACGCCAGTGCGTGCCCGGTATCATGAGGGATCATCGCGGCGCCCATGTTGCAGTCGATACCGCGCCCATCACACTGCTCGTCTTTTGGCTCCAGGTTCCCATGCTGCTGACCCTCTACCTCATCGCCATCACCGCTGAAGCCATGACCGGTGCCTTGTCCGCAGGGCGGCGCGGTATGGACTGGTTCGGCGTGGTGCTGATTGCCTGTGTGACTGCATTGGGCGGTGGGTCGATGCGCGACGTGTTGCTCGGCAACTATCCGCTGACGTGGGTCAAGCATCCCGAATACCTGGTGCTCACCAGCGTGGCGGCGCTGGTGACGATTTTCATCGCGCCACTCATGCGCCGCCTGCGTTCGCTGTTTCTGGTGCTCGATGCGCTGGGGCTGGTGGCGTTTACCCTGATCGGTACCATGACCGCGCTGGAGCTGGGCCACGATTATCTGGTGGCGTCCATCAGCGGCATGATCACCGGGGTCTTCGGCGGCATCCTGCGCGATATCCTCTGCAACGACATTCCCCTGGTGTTCCGCCGCGAGCTGTATGCCAGCGTCTCATTCGCTGCGGCGTGGTGCTTTCTGGGTTGCACCTACCTGGAGCTGGTGCCGATTCAGGCGCTGTCCATCACCCTGTGCGGCGGCTTTCTCCTGCGTCTGCTGGCTATTCGATTCCATTGGGAAATGCCCAAGTTCGTCTACGACGATCGTTGAGCGTGGGCCGCCAGGGCCCATTCGACGTGTTCACGGACCAGTTCGCTGGGGTGTTCGCGGCGTGCCTTCAAGGCTTCGAGCACCGGGATGCTCGACGGTGCGTTGCCCAGCCCAACCGCCAGGTTGCGCAGAAAGCGCTCGTAACCGGCGCGGCGCAGGGGCGAGCCTTCGGTGCTGCTCAGAAACCGGTCTTCATCCCACAAAAACAGCTGCGCCAGTTCGGCATTGTCCAGTTGATGCCGCGGCTGGAAATCGCCTTCGCCCGAAGGGCGGGCGAAGCGGTTCCATGGGCAAACGATCTGGCAGTCGTCGCAACCGAACACACGGTTGCCGATCAGCGGACGCAGCTCGGTGGGAATGGGGCCCTTGAGCTCGATGGTCAGATAGGAAATGCAGCGACGAGCATCCAGCACGTAGGGCCCGACGAAGGCGGCGGTAGGGCAGATGTCCAGGCAGGCCGTGCAGCGCCCGCAGTGCTCGCTGGCGTGGGGCTCGTCGACCGGCAACGGCAGGTCGACGAACAGTTCGGCGAGGAAGAAGTAGCTGCCGGCCTTGCGGTTGAGTACCAGGGTGTTCTTGCCGATCCAGCCCAGTCCGGCTTCCTGGGCAATGGCTTTTTCCAGCACCGGCGCGCTGTCGACGAAGGCGCGAAAGCCAAACGGGCCGATGTCCTGCTGGATGCGTTCGGCCAGGTGCTGCACACGTTTGCGGATCAGCTTGTGGTAGTCGCGGCCCAAGGCATAGCGCGACACATAGGCTTTTTCAGGCTGCGCCAGGCGTTGCGCCATCTGGGTGTCGCCGGGAAGGTAGTCCATGCGCAGCGAAACGACCCGCAAGGTGCCTGGCACCAGCTGCTCGGGGTGTGAGCGCTTGCTGCCATGGGCAGCCATGTAGTCCATTTCGCCGTGATAGCCAGCATCGAGCCAGCGCTGCAGGTGCTGTTCATGCTCGCCCAGGTCCAGGCCTGCGATGCCGACTTGCTGGAAACCCAGTTCGCGTCCCCATTGCTTGATGGAGAGCGCCAGGGCGGGAAGGTCGATGGTGGGAGCAGACATGCGAGCGAGGAAACCTGTGCGGAGGTGGGTATAATTCTGCCAGACATCGACAGTAAAGGTTCAAGCATGCCGCCAGACACGCAAATTCCCGACGCGGGGCAGCGCCAGCCTTCGGCCGCTGTGCAGCTCGACCCCACCACCTTGCCGGTTCTGGCCGCGCGGCCGATGGATGCGCACAAGGGCATGTACGGCCGTGTACTGGTGATCGGTGGCGACCATGGCACCGGCGGTGCGGCCTTGCTCAGCGCGCAAAGTGCCCTGCGCAGCGGGGCCGGCATGGTAACGCTGGCTACCCGCGGCGAGCACGTGGCGCCGGCGCTGGCGCGCATGCCGGAAGTGATGGTTGCCGATATCGCTTCGGCCAACCAGCTGCTGGCGCTGGCCGAAGCGGCCACGGTGCTGGTGGTCGGGCCCGGGCTGGGGCAGGCCAGCTGGGGCCGAAGCTTGCTGTCGGTGGCGGCCAGCCAGGACAAGCCACAGGTGTGGGACGCCGATGCACTGAATCAGTTGGCGCAGGGCGCCGTCGCGCTGCCGGCCGATGCCGTGCTGACCCCGCACCCAGGGGAAGCGGCCAGGCTGCTGGGTATTTCCACCGCGCAGGTGCAGGCCGATCGCCCCGCGGCGGCCCTGCGCCTGGCGCGTCAGTATTCGGCAGTGTGCGTGCTCAAAGGGGCGGGCAGTCTGATCGCTGCGCCCGATGGGCGCCTGGCGATCTGCGATCAGGGTCATCCCGCCATGGCCACCGGAGGCCTGGGCGACGTGCTCGCCGGGCTGGTCGGCGCCCTGCGTGCCCAAGGCCTGGATGGCTTCGATGCGGCCTGCCTGGGTGTGTGGCTGCATGCCGGCGCCGGAGAGCGGCTGGGCAAGCTCGGTCGTGGTCTGGCGGCCAGCGACCTGATACCTGCCATTCGTCAGTTGCTCGAGGAGCATTATCCGTGTCTGAAGTAGAAATCTACCTGGAAGGCGAGGCGGCCATGCTTGCATTCGGTGCGCGCATGGCAGAGGTGACCCAAGGCCACGGATTGATCTTCCTGGAGGGTGATCTGGGCGCCGGCAAGACCACCTTTTCCCGAGGCCTGATCCGCGGCCTGGGCCACGTCGGAGCGGTCAAGAGCCCGACCTTCACTCTGGTCGAACCCTACGAGATCGGAGTTATAAAAGCCTTTCACTTCGACCTCTATCGTCTTGTTGATCCAGAGGAATTGGAGTATTTGGGCATCCGCGACTACTTTGAAGAGGACGCCTTGTGCCTGATCGAGTGGCCCCAGCAGGGCGCAGGCTTTTTGCCAAAGCCGGACCTGACCATTACCATAAGCCCGCAAGCGGCCGGAAGGCTGTTGAAGTTATCGCCACAGGGCCCGCGCGGTGTGTCCTGGTGTGCCGCTGTGGCACAGAAATCCAAATAAATTGATGGGGTTAGGTATGCGCATTCGCGCGCTGGTCGCGGTCGTTGGTCTGATGTTGACGGGTTTTGTCGTCAATGCCGTGGCCGCTACACAAGTCAAGAGCGTGCGCTTGTGGCGAGCGCCGGATAATACCCGGCTGGTCTTCGACCTCACCGGTCCCGTCCAGCACAGCGTGTTCACGCTGTCGTCGCCCGATCGACTGGTCATCGACATCAACGGCGCCACTGCGGCCGGTCCGTTGAGCGTGGCGCCTGGCGACTCGCCCGTCACCAGCGTGCGCTCGGCACAGCGTACCCCCACCGATCTGCGCGTGGTGGTGGACCTGAAAAAGGCCATCACCCCGAAAAGCTTCACGCTTGCACCCAACCAGCAATATGGCAACCGCCTGGTGGTCGACCTGTTCGACTCCGCGGCCGATGCCGAGCCCACGCCACCCCAGCCGGCCGTGGCCATCACCCCGGCGGTGCCGGTGACGCCGACGCGTCCGGCCATCAAGCTGACCCCGGTGCCTAACGGCAAGCGCGATATCGTCATTGCCATTGATGCCGGCCACGGCGGCGAAGACCCAGGCGCCTCGGGGCCGCGCGGGCAGCATGAAAAAGACGTGGTGTTGCAGATTGCCAAGGAATTGCAACGCCAGATCAACGCCGAACAAGGTTTTCGCGCCGAGCTGACGCGCACCGGCGACTACTTCATTCCGCTGCGCGGGCGTACCGAAATCGCCCGCAAGAAGGGCGCTGACCTGTTCGTGTCCATTCACGCCGATGCCGCGCCCTCCTCGGCGGCTTTCGGCGCCTCGGTATTCGCCCTGTCCGAGCGCGGCGCCACGTCGGAAACCGCACGCTGGCTGGCCGATACCGAGAACCGTTCGGACTTGATCGGTGGCGCCGGTAACGTCAGCCTGGATGACAAGGACCGCATGCTGGCCGGCGTGTTGCTGGATCTGTCGATGACCGCTTCGCTGACTTCCAGCCTCAATGTGGGCCAGAAAGTGTTGAGCAACATTGGCCAGGTGACACCGCTGCACAAGCGTCGGGTCGAGCAGGCCGGGTTCATGGTGTTGAAATCGCCGGACATCCCTTCGATCCTCGTGGAGACCGGGTTCATCTCCAACTCCAACGAAGCCAACAAACTGCAAAGCTCGGGTCACCAGCAGGCGCTGGCGCGCTCCATCCGTACCGGCGTGAAGCAGTTCTTCCAGCAGAACCCGCCGCCAGGTACCTACATGGCCTGGTTGCGCGACACCGGCAAGATTGCCCGCGGCCCCAGCACTCACGTAGTGCGTCCCGGCGAAACCCTGGCCATGCTGGCGGCGCGCTACGACCTGGGCATCGCCACCTTGCGCAGCGCCAATGACTTGAAAACCGATGAATTGAAGATAGGTCAGGAAGTCACCATTCCCAGTACTGCCCTGGCGTCCCAGTAATGGTTGAATCGGCGCGTATCGAGCTGCTCAGTCCGCGGCTCGCCAACCAGATCGCGGCTGGCGAGGTGGTCGAACGACCGGCTTCGGTGATCAAGGAGCTGCTGGAAAACAGCCTGGACTCCGGCGCCCGGCGCATCGACATCGAGGTCGAGCAGGGTGGCGTCAAGCTGCTGCGCGTGCGCGACGACGGCAGCGGCATCTCGGCCGACGACCTGCCGCTGGCCCTGGCGCGCCATGCCACCAGCAAGATCCGCGACCTGCAGGACCTCGAGCGCGTCATGAGCCTGGGTTTTCGCGGCGAAGCGCTGGCCTCGATCAGTTCGGTGGCGCGGCTCACCCTGACCTCGCGCACCGCGGCGGCCGATCAGGCCTGGCAGGTAGAAACCGAAGGCCGCGACATGGACGCCCGCGTGCAGCCTGCGGCGCACCCAGTGGGGACCTCGGTAGAGGTGCGCGACCTGTTCTTCAATACGCCGGCGCGGCGCAAGTTTCTCAAGACCGAAAAAACCGAGTTCGACCACCTGCAGGAAGTCATCAAGCGCCTGGCGCTGGCGCGCTTCGACGTAGGCTTCCACCTGCGGCACAACGGCAAGAGCATCCTCGGCTTGCATGAGGCCCATGACGAAACCGCCCGTGCACGGCGGGTCGCTGCGGTCTGCGGGCCGGCGTTCCTTGAACAGGCGATGCCTATAGAAGTCGAGCGCAACGGCCTGCGGCTGTGGGGCTGGGTAGGCTTGCCGACGTTTTCGCGCAGCCAGGCCGACCTTCAATACTTCTTCGTCAACGGCCGAGCGGTGCGCGACAAGCTGGTGGCCCACGCGGTACGCCAGGCTTATCGCGACGTGCTGTTCAACGGCCGTCATCCGACCTTCGTCCTGTTTCTGGAAGTGGACCCAGCGGTGGTCGACGTCAACGTACACCCGACCAAGCATGAAGTGCGCTTTCGCGACGGGCGCATGGTGCACGACTTTCTCTACGGCACACTGCACCGGGCGCTGGCCGATGTTCGCCCGGAAGACCAGTTGGCGAGCGCGCCGGCGCAGGCCCAGCCGTTGCGGCCGAGCGGGGCCCAGGCAGGCGAGTTCGGCCCTCAGGGTGAAATGGGCCTGGCGGCCAACCTGCTGCACTCACCGATGGCCCAGCCGCAGTCAAGTGGGGGTTACAGCGGCGGTTATTCATACACGCCACGGCCGACCGCTGCCCTGCCGGTGGCCGAGGCGCAGAGCGCCTACCGGGAGTTCTTCGCACCGCTGCCTACCGCCGGCAGCAGCACCGCGCCGATTCCCAGTCTGCCACCAAGCCAGGGCGACATCCCCCCGCTGGGCTACGCGCTGGCACAGCTCAAGGGTATCTATATCCTGGCCGAAAACGCCCAGGGGCTGGTTCTGGTGGACATGCATGCGGCGCACGAGCGCATCATGTACGAGCGCCTGAAGATCGCCATGGCCAGCGAAGGTCTGAGCGGGCAGCCCTTGCTGGTGCCCGAATCGCTGGCCATGAGCCAACGCGAGGCCGACTGTGCCGAGGAGCACGCGGCGTGGTTCCAGCGGCTGGGCTTCGAGCTGCAGCGCCTGGGCCCGGAAACCCTGGCCATACGCCAGATTCCAGCCCTGCTCAAGCAGGCCGAGGCCAATCGCCTGGTCGGCGATGTCCTGGCCGACCTGATGGAGTACGGCACCAGCGACCGTATCCAGGCCCACTTGAACGAATTGCTGGGCACCATGGCCTGCCACGGTGCCATTCGTGCCAACCGGCGCCTGGCCATTCCGGAAATGAACGGCCTGCTGCGCGATATGGAAAACACCGAGCGCAGTGGCCAGTGCAACCATGGTCGACCGACCTGGACCCAGATGGGACTGGACGACCTGGACAAACTCTTCCTGCGCGGGCGTTGAACATGAGTGGCCTACCTCCGGCGATCTTCCTCATGGGGCCCACGGCCGCGGGCAAGACCGACCTGGCCATCGAGCTGAGCAAGGTGCTGCCGTGCGAGCTGATCAGCGTCGACTCGGCCCTGGTCTACCGCGGCATGGACATCGGCACCGCCAAGCCGTCGCGGGCGGTGCTCGACGCCCATCCGCACGCACTGATCGACATCCTCGATCCGGCGCAAAGCTACAGCGCCGCCGACTTTCGCCGCGATGCGTTGCAGGCCATGGCGCAGATCACCGCGCGGGGCAACATCCCGCTGCTGGTTGGCGGCACCATGCTGTATTTCAAGGCTTTGCTCGAGGGGTTGGCGGACATGCCGGGCGCCGATGCCCAGGTGCGCGCCGATCTCGAGGCGCAGGCCGCGCTGCACGGCTGGCAGGCACTGCATGACCAGCTTGCGGCGGTCGATCCGGTCTCTGCCGCGCGCATTCATCCCAATGATCCGCAACGGCTGATCCGAGCGCTGGAGGTCTACCGCGTGAGTGGTTCGAGCATGACCGAGCTGCGCGCGCAACAATCTGCGCAAAGTACCGAGGCAGGCGCATTGGCAAGCGGGCAATTGCCCTATACTGTGGCCCACTTGGCAATCGCACCCGCCGATCGCTCGGTGCTGCATGAGCGAATTGCCGTGCGTTTCGGACAAATGCTGGAACAAGGCTTCGTCGACGAGGTCACTGCCTTGCGTGCTCGAAGTGACTTGCATGCTGGGCTTGCGTCTATACGAGCGGTGGGCTATCGGCAAGTCTGGGATCATCTGGATGGCCAGCTGACCGAGGTGCAGATGCGCGAACGCGGCATCATCGCCACGCGCCAATTGGCCAAGCGACAGTTTACCTGGTTGCGCAGTTGGGCCGATCTGCACTGGCTCGACAGCCTGGCCATCGACAATCTGCCTCGCACCTTGAAATACCTGGGTTCGGCCTCCATATTGAGCTGAGTCCCGCAATTGCCGTCTATCCTTGGGTCTGACGGTCAGAGCCTTCATCTTTTCAAAGCTTTTCCACTATTGATCCTTAAAGGAGTGCGGCACATGTCAAAAGGGCATTCGCTACAAGACCCTTACTTGAACACCTTGCGTAAAGAGAAGGTCGGCGTCTCGATCTATCTGGTGAACGGTATCAAGTTGCAGGGCCAGATCGAATCGTTCGACCAGTTCGTCATTTTGCTGAAGAACACGGTCAGCCAGATGGTCTACAAACACGCTATTTCCACGGTTGTACCGGTGCGTCCGATTCGTCTGCCAAGTGCGACCGAATCCGAGCAGGGCGACACCGACCCAGGTAACGCTTGATAGGAGTCTGCCTTGTTCTTTGAGCGCCACGGTGGTGGTGAGCGAGCGATCCTCGTTCATCTGGATGGTCAGGACCCTGAGGCGCGCGAAGACCCGCAGGAGTTTCAGGAGCTGGCCATCTCGGCCGGCGCCGAAACTGTCGCATTCGTCAATGTCGCCCGTCATCGGCCCAGTGCCAAATTTCTGATCGGCAGCGGCAAGGTCGAGGAGCTGCGTGACCAGGTCAAGGCCGAGCACGCAGATCTGGTGATCTTCAATCACACCCTCACACCCAGCCAGGAGCGCAACCTCGAGAAAGTCTTCGAGTGCCGCGTGCTGGACCGTACCGGTCTGATCCTGGATATCTTCGCGCAACGCGCCCGTACCCATGAAGGCAAGCTGCAGGTCGAACTGGCCCAGCTCGAGCACATGAGCACGCGGCTGGTTCGCGGCTGGACTCACCTCGAGCGCCAGGGCGGTGGTATCGGCCTGCGCGGCCCTGGTGAAACCCAGCTGGAAACCGACCGGCGTCTGCTGCGGGTACGCCTGCGGCAGATCAAGCAGCGCCTGGAAAAGGTTCGCAGCCAGCGCGAGCAGGCGCGTCGCGGCCGCCGGCGAGCCGACATTCCGTCGGTGTCCCTGGTGGGCTACACCAACGCCGGCAAGTCGACCTTGTTCAACGCCGTCACGCAGTCCGAGGTGTACGCGGCCGACCAACTGTTCGCCACGCTCGATCCGACCCTGCGCCGACTCGAGTTGAACGACCTGGGGCCGGTGATCCTGGCCGACACGGTGGGTTTCATTCGTCACCTGCCGCACAAGCTGGTCGAAGCGTTTCGCGCCACCCTCGAGGAATCGAGCAACTCCGACCTGCTGCTGCACGTGATCGATGCCCATGAGCCCGAGCGCATGGCGCAGATCGAACAGGTCATGGCCGTGCTCACCGAGATCGGCGCGCAAGGGTTGCCGATCCTCGAGGTGTATAACAAACTCGACCTGCTCGAGAACGTCGAGCCGCAGATACAGCGCGATGCCGACGGCAAGCCGGTCAGGGTATGGGTGTCGGCGCGCGACGGGCGCGGTCTCGAGCTGGTCAAGCAGGCGGTTGCCGAGCTGCTCGGCGAAGACCTGTTCGTCGGCACGCTGCAGCTGGGCCAGACACTGGGCCGCCTGCGCGCCCAGCTGTTTTCGCTGGGCGCGGTGCAAAGCGAAGCGCATGATGAGCAAGGTGGCAGTCTGCTGGCAATACGCCTGCCGCGTGCGGAGCTCAATCGCCTGGTCAGTCGCGAAGGCATGGAGCCCGCTGAATTCATCGAGCAACACACTTTGCAATAAAAGCCTCGTGTGGCAGCTGTGCTGTCATGTCGGGCATTCTGTAGCATTGGTCGGCGCGCCGTGGGTGCGTCTTTGCTTTATCAGATGGAGAGCGCTATGGCTTGGAATGAGCCGGGTGGCAACTCGAACAATCAAGATCCTTGGGGTGGTAAACGCCGTGGAGGCGACCGCAAGGGGCCACCGGATCTCGACGAGGCCTTCCGCAAGCTGCAGGACAGCCTGAACGGGTTGTTCGGCGGTGGAAAGAAACGCACAGGTGGCGGTGGCGACGGTGGAGGCACGTCCAAGGGCGGTGGTCTCGGCCTGTTGGGCATCGGCCTTGCCGTGCTTGGCGCGATCTGGCTGTACAGCGCGGTGTATGTGGTCGACGAGCAGGAGCAGGCCGTGGTGCTGCGCTTCGGCAAGTATTACGAAACGGTAGGTCCGGGCCTGAACATCTATTTCCCGCCGATCGACCGCAAGTACCTGGAAAACGTCACGCGCGAGCGTTCGTATACCAAGCAGGGGCAGATGCTCACCGAAGACGAGAACATCGTCGAAGTGCCGCTGACCGTGCAGTACAAGATCACCAACCTGCAGGACTTCGTCCTGCGCGTCGACCAGCCCGAAATCAGCCTGCAGCATGCTACCGACAGTGCGCTTCGCCACGTGGTGGGTTCCACCGCCATGGACCAGGTGCTGACCGAAGGTCGCGAGCAGATGGCCGGCGAGATCAAGGAGCGCCTGCAGCGTTTCCTCGACACCTACCAGACCGGTATCACCGTGACCCAGGTCAACGTGCAGAGCGCGGCAGCGCCGCGTGAAGTGCAGGAAGCCTTCGACGACGTGATCCGCGCCCGGGAAGACGAGCAGCGCTCGCGCAACCAGGCCGAAGGCTATGCCAACGGCGTGATTCCCGAGGCTCGCGGGCAGGCCCAGCGCATCATCGAAGATGCCAACGGCTACCGCGACGAAGTCGTATCGCGCGCCAAGGGTGAGGCCGACCGCTTCACCAAGCTGGTCACCGAGTACCGCAAGGCACCCGACGTGACCCGTCAGCGCCTGTACCTGGAAACCATGCAGGACGTGTACAGCAACACCAGCAAGGTGCTGGTGGCCAGCAAGGAAGGTCAGAACAACCTGATCTACCTGCCGCTGGACAAGATGGTCGGTGGCGACCGCAACAACGGCAGCACGCCTGCCGCCAGCACGCCGGCCTCGGCCAGCGACGCCGCCGGCGCACGCGCTGCGGCCGACCTGCAGCAGCAACAGCGTGAAATGCGTTCAAGGGAGAGTCGCTGATGGGCAATAAATCTGTGATCGCCCTTGTCGTCACCGTCGTTCTGGCGGTGGCAGCATGGAACTGCTTCTACATCGTTGCGCAAACCGAACGTGCGGTCCTCCTGCAATTCGGTCGCGTGGTCCAGGCCGATGTCCAGCCCGGCCTGCATGTGAAGCTGCCGTACGTCAACCAGGTGCGCAAGTTCGATGCGCGGCTGATGACCCTCGACGCCCCGACCCAGCGGTTCCTGACCCTGGAGAAGAAAGCGGTGATGGTCGATGCCTATGCCAAGTGGCGTGTGAAGGATGCCGAGCGCTACTACACCGCTACTTCCGGCATGAAGCAGATCGCCGACGAGCGTCTGTCGCGACGTCTCGAATCGGGTCTGCGTGACCAGTTCGGCAAGCGCACCCTGCATGAAGTGGTGTCGGGCGAGCGTGACGCGTTGATGTCCGACATCACCACGTCGCTCAACCGCATGGCAGACAAGGAGCTGGGTATCGAGGTCATCGACGTGCGCGTCAAGGCCATCGACCTGCCCAAGGAAGTCAACCGCAGCGTGTTCGAGCGCATGAGCACCGAGCGTGAGCGCGAGGCGCGCGAGCACCGTGCCAAGGGTAACGAGTTAGCGGAAGGCATCCGTGCCGACGCCGATCGCCAGCGTCGTGTGCTGTTGGCCGAAGCCTATCGCGAGTCCGAGGAAGCGCGTGGTGACGGCGATGCGCAGGCAGCGTCCATCTACGCCCAGGCCTATGGTCAGGATCAGGAATTCTATTCCTTCTTCCGCAGCCTGCAGGCGTACCGCCAGAGCTTCGCCAACAAGAGCGACGTGATGGTGCTGGACTCCAAGAGCGATTTCTTCCGCTTCATGGAGAAGTACAAGCCCTGATCGGCTTTCCCCGTCGAGCGGTTTAACCGTTCGGCGGGGTGAACGATCGGCGAAACGTGTGTATGATGCGGCAGCCGGGAAATTCCCGGCTTTTTTGCGTCTGCAAGTTAGATTGGCCGATTCATAGGCCCGGTTCATGAGGACATTGCCCCGCGACCTGCTTGCGGTGGGCGATTTCTGCTTCACTCAAGGCTAGCCCGACGGCAGGCCGCCCGGATCATAGGGGAAAGGCGTAATGGCAACGGTAGACCGCTGGCTGCTGCCAGATGGCATCGAAGAAGTACTGCCGCCCGAGGCTGCGCGAATCGAAGTCGCGCGGCGTCAGGTGTTGGACCTGTTCCAGAGCTGGGGTTACGAGTTCGTCGTAACGCCGCACATCGAATACCTCGAGTCGCTGCTGACCGGTGCCGGGCAGGACCTGGACCTGCGCACCTTCAAGGTGATCGACCCGCAATCGGGTCGGCAAATGGGCTTTCGTGCCGACATCACGCCGCAGGTGGCGCGCATCGATGCGCACACCTTGCGCCGTGAAGGGCCGAACCGCCTGTGCTATGCCGGCAGTGTGCTGCATGCACAGCCGCGGGCACTGTCCAGTTCGCGCAGCCCGATCCAGCTGGGCGCCGAGCTGTATGGCGATGCCAGTCCGAGCAGCGACGTGGAAGTCATCAGCCTGATGCTGACCATGCTGGAAATGGCCGATGTGCCAGACGTGCACATGGATCTGGGGCATGTCGGTATCTACCGCGGCCTGGCCCGCGCGGCC
Source organism: Pseudomonas sp. CFBP 13727 (assembly GCF_014841915.1). Lineage (NCBI taxonomy): Bacteria > Pseudomonadati > Pseudomonadota > Gammaproteobacteria > Pseudomonadales > Pseudomonadaceae > Pseudomonas > Pseudomonas sp. CFBP 13727. The sequence goes on from NZ_JACYUT010000004.1 coordinate 381,639, forward strand.
GGGCTGTCGGGCGATGTCGAGCAGCAGTTGTTCGATGCCCTGCAGCGCAAGGCCATCGACGAAGTGATCGTCCTCACCGAAGGGCTGCAAGCGGACATCGCCGAGATGCTGCGTGCCCTGGTTGGCCTGTGTGGCGGTCGCGAAGTGCTGGCTCAGGCCAAGGTACGCCTGGCCAACGCACCGGCGCCGGTGATGACCGCACTGGACGACCTGCTGGCGATTGCCGAGCGGCTGTCGTTGCGTTTTCCACAATTGCCGCTGTACTTCGACTTGGGCGAGTTGCGCGGTTATCACTATCACACCGGCGTTGTGTTCGCCGTGTTCGTTCCAGGCATGGGCCAGTCCATCGCCCAGGGCGGCCGCTACGATGACATTGGTGCGGACTTCGGCCGTGCCCGCCCGGCAACCGGTTTCTCCACGGACCTCAAGTCCCTGGTGACGCTGGGTCGGGCCCGGATCGAACTGCCCGTCGGTGGCGTCTGGATGCCTGACAGCACCGATGCGGCCTTGTGGCAGGCAGTCTGCCAGCTGCGCCGCGAGGGTCGCCGCGTGGTCCAGGCATTGCCGGGACAGACGATCGAGGCTGCCGGCGAGGCAGATTGCGACTGTCAATTGATTCAGCAGAACGGGCAATGGCAAGTGCTGCCACTGGCCTCTTGAGTTTTCCTGCCGGCCGCTGCCGGCACCAAGTTTGCGCGAATGAGGACAAGTGTTATGGGTAAGAATGTCGTAGTCCTGGGCACCCAATGGGGTGATGAGGGCAAAGGCAAGATCGTTGATCTGCTGACCGAACATGCTGCTGCGGTGGTGCGCTATCAAGGCGGCCACAACGCCGGTCACACGCTGGTCATCGACGGCGAGAAAACCGTCCTGCACCTGATCCCTTCGGGCGTGCTGCGCGAGGGCGTCCAGTGCCTGATCGGCAACGGTGTGGTAGTTGCACCCGACGCTCTGATGCGCGAGATCACCAAGCTCGAGGACAAAGGCGTACCAGTGCGCGAGCGCTTGCGTATCAGCCCGTCCTGCCCGCTGATCCTGTCTTTCCACGTGGCGCTGGATCAAGCCCGTGAAAAGGCCCGTGGCGAGCTCAAGATCGGCACCACCGGTCGCGGCATCGGCCCGGCGTATGAAGACAAGGTTGCTCGTCGCGGCCTGCGTGTGGGCGACCTGCTCAACATGCCGCGCTTCGAAGACAAGCTGCGTGAACTGGTGGATTACCACAACTTCATGCTGGTGGGTTATTACAAAGAGCCTGCCATCGAGTTTGAAAAGACTCTGGCCGAGTGCAAGGAATACGCCGAGCTGCTCAAGCCGCTGATGCTCGACGTGACTGCCGAACTGCACGACCTGCGTCGTGCCGGCAAAGACATCATGTTCGAAGGTGCCCAAGGTTCGTTGCTCGACATCGACCACGGTACCTACCCGTACGTGACCAGTTCCAACACCACCGCGGGTGGCGTTGCGACCGGCTCCGGCGTTGGTCCCATGTTCCTGGACTACATCCTGGGCATCACCAAGGCGTACACCACCCGTGTAGGTTCGGGTCCGTTCCCCACCGAGCTGTTCGACGAAGTCGGTGCGCACCTGGCCAAGCAAGGCCACGAGTTTGGCGCGACCACCGGCCGGGCTCGTCGTTGTGGCTGGTTCGACGCCGTCATCCTGCGTCGCGCTATCGATGTGAACAGCATCTCGGGCATCTGCCTGACCAAGCTGGACGTACTCGATGGTCTGGAAACCATCAATATCTGCATCGGCTATAAAGATTCGGAGGGCAAGGACGTTGCCCCCACTGACGCTGACAGCTACGTGGGCCTGCAGCCAGTGTACGAAGAAGTACCGGGCTGGAGCGAGTCGACCGTGGGTGCGAAAACCCTGGAAGAGCTGCCCGCCAACGCTCGTGCCTATATCAAGCGAGTCGAGGAGTTGATCGGCGCACCGATCGACATCATCTCGACCGGCCCGGACCGCAACGAAACCATCGTGCTGCGTCACCCGTTCGGCTGACAGCGGTTCGCGCAATACAGCAAAGGGCCCTTCGGGGCCCTTTGTCGTTCGAGCAACAGGCAAACCTTCTCGGCACGGCCTTTGCTGTGTGAGTCCTCAATCAGGCGCCATCGTCAGAATGGCGTCAATAAAAAGGGGATTCACATGTCCGCTGTCCTTTCTCTTATGCGCAGCCGTTTGCTGCGTCCGGTCTTCATCGCCCTGGGCATCGCTCTTTTGGTGCAGGTGCTGGCCGCCATTGCGCTGACCCGAAGCACGGTCACCGCGCTGGAAGCGGATCTGGACCGTCGCATGGCTCAGGACAGCCAGCGGCTGACGGGCGAGCTGCAAAGCGCGAGCGCGGAAGTGTCTTCCGGCCTCGAGAGCCTTTCGGGCAATACTCGCCAGCGCCTGAGTGCCGGTTTGTCGGCACGTCTGACCGGCGAGCAGGCGCAGATCCGCGCCACGCTGGATAAGGACCTGCAGGAATCGGCCACCGACATGGCCGAATTGCTGGCCTCGGTCGCGCCGCGGGCAATGTGGGATAACGATGTACCGACGCTTTCCGAGTTCGCCCGCCGCGCCCAGCGCAATCCCAACGTGCTGTTCGTGATCTACAACGACGCCCAGGGCGAGCACTTGACCCGTTACTTGAACCGCGACAACCCCATCAACCAGGCGCTGTTGGCCAAGGGCGCCGGTGAGCGAGCCTTGGACAAGGTGCTCAATGCGGCCAAGACAGACCCGGCGGTGATCTATGTCGAGGCCTCGATCAACCCCAATGGCGCAGAGATCGGCCGGGTACTGATGGCTGTCTCGCGCACTGGTGTAGAGGCCGAGGTGGCCGAACTGGACAAGCGCTTCGCGGCATTGATTGCCAGTGCGGGGCAGTTGGTGGGCGAGAGCCTGCAAGGCGCCTCGGCCGAAAGTGCCAAGGCGCTGCAGGCGCGTCTGCAGTCGGCGGAATCGGCGGCGGCGACCATGCAGGCCAATACCCACAACACGGTGCAGGCCGCTGCGGCGCAGTTGCGCTGGCGCATCGGGCTGTGTCTGGCCCTGGTCGGCATGGTCATGCTGGTGGTGCTGGCCGCGGTACTGGGGCGGCGCGTGGTGCATCGTCTGCGTCTGCTGGTCGGTGCGCTGGATGATCTGGCCGCAGGCGAGGGTGATCTGACCAAACGCGTCGCTATCCACAGCCGTGACGAGATCGGCGACATGGCGGCGGCGGTCAATCGTTTCGTCGACAAGCTGCAGCCTATCGTTCGCGAGGCGGGTGAGGTGGCGCACAAGACCGGTATCGAGATCGGCAGCATGGCCCAACGCAACGCTGGTGCCGATGATGCCGCTCGACTGCAGCGCGATGAAGTAGCGCAGAGCCTGCACGACTTGTCGCAGATGGCCGATGAGGCTCAGGCCGAGAGCCAGGCGATGCAGTCGGCCTTGCAGCAGGTGGCGCAGATTCGCAAGGCCACCGACGACAATACTCGTGCCTCGCAACAGGTCGGGGGGTTGATCGAGGCGTTGGCCGGCCAGGTGCAGAGCGGCTCAAAGGTGATCGAGCGCCTGGCCGAGCAGAGCCAGCAGATCGAGGTGGTGTTGACGGTGATCCACGGGATCGCCGAGCAGACCAATCTGCTGGCGCTCAATGCCGCCATCGAGGCGGCGCGGGCCGGTGAGACCGGGCGCGGTTTCGCCGTGGTCGCCGACGAGGTGCGTGCGCTGGCAAGCAAGACGCAGAGTTCGACCGGCGATATCCAGGCCCACATCGGCGCTTTGCAGGCCGGTGCGCGGGAAGCGGTGGCGGCTATCGGTCAGGCCGGACGACAGGCGGACGAAGGCCTGGCAGTGCTGCGCGACAGTGCGCGGCTGCAGCAGGCCGTTCAGATTTCGGTGGAACAGGTGCACTCGGCGATCGGCCTGGCAACCCAGGCGGCCGAACAGCAGGCGCGTGGCGCGCAGGCGGTGAAGGGCAGGGTGCAGGTGATCCACGCTCAGGCAGAGAAAGCAGCGTTCGCGGTACAGCAGACCACGGCCAGCAGCCGGGAACTGGACAAGCTCGCTGCCCAGCTCAAAGCCAGCCTGGGCCAATTCCGCGCCTGAAGCCGCGCTGCGGTCTGCCTGACGAACCGCGGTGCCTTTTCGCGGCCACGGACCGCTCCTACAGGATTGCGTGGCATCAGCGGTCATCGGCCGCGAAGGGCGCACCGCGGTCCTTGCTGACGAACCGCGGCGCCCGTTTCGCGTCCACGGACCGCTCCTACAGGATTGCGTGGCTTCACTCTGTGCGGTTCAGGTACATGCGGGTGGTGAGCAGGTACACCGGGACGCCGGAAATCAGGATCAGCAGTGCCGCGTAGGGCGCGGCGGCGGCGAATTCCATGTTCGAGGTGTGCGACCACACCTCGGTGGCCAGGGTTGTCATGCCGGTGGGGGCCAGCACCAGGGTAGCGGTCAGTTCCTTCATGCCATCGAGGAATACCAGCGCGAATGCCGCTGCCATCGCCGGGAAGATGATCGGCAGTGTCACCTGGCAGAACGCGGTGAACGGCGTGGCGCCCAGGGTCCGTGCCGCTTCTTCGAGCGCAGGCGCAGCCTTGTTCAGGGCAGTACGCACCGGCGCCTGCGCCAAGGGCAGAAACAGCAGCGCGTAAGCCAGCAACAGCAGCCCGGTGGTCTGGTACATCGCCGGAACGTAGTGCAGGGCGAAATACACCAGCGTCAAGGCGATCACCAGCCCCGGTAGCGCATGCAGCAGATAGGGCAGGCGTTCTGCCCAGATGGCCAGGCGGCCCCGGTGGCGCACCACCAACAGCCCCACGGGCAATGCCAGCGCCAGGCACAGCGCGGCGCCGCCCAGGGCCAATGCCAACGAGGTCAACAGTGCCTCGCCGATGGCCGCCACGGGAAAGGCCGCCGACGAGCCCTTCACCAGCCAATAGCCGAGCATGGCCAGTGGCACACCGCTGCCCACGATCACCAGCAGCAGGCAATACAACTGCGCCAACACCCGCCAGGCGCCGAGCCGCAAAGGGGTTGCACGCCGGGCAGCGCCCTGGCCGGTGCGAATGTGACGCGCGTTGCCACGCACCTTCAGCTCCAGCCACAGCAGCAATAGGCACAGAACCAGCAGCAGTGCCGACAGCATCGCCGCATTGGTGTTGCTGAATTCCAGTTCGAACTGTTGATAGATCGCTGTGGTGAAGGTCTGCAGCCCCAGGATCGACAGGGCGCCGAACTCCACCAGCATGTGCAGCGCGATCAGCAGCGCCCCACCCAGTACCGCCGGCCACAGCAGCGGCAGGGTGACCTTGAAGAACACTCCCGTGCGGTTCTGCCCCAGCGTGCGCGCCGATTCCTCCAGAGAGGTGTCCAGATTGCGCAGCGTCGCGGCGACCGGCAGAAACACCAGCGGGTATTTCGACAGGGTCATCACCAGAATCGCGCCGCCCAATCCTTCGAATCGTGGGCTGAGCGAAACCCAGGTAAAGCCGCTGACGAAGGCAGGTACCGCGAACGGCAGGCAGAGGATCACGCCCCAGAGACGTCGGCCGGCCAGGTCGCTGCGTTCGAGCAACCAGGCCAGGCTCACACCGATGATCACGCAGGCTGCCGTCACCCCGGCCATCAACATCAGGGTGTTGCCCAGCAAGCGCAGCACGTAAGGGCGCCACAACAGCCTGATGGCTTCGTGGAGGCCCGCTTGCCACGCCTTCAGGCCAACATAGAGCAGGGGCAGCAGGCTCAGCCCGACCAGCAGCAGGACGGGTACGAGCACCCAGATCGAGGGGCGCTTGCGCCGCCCCGCAGGCATGACGAGAGAGGTGGTCAATTCAGGCCGACGTCCCGTTCCAGGTCCAGTGCGTCCTCGGCATTGCCGATGTCTGCCGGAGTGATGGCCGGTGCCTGCAGCTCGTCGAACGGCTTCAGGCCGCGGTCCGAGACCATGCCTTTGTGCAGTGGGTACTCGGCAGTGGTCTGGGTGATGACGCGCTGGCCTTCCTCGCTGGCCATGTAGGCGAGCAGCGCCTGGGCTTCCCGCGGGTGCTTGCTGGACTTGAGAACGGCAGCGGAAGAAATGGTGATCAGGCCGCCGGCGTCGCCATTGCTGAAGTAATGCAGTTTGGAGTCGAGCTGGCCTTTCTCGCGCTGGAGTGCGAACCAGTAGTAGTTGTTTACCAGAACAGTGGCGATTTCGCCGTTTTCCACCGCCTTGAGGGCGACCATGTTGTTGGTGTAGGTCTTGCCGAAGGCGCGCAGACCGGTCAGCCATTCCTCGGCGGCCTCGCGACCGTGCAGCTTGATGATGGCCACGGCCTGCTCCTGGAAGGCTCCGCTGGTGGGCACGAAGCCGACCTTGCCCTGCCACTGCGGCTCGGCGAACTCCAGCACCGTTTCAGGCAGGTCTTTTTCGTCGATCAGCTTCGGGTTGTAGGCCACCACCCGTACGCGAGCGGTCACGCCCATCCACGAACCGTCCTTGGCGACGTATTCGGGCGGCAGCATGCTCAGGGTGCTGTCGTCGATTCTGGCCAGAAAGCCTTTCTCGCCCAGATTGTTCAGAGGGGGTGATTCTTCGGTGTAGATGAGATCCGCCGGAGAGCGCTGGCCTTCTTCCATTACCTGGCTGGCCAATTGATTGCTGCTGCCCTTGCGGACATTGACATGAATCCCGGTCTTGGCCTCGTAGGCCTGCGCGATGGCCTCGCCTATTTCCTTGTGCTGGCCATTGTAGAGGGTCAGTTCGACCTTGTCGGCGGCCAGGGCCAGCGGGGCGGCCAGTGCCGTGCCCAGCAGGCAGGCGGCCAGGGTGCGAAAAAGGGACCGGAGGGTTGGTGTGGGCATGGGGCAACTTCCTTACGGCAGGGCAGCGGAATCTTGAAACAATTGTAAACGATATAGGTTCTCAGGTGGCCTTTCGGATCCACGCAAGGCTTATCCCTGGGAGCGGTCATCGGCCGGGAAGGGCGCCCTGGGGTGTGTCAGGAAGACCGCGTCGCCTGTTTCGCGGCCACGGACCGCTCCTACGGGAGCGCGCGTATGCAGACCTACCGTAGGAGCGGTCATCGGCCGCGAAAGGCGCGGCGGGGTGTGTCTGATATACCGATGCGCTCTTTCGCGGCCACGGACCGCTCCTACGGGAGAAAGGTGGGGAGATTTTGGGGTGCCAGAAACGCAAAAACCCGCTTTCGCGGGTTCTTGTGAAGAATTGGTGCCCAGAAGAAGACTCGAACTTCCACGACCGTAAGGTCACCAGCACCTGAAGCTGGCGTGTCTACCAATTTCACCATCTGGGCAGCATCAGCAGCGTTGCACGCCGTTGATGGGGCGCACTATACGACCGCCCTTTTGATCTGTAAACCCCTGTTTTGATTTTGTTAATTCAAAACATCCAACTGCCTGAAAAAGCCCTGAAACGCAAAAACCCGCTTTCGCGGGCTTTTGTGAGTGGCACAAGATTGATGTAATCTCGTGTCCTGAATTGGTGCCCAGAAGAAGACTCGAACTTCCACGACCGTAAGGTCACCAGCACCTGAAGCTGGCGTGTCTACCAATTTCACCATCTGGGCAGCATCTGCAACGCTGTGCGTTGTCGATGGCGCGCACTATACGGAGCGCCCTTTACGCTGTAAACCCCTGTGGCGAGAAAAATCGACTAAAATTCCCCAGTGGCGTCCCGGACACTGTTTTCGACCTCGGGGCAGGGCTTTTAACTGGCAGGCAGCGCCTGAAATTTCCCGTTTCAATACGCGTATGCCAAACTAACGCCTATATAGACAAGGTGAATTCTCTCTAATGGCCGATTGGCAGACCCTCGATCCCGAGGCCGCTCGTGAAGCGGAAAAATACGAAAACCCCATTCCCAGCCGTGAGCTGATCCTCAAGCACCTCGACGAGCGCGGCTCTCCCGCCAGCCGCGAGCAGCTGGTGGACGAGTTCGGCCTCACCACCGAGGACCAGCTGGAAGCCCTGCGCCGCCGCTTGCGTGCCATGGAGCGCGATGCGCAACTGATCTACACCCGTCGCGGCACCTATGCCCCGGTCGACAAGCTCGACCTGATCGCCGGCCGCATCAGCGGTCACCGCGATGGCTTCGGCTTCCTGATCCCCGACGACGGCAGCGACGACCTGTTCATGAGCCCGGCGCAGATGCGTCTGGTGTTCGATGGCGACCGTGCCCTGGCACGGGTTTCCGGCCTCGACCGTCGCGGTCGTCGCGAAGGCGTGATCGTCGAAGTGGTGTCGCGTGCCCATGAAACCATCGTTGGCCGCTACTTCGAAGAAGGCGGCATTGGTTTCGTGACACCGGACAACCCCAAGGTGCAGCAGGAAGTGCTGATCACCCCCGGTCGCCATGGCGCCGCGAAGATCGGCCAGTTCGTCGGGGTGAAGATCACCCACTGGCCAACCGCGCGCTTCCAGCCTCAGGGTGACATCGTCGAGGTGCTGGGCAACTACATGGCGCCCGGCATGGAAATCGACGTCGCCCTGCGCACCTACGACATTCCTCATGTATGGCCCGAAGCCGTGCTCAAGGAGGCCGCCAAGCTCAAGCCGCAGGTGGAAGACAAGGACAAGGAGAAGCGCATCGACCTGCGCCATCTGCCGTTCGTGACCATCGACGGCGAAGACGCGCGCGACTTCGACGATGCCGTCTATTGCGAAGCCAAGAGCAAGCTGCGCCTGTTCAACGGCGGCTGGACCTTGTACGTCGCCATTGCCGACGTGTCCAGCTACGTGAAGCTTGGCTCGGCGCTCGATACCGAAGCTCAGGTACGTGGCAACTCGGTGTACTTCCCCGAGCGCGTGATTCCGATGCTGCCCGAGCAGCTGTCCAACGGCCTGTGTTCGCTGAACCCCCATGTCGACCGCTTGGCCATGGTCTGCGAGATGACCATCTCCAAGACCGGCGAGATGACCGACTACAGCTTCTACGAAGCCGTGATCCACTCCCATGCGCGCCTGACCTACAACAAGGTCAGTACCCTGCTCGAGCATTCGCGCAGCAGCGAAGCCAAGGCCCTGCGTGGCGAGTTCGGCGATGTGCTGCCGCATCTCAAGCAGCTGTATGCCCTGTACAAGGTGCTGCTGTCGGCGCGTCACGTGCGTGGTGCCATCGACTTCGAAACCCAGGAGACGCGCATCGTCTTCGGTTCCGAGCGCAAGATCGCCGAGATCAAGCCGACCATCCGCAACGATGCCCACAAGCTGATCGAGGAATGCATGCTGGCGGCCAACGTGGCCACTGCCGAATTCCTCAAGAAACACGAAATCCCGGCTCTGTATCGCGTCCACGACGGTCCGCCGCCGGAGCGTCTGGAAAAGCTGCGTGCTTTCCTCGGCGAGCTTGGCCTATCGCTGAACAAGGGCAAGGACGGTCCGTCGCCCAAGGATTACCGTGCACTGCTGGAAACCATCCAGAGTCGCCCGGATTTCCACGTGATCCAGACCGTCATGCTGCGCTCGTTGAGCCAGGCGGTGTACAGCGCCGACAACCATGGTCACTTCGGCCTGAACTACGAGGCGTACACCCACTTCACCTCGCCGATCCGTCGCTACCCCGACCTGCTCACGCACCGGGCAATCCGCAGCGTGATCCACTCCAAGCAGGACACCCCGCACGTCAAGCGAGCCGGTGCCCCGACCATTCCCAAGGCGCGCATCTATCCGTACGACGAAGCGGCGCTGGAACAGTTGGGCGAAGAGTGTTCGATGAGCGAGCGCCGTGCCGACGAAGCCACCCGTGACGTGGTCAATTGGCTCAAGTGCGAGTTCATGAAGGACCGCGTGGGCGAAACCTTCCCTGGCGTGATCACCGCCGTGACCGGTTTCGGCCTGTTCGTCGAACTGACCGATATCTTCGTCGAAGGCCTGGTGCACGTCACCGCGCTGCCGGGCGACTACTACCATTTCGACCCGATCCACCATCGCCTGGCCGGCGAGCGCACCGGGCGCAATTTCCGCCTTGGCGACACGGTCGAGGTGCAGGTCATGCGGGTCGACCTGGACGAGCGCAAGATCGATTTCGGTATCGGCGAAGCAACGCTGAACCAGCCGATCGGGCGCAAGAACCGCAAGGCCGACGCGCCGGCCGGCAAGCCCAAGAGCTACCCGACCACGCCGGCGGTCGAAAAGACCGCCGCCGAGAAGCCGGCCGCCGCTGCCGCCAAGCGCAGCGCTGCCCCGAGCAAGGCGCGCAAGGCCGACAGCGACGAGGTCTATCGGGCATCCGATGCCGCCGCGCAGAACGCCGAGGTGCGCAAGAGCCGTGAAATGAAGAAGGCCCTGCTTGCCGATGCCGCCAAGGGCGGCTCGGCCAAGGCTTCCGGCAGCCGCAACGGCGGTACTGGCAGCACGGGCGCCGGAGGCGATGCCAAGGCGACCAAGCACCGCAAGGGTCCATCGAAATCGGGCAGCCGCAAACCCAAGGCCAAGTCATGAGTCAGCTGGAAAAAATCTACGGCGTGCACGCGGTGGAGGCGCTGTTGCGCCATCATCCCAAACGGGTCAAGCAGATCTGGCTGTCCGAGGGGCGCAGTGAGCCGCGGGTACAGACCCTGGTCGACCTCGCCACGCAGAATCGTGTGGCGGTTGGCCAGGCCGAGCGGCGTGAGCTGGATGCCTGGGTCGAAGGCGTGCACCAAGGGGTAGTGGCGGAGGTCAGCCCGAGCCAGGTGTGGGGCGAGGCGATGCTCGACGAGCTGCTGGATCGCACCGAGGGCCCGCCGTTGCTGCTGGTTCTGGATGGCGTGACCGATCCGCACAATCTGGGTGCCTGCCTGCGTACCGCCGATGCGGCCGGTGCGCTGGCGGTGATCGTGCCCAAGGACAAATCGGCCACCCTCACTCCTGCCGTGCGCAAGGTGGCGTGTGGCGCAGCGGAAGTGATTCCGCTGGTGGCCGTGACCAACCTGGCCCGTACCCTGGAAAAACTCCAGCAGCGTGGCCTGTGGGTCGTGGGTACCGCCGGCGAGGCGGAAAACGAGATCTACCAGCAGGACATGACCGGGCCCACCATCCTGATCATGGGCGCCGAAGGCAAGGGCATGCGTCGCCTGACCCGCGAGCACTGCGACTACCTGGTCAAGCTGCCGATGGCGGGCAGCGTGAGCAGCCTGAACGTGTCGGTGGCGACCGGGATCTGTCTGTTCGAAGCGGTTCGTCAGCGTAACGCCAAGAAGAAATGATCCGCCTTGGCCAACCCCTTCGCGAGCCCTCTGCCCGCGAAGGGGTTGGCCGCGACACCGCCATCGCTGTACAAATATTCACCAATCCCCTTGCTTCCCCCCAACCCCTTCTCTACAATTGCGCCCCTTGCCGTGATGGCTGGTGCACTCGTGCGCCTCTATCCAAAAGCCACAAGGCAAGACACACAGTGTCATTCACTCCTTGTCTGACCGCTCTGGCGGCAGGCTACAACCCGTAAGGAGCATTCATGCGTCATTACGAAATCATCTTTCTGGTCCACCCGGATCAGAGCGAGCAAGTCGGCGGCATGGTTGAGCGTTACACCAAGCTGATCGAAGAAGACGGCGGCAAGATCCACCGTCTGGAAGATTGGGGCCGTCGTCAACTGGCCTACGCCATCAACAACGTTCACAAGGCTCACTACGTGATGCTGAACGTTGAGTGCACCGGCAAGGCCCTGGCCGAGCTGGAAGACAACTTCCGCTACAACGATGCCGTGATCCGTAACCTTGTCATCCGTCGCGACGAAGCCGTCACCGACCAGTCCGAGATGCTCAAGGCAGAAGAAAACCGCAGCGAGCGCCGTGAGCGTCGTGACCGTCCTGAGCACTCTGACAGCGCCGATGGCGATGACAGCGACAACAGCGACGCCAGCGATAACGCTGACGAGTAATCCACGGACCTTTTGAGGAGCCCATTACATGGCACGTTTCTTCCGTCGTCGTAAATTTTGCCGCTTCACCGCTGAAGATGTGAAGGAGATCGATTACAAGGATCTCAACACTCTGAAAGCCTACGTATCCGAAACCGGCAAGATCGTTCCAAGCCGTATCACCGGTACCAAGGCTCGTTATCAGCGTCAGCTGGCCGTCGCTATCAAGCGCGCCCGCTTCCTGGCCCTGCTGGCCTACACCGACAGCCACGGCCGCTGAGACCGGGTTGTCGATACGCAGTAAAAGGATAGATACGCATGCGTGCCCTGGCTGATTTCATCATGCGCGGTCGCATGCAGGCCACTCTGGTAGTGGTCGGATGCGCGGCATTGCCGCTGTTGTTCTGGTTGAGTGCTGCCGCAGCGTGCCTGGTGTACCTGCGGCGCGGCATGAGTGACGCCATTGGCGTCCTCATCTGGGCTCTGCTGCCGGCTTTGGCCTGGTGGTACTTCGGTGAACCGCGCACCTTGATGGTGTTGCTGGGCGCACTGGGGCTCGCGGCGCTGTTGCGCGCGGGGTGGGCCTGGAATCGCGTGCTGCTGGCCAGCATAGCGCTGGGGCTGGTGTACGGAGTGTTGTTGGGCGTGGTGTTTCGCGAACCCATCGAAGCGTTGGCGCAGGCGTTGAACGAACGCCTGCCGCAGATGCTCGGTGGTCTCTACCAGCAGATGTCGGTAGAGGAGCGGGCCAGCCTTGGCAGCCTCATTGCGCCGGTACTCAATGGCCTGATAGCGGCCTTGTTGCAAGTCGTCAGCGTGGCAGCCCTGATGCTGGGGCGTTACTGGCAGGCGGCGTTGTACAACCCGGGTGGTTTTGGCAGCGAGTTTCGCGCCATTCGCATTCCACTCTGGCCGGCGGTATTGCTGCTGGCGTGCATGCTCATCGGTCCGAACTTCGGACCTCAGATGGCCATGTTGACGCCGCTGTGCAGCGTACCGCTGGTGTTCGCCGGGCTGGCCCTGATGCATGGGCTGGTCAAGGCGGGCAAGCTGGGCAGGTTCTGGCTCGTGGGGATGTACGTCACGCTCGTGCTGTTCATGCAGCTGATCTATCCGTTGCTCGTGGTCCTGGCCATTGTCGACAGCCTGATTGATTTTCGCGGTCGAATCGGGCCGAAAGGCACCGATAGCGATTCCGCGAACGGTGAAGGTTAAAAGTTAAGAGGTTTATACCAAATGGAACTGATCCTGCTGGAAAAAGTCGCCAACCTGGGCAACCTGGGCGATAAGGTAAATGTTAAGGCCGGCTACGGTCGTAACTTCCTGCTGCCATTCGGCAAGGCTACCGCTGCGACCGCTGCCAACCTGGCTGCGTTCGAAGAGCGTCGCGCCGAGCTGGAAAAAGCAGCTGCCGACAAGAAGGCTTCGGCCGAAACGCGTGCTGCCCAACTGGCCGAGCTGGAAGTGACCATCACTGCCACCGCTGGCGACGAAGGCAAGCTGTTCGGTTCGATCGGCACTCACGACATCGCTGACGCCCTGACCGCCTCCGGCGTCGAAGTGGCCAAGTCTGAAGTGCGTCTGCCGAACGGCACCATCCGTAACGTTGGCGAATACGACGTAGCCGTGCACCTGCACAGCGACGTTGAAGCTACCGTACGCGTTGTCGTAGTAGCTGCATAAGTCGGCTGGCACCTCTGGTGCCAGGCGGTTTAACATCGGGCACGACCTGTTCACAGGTCGTGCCCTTTGTTTTTGTGAAGAAGCTGTTTTCTGCAACCCGAATTTCAAGTGGCCATGAACGAGATATCCGCTCCCGAGCAATACGATCTGCAAACCGCTGCCCTCAAGGTGCCGCCGCATTCCGTCGAGGCCGAACAGGCCGTGCTCGGTGGGTTGATGCTGGACAACAACGCCTGGGAACGTGTGCTCGATCAGGTTTCGGACGGCGATTTCTATCGTCATGACCACCGGCTGATCTTCCGCGCCATCGCCAAGCTGGCCGATCAGAACACGCCTTTCGACGTGGTCACCCTGCACGAACAGCTCGACAAGGAAGGCCAGGGCACTCAGGTCGGTGGCCTGGGTTACCTGGGCGAGCTGGCGAAGAACACCCCGTCGGTGGCCAACATCAAGGCCTACGCGCAGATAGTCCGCGAGCGTGCCACCCTGCGCCAGTTGATCAGCATCAGCAGCGAGATCGCCGACAGTGCGTTCAATCCGCAGGGGCGCAATGCTGCCGAGATTCTCGACGAGGCCGAACGGCAGATTTTCCAGATCGCCGAGGCGCGGCCCAAGACCGGTGGCCCGGTCAGTGTCAACGACCTGCTGACCAAGGCCATCGATCGCATCGACACCCTGTTCAATACCGATGCGGCCATCACCGGCCTGTCCACCGGCTACACCGATCTGGACGAGAAGACCAGCGGCCTGCAGCCGGCCGACCTGATCATCGTCGCCGGCCGTCCGTCCATGGGCAAGACCACCTTTGCCATGAACCTGGTGGAAAACGCCGTGCTGCGCAGCGAGAAAGCCGTGCTGGTGTACTCGCTGGAGATGCCAGGCGATTCGCTGATCATGCGTATGCTTTCCTCGCTGGGACGTATCGATCAGACCAAGGTGCGCTCGGGCCGGCTGGATGACGACGATTGGCCGCGCCTGACCTCGGCGGTCAACCTGCTCAACGATCGCAAGCTGTTCATCGACGATACGGCCGGAATCAGTCCGTCGGAGATGCGTGCGCGTACGCGTCGCCTGGTGCGCGAGCACGGCGAGATCGGCCTGATCATGATCGACTACCTGCAGTTGATGCAGATCCCCGGTTCCAGCGGCGACAACCGTACCAACGAGATCTCCGAGATCTCTCGCTCGCTGAAGGCGCTGGCCAAGGAGTTCAATTGCCCGGTGGTGGCGCTGTCGCAGCTCAACCGCTCGCTCGAGCAGCGCCCGAACAAGCGCCCGGTGAACTCCGACCTGCGAGAGTCCGGCGCCATCGAGCAGGATGCCGACGTGATCATGTTCGTCTATCGCGACGAGGTGTATCACCCGGACACCGAGCACAAGGGCATTGCCGAGATCATCATCGGCAAGCAGCGTAACGGTCCGATCGGTTTCATCCGCCTGGCCTTCATCGGCAAGTACACCCGCTTCGAGAACCTCGCTCCGGGTAGCTACAACTTCGACGACGACGAGTAAACGCGCTGTTCGGATTTCCCGTAGGAGCGGTCCATGGCCGCGAATGAGCGGTGCGGTTGGGTCAGGTACACCGCGTTGGGGCTTTCGCGGCCGCTGACCGCTCCTACAGCAGGGATCCAGGTTCAATGAGCTCTGCCGGCGGAAAATTCACCAGCCATTTCCGACTAAAGCCATCGGAATTGGTTATTTTTTGTGCTATATTCCGCGCCCGCGATTTTTCATACGGTCATCGACATGCAAGCAGCCAAGCCGCTTTTTGACTATCCCAAATACTGGGCCGAATGCTTCGGCCCAGCGCCTTTCCTGCCTATGAGCAGGGAGGAGATGGATCAGCTTGGCTGGGATTCCTGCGACATCATCATCGTCACCGGTGATGCCTATGTCGACCATCCGTCGTTCGGCATGGCCATCATCGGCCGGCTTTTGGAAGCCCAGGGGTTTCGCGTGGGCATCATTGCCCAGCCGAACTGGCAGTCCAAGGATGACTTCATGAAGCTGGGCGAGCCGAACCTGTTCTTCGGTGTCGCGGCCGGCAACATGGACTCGATGATCAACCGCTACACCGCCGACAAGAAGGTGCGTTCCGACGACGCCTACACGCCCGGCGGCCAGGCCGGCTCGCGGCCAGACCGCGCCAGCCTGGTGTACAGCCAGCGATGCAAGGAAGCCTACAAGCATGTGCCGATCGTGCTGGGCGGCATCGAAGCATCGCTGCGCCGCATCGCGCACTACGACTACTGGCAGGACAAGGTTCGTCATTCGATCCTGATCGACGCCTGCGCCGATATCCTGCTGTACGGCAACGCCGAGCGCGCCATCGTCGAAGTGGCCCAGCGCCTGTCGTACGGTCAGAAGGTCGAAGAGATCACTGACATTCGCGGCACCGCGTTCATTCGCCGCGATACGCCCAAGGACTGGTACGAGGTCGACTCGACCCGTATCGACCGGCCGGGCAAGGTCGACAAGATCATCAACCCGTACGTCAACACCCAGGACACCCAGGCCTGCGCCATCGAGCAGGAGAAGGGCAACGTCGAAGACCCGAACGAAGCCAAGGTCGTGCAGATCCTGGCCAGCCCGCGGATGACGCGGGACAAGACGGTGATTCGCCTGCCTTCCTTCGAGAAGGTGCGCGGCGATGCCGTGCTGTACGCCCACGCCAACCGCGTGCTGCACCTGGAAACCAACCCAGGCAATGCCCGTGCTTTGGTGCAGCGGCATGGCGAAGTGGACGTGTGGTTCAACCCGCCGCCCATTCCCATGACCACCGAGGAAATGGACTACGTGTTCGGCATGCCCTATGCCCGGGTTCCGCACCCGGCGTACGGCAACCAGAAAATCCCGGCCTACGACATGATTCGCTTCTCGGTGAACATCATGCGCGGCTGTTTCGGTGGCTGCACCTTCTGCTCGATCACCGAGCACGAGGGGCGGATCATCCAGAACCGTTCCGAAGAGTCGATCATTCGCGAGATCGAAGAGATCCGCGACAAGGTGCCGGGTTTTACCGGAGTGATTTCCGACCTTGGCGGGCCGACCGCCAACATGTACCGCATCGCCTGCAAGAGCCCGGAAATCGAATCCGCGTGCCGCAAGCCGTCGTGCGTGTTCCCGGGGATCTGCCCGAACCTCAACACCGACCACTCTTCGCTGATCCAGCTGTACCGCAGCGCGCGAGCACTGCCGGGCGTGAAGAAGATCCTCATTGCCTCGGGCCTGCGCTACGACCTGGCGGTGGAGTCCCCCGAGTACGTCAAGGAGCTGGTGACGCACCACGTCGGCGGCTACCTCAAGATCGCCCCGGAGCATACCGAGGAAGGTCCGCTGAATCAGATGATGAAGCCGGGTATCGGCTCGTACGACAAATTCAAGCGCATGTTCGAGAAGTTCTCGAAAGAAGCGGGCAAGGAGCAGTACCTGATCCCGTACTTCATCGCCGCCCACCCCGGCACCACCGATGAAGACATGATGAACCTGGCGCTTTGGCTCAAGGGCAACGGTTTCCGTGCCGACCAGGTGCAGGCGTTCTACCCCTCGCCGATGGCTTCGGCCACCGCGATGTACCACTCGGGCAAGAACCCGCTGCGCAAGGTCACCTACAAGAGCGACAACCTGACCATCGTCAAGAGCGAGGAACAGCGTCGCCTGCACAAGGCATTCCTGCGCTATCACGATCCCAAGGGCTGGCCGATGCTGCGCGAGGCACTGGAACGCATGGGCCGTGCCGACCTGATCGGTCCGGGGAAAAACCAGCTGATTCCGTTGCATCAGCCGGCTACCGACACCTATCAGAGTGCTCGACGCAAGAATTCCACCCCGGCCGGCAGCCACAAGGTAGCCAAGGAAACCCGCATCCTGACCCAGCATACCGGCTTGCCGCCGCGTGCCAGCGATGGTTCCAAGCCGTGGGACAAGCGCGAGCAGGCCAAGGCTGCCGCCGAGGCGCGCAGCAAGCAGGCTGCCAAGGATCGCCAGCAGGCTGCCAAGCCCGGCAAGGGCAAGGGCAAGCCGACCCGCCAGCCGGTCCTGCCGCGCTGATGCACGTTGCGCTGCCGTGAGCGCGATGGCTTACGGCTCGGTGTGACCGTCAGGCACGGTGTCGGTCGACTTCGGCTGCGCTCGTCGCGGTGGGCGTGCGGCGATGGCGTCGTGGGCTGGGTTGTCGGTCGTGTCCAGCACTCCGTCTCTGGTCGCACTGCGGATGGCGTCGATCAATGCCTGGGTGGGGCGCAACGACGTCTTGCGCTGTCTTGAAGTCTGCGCGGTGAGCAGGGCTTGCGCAGCGGTGTCTTGGTCGGTTGGCATGGGGATATCTCCTGATTGAATGAGCGCCCACATTAAGGTGAGCGCCTCCTGCCTGGGCAATACAGGTTTATCGCACCACGATGCGCCCAATGTATGCGACGCTGGCACACGCCGAACGAGGGCAACCGTTCGATCGGATGTCCCGCTTCGCAGTGCAGTGGCTGAACCCTCCACATGGCATAAGTCTTGCGCCGTGCACTTACCTTCCAGGCTCGCAGGAGGCACGCCGTGTCGATTCATGTCGCACTGAACCATGTCACCCATTATCGCTACGACCGCGCCGTCGATGTCGGCCCTCAAGTGGTGCGCCTGCGCCCCGCGCCGCACAGCCGCACGCGGGTGCTTTCCTATGCCTTGAAAGTGTCGCCAGCGCAGCACTTCATCAATTGGCAGCAGGACCCACAGGGCAACTACCTGGCCCGCCTGGTGTTTCCGGAGAAGGCCACCGAGCTGCGCATCGAAGTGGACCTGGTTGCCGAGATCGCGGTGTTCAATCCCTTCGATTTCTTTCTCGAACCGCATGCGCAGCAGATTCCCTTCGCATACACCGACGAAGAGCAGCATGAGCTGGCCCCCTACCTGGAAACCCTGGCCCTGACGCCCAGGTTTCAAGCGTACCTGGACGGCATCGACCGTACGCCGATCCCCAGTATCGATTTCCTGGTCAGGCTGAACCAGCAACTCAGCCAGGACATTCGCTACCTGCTGCGCATGGAGCCGGGCGTGCAGACGCCCGAGCACACGCTGCTCACCGGTGCCGGTTCGTGCCGCGATTCCGCCTGGCTGCTGGTGCAGCTGATGCGCCGGCTGGGGATTGCCGCGCGCTTCGTCTCCGGCTATCTGATCCAATTGGTCGCCGATGAGCAGGCCCTCGACGGTCCGTCCGGTACCGATGTCGATTTCACCGACCTGCATGCCTGGTGCGAGGTGTATTTGCCGGGCGCTGGCTGGATTGGTCTGGACGCCACGTCCGGGCTGTTTGCCGGGGAGGGCCACATTCCCCTGGCGTGCAGTCCCGAACCTTCTTCGGCGGCGCCGATCAGTGGCCGGGTGGAGCCCTGTGAGGTGACGTTTTCCCACCGGATGTCGGTGCAGCGTATCTGGCAGACGCCACGCGTCACCTGGCCGTTGAGCGAAGAGCAATGGGCGGACATGCAGGCCCTGGGGCAGCGGGTCGATGCCGATCTGCGCGCAGAGGACGTGCGCCTGGGCATCGGCAGCGAGCCGACGTTCGTGGCCATGGATGGCGCCGATGCCGCAACGTGGGAAGCTCGAAGCGACGCACCTGCCAGTGGTTTCAAGGCTACGTCGATGCCAGGGGTGTTCAAGGTCGACGTGCCGCCATCCACCAGTTGGGCGCAGTCGGTCCAGGGTGTGGATGAGCTGTACGAGCAGGCCCGGCAGCGTCGCCTGGAGGCCCAGCGGTTCATGATCGACGGTCGGCAGACCGGCACCGGCGCGGGTAATCCGTTGCTGCTGGGTGGGACGACGGCGGCGGATTCGCCGTTTCTGCGCCGGCCCGACCTGCTGCGCAGTCTGATCGGCTATTGGCATGATCATCCGGCGCTGTCGTATCTGTTCAGTGGCACTGCCTGGCCGACCCCGCGGGTCGACGAAACGCGCGGCGATGCGGTGTACGAACTCGAGATCGCTCTGGCGCAATTGCCCGTTCCCGGCGTGCCGTGCCCAACAGGGCTGATCGACCGTGTGCTGCGCCATCTATTGGTGGATATGACCGGTAACCCTACCGGCGCGCAGTTCTGCATTGCCCGTCTGGACGGTGACGGACCAGGGGAGCGCGCGGGGCTGCTGCGCCTGCAGGGCATGGAAATGCCACCCCATGGGCGCATGAACCTGGCTCTGCAACTGTTGCTGCGCAGCCTGGTGGCGCGCTTCTGGCGCAAGCCCTACGCACCGGCCAGGCTGACCCGCTGGGGGACACAGCTGCACGACCGCTTCATGCTGCCGTACTTCATCGAGCGCGATTTCGCCGAGGTGATCGACGATCTGAATGCACACGGCTATGCCGTGGATGCCGGATGGTTTGCCGCACAACGGGCGTTTCGCTTCCCCACCATGGGCGACTGCGTTGTAGAGGGAATTGCCGTGGAGCTGCGCCATGCCCTGGAGCCTGGCCCCGGCCGAGGCAGTGCCAGTGGCGCGCCGCAGTCGCCGGACGCATCACTGGAGCGCCTGCAGGTGCGCGTCAATGGGTTGCTGGCCGATCGTTACCGGCTGGCTGTCAATGGCCAGCCCCTGCCGCTGACCGCGACCGGTCGTGCCGGCGAGTTCGTTGCGGGAGTGCGCTACCGTGCCTGGCAGGCCGATCACGGCGATGACGTCGCCGGCCAGGCGCATGTGCCGCTGACCTTCGACATCGTCGACACCTGGACGCAGCGCTCGCTGGGTGGGTGCCAGTACCATGCGGTGCACCCCGGCGGGCGCAGCTACGACAGCCCACCGGTGAATGCCAACGAAGCCGAAAGCCGGCGTCTGGCGCGGTTCTTTCGGATCGGCCACAGTCCCGGCAGGCTGGTACTGCCAGCGCTCAAGGTGGACGATGACTTGCCGATGACCCTGGACATGCGCCGCGTTCCTCAAGGCGGGGTGTGAGCCATGGACGGTATCCGCGCACCGTGCAGGCTGCGATAATCGTTCTTCTCAACGCTGCCCCCGAGCTTCGCCATGTCTGACCTGCTCGATCGTTACTCGCTGTCCGGCGGGTCCTATCATGAAATGCTCGAACCCGATGGCGGCGTGCGCCCGCACTGGCGGCGCCTGTTCGAGCATCTGCAACGCAGTGCGCCAGGCCAGTTGTCGCAGCGCCAGGCGTCGCTGACACGGCAGATCCAGGAAAACGGCGTCACCTACAACGTCTATGCCGACCCCAAGGGGGCCGATCGGCCGTGGGAACTGGACCTGCTGCCGCACATCATTCCTGCTCACGAATGGCGCCAGGTCGCGGCGGGTATTGCCCAGCGGGCACGCTTGCTCAACGCCGTGCTGGCCGATATCTATGGCCCGCAAACGCTGATTGCCCAAGGGCTGCTGCCCGCCGAGCTGATCTTCGGGCACAACAACTACCTGTGGCCGTGCCAGGGCATGCAGCCGCCGCAAGGCACGTTCCTGCACCTGTATGCGGCGGACCTGGCGCGCACGCCCGATGGACGCTGGTGGGTCACCGCCGACCGGACCCAGGCGCCCTCCGGCGCAGGCTATGCGCTGGAAAACCGCATGGGCCTGTTGCGGACCTTTCCCGAGCTGTACCGCGACTTGAAAGTCGAGCACATGGCCGGCTTTTTTCGCACCGTGCAGGACACCATGAGCCGACTGGCAGCCAGCGCCAACGAGGCGCCGCTGGTGGTGCTGTTGACGCCTGGGCGGTTCAACGAAAGTTATTTCGAGCATCTGTACCTGGCACGTCAGCTCGGCTATCCGCTGGTCGAGGGCAGTGACCTGACCGTGCGCGAGGCGACCGTCTACCTGAAGACCTTGAGCGGTCTGCGCCGGGTGCACGCGATCATGCGTCGCCTGGACGACGATTTCTGCGACCCCCTGGAGTTGCGTACCGACTCTGCCCTGGGCGTGCCCGGCCTGCTCGACGCCGTGCGCCAGGGCAATGTGATGGTGGCCAATGCCTTGGGCAGCGGCGTGCTCGAATCGCCCGGGCTGCTGGGTTTTCTGCCGCGCATCTGTGAGCATCTGTTCGGCGAAACCTTGATCCTGCCGTCAATCGCCACCTGGTGGTGCGGCGAGCCGCCGGTGCTGGCCCAGGCCCTCGAGCGGCTGGACGAGCTGGTGATCAAGCCGGCCTTCCCGTCGCAGAACTTCGGCCCGGTGTTCGGTCGGGATCTGGACGCCGCCCAGCGTCAGGCACTGACCGAACGCATTCAGGCCCGGCCCTATGCCTATGTCGCTCAGGAAATGGCGCAGCTGTCCCTGGCGCCGGTGTGGCATGGCCACGGCAACCACCTGCAACCCAGAGCGATCGGCATGCGCGTGTTTGCGGTCGCCGCCGCCGACGGTTACCGAGTGTTGCCCGGCGGCTTGACCCGAGTGGCCACGGACGCCGATGCCGAAGTGGTGTCGATGCAGCACGGCGGCGCCAGCAAGGACACTTGGGTGTTGGGCGAGCACGCTCCGGTCGGCGAGCAGTGGCGGGCGCAGCGGAGCATCGGGGTCCATGACCTGGTGCGCATGGACCCCTACCTGCCTTCGCGGGTGGTGGAGAACCTGTTCTGGTTCGGCCGTTACTGCGAGCGTTGCGACGGCAGCGCACGACTGCTGCGGATCATTCTCGGCCGCTATCTGGACGGCGACGATCCTCAGGCGCTGCAGGCCGCTGTCGATCTGGCCGAGAGCCTGCACCTGTTGCCCGAGGAGGGCGACCTGCGCGAGCGCCTGCTGATGGCCCTGCGCGGTGAGGATTGGGCGTTCAGCCTGCGTGCCAACCTGCAGCGTCTGCAATGGGCGGCGTTTCAGGTACGCGGCAAGCTGTCGCGAGAGAACTGGCAGGCGTTGGGCGAACTGCAGCGCGAGTCACTGGTGCTCGAAGTCGACGTGCCGGACCTGGGCGAGCTGCTCGACTTCCTCAATCGACTGGTGATGAACCTGGCTGCACTGTCCGGTTTTGCGCTCGACGACATGACCCGCGATGAAGGCTGGCGTTTTCTGATGATCGGGCGACGCATCGAACGCCTGCAGTTTCTCAGCAATGGTCTGTCGGCGTTTCTGGCAAGCGATGCGCTGGACGAACAGGCTGGCCTTGACTGGCTGCTCGAGTTGGGCAACAGCAGCATCACCTATCGCTCGCGCTATCTGGCCGTGCCGCAGTTGATTCCGGTGCTGGACCTGCTGTTGCTCGACGCCCAGAACCCCCATGCCGTGTTGTTCCAGCTCAAGCTGGTGGCGCGGGCTGTACGCCGCCTGAGCGATGAATTCGACCTGCCGGTGGATCGCGCCCTGGAGCCACTGATCGAGCGCGTGGCGCGCTTCGATCTGGGTACCCTGGAAAACGCGCTGTTCGGTGAAGCCAGCGTGCGCGCCGTGCTCGACGGCCTGCGCAGCCTGCTGGAGGATATCGCCAGTGTCAGCGTGCAGGTATCGGACCGCCTGGCGTTGCGCCATTTCGTCCATGTCGACGATGTCAGCCAGCAAACGGTGTCGGTGTGATGAGTGCGCATTACCAGATCGTTCACGACACCCGTTACTGCTACGACAGCCCAGTGTCGCTGGCCAAGCAGCTGGCGCACCTGTGGCCGAGGCCTTGCGCCTGGCAGGTGTGCCATGAGCGCGCACTGCAGATCAGCCCCGAACCGACCCGGCGTACCGATGAGCTCGATGTGTTCGGCAATCCACTGACGCGGCTGGCGTTCGAGCGCCCCCACGATGAACTCAAGGTTGGCGCGCGCCTGCATGTCGAGGTGCTGCCACGAGCGCCGGTCGTGCTTGCCCTGTCGCCGGCCTGGGAGTCGACCCGCGATGCCCTGTGCTATAGCGGCCGGCCAGTCGCCGCGCAGGTGCTGCAAGCCTGTCGCTACCGCTTCGAATCCCCCTACGTGCGCCTGAAGAAAAGCTTCGTGGCGTTTTCCGCCAGTTGCTTTCCGTCCGGCAGGCCGATGCTGCAGGGTGCCCAGGCCTTGATGCAGAAGATCTTCAGCGAGTTCACGTTCGATGCCATGGCTACCCAGGTGGCGACGCCGCTGGTCGAGGTGTTGGAGAACCGTCGGGGCGTCTGCCAGGACTTCGCCCACCTGATGCTGGCCTGCCTGCGCTCGCGCGGTTTGGCGGCACGCTACGTCAGCGGCTACCTGTTGACCCAGCCACCCCCAGGGCAGCCGCGAATGATCGGCGCGGATGCGTCGCATGCCTGGGTGTCGGTGTTCTGCCCGGTGCTGGGATGGGTCGATTTCGACCCCACCAACAACGTTCAACCGGGGCTGGAACACATCACCCTGGCATGGGGGCGTGATTTCAGCGACGTGTCGCCCTTGCGCGGAGTGATTCTGGGCGGTGGTGGGCACGATCCCGAGGTGCGCGTGACCGTTCTGCCGATGGTTTGAGCCGAATGTTTACAGCGAATGTCTGACTGCTGGCAGAGTGCTGCAGCCTGCGGCCAATCGTGAAATGATTGCCGCCGTAGCCATTTCCCCTGCCTGGAGACTCACATGTTTGCAAAAGCTGTAGCGGTATCGGTGCTTGCCCTGGCCAGCGGTCAGTTGCTGGCGGCCGAGTGCTCGACCACCGTCGATTCGACCGACCAGATGACCTTCGGCAGCAAGGCTATCGAGATCAGCAAGAGCTGCAAGACGTTCACGGTCAACCTGACCCACTCCGGCAGCCTGCCCAAGGAAGTCATGGGCCACAACTGGGTCCTGAGCAAGGAAGACGATGCCCGCGGCATCGCGATGGACGGCATGAGTGCCGGCATCGACAACAGCTACCTGAAGAAAGGCGACGAGCGCGTGATTGCGTACACCAAGGTCATCGGCGCCGGGGAGAAGGATTCGGTGTCGTTCGACGTGTCGAAACTGTCGGCAGACCAGAAGTACCTGTTCTTCTGCTCGTTCCCGGGTCACCTGGCCATGATGAAGGGGGCGGTGACCCTGGTCGATTGAGTGTTCGCTTCGACCACGTAGGAGCGGTCATCGGCCGCGAAGCAGGCGACGCGGTATGCCTGATTCACCGCGTTGACCTTTTCGCGGCCACGGACCGCTCCTACAGGACGTCCGCCATTGCGTGTACTGGCTTCAAGTAGGCACCTTGAACACGTGGCGCAGGTAGGCGACGAAATTGGGGTCACGGCATTGGGTCTTGGCGGCTTCGTCGGAAATCTTCGCCACCGGTTGGCCGTTGCAGTCGGTCATCTTCAGCACGATGTTCATGGGTTCCACGCCTGGAATGTCGCAGGTCAGGTTGGTGCCGATGCCGAAGCTCACATTGATGCGCCCGCGCAGTGCGCGAAATATCTGCAGGGACTTGGGCAGGTCCAGCCCATCGGAAAACACCAGGGTCTTGGTCATCGGATCGATGCCCAGCTTGCGGTAGTGGGCGATGGCCTTTTCCGCCCAGACTACCGGGTCACCCGAGTCGTGGCGCAAGCCATCGAAGAGCTTGGCGAAGTACAGGTCGAAATCCCCCAGAAACGCATCCATGGTGATGCAGTCGGTGAGCGCGATGCCAAGCAGGCCACGGTACTCGCGCACCCAGCAATCGAGTGCGGCGATCTGGCTGTCGATCAAGCGCGGCCCCAGTTGCTGGTGAGCCATGATCCACTCATGGGCCATGGTGCCCAGCGGCTTGAGATCCAGCTGACGGGCCAGGTGCATGTTGCTGGTGCCGACGAAGCGCCCCGGAAACTCGTGCTTGAGCACCGTGACCACTTCCTCCTGCACCTTGTAGGAAAAGCGTCGACGAGTGCCGAAGTCGGCCACCTGCAATTCGGCCAGCTCTTCGCTGCTGGCATTGGCCTGCAGCCATTCGAACTTGCGGTAGAGTTTTTCCCGCGGCTGGCTGAGCAGCACATCGGGATAGCGAATGCGATTGCGTACCTCGCTGACCGTGGCCAGCAGTGGCACTTCGAACAGGATCACATGCAGCCACGGCCCGCGCAGGCGAATGAACAGCTGGTCGTTCTCGATGCCGATGCTCAGGTAGCGCAGGTTGAAGCGAAACAGACCTAGGAAGCGCAGGAAGTCGGGCTTCATGAAATTGATGCCTTCCAGAAAGCTCAGCTGGTCCGGGCCCAGACTCAATTCGGAGAGCTGCTCGAGCTGTTCGCGAATGTCGTTCAGGTAGGGCCGCAGGTCTTCGCCGTTGCGACAACGAAACTCCCACTCGACATCTACGTTGGGGTAGTTGTGCAGTACAGCCTGCATCATGCTCAACTTGTAAAGATCGGTGTCGAGCAGGTTTTGCACGATGCGATCGGCGAATACGCTCTCGCTCATCAGGGTCTCCAGAACCGCGTGCCTCATTTGGAACGGCGGTGGCGCACAGTAGGGGCACATTCTGCCAGCTTTTTGGAGTGCGGGTGGATGTGACGTGCCTTCCCCTGCGCGACCCGTGCCAGTGCCCTGCGCAGGCCCGCGAAGAGAGACGCGAAGTGGCCTGCACCCGGCACTGCAGGAGGATCCTGTGGTGCGCGGTGTAGCGGTTATGCACCGACAGTGTGCACTTCGGTTACGTCGGCGGTTACAGCGTGGTTGCCCACGGGCGCTGCGTGGGGTTGCAACGATGGCGCATACGGGTTGTACCCGCACTCTTTGCGGGTTCCACCATTCCCGTGCCAGACGGTTGCACGACCTGTAGAAAATGGTTCCGGCGCAGTGAAGTGCTCCTGAAAATGAAAACTGCGCAAGTTGGACAAATGCGCTGGCACGGCCCTTGCTCTGAGCAATGCGCTGAAGCTGTAGTGCCAACCAAAAAAATTCAGGAGCACCACTCATGTCGCAGACGTTCTACAGGAAAGGTTTTCTGGCTCTCGCAGTGGCAGCTGCGCTGGGCGCTTCGTCGATTGTTCAAGCCGACATCAAGATCGGCGTAGCAGGGCCGATGACCGGTGCCAACGCATCGTTCGGTCAGCAGTACATGAAGGGTGCACAGGCGGCAGCCGATGCCATCAACAAGGCCGGCGGCGTGAATGGGGAAAAGATCGTCCTGGTTGCCGGTGATGACGCCTGCGAGCCGAAGCAGGCCGTGGCCGTCGCCAACCGGCTGGCCGATCAGGACAAGGTCGCAGGGGTGGTGGGGCACTTCTGTTCCTCGTCCACCGTTCCGGCATCCGAGGTGTATGCAGACGCCGGCGTGCTGATGATCACCCCCGGCTCGACCAACCCGACCGTGACCGAACGTGGCCTGCCGGCGGTATTCCGCATGTGCGGTCGCGACGACCAGCAGGGCATCGTGGCCGGCGACTACATCGTCGACGTGCTCAAGGGCAAGAAAG
This sequence comes from Pseudomonas sp. CFBP 13727, assembly GCF_014841915.1. NCBI lineage: Bacteria > Pseudomonadati > Pseudomonadota > Gammaproteobacteria > Pseudomonadales > Pseudomonadaceae > Pseudomonas > Pseudomonas sp. CFBP 13727. The sequence continues at coordinate 408,407 of NZ_JACYUT010000004.1, forward strand.
TCGCAGTGATCAACGACAAGGACACCTACGGCAAGGGCCTGGCCGACGCCACCTCGGCACAGCTGACCAAGCGCGGTGTGAAGCCGGTGCTGGAAGAAGGCCTGACCCGCGGCGAGAAAGACTTCAGCGCCCTGGTCACCAAGATCCGCTCCACCGGCGCCGATGTGGTGTATTTCGGCGGCCTGCACCCCGAAGCCGGGCCACTGGTTCGGCAGATGCGCGAACAGGGCCTCAAGGACGTCAAGTTCATGTCCGACGACGGCATCGTCACCGACGAACTGGTCACCACCGCTGGCGGTGCGCAATACGTCGACGGCGTGTACATGACCTTCGGCGCCGATCCGCGCATGCTGCCCGACAGCAAGGCGGTGGTTGAGGAGTTCCGCAAGTCCGGCTACGAGCCAGAGGGCTACACTCTGTACGCCTACGCTTCGTTGCAGGCCTTGGCTGCAGGCTTCAACGGCGCCAAGTCGAACAAGGGCGAAGAGGCTGCCAAATGGCTGAAGGCCAACCCGGTCAAGACCGTCATGGGCGAGAAGGCCTGGGACTCCAAGGGTGACCTGAAAGTGTCCGACTACGTGGTCTACCAGTGGAACGCCGAGGGCAAGTACAAGCAGTTGGAACAGCAGAAGTAGGACGTTTGCACTGGCGCATGCCAGTCCGGGCCGCCCTTGGGATGGCCCACGTTTCCCTCAATACCGCCTGACGGGTGGCGGGCGGGCCGAGGCCTGCCCGCACCTTGCGCGGTGCGCGGTTCCAGACGTTCGTGAGAGTGCATGATGGACGGTATCTTCCTGCAACAAATGATCAACGGCCTGACCCTGGGGTCGGTGTACGGCTTGATCGCCATTGGCTACACCATGGTCTATGGCATCATCGGCATGATCAACTTTGCCCACGGCGACGTTTACATGATCAGCGCCTACCTGGCCGCCATAGGCCTGGCCGTGCTGTCGTTCTTCGGCCTCGAATCCTTTCCGTTCCTGATCCTCGGCACATTGGTGTTCACCATCGTGGTGACCGGTGTGTACGGCTTCGTGATCGAGCGCGTGGCCTACAAGCCGCTGCGCAACTCGACCCGGCTGGCGCCGCTGATCAGCGCCATCGGCATATCGCTGATCCTGCAGAACTACGCGCAGATCAGCCAGGGCGCTCGCCAGCAAGGCGTCCCGACCCTGCTCGAAGGGGCCTGGCGCCTTGAAGTGGGCACCGGTTTCGTGCAGATCACCTACACCAAGATCTTCATCCTCATTGCCGCCTTCGTGGGCATGGGCGTGCTGACCTACATCATCAAGTTCACCAAACTTGGGCGCATGTGCCGCGCCACCCAGCAGGATCGCAAGATGGCCTCGATCCTGGGCATCAACACCGACCGGGTCATTTCCTATGTGTTCATCATCGGCGCGGCCATGGCGGCGCTGGCCGGCGTGTTGATTACCATGAACTACGGCACGTTCGACTTCTACGCCGGGTTCATCATCGGCATCAAGGCGTTCACCGCAGCGGTACTGGGCGGCATCGGCTCATTGCCCGGCGCCATGCTCGGTGGCCTGATACTGGGGGTTGCCGAATCGCAGTTCTCCGGCTTGATCAACTCCGACTACAAGGATGTGTTCAGCTTCGGCCTGTTGGTGCTGATTCTGATCTTCCGTCCCCAAGGCCTGCTGGGTCGCCCACTCGTGGCGAAGGTATAAGTATGTCCGCACCTACTGCCAAACCTATCGATATCAAGAAAAGCCTGGTCGACATGGTCATTGCCGGCCTGCTGGCGCTGATCGTGTTCGGCCCCATCGTCGGCATCGTGCTCGACGGCTACAGCTTCAACCTGCAACCGGCCCGCGTCGCCTGGCTGGTGGCAGCGGTGATGGCCGGGCGCTTCCTGCTCAGCCTGTTCCTGCAGACGCCGCGTGGCCGCAGCATTTCCCAGAGCTTCGAAAGCTCGGGGTCGGGCGTGCACGTGCTGCCGCCGGACTACAAGTCGCGGCTGCGCTTCATCATTCCAGCGCTGATCGTGATCGCCATCGTGTTCCCCATCTTCGCCAACAAATACATCCTCACCGTGGTCATTCTCGGGTTGATCTATGTGTTGCTGGGCCTGGGCCTGAACATCGTGGTCGGGCTGGCCGGTCTGCTCGACCTGGGCTACGTGGCGTTCTATGCCATCGGCGCCTACGGCCTCGCATTGGGCTACCAGTACCTGGGCCTGGGCTTCTGGTCGGCGTTGCCGCTGGCCGCGATCGCGGCGGCGCTGGCGGGGTGCATACTGGGTTTCCCGGTGCTGCGAATGCACGGGGACTACCTGGCCATCGTGACCTTGGGCTTCGGCGAAATCATTCGCCTGGTGCTCAACAACTGGTTGTCGTTCACCGGCGGTCCCAATGGTGTGCCGGTACCTTCGCCCACCTTCTTCGGCCTGGAGTTCGGTCGTCGCGCCCGTGACGGCGGGGTGCCGATCCACGAGTACTTCGGCTTCGAATACAACCCCGACCTGAAATTCCTGTTCATCTACGCCGTGCTGTTCCTGGTGGTACTGGCCGTTCTCTACGTCAAGCATCGACTCACCCGCATGCCGGTAGGGCGTGCCTGGGAAGCCCTGCGCGAGGACGAGATCGCCTGCCGCTCGATGGGCCTGAACCACGTGTTGGTCAAGCTTTCGGCCTTCACCATCGGTGCCTCCACCGCAGGCCTGGCTGGGGTGTTCTTCGCCAGCTACCAGGGCTTCGTCAACCCGACCTCGTTCACCTTCTTCGAGTCGGCGCTGATCCTTGCCATCGTCGTGCTGGGCGGCATGGGCTCCACCGTAGGTGTGGTGATTGCTGCCTTCGTACTGACCGTGGCCCCGGAGCTGCTGCGCAGTTTCTCCGAGTACCGAGTATTGCTGTTTGGCGTATTGATGGTACTGATGATGATCTGGCGGCCACGTGGCCTGATCCGTATCAGCCGTACCGGCATCAAGCCAGTCAAGGGCGCATTGATCGACGCCAAGGGGACTACGCCATGAGTAACGAAGTCATTCTGTCGGTCGAGAAGTTGATGATGCATTTCGGTGGCATCAAGGCCTTGAGCGATGTCAGCCTGCAGGTCCGGCGCAACTCGATCTTCGCCTTGATCGGCCCCAACGGCGCCGGCAAGACCACCGTCTTCAACTGTCTCACTGGGTTCTACAAGGCCACCGGTGGACGTATCGAACTGAACGCTCGCGGCCAGAAGACCAATGTCATCAAGTTGCTGGGCGAGCCGTTCCAGGCCACCGATTTCGTCTCGCCACGCAGCTTCGCCAGCCGGGTCTGGTACAAGATGTTCGGCGGGACTCACCTGGTGAACCGCGCCGGGCTGGCCCGGACCTTCCAGAACATTCGTCTGTTCAAGGAAATGTCGGTGCTGGAAAACCTGCTGGTCGCCCAGCACATGTGGGTCAACCGCAACATGCTGGCAGGCATCCTCAACACCCGTGGTTATCGCAAGGCCGAAGAGGACGCTATCAAGACCGCGTTCTACTGGCTGGAAGTGGTGGACCTGGTGAACTGCGCCAACCGCTTGGCCGGTGAGCTTTCCTACGGCCAGCAACGGCGTCTGGAGATCGCCCGGGCCATGTGCACGCGGCCCCAGGTGATCTGCCTGGACGAACCGGCGGCGGGCCTCAACCCGCAGGAAACCGAGGCCCTGAGCGGCATGATCCGCCTGCTGCGTGACGAGCACGACATGACGGTGGTGCTGATCGAACACGACATGGGCATGGTGATGAGCATTTCCGACGACATCGTGGTACTGGACCATGGCAATGTGATCGCCAAGGGCGGGCCGGAGCAGATCCGCAACGACCCCAAGGTGATCGCCGCCTACCTGGGTGCCGAAGAGGAGGAGCTGGTATGAGTACGCCCATCCTCGAAATGAAGGAGATCGACGTTCACTACGGCCCGATCCAGGCGCTGAAGAAAGTCTCGCTGCACATCAACGAGGGCGAGACGGTCAGCCTGATCGGTTCCAATGGCGCGGGCAAGTCGACGCTGTTGATGTCGATTTTCGGCCAGCCGCGCGCCAGTGCGGGGCAGATCATCTACCGGGGTACCGACATCACCCAGAAGTCGTCCCACTACATCGCTTCCAACGGCATTGCCCAGTCGCCGGAAGGCCGTCGGGTGTTTCCCGACATGTCGGTGGAAGAAAACCTGATGATGGGTACCATCCCCATCGGCGACAAGCACTCGAGCGAAGACATGCAGCGCATGTTCGAGCTGTTTCCACGGCTCAAGGAACGGCGCAATCAGCGCGCCATGACCATGTCCGGCGGCGAGCAGCAGATGCTGGCCATCGCGCGCGCGCTGATGAGCCGGCCCAAGCTGTTGCTGCTCGACGAGCCGTCGCTGGGGCTGGCGCCGATCGTGGTCAAGCAGATCTTCTCGACCCTGCGCGAGCTGGCTCAGGGCGGCATGACCATCTTCCTGGTCGAGCAGAACGCCAACCACGCTCTGCGGCTTTCCGACCGTGCCTATGTGATGGTCAACGGCGAGATCCGTCTGACCGGCACGGGGCGTGAGTTGTTGAGCAACGACGAGGTGCGCAACGCGTATCTGGGCGGGCACTGAGCAGACGTGAAAGGCTTGCCGAACGCCCCGTCAGGGGCGTTTTTCGTCACCCTGCCCAATTGTGGAAAACAAATTCGCTGCAGTGTCAAAGTGCGACATAAAACCACTGTTGGTCACCGAAATGCCACAAAGCACGCTTGTCCCCAATTGCTGTGGAACCGGTTGTGGACAAGTTGGTGGTATACCTCTGCAGGCCACGGTATACGGGGCCTTCAGTCAGCTGATCAAAAATCGAACAGCAGGTTGGACAGTCGCGCGAACGGGCTTTGTCAACTGTTTTATCCACCGTGCCAATCAGAGTGACAGCACTCGCACAGGCTGTGGATAAGTCTGTGAACAAGCCTTGGAAATACTTCGAAAAGTGGCGGTTTCACTGGCGTTGCGCCTTTGGTCGTATGACCACTGCAGACGCAGTGCCGTACCTGCATGCGCAATACACCTCACCGGTCAAGCCAAAAAATTCTAATGGCTCCCGGCCAGCTTGGCCTCCGGGGTTGCCGTGCAGAAGGGAGTTGCCCCCAATCTCTGTGGAACGGCTTGTGGATAAGTTGCGGGTAACCGCACTGGGACCCGCAACCACAAGGGTCTGCGGGCGCTGTTCGATTATTGATCAGTTGCATACGGCCCGTACGCCGGGCATTCTGCAAAACCCCATTCACGGTGGCGACGGTTCGAACGGCCTGCGCATTGCGTGGGCACGCTCCGTGGCTACCCCCGCAGGAGACCCGCATGACTTCCACGGTATTCATCACTGGCGCCACGTCCGGATTTGGCGAAGCCTGCGCGCGACGTTTCGCCGAGGCAGGCTGGTCGCTGATTCTCACCGGCCGTCGCGAAGAGCGCCTGATGGCGCTGAGCGAAGAGCTGTCGGCAAAGACGCGGGTGCATCCGCTGGTGCTCGATGTGCGCGACAGAAAGGCCATGGAGGCAGCGATTGCCGGGTTGCCCGAGGAGTTCGCCAGCATCAGCGGGTTGGTCAACAACGCCGGCCTGGCCTTGGGTACCGATCCTGCACCCAAGTGCGACCTGGACGACTGGGACACCATGGTCGATACCAACGTCAAGGGCCTGATCTACGCGACGCGGCTGTTGCTGCCGCGCCTGATTGCCCACGGCAAGGGGGCTACCATCGTCAACCTGGGTTCGGTGGCGGGCAATTACCCGTATCCCGGCAGCCATGTGTACGGCGCCACCAAGGCTTTCGTCGGGCAATTCTCGTTGAGTCTGCGCTGTGACCTGCAGGGCACCGGCGTGCGCGTCACCAACCTGGAACCCGGGATGTGCGAAAGCGAGTTCTCACTGGTGCGTTTCGGCGGCGACCAGGCACGCTACGACGCCACCTATGCCGGCGCCAATCCGATCCAGCCGCAGGACATCGCCGAAACCATCCACTGGATTCTGACCCAGCCGGCGCACATCAACATCAACAGTCTGGAAGTGATGCCGGTCACGCAATCGTGGGCCGGCTTCGCCGTGGAGCGTCCAGGCAAGGCTTGATCGGCCCTGGCGTCAGAGGAACGCCTGCAGGCCCTGGTAGCAGGTCAGCAGGTGGTAGGGGGTGGTCGATGGCATGTCCGTGCGGCTGACTACCCCGGTGCCATCGCGGCATTCGTGCCAGCCGCCGGGGTGCAGGAAGCGCTCGCGCAGCACCTGCAACTGCGCGGCCACCGCCGCACCGGGCTGCAAGGTCAGCGCCCGCAGGTATTCGGCCTGTGCCCAGATACGCTGGGTGGCGTCCAGCACCTGGCCATCGAGCGTGAGCATGCCTGTGACCACGCCGTCCCGAACGCCCGTGCGTTGTGCATAGATGAAGGCGCGCTGCAGGGAAAGGTGCAGCGCACTGCCCTGCAACAGCGGTGAGGTCTGCACGAGGAACAGCCACTCGAACTGATGACCGGGCTCGAACCAGTTATCCACCGCTCCGCGCGGCTTCTCCAGCATGATCCCGTGTTCGGGCTCCACGAAACGCGCCTGCATCGCTTCGCAGAGGGCCTGCAGCGCCCTCTGCGTGGGTGGGTCGTCACGCACTGCCAAGGTTGCCAGGAAGCCCTCGGCCAGGTGCATCAAGGGGTTCTGCAGTGGGCCGGTGCCCAGGTTGGCCCAGCCTTCGCCGAGCACGGCTTCGTAAAGCCCATCATCTGTGGAAAAGCGCGTGGCGATGACCTCGAGGGCGGCACTGAGCACCGATTCCACCAGCGGTTCGCGCACCTTGGCCCAGTAGTGCGCACAGGCGAAGACGATGAACGCGTGGGTGTAGAGATCCTTGCGTCGATCCAGCGGGCGGCCCTGGGCGTCGATGCTGTAGAACCAGCCGCCGTGTTCGGCGTCGTGGAAATGCCGTTGCAGGGAACGGAACAGGGTGGCGGCGTGTTCGCGCGCACCGGGTTGCTCGATCAGGCTGGAAAAGACATACAGTTGGCGGGCGCAGGCCATGGCGCGGTAGCGCTGCACCGGCAAGGGCTGGCCGGCAGCGCTCACCGCTTCGAACGGCAGGCCGAGTTCGCTATCGAAGCCAGCGCCTTGCCACAACGGCAATACGATTTCGCGAAAGTGCGCTTGGGTGGCCGCCAGGGCGGCGTGCAGCGTTGGGTCGGGCATTGGCGGGATCATCGGAGACGTTTTGCGCGACATGGTAGCAGGTGTCGGCCACGGCGCCCAAGACAAGGCCCCCGGGCAGGGGGCCTGGCGCGATCAGCCGGTAAGCAGCCATGCGCCGGTCATGGCCGACAGCGCACCGGCCACGCGTACCAGTGGCGCGGCTGCCGTTGGCAGGAACCGAACGACGGCATAACCCGCCGCATGCAGTGCTGCGGTCGCCATGACGAAACCGGCAGCATAGGCAACCGGGCTGGACATCTCCGGCAATTCCAGGCCGTGAGCGACGCCGTGGAACAATGCGAACAGCGCAGTGGCCACCACCGCCAAGGCTAACGGTGGCCGCACGGCCAGTGCCACGGCCAGGCCCAGGGCCAGTACCGAGGCGGCAATGCCGCTTTCCAGTGCAGGCAGTTGCAGGCCGGCAAAACCCAGCAGGCCACCGATCAGCATGGTGCCGACGAAGGTGCAGGGCAGGGCCCAGCGTGCCGCGCCTTGCTGCTGCGCCGCCCACAGGCCGACGGCGAGCATGGCCAGCAGGTGGTCGAGGCCACCCAGGGGGTGACCGATGCCGGCCAGCAGGCCATTGTCGCCGTGTCCCGGATGAGCGAAGGCCACCGCCGGTGTCAGCAGCAGGGCTGCGCAGGTGAGAAGCGTCTTGAAGGTCATGCGGGTCTGTTCCTTATCGTCGTGTTCACGGTAGTTGCGAGCAAGGGTGCGCTGGGTTCAGGCGGCGTCGAGCAGGCCTTGGCGTTCGATGAAGGCAATGATCTGTTCCAGGCCCTGACCGGTCTTCTGGTTGCTGAAGACGAACGGCTTGTCGCCGCGCATGCGTCGGGTGTCGCTGTCCATCATTTCCAACGAGGCCCCTACCAGCGGCGCCAGGTCGATCTTGTTGATCACCAGCAGGTCGGACTTGCAGATGCCAGGGCCGCCCTTGCGCGGCAGCTTGTCGCCGGCGGACACGTCGATCACGTAGATGGTCAGGTCCGACAGCTCGGGGCTGAAGGTGGCGGACAGGTTGTCCCCACCCGATTCCACGAGGATCAGGTCCAGGCCCGGAAAGCGCCGGTTGAGCTGGTCCACGGCTTCCAGATTGATGGAGGCGTCTTCGCGGATGGCGGTGTGCGGGCAGCCACCGGTTTCCACACCGATGATGCGCTCGGGCGCCAGGGCCTGGTTGCGTACCAGGAAGTCGGCGTCTTCGCGGGTGTAGATATCGTTGGTGACCACGGCCAGGTTGTAGCGCTCGCGCAGGGCCAGGCACAAGGCCAGGGTCAGCGCGGTCTTGCCAGAGCCTACCGGGCCTCCGATACCGACACGCAGGGGTTGGGTATTCATGGTGACTCTCCTAGGAACGGAACAGGCGGCTGTACTGGCGCTCGTGGGCCATGCTCGCCAATGACAGGCCGAAAGCGGCGCTGCCGTAGTGTCGGGGATCCAGTTCGGTGGCTGCGAACTGGGCCTGCTGCAGCGTCGGCAGCAGTTGTGTGGTAAGTCGCTGAGCAGCCTGCTGGCCCAGGGGCAGGGTCTTCATGAGCACCGCCAACTGGTTTTCCAGCCAACTCCACAGCCAGGCCGCAAGGGCGTCCTGCGCAGGGATGTTCCAGGCGCGCGCGGCCAGTGCCCAGCCCAGGGCCAGGTGGGGCTCTTCGATCTGAGCCAGATAGTGGCGGGCCGTAATGTCCAGTTCGGCAAGGCCGAGCAGCAGTTGCTTGAGCGAATAGCCCATTTGCCGGCTTTCGAGTTGCAGCTCGCGGGTTTCGCGGCTCGAGCGATGTTCGGCACCTAGCTCCAGCAGTTGTCCCCAGTCCTCTTCGGCGGCAGCCACGCAGTGGGCCAGCAGCAGGGGCGCCTCGAAACGGGCCAGGTTGAGCAGCAGTTGGTCGGCGATCCAGCGATGGGCGCTTTGCGCATCGGTCACCGTGCCGTTTTCCACGGCCATCTCCAGGCCCTGCGAGTAGCTGTAGCCACCGATCGGCAGTTGCGGGCTGGCCAGGCGCAGCAGGGCCCAGGCGTTGTTCACGTGCGCACGCCGAACTGGTGCAGTTTGGGCGCGTAGTTGAAGTCTTCCTCGCCATGGCGCGAGTGGTGATGACCACCGCCATAGGCGCCATGTTCGGGATGAAAAGGTGCCAGCAGGGGCTGGGTCTGGGCGCCGAGTTGTTCGAGCATGGCCTTGAGCACGTAGTCGTCGAGCAGGCGCAGCCAGCCGTCACCCACTTGCAGGGCCACGTGGCGGTTGCCCAGATGGTAGGCGGCGCGAGTCAGCTCGAAGGCGCTGCTGCAGGTGACATGAAGCAGCGCCTCGGGACGCGCGCAGACCCGCACCACGCGGCCGTCCTCGGCCTGCAGGCATTCACCGTCGTGCAACGGAGGTTGACCGCGTTCCAGAAACAGGCCGACGTCTTCACCTTCGGCACTGAAACAGCGCAGGCGACTCTTGCTGCGGGCTTCGAAGTTGAGGTGCAGTTCGGCTGCCCATTGGCTTGCGGGCGCGATTCTGCGATGGATAACCAGCATTGGACGTTTCCATTGAAGGGCAGTGGCCAATGCAGAGCAAGTGTCTTGCCAACCGGTAGTGAGCTAACGGGGCTGCGGGATCAGGATGAACGAGGCTCGGCGCAATGCACTGGTGCGGTGCGTAGCGGCGTGAGGTGCACCAATTCGAGGCGAGCGAGTTATTGGTTGAGGCCTTTCCAGTATTTGGCGCCGATGAAAATGAAGCGCAGTTGCTGGCTGATCTTCGCCTCGGGGGTCAGGTGGGCTGGCAGGTCGGCAGCGGGTGGGTCGATCAGTTCGGGAAGCGTGGCAAACACGGCCTTGACGACAAGGTCGGCCATCACCTGCAGTGACGCGCTGCTCAGGTGCTGCCATTTGGGCATGGACCCCAGATCGGTGGCCAGGTCGGCGCTGATGCCGGCGCGCAAAGTGGCAATGGCCTGGCGCACGGGCAGGGACCCTCCGTATTGCTCGCGGGCGAGGAACAGGAATTGCGGGCGATTGGCAGCCACTCCGTCGAGAAAGATGCGGACGGAAGCCGCCGTGAGGCCGCCGACCACTATTTCATGGTGACGAACCAGGCGCAGTGTGGCGCGGAACGTGGCGTCGACTTCGTTGACCAGGGCCAGGCCGAGCTGATCCATGTCGTCGAAATGGCGATAGAAACCGGTGGGTACGATGCCAGCAGCCTTGGCGACTTCGCGCAGGCTGATACTGCCGAAGCCTCGACCGGCCGCCATCAGTTGGCGTGCAGCTTCGAGGAGGGCGAGACGGGTCTGCTGTTTCTGTTCGGCGCGAGGCAACATCGACGGAGCTTCTGTGAAGGACAGCGAAGAACTCTAGCAAATTGACAGGCGGGGCGTCGAACCAAGCGGGTGCAGCGATGGATTACGCGGAGGTGGCAAGCCCGGCTTGGGGAGGCCGGGCTTCGTCGGATACCTCAAACCGCTGCCTCATGCGTTGGCTTGGTCTTGACGATCGAGCAGACGCTGCGAGCCGTTCTCGGCGAAGGTACCTTGTGGGGTGCGATCCGAACCGTCTTCAGCGAAAGTGGCCTGTGGCGTGCGGTCGGAGCCGTTCTCGGCGAAGGTGCCTTGTGGGGTGCGATCCGAACCGTCTTCAGCGAAAGTAGCCTGTGGCGTGCGGTCGGAGCCGTTCTCGGCGAAGGTGCCTTGTGGCGTGCGATCCGAACCGTCTTCAGCGAACGTGGCCTGTGGCGTGCGGTCGGAGCCGTTCTCGGCGAAGGTGCCTTGTGGGGTGCGATCCGAACCGTCTTCAGCGAACGTGGCCTGTGGCGTGCGGTCGGAGCCGTTCTCGGCGACAGCGCCTTGTGGGGTGCGGTCGGAACCGTCTTCCGCCAGGTAGGGCTGGCTGAAGCTGGCAGCGCTGGAACGCAGTTCGGCGGAAACACTTTGATCGGCGGCTGGCATGGCGAAGGCGTTGGCAGCGAGGACCGAGAGAGTCAGGGAAAGCAGCAATTGGCGTTTCATGATGGTGGCGCTCCTTGGGAGGGCAGTAATTGGGTACAGAGCCAATGCTACTCTTTGAAATTCGATAGAAAAGTTCATAAAGGCAATGGTAACAATCAACGAAAATGATGTTTTGCCGCGAGGGCTCTAGATCGAGGGTTTCAGTGCACCAGCACAGTGAATTCTCGGGCCCTGAGCACCGTTGTCGAGCGTCACCATCGGTAACGTCGATGAAGGAGCGACGCTGAAATCCTGTAGCAGCGGCGCGAGCCGCGTCCTGGTTGACCGCGTTGTATCAGGCAGATCGCATGCACCGCTGACGCGGCTTGCGCCGCTGCTACAGGGAGTAGACCGCGATCCCTGTAGCAGCGGCGCAAGCCGCGTCCGGGTTCATCGCATTGCATCAGGCACAACGCATCCGCCGTTGAAGCGGCTCGCGTCCGGGCTCGAAAAAGCCAAAAACTAAACCCTCGAGGCGTTTATCAGTCCTACCCTTGTTAGGTAGCACCCCCTGTGCTCGCGGGAGCACGCAGTCTCAAGGAGCCCGCAATGACGCGCCCACGTAAAATCATCGCCTGGACCCTGGGCAGCCTGTTGGTCCTGCTGGTGATATTGGTGGTGGTGATCGCCACCTTCGATTGGAATCGAATCAAGCCCACGCTCAACGAAAAAGTGTCCGAGGCCCTGCATCGCCCTTTCGCCATCAATGGCGACCTGGCTGTGCATTGGCAGCGCGAAACGGATGAGGGCGGCTGGCGTGCCTGGGTGCCATGGCCGCGCTTCGTCGCCCAGGACATCACCCTGGGCAACCCCGACTGGTCGCAGAAGCCCCAGATGGCGAGCCTGCAGAAGGTCGAGTTTCGTCTCTCGCCCCTGCCTTTGCTGGCCCAGCGGGTGGTCATACCGCGTATCGACCTGACCGGGCCCGACGTAGCCCTGCAGCGCCTGGCGGATGGACGCGCCAACTGGACCTTTCAGTTCGACGAAAAAGACCCCGATGCCGAGCCCTCCAAGTGGGTCATGGACATCGGTGCCATCGGCTTCGACAAAGGCGTGGTGGCTTTCGACGACCAGACGCTCAAGACCTCGGTCAAGGTGTTGATCGATCCATTGGGCAAGCCCATCGCGTTCAGCGATATCGTCGGCAGCGGTGCGGCCAAGAAAGTCGCCGACCAGGGCGCCAGTGCCCAGGATTATGCCTTCGGCTTCAAGGTCGATGGCCGCTACAAGGACCTGCCGCTGTCGGGGTCGGGCAAGATCGGCGGGCTGCTGGCGCTGCAGGATGCAACACGACCGTTTCCAGTGCAGGTTGACGTGCGCATTGCCGATACCCGCGCAGCGGTTGCCGGTACCCTGACCGACCCACGCAATCTCGGTGCCCTGGACCTGCGCCTGCGCCTGAGTGGCAGCAGCCTGGGCAACCTGTATCCACTGACCGGGGTGACCCTGCCGGATTCGCCTGCGTACGAAACCGACGGGCACTTGCTGGTCAAACTGCACGAGCCCGGCGGCGCGTCGTTCCGCTATGAAGGCTTCAACGGCAAGATCGGCAACAGCGACATCCATGGTGATCTGGGCTTCGTCGCCAGTCAGCCAAGGCCCAAGCTGAGCGGCGCGCTGGTCTCGAACCAGTTGCTGTTTGCCGACCTCAAGCCTTTGATCGGCGCTGACTCCAATACCGAGCAGAAGGCTCGTGGCGGCGCAAGCAAGCAACCCACCGGCAAGGTGTTGCCAGTCGAAGAGTTCAGGACCGACCGCTGGCGTGCCATGGACGCCGATGTCGAATTTACCGGACGCAAGATCGTCCACAGCGAAGAATTGCCGTTCACCGATCTGTACACCCATGTGGTGTTGAACGACGGCAACCTGCGCCTGGAACCTCTGCGCTTTGGCGTGGCCGGCGGCAAGCTGGATACACAGATCTCGCTGAACGGGCGCACTACGCCGTTGCAGGGCAGGGCCAAACTGACCGCCCGCGGGTTTCAGCTCAAGCAGCTGTTTCCCACGTTCGAACCCATGCGCACCAGCTTCGGCCAGCTCAACGGCGATGCCGACATCACCGGTACCGGTAATTCAGTCGCAGCGCTACTGGGTTCGGCAGATGGCAATTTGAAGATGCTGGTCAATGATGGCGCCGTGAGCCGTGACCTGATGGAGATTGCCGGGCTCAATGTCGGTAACTACCTGGTGGGCAAGATCTTCGGCGACAAGGAAGTGGAGATCAACTGTGCGGCGGCCTCGCTGGGCATCAAGAACGGGCTGGCCAGCACCGATCTGTTCGTTTTCGATACCGAGAACGCGATCATCTACGTCGACGGCACGGTGAATTTCAAGCAGGAACAACTGGACCTGAAGATATCGCCGGAATCGAAGGGTTTCCGCCTGCTGTCGCTGCGCTCGCCGTTGTATGTGCGCGGCCCGTTCGCCAAGCCCAATGCCGGGGTGCAAGCCGTGCCACTGCTGCTGCGCGGCGCGGGCATGATTGCGCTGGGCGCTACCATCGGGCCGGCGGCCGGGTTGCTGGCACTGGTCGCGCCTAGTGGCGGTGAGCCGAACCAGTGCACGCCATTGCTCGAACAGATGAAGTCGGGCAAGGCGCCCAAGACCGTGCCTGCTTCCTGAGGCTCGGTTGGAAGGCGGCTCCCCCGGAATGACCCGCACCTGTGTGGGAGCGGGCTCTGCCCGCGAAGCAGTCGCCGCGGTGTGTCAGTTGAGCCGAATCGTGTTTTCGCGGCCACGGACCGCTCCTACAAGCATGCGCGGTACTCCTGTAGGAGCGGTCATCGGCCGCGAAACGGGCCTTGCGGTGTATCAGGTGAATTGAGGCGCGCCCTTCGCGGCCACGGACCGCTCCTACAAGCAGGCGCGGTATTCCTGTAGGAGCGGTCATCGGCCGCGAAACGGGCCCTGCGGTGTATCAGTTGAAACACATCTCCGCTGACGCGGCCGTCAGGCACAAAAAAGCCAGAACCTGAGTTCTGGCTTGGGACTCGCGGCAGGCTGTTACAGCGAGCCGTAGATGTCCGCCATGTCATCGGCGTGTTCTTCTTCCTGAGCCAGGATGTCTTCGAAGATACGGCGAGTGGTAGGGTCTTTGTCGCCAATGTACTGGATGATTTCGCGGTAGCTGTCGACGGCGATCCGCTCGGCCACCAGGTCTTCGTAGACCATTTCCTTCAGGCTGTTGCCAGCCACGTACTGGGCGTGGGAATTCTTGCTCAGCAGGTCCGGGTTGAACTCCGGCTCGCCGCCCAACTGCACGATACGTTCAGCCAGCTTGTCGGCGTGTTCGGCTTCCTGTTTGGCGTGCTCGAGGAACTCGTCGGCCGCAATGCTGGCCTTTAAACCACTGGCCATGAAGTAATGGCGCTTGTAACGCAGCACGCATACCAGCTCTGTCGCCAGCGAGCTGTTGAGCAGCTTGATGATCTCTTCGCGGTTGGCGTCGTAGCCTTCGGTGACCGCGCCGTTCTCGACACCTTGGCGCGCACGGGCACGCAGTACATCGACGGGAGTCAATTTGGAAGTTTCTAGGTCGATCATGTTCGTCTCCAGCTATACGGTTTTGGCCGTCGCGCTCTGTTGCCCCGAATTCGGGGCCCGGCGGGATCGGTACAGAAGTCTCGCTACACAGATGTGAGTCGTGGCGGCGACGAAAAGTTTTATTACAAATGGCCCGGGGAGGGCCTTTCGTCAGCCGCCTGGGGCAGGGTTACGGTGCGGTTTCGTTGAGCTTGCGTTGCTCGCAAGTCATGAAGCCCTTGGTGGCGACGTGGCCAGAGCTGTCGAAACTCACGTAGTAAGGCTGCTGATGGCCTTCACGGGTCAGGATGTAGTTATTGCAGGTGCCGTACATGGAGTTCGCAGTGCCGGCAACGACGGTCGAAGGCGTGCCGCCGATGGCCAGCACCTGTTGCATGGTCATGCCTTTCTCGACCTGCTTGACCAGAGGCGCGTCACGGTAGGTCACGAAGTCCACCGGGTTCTGCACGGTGGTGTTCGATGAACAGCCAGCCAGCGCGGCTACGGCAAAGAGTGCTGCCAAGGATTGCTTGTACATGGGGAGTCGCTCCTTCGATGGGCCGTGAGTGGCCCCGTGATGCTTTGAGCGCATCGACCGCGCGATAGTTCTGAAATCTTTCAGGCAGCAAAGCGTCTGCGGAGCCGTTGAAGACGGGCTGTAGCGGAAAACAAATGACGCAATTTAGCCGGGGCTCGGCATGCGTCCGCCTACTGGCCCTTCGCTCACAACGCTGGCAGACTGCCTGTCCTTTCGAATCGCTCGCTGCTGAGGCTTTATGCCCATGTTTTCTTCGCGTCAAGTGCTGATCGCCAGCTGGATTCTGGTGTTCGGCGGCCTTCTGCTGGTCTTGCCGATGCGCTTGCTGCCGAGCTTGCTGGCTGGCCTGCTGGTATTCGAACTGGTCAACATGCTCACGCCGCAACTGGAGCGACTGATTGCCGGGCGGCGTGCACGGTGGGTGGCGGTGGCGTTGCTGGGCACCTTGGTGGTCAGCAGCCTGGCGTTGCTGTTCGCCGGCGTCATCAGTTTCATCCTGCACGAGGCAGAAAACCCCGGTGCTTCGCTGAACAAGTTCATGGGCGTAGTGGATCGCGCTCGCGGCCAGTTGCCGCCTTTCATCGACGCCTACCTGCCGGCCAGTGCCGCCGAGTTTCGGGTGGCTATCAGCGGCTGGCTGAGCAAGCACCTGAGTGATCTGCAACTGGTGGGCAAGGATGCGGCGCACATGTTCGTGACCTTGCTGATCGGCATGGTACTGGGCGCCATCATCGCCCTGCAGGCGATCCCCGATCCCGAAAACCGCAAGCCATTGGCCGCGGCGCTGTTCGACCGCCTGGCCCTGCTGGTGCGAGCCTTTCGCAACATCGTTTTCGCGCAGATCAAGATTTCACTGCTGAACACCTTCTTTACCGCCATTTTCCTGGCCGTGGTGTTGCCGCTGTGCGGGATCAAGCTGCCGCTGACCAAGACCCTCATCGTGCTGACCTTCCTGCTCGGGTTGTTGCCGGTGATCGGCAACCTGATCTCGAACACGCTGATCACCATTGTCGGGCTGTCGCTGTCGATCTGGGTGGCGGTTGCGGCGCTGGGCTATCTGATACTGATCCACAAGGTCGAGTACTTCCTCAACGCGCGGATCGTGGGCGGTCAGATCAGCGCCAAGTCATGGGAACTGCTGCTGGCCATGCTGATATTCGAGGCAGCGTTCGGGCTGCCCGGGGTGGTGGCGGGGCCGATCTATTATGCCTATCTGAAAAGTGAGTTGAGGCAGGCGCAGTTGGTCTAGGGTTCACTGGCCTCTGCCCGCGAAGAGGGCTCGCCGCCCGCCCCGCTCCCACAGGTATTGAGGGAATGGGCATTGTAGAAATGGGCATTGTAGGAATGGGCATTGTGGGAGCGGGCTCTGCCCGCGAAGAGGCCAGACCTGCCTTACTCGGTGCCGTAGCGCTTGCGCGCCTCGATGGCCAGGCCGCTGCCGATGCTGCCGAAGATATTGCCTTCCACATGCCGCGCGTTGGGCAGCATGGCCGCCACGCCATGGCGCAGGGCCGGGATACCGCTGGAGCCGCCGGTAAAGAACACTGTGTCGACCTGCTCAACGCCCACGCCTGCCCGGTTCAGCAACTCGGACACACTGCCACGCACCCGTTCGAGCAGGCCGTCGATGGCGGCTTCGAACAAGGCCCGGCTCAGCTCCACGCTCAGCCCCGGCTCGATGCGGTCCAGTGGCAGGTGACGACCGGCAGCTTGCGTCAGCTGGATCTTGGTTTCCTCGACTTCCATCGCCAACCAGTGCCCGGCTTTCTGCTCGATCAGCTTGAACAGGCGGTCGATACCGTCCGTGTCCTGGATGTCGTAGCGCATGCTGGCCAGGGCCAGTTGCGCCTTCTGCAGGTACACCGAGTTGATCGTGTGCCAGGTCGCCAGGTTCATGTGGTGGCTGGTCGGCATGAAGGCGCCGCTCTTCATCCGGCTGCCATAGCCGAACAGCGGCATGACGCCCTGCAGGCTGAGCTGCTTGTCGAAGTCGGTGCCGCCGATGTGCACGCCTCCGGTGGCCAGGATGTCGTCCACGCGGTTGTCCAGCGCACGTCGCTCGGGCGCCAGGCGCACCAGGGAAAAGTCGGAGGTACCACCGCCAATGTCGACGATCAGCACCAGCTCCTCACGCTCGATGGTGGACTCGTAGTCGAACGCCGCTGCAATCGGCTCGAACTGGAAGGACACGTCCTTGAAGCCGATCTTTTTCGCCACCTCGGCCAAGGTGTCTTCGGCTTCCTGGTCGGCGGCCGCGTCGTCGTCGACGAAGTGCACCGGTCGCCCCAGCACGACCTGGTCGAACTCACGCCCGGCGTTGGCTTCGGCGCGCTGTTTGAGCTCGCCGATGAACAGGCCCAGCAAGTCCTTGAACGGCATCGCCGTGCCCAGCACACTGGTGTCGTGCTTGATCAGCTTGGAACCGAGCAGGCTCTTGAGCGAGCGCATCAGGCGGCCTTCGTAGCCTTCCAGGTATTCGTGCAGCGCCAGACGCCCGTACACTGGACGCCGCTCTTCGAAGTTGAAGAAGATCACCGAGGGCAGGGTGATCTTGCCGTCTTCCAGGACGATCAGCGTCTCGCTGCCCGGGCGGTGCCAGCCGACAGTGGAGTTGGAAGTACCGAAGTCGATGCCGCAGGCGCGGGCCGGGGATGCGTTTTTCATGGCAAGGCGGGTCTGTTCAAAAAACGGCCGCGCAGTGTATGCCAGTTGCGTACAGAATCAAGGCCTGCGACCGCCTTGAAAGCGCGCCGGCGGCCCCAACCTTCTAGCCATCGACCGCGCTGTACAACCCACTGTTCACATCCAGTGGCCTGCAGCCGATAAACTTCCCATGCGTTGCCGAGTCCGACCAGTAGGCGCGAGCGGCGCGCATTCGCTCATTGATGGTGATGCTTAGATGGATTTCAAAGACTATTACAAGATTCTGGGCGTCGAGCCGACAGCGGACGAAAAGGCGATCAAGACCGCCTACCGCAAGCTGGCGCGCAAATATCACCCCGACGTCAGCAAGGAAAAGGACGCCGAAGACAAGTTCAAGGAGGCCAGTGAGGCCTATGAGGCGCTGAGCAATGCCGACAAGCGCGCCGAATACGACGAGCTGCGCAAGTATGGCCAGCATGGCCGTCCGTTCCAGGGCCCGCCCGGTTGGCAGGGTCGCGGTGGCGGTGGTTTCCATGAAGAGAACGCAGGCGATTTCTCCGATTTCTTCAGCACCATCTTCGGTAACGGCGGTGCTCGTGGTGATCCCGGTGGCAATCCGTTCGGCCGTGGCGGTCAACAGCGCAGCGCAGCGCGCAAGGGTCAGGACGTGGAAATGGAACTGACCGTGTCGCTCGAGGAAACCCTGGCCGAGGAATCGAAGAAGATCAGCTTCAAGGTGCCGCAGTACAGCGCCGCTGGCCAGCGACTGACCGATGTGGTCAAGAACCTCAACGTGAAGATTCCCGCAGGCGTCGCCGACGGCGAGCGCATGCGCCTCAAGGGCCAGGGCGCGCCCGGCGTTGCGGGCGGTGCCAGCGGCGATCTGTTCCTGACCTTGCGTCTGGCGGCCCACCCTCTGTTCGAGGTGGACGCTCCCGACCTGGTCATCCAGGTACCGTTGGCGCCTTGGGAAGTGGCGTTGGGCACCAAGGTCGCGGTGCCTACGCTGACCGGGCGGATCAACCTGACGATTCGCCCGGACAGCCAGAACGGCCAGCGCCTGCGTGTCAAAGGCATGGGCCTGAAGAACAAGCTTGGCGGCCGCGGCGACCTGTTCGCCCAGCTGAAAGTGGTGATGCCCACGCAGGCCGACGAATCCACTCGCGCGGCCTGGGCCGAGCTGGCCAGGCACGCCGAGTTCGACCCGCGCGAGAACTGGGGACGCTGATACCGCTATGCCTCGATGCCGGACCCTTTGCCGGCCGCTGGCATTTTCAGGCTGATGTCGCCGCGAATCGGTATCAGCCCGGGGGTCAGCACTTCCCCGGTATCGAGGCCGAAGCGCAATGGCTGATCGCCGTCCACCAGCTTGACCCGCAGGCTTGGGGTTCCGATCAGATTGGCCAGGCCTGGTGTGCGGCTATAGTGGTTGGCCACGGTCTGGTCGGTCAGCGCCAGCCATTTTTCCTCGGGCTTGAGGCTCTGCAGCGCTTCGATGCGCTTGTACGCGTAGTAAACCCGCAGGCGTTGCTGCAGATGAGGCGCCGGGTTGCTCAGGCCGTCGGTGGACAGGCTGGCGGCGCAGTCCAGGGCCTTCACGCTTATGCCTTGGCGCCGCGCTTCCACCAGCACCTGGCGCAGGGTGTAGCGACCACTGTCCAGGGTGGTGCCACGGTTGTGCAGGTCACGCAGCTTCTTCTCCAGATCGCGGCCCAATATCCCGGTCGCGTGAAAGCGGTCGAGCAGGTCCTGGTGCAGATCCTTGAGCAGGCCTTGCACGTACAGCGTCTTGACCTGCTGGGCCTTGAGCGTGGACATGTATTTGATCAACAGCTGGCAACTGCCGACGGCATTCCTGGCCTCGTTGACCACCACCCCGGTATTGCTGGCATACACCTGAGTGAAAAACTCTTTGGGCGTCATGGTGGTGCTCACCGCCGGCAGGCGTGGGCTGTGCTGTGGGGTAGAGGTCAGGAAGAAGGCTTCGGCCTCCTTGCCCAGGTTCGTGCGCAACTCGATCAGCTGTGAGCGGGCGGTGCGCAGCACGCTGTCGATGGGCCCGGTCATCAACTGATGTGCGCCGGGATTGACCAGCATGGCGGTGATGTCACGAAAGCCAGGTGAAGTGTCGAATGCGGCCAGCGCGTCGGTGCTGGCCGCCAGGTTCTCGGGGGCGGTCATGGTGAACAGCTCCCAATGGCCGGTCCAGCTTCTCTGCACGGGGTAGCTGCCGGTGATCTGCTCGGGGGCGATCGGATCGACGATCACCCAGCGCTCCAGCGAGTCGATGTGGGTGACCTGAAAGATCTTGCCCTCCAGGCGAATGTAGTGCTGGCCATCGGGGTTGGTGAACACGCCCTGGTAGATGCCGGTGCCTTCCGGCAATCCGGTCAGGTCTTCATCCGTGGCGATGAGGTCCAGGGGCGAACCACCGGGAGTCACGCGGTCGATCTGAGCCAGGTCAGTGCTGTCCAGGTCGAGCGCGGCGCCCAGCTCCTCGAAGTTTCCCAGCTCGGCGATGGCTTCGTCGCCCACGCCGCGCAACAGCGGCATATCCAGCAGGATGTTCAGTGCATCCAGGATCGCCGCCTTGAAGGCCGCTTGACGGGCCTTGGGTACGGTCCCGTGCACGGCGTTCGCCAGGTGCGTACCAAAGGCTATCGAACCCGCCGCCACGGCCACCAGGGCCACTGCCGGGTCCGCCGGTGCCATGGGCGTGACGATGCGCATGAATGCCTCCAGGTCGACGAGGAACAGCTCCCTGCGCAGTTCGTGATTGCCGTTCAACAGTTGCCTGGCATCGAGCTTGAGGCGTTTGCCCACCGTATCGAACAGCAGGCTGAACACGTCCTTGTCGATCGTCGTCGCGTTGCCGTTGAGCAGGCGCTGCCCGGCTTGCCATGGCGTGGTACGGATGCGCTCCAGGGTCGCCAGCAGCAGGCCCCGCGGTGGCAGGATCGACTCTCCGGGGGTGTCGAAGTGAGCGATCAGGCGCTCACGGCCCTGCTCGTGGGCGGCCGTTTCGGCCACCCACTCGTACATCTGCTGTTCATTGTGAAAGACCCGGAACCAGGCGGCAGGGATGTAAAGGATCTGCGGGCCCTTGCCGGTGGTGATGCGCAGTATGTCGAACGAGGTCAGGTCCCCCAGGGTAAAACTCTTGACCGTTGCCTGGGTGCGAGCCGTGTGCAGCCGTTTCAGGTCCTCCAGGGTCGGCGGTCCTGCGATGGGGCCGGCCAGGGTGTCGAACACTAGCCTCAGCTCCCGATTGCTCAGCGCTCCGCTGTTGTAGGCATTCCAGCTGAAGCTGAAAAACAGGATCTTGATCAGCACGCGGCCGTCATCGGCATAGTCACGCAGGAAGGCGTCCAGGCGCTTCTTGTAGTGGCTGGAGAAATCCGTGGCCCAGAACGCTTTCATGATCTGCGAGGGCGCCAGGGGGACCTGATTGGTTTCGTTGTAGATCCCGGCCTGCTGGACGGTATAGAACCCGGACATCTGATCGAGCAGGTCGAAGTTCACTTGATAGAACGTCTTGAACCGGCGCAGGACCAGCTCCGTGACGGTCAGCGTTTCCTTGGGCTTGCCCATGTGCTGCTGTCCGGTAAAGGCGCGTGGGTTGTTCTGGGCGTTGTCGAAGTCGTGCCAGTAGACGGTGTCCGGATCCAGATCCAGGTGGGTATGGAACTTGAGCAGCTTGATGCCCCAGTCCCGCGCGCACTCGCGCAGGTCAGGGAAGTTCGCGTAGTAGCGGTCGGCAATGGCACTGACGTTTTCGGCCGATAGCGGGGTGGCGCCGGTCATGGGGGAGCTCCTGGATCGAATGGAGCTGCACCATAGAAAATCCGCCGGGGGGTTACGGCCTACATAGTTAGGCTGGCCCTGTCCGGGACAGCCTTGTCGGCACGGCGCATTGAGAACAGGCCTCTTAGAACAGGCTTCTTAGAACAGGAAATAGCGCTGCGCCATGGGCAGCACATCCGCCGGTTCGCACCACAGCAGCACGCCATCGGCCTTGACCTGATAGGTCTGCGGGTCGACCTCGATGTCGGGCAGGTAACCATTGTGGATCAGGTCGGTCTTTTGCACCGAGCGACAGCCCTTGACCACCGCGATCTGCTTCTTCAAGCCCAATTGCTCGGGCACGCCTGCGTCCAGCGCGGCCTGGCTGATGAAGGTCAGGCTGGTGGCGTGTCGCGAACCACCGAAACTGGCGAACATGGGCCGGTAGTGCACGGGCTGCGGCGTCGGGATGGAGGCGTTGGCGTCGCCCATGAGGCTGGCGGCGATGGCACCACCCTTGAGGATCAAGGTCGGCTTGACGCCGAAGAACGCCGGCCGCCAGAGCACCAGGTCCGCCCATTTGCCGACCTCGATCGAACCCACTTCATGGCTGATGCCGTGGGTGATGGCGGGGTTGATGGTGTACTTGGCAATGTAGCGCTTGGCGCGGAAGTTATCGTTGCCCTCGGCGTCCTCGGCGTCCTCGGGCAGCGCGCCGCGCTGTTTTTTCATCTTGTCGGCGGTCTGCCAGGTGCGTGTGATCACCTCGCCGACCCGGCCCATGGCCTGGCTGTCGGAGCTGATCATGGAAAACGCGCCGAGGTCGTGCAGGATGTCTTCGGCGGCAATGGTTTCGCGGCGAATGCGGCTCTCTGCGAAGGCCACGTCCTCGGCGATGCTGGGGTCCAGGTGGTGGCAGACCATGAGCATGTCGAGGTGCTCGTCGATGGTGTTGCGGGTGAACGGCCGGGTCGGGTTGGTCGAGCTGGGCAGTACATTAGCGAAGCCGCAGGCCTTGATGATGTCCGGAGCGTGGCCGCCGCCAGCGCCTTCGGTGTGGTAGGTGTGGATGGTGCGCCCCTTGAAGGCAGCCAGGGTGGTCTCGACGAAGCCCGACTCGTTGAGGGTGTCGGTATGAATCGCAACCTGCACGTCGTATTGATCGGCCACGCTCAGGCAATTATCGATGGCGGCCGGCGTGGTGCCCCAGTCTTCGTGCAGCTTGAGACCGATGGCCCCGGCCTTGACCTGTTCTATGAGCGGCTCGGGCAGGCTGGCGTTGCCCTTGCCGGTGAAACCGATGTTCATGGCGAAGGCATCGGCGGCCTGGAGCATGCGCGCCATGTGCCACGGCCCCGAGGTGCAGGTGGTCGCATTGGTGCCGGTGGCAGGCCCGGTGCCGCCGCCGATCATGGTGGTGACGCCGCTCATCAGCGCTTCTTCGATCTGCTGCGGGCAGATGAAGTGGATGTGGGTGTCGATGCCGCCAGCAGTGAGGATCATGCCTTCGCCGGCGATGACCTCGGTGCTGGCGCCGATGGCGATGGTCACGTCCGGCTGGATGTCGGGGTTGCCGGCTTTGCCGATCGCGGCGATGCGCCCGTCCTTGAGGCCGACGTCGGCCTTGACGATACCCCAGTGATCGATGATCAGGGCATTGGTGATCAGCGTGTCGACCACTTCGGCGGCCAGCAGCTGGCCCTGGCCCATGCCATCGCGAATGACCTTGCCACCGCCGAACTTCACTTCTTCGCCGTAAGTGGTGAAGTCTTTTTCCACTTCGATCCACAGGTCGGTATCGGCCAGGCGGACTTTGTCACCGACGGTCGGGCCGAACATGTCGGCATAGGCTTGTCTGGAAATCTTCATCGGTATGCCCTGGAATTCAGTTGTGTATGGACCCTGTGGGGTCAGAGGTCACCCATGATGCGCCCGGCGAAGCCATATACCCGGCGCAAGCCGGCCAGGTCCACCAGTTCCACTTCGCGGCTCTGCCCCGGTTCGAAGCGCACGGCGGTTCCGGCGGGAATGTTCAGGCGCATGCCGCGAGCGGCCGGGCGGTCGAAATGCAGGGCGTCGTTGGTTTCGAAGAAGTGATAGTGCGACCCCACCTGAATGGGCCGATCGCCGCTGTTGGCCACGGTCAGGCTGAGGGTGCGCCGGCCGACGTTGAGCTCGATGTCGCCAGGCTGGATCCGGTATTGGCCAGGAATCATGAAATAGCTCCTCGAAGCGAAGAAAGACGGTGGTTCAAGCTGAGGCCTGGGGCGGCTCGGCGCCTGGCTGCAGCGCCAGTTGCATGAAGGTCAGGTCCAGCCAGCGGCCGAACTTGATGCCTACCTGGGGCATCTGCCCGGTGGTGACGAAACCCAGGCGCTCGTGCAAATGGATCGATGCCTGGTTGCCGCTTTCGATGGCGGCCACCATGACGTATTTGCCGCCCTCGCGAGCACGCTCGATGAGCGCCTGCATCAGACGCGCGCCGAGACCTTTGCCGCGCTGGTCGTTGCGCACGTACACCGAGTGCTCGACGCTGTAGCGAAAGCCTTCGAAAGGTCGCCAGTCGCCGAAGGATGCGTAGCCAGTGACCTCGCCTTGTTCCTCTGCCACCAGGATCGGATAACCCTGCGCCTGGCGCGCCTCGAACCAGGCCTGACGGTTGGCCAGGTCGACCGGCTTCTCGTTCCAGATCGCCGTGGTGTTGAGCACTGCATCGTTGTAGATCGCGCAGATCCCAGGCAGGTCGCGCTCGGTTGCATCACGAATCATGGCGTGCCTCAGGCGATGGGTTGATGGACGGTGACCAGTTTGGTGCCGTCGGGAAAGGTGGCTTCCACCTGGATCTCCGGGATCATTTCCGGAATACCTTCCATGACTTGTTCGCGGCTGAGCAGGGTGGTGCCGTAGTGCATCAATTGCGCGACCGTCTGGCCATCGCGGGCGCCTTCGAGCAGCGCCGCGGAGATCAGCGCCATGGCTTCCGGGTAGTTCAGCTTGAGGCCACGGGCCAGACGGCGCTCGGCTACCAGGCCGGCGGTGAAGATGAGCATCTTGTCTTTTTCGCGGGGTGTCAGGTCCATGGGTGTTCCTTCAGAATATTGGTTGGCAGTGAGGGCCTCTTCGCGGCCACTGGCCGCTCCTACGGCTACCCGGCGGACCGCCTGTAGGCGTGGCCGGCTGCCGCAAGCAGGTATCCGGCAGATCGCCTGTGGGCGTGGCCGGCTGCCGCAAGCAGGTACCCGGCAGATCGCCTGTGGGCGTGGCCGGCTGCCGCAAGCAGGTACCCGGCAGATCGCCTGTGGGCGTGGCCGGCTGCCGCAGGCAGGTACCCGGCAGATCGCTTGTAGGAGCGGTCAGCGGCCGCGAAAGGGCTGGCAGATTCAATCAGGTGCTCCAGATCCGCGGGGCCAGCGCTTCGCGGCCGAGCATGGCCGGGCGCAACAGCGTCCACAGTCCGATCAGCCAGTCGCGCGCATGCAGTGCCTCGTCGGCCAGGCAGCGTGCCACCAGCAGCCCCGGCAATTGGCTCAGGTCGCCGCGTACGCGCGCCGGCAGTGTCCGGCAGCGTTCAAGCAGGGCCGGGTCGATCTCGCCGGTCACCAGCAAAGTGGCGAACACCGGCTTGCCTCCCAGGCCCACGGCCGAGTCGAGCAAGCCATCGTTGCCGATGATGCGCTGGCGTTCATGCCACAGCAGTTCGCCGTCTCGGCGAATTTCCAGCCGCGACTGAAAATGCCCCTGGTCGAAACGCTCGGCTGCCGCCGGTCGCCCTACGGCGACGATGTCCCAATAGAACAACCGGGCATCGCCCTGCAGGTAAATACGGGTATCCAGTTCGGCCTGGGCGGCACTGTAGACGATGGTCTCCTGGGGCAGCCATTCCAGCGTGGCGCCCGCGGCCACATGCAATTCGGTGTTTTGACAGGCAGGGCTGTTGGCGCGGTACCACTTGGCCGCGCCCGGTGTGGTCAATTGCGCCCAGGCGTTGGCCTGCACCTGGGCGCTGATGTCCAGCCGATCGCCCCCGGCGATGCCGCCAGGCGGATGCACGATGATGTGCTGGCACACCTCGGGCCCTTCGGCATAGAGGTGTTTCTGCACCCGCAATGGGCCGAAATGGCGGCGCAGGGTCGGGCGCGTACTGTCGCCGAACCGCGCGTACCCCAGCTCCAGCCGGGCGTGCCAGCTCGGCGTGTAGGGGAGGGAAGTGACGGGTAGATTCATGGCCTTCATTCTTGTTCGGGTCGCGGCAGATTAAATGGTTACCAGGCCGCGTACACCCTCCGATTCCATGTTTTCACCCCGACCCTGCTGAACGATTTCACCGCGCGACATGACCAGGTACTGATCGGCCAGTTCGGCGGCGAAGTCATAGAACTGCTCGACCAGCAATATCGCCATGTCGCCGCGCGCGGCCAGTTGCTTGATCACCGCGCCGATCTCCTTGATCACCGACGGCTGGATGCCTTCGGTGGGCTCGTCGAGAATCAGCAGCCGTGGTCGGCTGGCCAGCGCCCGGCCGATTGCCAGTTGCTGCTGCTGCCCGCCGGACAGATCGCCACCGCGGCGGTGCTTCATCTGCAGCAGCACCGGAAACAGTTCGTAGATGAACGCCGGCACTTCGCGAGCCTCACTGCCGGGGAAGCGTGAAAGCCCCATCAGCAGGTTTTCCTCGACCGTCAGGCGGCCGAAAATCTCGCGGCCCTGGGGCACGTAGGCGATGCCTGCATGCACCCGCTGGTGTGGCTTGAAGGCGGTGATCGGCTTGCCTTCCCAGGCCACGCTGCCTTGCTTGGCTGGGATCAAGCCCATCAGGCACTTGAGCAGGGTGGTCTTGCCGACGCCGTTACGCCCCAGCAGGCAGGTCACTTCGCCGATGTTCACAGCGAACGACAGGCCGCGCAGGATGTGGCTGCCGCCGTAGTATTGGTGAAGCTGGTCGACTTGCAGCATAGGTTTTGTCCTTGTTCTTGCAGTGTCCGGGCGGGCTTCTTCGCGGCCGGCGACCGCTCCTACGGTTGATTACCGTAGGAGCGGTCAGCGGCCGCGAATGGACCTCAACGCCCCAGATAGACCTCGATCACCCGCTCATCGGCCTGCACCGCCTCGAGCGACCCTTCGGCCAGCACGCTGCCCTGGTGCAGCACCGTCACATGGTCGGCAATCGAGCCGACGAAACCCATGTCGTGCTCCACCACCATCAATGAGTGCTTGCCGGCGAGGGTTTTGAACAGTTCGGCGGTGAATTCGGTTTCGGCATCGGTCATGCCCGCCACCGGCTCATCGAGCAGTAACAGCTGAGGGTCCTGCACCAGCAGCATGCCGATTTCCAGAAACTGCTTCTGGCCGTGGGACAGCAAGCCTGCCGGGCGATCGATCGACGCGCTCAGGCGAATGGTCTCCAGCACGTCGACGATGCGCTCATGCTGCTCGGCGCTCAGCCGCGCACGCAGGCTGGCCCAGACCGACTTGTCGGTCTTCTGCGCCAGCTCCAGATTCTCGAACACACTCAAGGCTTCGAACACGGTCGGCTTCTGGAACTTGCGGCCGATGCCGGCCTGGGCGATCTGCACCTCGCTCATGTGGGTCAGGTCCAGGGTTTCGCCGAACCAGGCCTTGCCCGTGGTGGGCCGGGTCTTGCCGGTGATCACGTCCATCAGGGTGGTCTTGCCGGCACCGTTGGGCCCGATGATGCAGCGCAGCTCGCCCACGCCGATGTACAGGTTGAGGTCGTTCAACGCCTTGAAACCATCGAAGCTGACGCTGATGTCCTCCAGGGTCAGGATGGTGCCGTGGCGGGTGTTCAGCCCCGGTCCGCTGGCCTGGCCCAGGCCGATGGCATCGCGGCTGGTGCCGGCGTCGCTGTTGGGGTCCAGCACCGGTTCGAGCATGAACTCGGCGGTCGCGGTGATTCTCATTGTTCACCCCTTTTCTTCAGCAGGCCGATCACGCCCTTGGGCAGGTACAAGGTCACGATGATGAACAGCGCGCCGAGGAAGAACAGCCAGTATTCAGGGAATGCCACGGTGAACCAGCTTTTCATGCCATTGACGATGCCGGCACCCAGCAGCGGCCCGATCAGGGTGCCACGTCCGCCCAGGGCCACCCAGACGGCGGCCTCGATGGAGTTGGTCGGCGACATCTCGCTGGGGTTGATGATGCCGACCTGTGGCACGTACAGCGCCCCGGCGAGGCCGCACAGCACTGCGCTGAGCACCCATACGAACAGCTTGAAACCGCGCGGGTCGTAACCGCAGAACATCAAGCGGTTCTCGGCGTCGCGCAGTGCAGTCAGCACCCTGCCGAACTTGCTGCGCGCCAGGCGCCAGCCCACGTACAGACTCAGCACCAGCAGCGCCACGGTGAGCAGGAACAGCACGGCACGGGTACCTTGGGAGGTGATGCTGAAGCCCAGGATGCTGCGGAAGTTGGTGAAGCCGTTGTTGCCGCCGAAACCCGTCTCGTTGCGGAAGAACAGCAGCATGCCGGCGAACGTTAGTGCCTGGGTCATGATCGAGAAGTACACGCCCTTGATCCGCGAACGGAAGGCGAAGAAACCGAACACCAGTGCCAGCAAGCCTGGGGCCAATACCGCCAGGCACATGGCCCAGAGGAAATGCTCGGTACCCACCCAGAACCAGGGCAGCTCGGTCCACGACAGGAACGTCATGAACGCCGGCAAGCCGTCGCCGGCCGCCTCACGCATCAGGTACATGCCCATGGCATAGCCGCCAAGGGCGAAGAACAGCCCGTGGCCCAGCGACAACAGGCCGGCGTAGCCCCAGACCAGGTCCAGCGCCAGGGCGACGATGGCATAGCAGAGGATCTTGCCGACCAGGGTCAGGGTGTAGGCCGAGACCTGCAAGCCGTTGCTGGCCGGCAGCAGTGACAGCAGCGGCAGGGCGATGAGGATCGACAGGATCACGACGCCGATGGCGAGGGTCACTTTCGGCCCGGCTTTCTGCGCAGCAGTGAGCATCAATGGCTGGTTCATCAGTCGATCACCCGTCCTTTCAGTGCGAAGAGGCCTTGCGGACGTTTCTGGATGAACAGAATGATCAGCGCGAGGATCAGGATCTTGCCGAGCACCGCACCGATCTGCGGTTCTAGGATCTTGTTGGCGATGCCCAGGCCGAACGCGGCGGATACGCTGCCGGCCAGTTGGCCGACGCCGCCCAGTACCACCACCAGGAAGGAATCGATGATGTAGCTCTGCCCCAGGTCGGGGCCGACGTTGCCGATCTGGCTCAGCGCCACGCCACCCAGGCCGGCAATGCCCGAGCCCAGGCCGAAGGCAAGCATGTCGACGCGCCCGGTGGGCACGCCGCAGCAGGCGGCCATGTTGCGGTTCTGGGTCACGGCGCGCACGTTCAGGCCCAGGCGGGTCTTGTTCAGCAGCAGCCAGGTCAGCACCACCACGGACAAGGCGAAAGCGATGATCACGATGCGGTTGTACGGCAGCACCAGGTTGGGCAGCACCTGCCAGCCGCCGGAGAGCCAGGCCGGGTTGGCCACTTCCACGTTCTGCGCACCGAAGATCAGGCGAATCGCCTGGATCAGCATCAGGCTGATACCCCAGGTCGCCAGCAGGGTTTCCAGGGGGCGTCCGTACAGGTGGCG
Source organism: Pseudomonas sp. CFBP 13727 (assembly GCF_014841915.1). Classification (NCBI taxonomy): domain Bacteria; kingdom Pseudomonadati; phylum Pseudomonadota; class Gammaproteobacteria; order Pseudomonadales; family Pseudomonadaceae; genus Pseudomonas; species Pseudomonas sp. CFBP 13727. The sequence continues at coordinate 437,665 of NZ_JACYUT010000004.1, forward strand.
GATGACGGTGCGTTCCAACACCATGCCGATCACAGCGGTGACGAAGAAGGCCACGGGCAGCGCGATCAGTGGGTAGTACTCGATGGCGCCCGGCGCCAGGCGCTGGACCAGCATCTGCACGACGTAGGTGGAGTAGGCGCCGAGCATGAGCATCTCGCCATGGGCCATGTTTATCACACCAAGCAGGCCGAAGGTGATCGCCAGGCCCAGGGCGGCCAGCAGCAGGATCGAACCCAGGGACATGCCGCTGAAGGCCTGGCCCAGGATGTCGCCGATCATCAGCTTGCGCTTCACTTGAACCAGGCTGGTCTCGGCAGCGGTGCGCACCGCCGTGTCCGCTTCGACACCGGGCGCCAACAGGTTTTCCAGACGGGTGCGCGCCAGTGGCTCGCCGGTTTCACCCAGCAGGCGTACCGCAGCCAGGCGCACGGCGGGTTCGGGATCGACCAGTTGCAGATTGGCCAGGGCCAGGGTCAAGGCGGTTTTCACCGTTTCGTCCTGTTCACCGGCGGTCTGCCGGTCGAGCAGGGGCAGTTGGCTGGGCTGCGCCGAGCGTTGCAGTTGCTGCGCGGCGGCCAAGCGTACCTGAACATCGTTGCTCAGTAGTTGGTGGCTGGCCAGGGCGGTGTCCACCAGGCCGCGCAGACGGTTGTTGAGGCGCAACTTGCGCACTGGTTCGATGGCCGCGGCAGTGCCGTCGGCTGCGGTCATCTGGCCATCGGTTTCGATGAACGGTTTTTTCTCGGCATCGGCCGCCACTCGGCCGTCCTGAAGGGCGGTGAGCAAAGCCATCCGCGCCGGCTCGGGCTGCGCAGCCCAGGCTTCCAGCAGTCGAACCTGCTCGGCGGATGAAGCGCCGGTAAAATCACTGGCGTCGTTGGCGCTCGCCACCATGGGCAAGAGCAGAACGACAGCGGTGAAGAATTTGATGAGGGACATGGCAAGTCCTTTGAATTGAAGGCAACACCCGCCCCCTTTGTGGGAGCGGTCATCGGCCGCGAAAAAAAACGCTGCGCTCTATCAGCTGCACTGCGATAGCCCTTCGCGGCCATAGACCGCTCCTACAGAAAACTCGCGATCCACCGTAGGAGCGGTCATCGGCCGCGAAGAGAGCGCTGCGGTCTACCAGACGCACCGCGCCGCCCCTTCGCGGCCACGTGGATCAGTTGCTCTTCACCGCATGATCCGGCTTCTTGTCGTTGCCAGGAATGTACGGGCTCCATGGCTGGGCGCGGATCGGCTCCTTGGTCTGCCACACCACGTTGAACTGACCGTTGTCCTCGATCTCGCCGATCATCACCGGCTTGTGCAGGTGGTGGTTGGTCTTGTCCATGGTCAGCGTGTAGCCCGACGGCGCGGCGAAGGTCTGCCCGGCCATGGCCTCACGCACCTTGTCGACGTCGGTGGATTTGGCCTGGTTGGCGGCCTGTGCCCACATGTTGATGCCCACGTAGGTCGCTTCCATCGGGTCATTGGTGACCACGGTGCCGGCGTTCGGCAGGTTCTTGGCCTTGGCGTAGGCTTTCCAGTCAGCAACGAACTTGGTGTTTTCCTTGTTCTCCACCGACTGGAAGTAGTTCCATGCCGCCAGGTTGCCCACCAGCGGCTTGGTGTCGATGCCGCGCAGCTCTTCTTCGCCGACCGAGAAGGCCACCACCGGTACGTCGGTGGCCTTCAGGCCCTGGTTGGCCAGTTCCTTGTAGAACGGCACGTTGGAGTCGCCGTTGACGGTGGAGATGACCGCAGTCTTGCCGCCTGCCGAGAACTTCTTGATGTTGGCGACGATGGTCTGGTAGTCCGAGTGACCGAACGGGGTGTAGACCTCTTCGATGTCCTTGTCGGCGACGCCCTTGGAGTGCAGGAAGGCGCGCAGAATCTTGTTGGTGGTGCGTGGGTAGACGTAATCGGTGCCCAGCAGGAAATAGCGCTTGGCCGCGCCACCGTCTTCGCTCATCAGGTATTCGACCGCCGGGATCGCCTGCTGGTTGGGCGCCGCACCGGTGTAGAACACGTTCGGCGACATCTCCTCACCCTCGTACTGCACGGGGTAGAACAGCAGGCCGTTGAGTTCTTCGAAGACCGGCAGCACCGACTTGCGCGACACCGACGTCCAGCAGCCGAACACCACGGCCACCTTGTCCTGAGTGATCAACTGCCGTGCCTTCTCGGCAAACAACGGCCAGTTGGACGCCGGGTCCACCACCACCGCCTCGAGCATCTTGCCATTGACGCCACCCTTGGCGTTGATCTGGTCGATGGTCATCAAGGCCATGTCTTTCAGCGAAGTCTCCGAGATGGCCATGGTGCCGGACAGCGAGTGCAGGATGCCGACCTTGATGGTCTCGGCAGCCTGGATCGTCCAGGACAAACCCATGGCAGCGATCGATGCGGAAAGGGTGAACGCCTTGATCAAGCTGCGACGCTTCATTGTGCAATCTCCATGTACGGAATGTCGTTCCGGTGCGGCAGGTGGGGACTTCTCGCTGGAGTATTGCAAGGGGTGTGCCGGAGTCGCGCAGGGGCGAAATACGTGCCGGTTGAGCTTAGGCAACGCAGCGGCGCGCACCGTGCTGGTGCTCGACTGGCAGGATGGTGCGCAGGGTTGAGTGGTATTGGTGCGCCGGACTACGTGAGCGACCATCAGGCAGATCGCATGCACCGCCGACGCGGCTTGCGCCGCTGCTACGGGATTGCGTGCACCGCCGACGCGGCTGGCGCCGCTGCTGCGGGATTGCGTGCACCGCCGACGCGGCTGGCGCCGCTGCTACGGGATTGCGTGCACCGCCGACGCGGCTTGCGCCGCTGCTACGGGATTGCGTGCACCGCCGACGCGGCTTGCGGTGTTGCTACGGGATTGCGTGCACCGCCGACGCGGCTTGCGCCGCTGCTACGGGATTGCGTGCACCGCCGACGCGGCTGGTGCCGCTGCTGCGGGATCGCATGCACCGCCGACGCGGCTTGCGCCGCTGCTGCGGGATTGCGTGCACCGCCGACGCGGCTGGTGCCGCTGCTGCGGGATTGCGTGCACCGCCAACGCGGCTTGCGCTGCTGCTACGGGGACCGCAAATCCCCTGTAGCAGCGGCGCGAGCCGCGTCCGGGCGTACCGCAGATGTATGCAGGATGACTCAGACAGCTTCGACCGAAGGCCGCACCCGCAGCAGCACCCGATCCGCCACCCACACCAGCACCAAGGACAGGCCCACCAGCGGAAACAGCACGCCCACCGCAACCATCACTCCGACCGCCACCTTCCATCGCGGCAGATCATGGCGCAGCGGCGGTACACCGAGCTTGCCCTGTGGCCGGCGCTTCCACCAGATCACCAGGCCGCTGACCGAACTGAGCAGGATCATCAGGCACACCAGCAGCACGATGATCTGATTGACCGGGCCGAACATCTTGCCCTCGTGCAGCATCACGCCGGTTTCGGTAGCACGGGCGACCAGGCCGTACTGTGCCCAGCGCACATCGGCCAGAACCTGACCGCTGTACTGATCGATGTGCAGGGTCGCGTCGTTGCGTGGGTCGTCGGCGAATACCGCCACGGTGAACACGCCGCTCGCGGTGGTCGGCAAGGTGATGCTGTAGCCCGGCTCCACCTGCAATCGCGCCGCTGTATCGACCACGCTCTGCAGGCTGATCTGCGGCGCCGCCGGGGCATGCACGTGCTCGCCATGAGCCATGTGTTCGGCATGCGCGCCGCTGGACTGTGGCATCGGCGTGTGTTCCATGGCCCACGGCACGGTCTGCCGGTGGGCTTGGTTGAGTTTGCCAGCCTGCTCGTCGGAGGTGGGCATGTCGTTCCACATGGCGGCAGGGAACTGGTTCCACAACTGGGCATACTGCTTGCCCCAGAAACCGGTCCAGGTCATGCCGCTGAGCAGCATGACCAGCAGCAACGCCGCGCCCCAGAAACCGACTGCCGCATGGACGTCGCGCCACAGCGCCCGGCCACGGCTGCGCCAGCGCGGCCAGAGCGCGCCGCTGGCCGCGGTGCCGCGCGGCCACCACAGGTACAGGCCGGAGATCACCAGCACAATGCCCCAGCCGGCGGCCAGCTCTATCAGCCGGTCGCCGACGGTGCCGATCATCAATTCGCCGTGCAGCGCCCTGGCCACCGCCTGCAGGTTCCACTTGGCATCCTGCGCGCCCAGCCATTCGCCGGTGTAGGGATTGACGAATACATTCAGTTCGCGGCCATCGGCATGGACCACGAACTGAGCGCTGCGCTCGGCGGTGCTGGGCGGCAGGTACTGGCCGATGGCACCACGCGGGTAGGCGTTGTGGGTTCGCACCAGCAATTCATCGGCGCTCAGGCGCTGTTCGGCCACCGGCACCACCAGCAGGTCACGGTACATCCAAGGGTCCAGCTGTGGCTTGAACAGGTAGATGATTCCGGTCAGCGCCAGCAGGATCATGAACGGCGCGACGAACAGCCCGGCGTAGAAATGCCAACGCCAGGCAAGGTTGTAGAAAGAGGTTTTCATGGAGAAGGCGTGTTCCGACTTATCGTGTACTCAACAAGGCCCATGCGCTGCCCGTTCCCTTCCACAGGTCAACCGCGCTACCGCGCGGGAGCGAGCCTTGCCTGCGAAGACATTCGCAGGATCAGCAACGCCCACTGTGGGAGCGGGGCGGGCGGCGAGCCATCTACCCGCGAAGAGGCCCGCGTTGACAACGCACAAGCGTGTGTATGTTTGGCGTGGAAGCTCAAACCAACGCAGGCGGCGCTCGCGTGCGCGCGCCGAGGAACACCGCCTGTGTAGCGTGCCCCGCGCGGGGCTCGGCCATGAATACACTGTGCGGGCGCTGCGCATTCGCCCCCGCAATGGCCAGCGCCTGAGGCAGCGCTGGGCAATGGAAGAACAGGCTGCAATAACCGCACTTTTCCATCAGCACGTGCAGGTCGCTGCTGCCCGCGGCGCTGCCGTGATGCTCGCCATGAGTCTGGTGGTCCATGGCGGGCATGTTGATGGTGGGCACGGCGCTGCCCAGCGCCACACTGGACATCCTGTGGTCCATCGGCATGGATTGGGAAATCAGCGGGCCGATGAATATCATCAGCATCGCGAACAGGCTGATCCAGCTGGCGCGCGCCTTGGCAGACGGCGTGGAAGGAGGGCGCTTGGCGCTCAGCGCATTCATTCAGTCAATGCGCATGCTCGGTGGCCTCTTCCTGCGCGGGCGCCTGCTTGAGCACCTGTACCTCCACCACGAAATCACCGGCCTTGGCAAAGTGCAGCGTCACGGGAAAGTGCTGGCCGGCCTGCAATGGGCTGCTCAGCTTGAGATCCAGCAGCATCACGTGAAACGCCATCGGCGCGAAGACCGCGTGGCCGCTCGCCGGAACGGTGACACCCTGGACCTGCTGCATTTTCATCATGCCGTCCTGGTTGATGTGCTGATGCAACTGCGCCTCTGCGGCGATGGGCGTGTCGACGCTGGTCAGCGTGTCGTCGTCGAGCCCGCGGTTGCGCAGCTCGAAGTACACCGCCGCTGTCGGCGAGCCGGGTGGCAGTTCCTGGGACCAGGGTTCGACGATGAGCAGGTCACCCGCCTTGTATTGACGGACGTCGCCTTGCGCGGCGGCAGCGAGCAGCATGAGCACACAGGCAGACCAGAACCTTTTCATCGCAGACACCCCGATACGAAAGCCGCCATTGTAGCAGCGGCGCGAGCCGCGACGGCGGCATACGCAATAAATCTGGTCCACCGCGCAAACCGCATCATCAGGCACCGCAATACCCTGTAGCAGCGGCGCAAGCCGCGTCATCAGGCGCCGCGATTCATCTGCACCAGCAATGAGGCCGCATCCATGAACATGCGATCCACCGCCGGCAGCGTCGGGCGCTTGAGCACCAACACCGGCAACCCCATCTCCCGCGCCACCTGCAGCTTGGGTTCGGTCGCGCCGCTGCCGCTGTTCTTGCTGATCAGCACGTCGATGCTGCGCTGGGCGAACAAGGCGCGTTCGGCGTCCAGACAAAAGGGACCACGGGCGCCGATGACCTCGCATTGCGCCGTGCCTGGGTAGGGGTCCAGCGCCCGCAGGGTCCAATGCTGATGCGGCGGGATCTCGTGGAGGTGCTGCAGAGGTTCGCGACCCAGGGTAAACAGCGGTCGCTGGAACGGTGCCAGCACCTGCACCAGTGCAGCCCAGTCGACCACCTCTCTCCAGTCGTCACCCGCCTGAGGCGCCCAGGCCGGACGGCGCAAGGCCCAGCACTCGATGCCGGCCAGGCCCGCAGCCTTCGCCGCATTGGCGCTGATCTGCGCCGCATAGGGATGAGTCGCGTCCACCAGCAGCGTAATGCCCTCGCCACGAATGTAGGCTGCCAGCCCTTCGGCACCGCCATACCCACCGACGCGCACCTGACAGCGCAGGTCGGTCGGCACGCGGCCCACGCCCGCCAGGCTGTAGACATGTTCAGGCCCCAGGGTCCGCGCGATCGCCAGGGCCTCGGTCACGCCACCCAGCAGCAGGATGCGCTTCATGGACTCACCCCCGCCTGCCCGACGATCCCGCCCTGGCGATCGATGGCGAACACCTCCACCTGAACCCGATCCTGTACCACGCTGCAAGCGAATTGCCAGGCATGGCGGCAGACCTCATCGCCCAGCTTCACGCCCTCGGCATGGGCCAGGGCCAAGGCTTGCTGGCTGGTGTTGGCCGCGCGAATCCGCGTTTGCAGGTCACTGCCTGCGCCGACGTCGCTGGCCCAACCCGCCAGCTGTGCCAGATCGATACTCGAATGACGACTGTGCAGGTCCATGTGTCCGGCCGCCAGCTTGCTGATCTTGCCGAAACCGCCGCACAGGCTGAGTTTGTCCACGGGCACCTTGCGCAGATGTTTGAGTACCGCACCGACGAAGTCGCCCATCTCGATCAGGGCGATCTCGGGCAACGCGTAGACCTGGCGCATGGTGTCCTCGCTGGCGTTGCCGGTGCACGCGGCGATGTGCCGGTAGCCGTTGGTGGTCGCCACATCAATGCCTTGATGAATGGAGGCGATGTAAGCGGCGCACGAGAACGGCCGCACGATACCGCTGGTGCCCAGGATCGACAGCCCGCCGAGGATGCCCAGGCGCGGGTTCATGGTCTTGAGCGCCAGGCCAGCGCCGTTCTCGACGTTGACGGTGACCTCGAAGCCGCCGCCGTAGCCATGTTCCTCGGCCAAGCGCGCCAGGTGCTCGCCGATCATCCGCCGCGGCACCGGATTGATCGCCGGCTCACCGACACCCAGCACCAGCCCTGGCCGGGTGACCGTGCCTACGCCGACGCCAGCCACGAAATGGATGCCGGGCTCATCGAGCAGACGCACCTGGGTGTACAGCAAGGCGCCGTGGGTCACATCCGGATCATCGCCGCCATCCTTGAGCGTACCGGCTTCAGCGCCGTCGGCATTCAGCCGGCAGAACTCCAGGCGCATCGACACCTGCTTGCCCTTGGGCAACACGATATGCACCGCATCGCTGGCGCCACCGCCGAGCAACAGGCGCGCGGCGGCCAGGCTGGTGGCCGTGGCGCAACTGCCGGTGGTCAGGCCGCTGCGCAGTGGTGCCGGCTGTTCCGCTGTTTCTTCACGCATCGAGGGGTTTGACCGCTTCGAGCAGGGTGATCGGCAACGCCTGGCGCCAGGTGTCGAACTCGCCCAACGGGCAGGCCTGGGCAAGGTGCAGGCGGGTCAGTTCGCCGCCTTGGTGCTCGCGCCACTGCACCAGCGCCAGTTCGCTTTGCAGCGTGACCGCGTTGGCCACCAGACGGCCACCGGGTTTGAGCGCCGCCCAGCAGTCGGCCAGGACGTTTTCGCGGGTGACGCCACCGCCGATGAAGATCGCGTCAGGCGTGGCCAGCCCGGCCAGGGCCTGCGGCGCCCGACCGCGCACCAACTGCAGGCCTGGTACGCCGAGGGCATCGCGGTTTTGTTCGATCAAGGCCTGGCGGCCCTCGTCGGATTCGACCGCGATGGCGCGGCAACTGCGGTGGGCACGCATCCATTCGATGCCGATCGAGCCACAGCCGGCACCGACGTCCCACAGCAACTCGCCCGGCTGGGGTGCCAGGCGTGCCAGGGTCACCGCGCGAATGTCACGCTTGGTCAGTTGGCCATCGTGGCGAAAGGCAGTGTCGGGCAGGCCGGCCAGGGGTGACAGCCGCGGGGCGTCCGGGCTTGCCTGGCATTCGAGGGCGATCAGGTTGAGCGCGGCGATCTCGCTGAAGTCATCGTTGGCGGTACCGTCGATACGACGTTCGCCGGGCCCCCCCAGGTGTTCGAGCACGGTCATGCGGCTGGCACCGAAGCCGCGCTCGCGCAGCGACCGTGCAACGGCTTGCGGGCTAGCCCCATCGTTGCTCAGGACCAACAGGCGCTGGCCGCTGTACAGGTGTGCCGCCAGCGCCGCGACCGGACGGGCGACCACCGACAGGGTCACCACGTCTTGCAGGGCCCAGCCCAGACGAGCAGCGGCCAGAGAGTAGGAGGACGGCGAGGGCAATACGTGCATCTGCGCAGCCGGGACCTGCCGCGCCAGGCTCGCGCCGACGCCATAGAGCATCGGATCACCGCTGGCCAGCACGCAGACCGCCTCGCCGGGCTCGGACAGTACCGCATCGAGGCTGAACGGACTGGGCCAGGCGACGCGGGTACCGACGATGCATCGCGGCAGCAGTTCGAGCTGGCGTGGCGAGCCGACGATGCGCCGCGCGCTCAACAACGCACGTCGCGCCTGTTTGCCCAGGCCCGCAAATCCGTCTTCACCGATACCTACCAGGGTCAGCCAGGCCGACATGAATATTCCTCATACAAAACTATTCCGACGGGCAGACTTTTCATGCCTTCGGCCAAAGCAGGCATAATACCGCGCCTTACCCATTCCAGTGGTTTTTCGCGCGTGTCCGGTGCCCCTTTGAACAAGACTTCGAACGTTGTCCGCCCCTCGGCGTGTCCGGGGTTGCTGCGTATCGTGCAGGCATTGGACGGAGGGATCTGCCGTATCAAACTCGCCGGCGGCGAACTGGGTGCGGACCAGGCCGAGGCCGTCGCCGAAGCCGCCGAGCGGTATGCCGGGGGAACGATCGAGGCGACCAACCGCAGCAATCTGCAGATTCGAGGTATCGGTGAACGTCATCAGGCCTTGATCGAGCACTTGCTGCAGGCTGGCTTGGGTCCACGGGACGCGGCCGGTGACGACGTGCGCAATGTCATGCTCGGCCCCACCGCGGGCATCGACCCCCGCCAGGTCGTCGACACGCGCCCATTGGCGGCCCAGGTCATCCACAGCCTGGAAACCGAGCCGCGCTTTCATGCGCTGTCGGCCAAGTTCGCCGTGCAGTTGCACGGCGGCGAGCGCCTGGCGATGCTCGAGCATCACCACGACCTGTGGCTGTCGGCCTTCGAACGCGATGGGCAGTGCTGGTGGGCGTTCGGCCTGGCCGGCTGTCCCGGGAGCGACTCGGCCGTGGGCGCCGTGCCTTTCGACCAAGGCCATGCCTTGGTGGTGGCGGTGTTGGACCGCTTTCTCGAACTGGCGCGCCCTGAACACACGCGAATGCGCGATCTGCTTGCCGACGCCGTCTTCGCAGGCACAGGGCTCAGCCGCCCGCCTCGCTCCCACAGGATCCTCGTCGCTGATACCACCATGCCAGCCCCCACAGCCAAGGCAGGCAAGATTGCTGCACCAGTGGGAGCGGGCTCTGCCCGCGAAGAGGCCGCCACTGACACTACCCAGGCATTCCTCAGCACCCTGGGTCTGCCTGTTTGCCCTGCACCACTTGGCAGGCCGCTGGCCACCTTCAAACTGGGCATCCAGCCACAGCGCCAACCGGGCCTGAGCTTCATCTGCACCCTGGTCCCTCTGGGACGGCTGACCCCAGCGATGCTGCGCGGCGCCGCCCAGCTCGCTCGCGAACACGGTAACGGCACCCTGCGCATGACCCCGTGGCAGGGCCTGCTGCTACCTGACCTGCGCGATCCCGAACCCGTGCTCCAGGCCCTGACCCAGCTGGGCTTCATCACCGGGCCGCAACAGCCCTTGGCGGCCATGATCGCCTGCACGGGCGCCAGCGGCTGTGCCAAGGGCCTGGCCGACACCAAGGCGGATGCCGTTCGCCTCGCCGCTTTGCTGCCTGCGCGGGCGCCGCTGAGCGTACATCTGAGCGGCTGCCCACGTTCATGCGCCGCGGCCCATGTCGCCCCGGCGACCCTGCTGGCCAGTAGCGCCGGCCATTATGACCTGTATCTGCGCGACGCCGAACGACCCGGATTCGGGACTCTGCTCGCGCGCCATCTTTCACTGGATGCGGCCGCTGCCCTGCTGCGCGACCGCTCACGGAGCGACACCCATGATTGACTACATCCGCGATGGTCAGGAGATCTATCGCAACTCCTTCGCCATCATTCGTGCCGAAGCGAAGCTGGATCAGATCCCCGCAGACCTGGAAAAGCTCGCCGTACGGGTCATTCACGCCTGCGGCATGGTCGATGTCGTGCAGGACCTGCGCTTCTCGCCCGGCGCCGGCAAAGCCGGCCGCGACGCCCTTGCCGCCGGCGCGCCGATCCTGTGCGACGCGCGCATGGTCGCCGAAGGCATCACCCGCGCCCGGCTGCCTGCGAACAACCAGGTGATCTGTACCCTCAAGGACGACAGCGTGCCAGCCCTGGCCCAAGCCTTGGGCAACACCCGCTCGGCGGCTGCGCTGGAGCTGTGGCGGCCCCATCTGGAGGGCTCGGTCGTGGTCATCGGCAACGCGCCGACTGCGCTGTTCCACCTGCTCGACATGATCGATGCCGGCGCGCCCAAGCCCGCCCTGATCCTCGGCTTTCCAGTCGGTTTCGTCGGCGCGGCCGAGTCCAAGGCGATGCTGGCGGCGGACAGCCGTGGCGTGCCGTTCGTCATCGTCGAAGGCCGCAAGGGTGGCAGTGCCATGGCCGCCGCCGCGGTCAATGCACTGGCCACGGAGGTCGAGTGATGCAACCGCGTGGCCGTCTGCTGGGACTGGGCGTAGGCCCGGGCGATCCCGAACTGATCACCGTCAAGGCGCTGCGCCTGTTGCGCGAGGCGCCGGTGGTGGCCTATTTCGTCGCCAAGGGCAAGAAGGGCAACGCCTTCGGCATCATCGAGGGCCACCTGCAGGCTCTGCAAACCTTGCTGCCGCTGGTCTACCCGGTGACCACCGAAGCGCTGCCAGCGCCGCTGTCCTACGAGCAGGTCATCAGCGATTTCTACGACACCGCCAGCCTGGACGTCGCCGCGCACCTGGATGCCGGCCGCGACGTGGCAGTGATCTGCGAGGGCGATCCGTTCTTCTATGGCTCCTACATGTACCTGCACGACCGGCTCGCCGAGCGCTATGAAGCCCAGGTGATCCCTGGCGTCTGCTCGATGCTCGGCGGTGCTTCGGTGCTGGGCGCACCCTTGGTGTATCGCAACCAGAGCCTCTCGGTGCTCTCGGGCGTGCTGCCGGCGGACGACCTCAAGCGTCGCCTGGCCGACGCCGACGCCGCCGTGATCATGAAGCTGGGCCGCAACTTTCCCAAGGTCCGCCAGGTGCTGATCGAACTGGGCCTGGGCGAGCGCGCCCTGTATGTCGAGCGCGCCACCATGGCCAACCAGAAGATCGTCCCCCTGGCCGAGGTCGATCCGACCTCGTCGCCCTATTTTTCCTTGATCATCGTTCCGGGTGAGAGGTGGCAAGGCTGATGAACGCCCCAGCAATCGTCATTCTCGGCAGCGGTGCCCTGACCACCGCGCGGCGCCTGCAGCAACTCTATCCACAGGCGCTGATCCACGGCCTGGCCGAGCGCGTGACCGGTGTCGAGCGCAGCTATCAGGACTTCGGCGCCACCTTGCGTCAGTTGTATCGACAGGACACCCCGATCATTGCCCTGTGCGCGGCGGGCATCGTCATCCGCTGCCTGGCGCCGCTCCTGCTGGAGAAGGGCGCCGAACCGCCGGTGCTGGCCGTGGCCGAAGATGGCAGCGCGGTGGTGCCGCTGTTGGGTGGCCTGGCCGGGGTCAACGTGCTGGCTCGCGAGATTGGCGCAGGCCTGGGAATTGCGGCTGCGATCACCACCAGCGGCGAGCTGCGCTTCGGTACCTGCCTGCTCAACCCGCCCAGCGGCTATGCCCTGGCCGACCTGGAACTGGGCAAGCGCTTCGTTTCCGACCTGCTCGCCGGTGAGCGGGTGCGCGTCGAAGGCGCCGCGCCCTGGCTCGCCGACGCACGGCTGCCCGAAGACGCACAGGCGCGCCTGGCCATTCATGTTGGCAGCGAGGCGCGGGCACCGGTTGCCCACGAACTGCTCATCCATCCGCGCAACGTGCTGGTGGCGGTGAATTCAGCGTTGCCCCATTTGGCGGAGGCCGTGCGTGACGCACTGCAGGGCCGTCGTATTGCCCTGCCATCACTGGCGTGCCTGCTGGCGGACGAGGGCGCCATGGCCGATTCTGCGCTGCACGATGCTGCCGCCGACTTGGGCGTGCCGCTGCGGTTTGCCCCGGCGCAAGGCTCGCTGGTGCAGATGGCCGGCCACGCGGTGCCGCAGTCGTCGCCCGTGGCGATCGGCGAACACATGGCAGTCGCCATGGCCGAGCAGCCACTGGACCTGTCAGGTATTGGCCGGCCGCGCGGACGTCTGGCCGTCATCGGCCTGGGCCCCGGCGCCGCCGACCTCATGGTCCCGGCGGTCAAGACGGAGCTGGCGCGTGCCAACGACATTCTGGGCTACGAGACCTACGTGCGCATGGCCGGCCCGTTCCGCGCCGATCAGGTGCTGCACTGCACCGACAATCGCGAAGAGATGCAGCGTGCCCGGCACGCGTTCGAATTGGCCGCTCAGGGTCGCTCGGTGGTGGTGGTGTCGTCCGGTGACCCCGGCGTGTTCGCCATGGCGGCTGCGGTGCTGGAAGCGCTGCACGAATCCGCCGACCCGAGTTGGCACGCGGTAGAGCTGCAGATGCTGCCAGGCGTCTCGGCCTCCCTGGCCACGGCGGCCCAGGCCGGCGCACCGCTGGGCCACGATTTTTGCGTATTGTCGCTGTCCGACAATCTCAAACCCTGGGCCATCATCGAGAAGCGCCTGGACCTGGCCTGTCAGGCTGATCTGGCCCTGGCGTTCTACAACCCGATTTCCCGCTCGCGGCCGTGGCAACTGGGCAAGGCGCTGGACATCGTTCGCCTGCATCGCACGCCTGCCACCCCCGTGGTGCTGGGCCGCGACATCGGCCGTCCCGGCCAGACCTTGCGGGTCATCACGCTGGGCGAGCTGACGCCTGAGCAAGTGGACATGCGCACCATGGTGCTGGTGGGTTCTTCCACTACCTGCACCTTCGCCAAGGCCGCAGGCGGCACCTGGGTATACACCCCACGCTGGTACGGCACCAAGCCCTGATCTACAAACGAACACCAACCGCTGCCGGACGCCCCCTGTAGCAGCGGCGCAAGCCGCGTCAGGCTGCACCGCGCATTTCCTGACGTACCGCGTGTGACGCCGACGCGGCTCGCGCCGCTGCTACGGGGTCAGGGGGTTTTCAACGGGGGGGATGATGGCCTCGCGCTGGGAGGCCCAGTGCTCCACCAGTTCGCGCAATTGCGACATTTCGATCGGCTTGGCCATATGCCCGTCCATGCCGGCCTGGCGCGCCTGCTCCTTGTGCTCGCTGAGAATATGCGCGGTCAGCGCCACCACCGGTGTGCGCACGCGCTGGTTGCCCATTTCCCAGGCACGCAACTGACGGGTCGCCGAGAAGCCGTCGAGAATCGGCATTTCACAGTCCATCAGCACCAGGTCGTAACGCTGGGCCTTCATCGCCTTCAGGGCTTCCTCGCCATTGCTGGCCGTGTCGGGATGCAGGTTGAGCTTGCCGAGCATGCCGCGGATCACCTTGGTGGAAATGTTGTTGTCTTCGGCCACCAGAATACGAAAGTCACCTGGCACATCGATCGGCGCCAGGTGGGCGGCAGCGAGTGGCGGTGCCTCGCTTTCTCCACGATGGCTGAGCTCGTCGGCCAGGGTGGTCTTGAGGGTGTACCCGGCCACCGGTTTGGCCAGGATGCGCTTGATCCCGGCATTGCGCGCGACCACCTTGCTCGGCGCATTGCTGATACCGGTAAGCATGATCAACAGAATGTCGTGGTTCAGGCTTGGATCTTCCTTGATCTTCGCGGCCAGCTGCATGCCGGTCATGCCGGGCATGTTCTGGTCCAGCAAGACCACGTCGAAATAGTCACGCAGGTGCGCCTTGGTTCGCAGCAAGGCCAAGGCCTCCTTGCCCGACGGCACGGAGCTGACATTCAGGCCCCAGGCACTGCACTGCTGCACCAGTACCTTGCGGCAGGTCTCGTTGTCGTCGACCACCAGCACCCGCGCGTTCTTGAGCGGCAGGTCGAGGTCCGAAGAGGGCTGCTCGAGGCGTTGCGGATCCAGCGGCAGGGTCAGCCACAGGGTGCTGCCATGCTCGCTGCCGCTCTTGATGCCGAAATCTCCCTTCATCAACAGCACCAGTTGGCGGGCGATCACCAGCCCCAGATGCCCGCTCAGGCGGTTGCCGTCGAGCAGGTTGGTACTGCGCAATTCGGTGTGCAGCAGCGCTTCGCGTTCGGCGCCGGGCATTGGTTCGCCACTGTCCTGCACGGCGATGCGCAGGCGCGGGGTGGCGCTGCGCTGGTCGAGCGCCACCACCAGCAGGATCTCGCCCTGGTCGGTCTTCTTCAGCGCATTGTCCAGCAGGCTCAGCAGCGCCTGGCGCAGGCGTGTCGGATCACCACTGATGACTCGCGGAACCTGGGGCTGGGTAAAACTGATCAACTCGATGTTCTGCTGCTCGGCCTTGGCGCGAAAGATGTTCAGGCAGTCTTCGATCAGGGCGTGCAGGTCGAACTGCACATCGTCCAGTTCGATCTGCCCGGATTCGATCTTGGAGATGTCGAGGATCTCGTTGATCAGACCGAGCAGCTCATTGCCGGCACTGTGGATGGTCTGCACGTAGTCGCGTTGCTTGACCGACAGCGGTGTGCCCAGCAACAGTTCGGTCATGCCCAGGACGCCGTTCATGGGGGTGCGGATCTCGTGGCTGAGCTTGGCCAGGAATTCCGCCTTGGCGTTGATCTCGGCAGTGCTGGCCGCCAGCTGCCGGCTGGCGCTGAAGCGATCCTCGCTGATGCTGCGCAGGCGCTGGGTCAGCGCGGCGTTGAGGATCACCCCGCCCACCATGGCAAACCCGAGCAAGGTGAAAATCAGCCACTGCGAAGGTGTGCGGGTCAGGCCCAGCAGCGCCGGCAATACCACCAGGCACCCCAGGTTGCACACCAGCAGCCCCAGGCAGAAGGTGCGTGCCGGGCGATAGCCCTGCAGCCAGTGCCAGATGCCGATCATCAGCATGGTCATGCTGGTCAGGGCCAGCAGGCCGTAGGCGAAGAAGTTGAACGGCAGGCCGTCGATGAACAGCAACAACAGCCCGCACAGGGCGATCAGGGCAACCTCGGCCTTGATGATGCGGTTGGAGCGCTGATGGCCGCGTACGGCGAAGAAACGCAGGCAGAACATCAGCCCGGTCATCGATGCCAGCAGCAGTGCGCTGTAGGCGGCGGGTGTACGCGCTGCCGGCCACAGCGAAACCCAGGGCCCGGTGAAGTTGAACAGGATCAGGGCCGAGGCCAGCAGGCAGGCCTGGGAGCAGGCCAGCCACAGGCTGCTGCTGGAGCGGCGATGGGCGAAGCACATCAGGTTGTGCAGGATGAGCATGGCAACGCAGCCCAGCAGCAGCCCGAACAGCAACGGCTCCCGTTGATCGGCGGCCGCTGCGGAAGAGGATTGCAGAACGATGCTGGGGCGGATCTGGTGTTCGGAGGCAATACGCAGGTACACGTCGAGATGCTTCTGGCTCACCGGCAAGGTCAGCAGATGGTCGCTGCTGGCCAGCGGCGCCTCGGTGTTGGCATCGGTGTCCGACGACACACGCCTGATCAGCGTGTCGGCGTCGAGCACATAGAAATCCAGGGCCTTCAGGTCAGGGCAGAAAATACGCAGCAACAATTCCTGGTCGGTCGGCGGCAGGCGATAGTGCAGCCACAACGCGCCGTTGGGCCCGGCCGCGTTGACCTGGCGCAGTTGCACCGGGGCGAACTGGTTCTGGAAGCGTTCGGAGCGCACGTCGCCCAACTGCAGCCGGCCGTCTTCGTCCATCAACATCGACCAGCCGCCCACCGACTCTGCCTGGGCGCCGAGCACACAGAGCAGGGCCAGCAGGCCGGCGGTGAATCCTATGGCAGTCCTGAGCCAGCGCAAGGCGAAATCCCTTCGTAGATGAATGCCTGATTATAGCCGCGTGCGCCATGAAACGTGTGTCGGGGGCTTGAAGCCCCCGACAGTCACCACGCTTATTTGCCGCTTTCGCGGGCAATGGCCCGGTAGCCGATGTCATGGCGATAGAAACAACCCTGCCAATCGATCTTCGCGGCCAGCGCATAGGCCTGGCGCTGCGCGGCGCCGACGCTGTCGCCCAGTGCCGTGGCGCACAGCACGCGGCCACCTGCGGTGACGACCTGGCCATCCTTGAGCGCGGTGCCCGCATGGAACACCTTGCCGGTCTCGGCAGCCGCCGCGTCCAGGCCGCCGATCGCATCACCCTTGGCATAGTCGCCCGGATAGCCACCCGCCGCCAGCACGATGCCGACACTCGGCCGTGGGTCCCACTGAGCCTCGACCTTGTCCAGCGCCTGGGCGAAAGCCGCTTCGATCAGCAGGATCAGGCTCGACTGCAGGCGCAGCATGACCGGTTGGGTTTCGGGGTCGCCGAAACGGCAGTTGAACTCGATGACCTTGGGGTTGCCGGCCTTGTCGATCATCAGCCCGGCATAGAGAAAACCGGTGTAGACATTGCCTTCTTCCGCCATGCCGCGCACGGTCGGCCAGATGACCTGATCCATGACCCGCTGGTGAACCTCGGCGGTCACCACCGGGGCAGGGGAGTACGCACCCATGCCGCCGGTGTTCGGGCCGCTATCGCCGTCGCCCACGCGCTTGTGGTCCTGGCTGGTGGCCATGGGCAGCACGTTCTTGCCATCGACCATGACGATGAAGCTGGCTTCCTCGCCGTCGAGGAATTCTTCGATGACCACCCGCGAACCCGCGTCACCGAAGGCGTTGCCGGCGAGCATGTCGCGTACGGCGTCTTCGGCTTCCTGCAGGGTCATGGCAACGATCACGCCCTTGCCCGCAGCCAGGCCATCGGCCTTGATCACGATCGGCGCACCTTTTTCACGCAGATAGGCCAGTGCCGGCTCGATCTCGGTGAAATTCTGGTAATCGGCGGTAGGAATCTTGTGCCGCGCGAGGAAATCCTTGGTGAAGGCTTTCGAACCTTCGAGCTGGGCCGCGCCTGCGGTGGGGCCGAAACAGTCCAGGTTGCGCGCGCGGAACAGGTCGACCACGCCAGCCACCAGCGGCACTTCAGGGCCGACGATGGTCAGCGAAACGTTCTGTTCGGCGAAGTCCGCCAGTTGCTCCAATGCCAGCACGTCGATAGCGACGTTCTCGCACTTGGCCTCGGTGGCGGTACCGGCATTGCCCGGTGCCACGAAAACTTTCTGGACCCGTGGGTCCTGGGCGACTTTCCAGGCCAGCGCATGCTCGCGCCCGCCGCTGCCGATGATCAATACGTTCATGGTTCAAAACCTCGGTAAAGCGGAATTCTAGGGGTGTTCGCGGTACACCGCGTAACGACCTGACGCGGCTTGCGCCGCTGCTACAGGGGCGGCGTACCCGTGAAACATCACTGTAGGAGGCCGCATCTTCAATGCGGCCGTCGCCAGATCAGTGGCGGAAGTGGCGCATGCCGGTAAATACCATGGCGATGCCGGCTTCGTCAGCGGCCGCAATCACCTCGGCATCGCGCATCGAGCCGCCCGGTTGGATCACGGCGGTGATGCCCACCTTGGCGGCATTGTCCAAGCCGTCGCGGAACGGGAAGAACGCATCCGACGCCATGACCGAGCCCTGCACCTGCAAGCCGGCATGTTCAGCCTTGATCGCCGCGATGCGCGCCGAATTCACCCGGCTCATCTGCCCAGCACCGACGCCGATGGTCTGGCGGTTCCTGGCGTACACGATGGCGTTGGACTTCACATACTTGGCGACTTTCCAGGCAAAGATCAGGTCATGGATTTCCTGCTCGCTGGGTGCCCGGCGCGTCACGACCTTGAGGTCATCGGCACCGATCATGCCGATGTCGCGGCTCTGCACCAGCAGCCCACCGTTGACGCGCTTGTAGTCCCACGCCTCGGCACGCTCGGCCGACCACTGCCCGCAGGCCAGCAGGCGCACATTGGCCTTGGCCGCCACGATGGCGCGGGCTTCCTCGCTGACGCTCGGGGCAATGATCACTTCGACGAACTGACGCTCGACGATGGCCTTGGCAGTGGCCGCATCCAGCTCGCGGTTGAAGGCAATGATGCCGCCGAACGCCGATTCGGTATCGGTGGCGTAGGCCAGTTCGTACGCCTGACGGATGCCGCCCTCGGCGTCCGGGCACACGGCCACGCCGCAGGGGTTGGCATGCTTGACGATGACGCAGGCCGGCTTGACGAAGCTCTTCACGCACTCCAGGGCGGCGTCGGTATCGGCCACATTGTTGTAGGACAGCTCCTTGCCCTGCAGCTGGGTTGCCGTGGCAATGCCCACTTCGGCCGGCTGCGCCTCCACATAGAATGCCGCTTTCTGGTGCGGGTTCTCGCCGTAGCGCATCTCCTGCGCCTTGACGAACTGGCTGTTGAAGGTCCGCGGAAACTCGCCGCGGCCTTCGGTGCCCAGACGCTCGCCGGTCTGGTCGATGGTGCCCATGTAGTTGGCGATCATGCCGTCGTACGCGGCGGTATGTTCGAACGCCTTGAGCATCAGGTCGAAGCGCTGCGCGTAGGTCAGGCCGCCGGCCTTGAGCCCGGCCAGCACCTGGGCATAGTCACCGGCGTTGACCACGATGGCCACGTCCTTGTGGTTCTTCGCCGCGGAACGGACCATGGTCGGCCCGCCGATGTCGATGTTCTCGATGGCCGTGGCCAGGTCGCAGCCAGGCTTGGAAATCGTCGCCTGGAAGGGGTAGAGGTTGACCGCCACCAGGTCGATCGGCTGGATGCCGTGCTCGGCCATGATCGCGTCGTCGGTACCGCGACGGCCGAGGATGCCGCCATGGATCTTCGGATGCAGGGTTTTCACGCGGCCGTCCATCATCTCGGCGAAGCCGGTGTAGTCGGCCACTTCCACGGCGGCCACGGCGTTGTCGCGCAGCAGCTTGAAGGTACCGCCGGTGGACAGGATCTCGACGCCAAGGGCTTCCAGTTCGCGGGCGAATTCAACGATTCCGGTCTTGTCGGAAACGCTGATCAAGGCGCGGCGGATCGGCAGGCGGGTGGTCTGGTCGGTCATCACGATTTCCATCTTCAAAGCGTAGAAGTCAACAAAAAAGGCGAACCGCTGGGTCGCCTTTTCTGGTTTGAATGCTTCGGTTACAGCAGGTCGTACTGCTTGAGTTTCTTGCGCAGGGTGCCTCGATTCAGGCCCAGCATCTCGCTGGCCTTGGTCTGGTTGCCCTTGACGTGGTTCATGACGCTTTCAAGCAGGGGAGCTTCGACTTCGGACAGCACCAGGTTGTACACGTCCGTGACGGAGGCGCCTTCGAGGTGGGCAAAGTAGTTGTGCAACGCCTTCTCGACACTGCCGCGCAGGGTCTGGCCCTCTTCGCTCGGCGTGTTCAGATGCTGCTTGAGGTTTACATTGTCGCTCACAGGCGTTGTTCCACTCACTAAAGTCTCGCTCATCATCGTCATGCGGCCACCTCTTTCGCGTCCCTTTCACCAAGGCTTCTATAGCGCTCGCCGAAAAACTCGCGAACGTTGGCGCATTGCTCTTGCGTCTCTTGCAGCCCATTGAAATGGCTGCGAAATTCACGCCCGCCAGGCTGTGTACACAGATACCAGCCAACATGCTTGCGGGCGATGCGCACGCCCATCACATCGCCGTAAAAGGCGTGCAGGGCCTGCAGATGTTCCAGCAGAATGCTTTCCACTTCACTCAACTGCGGTGCCGGCAGCAGCTCGCCGGTGCGCAGGTAATGCTCGATCTCCCGGAAGATCCAGGGCCGACCCTGGGCCGCGCGCCCTATCAGCAGGCCGTCGGCACCGGTCGCCTGCAGTACCTGCCGGGCCTTGTGCGGTGAATCGATGTCGCCATTGGCGAAGACCGGGATGGACACCGCCTGCTTGATCGCAGCGATGGTGTCGTATTCGGCTTCGCCGGTGTAGAGGTCGGCGCGTGTGCGACCGTGCACCGCCAACGCGGCGATGCCCGACTGCTCGGCAATCTTTGCAACAGCGATGCCATTGCGGTTGGAGCGGTCCCAGCCCGTGCGAATCTTCAAGGTCACCGGTACATCCACGGCGGCCACCACAGCTTCCAGAATCTGCGCCACCAGCGCTTCGTCCTTGAGCAAGGCAGACCCCGCCGCCTTGTTGCACACCTTCTTCGCCGGGCAGCCCATGTTGATATCGATGATCTGCGCCCCGGCCTCCACGTTCGCCCGTGCTGCCTGGGCCAGCATCTGCGCGTCCCCTCCGGCGATCTGCACCGAGCGTGGCTCGGGATCGCCCTCGTGGACCATGCGCAGACGGGACTTGCGGCTGTTCCACAGGCTCATGTCGCTGGTGACCATTTCCGACACCACCAGGCCTGCGCCCAGGCGTTTGCACAACTGACGAAAGGGCTGGTCGGTAACCCCGGCCATGGGGGCCAGGATCAGCGAGTTGTTCAAGGTGTATGGGCCGATGCGTACCGCCGACATAGGACTTCCCTGTTGTGGGGCCGGATCATGAGAGTTCGAAAAAGGGTTGGCATAATACCCGCTCTCGATGACGGGTTAAAGATAGATTTGGATAAAATCTGAACAGTTATCTGCCCGCGCGGACAGCTTTGAACAGGCGCAGTCCACCCTTGCCCCAGAGCATCTGGCTATTCGGGCGAGCGGAAACTGAGGCTGTAATTGACCGCCGAAGGGCCTGGGTCGAGGATGTCCAGGGCAATGTGGATGGGCGTTTGCGGCGGCATCTCGGCCTTGCCGGCCAACTCGCCGTCGAGGTATTCGCTGGGCTTGAAGCGACGGCTGGCGATCAACTGGCCATTGAGGTCGGCAAAGCGCAGCTCCAGCAACGGAAAAGGCTGCGAGAACGCCGCGCGGTTGTAGATGATCGCATCCACCACCAGCGCCCCGGCGAACTCGGGATGGCTGCGCACCACCAGGTTGCTGCTTTTTACCAGGGCAATATCGACCTTGGCCGGCACACTGCAGCCTATAACGGGGCACAGCTGCTGGAACAGCGGCCGGTACTGGTCCTGACGGGCCAGTTCGGCGAAATGATAGACCACGTACTGCACGCCCAGGCCCAACGCGGCAACGATCGCCAGGCCCAGCCACAACAGGCGCTTGCCCCAGTGCGAGCGGGGCTTCTCCCAGGCCAGTTGCATCGGCTCGTCCAGCAGGTCGGCCAGATCGTCCTCATCCCGCACGGCAGGTTCATTGCGGGTTGCCTGGCCCTTGCGAGTGCTGGTGGCGGCAGCAAGAGGCGGCTCGTCTCGATCATGCTCGTCGAGTGCCGATAACCGGCCGTGGCCATCCACCGACGGCTCGTCATCGACGTGGGCCTGGTCGAGGGCCTCGGAATGGGAAAACGAAGGCTCTGTCCGCTTGGCAGGTGTCGGCGCTTGGTCTTCGTCCAGTGCCGGCAGCCGTTCGATGATCGGTGGCAAGGCCGCCGCATCGGTATCGGCGTCGTCCCGGCGCGCGCTCAGGCTGTCCATTCTGGGAGTGTCACCCAGCTCGAGCCGATCCAGGTCTATGTCACCATTGGTCCACGGCCGCGGAGCCAGCTCCGGCGGTCTGGGCAAATTGGCCGGGGTCAGGGTCGCGCTCTGTTCGAGCAGCTGTCGGGCCGCATTGAAGACCTGCAGGCAGGAGCCGCAGCGAACCACGCCGCGCGCCACGCTCAACTGGTTGTGGCTGACGCGGAAGCTGCTTTGGCAATGCGGGCACTGGGTGACGAAACTCTCGCTCATGCGCAGGTCCTGGTAGGGCCGGGGGACATTCTGGATGGAGCTCAGCGGCGACGGCCGCTGATGCGTACCCAGCCGTCACGGTTGGCAATCGGATCCAGCTCGAAGTCCTGTGCGTAGGCTGCCGCGACTTCTTCGCCCTGTTCGGCGAGGATGCCGGACAGCGCCAGCAGTCCGCCAGGCCGGACCAATCCGCTGAGCTGGGGTGCGAGGCTGACCAGGGGACCTGCAAGAATGTTGGCGACCAGCACATCGGCCTGCTGAGCGGGGAGGTCGGCAGGCAGGTACACCGGGAAGCGATCGTCGGCAATGCCATTGCGCTGGGCGTTGTCGCGTGAAGCCTCCAGCGCCTGCACATCGATGTCGGTGCCAACCGCCTGACGCGCGCCCAGCAGCAACGCAGCGATGGCCAGAATGCCCGACCCGCAGCCGAAATCCAGCACCTGCGTGTCCTGCAGCTGCTGCCCGTCCAGCCATTCCAGGCACAGTGCCGTGGTCGGATGGGTGCCGGTGCCGAACGCCAGGCCTGGGTCCAGCAGCAGGTTGACCGCCTCGGGTTCCGGGGCCTGGTGCCAGCTGGGCACGATCCACAAACGGCGGCCGAAGCGCATGGGCTGGAAATTGTCCATCCAGCTGCGCTCCCAGTCCTGGTCCTCGATCACTTCGGCGTGATGCTCGGGCAGGGCGGCGTCGGTCAACAACTGCAAGTGGGCGAAGACTGCGCCGGCGTCGGTGTCGGCTTCGAACAGCGCCAGCAAGTGGGTGTGCGACCAGAGCGGCGTGGTATTGAGTTCGGGCTCGAAGATCGGCTGGTCTTCGGCATCCATGAACGTCACGGACACGGCACCGACTTCCAGCAGGGCGTCTTCATAGGTTTCGGCTTGTTCTGGGCTGATGGCCAGACGGACTTGCAGCCAAGGCATGGCGGGCACCTTCGATCTAAACGGGGGGCGCAGCACGTTCGCTGCGACAAGCGCGCCAGTTTACGCGAGGACAGGCGCGAGGACCAAAAAAAACCCGGCTCGAAAGCCGGGTCGTTTTTACATCTACACCTTCACGTCGCCAACCGAATCACTTCTGACCGGCCAGCTTGTGTTCCAGGTAGTGGATGTTGACGCCGCCCTTGCAGAAACCTTCATCGCGCACCAGGTCGCGGTGCAGTGCGATGTTGGTCTTGATGCCGTCCACGATGATCTCGTCCAGGGCGTTGCGCATACGGGCCATGGCCTCGTCGCGGTCCTTGCCCCAGGTGATCAGCTTGCCGATCAGCGAGTCATAGTTCGGCGGTACCGCATAGCCACTGTACAGGTGCGAATCGACGCGAACGCCATTGCCGCCCGGTGCGTGGAAATGCTTCACGGTGCCGGGGCTCGGAATGAAGCTCTTCGGGTCTTCGGCGTTGATCCGGCACTCGAGCGAGTGACCGCGAATGACCACGTCGTCCTGGGTGAACGAGAGCTTGTTGCCGGCGGCGATGCTGAGCATCTCCTTGACGATGTCGATACCCGTGACCATCTCCGATACCGGATGCTCTACCTGCACGCGAGTGTTCATCTCGATGAAGTAGAACCGGCCGTTTTCGTAGAGGAACTCGAAGGTACCGGCGCCGCGGTAGCCGATCTCGATGCAGGCCTTCACGCAACGCGCCAGGACTTCCTCGCGCGCTGCTTCGTCGATGCCCGGTGCCGGTGCTTCTTCCAGCACCTTCTGGTGCCGGCGCTGCAGCGAGCAGTCACGGTCGCCCAGGTGGATTGCCTGGCCCTGACCGTCGGACAACACCTGGACTTCCACGTGACGCGGGTTGGTCAGGAATTTTTCCAGATACACCATCGGGTTGCCGAACGCGGCACCGGCTTCGGTGCGGGTCAGCTTGGCTGAGGCGATCAGGTCTTCTTCCTTGTGCACCACGCGCATGCCGCGACCACCGCCGCCGCCAGCGGCCTTGATGATCACCGGATAGCCGACTTCACGGCCGATGCGCAGGGCCTCTTCCTCGTCTTCGGGCAGCGGGCCATCGGAGCCGGGCACCGTCGGTACGCCCGTCGCGATCATCGCGTGCTTGGCCGACACCTTGTCGCCCATCAGGCGAATGGTTTCTGCAGTCGGGCCAATGAAGGCGAAACCGGATTTCTCGACCTGCTCGGCGAAGTCCGCGTTCTCGGCGAGAAAGCCGTAGCCTGGGTGAATGGCAGTGGCGCCAGTCACTTCGGCCGCGGCAATGATCGCCGGGATATGCAGATAGGACAGGTTTGCAGGCCCCGGCCCGATGCACACCGACTCGTCAGCCAGGCCAAGGTGCATGAGCTCCTTGTCGGCCTTGGAGTAGACGGCAACGGTCTTGATGCCCAGCTCTTTGCAGGCACGCAGGATCCGCAAGGCGATTTCGCCGCGGTTGGCGATCAGAACTTTTTCCAACATCGCAGGCTCTCCGCTGGTCAAACGATGGTGAACAGCGGCTGGTCGTACTCAACCGGCTGACCGTCTTCTACCAGGATCGATTCGATCACACCGCTGGTTTCAGCTTCGATGTGGTTCATCATTTTCATTGCTTCGACGATGCACAGGGTATCGCCTTTCTTGACCGTCTGGCCTACTTCGGCAAAGGCCGGCGAGGCTGGCGACGCCTTGCGGTAGAAGGTGCCGACCATCGGCGAACGGGCCACGGTGCCGTTGAGCTTGGCAGCCACAGGCTCGGCCGGGGCGGCAGGTGCTGCGGCGACGGGCGCTGCGGCAGGCGCGGCCATCGGCGCCGGTGCATAGTACTGCTGGGCCGGGGTCTTGCTGTGACGGCTGATCCGTACGGATTCTTCGCCTTCCTTGATTTCCAGCTCGTCGATGCCGGACTCTTCCAGCAGCTCGATCAGTTTCTTGACTTTACGAATATCCATCAATCATCAACTCCCAAGGGTCGGTCAGGGGCGTTCAGTAGGTGTTCTTGCCATGCGCCTTTCGAAGAAGGCTGCAAACACTCATGTGCCGTTGAAAAGGGCCGAGTGACGGCGAAAATTCTCGAACGTGCCGGTGAAAAATACGCACGTCGAACAGTGGGATGCTCATCGACAGCAGCGCGTCACGTCAGGGGTGACATCGGTCATGAAAAGCTGTCGAGTCATGTCCATTTCCAGCGGTGTCTCGCCTTCGGCTTCACGGGCAAAGCGGGCGAACTATGCCGGAAACCTCAGGCGTATGTCCAGTTAAGCGCAATAGCCCGCACGTTGTCCGATGTTTGCGCAAAATTTGTGACTCGCTTGTCGGTTTCGGTCACCACCCGAGTCATGGATTGCCAGCGGGAGGTATTTTCCCGAGGAACGTTGCCGCATCGACTTCACCGACGACACGTGAGGCTGCCTGTTCATTGCCGTTGCCGTCGAAGAACAGCAATGCGGGCGGCCCGAACAGCTTGAAGCGATCGAGCAGGGCACGCTGTTCCGCGTTGCTCTGGGTGATGTCCAGGCGCACCTTGCGGTAACCCTGCAGCCCTGCGATCACCTGCGCATCGGTCAGCACTTCATGCTCGATGACCTTGCAGCTGATGCACCAGTCGGCATACCAGTCCAGTACCAGCGGTTGCCCGGCGGCAGTTGCCTGGCGCAGTGCCAGCTCGAAGCCTTCGGTGGTGGTGACCGTCTGCCAGGCGTCCTGCGCAGCCGTCGGGGCAGTCGCTGGCGCACCGGTCGTGGCCGGGCGCGCCAGCGGCTGGAACGGATCGGATTGGCCGCTCAAAGCGCCGTGCCAGCATGCCAGGGCATAAAACACGAAGGCCAGCCCGAGCACCTGTTGCAGACGCTGGCGCGCAGGTTTGGCCACCCACTCCAGAGCCCCCATGAACACACCGATGCCGGCTGCCAGCAGGCCGATCAGCAGCAGGGTCACGCTGCCTGGCAGCACCCGAGCGAGCAGGGCGATGGCCAGGCCCAGCAGCAAGATGCCAATGGCATTTTTCACGGTCACCAGCCACGGCCCGCTTTTGGGCAGCCAGGCCGCGCCACCGGTAGCCACCAGCAACAACGGCGCGCCCATGCCCAGACCCAGTGCAAACAGTTTCAGTCCGCCCCCCAGGGCATCGCCGCTGGCGCTGATATAAAGCAGCGCACCGGCCAGCGGCGCCGATACGCACGGCGACACCAGCAGGCTCGACACGACCCCCAGCACGGCGGCTCCCCACAGCGAGCCGCCCTTGGCATTGCCGGCCACGCGGTCGAGGCGCTGGCTCACGGCAGCCGGCAGTTTGAGCTCGAACAGGCCGAACATGGCCAGCGCGAATACCACGAAGAACAGGGCGAACGGCACCAGCACCCACATCGACTGCAGCCGTGCCTGCAGGTTGAGTTCGGCGCCGAACTTGCCCATCAGCGCACCCAACAGGGCGAAACAGACGGCCATCGGCAGCACATAGGCCAGCGACAGGCTGAAGCCGCGCAGCCCGCCCACCTGCCCGCGCAGCACCACACCGGACAAGATTGGCAGCATCGGCAGCACGCAGGGCGTGAAGGTCAGGCCGATACCGGCCAGAAAGAACAACGCCAATTCATGCCATTGCCAGCCTCCTGAGGCCCCGGCATCGCTCGCCACCGGGGCAGCCTGGCCGATGCCAGGTACGGAAAGGCGCTGGGTTTCCGGTGGGTAGCACAGGCCCTTGTCGGCGCAGCCCTGGAAGCCTACAGCCAGGGTGAATGCGCGCGAGTCTCCGGCGGGGCGAGGGATCTTCACGTCGAGAATGCCGTGGTAGACCTCGACATCGCCGAAATACTCGTCGTGTTTCTGCTCGCCGGCCGGCAGTTGCGCGGCCCCCAGCGCGATGTCGGCAGGCTCGGCCTTGAATTCGAAGCGATGGCGGTAGAGATAGTAGCCTTCGGCAATCACGAAGCGCAGGGTGATGTCCTGCGCAGAAGCCTCTACCTGTTCGAGTTGGAACGCCTGGCCGACCGGCAGGAAGTCGGCGCCGTTGTTCAGCGAAGCACCGCCCAGAGTGGCGCTGGGCCGTGCGTCGAGCAGGCCGGAAGCCGCGACGGGCAGTGCGAAAACCAACAACAGAAGGCAAAGCAGGCGGCGCATGACAGTTCTCGAACAGCAATTGAGCGCGCATCATACTGGAGCGATGCGGTACTGCCGAATCGCCAGGGCCCGATTTCATGTAACAGGATGGGTCGCCCAGATAGGGTCGCCTGGATAAGGTCGCCTGGACAGGGTCGCCCGGATAGGGTCGCCCAGTCCGCTACAAGCCCTAGACCCTGAACGCCTGCACCGCCGTGCGCAATTCGCCACCCAGACGCAACAGATGCTCGCCCTGCGCGCGCCCTTGGCCGATGCGCAGCAGGTTGTCTTCACCCAAGCCATGAATGCGCTCGCCGTGCTCGCGAATCTCGCCCACGGCACCGCTCTGCTGCGCGGTTGAATCGGCGATGCGCACGGCGGTGGCAGAGATGGTCTGGATGGCCGCGACGATCTGCGCCAACGCCCCGTCCGCTGCCTGGGCCTGGCTGGCCGTCGCCTGGGCATGAACGACTTGGGCGCGCATGCCGTGCACGGACTCGCGCGCCGCCGTCTGCAGGTTGCCAATCAAGCTCTGGATCTGATGGGTCGCCCCGGTCGTGCGCGACGCCAGCGAACGGACCTCTTCGGCAACCACCGCGAAGCCGCGGCCCATTTCTCCGGCACGCGCCGCTTCGATTGCGGCATTGAGGGCCAGCAAGTTGGTCTGGTCGGCGATCGAGCGGATAACGGTCAGCACGCCACCGATGGTGGCCGACTCCTCGGCAAGCTGCTCGATCATCTGCGCGTTGCCCTGCACTTCACCCACCAGCGCATGCAGCCCTTTGAGGCTCTGCCCGATGACATGCTTGCCATGCTCCACCGCTTCGCCCGCCGATCGGCTGGCCGCAGCTGCCTGGCTGGCATCGTCCGCTACCTGGCCGATGGTTGCCTCCAGCTCGCCCAGCGCATCGCGAATCTGTGCGGTATCGCCGGCCTGACGCAGTGCCCCCTGGTGCAGGCCACCGCTGAGTTCGGCCAGTTGGTGACTGCTGCCGGCCACTTGCTCGGCGTTCTGGCGAATGGTGCCGACCAACGCGACCAGATACAGGCGCAAGCGGTTCAGAGACGCTTCGATGGCCTGTAACTCATGGTTGGTACGGCCCAGAGCGACGGGCTTGGCGAAATCCCCCTCGGCCCAGGTCGACAGGGCCGGATCCAGGCGTGTCAGCGCACCGGCCAGGCGGCGCTGCATGCGGTCGATGAGCAATGCGATCAACAGGATCAGGCCGATCATGGCCCCTTGCAGCAGACGCACTTCACCCTGGATTCTGGCGTGCTCCCCACGCACGGCCGGTTCCAGTTCGCTCAGGCCATGCTGGACTGCGCCGATGCGTTGCTGGGCGGCATCGGCCAGTTCGGTACGCCGCTGGATCAGCTCGCGGGTACGGCCCAGTTCGGCTGGATAGCGCGTCAGCAAGCTGGCCAGCTCACGCTTGAGGTCCACGCCATCATCCTGAGCCTCGCCGGTGTTTTCGTTCTGCAAACCCATCAGCGCCGCAAAGTCATCGGCCCCCGACGCGGTGGAGCTGGCCACGCCCAGCAGCGGCAGGCTTTGCAGCGTATCGGCCTGGGCCCTGATGCCGGCCAGTTCGCGCTCGACGTCCGCAGCCAGTTCGCTGCGCCCGCTGCTGATCATCTTCTCGCGTGCCAGGGACAGTTTTGCCAGGTGCTGGCTGGCAGGCAGCAGTGCCGCCTGATAGGGCCCGTTGCTCGCGGCATACCGAGCCAGTTGTTCCAACGTACCGCCCAGCTCGCGCTCGGCCTGCACCAGCAGCGCCTGTGGATCGCCCGCCAGCTTGCCGGCAGCGAGCAACTGCTCGGCAGTGAAGATCCTCAGCGCATCGGCATCGCCGTGCAGTGGGCCGCTCAGTTCACTGGGCAAGGTGGCGAGCCCCTCACGCAGCCGGATCAAGCCCTGGGCCGCTTCGGCATGGCGCAGCGCATCGCCGCTGTTCAGGTAATCCTGGACGTTGCGCACGACGTCGTCCTGAAACTGCCGGGACAGTTGCAGGTAGCGCTCCATCAACAGATAGGGTTTTTCCAGCGCCCGTTGCGACCACCACAGCGTCGCCGCCAGGGCGGTGCACACGGCGACCAGCAGCAGGGTGTTCAGATTGGTAAGCAGTTTCAGGCGCATGGGGGGCACTACCAACAGCGAAATGGTCAGTGCGTGAAGGTAGGGGCGGTCTGTTACAGACGCGTGACTTCAATCTGAAAAAGATGGCATATGGCCTGTATTTTAGGTCGGCCATTGAATTCGACGCTCAGACACATCCGGATGTCTTTACCGCGACTGCGACATGCCGATGCATCCTTTATAGTGGCGATACTGCCTTGCCTGGAAAACTTTGCCCATGGGAGGCACGTTAGCCGGGTGGCGAGGTCAGAACCCATGAATTCCGCGATAGAAAGGACATAAGTCATGCTGGACTGGAAGAATCGTGCGGGCAACGGCGGAGCACGCGAGCGTGCCGACAGCAGTGGCGGCCCACGCAGCCATGTCAAGAGCCTGCTGCTGAGCAAGGCCGTGCTGGGTGCGCTGGCTGTCTATCTGGTGGTGACCCTGTTGCTGGGCTGGTACTGGAGCGAAGAGCCCGAACTGTTCCCGGTGCAGCAGAATGCCCAGTCGGCCGCACAACGTGACGGCCGTCAGATGGTGGTCGGCTACACCACGGTGGAAACCCTCAAGACAGTGGCATCGACACTGCTGAACAAGCCGGGTGGCTACATTTCCAACGACCGCTTTCCGCCTGGCTTGTGGATGGACAACATGCCTAGCTGGGAATACGGTGTACTGGTCCAGGTCCGCGATCTGAGCCGTGCGCTGCGCAAGGACTTCGCTCGTTCGCAGTCGCAGTCCGCCGAAGACGCCGATCTGGCCCGCGCCGAGCCGCGCTTCAACTTCGACAACAAGAGCTGGGTGCTGCCTTCCAGCGAGTCCGAGTTCCAGGAAGGCATCAACCTGCTTACCCGCTACCAGAATCGGCTGTCCGATCCTAGCCAGACCAACGCATTGTTCTACACCCGTGCCGACAACCTGAACAACTGGCTGGGCGACGTCGGTACGCGTCTGGGCTCGTTGTCTCAGCGTTTGTCTGCCAGTGTCGGTCGCGTCAAGCTGAACACCACGCTCAAGACCGAAAGCGTGATTGCAGGCCAGGCGCCGCAAGTCGACGAAGAAATCGTCGAGACACCGTGGATGCAGATCGACAACGTGTTCTACGAGGCACGCGGTCAGGCCTGGGCGCTGTCGCATCTGCTGCGCGCTATCGAAGTCGACTTCGCCGATGTATTGGCGAAGAAGAATGCAACCGTCAGCGTGCGCCAGATCATCCGTGAACTGGAAGCGTCCCAGGCACCGGTATGGAGCCCGATGATTCTCAATGGCAGCGGTTTCGGCATGTGGGCGAACCACTCGCTGGTGATGGCCAACTACATCTCGCGGGCCAACGCCGCCGTCATCGACCTGCGCCAACTGCTGTCGCAGGGCTGAAGACATGCCGATCTCGACCCAGGAGGTCGAACATCGTGCAGCGTCCGATGCCGAGTCGATCGCCTGGGTCGACGAGTCCGATCAGCTGCTGGGGACCTTGCCCAGGTCAGAGCTGCGCGAACGTGGGCTGATCGGCCGCGGCACCTACATCCTCCTGTTCAACAGCCAGGGCGAGCTGTGCGTGCACCGGCGCACCTTGAGCAAGGCGATCTACCCTGGCTACTGGGACGTGGCTGCAGGTGGCATGGTGCAGGGCAACGAGACCTACATCGAATCAGCCGCGCGCGAACTCGAGGAAGAACTGGGTGTGCGTGGCGTCCAACTGATTGCACACGAGCATTTTCTGTTCGACCAGCCGGGCAACCGAGTCTGGTGTGCGGTGTTCTCCGCGGTTTGGGATGGCCCGCTGGAGCTGCAGCCCGAGGAAGTGCTGGAGGCCCGGTTCGTCCCGGTCCAGCAGGCTCTGGATGAGAGCACCACCGAGCCCTATTGCCCCGATTCTCTGGCTGCATTGCTGCGATTCCTGACCTGCCGGGACAATGCCTGACTCCGTGCAGCATCATGTAGGAGCGGCCATCGGCCGTGAATCACACGACGCGGCTCGCCTGATACACCACGCTGTGCTTTTCGCGGCCACGGACCGCTCCTACGTGCATCCCCTGCGCCCTGTAGGAGCGGTCATCGGCCGCGAAACGGGCATCGCGGTATTCCCTGTACAGCCTCGCACTTCATGAAATCATTCGATCCTCGGCAATTGCCTCCACCAGGCACTTAGCATGCACCCGGTTTCCCGCTAAACTGCTCGGCCTGATCCACTTCACATGAGGCATGCCGGTGGCCAAGAAAGCCGCATCCTTCGCCGCCCTCGGCGGCTTGGTGTTCTCCACCGACAGCGGTCGGCATTGTCCGGACTGCCGTCAGCCCATCGACGCCTGCACCTGCAAGCAAACGGCCGTGGCCGAGGGCGACGGCATCGCCCGTGTGCGGCGCGAAAGCAAAGGTCGCGGCGGCAAGACCGTGACCACCATCACCGGTGTCCCACTCCCGGCCGATGAGCTCAAGGAGCTGGCGACCACCCTCAAGCGCCGTTGCGGCACAGGCGGTGCGTTGAAAGACGGCGTCATCGAAATCCAGGGCGACCATGTCGAGCTGCTGCTCGCCGAGCTGGTCAAGCAGGGCTTCAAGGCCCGCAAGTCCGGTGGTTGAGCCGCACACCCTGTAAACTTGAAGTACTCGCCGGGGTCTACCCCAGCAGGCGCAGCAATCGTCATCTTTACCCTCTACACTGCGCAGGGCCCGACGGCCCGCGACAACCGACTTTTTTCATAGGGGACCTCGATGTCCGTACGACGCACACGTAAAGACGATGGCAGCCAATGGACCGTGGCCGACAGCCGCAGCGTTTATGGCATTCGCCACTGGGGCGCTGGTTATTTCGCCATCAACGAGGCCGGCCGTGTCGAGGTTCGTCCGAACGGTCCGGACAGCTCGCCGATCGATCTTTACGAGCAGGTCGACCAACTGCGCAAGAGCGGCCTGTCGCTGCCGCTGCTGGTGCGCTTCCCCGATATCCTGCAAGACCGCGTACGCCAGTTGACCGGTGCCTTCGATGCCAACATCGCTCGCCTGGACTACCAGAGTCGCTACACCGCGCTGTATCCGATCAAGGTGAACCAGCAGGAAGCGGTGGTGGAAAACATCATCGCCACCGAAGGCGTGTCGATCGGCCTGGAAGCCGGCTCCAAGCCGGAGCTGCTGGCCGTGCTGGCCCTGGCGCCCAAGGGCGGGACCATCGTCTGCAACGGCTACAAGGACCGCGAATTCATCCGCCTGGCCCTGATCGGCCAGAAGCTGGGTCACAACGTCTTCATCGTCATCGAGAAAGAGTCCGAAGTGGCGCTGGTGATCGAAGAGGCCGCCGAGCTCAAGGTCAAGCCGCAGATCGGTCTGCGCGTGCGCCTGTCGTCCCTGGCTTCGAGCAAGTGGGCCGACACCGGCGGTGAGAAATCCAAGTTCGGCCTGTCTGCGGCCCAATTGCTGTCGGTCGTCGAGCGCTTCCGCGAAGCGGGCGTGGACCAGGGCATCCGCCTGCTGCACTTCCACATGGGCTCGCAGATCGCCAACCTGGCGGACTACCAGCACGGCTTCAAAGAAGCCATTCGCTATTACGGCGAGCTGCGTTCGCTGGGCCTGCCGGTCGATCATATCGATGTGGGCGGCGGCCTGGGTGTGGACTACGACGGCACTCACTCGCGCAATGCCAGCTCGATCAACTACGACATGGACGACTACGCCGGTGTCGTGGTGGGGATGCTCAAGGAGTTCTGCGATGCCCAGGGCATGCCGCATCCGCACATCTTCTCGGAGAGTGGCCGCTCGCTGACTGCGCACCACGCCATGCTGGTGGTGCAGGTCACCGACGTCGAGCGTCACAACGACGAAGTGCCCGAGATCGTCGACAAGCAAAGCCTGCCCGAAACCCTGCAGTGGCTGGTCGATCTGCTGGGTCCGACCGACATCGAGATGGTCACTGAAAACTACTGGCGCGCGACCCACTACATCAGCGACATCGCGGCGCAGTACGCCGACGGCAAGGTCACCCTGGCGCAGAAGGCCCTGGCCGAACAGTGCTACTTCGCCGTGTGCCGCCGCCTGCACAACTCGCTCAAGGCCCGCCAGCGCTCGCATCGCCAGGTGCTGGACGAGCTCAACGACAAGCTCGCCGACAAGTACATCTGCAACTTCTCGGTGTTCCAGAGCCTGCCCGATACCTGGGCCATCGGCCAGGTCCTGCCGATCCTGCCGCTGCACCGTCTCGACGAGGAGCCACTGCGCCGCGCCGTACTGCAGGACCTGACCTGCGATTCCGACGGCAAGATCAAGCAGTACGTCGATGAACAGAGCATCGAAACCAGCCTGCCGGTGCACGCCGTCAACCAGGGCGAGGATTACCTGCTGGGTATCTTCCTGGTCGGCGCGTACCAGGAGATCCTCGGTGACATGCACAACCTGTTCGGTGACACCGACTCGGTGAACATCTATCAGCGCCAGGACGGCAGCGTCTACAGCGCCGGCATCGAAACCCACGACACCATCGAAGACATGCTGCGCTACGTGCATCTGTCTCCCGAAGAGTTGATGACGCATTACCGCGACAAGGTTGCCAGCGCCAAGATCACCGCGCGCGAGCGCACCCAGTACCTGGACGCCTTGCGCCTGGGCTTGACGCGTTCTTCTTACCTGTCGTCGTAACGAGTGGGTCTGGTTGCCCGGCTCCTCGCGCTCGCCGCCCTGCTGGGGCTGCTAAGCGCTTGTTCCGGGCTGCACACTCTGGATGCCGTGACGGCGTCCGGCGGCTACCAGCTCACGCAGGGCGTGGCCTACGGCGCCGATCCGCGGCAGAAGCTAGACGTGTACCGTCCCACTCGACCACTGCCGGAAACCCCGGTGGTGGTTTTTTTCTATGGGGGTACCTGGAACAGCGGCGAGCGAGGCGACTATCGTTTCGTCGCCCAGGCGTTGGCCGCCCGTGGGTTGCTGGTGGTGGTCGCCGACTACCGCCTCTATCCACAGGTGCGCTATCCCAGCTTTCTCGAAGACGGCGCCGATGCCGTTGCCTGGACCTATCGAAACATTGCTCGGTACGGTGGCGACGTTCGCCGTCTGTTCGTGATGGGCCACAGCTCCGGCGGCTACAACGCCGCCATGCTCGCCCTCGACCGGCATTGGCTGCGCGATGCGGGCGTGCCGGCCAATGCCTTGCGCGGCTGGATCGGCCTGGCCGGCCCCTATGATTTCTTGCCGATCGAGAATCCCGAAGCCAAGCCGGTATTCTTCTTCCCCGATTCACCGCCCCAATCGCAACCCATCAACCAGTCTTTGGCAGGCTCGCCCCCGGCACTGTTGATCGCCGCCACGCACGACAGCACCGTCGACCCCGTGCGCAATAGTGAGGGCCTGGCCCGCCGGCTGCGCGCCGCCGGCGTCCCCGTGCAGGAGCGCTATTACCGGCGCCTGAACCATCGCACCCTGATCGCCTCCTTTGCCTGGCCACTGCGCTGGCTGGCACCCGTGCTGGAGGACGTCGAGCGGTTCGTCAAGGCCAAGCCTGGAGCAGCGGAAGTCCGTTTGCGCGAATAAATGAATCTTGCCGGTTCGCCGCAGACGTTATTGTCAGATTTTATTATGGTAGATGCTGAAAGTGCGGGGTGCAGAGGTCATTGAGCCAGAGCCTGGCGCGTTTCAGGGTGAGGGCGGAGTTTTACAGTTGCAAGAGCCTTGCAAGCAGCATCCAAGCATTCTGCTATTATCAAAAGTCCATATGGAAAAAGCCCGCTCTGTGGCAGGCTTTTTCTGTGAGGTCAAAGGCTCACTGGTATTTATCTTCGATCTTGCGCTTTTCTAGTGTGTAGGCTTTCAGATCGATCTCATTGGTGGTGAGTTTGGAGTCAAGCTCATTCATGTCACGTTTTCTCAAACTGGCGACATGCTCTCTGCTAGCGTGATAGTTCAAAGTTTCGGCAGCGTCGTAGCCGCTGACCGGGTCCCATAGAATGGACGCTGGCCACAGAAGCAGGTTGACGACGCCCCAGCCATAGGCGCGGCCATAAAACGACCCACCGCCAGGCAATAGCCCAAGGCCGGCACCGAGGACGGGTTGTTTGACTTCCACGGCGAGGTTTTTGGCGCGGAGCATGGCAAGTTCGGATTGCTGGGCGGAGTTGAGTCCGCTCGCGCAGCCAGTGGTCAATACGATAAGCGTGGCGGCAAACAAACTGCGAAGTTTAGGCATCCCTATTCCTTATTTACGGATTTCCAATCGATAGTGAAGTGGAAGGCGGCGTAGTCTATAGGCAGGATATGAATATGTATCGCTTGTCAGCGTGATTTTAACTAATGGTTACAGTTGGCTGGAGGCGGAGTCGTGAAAGTGCAGGGAAGGCCTTGTTACCTCTAGTAATGATCTCGCGAAGTTTTGCTGTACTCTATGCAGATTGGATGTTGACTCTTCCTGTTATAAGAAAGTGCCGGCATTGACCAACAACGTTTAGCTGATTGATTGTCAGTTTATCGTATTGAAATTCTTGCCATAGGGATATATGGGTGCTGTTCGAGGTATAGAAGCTGTGAACGGAGTGTGGAACATCGTTCATACCCATCCGCTACGATACCCATTCATCCCTGCGCTGCAATCGCCAAGCAATCCACCCCAGCGTCGCCGCACGCAGCGCCATGAACAGCAGGAAACTGATCCACAGGCCATGATTCCCGAACCCGGTGCTCCACCAGCCGATCGGCAACATCACCGCTACGCTGACCAGCATGGCATTGCGCATCTCCCGGGCGCGGGTGGCGCCGATGAACAGGCCGTCCAGCAGGTAGCTGCCTACCGCAATCAGCGGCAGCACCGCCAGGTATGGCAGGAACGGGTAGGCCGCCTCGCGGACACTGGCAATATCGGTCTGCAGGTTGATGAACACATGCCCGCCCAGCAGAAACAGTACGGCAAACCCGCCGCTGGCAATCAGCGACCACCCCAGGGACACCACCATCGAGCGGCGCAGCGTCTGCCGATCGCGCGCACCGATGGCGTGGCCGCACAAGGCTTCGACCGCATGGGCCAGGCCATCCAGCGCATAGGCAGTTATCAACAGGCCATTGAGCAACAGCGCATTGGCGGCCACAGTGGCGTCGCCGAAGCGGGCGCCCTGGATGGTGATCAGCAGAAAGACCCCGGACAGCGCCAGACTGCGCAGGAAAATATCGCGGTTGACCCCCAGCAGCGGGCGCCAGTTGCGCCATGACCTCAGCGCCGCCCAGGCCATAGCTCCCGGATACGCTCGCAGGGAGGGCCGGGTAAGTGCCAGGCCGAGCAGGGCGCCGACCCATTCGGCTATCACCGAGGCGCGCGCCGAGCCGATCACGCCCCAGTCCAGGCCGAGCACGAACCACAGGTTAAGGGCGATGTTGACCAGGTTGGTGGTCAGCAGCAGCTGCAACGGCGCGCGGGCATTCTGGGTACCAAGGAACCAGCCGATCAAGGCGTAGCTGGCCAGCGCGGCAGGCAGCCCCAGCAGACGTGTCTGGAAGAAATCGTGGGTGGCTTGTTCCAGTGCCGCAGACGGCGCCATGAAGCTCAGGGCCAGATGGCTGAAGGGCAGCGCCAGCACGCATAGCAGCAAGGAGAACAGCAGGCCGAGGGCCAGACCCTGCACCAGAATCTGGCGCAGTGCACGACCATCACGGCGTCCGGCAGCCTGTGCGGCGAACCCCGTGGTGCCCATGCGCAGAAAACTCATCAGCGACACCATGAAGGTGAATAGGCTGCCCCCCACGGCCACTGCGCCCAACTGGTGGGCATGGGGCAGATGGCCGATCACCGCGCTGTCCACCAGCGTCACCAGGGGCACCGACAGGTTGGACAGGATCATCGGCGCAGCCAGGGCCCAGACCCTCTTGTGAGTAGGGCGATGGCGCCAATCGGTCAGTAGGATGGACATGTAAGCTCCGAAGTCGGGGCCGCGATTGTAGCCCACCCCACTGTAGGAGCGGTCCGTGGCCGCGAAGAATACGCTGCGATACCCCTGACACACCGCAGCGCTCATTTCGCAGCCGATGACGGCTCCCACAGGATGATCGCAATCCTTGTAGGAGCGGTCCGTGGCCGCGAAGGAATCCGCGCGGTATACCCTACACACTTCACTACACTTGTCTCAGCCGGTAACCCCGGCCACGAAACCATCAATATTGATATATATTCCCAGCCTTGCTTTTCACTGCCTTGGGTACCTCGAATTGAACAAAGGACTGTTTCTGGCCTGCGCCCTGGCCCTGCTTGGCGGGTGCGATTCATCGACATCGCAGAAACCTGCCGAGCCCTCGCCCCCTGCTGCCGTGAATGCGGTGCCCAAGCCTGCGGCGAGCGTCGATCTGCCGGCCCTGGCGCAACGCTACAAGGGCCGTGAACTCGCCGTAGCCGACGCCTCCGAAGTCCAGCTGGACGGTGCCAGCACCCTTTCAGTGACCTTCACCGCACCGCTGGATCCCAAGCAGAACTTCGCCGACAAGGTTCACTTGGTCGACAGCACCCGCGGCAAGCTGGACGGCGCCTGGGAACTGTCCGACAACCTCATGGAGTTGCGCTTTCGCCACCTGGAGCCCAAGCGCAAGCTGGTGCTCACGGTCGATGCCGGGCTGCTCTCCGTGAACCAGAACACCCTGGGTGCGCCACACACCGTTCGTCTTGAAACCCGAGACCTGCAACCCACCGTGGGCTTCGCCAGCCGCGGCTCGTTGTTGCCCACCCGGCTGGCCGAAGGCTTGCCGGTCATTGCCCTGAATGTCGACAAGGTCGACGTCGAGTTCTTCCGCGTACGACCCGAGCAACTGCCGGCCTTTCTCAGCCGCTGGGGCCGCAACAGCAGCCTGCAAAGCTACGAATCGCGCGAGCTGTTGCCCATGGCCGAACTGGTCTACGGGGGTCGCTTCGATCTCGATCCCGCACGCAATACCCGCGAGACCCTGCTGTTGCCCCTCGGCGGCATCAAGCCATTGCAGCAACCGGGCGTCTATCTGGCGGTGATGCGTGCCTCCGGCAGCTACGACTATGCGCAGCCGGCGACGTTGTTCACCCTCAGCGATATCGGCCTGTCCGTGCATCGCTATGCCGACCGCATGGATGTATTCACCCAGGCCCTGGAGGGCGGCAAGGCCTTGGCCGACGTCAGCCTGCAGTTGCTCGACGCCCAGGGCCGGGTCATCGGCGAAGGCAAGACCGACGCCGCCGGCCATGCCGAACTCGCCTCGCCGGTGAAAGCCGAAGTATTGCTGGCGCATCAGGGCGACCAGACCAGCCTGCTGCGCTTGAACACTGCGGCACTGGATCTGGCCGAGTTCGACATCGCCGGAGCCAAGGCACACCCGTTGCAGTTTTTCGTCTTCGGTCCGCGAGACCTCTACCGTCCCGGCGAAACGGTGCTGCTCAATGCCCTGTTGCGCGACAACGACGGGCACCCGGTCAAACCGCAACCGGTAAGCGTCGAGGTGCGCCGCCCGGACGACCAGCTCAGCCGCAAATTCGTCTGGCAGCCGGACGCCTCCGGCCTGTATCAGTACCAGTTGCCACTGGCTGGCGAAGCGCCGACCGGGCGCTGGCAACTGCTGCTCGACTTGGGCGACGGCAAGCCTCAGGTTCACGAATTCCAGGTGGAAGATTTTCTCCCCGAGCGCATGGCGCTGGACCTCAAGGGCGCGGACACGCCCATCGCGCCCGCCGATGCGCTGGCTGTCGACGTGACCGGCCGCTACCTGTACGGCGCGCCGGCTGCGGGCAATCGTTTGAGCGGCCAGGTTTACGTGCGTCCGCTGCGCGAAGCTGTGTCGACGCTGCCCGGGTTCCAGTTCGGCTCGCTGACCGAAGGCGAGCTCAGTCAGGACCTGGAGCTGGACGAGACCACCCTCGACGCGCAAGGCAGGGCGACTCTGGCCATCGATAGCCGCTGGAGCGAAACCAGGTCCCCGCTGCAGGTCGTGCTGCAAGCCAGCCTGCAGGAATCCGGTGGCCGGCCCATCACCCGTCGCCTGGTGCAACCGGTATGGCCTGCGGACCGCCTGCCCGGTGTGCGAGGAACGTTCGAAGGCGAGAACGTGGACGGCGACGGACCGGCCGAGTTCGAATTGCTCGTCGCCGACGCCCAGGGTCGTAAGCTGGCTGCCGATGCCCTCAAGGTACGCCTGGTGCGCGAGCGTCGCGATTACTACTGGAACTACTCCGAAAGCGACGGCTGGAGCTACAACTACAACGAAAAATACCTGAGCCTGAGCGAGGAAACCGTTGCAGTTGCCGAGGGTGGCACCGCCAAGGTCAGCTTTCCCGTTGAGTGGGGGCCGTACCGGGTCGAGGTCGAAGATCCGCAAACCGGGCTGGTCAGCAGCCTGCGTTTCTGGGCCGGCTACAGCTGGCAGGACAACACCGAAGGCGGCGCGGTACGCCCCGATCAGGTCAAGCTCGCCCTGGACAAACCCCACTACGCAGATGGCGATACGGCCAGGGTGACAGTGACGCCGCCCGCCGCCGGTACCGGCTATCTGCTGGTGGAGTCCGCCGAGGGCCCCTTGTGGTGGCAGGAGATCGACGTACCCGCCGAAGGCAAGGCCTTCGACATCAAGGTCGATCCGAAATGGGCCCGCCATGACCTCTACATCAGCGCGCTGGTGGTCCGCCCCGGCGAACGCAAGGCCAACGTCACCCCCAAGCGTGCGGTCGGCCTGCTGCACCTGCCGCTCGATCGCGCCCCACGCAAGCTGGCGGTGACCCTTGACGCGCCTGCGAGCATGCGCCCGCAGCAGCCCCTCACGGTCAAGGTGACGGCCCGCAACAGCGACGGCAGCATCCCACGTCAGGCCCATGTGCTATTGGCGGCGGTGGACGTAGGTATCCTCAATATCACCCAGTACGCCACCCCCGATCCTTTCGCTGCGCTGTTCGGCCGCAAGGGCTATGGCGTCGACCAACTGGATATCTATGGGCAGTTGATCGAAGCGGGGCAGGGCCGGCTGGCCAGCCTGGCGTTCGGTGGCGACGCGGCCGATTTGGCCAAGGGCGGCAAGCGCCCGCAGACCAGCGTCACCATCGTTGCGTTGCAAAGCGCTCCGGTGACGTTGAACGAGCAAGGCGAGGGGCAGATGACCCTCGATATCCCGGACTTCAACGGCGAACTGCGCGTGATGGCCCAAGCCTGGACCGATGATCGCTTCGGCATGGCCGAGGCGCGCACGGTGGTCGCCGCGCCGCTGGTTGCAGAACTGTCCGCGCCGCGCTTCCTGGCCGGTGGCGACCAGGCCCGCATTGCGCTCGACATCACCAACCTCACCGAACGAGCGCAAACCCTGACCGTGCAGGTGAACGCAGACGGCCCGTTGACCCTGCTGGACGTCCCCCGGCAACCGCTGCAACTGGCCAAGGGGCAACGTCAGACCCTGCATCTGCAGGTACAAGCCACAGGCGGGTTGGGTCAAGGTCACATCAAGGTACGGATCGACGGGCTGAACCTGCCTGGCGAAACCTTGCCTGCCATTACCCGGGACTGGACCCTGGGCGTGCGTCCCGCCTATCCGGCGTTGGTCAGGCATCTGCGCAACGTGCTCAAGGATCAGCCCTGGACGCTTCCCGCCGGTGCCCTGTCGCCCTTCGAGCCCGCTGGGCGCGAGGCCCTGCTCAGCCTGTCGAACCGACCGCCGCTGAACATCGGCGAGCAGATCAAGGCGCTCAATGCGTACCCCTACGGCTGCCTCGAGCAGACCGTCAGTGGCCTGTATCCGTCGCTGTATTCCGATGCCGCCAGCCTGAAAAAGCTGGGTGTGGAAAGCGACACCGACGCCGAGCGCACGCGCAAGATGGACATCGGTATCGAGCGGCTGCTGGGCATGCAGCGCTACAACGGCAGCTTCGGCCTGTGGGGTGCGGATGGCGAGGAAGAGTACTGGCTGACTGCCTACGTGACCGATTTCCTCCTGCGTGCCCGTGATCAGGGCTACGCCGTACCGCCCGAGCCCGTGAAGAAAGCCAGCGAGCGACTGTTGCGCTATCTGCAGGAGCGCGATTTGATCGAGGCTGACTACAGCGACAATCTCGACCACACCCGCTTTGCGGTCCAGGCCTATGCCGGCCTGGTGCTGGCGCGTAGCCAACAGGCACCGCTAGGCGCACTGCGCAGCCTGTTCGAACGGCGCAGCGATGCGCGCTCGGGCCTGCCACTGGTGCAATTGGCGATCGCCCTGCAGAAAATGGGTGATCAGCCCCGTGCCGATCAGGTACTGCAAGCCGGTCTGGCGGCAGCACGCAACGACAGCGACTGGCTCGGCGACTATGGCAGCCCGCTACGTGACCAGGCGTTGATCCTGGCCTTGCTGCAGGAGAACGATCTGAGCAAAGCCACACTCGAAGAGCGCCTGTTCACCCTCTCGGATATGCTCGCCAGCAGCAGTTGGCTATCGACCCAGGAGCGCAATGCCTTGTATCTGGCCGGTCGCAATGCGCTGGCCTTGCCCGAGCAGGCCTGGACTGCCCAGGTACAAAGCGCCGACGTCAGTCACCTGTTGAGTGACGCCCAGCCGGCGCTGAAACTGGCGGACGGCGCGCTGTCCGAGTCGCTCACCGTTACCAGCCAGGCACAACAGCCGCTGTATCAGCAGGTGACGCTGTCGGGCTATCCGGTACGGCCGCCGGCGCCGCAGCAAGACAATCTGTCGATCCGTCGCCAATACCTGGGCCTGGACGGCGAGCCGCTCAAGCTCGATACCCTCAAGAGTGGCGAGCTGGTGCTGGTGCATCTGGTGGTGGGCGCCAAGCAGCGCGTGCCCGATGCCCTGGTCGTCGACCTGCTGCCCGCTGGCCTGGAAATCGAAAACCAGAACCTGGCGCAAAGTGCCGCCAGCCTGGATAACGCCAGCAGCAGCGTCCGGCAGTGGCGTGAGTCGATGCAAAACGCCAATCTGCAGCATCAGGAGTTTCGCGATGACCGCTACGTGGCCGCACTCAAGCTCGATGGTTATGGCAGCACCCACCTGCTGTATCTGGCGCGTGCGGTAACGCCGGGTATCTACAAGGTACCGCCACCGCAGGTGGAATCGATGTACCGGCCCAACTGGCAGGCTGTCGGTGCTACGCCAGCGGACCTGACGGTACGCCCGAGGTGAGGCCGGGCAGGGGCAGCGAACGGCTGCCCTTGCCATTCGACCCATGGCTCACTGAATGATCCAGCTCAGCAACCACAGGCCCAGTACGGCCCAGATGACACCCATGATGATCGATGCACGCATGAAAGCCCGGACGGCGGAGTACAGGAACAGCAAGCCGACGATCAACGCGGCGATGGTAACGACATTGGTGTCCATGCCCAGGGTCCTCGACAGGCCGTCGACGAAATTTCCGCCCGCGTTGCCGAGCAGGCTGAACAGCCAGCTCAGGCTGTCTACCACCCAGCGAATGATTGCGCCCAGGGCCTGCCCCAGCCACTCGAAAAAGCCTTCTACATGCATAGTTGCGTCCTGATTCGGTTAGTGGCATTCATGCCATTGTGCCCCCTTTGGCCATGCGCCAGCGAACCAAGTTCCCGACAGCGCCAGCAAGGTTGGCGCACTTGATCCGCAGCTTTGCAGTTTTTCCGAAAACGCGTCGAGGCAGATTCATGCGCCGTGCGCTGTTGGCGATTTGTGTGCCGGTCGTTCTTCTGTGGCTGGCCGATCGACTCTGGCCACTACCGTTGCCCCGGGATGATCTGGCGCGCGTGGTGCTTGCCGAGGACGGCACACCGCTGTGGCGTTTCGCCGATGCCGAAGGGGTATGGCGATATCCGGTCAGCGTGGACCAGGTTTCGCCCTATTATCTCGAAGCTTTGCTGACCTACGAGGACCGCTGGTTCTACCAGCATCCAGGGGTCAACCCGCTGGCACTGGCTCGTGCTGCCTGGCTCAACCTGAGCGGCGGTCGGGTGTTGTCGGGCGGCAGTACGTTGTCGATGCAGGTGGCGCGCCTGCTCGATCCGCATTCACGGACCTTCTCCGGCAAACTGCATCAGTTATGGCGAACTGCGCAGCTGGAGTGGCACCTGAGCAAGACGCAGATCCTCACGCTGTACCTGAACCGCGCGCCATTCGGCGGCACCTTGCAAGGTGTGGCGGCGGCCAGTTGGGCGTATCTGGGCAAGTCGCCTGCGCAGCTCACCCGCAGCGAAGCCGCCTTGCTGGCGGTGTTGCCCCAAGCGCCCAGCCGCCTGCGTCCCGACCGCCATCCGCAACAGGCGCAAGCCGCTCGCAACAAAGTGCTGCAACGCATGGCCGAGCGTGAAGTATGGCCCGCAGCCCAGGTGCGCGACGCGCAACAGGAGCCTTTGTTGCTGGCCCCGCGCCAGGAGCCGGCGTTGGCGCCATTGCTGGCCAGGCGCCTGAACCGCAATGACAGTCCACCGCTCATCCACACCTTGATCGACGCCAGCCTGCAACGGCGCCTGGAAGACCTGCTGCTGGGCTGGCGAGCGCGGCTGCCCGAGCGAACCTCGGCGGCCATCCTGGTGGTGGACGCGCAGACCATGGCCGTGCGCGCCTACCTGGGCTCGGTGGACCTGGCCGATGACCGGCGCTTCGGTCACGTCGACATGGTCAGTGCTGTCAGGTCGCCAGGCTCCACGCTCAAGCCGTTTCTTTACGGCATGGCCATGGATGCCGGCCTGATTCACTCCGAGTCTCTGTTGCAGGATGTCCCGCGCCGCTACGGTGATTACCGCCCCGGCAATTTTTCCGCAGGGTTCAGCGGTCCGGTCGCGGCCAGTTCGGCGCTGGCCCTGTCGCTCAATCTGCCAGCGGTGCAGGTGCTCGAGGCGCTGGGTCCCAAGCGCTTTGCCGCGCAGTTGCGCAACGGCGGCCTGCACCTGAGCTGGCCCGTGGCCGCCGAGCCCAACCTGGCGATGATCCTGGGCGGGATGGGCAGTCGGCTCGACGATCTGGTCGCCGCCTACAGTGCTTTCGCCCGCAGCGGCAACAGTGCCTCACTGCGCTGGCAACCGCAGGATGTACTGCGCGAGCGGCCGATGATGTCGGCGGGCGCGGCGTGGATCGTGCGGCGCATCCTCAGCGGCCAGGCACGCCCGGATCAAGACCTGCACGCCGAACTCGTCCAGCGTCCGGCGCTGGCCTGGAAGACCGGTACCAGTTACGGTTTTCGTGACGCCTGGTCGATCGGCATCGGGCCGCGTTATCTGATCGGGATATGGATCGGTCGCCCGGATGGCACCCCGGTACCCGGCCAGTTCGGCCTGGCTTCGGCCGCGCCGTTGATGCTGCAGGTACACGACGTCCTGAGCAACCGCGATGCGCAGCGGGCCATCTCGACGCCTGTCCAGCGCGTACCGTCCAGCGTCGGCGTGGCTGCGATATGCTGGCCGCTGGGTCAAGCACTGGATCGCCGTGACCCCAACTGTCGGCGCCAGCGCTTTGCCTGGACACTGGACAAGACCATCCCGCCCACCTTGCAGGCGCTGGACCAACCGCTGGGTACCGGGCTGCAGGAGCAGGTCTGGCTCTCGCCCGCAGGGCTGCGCACCGGTGCCTCCTGCCCCGGCGCCCAGGCACGCTCCATCGCCCTGTGGCCGGCCGCACTCGAA
This sequence comes from Pseudomonas sp. CFBP 13727, assembly GCF_014841915.1. NCBI lineage: Bacteria > Pseudomonadati > Pseudomonadota > Gammaproteobacteria > Pseudomonadales > Pseudomonadaceae > Pseudomonas > Pseudomonas sp. CFBP 13727. The sequence continues at coordinate 482,449 of NZ_JACYUT010000004.1, forward strand.
CCCTGGCTGGCCAAGGCCGAACGTCGCCGGATGCGGGTGCCGGACTCGGATCCACAATGCCCCGCGCCACCGTTGCCGGCCATGGCACCCTTGTCGATCGTCGGCGTGCGCAGCGGTGATCGGCTGCGCCATCCGGCCGCCGATGCCGGCCCGCTGCGGATACACCTCGACACGCTCGGCGGGCAGGGGCAGCGTTGGTGGTTCATCAATGGCATGCCCCAGCAAAGCAGTGCGCAGGGCACTGGCTTGAGCGCGGTGTTCGAGCGCACGGGGCGTTATCAGGTCACGGTGCTGGACGAGGCGGGGCAGACTGCCAAGGCCGAGCTGACTGTGGTGGACTGAGCCTGTCGGATGCCAACCCGGCTTATCAGCTCAGCCAGAACAATGTCTGCACGAACCCTGCCAGCAGAAACGGGGTGAGCGGCAGCACGGCTGCCGACTCGGGGTTCAGGTACTCCACCTTGCGCCTATAGCGAATGCTCAAGCGGTACCAGATCATCGGTGACACGAAGACCCACAGCACCAGGGCCACGATACCGCCGATCAGCGTGCCGACCAGGTGACTGCTGTCCGAAGCCAGCGCCAGTGCCCAGAGCAGCTTGACCTCGCCACAGCTCAGGCGGCCATTGAGGTAGCCAGGCAAGGTCAACGCCATGCTCAATACCAGCGCTGCGGCCGCCTCGACCATGCTCGAGCCGATCCAGGTATGCCCGGTGGCGAACAGGCACACCAGCGCCAGCACCCCTGCGCCGACGGTCAGTTTGTCGGCGATGCGCCGGTGCCGGATGTCCTGCTCGGCGCACAGGGTAAACCACAGGAGAAGAACGAGACTTGGCATGGCAGCACCCACTTGAATACGGCAGTGGCTCACTTCTGAAACAGACCTTCTGTTTCAGATTAGACGCCTGACGCTGACGATGGGGTTGCTGCGACACTTTTTTTGCTGCTGGCGGCAGGCTCAGCGAGGCGGGTAGGTGGACAGGATGTCGTTCACCGCCTTCTGGATGACAGTGCTGCGCTCGCTCGGCGAAACGGCATTGTCGTTGACCAGTTGCTCGGTACTGCCGCGCCACACCAGCTTGCCGTCCCGTGCATCGAGCATGTCCAGCTGCAGGGTCGCGACCTTGTAGTCGACGCTGCGCGTTTCGTTCATGGCGGGCGAGGCCCAATACGGACCCCAGTAGCCCCCACCCCAGCTACCGCCATAATTGGTGGTGACCTGCTGCTGACGGTTGTCGACGATCAAGTAGGCTTGCAGCGTGACGTCGGCACGGCCACCGGCGGCCGCTGGGCGCAGTCCGCGCTGGTCGAGCTGACTGCTCACGGCCTGGCGGATGCGCTGCTCGGTGAGGTCGCTGCGCACCCGTGGATCGTCCGGCCGATATTGCACCGCCGGCTCTTTCCAGGCCCAGCTGCGGTAGGCCGCGAAGTCACGGCTGGCATCGAAATCATGATTGACTCGAGGGGTTTGACAGGCGCTCAGCAACAGCGCCAGCGGTAGAACGGCAAGGCGACGCAACATGGTGAAATCTCCTGTGGGTCAGGACGGAGGATAAGCCGTCAGCGCTTTTTGCACAGCGTTGCGTAACGCCTCGTTACGATCGCTCAGGCTGCCCTGGCTGCTGGTTTCAGCACTTGCGCTCCAGACGGGCTGGCCGCTCTTGCCGTCGAACAGGTCGATGCGCACCACCATCACCTGGATCTGGTAGGTGCGTACCACCGGATAGCTGCCATAGCCGCCATAGCGGTCGTAGCGATCATAGCCGCCGTAACCGCGTCCGTAGCCAGCACCGTAGCCGACATCGTCGCGGGTTTGTTGCAGGCGGGTTTCCATGCGCAGGCTGGTGCCGACCCGCAAGTCGGCGTTGTCGCCACTGCGCTGGGGGCGCAAGCCGCGCTGGTCGAGGGCATTGCTGACCGCTTCGGCGATCTGCGCAGAGTCCGCCCAACTGGTCCCGGCCGGTAGCTGCCCGTTGACCCAGGCCCAATTGCGATACCGGGCATAGTCGCGCGGGGGCGCAGGGTAGGCACTGGCATCGAATGTCTGCGCCGCCTGCGCGGGGGCAGGTGGCAGGGGCCTGGAGCTGGCGACATAGGGATTGGGGCTCTGGCAGGCCGCCAGGGTCAGGCAAACAGCGGATAGGGACAGGCGACGCATGGCAGTCTCCGAAATACCGGTCAAGCGGGGCGGCAGATCCAGTGCAGGTAGCGACCCAGACCGGCAAACGCCGGATGTCGCCGATGGGCAAGCTCCATTGTCACCAGTTGTTCCAAGTCGGCGCGCTTCTGGAAATCGATGGGCATGTAGTCGTGGAACACGCGCACACCGCTTCTGGATTCGACACGCCAGGCGCCGTCAAGTTGCGCGGCCATTTCGCGCGGGTCCAATGGCTGCTGAGGCGTAAGGCTCTGCTTTTCACCTGCCAGTTCATTGCTGTTCAGTTTGCGAAAGTGACCCTTGAGCAGATTGCGGTAAACCAGCGCATCGCGGTTGTAGAACGCCAATGACAGCCAGCCGTTGGCGGCAGTCAGCGAATGCAGGACGGGCAGAATGGCATGGGGCTCGGCCAGCCATTCCAGCACGGCGTGGCAGATCACCAGGTCGAATGCGGGCAATCCGAGCGCGGGCAGCTGCTGCCAGGACGCCTGGATGAACGTGGCGCTGTGGCCCGCTGCCGCGAAGCGCTCGCGCGCGCCCTCGAGCATGGGTTCGGCCGGTTCGCTGAAGGTGACCTGGTGACCTTGCTCGGCCAGCCACAAGGCCATGTGGCCCAGGCCGCCGCCAATGTCCAGCACGCGCAGGGAGCGCTGAGGCAGGGTTTCGCGCAGGTCGGCCTGGAGCACGGCAAGGCGGATCGCGCCCTTGGCGCCGCCATAGATCTTTTCGGCAAAGCGGGTCGCCAGTTGATCGAAATGGCGATCGTTCATCGAGCGAACCGCCGCTCGCTGTCAGCGAGTTTGGCGCGTACCACCTGGTCCATGTCCAGGCCCAGTTCGCTGCACAGCAGCAACAGGTACAGCACCACGTCACCGACTTCTTGGCCGGCATGTTCGAGCTGCTCGGCCGATAATTGTCGTGACTGGTCTTCGGTCAGCCACTGGAAGATTTCCAGCAGCTCGGACATTTCCACGCTGGCCGCCATGGCGAGGTTCTTTGGGCTGTGAAAGCGCCGCCAATCGTTGTTTTCGCGTATCTGGTGGAGGCGTTGGGTAAGTGCGTCTAGGTTCATCGCAAAGCTCCTGAAGGCGCATAGCTTCAAGCCGAACTTTGCCGAACGCAATAGCTACAGAACCAGAGGTCCCCAGGTGCCGCTCATGTGCAACAGCTCGTCGCGCCCATGCAATGCCAACTGCCCGCCGAGCCCTGCAGCGCTGGCGCGCAAGATCAACTCGCTGGGCAGGCGTACCGGTTTGTGGAATTCCACCGCCAGTTGGTAATTGCTCAACGGCAGGCGTTCGCGCAGGGCTGCCACACTTTGCGCCAGGCTCCACATGCCATGGGCAATGGCAGTGGGAAAGCCGAACAGACGCGCGCTCAGGGCGCTCAGATGGATCGGGTTGTAATCGCCGGAGACGCGTGCGTAACGGCGTCCGGTGTCCGCCGCCGCATACCAGCGATGCACCTCCATCAGAGCCTGGTCCTGATGCTGGGCAGGAGTGTGCACCGGCTCTTGCAGGCCTTCGATTCTGGCATGGCGACACAGAAAAGTGCTGTGTTCCTGCCACAGCGGCCCCAAGGGGTCATCGACTTGGGTCACCAGGTCGAACGTCACGCCTTTTTCATGGCGCTGCAGGTTCTGCGCATGCACGCTGACCCGTACACCGGCCACCCCGCCCAAGGGCCGCAACACCTGAATGCGGTTGCGTAGATGCACCAGGCCCAGCAGGGGAAACGGAAAGCTTTTATCGGTCATCAAGCGCATCTGCAAGGCAAACGCCAGCACATGCGGGTAAGTGGCCGGCAGCATGCCGCCTTCGCCGAACCCGCACAGTTCGCGGTAGGCCGCCAGGTGTCGTGGGTCTGCCGACAGACTGCAACGCAGGCCCAGCTCAGGCAGGCGCTCGCCAGTGATCTTGCGGTTGAGCGCTGCTTTCAGATAGGCGCTGGGCAGGTCGGGATTGCGAGCCAAAGTCTGCCAGTGGATTGCCATGTCAGGCCCCCAGAATGCTTTGGCCGCACACGCGCAGCACTTGGCCATTGACCGCACCACTGCCGGGCTGCGCCAGCCAGGCAACGGCCTCGGCAACGTCCTGCGGTTGGCCACCCTGGCCCAGTGAGCTCATGCGCCTCCCGGCTTCGCGCAGGGCAAAGGGCATCTGCGCCGTCATGCCGGTTTCGATGAAGCCAGGGGCCACGGCGTTGATGGTCGCACCGCGCGTGGCCAGCCTGGCGGCGAACGCTTCCGCCAGGCCGATCAGTCCGGCCTTGCTCGCGGCATAGTTGCTCTGCCCACGGTTGCCGGCAATCCCTGACGTCGAGGAAAGCAGTACCACGCGCCCGTCATCGCGCAGCGTGCCGCTGTCGAACAGCGCCTGGGTCAGCCGTTGCGGAGCGAGCAGGTTGACCGCGAGCACCGAGTCCCAATAGTCGGGTGTCATGTTGACCAGGGTCTTGTCGCGGGTAATGCCAGCGTTGTGCACCACGATGTCGATTCCCTCCGGCAGCGCGGCGATCAGCTGGCTTGCAGCGTCGTCGGCGCAGATGTCCAGGTCTATCGTGCGACCGCCCAGCCGTGCCGCCAGCGCTTGCAGGTCATGGCGTGCCTGGGGCACATCGAGCAGGATCACTTCGGCGCCGTCGCGCGCCAGGGTTTCCGCGATCGACGCACCGATGCCGCGTGCGGCGCCGGTGACCAGCGCCTTGCGGCCTGCCAACGGGCGGGTCCAGTCAGTGACCTGGCGGGCGCTGGCCTGCAGCGACAGCACCTGGCCCGACACGAACGCACTCTTGGGCGAAAGGAAGAAGCGCAACGCACCTTCCAGCTGTTCGTCGGCGTCAGGCGCGACGTACAGCAGCTGCAAGGTGCCACCGTTGCGCAACTCCTTGGCCAGCGACCGGCTGAAACCCTCCACGGCGCGCTGGGCGATGTGTGCTTCAGGGTCTTCGAGGTCGCGGGGGTTGCGTCCCAGAATGACCATATGCGCGTTGTGGTCCAGGCTCTTGATCACCGGCTGGAAGAATTCGCGCAAGCGTGCCAGTTGGGTACCATCGACGATCTCACTGGCGTCGAACACCACGGCCTGGAGCTTGGGCCCAAGGCCAGCGGTCCAGCTCGGCAGGTCGGCGGCGCCGTACGCGGTGTCGGTCAAGCGCGAAGCGAAGCTGGCCACCTTGTCGGCGAGCCTGCCGCCGCCCAGCAGCAGAGCACCTTCCACCGGTCGCAACCGTCCGGCTTGCCAGCGCTCCAGGCGTGCCGGCGAAGGCAGGCCGATGGCCCCTACCAGGCGACGACCAAGGTCGGAGTTGGCGAAGTCGATATATCGATCGGACATGGAACGTGCTCCGGTTCAAAGGGTTCAAAGTGTGGACCACGGCAAGGCGCGCGTCGTTCGCCCGGGCCCCGTGCCATGCATCATGCTCGACCCGGAATCTCGCTTCCGCCTTTCAATCCAGGAGGTTCGACATGAACCTAGACACGCATACGGTGCGCCGGGTTGCCATCGTTGGCAGCAATCGTATCCCGTTCGCTCGCGCCAACGGGCCCTACGCCCGAGTCGGCAATCAGGCCATGCTCACGGCCGCACTCGAAGGCCTGATTGAACGTTATGGTCTGCACGGCCTGCGCCTGGGTGAGGTCGCGGCCGGTGCGGTGCTCAAGCATTCCCGCGATTTCAACCTGACCCGTGAAAGCGTACTGGGCTCGCGGCTGTCGGCACAAACGTCGGCCTACGATGTTCAGCAAGCGTGTGGCACAGGTCTGGAAAGCGCGCTGCTGGTGGCCAACAAGATCGCTTTGGGCCAGATCGAATGCGGCATTGCCGGCGGTGTCGACAGTGCATCCGATGCGCCCATCGCGGTCGATGAAGGCTTGCGTCAGATCCTGTTGCAGACGCATCGAGCCAAATCGCTCGGCGAACGGGCCAAGGCATTGCTGCAACTGCGGCCGCAGCATTTGCGGCCCGAACTGCCGCGCAATGGCGAGCCGCGCACCGGTCTGTCGATGGGGCAGCATTGCGAGCTGATGGCGCAGCACTGGAACATCCCGCGTCACGAACAGGATGAGCTGGCGCTGCGCAGTCACCAGAACCTGGCCGCCGCCTATGCGCAAGGTTGGCAGGACGATCTCACCACGCCATTCGGCGGGCTGGTCCGCGACCATAATCTGCGTCCCGACCTGACCCTGGAAAAACTTTCGGCGCTCAAGCCCGTGTTCGAGAAAAACCGGCAGGGCACGCTCACGGCAGGCAATTCCACGCCCTTGACCGACGGCGCGTCGGTGGTGCTGTTGGCCAGCGAAGCCTGGGCCAGGGAGCGCGGGCTGCCGGTGCTGGCGTACTGGCGCGATGGGGAAACCGCTGCAGTGGATTTCGTGGGAGGGCAGGAAGGGCTGCTGATGGCGCCGGTCTACGCGGTTCCGCGGCTGTTGGCGCGCAACGGCTTGAGCCTGCAGGATTTCGATTACTACGAAATACATGAGGCCTTCGCCGCACAAGTGCTCTGCACCCTCAAGGCCTGGGAGGATGCAGACTACTGCCGCACGCGCTTGGGCCTGGATGCGCCGCTGGGTTCGATTGACCGCAGCCGCCTCAACGTCAAGGGCAGTTCACTGGCGGCAGGGCACCCGTTCGCGGCCACCGGTGGCCGCATCCTCGGCAACCTGAGCAAGCTTCTGGACAACGCAGGCAGCGGTCGCGGCCTGATTTCGATTTGCGCAGCCGGTGGCCAGGGCGTCACGGCAATCATCGAGCGCTGACGGTTGCGCCCACGGGCACGCTGGTTGCTTCCACACGCAGTTGGTTGGCATAGTTTTCCGCCATGATCGAACATACGATCAGCTGCAGCGGGTGATAGATCATGATCGGCAGCAGAATCAAGCCCAGTCCGGGGTTGCTGCCGAAGATCAACGCCGCCATCGGTGCTCCCGCCGCCAATGACTTCTTGCTGGCGCAGAACACGGCGGCCACCTTGTCGGCGTGGCTGAAGCCCAGCAGTTTGGCGGTGCGTGTGGTCAGCAGCAGGATCAGCACCAACAGCAAGGCGCTCCCGCCCACGGCCATGGCCAATACCGATGCGCCCTGCTGCTGCCACAGCCCCGATACCATCGAATTGCAGAAGGCGGCATACACCAGCAGCAGGATCACGGCCTTGTCGATCAAGTTGGTGTAGCGCTTGTGCCGGCCGAAGAATTTGCCGAACAACGGCCGCATTAGTTGCCCCAGCACCAGCGGCAACAGCAGCATGGCGCACAGGTCGAGCAGGGTTTCCCCCAGGTCGATGCCCCCCGAACCGCCACCGACCACCAGCGCGCACAGAAACGGCGTGATGAAGATACCCAGCACGCTCGACAGGCTGGCGTTGAGGATCGCTGCCGGCACGTTGCCGCCCGCACTGCCCGTCAATGCCACCGATGACGAAATGGTCGAGGGCAGGGCGGCAAGGTACAGAAAGCCTACCATCAAGGTGCCGGGAATGAACGCGCCAAGGGTCTTGTCGCAGGCCAGCCACAGCAGCGGGAACACCACGAAGGTGAAGGCCTGCACCATCACATGCAGGCGCCAGTTCTTCAATCCGTGGCGGATCTGCTCGCTGGACAGGTTCATGCCATGCAGAAAGAACACCACGAACACGCCGATATTGGTCACCAGACCTGCGTGCATGGCACCGCCGGTGGCGCCGAATCTCGGAAAAATCCACGCCAGCAGGACTGCCAGCACCATGCCGCAGAGGAACCAATCGGTTACCACGCGCTTGAGGTGTTTGAGAATGTGCATGAATGAATCGCCTGTGCGTCGATGGACATTGAGAACGGCAGGCTAACTCAGGCACTCTATTGCCGTCTTGCGACAGAGGGCCAATCAATGCCGCCAAACGGACATGCATCGTCACCACGCCCCATACCCGCCCTGGCAAGCCTGCCTCGACCGTTGTATGCGCGTGCCGAAAGCCTGGGTGCGGGATCGTGGACGCCCGCCCATCGACATGATTGGGCGCAGTTTTCCTACGCCATCAGCGGCGTCCTCGGCGTGCACACCGATGAAGGCAGTTTCTTCGCGCCGCCGCAGTGGGGTATCTGGATTCCGGCGGGAGTGGAACACAAGGTCGTCACCTCGATGCGCGCCGAGATGCGCAGTCTGTACGTGCGCAGAGAAGAGTCGCCCTTCCTCACGGAGCACTGCAAGGTGCTTGAGGTCACCCCGCTGGCACGCGAACTGATCAAGGGTTTCTGCGAGTTGCCCCATGACTACCCAGCCGGTGACACCGCTCAGTCACGTCTGGTGCAGGTATTGCTGGATCAGTTGGCAGGCCTGCCCGAGGTGGCGTTCTCGTTGCCCCTGCCCAGGGATCATCGGCTGTTGGCGTTGTGCAACCAGCTGATTGCCGCCCCCGATCAGGCCACCACGCTGACCCAATGGGCGCATCGCCTGGGGACGTCGGAAAAGACCCTGATGCGCCTGTTCCAGCGCGAAACCGGCATGAGCTATCGGGCCTGGCGGCAGCGCATGCGGCTGCTGTCGTCGCTGCAGGCGCTGGAAAACGGTGACAGTGTGACCACGGCCGCATTGAACAACGGCTACGAATCCACATCGGCCTTCATCGCAGCGTTCAAGGCGCTGTTCGGTTTCACCCCGGGCGAGCTTTAATGCATGAGCGCCGCTGTCCATCAGCTGCGAAAGCGCTATGATCGTCCACCGCTTGGCGAGTTGTTTGCATCCTTTTACAGGCTCGGGTCGGCAAGCCGCGCTCGCTGTGAGACGATGCCGCCAGAATTCGCGTGTTTGGCTACGAAGGACCCAGAATAAAAGCTGATGAAGACTCCAAAACGCATTGAACCGCTGATCGAGGACGGTCTGGTGGACGAGGTGCTGCGACCGCTGATGAGCGGTAAAGAAGCAGCTGTCTATGTGGTGCGCTGTGGCAAGGAATTGCGCTGCGCCAAGGTCTACAAGGAGGCGAACAAACGAAGCTTTCGCCAGGCGGCCGAATATCAGGAAGGCCGCAAGGTGCGCAACAGCCGACAGGCTCGGGCCATGGCCAAGGGCTCCAAGTTCGGCCGCAAGGAAACCGAGGACGCCTGGCAGAACGCCGAGGTCGCGGCGTTGTTCCGGCTGGCCAGTGCCGGTGTGCGTGTGCCCAAGCCGTACGATTTTCTCGAGGGCGTCTTGCTCATGGAGATGATCTGCGACGGCGACGGCGATGCAGCCCCACGTCTCAACGACGTCGAGCTGGAACCGGACCAGGCGCGCGAGTACCACGCGTTCCTCATCCACCAGATCGTGCTGATGCTGTGCACAGGCCTGGTGCACGGCGACCTCTCCGAGTTCAACGTGCTGCTGACGCCCGATGGCCCGGTGATCATCGATCTGCCGCAGGCTGTGGATGCGGCGGGCAACAACCATGCCTTCAGCATGCTCGAGCGTGACGTCGGCAACATGGCCAGCTATTTCGGCAGGTTCGCTCCCGAGCTTCGCCAGACGCGTTATGCCAAGGAAATGTGGGCGTTGTACGAAGAAGGCAAACTGCACCCGGCCAGTGTGCTGACCGGCGAGTTCGCAGAGGAAGAAGTGGAAGCCGATGTGGGCGGGGTCATGCGTGAAATCGAGGCCGCGCGCCTGGACGACATTCGCCGACGCGCCGCACGCGAGGCCGATGACCAGCCGACCAAGACAACGGAAGAACCGCCTCCGCCCTGGTTGCAATAAGCGGCCTGCTTGCCAGCTGACGCCGTTTTCCCCTTGTCAGCTGCAACAGCCCCCGGATGCCAGCTCCTGAAGGATCGGGCAGTCCGGGCGGTCATCGCCGTGACAGTGTTCCACCAGGTGTTCAAGGGTGTTGCGCAGGCTGCTCAGCTCGCCGATGCGGCGGTCGAGCTCGTCGATATGCCGGCGAGCCAGCTGCTTCACGTCGGCGCTGGCACGCTTGCGGTCTTGCCACAGCGTGAGCAGCCTGGCCACTTCCTCCAGGGAAAACCCAAGGTCGCGCGAGCGCTTGATGAAACCGAGCGTGTGCACGTCCGCTGCCTGATACAGGCGGTAGCCGCTGTCGCTGCGCACGGCTGGCGCGAGCAGGCCGATCGACTCGTAGTAACGGATCATCTTTGCGCTGAGGCCGCTTTCACGGGCGGCCTGGCCAATGTTCATGCTCGAAATGTCCTCGGATGCGTTTGCGCCAGTATCAACCTTGCCCCTCCGGCAAGGTCAATACTCCAGTGGCTCGGGCTTCAAGTACAAGCCGGCGCTGCCTGCAGCGATACGGAATTTCTGAATCTGCCCGGCCTGCAGGGTCACGATTACCGGTTTGTACTCGGTCATGCCCGGCGCACACCCAGGCGTTTGCCCCGGAAGCTGACGCAAACCGACCGACACGGGGCCTGGCGGCAGGTTGAACGATGTGGCCTGCTCTTGAAACAGCCGCCCGACCAGTTGGTCCTGCAGGTACACCCCTATCTCGCAGGACGTGGCGACTTCCAGGCGCTCGCGGGAAACGATCAGAATGCCGTATGGCTGACCGGTACTGGCACCGGCCCAACAGCTCTGCGCTGCCAGGGCACATATTCCGAAAAGCCATGCAGTGGTAGGGCGCATCGAGTTACTCCTGGCAGGGTGGCAAGCGTCCAGCTTGGACGAGCTGCACGGGGAATTCCAGCCCGGCCGATCCGTGCAGAACTTGATCTTTACCTTGACCTTGCCCCGATGGGAAGGTTGAGAATGATCGCAATCCCGTCCCGCGAGATATCACCCATGCAACAGTTCACCGTGCAAGGCATGACCTGTGGCCACTGCGTACGCGCCGTGACCCAGGCAATCACCGCTCAGGATCCGGCTGCCCAGGTCCAGATCGACCTGGCAGTCGGCAAGGTCGAAATCGACAGCAACCTGCCGCCCGAGCGAATCGTCCAGCTGATCAGCGAAGAAGGCTACAGCGCGACACCCGCGTAACCCGGTTAGACTACGTCGCCTGTATTGTCAGGACGTAGTGAATACCCGATGAACTTCAAGACCATTCTGATCCTGGGGGCGCTCAGCGCATTCGGCCCCCTGGCGATCGACTTCTACCTGCCGGGCTTCCCTGCCATGGCGCTTGCCTTCGGCACCGACGAAAAGCACATCCAGACCACCCTGGCTGCCTACTTCCTCGGTTTGTCGATCGGCCAACTGATATACGGCCCGGTCGCCGATCGCTTCGGTCGCCGGGTGCCCCTGCTCGTGGGCGTTTCGCTGTTCACCGCAGCTTCGCTGGCCTGTGCCTTCGCACCCACCCTGGACTGGCTCATCGTTGCCCGTTTCGTCCAGGCCCTGGGCGGTTGCGCTGGCATGGTGCTGGCCCGCGCCATCGTCAGCGACAAGTGCGATGCAGTCGGCTCGGCCAAGGTGTTCTCGCAACTGATGCTGGTCATGGGCCTGGCGCCGATCCTGGCACCTATGCTCGGTGGCGTACTGGTCAACAGTTGGGGCTGGCAGTGGATCTTCATCCTGCTCACCCTGTTCAGCGCCGCCTGCACCTTGGCCGTCGCCTTGGGCCTGCCGGAAAGCATGCCCGCCGACAGACCCAGACGCCCCCTTGCAGGCGCCCCCAGGCTGTACGGCGGCTTGTTGCTGGACCCTGTGTTCATGGGGCATGCGCTGACCGGCGGAATCGCCATGGCCGGCATGTTCGCCTACATCGCCGGGTCACCGTTCGTATTCATCAAGCTCTACGGCGTACCCGCCGAACACTATGGCTGGCTGTTCGGCAGCAATGCCGCAGGGTTCATCCTGATGGCGCAGGTCAATGCGCGCCTGCTGTCGCGCCGCGGTCCGGCGTTGCTGCTGTCACGCACCGTGTGGGTGTACATGGCAGCGGGTGCGGTGCTGCTGGCACTCAGTGCGCTGCGGCCAACGGTCTTGTGGCCATTGCTGATCCCACTGTTCGTCTGTCTGGCGAGCCTGGGCGGGATCATCCCCAACGCCTCGGCGTGTGCCATGAGCGGACAGGGCTCACGCGCCGGCAGCGCTTCGGCGCTGTTGGGGTGTCTGCAATTCAGTCTTGCCGCCGCCGCCGCGTCGTTGGTCGGATTACTGCACGACGGCACGGCAATGCCGATGGCCTGGGTGATCGCTGGCTGCGGCATCCTTGCCGTCTGTGCGGCAGTACTGACACGCCGCTGCCAGCAACGGCGCGACCTGCAGACAGCCCGCTAACCGGCGCTGGCCCCCCGCGCCTGCGGCAGGCCGTGGGGCGCCTGCAAGCGGGCTTCGAGGGTGGCGATGAAGGCCCGCGCCTCGGCTTCGCTGCGGAATGACACCGCATGCTGGTCCATACGCACCTGCCAGCAGCTGCCACGTGGTTGCTTCAACTCAGAAAGAAGAACTTTCATTGCGATGTCCTCGGGCTCGAGATGAGGACCCAGTGTAGTCCTCATTTCGGGCGTGCGAGCGTCATCGGGTGCCCGTCAGACTGACGGCGAGGCAGCGCGAACCAAACAATCATGTAGGTCTGCAAGGACGGACATTGCGGGAAAAGTCCGCCCCGGCTGTGGGGTCAAACCTGTAATGAATGATGTATCCAACCGGTCTTCAGGCAACAGAGCGACGCGTTGCGGGCGCTTGAGCAAGCGTCCCGGAAAATGCCGTCGGTAAGGGCGGGCCATACAAGTACAGGGTATTGCACACCCCTCGCATTCGATGCTGGTCCCCGGCGCTTTCGTCCAATTCCGTACAACGGCGGGGTGCATATAATCACCCCGGCAACCATTGCCAGATTGACGAACGTTTCCACAGGGAGTGAACACATGCAACCAACACCTTGCATCAGCCGGATCGCCACATTGCTGGCCGACCCCAAGCGCAGCGCCATGCTCTGGGCGCTCATCGACGGCACCACGCGAGGCGCCGACGAGCTGGCATCGCTGGCAGGTGTCTCGCCCTCGTCGGCAGGCGCGCATCTGGCGCGGCTGTCGGCAGGTGGTCTGCTGACCCTCGAAGCGCGTGGGCGCAAGCGTTTCTTCCGTCTGGCCAAGCCTGAAGTAGGGGCGGCGGTGGAGGCATTGGCCAGCGTCTCGTTGGTGCAAGCCAATGCGGGAATGGCGGCGCGCATCAGCGTGCCCAAACCGCGCTCGCCCAAGGCCCTGCATCAGGTGCGGCTGTGCGGTGATCATCTGGGCGGCGTGCTGGCGGCCGACCTGTTCCAGCGCATGGTCCAGAACGGCTGGCTCGAACACTATGAACAGCGGCTCGAAGTGACGGCGCTGGGCAGCAGCCGCCTGGCCAGCCAAGGCATCTATACGCAGGCACTGGTCAATCGCGAGCGCCAGCCGCTGCACAGCTGTTGCGACTGGAGCACCCAGCGCCCGCACGTCGGCGGCGCACTGGGTGCAGGGTTGCTGACCCTGTTCCTGCAGTCGGGCTGGCTCAAGCTCAACGAAGACAGCCGCACGCTGCAGGTTACCCGTCTGGGCATGAGCGAGATCGGTCGCTTGGGTACGTGATGGGGCGGGTGAGGCCGGGGTTCGACCCCGCCGGCCTCATTGCTTGATCAGGCGAGCATCCAGGCTGTTCTGCGCCAGGCGCCCAGCCTGGTCTTGGGTCATGCCCAGATGGGTGTACAGCGCGTGGTAGTTCTCGGTGACGTAGCCGCCGAAATAGGCCGGGTCATCGGAATTGACCGTGACCTTCACGCCGCGCTCGAGCATGTCGAGAATGTTGTGCTGGCTCATGTGATCGAACACACACAGCTTGGTGTTGGAGAGCGGGCATACGGTCAGTGGAATCTGCTCGTCGATGATGCGCTGCATCAGGCGCTCGTCCTCGATGGCACGCACGCCGTGGTCGATGCGCTGGATCTTGAGCAGGTCCAGGGCTTCCCAGATGTACTCGGGCGGGCCTTCCTCACCGGCGTGGGCGACTGTCAGGAAGCCCTCGTCGCGGGCGCGGTCGAACACGCGCTTGAACTTGCTCGGCGGATGGCCCATCTCGGAGCTGTCCAGACCCACGGCAACGAACGCATCACGGAAAGACAAGGCCTGATCCAGGGTCTTCTGCGCCTCGTCTTCGCTCAAATGGCGCAGAAAACTAAGGATCAGCCCGCTGTCGACGTTCAGCTGGGTACGGCCGTCATTCAGTGCGGCAGTGATGCCGCCCAGCACCGTTTCAAAGGCGATACCGCGGTCGGTGTGGGTCTGCGGATCGAAGAACGGCTCGGTGTGTACGACGTTCTGGGCCTTGCAGCGCAACAGATAGGCCCAGGTCAGGTCGTAGAAATCCTGCTCGGTGCGCAACACGTCGGCACCGCGGTAATACAGGTCGAGAAACTCCTGCAGGTTATTGAACGCATAGGCTCCACGCAGCGCCTCCACATCATTCCAGGGCAACGCGATCTTGTTGCGCTCGGCCAGGGCGAACAGCAGCTCGGGTTCCAGCGAGCCTTCCAGGTGCATGTGCAGTTCGGCCTTGGGCAAGGCATTGAGCCAGTCGTACATGGTGTTTTCGTTCTCTCATCAGGTGCAATCGTGCCCGATTCTACAGGTATTGCCCTTCACTCGCAGCCGCGAGGGCCCAACCGGCAGGTTCGTGCCGACGCCCGGCGGGTCGGCCCCGGTCGGGGGCCAGACCATTCACGTCGAGGCGCGCGTGCTTTTTTCCACCACGCACATCGGCGTGCCCGCCACCGGCTCACGGACGATCTGCACCTGCACCTCGAATACCTGCTGCATCAATTGGGCATCGACGACCTGCCCAGGCGGACCATCGGCCACCAGGCGACCTTGATGCATCACCGCCAGATGATCGGCGTAGCGGCAGGCCTGGTTGATATCGTGCAACACCGTAACCACGGTCTTGCCTTCGGCGGCAAGCTGGCGCATCAGGTCGAGCAGCTCGACCTGATGGCTGATATCCAGGTAGGTCGTGGGCTCGTCGAGCAACACCACCGGCGTATCCTGCGCCAGCACCATGGCCAGCCAGGCCCTTTGCCGCTGGCCGCCGGAGAGGTCCGCCAGCGCGGTGTCGGCCAGTGATTCCAGGCCCATGCGCTGCAGGGCCTGCTCCACGGCATTGCGGTCCGTGCCGCTCAGGCGCCCCCAGAAGCTGTTGTGCGGGCTGCGCCCATAGGCCACCAGTTGGGCAACGCTGACCCCTTCGGGAATGGGCAATACCTGCGGCAGGAACGCCACATGCTGCGCCAACGCGCGCGACGACAGCTGCGCGTAGGGTTGGCCATCCAGGCTCACCGTCCCGCATTGCGGCGTGATGATGCGTGCCAGGGCCTTGAGCAGCGTCGACTTGCCACAGCCATTGGGCCCGATCAGCGCGGTGACTTGCCCGGCAGGCGGGGTGAACGAGAGATTGCGTACGATAGGCGTGGCGCCGTAGCCGATATCGACGCCGTCGGCCTTGATGATGCTCATGATGTCAGCCCTTGAAGCGTGCCAGCAGCCAGAGAAAGTAAGGTGCGCCGATGACCGCGGTCAGAACGCCTGCCGGGATCTCGCTGGGCGCGATCAGTGTGCGTCCCAGCGTGTCGGCCAGCACCAGCAACAGAGCACCGATCAGCATCGAGGCCGGCAGCAGGTGCTGATGATGCCCGCCCACCAGGCGGCGCGCCATGTGCGGCGCGACCAAGCCAAGAAAGCCAACCGGGCCGATGATGCCTACACCCAGGCTGCTCAACAGCACCGCTGCGCCCATCGCCAGCCAGCGTGTGCGCTTGAGTGCGGTACCCAGGCTGTGGGCTGCTTCGTCGCCCAGGCCGATCAGGTTCAGCGGTTTCGCCAGGCCCAGCGCCAATGGCATCAGCACCACGAACGGCAGGGCCAGCGCCAGATGATGCCAACTGCGGCTCCACAGGCTGCCCGTCAAGGCCAGCAACGCCGTGTTGATGTCCAGCGGGTGCGACAGAATCAGAAACTCGGTGATGCTCGACAGGGTCACGGCGATCGCCACCCCGGACAACGCAAAGCGCACGCCGGAAAAACTCACACCGCTGTTGTACAGCGCCAGCAGCAGTGCGCCGCCGGCGCCGCCCACGCCGGCCACCAGCGGCAGCCAGGTAAAGGGCAGCTGCGGTACCGCGATGATGGCAATGGTCAGGGCCAGCCCGGCGCCCTGGGTCACCCCCAGAATCTCCGGGGAAGCCAGCGGGTTGCGAATCACCCCCTGCACCAGGGCGCCGGCCAGGCCCAGGGCGCTGCCGGTCAGGATCGCGATCAGCCCGCGCGGCAGGCGGTGGTTCCACACCTCGAAGTCCAGCGGGTCATGCGCCAGCAAACGCTCGAACACTGCATTCGGCGCCAGCCATGAGGTGCCTGCACTCAAACTCAGCCACAACGCCGCAAGCAACAGCGCGAGCAGGATCAGCAGGCGAGGGTAGGGCCGAATCATTGCGTGCGCCTGGCAAGGTAAAGGAAGAACGGTGCGCCGATCAGCGCGGTCACCACCCCGGCCGGCGTCTCGGCCGGGAAGGCCACGGCGCGGCTGACCAGATCGGCCGCCAGCACGATCGCCGCACCCAGCAAGGCGCTCGCCGGAATCAGCCAGCGATAGTCGTTGCCCAGGTATTGCCGGGCGATGTTCGGCGCGATCAGGCCCACGAAGCCGATCGGACCAACCGCGCAGACACTGGCACCCACCAGCAGCAGACTGGCGAAAAACACCTGCAGGCGCAGGCCGGCGATACCGACGCCCAGCGAGCGAGCCGCATCCTCGCCCAGATTCACCAGGTTCAGGCGTGGCGCGCAGAAGAGTGCCCACAGGGCACCGATCAGAGTGCAGGGCCACAACAGTTGCAGTTGCGCAGCACCGACGTTGGCCAGCGATCCGGCCAGCCAGTTGAGCACGCTCTGTGCCTGCGCCTCGACCAGTATCACGGTCAGCCGCGTCAACGCCGCACACAGTGCCGCCACGGTCACTCCGGCCAGCACCAGTCGGCCTTGCGCCGCCGCTGGGGACCAGGCGCCACCCAGGCTGAAAACGATCACCCAGGCCAGGGCACCCCCCACACACGTCATCAGCAACGCGCCGCCTGCGAACGGCAGGGCCACCAGGCCCGTGGAGAACAATGCCAGGCCCAGCGCGGCGCCTGCCGTGACCCCGAACAGGGACGGCGACGCCAAGCGGTTGCGGGTAATGCCCTGCATCAATGCACCGGCCAGTCCCAGACAGGCACCGACCAACGCAGCGCAGAGCGCCCGCGGCACCCGCAACTGGGCGACGATATAAGCCATGTTGCCGCCCTCACGGCCCTGGCTGAACAGCCCGTTGAACGCATCCGCCTGGCTGATCGTGAACGGCGACCAGGCGTACAGCGACGTCCAGAACAGTCCGGCGACGACCACCGTGCCCAGCGCCATCGCCCACCAACGCCTCATTCAGGGCGTCATGGCGGCTTTGCCGCCCTTGAGAATGGCCAGGGCGTCTTCGGCAATCTGCTCGGACGCCATCACCCCGCGGTTGCGGGCCCAGGTGTCACCGTCGACCTCTGCAACCTGATGATTGCGCACTGCGCCCAGCACTTGCCACAGCGGCTGCTGGCTCCAGCTGTCGACCAGGCTCGGATGCCGGTAGTGCCCGACGAGCAGCCAGGCAGGGTCCAGCGCCAGCAGTTGTTCCAGGCTGACGAACTCGGTCGGTGCCGCGTTGCTGCGTACCGGCGGAACCTGCAAACCGATTGCCGCCAATACGCTGCCCGCATAGGAGTGCGGTCCATGTACGGAGAAGCTGTCTTCCCGCGCCACACCGAACAGCACCTTGGTACCGGCGGGCACCTGCCCGGCGATGTCGGCGAGGCTGCGACGGTTCTGCGCGATCCGCGCCTGCATCGCCTCGCTCTTGCCCAACGCCCGGCCAATCAACTCGGCGGACTTCAAGCTGCCTTCATAGTCTTCCCCGCGCGAAGGCAGCAGCAAGGTCGGCGCCAGGCTTGCCAGGTCAGCGTACAGCGCCTGATGGCGATTGAGATCGGCAATGATCAGGTCAGGCTTGAGCCGCGCGATCTGTTCGATGCTGGGCTGGGCGCGCAGGCCCACCGAGCTCCACTGACCAATGGCCTGCCGTACTCTGGGCAATACGCGATTGGCGTCGCCATCGTCGGCGGCGCCAACCGGGGTGACGCCGACTGCCGCCAGGCTATCGAGAAAGGAGAACTCCAGCACCACCACACGTTGCGGCGCTTGGGGCAGATGGACGGTGTGTTGGCCATCATTGATATCGATGGGCGCTGCGACGATGAGTCGTGTGCACAAGGCCAGGGCACTGGCGACGATCATCGAGGTGAGGCGGGAACTGCGCATGGACAAATACCTTCGCTGTGGAACCTGCGCGCTGGGCGGGCGCGCAAAAACGGCGGGTACTATTCCATATCAGGCTGTCGTGATCAAAAAACATTCTCTTTTACGAGTGTTTCGCGCTTTCGGACTTACCTTCGAAACGGTGGGTGCAACTCAGCACTCCACGAGGTTGACCGCCAACCCGCCGCGCGAGGTTTCCTTGTACTTGTCGTGCATGTCGGCGCCAGTGTCACGCATGGTCCGGATGGCGTGATCCAGCGAGATGAAGTGCTCGCCATCACCGCGCAGCGCCATTTGCGCGGCGTTGATCGCCTTGACCGCGGCAATCGCATTGCGCTCGATGCACGGCACCTGGACCAGCCCTCCGACCGGATCGCAGGTCAGCCCCAGGTTGTGCTCCAGGCCGATTTCCGCTGCGTTCTCGACCTGTTCGGGCGTGGCACCCAGCACCTCGGCCAAGCCGGCAGCCGCCATGGCGCAAGCCGAACCCACTTCACCCTGGCAGCCCACCTCGGCGCCGGAAATCGACGCGTTCTTCTTGCACAGGATGCCTACCGCCGCAGCTGCCAGGAAGAACCGGACCACGTCGTCGGCCGACGCTTCCGGGCAGAACTTCATGTAGTAGTGCAACACCGCCGGAATGATCCCGGCCGCGCCGTTGGTGGGGGCGGTCACCATGCGCCCGCCGGCGGCATTCTCTTCGTTCACCGCCAGAGCAAAGACGTTGACCCATTCCATGGCACTGAGGGTGGAGCCAATGACGTTGGGCTTGCCGATCTCCTGCAGGTTCTGGTGCAGACGATAGGCCCGGCGGCGCACGTTCAGCCCGCCTGGCAGAATGCCTTGCCCGGTCAGACCTTTATCCACGCAAGCCTGCATCGCTTGCCAGATCACCGCCAACTGTTCGCGGATCTGCGCTTCGGAACGCCAGGCCTTTTCGTTTTCCATCATCAGTGCCGCAATGCTCAGGCCGGTGCGCTTGCACAGGCTCAGCAACTGCGCCGCCGAGGAAAAGTCGTAGGGCAGGACGGTGGTGTCGTTGTCCAGCACACCGCTGGCAGCCTGCTCGGCATCGACCACGAAACCGCCACCAACCGAATAGTAGGTCTGCTCGTGCACCTCGCCGTTCTGCAGGTGCGCCACCAAGGTCATGCCATTGGGGTGGTAGGGCAGGCTCTCATCGAGCAGAAGCATGTCGCGCTGCCAGTCGAAATGAATCGTGTGATCGCCCAGTTGCAGGCATTGCCGCTGGATCACTTCGTCGACCCGAGGCCCGACGGTGTCCGGGTCGACCCGGTCCGGCCATTCGCCCATCAAGCCCATCAGGGTCGCGCGGTCACTGCCATGGCCTATGCCGGTGGCGGACAGCGAGCCATACAAGCGGGCTTCGATCCGCTCCACCAGCGGTGCCATGCCTTGTTCAATGAGATTTTTGGCAAACAGGGCAGCGGCGCGCATCGGGCCCACCGTATGCGAACTGGAGGGGCCGATGCCGATCTTGAACATGTCGAATACGCTGATAGCCATGTCTGCCTCATTCTCTCTCTATACACTCGTGCCTTATCTTTGGCCTGACAGACATTTCAGACAAACGATACTTACTAAGTCACTGTTTAGCGGGGCTCACCGATGAGCAAGATCCTCAATGCCCAAATGCACGCCTGGCTGCAGGTGTTTGCCTGCGCCGCGCGGCATCTGTCCTTCACCCGCTGCGCCGATGAATTGCATGTGACCCCCGGTGCCATCAGCCAGCAGATGAAGCAATTGGAAGATCGCCTGGGCTTTGCGCTGTTCCATCGGGTGGGTCGCGGCCTGCAATTGACTGCGCAGGGCCAGCGCCTTGCGGTGGTCGCCAACGAAGTGCACAGCCGCATCGACGAAGAACTGCGGCTGTTGCATTCCGGCACCATCGGCGGGGTGTTCAAGCTGCGCAGCATCCCTTCCTTTTTGAGCAAGTGGCTGATGCCACGGTTGCCCAGCCTCGAGCGGGCTTTTCCCGAGCTCCAGCTGCGGGTGATCGCCGAGGACAGCAGTGGCTCACTGCGTGACGACGATTTCGACCTGGCCATCGACCTCAACGATGGCAGCTACCCAGGCCTGGTCACTACACCGTTGCTGGAAGAGGAGCTGTTCCCGGTGTGCTCGCCCACTCTGCTTGAGGGTCGTCCGCCATTGGACAGCCCCGGCCAGCTGGTGCACTTCCCATTGCTGCACGACATAACCGCCTGGCGCGGCAGCTATGAATATGCAGAGTGGGAGTTCTACCTCTCGGCGATAGGCGCCGAAGGCATCGATGTGCGCCGCGGCCACACTTTCAATCGCAATCACCTGACCATCGATGCGGCGCGCATGGGCATGGGTGTTGCCATCGCCCGTCGCGCGCTGATCACCGACGAGCTGGAACAAGGCTCGCTGATCGTGCCGTTCGGATGGCCCATCCAGGCCCGCAAGAAATACGTGCTGGCGTACCGCGAAGGCGCACTCAATACGCCAACCCGACGTGCCATCCATGACTGGTTGGTGGCCCAGGCACAGGTCTGCCCCTGAACCTTTGCAGCTGTCGCGTACTCTGATCCGCTGATTCTTGTTACATCCAGTTACTTTCAGCGGCACAGGTCGCAGCAATCAGCGAAGGCAGGCCATGATCGCGTTACTCAAGCAGGAAAAATTTCTACTTCTGGCGGTGATCGCCGCATGCATTGCCTTCCCGGCCGAGCACTACCTGCTCAGCCATGGTCAAGGCGTGGCACTGGGCGCGGGTATCGCCCTGGTCGTGGCGATCATCTTCGCCTCGGTGCGAGTTGCCGGGCACGCCGAGTTGCTCGCCGAAAAATTCGGTGACCCCTACGGCACCATGATCCTCACCCTGTCGGCGGTGCTGGTCGAAGTAGTGGTACTGGGCATCATGATGAGCAACGAGCCATCACCGACCCTGGTGCGCGACACCATCTATTCGGCGGTCATGCTCGACATCAACGGCATTCTCGGGCTCGCGGCACTGATGGGCGGGCTCAAGCATGGCGAACAGTCCTACAATGACGATTCGGCGCGCAGCTACAGCGTCATGATCCTCACCGCCATGGGTGTGTCCATGGTGGTGCCGGAGTTCATCCCCGAGGGCAACTGGAAGGTCTACTCAGGCTTTACCATCGGCGCCATGCTGGTGCTCTACGCCTTGTTCCTGCGCATGCAGGTCGGGCCGCACAGTTACTTCTTCAGCTACAACTATCCGGAAAAGAAGAAGCGCAAGGGCGTGACCACCGAACCCGAGAAGCCGGTTCACCTGGGTTGGTCGGTGGGTACCCTGGTGTTCGGTATCGTCGTCATCGGCGCCCTGGCCGAAGTCATGTCCAAGACCATCGACCTGGGTCTCGAGGGCACCGGTGCACCACCGGTGATGACGGCCATTCTGGTGGCAGCCATTTCCGCTGCGCCGGAAATCCTGACTGCACTGCGTGCAGCATTGGCCAACCGCATGCAGTCGGTGGTCAACATCGCCCTGGGTGCCTCGCTGTCAACGGTGATCCTTACCGTACCGGTCATGGAAGGCCTGGCCCTGTACAGCGGCCAGCCGTTCCAGATGGCAATGACACCGGTGCAGACAGTGATGATCTTCATCACCCTGCTGGTCTGCGCGATCAACCTCAACGACGGCGAAACCAACGCCATCGAGGGCATGACTCACTTCGTGTTGTTCGCGACCTTCATCATGCTATCGATCCTGGGCCTGTAAACCACCGTCTAACTGGCACTGCCCGCATCCTGTAGGAGCGGGCAGTGCCCGCGAAGAGGCCGCCGCTGACACCACCGCTTCCCTCGGACCTCACCAGTCGATCTTCTCGCCCCTGTAATCGAGAAACTGCAACCCACCCTTGCCCAGCTGCGCGGTGATCACATCCACCAATCCACGGGTACTGGTGGCAACGTCCAGACTGGCACCGTCGCCGCCCATGTCGGTCTTCACCCAGCCCGGATGCATCGACAGCACCGTCAACTGCGGCCGCGCCAACTCGGTCACGAAGGTATTGGTCATCGAATTCAAGGCCGCCTTGCTCGCTTTGTACAAGGCCATGGGCGACCCTTCAGGCATCGCCACACTGCCCAGCACCGAACTCATGAAGGCGATCGCACCGCCATCGGCGACATTGCCCGCCAGTCGCTGGGCCAGACGGATCGGCGCCACGGCATTGATGACGAACAGTTCACCGATGTCTGCATCGCTGGCCTGGTCGGTGTTGTAGCCCGCCGGCCCGGACACCCCGGCATTGATGAACAGCAGGTCGAAGGTCTGCTGCTGCAGCCGCAGGCTCAGGGCGTCCATGGACTCCAGGCGAGTCATCTCCAGCGCCTCCACCTTCGCGCCGGTGGCCGTCAGCGCCGGCGGCACCTTGTCCAGATCGCGAACCGTGGCCGTCACCTCCCAGCCATCTTCGCTCAAGCGTTCCACCAGCCCCAGACCCAGGCCACGGGATGCACCAATCACCAACGCTTTCTTTGCAGTTGTCATTGCCACTCTCCTGAACAAAGGAAACAGACTAGCACTCGCTGTCAGCAACGACGCGCTCAAGACGCGACGGCTTGCAGCACGATCCGTCCCCTGGAAAGGTCGGCAAGCTGCTGCGCCAGGGTAGCGATGGCCTCACTGGCCACTGCCAGCTGCAGATCGACCCCATTGCTGGTGAAATCTTCTGCAGTCACCAACCCCTGAACCTCGGCCACCCGAAGCTTGACCAGGGCCAGCTCACTGAATGTGCAGGAACAGCTCACAGCCACCCGCGCGATCAACAGGCGCTTGGGCGCCTGCTGCAGGCATTTGTTCGCCCCTCCGCCATAGGCACGGGCCAACCCTCCTGTACCCAACTGAATGCCGCCGTACCAGCGAATCACCAGCACCACCACCTGATCGCAATCCTGTGCCTCGATCGCCGCCAGGATCGGTCGGCCTGCGGTACCGCCTGGCTCGCCATCGTCGTTGCTGCGGTACTGATCGCCCAGTTTCCACGCCCAGCAGTTATGGGTCGCGGCCAGGTCACTGGTCTGTTCGATGAAGGCCTGGGCGTCCTGCACGCTGGCTATCGGCGCGGCGAGGGTGATGAATCGACTCTTGCGAATCTCCTCGCGGTACTCGCAGGGTCCCAGCAGGGTAGAAGGCATGCTTATCTCTTGGCTGTTGCAGTGATCACACCGCAGGGGTCAAGCCGCATCCTTTCAGAATGATGCGGATCAGGTTGTCACTGGCGTGTTCGAAGTCATGCCGTGTCAGGCGCGCCTGTCCGGTCACCCGGCAGATCTGCGTGGCGAAGTCGGCGTAATGCTGGGTACTGCCCCACAGCAGAAAGATCAGGTGCACTGGGTCGACGGGGTCCATCTTGCCGGCGTCGATCCAGGCCTGGAACACCGCGGCACGCCCCGCGAACCAGCTGCGGTAGTCCTGGCTGAAGTACTCGCTCAGGCACTCGCCGCCGCTGATGATCTCCATCGCGAAGATCCGTGACGCCAGTGGCTGGCGGCGCGAGAACTCCATCTTGGCGCGGATGTAGCGGGTCAGCGCCTGCGCCGGATCATCCTCGGCGCGCAACGTATTGAAGGTGCTGTCCCACAGCTCGATGATGTTGCTCAGCACCGCAATGTACAGGCCGAGTTTGTTGGTGAAGTAATAGTGCAGGTTGGCCTTGGGCAAGCCTGCATTCAACGCAATGGTGTTCATGCTGGTGCCCTTGAAACCGTGCCGGGCGAACTCGTCTTCGGCCGCTTTTAGAATCGCTTCTTCATTCTTCTGGCGGATGCGGCTGGCAGGTTTGCCACTGACCGAGGCGCTGTGCGCGGGGACTTCGAGACTCATGGGCGATTTCCGAACCGATCGTTTGAATACTGCAGATGCGTTGATAGCGTACCCGCCCTGATCCGACAAGCCTTGATGGATAAACCACGACGATCCTTCAGCGCGTCTGCGCCAGGCTTTCCAGAAAGCTTTCCAGCACCAGATGGGGCCTTCTGCCCTTGCGCGTCACCCAGGACAACGTCAGGTCATAGAACCGCTCGCTCGGTTTCAACGCACGCAGACGCCCCTGTTGTACCCAGAAAGTGGCGTAATGGTCGGGCAGGTAGCCGATGTAGCGTCCCGTCAGAATCAGAAACGCCATGCCCTCGCGATCCGAGGCGCTGGCGGTGCACTTGAGCACCTGGTAACGCGCCTGGATATCGGCCGGCAGACGAAATGTCGGCGCGATGGCTTCCTGTGCGTTGAGGCGGTCGCCATCGAGTGCCTCGTCACTGGCGTAGAACAGCGGGTGGCCGACCGCGCAGTACAACAACGAACGCTCACTGTACAGCGGCTGGTACTCGAGCCCCGACAACGGGCTCGACTGCGGCACCACGCCAACATGCAAGCTGCCATCGAGCACGCCCTGCTCGACCTGGCTGGGCGCGATCATCCGGATCTGGATGCGCACATCGGGCCCACGGTCCTTGAGTTGCGCCAGCGCATGGGTGATGCGCATGTGTGGCAGCGTCACCAGGTTATCGGTCAGGCCGATGTTCAACTCGCCACGCAGGTGCTGGTGCAGGCCGTTGACGCCGGTGCGGAAGCTTTCCAGCGCCGCCAGCAACTGCAGCGCCGATTGATAGACCTCGCGGCCTTCTTCGGTCAGGGAAAACCCTGCGCGGCCACGCTGACACAGGCGCAGGCCCAAACGCTGCTCGAGGTCGCTCATCTGCTGGCTGATCGCCGAACGACCGATACCCAGGACGTTCTCCGCCGCAGAAAAGCCGCCGCACTCCACCACGCTGCGAAAGATGCGCAGCAGGCGAATATCGAAATCACTGACCTGCGCGAGCGGATCGGGGCGACGGCTCATAGTTTAGTAGCTGCCTGACTGAAGATCGTAAAAGTTGGGTTTTCCAGACTTTATCGTCGTGACACCGTAGAGGCAACACGCTTGTCATCGCGTCTTCAATCGCTCAATGAGGTCTGTGCACATGAACATGCCCGAGAACGCCCCTGTCGGCATCACCAGCCAGCTCAAGCTGGATGCTCACTGGATGCCGTACACCGCCAATCGCAGCTTCCAGCGTGACCCGCGGATCATCGTCGCGGCCCAAGGCAGCTGGCTGACCGACGACAAGGGCCGGCAGATCTACGACAGCCTCTCCGGCCTGTGGACCTGCGGTGCGGGCCATACGCGCAAGGAAATCCAGGAAGCGGTGTCGCGTCAGCTCGGTGTGCTCGACTACTCGCCCGCGTTCCAGTACGGCCATCCGCTGTCCTTCCAGCTGGCGGAAAAAATCACCGACCTGACTCCCGGCAATCTCAATCACGTCTTCTATACCAACTCCGGCTCCGAGTGCTGCGACACCGCCGTGAAAATGGTCCGTGCCTATTGGCGCCTGAAAGGCCAGGCCACCAAGACCAAGATGATTGGCCGGGCCCGTGGCTACCACGGTGTCAACGTTGCCGGCACCAGCCTGGGCGGCGTCAACGGCAACCGCAAGATGTTCGGCCAGCTGATGGACGTCGACCACATCCCCCATACCCTGCTGCCGGGCAATACCTATTCCAAGGGATCGCCGGAGGAGGGTGGCATTGCCTTGGCCGATGAAATGCTCAAGGTCATCGAGCTGCACGACGCTTCCAACATCGCCGCCCTGATCGTCGAGCCCATGGCGGGTTCGGCAGGCGTGCTGCCACCGCCCAAGGGCTACCTCAAGCGCCTGCGTGAAATCTGCGACCAGCACAATATCCTGCTGATCTTCGACGAGGTCATCACCGGCTTCGGGCGCACCGGCGCCATGTTCGGTGCCGACACCTTCGGCGTGACCCCGGACCTGATGTGCATCGCCAAGCAGATCACCAACGGCGCCATTCCGATGGGCGCCGTCATCGCCAGCACCGAGATCTACCAGACCTTCATGAACCAGGCGACGCCCGAGTACGCCGTTGAGTTCCCCCACGGCTATACCTACTCGGCGCACCCGGTGGCCTGCGCCGCCGGCCTTGCCGCGCTGGACCTGCTGCAGCGCGAAAACCTGGTGCAGAACGTCGCCGAGCTGGCACCGCATTTCGAAAACGTGCTGCACGGCGTCAAGGGCGCGAAGAACATCGTCGACATTCGCAACTACGGCCTTGCCGGCGCGATCCAGCTAGCGCCACGCGATGGCGATGCCATCGTGCGCCCCTATGAGGTGTCCATGAAGCTATGGAAAGCCGGATTCTACGTGCGCTTCGGCGGCGACACCCTGCAGTTCGGCCCCACCTTCAACGCCCAGCCGCAAGACCTCGATCGCCTGTTCGATGCTGTTGGCGAAGCCCTCAACCAGATCGACTGACCTTTTTTCCAAGGAGCCCATTGCATGAGCACTATCCAACACTTGATCAACGGCGATCTGGTTTCCAGCGGCGACCGTACGGCCGATGTCTTCAACCCGTCGACCGGCCAGGCCATCCGCAAACTCCAGCTGGCCAGCCGCGAGACCGTGCAACTGGCCATCGACGCCGCCAAGGCCGCGTTTCCAGCCTGGCGCAAGACTCCAGCGGCCAAGCGTGCCCAGGTGATGTTCCGTTTCAAGCAACTGCTCGAGCAGAACGAAGCCAAGATCGCCCAGATGATCAGTGAAGAGCATGGCAAAACGCTGGAAGACGCTGCAGGTGAACTCAAGCGCGGCATCGAAAACGTCGAGTTCGCCTGCGCAGCACCTGAGGTGCTCAAGGGTGAGTACAGCCGCAACGTCGGTCCCAATATCGATGCCTGGTCCGATTTCCAGCCACTGGGTATCGTTGCTGGTATCACGCCGTTCAACTTTCCGGCCATGGTCCCGCTGTGGATGTACCCCTTGGCCATCGTCTGCGGCAACTGCTTCATCCTCAAGCCGTCCGAGCGTGATCCCAGCTCTACACTCTATATAGCGCAACTGCTGTTGGAGGCGGGCCTCCCGGCTGGCGTACTCAATGTCGTGCACGGTGACAAGGTCGCGGTGGACGCGCTCATCGAAGCGCCGGAGGTCAAGGCACTGAGTTTCGTTGGCTCCACGCCGATCGCCGAGTACATCTACAGCGAAGGCACCCGTCGCGGTAAACGCGTTCAGGCCCTGGGTGGCGCGAAAAACCACGCGGTGTTGATGCCCGACGCCGATCTCGACAACGCGGTCAGCGCCTTGATGGGCGCAGCCTACGGTTCCTGCGGTGAGCGCTGCATGGCCATTTCGGTAGCCGTGTGCGTCGGCGACCAGGTCGCCGACGCCCTCGTGGCCAAGCTGACTCCGCAGATCAAGTCGCTGAAGATCGGCGCCGGCACGTCTTGTGGTCTGGACATGGGCCCACTGGTGACCGCCCAGGCCCGTGACAAGGTCTCAGGCTATGTCGATGACGGTGAGCAGGCCGGCGCCAAGCTGGTCGTGGACGGTCGCGGTCTGAGTGTATCGGGCAACGAAGAAGGCTTCTTCCTCGGCGGGTGCCTGTTCGACCACGTCACTCCACAGATGCGTATCTATAAAGAAGAAATCTTCGGCCCGGTGTTGTGCATCGTCCGTGTCGAAAGCCTCGAGCAGGCCATGCAGTTGATCAACGACCATGAATACGGCAATGGCACTTGCATCTTCACCCGCGACGGTGAAGCGGCACGCCTGTTCTGCGACGAGATCGAAGTCGGCATGGTCGGTGTCAACGTACCGCTGCCGGTGCCGGTCGCCTATCACAGCTTCGGCGGCTGGAAGCGCTCCCTGTTCGGCGACCTGCATGCCTATGGCCCGGATGGCGTACGCTTCTACACGCGACGCAAGGCCATTACCCAGCGCTGGCCGCAACGTGCCAGCCACGAAGCCTCGCAGTTCGCTTTCCCTAGCCTTTAAGCGTCGAGAAAGGGCGGGCCGCCAGGCCCGCCCTTTGCTTTTAGGGATATGTGACAGTTTTTTGAAATTACCTGTTGACGCCCCTCTCAATGTGTCTATAATTCGCCCCACTTCCGGCGCAGCCGAAACGATAAACTCCTTGATAATCAATGAGTTAGCCGTTTCAGAAGGTTCGGAAGGGTTTCGATCGTCAAGGTCGGAAGCGGTGAAAAAGGCAGTTGACAGCGGTTTGAAACGCTGTAGAATTCGCCTCCCGCTGAC